>CACXBF010000007.1 GCA_902765855.1 uncultured Ruminococcus sp. | reverse complement strand
GTTTTCAATGTTTCTGATAAATTTATTGTCGATTTGATTAGGATTTTCTACGCCAAAACTTGAACGAATCATAGCGTATCTTACGCCTGATTTATAGACCTTATCCCAATCAATATTGCCGTTCCAAGTCGATACATCAATCAATTTTTCTTGCAAAACTATTTCTCTCCTTTTTTATTAAAAAGCTGTTTATAGATTTGATTTGCATAAACACTCGTCCCTGCACAGAGAATACCTTGTGTGATAGATGCAAAAATTATTGTAAGAACACAGCGTTGATCAAGTACTTCACAGGTAGTGAACATCCATATTGCTGAAAGAATTATTCCGCTTGCACCGAGAATTAATGGAATAAATTTATCGGAAAGCGAAGTCTTTTTAAGCCCTAAGCCTACTATATAGAGCACAGGTACAAGTATAAGCAACTCAGGCTTTATAAAATCAGTGATATCCAATATACTCCCTCCTTCATTTTGAATCCTGCTCTAAATCGCTGATACGGTGATTGATAACCTTGATTTCCTCGTCATAAAGACGAGTTGCCGTTGTGACAGTTTTCTCAATTTCGTACATTCTTTCAACAAGATTGTTATGCTTGTCAACTTTTTTTTCAAGCTGTTCAAGACGGTAAAGATTAAGCTTTGAGGTAACTAAAATACCGCCGAGAGAACCTATAAGCGAGCAAAGTGCAGATAATAAACTTAATATGATTTCTATATTCATTTTATGATTACCTCTTGCAATTTGTTACAAAAATGTTTTTGAATTTCAATTTCGCAGATGTCGGATTTGATAAGAATTTCACCGCTTTTAAATTCAACCCAACATTTAACCTTGCCAATATTGCTGTAAAATTTTTTGTTTGGACGAAAATAAAAGGTAAAGTAACTTCTTAATCTTGTTGCTACAAAGCCATATTCATTTAGCGAAATTTTTTCTAAGCTTCCATCAGGAGTAGAAAAACAAAAACTGATGGAAGTATCTTCAGCCGAAATTCCGTTTATACGACAAGGGATAAGAAGTTTAAAAATATCAGCTAACGATTCTCCATAATAGGAATTTTCGGTCTTTTTCAAGCTAATTCTTTTATTAGCCGAAATAATAATTTCTGTCATGAATCCTCCTTTTTAATCATATACACTATATGTGTATATGATTGGTCAAAAAATAGCGTTATATTACTATTTGACTTGAAATACTTCCAAGACAAATTGTTAATATCACGCATAAGAAAGCTTACTAATACTGTTCGGACTTAATATAAAGCTGACGGAGAAAACTTTATATGACAATTTCGTCAAGACTTTCTATATTTAATTATAGAATATTTGTTTTTGTGTGTCAAGTTAAAAGACACAATTTGTGTATAAATTTAACTGCTAAATCTTTATGATTTATATTAATGTTGATTTGATAATAGCTATTAATAATAATTTTGAAGAAAAACTTGAACAAAACTTTTAATTTTTAAAATTTAGACGCATCTTGAAGGCGGAGACATTTCGCCTTGAGTGAAACTTTTAATTTTTATTGAACTCACATTATGATAAGATATTTTACTCCTTTACTTTCGTGCTTTTATATGCTAAAATTTTATTACACTAAAATGGTATTATCGGAGGAAAATGCTATGAACCCGAAAATTGTAAATGAAGATACAGAGTTCCTTTGTAAAGTTATATTAAATCTTAATTCCATAGAAGAATGTTATAGTTTTCTTGATGATTTATGTACAGTTCAAGAAATACACGCAATGGCTCAAAGACTTAAAGTAGCATATATGCTTTCAAATCATGAAATTTATGCAGATATTGTTAAAGATACAGGAGCAAGTACAGCGACAATAAGCAGGGTAAATCGTGCTTTGTCCTATGGCAGTGACGGTTATACACAAGCATTTAAACGCCTTGCTGAAAATCAAAAAAAGGAAGATAAGGAATGAGCTACAACGCATTTGCAGAATTTTATGACGGCTTAACAGGAAATGTTGAATATAAAGATAGAGCCGAATATATCGAAAAGCTTATAAAATCCTTTGGCAGAGAAGCTGGAACAACCCTCGATTTAGCTTGTGGAACAGGTTCTCTTACCCTTGAACTTTATCGCAGAGGCTTTGATATTTTTGGCGTTGATGCGTCTATTGATATGCTTTCAGAGGCACAACAGAAATGTTCTGAAGATGAGCAGATTTTATTTATCTGCCAAAAAATGCAAAGATTAAATCTTGCAAGTGAAATTGATACTTGTATATGTACCCTCGACAGCATAAATCATTTGACTAATCCTAAAGATGTGAAAGAAACCTTTAAGCGAGTTGCTAAATATCTTTCTAAGGACGGTTTGTTTATTTTTGATGTAAATACACTCTACAAGCATAGAGAGGTTTTGTGTGATAATTGCTTTATCTTTGATACAGATGAAGTTTTTTGTTCGTGGCAAAATGAGCTTGATAAGGAAAACGATATTGTAAATATAACCCTTGATTTCTTTATTCCCGATGAAAACGGCTTATATTTTCGTGAAACAGAGGAATTTTCTGAGAGAGCATACAGCGATGAGGATTTAATCCAATGGCTTGATGAGGCGGGCTTGCAAGTTCTTGCGATATATGATGATATGAGCTTTGATGAGCCAAAGCCGGAAAGCGAAAGAAAAATATTTGTTGCAGCTAATAATTGATAAAAATATGGAGATGTATCTTTATGAATTATGGACCAAATCCGAATTGCCTCTATCCTAATCCAAATATTAAAAGCTTATGTTATATAAAAAATGTTGTAAAGAATCCAAATATTATTATTGGAGATTACACCTATTATGATGATATAAATAATCCTGAGGATTTTGAAAGACATGTAACACATCATTATGAATTTATAGGTGATAAACTGATAATTGGAAAGTTTTGTGCTATAGGGAAAGGTATAGAGTTTATTATGAATGGCGCGAATCATAGAATGAATAGTGTTACAACATATCCTTTTAATATTATGGGAAACGGTTGGGAAATAAGTACACCATCTTTATGTGATTTACCGATAAAAGGTGATACCGTTATAGGAAATGATGTTTGGTTTGGACAGAATGTAACAGTTATGCCGGGAATTCATATTGGTGATGGCTGTATAATAGGAGCTAACACAACGGTTGCTAAAGATATTCCGCCATATTCAGTTGCAGTAGGAAATCCCTGCCGTGTTATACGAAAAAGATTTGACGATAAAATGATAGAGTTCCTTTTGAAATTAAAATGGTGGGATTGGTCTCCGGAAAAAATTTTTAAGAATTTAGATGTACTGTGCAGCCACGATATAGAAAAAATAAAAGAATTAGATAAAAACTGAAATAAATATGTTTTCAAGAAAGGTGATAACAATGAAGCACATAGGAACTAAAAATATAGAAACCGAAAGATTGATTTTACGCAGATTTACTTTAGATGATGCTGACGCTATGTATAGAAATTGGGCATCTGATGATGAAGTTACAAAATATTTGATTTGGCCTGCCCATAGCAGTGTTTATATTACAAAAATGATTTTTACTGATTGAGTTGAATCGTATAAAAACGATGACTACTATCACTGGGTAATAACCTCGAAGAGCAATGACAAGCCTATTGGTTCTATTGGAGTTGTTGCCAAAGATAATGAAACCGAAATGGTACATATCGGCTATTGTATTGGCACAGAGAAATTACTTCCGAAGCTCTCAAAGCATTGATAGACTTTTTCTTTGATGAGGTTGGCGTAAAGCGTATTGAATCAGGACATGATATCAAGAATCCAAATTCAGGTAAGGTTATGAAAAAGTGTGGAATGGTTTACGAGGGTACAAAAAAGAAGCTAACAGAAATAATCAAGTTGTCTGCGATGTAAGTTATTATGCAATAACAAGGTCATAATTTTGAGGTGAAGCTAATGAGTAATGAAAGACTTGAAAAGCAGATAGAATTTTGTAGAGAGATTGATAAGGAAAAATTTATTAAGCGTCAAACCTACCTCACAGACGGCATACATAAGGAAAATGATGCTGAACACGCATGGCATATGGCGATAATGACTGTTCTTTTGAGCGAGTATGCAAATGAAAATATTGATATATTGAAAACAGTAACAATGCTTCTTATACACGATATTGTTGAGATTGACGCTGGCGATACATATGCCTATGATTCTGAGGCGGTAAAAACTCAGCGTGAGCGTGAAGTTAAAGCTGCCGAAAGAATTTTTGGTATACTTCCTCAAGACCAAGCCGAAAAATTCAGAAATCTGTGGGAAGAATTTGAGCAAGGCGAAACGCCTGAAGCGAAATTCGCTCATACTATGGATAACTTTCAGCCTGTTATGCTTAATTCTGCAACAGATGGTAAAGCGTGGGCTGAGCATAAGGTTCTTTTAAGACAGATACTTGGCAGAAATAAGAATACAGCATATGGTTCACAAGTCCTTTGGGATTATTCAAGAGATAATTTCATTATGCCTAATGTCGAGAAAGGAAGGATTGAAAATAGATGATTTTTAATAAACGAATACCTGGCGGTTGTCTTATGTGTATTTTATTGATAGTTACTATTTTTCAATTTACAGGTTGTGCATAAAAAGAAGAAATTGAAGAACTTGAAAATATGTATGACAAATCTATTGAATATTATACAAATAAATATGATTTAGATAATGTTAGTATAAAAGAACATTATATAATTTCTACAAATAATGGTCCAATTCCAAGTATTACAGGTTCAAAGTGTTATGTTATGAGTGATGGCACAAAAGTTATATGGACTAAAGATAAAAAATTTGTTGATGATCGTCAAAGTGATGAAATTCAGGAGGATATAAAATCTAAAATTTTAGATTCTGTTATTAAAAAATACGAAAATGAGTTTGGTGTAAAAATAAAATTAGATAATCAAATAATATTAAGCAACGATTTAAATTTTAAAAACGAAGAAGTATGTTATTTTAATAAAAAATATGATGGTGATATAAAAAAATTTTTAGAAAGCGAAAATAAAAAATTTGCTCTGAAAAAGAAGGATATAATTTTTGTATGCAATGAAAATCAATCTTATAAAGAAAATATAATTTCTTTGGCAACAGAATTAAAAAAATATTTTAATTCGGAATTTTCAGTATTTGCTGTAAATGACAAAAGAGCAAAATCATATGAGAAAAAAGATTCAATAACTCCTATTTACGAGCATATTTATGATGATGGTTGCTATGGTGCATATAATTTTAATATAGATGATGATGGAAATTGGAGTGATAACTGGTATGAAAAGAAATTTATTGAAATTATACCAGGATTTTTTGCTTCATATAGTGGTCCAAATTATCAATTAAAAGATGGTGATATTGTTTTTTCAAAAATGCCGGAAAATGAATTAATTCAAAAGGAATTAAATAAAAAAGCTCAAGAAAAGTCAAATAACAAAGATAAAATAGCAAATTCCAATATTCAAATTTATAAAGTTAAATTTTCAGATGAGTTAAAACGAAATTTGAAGTCAGATGATTATATAACTTTTAAGATTGATTATGAAAAGCTGGATAGTATAGGATTATATGAGTGCTATTATGGTGAAAAAGATAACAAATTATGTTATGGAGTTTCATTAAGAAAAAGAAATATATTTGGTTTGATTCATATAAGTATTGAAGATTTAGAGAAAAAATATTATTATATGGAAAATTATAAATTAGATGAATAAGATAGAAAAGGTAAGGTGTTAAATTATGGATAAAATTATAAGATGTATTACTGATGATGGTGCTATTGCTGTTACCGCAGCAGAAACCTCAGATATAGTTTTTACTGCACAAAAACTTCATAAAACTTCCCCAGTAGCAACAGCAGCTCTCGGAAGATTGCTGACAGCGGCATCTCTTATGGGAACTCAACTCAAGAGCAAAGAGGGAATAATTACACTTCGTGTAAACGGTGACGGACCTTTGGGAGCGGTTATAGCTGTTGGCGACAGTAAGGGAAATTGCCGAGGATATTGTGTAAACCCAGGTTGTCCTACTACTTATTATGAAAATGGCAAGATAAATGTTGCCGAAGCTGTCGGTAAAAATGGTATTCTCAATGTTATGAAGGATTTCGGACAAGGTGAGCCTTATCTTGGACAGATTGAGCTTATTTCGGGAGAGATTGCAGAGGATATTACTAACTATTATGCAAGAAGCGAGCAGTTGCCAACTGTGTGCTCTCTTGGTGTTTTGCTTGATAAAGAAAGCCACAAAATGATGCTTTCAGGCGGTTTTCTTATTCAATTACTTCCTATGGCTGATGATACAACTATTGATAAGCTTGAGGCTAATATCCGCACTTTAGAGCCTATGACAACTATGCTTGCAAAGGGTATGAGTATACTTGATATTTGCAAAAAGGCTCTTGAAGGTTTTAATCTTGAAGTTCTTGATGAAAATAATATAAATTATGTATGTAATTGCAGTCGTGAAAGAGTTGAAAATTCTTTAAGTACACTTAAAGATGAAGAAATTCTCTCACTTCCTGACGAGAAAGGCTTTATGGAAGCATCTTGCCAATTCTGCAATAAGAAGTATAAATTTACAAAGCAAGAATTAGAGGAACTTGTAAAACGCAGAAATTCAAAATAATCGGGGCAGTTATATAATGGATATTAAAGAAGCGAAGCTTGAAATTATAAATACAGTTAAGGCATATTTGAGCAAAGATTCAGAGGGTGGGTATATAATTCCAAGGGTACATCAAAGACCAATTTTACTTATGGGCCCCCCTGGAATAGGTAAGACTCAGATTATGGAGCAAGTTGCAAAGGAATGTGGAATTGCTTTAGTTTCCTATACAATTACTCACCATACAAGACAGAGTGCAGTAGGCTTGCCTTTTATTGTCAAAAAAGATTATATGGGCAAGGAATATTCTGTTACAGAATATACTATGAGTGAAATTATTGCTGCCGTTTATGATAAAATAGAAAGTTCAGGAATTAAAGAGGGCATACTCTTTATAGATGAAATTAATTGTGTTTCAGAAACTCTTGCTCCTGCAATACTCGAATTATTGCAATTTAAGCGTTTTGGCAATACAGATATACCAAATGGTTGGGTTCTTGCTACTGCGGGAAACCCACCGGAATACAATAAATCTGTCCGAGAGCTTGATATAGTAACTCTTGATAGAGTAAAGCGTATAGATGTAAGAGAAAATTTCCTTGTCTGGAAAGAATATGCTTATAAAAAAGGTATTCACCCTGCAATTATTTCCTATCTTGATTTAAGGCGAAACAATTTTTATCGAATTGAAGAAAGTGTAGATGGAACAGAATTTGCAACAGCTCGTGGTTGGGAGGATTTGTCGCAGACTATGAGCATTTATGAACATATGGGAGTACAGATAAGTGACAATATAGTATATCAGTTTATTCAGCACAGAAAAATTGCGGTAGATTTTGCTAATTATTATGAGCTTTATATCCGTTATGAAAAAGAATATCCGATTGATGAAATTCTTGCAGGCAGGTTTGAAAATTATAATCTCAAAAAGATTAGCGGTGCATCATTTGATGAAAGGCTTAGTGTAGTATCTATACTTGTTTCTAAGCTTGCAAACAGAGCAAAGGAAATACTGTTTAAGAATGATACTATTGCTGAATTATTTGATATTTTGAAAGAAATTAAGTCCTCCGAGAGCGGAGAAATTTTAAAGTTGTTGTCTGCTCAGATGAATTTTTTAAGGGAAGAATATGGCAGTGAAGGAATAACTCCTGAAAGAGCAGAAATTCTAAAAGCAACCTCCAAAAAGCTTAAAGAATATATAGAAAATTCAAAAGATTCTGAAAGCTTTGATGTTTTTAAAAATCTTTTTGATAAAGATACATCATTACTTGATAATGATATTGATGAGCTTTCTAAATCGTTGGGATATGCTTTTGATTTTATGGAGCTTATTTTTGGAGCAACTCAGGAAATGACTGTATTTGTAACAGAACTTTCAATAAATATATATACACTTAGATTTATAGAAGAATTTGGCTGTGAGAAGTTTTATAGGTATAATAAAATATTACTGGTTGATGGAGAAACGATATGAAAAATAAATTTTGTGTAATTCTAAAATCAAAAATATTTATTTACATATTTTTGGCTATTATTATTTTATCTCAGATTGCTTTTATGACCTATGGTTTTGCAACAGAAAAAATGGGTTATCATTCAGATGAAATGTATTCATATGGCTTGTCTAATTCTTATCATAATCCGTTTTTAAGCGTTGACGGAGATATAAGCAGTAGAAATCGTATGAATACGACCGAATGGGTTTCCGGTAGTATTATGAATGATTACCTTGTTGTTAATGATGGAGAAGCATTTGATTATGCAAATGTATGGTATAATCAAAGTCTTGACCGTCACCCTCCATTATACTATGCAGTGCTTCATACTGTATGTTCTTTTTTTCCAAATCAATTTTCACCATGGTTCGGTTTTTCAATAAACCTTGTGTTTTTTGCAATAACTCAATTTTTTCTGTTCCTAATAGCAAGAAAACTTATGAAGTCAAATTGGCTTGCAGTTTTAGTATGTATATGTTACGGATTTTCTGTCGGAGCTGTTAATGTTGTTGCGTTTATAAGAATGTATGCAATGCTGGCTATGTGGGTAACTATTTTAGCATATTTGCATCTAAAGGTTAAGGAAAGCGGAGATAAACTAAATATAAAGGTTTTGTTGCCACTTTTGATAATAACTGCACTTGGAGCATTAACACAGCATGAATTTACAGTTGTAGCTTATTCATTTGCTATATGCTTCTGCTTACACTATCTTATGAATAAGGATATAAAAAACTTCTTTAAATATGGGTTTACAATGTTGGGAGGAGTGCTTCTTTCATGGGCAATATTTCCTGCAATGCCAAAACAGATATTTTCCGAAGGTGGACATGCAACATCATTTGAACTTATGTATCAACAAATATATGATGCAATAAATTATATATTTAGTGAACTTTTTGGATTGAGCGGAATATGGGCAGTAATAGGTGGAATCATTCTTTTAATTATTATGATTATTTCTGCAATAATTTGTTCTAAGAGAAGACCCAAAGATAAAACAGAGCCAGAAAAAAAATTATCCCTAATAGGAAGATTTATGAAATGGTTTGCCAAGCTTGATTATTTTTATATGGGTGCGATTGCTGCTATTATTATAATAGTTATTACAACTATTCATTCAGTAAATTTCATATATATGGGATATTGTGACAGATATTTATTTAGTGTATATCCTCTTATAGTTTTGCTTGTTATTACAGTTGTTACATATCTTATCTCTGCAATTAAACCAATAAAAAGTATTTACTTAAAAAGAGGAATTTCAACTGTACTATTTTTGTCTTTATTAGTAGTAAATGTTATTTGTATAAAGCCAACATATTATTTTAAACAAACTGATTATACAGAACTAAAATCTAAATTTGATAATAACAATGTTATAGTTTTGGAATATGATCCTGAAGCAGAGTGGAGAATGGTTTGTTTTTCCTATTGTTTAATGGACAGTGATAAGGTTTTCTTTAGTTCCTATGGCAATTTCATAGAAAATTTAGATAAAGTAGATAGTCTTAAAACTGATAAGACAACTTATTTACTTTTGGCATTGAATGGAAAGTTAAGGTCTGATGAATCTGACGGAGAATATCTCTTGAGAATTTTAAATTCTGATATGAGTATGCGTGAGAGTATTCGCACCAATGAATTTATAGATAAATATTGTTCAAAGCTTAACTTTTATAAGACGCCTGAAAGACAAGGAGTAGTAGAAATTCATGGAATTAAATATTTGATGTATGTTATAGGATAAACTTTAGGAGCGTAAATAGATGAAAGAAAAAATAATAAAATTATTTAAATCCAAAATATTTATATATATATTCTTGATAATTGTTATATTAGCACAGATTATATATTTTTCTTGTGTTTTTGCATTTCAGAAAGAGGGATTTCATTCTGATGAAATGTACTCTTATGGCTTGTCAAATTCTCACAGAAATCCGTTTTTAACTATAGATGGCGATATTTATAGTGTGGAATTTAAGAATGTAAATGAATGGATTTCAGGAGATGTTCTTAGAGATTATCTTATAGTTAATGACGGAGAAGCTTTCGATTATGCAAATGTATGGTATAATCAAAGCTTAGACCGTCATCCACCATTATATTATAGTGTTCTACATACAGTATGTTCATTTTTTCCGAATCAATTTTCACCGTGGTTTGGATTTTCTGTAAACATAGCAGTATTTGTAGTTTTACAGATTTTTTTATTTCTACTTGCGAAAAAGCTTTTTAAATCTAAATGGCTTGCAGCTATAGTTTGTCTCTGTTTTGGCTTTTCTGTGGGAACAGTAAATGTTTTTATTTACATAAGAATGTATGCTATGCTGATGATGTGGGTAGTTATTATGGCATATATTCACACTAAGCTTCTTGATATTAAAGATGATTTGAAACTCAAATCACTTATTCCTGTTACAATAGTAGTGATGCTTGGAGCATTAACACAACATGAATTTACAATAATGGCTTTTGTATTTGCAGTTATGTTTTGCATAAGATATTTATGCAAAAAGCAGATTGAAAATTTCTTTAAATATGGAATTTCTATGGCGTCTGGAGTTGCACTTGCGTGGGCTGTATTTCCACCGCTTATGGGACAGGTTTTTACAGAATCAGGTTCTCAGGTGGATATGAGAGCGTTTTTTATTCAAATTAGAGTTTCTATTGAAAATATATTCGGAGAATTGTTTGGAATAAAGGGTTTATCAGATGGGGATAAAATTTATTATATGACTGTTATTCCCGTTTTTATAATCGTTATAGTGTTGTTTGCACTTCCGATATGCTTTTTATTTAGAAAGAATGAAAAATTTCGTTCTGCTTTATTAAATTTTAAAAATAAATTCAAGGAATTTCCGCAAACATTAAAATCATTTAGGCCTATAAAATCAATAAAAGAATGGCTTTGCAGAATTAATTTTGTTTATTATCCTATGCTTTTAGGGTCATTAGCGATAATTATTATATCGGCTAAATCGGTTTTGTATTATGCGATGGGATATTGCGATAGATATATTTTTATAACATTTCCATATATGTTCTTGATATTTATGGCAATAATAATATGTATTCTTTCAAAGATAAAGCCACTTAAAAAACATAATAGATATAAAATTGCGTCTGTAATAGCAATGATAGCTATATTGATAAATTGTAATGTGAATAGCTCTATCGGATATTTATTTAAAAATGAAGGTATGGGAGATTTTAAAGATTTAACTAAAGATAGCGATTGTATTGTAGTAGAACTATCAAAAAATTTTAAATGGCGTTTAGTATGCTTTACAAGTGAGCTTTATGATGTTGATAAGATTTTCTACACAAGCTATGATGAAATTGATAATTATATAGACAAAATTTCTTCTCTAAAAACGGACAAGCCTATATATGTATTTCTTACGGAATATATAAATGGTTTAGAAGAAAAACCTATTGAAGAAATTGTTGAAAATTACTCGAATAGTTTTGGTTTAGGAGATTTTAAAAATATTGGCTCAGTAACTATTTTTAGTTTAAAATACTATGTTTATAGGATTCAATAAAGGAGGAGTTTTATAATGTTTGTAGATGTAGCTAAGATACAGATAACAGCAGGCGACGGCGGAGATGGCGCAGTTGCTTTTCATAGAGAAAAATATGTTGCCGCAGGTGGTCCGGATGGTGGAGATGGCGGTCGTGGTGGAAATATAATTTTTAAGGCTGACGATAATCTTTCAACATTGGCAGATTTCCGTTATAAACGAAAGTATAAAGCACCAAAGGGTGAAAACGGCAGGGGTGCTCGCTGTAATGGTAAAAAAGCGGAAGATTTAGTTATTCGTGTACCTCGTGGAACACTGATTAAAGATGCAAATACAGGCAGAATTATTGCGGATATTTCAGATGATGAGCCTGTTGTTGTCGCAAAAGGCGGCAGAGGCGGCTGGGGAAATACACATTTCGCAACACCTACAAGGCAAACACCACGTTTTGCAAAACCGGGCTTACCAGGAGAAAGTATGGAAGTTTCTCTTGAATTAAAACTTCTTGCAGATGTTGGGTTGGTGGGATATCCGAATGTTGGTAAAAGTACGCTTGTTTCAGTTGTAAGTGAGGCAAAGCCTGTTATTGCAAATTATCATTTTACAACAATAACTCCGGTTTTGGGAGTTGTCCGAATGGGTGAGGGAAGTTCATTTGTAATGGCGGATATTCCCGGACTCATTGAAGGTGCGGGCGAAGGCGTAGGCTTAGGACATCAATTTCTGCGTCATGTTGAACGCTGTCGTATGCTTGTTCATATAGTTGATGTTTCAGGTAGTGAGGGTAGAGATCCGAAAGAAGACTTCCGTATTATAAATGAAGAGCTTAAAAAGTTCAACCCAGAGCTTGCAGAGCGCCCTATGATTGTAGCAGGTAACAAGTGTGACCTTACAACAGATGAGGCTGTTGAAGATTTCAAAAAGTTTATAGAAGACCAAGGATATGAATTTTTCCCGATAATGGCGGCTATTGCATATCAGACAGAGCCACTTTTAAAGCGTATTCAGGAGATGCTCTCTAAACTTCCTCCTATTTCTCACTATGAACCGGAGCCGGCTCCAGTTATCGAGGAGGACGAACTTGGTAAGCAAGAGGTCAAGATTACAGTTCAGGACGGTATATTCTTTGTTGAAGGCGAATGGTTGCTTACACTTATTCGTTCAATCAATTTTGATGACAGTGAATCTGTACAATACTTCCAGCGTATGCTTATCAAGACGGGCGTTATTGATGCTCTTAAAGAGGCTGGCATATCTGAGGGCGATCCGGTAGACATTTACGAAATTGAGTTTGACTATATCGAGTAATATAGCATAAGTTTAATATAAATTAAAAGTTTTGTTCAAGCTTTTTCAGAAGCTTGCAGAGTTGAGGGAAAGAGTCCCTCGTGGGTTTTAAAGGCGAAACCCATAACATTTCTTTATTTCTAAAGCGGCGGACTTAGTCCACCGCTTTTAATTTTGAATAAATAAATCTACTTTGGAAATAATATCTATGAAATCTCATATTGGAGGGTGCATAGATATGCCAAAGAGAATCGGAAAATATACTCTTGAAATGGAAAATGATGTCAGAATATTAAATAACGCCGCTATTGTCGGTCATAAAGAGGCGGAAGGTCCTCTTGCCAAATATTTTGATAAAACATACAGTGATGATAAATTTGGCGAATCTTCGTGGGAAAAAGCTGAAAGTTTTCTGCAAAAATCTGCTGTAGAATTAGCTCTTAAAAAGGCTGAAATAGATGCCTCAAGCATAAATTATATTTTTGCGGGAGATTTGCTCAATCAGTGTATTTCTTCAACATTTGGACTTCGTGCTTTGGGAATACCTTTTCTTGGTCAGTATGGAGCTTGTTCTACAATGGCTCAGACTATTTCGATGGCATCAGTATTCACAGATAGCTTTGCTGCCGACAGATGTGTTGCTGTTACTTCTTCGCATTTCTGTTCAGCTGAAAGACAATTTCGTTTTCCACTTGAATACGGGGGACAAAGAACGCCAACGGCACAATGGACAGTTACAGGTTCGGGAGCGGCAATTATTCAAAGAGGCGGAAATGGTATAAAAATCAAGCGTATAACAATCGGAAGAATTACCGACATGGGAATTAAAGATGCTAACAATATGGGTGCAGCGATGGCTCCTGCGGCGGCTCAGACCATACTTGATTATTTTTCAGATACCAAAGAAAAACCACAAAATTTCGATTTAATTCTAACTGGGGACCTTGGTATGATAGGTAAAACTTTACTTTTAGAATTACTTGAAAAAGAAGGCTTGCAAATAAGTCGTCAGCATAATGATTGCGGTTTGATGATTTTCGATATAAAAACTCAAGATGTTCACGCAGGCGGTTCAGGTTGCGGTTGCAGCGGTTCAGTATTCTGTTCGTATGTATTGCAAAAAATGAAAACCAACGAGCTTAAAAGGGTTTTGTTTGTTGCAACGGGAGCTTTGATGTCCCCAACTTCAGCACAACAAGGTGAAAGTATTCCGGGAGTAGCACATCTTATTGAACTTGAAAGTGAATAGTTAGTAAGTTAAAAAATAATTGATGGTTTCATAAAAGCTTTTGTAAAATTTACCTTTGTATTAAGGTTTTATATTCTGTGCAACTTTATCAAAAATTATATAGAATGTTGGTACTCATTTCCGAGAAAAATATATACCGCTTTTGCTGAAAATGTGTTATAATAAATAAGAATGGTAATGTATTAGGTAAATTAAGACACTTGATTGGCATAGTGTTAAATATTTATTTCGGAGGTGAGTAATATGCTTAGTCGCATTCAAAATTGGGACAACCGTATGCTCGACAGAATTTCAAAACTGCGCACTAAGCGGTTGAATAAAATAATGGTTGGTGCAACAACTATCGGAAATAGTGGTCTTGTGTGGTTTGTTATTGCAGTAGCTTTATTGCCTTTTCAAAAATATAGAACCTCTGGAATAGCCATGATAATAGCGATTGTTGTTTCGTGGCTTTGCGGAGAGGTTACAATAAAAAATATCGTAGGCAGAGTTCGTCCTTGCCATAAGGTCAGTGAAGACCAACTTTTAATAAAAAACCCCCCGCACTATTCATTTCCTTCAGGTCATACGACATCATCGTTTGCAGCTACAACAGTTATGTTTTTTATGCACCCGATATTCGCAATTCCGATGCTTTTTTTGGCGGCATTGATTGCATTTTCTCGTACATATCTTTTAGTACATTATCTTACAGATGTTTTAGCAGGTATGGCATTGGGAATTATAACGGGTTGTATAGTAGTTCCGGTTGTGTATTCTATTTCTGTATTTAACTTTTCATAAATTAACGGCAAAGCTTTAAATAAGCCTTGCCGTTTTTATTTTACTATTTTATTATGAGATTCAAAGTTTGAACCTATTCTTAAATTATTATAAATTTCACTGCCATATTCGTTTCTTAGTTTTAGAAGATAGATGTCATTATGAATATGTTCGGTTATAATCTCTACAAGTAATGGATTATTTGTTATAGAAGCGAGCCATTCCCCTGAATCATTAGCATTGGCTATAAGTGTTTCAGAGTCATCATATGAAAGCATAAGGCGGCTTGCAGTATGTTTGTTTTTTCTATTATGAGTGAAAATTTTACAGGGTAGGTCTATATCTGGTTCATAGAATGAGAAAATAGTGATTGCTGTGCCGTTTTCAGACGCTTTTTTTATTGAAGTTTTGAAGATAGATAACTCTAAATCTGTATTTATGAAAACTTCGTTTTTTGCTTTGATAATCATATCTTTGGCGTATTCGATTATTGTTTTTATACCTTTTATTGTGAAAATACGATTTTCAAAGTGATTTTCTGAATATTGAGTGAGTGCTTCTTCGGCGAAAAAAGCATTTTCTGAAAATTCCTCGCTGAGCTTTTTAAAGATTACTTTAGGTGGTTGAGCTTTGTACACTGAACTGTTGTCTTGAACCTTTTGTACGATTCCTTTTTCAAACATATGCTCAAGTGCTGCGTAAACAGATGGTCTTGCTATTTCGATTTTCTTAGAAATCTGATAGCCTGACATTTCGCCTTCAAGAAGTGTTATATAGATTTCCGCCTCAAGCCTTGAAAAATTAAGATTTGTTAGTGTTGAAATGATTTGCTCTTTGTCCATATTTTTTCCCTTTTGAATGCTTATGATTATTTTTATTTTCTTTTAAATCCCAAATTAGTAAAACTGTATCTATAGCTAAAACTACGAATATAACAATCAACTCAAATGATTTCATTTTTATCAATTCCTTTTCTAATAATTATTAAAGAAAAGAATAAAGATCTTTTCTTTATACATATTAAATCACAATATTAAATACATTACAATAAGTAAAATAAATAATTATTATATAAATTTTAGAAATAATATTATTTGTATTAACTATATATTTTCAGCGAGTTTTAAAAGCTCTTGTTCTGTAAGAAAACCTGAAGAAGCGTTTTTATCTCCGATTTTATATGAAGCAAAGATTGATGCAAGTTTTAAAGAATCCTTTGGCGAACAGCCATTTATATAGAAATGCGTAAAAGCTGAAAGTAAAGCATCGCCTGCACCAATTGTATTAACAGGCTTGCGAGTTTTAAAAATTGGAAGTTCAATGAAATTATCGTTAGCTTTAGTGTAAAGTAAAGAGCCTTGAGAACCCATTCCAACTATAATTATTGAGTTTCCAAAGCGTTTTGCAGTTTCTTTAGCAAACAATCTTGCATCACCAAGATTTTCATTACTCATAAATAAAATATCTGCGTACTGCATAAAATCACGGTTATATTCATCGTCGAGAGATGAAATGACATGAACATCTGTAACTATTATTTTATTAAGTTCTTTTGCAATGGGAAGCATTTTTCTTGAAAAATTTATATTGCAAAGACACATACAATCGCATTTTTCGGCTTCTGCCTTGAATATATCTATATTATATGGGGTCTCTTGCGAGTCTTTGAGGTCGCAGATTATTTGTCTTTTACCATTTTTGTCATAAAGAACTACGGATTGTGGGGTTTGTGAAAGAATGGAAAGGATATACTCTGAATTGATATTTCGATTTTTGAGTTCTTGCTTAATAACTGAACCTAAAGTATCATTTCCACAAATAGAGAGGAGTGAAACCTTATCGCCAAGTGTTGTTAATGCAGAGGCAAGATTCAAACCTACACCCGATGGCATTGAATTTACGCCAAAAAAGTTATAATCTATGGCCTGATATTCAATGGGAAATGAGTTTATAGATGCAGTTGTTTCGATGTTAATAAGACCTGAAACAAGTATATTTTTCATAGCTAATCTCCTCTTCATTTTATGTTTTAATTGGTTTTTATTTTTCTTTAATGATAGCAAGATAAGGCAGCAATGTCAATTATTAGTTGTATAAATTATTCAACTAAAATTTAATGATAATTTTAAAAGTAACAAAACATTGACAAAATGAAGAAAAATAATATTCCCTTATAAAGCAGAAAGGGCTAAAATTTGTAGCTTTCCCCAACATAAAATCTTTAAAATGATAATATGATAAAAAGTTTTGTTAAAATGCACAAAAAACAAAGGCTTTTATTTTGTAACAAATTTGTTGCATATAGCGGTTTATAATATACCATATTAAAAGTTAATATGAAATGTCGATTTTGAGTAAAAAACCACATTTTTTAATATTTTATACTGATTTTATATAAGAATAGTCGATATTTAAGACAATATAAAAATCGCATAAAATAGAGGTTTTTAAGAATTTTTAGATTCCATTATTACTAAAAAGAAAATTTATAAATGAATTTTTAATCATTAATTTAAAAAGAACAGATTTATTGGCGAAAGTAACAAAAATTTAATAATTATGAATTTTTTGTAGCTTTTTATTGCCGCTTGTGGTAAAATATATATATTACCACATTATGTACGAATTTTTATTGCCTATATAGATGATATATAACTATATATTGTGGTTTTTAAAATTATAGTCTATCTGCATTATCTGGTCTTTTTTTTAATATAATAATGTATGATTTACTATTCATTTATAAAAATTTGGTTATTCTTTTCACTGCTTTATACTTGCTTTTTTAGGGTGGGTATACTATAATAATTACATAAAGTGGTGAAAGGTGGGTAAAAGTAGAGCGAAGTGCATAAAACGGAACTCATTTACCTAAAGTGTGGCAAATTATGTTGATGGGAACATACCAACATAATATCGACTCTAAAGGTCGTGTGATTATGCCTGCTAAGTTTCGTGAAGAGCTTGGCAGTGTATTTTATATTACACGAGGTCTTGATAATTGCCTTTCGGTGCTTTCTAAGAGTGACTGGGATAGCCTTGGCGAAAAGCTAAGGAGTCTTCCAAGCTCACAGACAAAGGATATTCAGCGTTTTCTGTTTTCAGGGGCGGCAGAGCTTGAACCTGATAAACAAGGCAGAGTTTTAATCCCACAGCCACTTAGAGATTACGCAGGTCTTACAAAAGATGTTGTAATTATAGGCACAGGACTTAAAGCCGAAATCTGGGATTTCGACAGATGGAATGAATATAACAATAAGGTTACTGAGGATAGTATGTTTGACATAATGTCTTCACTTGGAATTTAACTATGGAATTTGTACACAAACCTGTTCTGCTGAACGAAACGATTGAAAATCTTGATATTAAACCTGACGGAATCTATATTGATGGAACGGCGGGGGGCGGCGGTCATTCGTCAGAAATTGCAAAAAGGCTTAAAAATGGCAGACTTATCTGCATAGATCAAGACCCTGAGGCAATTTTGACACTGCATAACCGCTTTGATAACGATAATAAGGTAACTATATATAAATCGAATTTCTCTAAAATGAAAGAGGCGGCTAATGAGCTTGAGGTTTACTCGGTTGATGGAATTTTGCTTGATATAGGCGTTTCGTCAAGACAGCTTGATACGCCGGAGCGTGGTTTTTCATATCACCACGATGCACCTCTTGATATGAGAATGAGTAAAAACGGCACAACTGCTGCTGACCTTGTAAATACGCTTTCTTTCGGCGAGCTTTGCAAAATTCTTACGCTTTATGGCGAAGAAAAATTTGCAAAAAGTATCGTACGGGCGATTGAACAGAGAAGAGCGGTTAAGCCAATCGAAACTACGCTTGAACTTGCGGAAATTGTCGCTAATGCGTATCCCGCAAAGGCAAGACGTGACGGACATCCTGCGAGAAAAACCTTCCAAGCATTGAGAATTGCCGTAAATGGCGAGCTTGACAGACTTTCGGAAGGGCTTGACGCAGCTTTTTCATTGTTGAAAAACGGTGGCAAACTTGCAGTTATTACTTTCCATTCGCTTGAGGATAGAATCGTTAAGCAGAGAATGGCAAAATGGTGTCAGGGGTGTACTTGCCCAAAGGATTTTCCTATTTGCGTTTGTGGAAATACCCCGAGTGCAAAGCTTGTTACAAAAAAACCTGTAGAGGCTTCTGAAAAAGAACTTGAGGAAAACCCAAGAAGCAGAAGCGCAAAGTTAAGAGTTTGTGAGAAAATTAAGGATTATAAGAGAATTGAAGAATAGTTGACTATTCTGAAGGGATGATGAAAAATGAAAGAACAAGTAAACAGTGCATATGACCTCTCTTTATTTGAAACTGCACCTGAACTTGAACCCAAAAAACACCCTAAAAAGAATAATGTGATTGTGCTTCCTAAAGAGAAAATAAATAAGGAAGCAAGAAGACGACACAATATCTTCTATGTCGCTGCGATTTCTATTTTTGTCGTTGTTTTTACGGCTATTTCGATTACTATTGTACAATCAAATGTGCTTATAAATGAGCTAAATGCGCAAATCGTCGAAGCAGAGAATGAAATCAGCATACTTGAGGGTGAACAAACACAATATCAAATTCAGATTGACAGTAAGCTTTCTGAGGAAAAAATTGAAAGCTATGCTGAAAGTAATCTTGGTATGACTAAAGCCGATAATATGGAAAAAGAATTTATTACAATGTCGGGTGAGGATAAAGCAGAGATTCTGCAAGGAAATGGTCCCAAAAATGTTTTTGAAACAATAGCCGACGCATTTACAAGTCTTTGGTCATAAAACAGAGCTTTCAAAAAGGTATGGAGAGTAGGGCGGGGCTGTAACAAAGCGGTTGCTGATGTGACTGCAAGTTGTTACAACCCTATTTTCGCATTACAAGGAGGAACAATATGGCAAAAAAAGGTCCCACAGTTGTGCTTTGGAGAAGGTCGCTAATAGTTTTGCTTGTTATTTTAATTGCAGGCTTTGGCTCGGTTACAGCAAGACTTCTTTATCTTCAAACCTATATGGCTCCTGAGCTTCAGAAAAGAGCTGTTAACCAACAGCTTGCCGATACTACTATAAGTGCAAAGCGTGGAAGTATATATGATAGAAATGGCAAAGTTCTTGCACAGAGCGCTACTGTATGGAAAATAGTTATTGCTCCGATTTTTCTCGAAACCGACAAAGAACGCCACATAGTAGCAGATGGTCTTGCAAAAATTCTTGAACTTGATTCTGAGGAGCTTTATAAAAAGACCTTGAAAAAGTCATACTATATAGAGGTAAAGCGTCAAGTAGAAACTGAGGCTCGTGATAAGGTTCTTGAATTTGCAAAGGATATAAAATCAAAGTATGGTATTGCTCAGGCGATTGATACCGTTGAGGATTTCAAGAGAAGCTATCCGCTTAATGAATTTGCAGGAAGCGTTCTTGGATTTGTCGGAAGCGACAGCCAAGGCCTTGAAGGTCTTGAGGCTCAATATGACGAATATCTTACCGGTAAACCGGGACGAATTATTACTGCCCAAAATGCGATTGGTACAAATATGCCATATCAGTATCAGCAGAAAATAGAGGCACAGGACGGATATAATCTGACCCTTACCCTTGATGAAACTATTCAGCGAATTATGGAAAAATATGTCAAGCAAGCTATTGTAGAAAATAAAGTTGCTAACCGTGGTTGTGCGATTATGGTTAATGTTAAGACCGGTGCGGTTTTAGGAATGGCTGTTGAAGATTCCTTTGACCCGAATAATCCATTTGAGATTGCTGATGAAAAAACTAAAAAAGAAATAGAAAGTCTTCCGGAAGATGAACAAGACCAAGCAACAAGTGATGCTCTTACTAAGCAATGGAGAAACAAAGCCATCAGTGATACTTATACTCCGGGTTCTGTTTTTAAACCGGTAACAACATCGGCGGTTTTGAGCGAAAAGCTTGTTGATGATAACACTCGCTTTAACTGCACAGGTTCTATTGTTCCTTATGAGGGTGCTGCGCCGATTGGCTGCCATCTTAGTAGCGGACACGGAAGCCAGACGCTTACTGAGGCACTTATGAATTCTTGCAACCCTGCTTATGTTCAGATGGGTTTTATGCTTGGTGCGGAGAAATTCTATCAATATTATGTTGCTTTTGGTTTCTCTGAAAAAACTGGTATAGACTTGCCTGGTGAAAGTGAGGATATTTTCTTTGACCAAGACGGTGTTGAAGGTAAGATGCATGATATTGACCTTGCAGTTGCACCTTTCGGTCAGAACTTCCAGATTACACCTATGCAGATGATTATGGCTATCTCGGCTATTGCAAATGAAGGTAAGCTTATGCAGCCATATATCGTTTCGCAAATTACAGATTCTGATGGAAATGTTGTTAAGTCAACAGAACCAACAGTTAAGCGCCAGGTTATAAGCAAAGATGTTGCAGACCAAGTTCTTGCTATGCTTGAGCAGAACGCAATAAGTGGTGGTGCAAAGAATGGTTATGTAGCCGGTTACAGAATAGGCGGTAAAACAGGTACATCAGAAACTCACAGAGATAACAATAATGATGGCATTGATGACTATATTGCATCTTTTGCCGGTATTGCACCATGTGATGACCCTGAGATTGCTTTGCTTTGTTACTTTGATACACCACTTGGCGACAGTTACTATGGTGCATCAGTTGCAGGCCCTTGCTTTAGAAATATTATGTCTGAAGTTTTGCCTTATCTTGGTGTTGAAAAGAAATATAATGAAAGCGAGCTTGAAAATCTCAGTACACAAATTTCTGCATACGGCGGAATGGCTGTTGATGAAGCTTCTGCAGCAGTTTCAAATGCCGAGCTTAAGGCTGTTATAAAGGGTGATGGCGATACTGTTATATCTCAAAGCCCTGACCCATATTCATATGTTCCAAAGGGCGGTACTGTTATTCTTTATACGGATAATTCGGCAGAAAGCGATACGGTTACGGTTCCGGACTTTAAGGGATTGAGTATGTCACAGGCTTCTGACTTGGCAACGCAATCCGGATTGAATATCACAATTTCTGGTACATTCTCAAGTGATGATTCTGTAACTGCAGAGGTTCAGAGTATAGAAAAAGGTAAGGTTGTATCAAGGGGAACAGTTATAACCGTAACCTTTGAACAAAAGAGTAATATAATGTAGCTATTATGCTTTTTGCATTAATAAAGGCTTACAGCTGATTTACGAAACAACAAAGCGTTTAGCTGTATGACCATTGATATGGTTAGAAGTGAGGTGCATTAAGAATGATTGATAAGAAAGTCAGACTTATTGCTGTTTTGGGTGAAACGGCAGATGAGGCGACGATACTCTTGGCTAAAATTTTGCGTTCGACAGGTTTTATTGTTTCAACGCTTAATCAAGAGGAGCATAGCTGTAAAGATGCTCTTATGACAGCAAGCAAGGTGTGCGATTTTATCATTCTTAATGCGTCGCTACTAAAAGAGGATATTCTTGAAGATTTTAATCTTGAAACTATTCTTGTGCTTTGCGATGTGGAAAAAGTGAATATTAACTTTATTGAAAAATTTAATAATATTGTACTTCCTTATTCGCTTGGTAAAAATTTTAGTGTTAAAGAAAAAAATATGTTATTTTATTCTGTTAACAGCAATGAGGCAGATTTGATTGCTAAAAATATAAATCCGCAAGATGATAAAACTGTGTTTGAACTTTTGGGCACAGGAGTTATAGGAAGAGTTAAACTTTCAAAATCAAGTAAACTTTCAGTAGAACTTGTACTTGCGGTTTCTTCAGCACTTGTTGCAATGGGAGTCCCGCTTGCAGCGGTTTTGAATGTTATAAATCAACTCTGAAGTTTAAAATATACAGAGTAAATTTTGAAGGGTGGAATAATAATGATAGGAATATGGACCATTATTGCGGCGGCGGTGTCGTTCGGAATATCGGCATTGATGGGAGTATGGCTTGTACCCTTTCTACGCAAGGTTCATTTCGGTTCTACAATACTCGAAGACGGTCCAAAGTGGCATAAAAGTAAGCAAGGAACACCTCTTATGGGTGGATTTATGTTCATTGCAGGAATTATAGTTTCTACTATATTGTGTGTATTTTTGTTTCATACGACAGCCGGTAGTTCATATGCCCCTGCTGAAACTCGTCTTGCAACAGTTAAGATTTATGCTGGTCTTCTGATGGCAGTTGCTTTTGGTGCAGTTGGCTTTATTGATGACTACATCAAGGTTGTCAAGAAGCGTAATCTTGGTCTTAAAGCATATCAGAAATTGCTTTTTCAGTTCCTTATTGCAGCAGCATATTTGCTTTCAATTTACTTGAGTGGCGGCACAAGCACTACTTATATTCCTTTTGTCGGAATAGTAGATATTGGCTTATTCTATTGGCCGATAGCGGCAATTCTTATTGTTGGTATGGTTAATGCTGTTAATCTTACAGATGGAATTGACGGTTTGTGCGGCTCTGTTACATTCTTTGGCGCAATATTCTTTATGATGATTGCAAGCTTTAGTGGCTATATTGGTATGAGTATTTTCTCTGCCGCAGTTGCTGGCGGCTGTCTTGGATTTTTACTTTGGAACTTCCACCCTGCAAAGGTATTTATGGGTGATACAGGTTCATTGTTCTTAGGCGGTGTTGTTTGCGCATTGGCATTTGGTATAGATATGCCTATACTTATGATCCCTATTGGAATTATTTATATAATTGAAATGTTCTCTGATATTATTCAGGTTCTTTATTTTAAAGCTACTCATGGCAAGCGTCTTTTCAAGATGGCTCCTATTCATCATCACTTCGAGATGTGTGGTTGGTCTGAGGTTAAGATTGTTCTTGTATTTTCAGTAATTACTATTATAGGCGGAGTATGTGCATTCATACTTTCACGCATTTAAATCTTTATATAGCTTATGAAAGGAAGTGTTTACTTTGCCAAGCCAAACGTCCGGTGCAAGAGTTAATAAGGAAAATGTCGGCGTAAGATTAGAGCAAAGACCGCACCAAGCTCCACCAAGAAAAGTCAGGGCGAAATTAAAGCCTTTTTCGATAAGACTCGGACTTGATATGCCATTTTTGTTTTTAGTTATTGCACTTCTTTTTATAGGTATGGTAATGATGTTTTCCGCAAGCTATCCTGCGGCATATGCCTATCAAAATGGCAACAGCTATTATTACCTAACAAGACAGGCAATTTTTGCAGTGGTAGGAATAGGTTTGATGTTTATTCTTTCATATTTTGACTATCATCACTTACATAAATTTGCTTTCTTTATATTGATTTTATCTTTTTTGCTTTTGACAGTGGTTTTGTTTATACCGTCGTCAACAGGTGTTCATAGGTGGTTGCCACTTGGTATATTTACTATTCAGGCTTCTGAAATTAGTAAATTTGCAATAGTTATTTTCTTTGCTCACTGGGGTTCAGTACATATAAACGAAATGGGAACATTCAAAATAGGAGTTTTGCCGGAGGTTATCATTCTTGGTATAACTATTGTTCTTATGGCGTTAGAGCCTCACTGGTCAGGTATTGTTATTATTATTTCTCTTGCGGCAGTTATGATGTTTGTAAGCGGTGTTAAGCTTCGTTGGTTTGTTTTGGCCGGAGGTCTTATTGCGGCTGCTATTCTTGTTTTGTATTTAACCGATAATCTTGGGTATGCACTGGATAGAATCGGCGCATGGGGTCAGGCACTTGACTATGTTGATAAACAAACTTGGGACGATACTTATCAGACAAGAAACTCTCTCTATGCTATTGGTTCAGGTGGTTTCTGGGGCTTAGGTCTTGGACAGTCAAGACAAAAGCATTTGTATCTGCCTGAAGCACAGAATGACTTCATCTTTGCCGTTGTATGTGAAGAAATGGGCTTTATCGGTGCATTGATTATTCTTTTAGTTTTTGCGCTTCTTGTCTGGAGAGGAATTACTATTTCAATGAGGGCTAAGGATAAATTTGGCTCACTTCTCGGAATAGGACTTACAGCACAGATTGGCATACAGGTTGTTATCAATATTATGGTTGTTACAGATTTACTTCCGAATACAGGTATCAGCTTGCCGTTCTTTAGCTATGGTGGTTCGTCATTGATTATGCTTTTAGCACAGATGGGAATAGTTCTTTCTATCTCAAGAACTGCCAATATAGAAAAAACTTAAAGCTTGAATGAAACTTTTAAGTTAAAAAATAATTTAAACACGAATAACAAGTATTAATTTAACAAAAAAGTTGAATGCGTCTTGACAGCGGAGGCACTCCGCCTTGAACGAAATTTTTAAGTTTTATTTAACTTTAGAATAAAATTCCAACTATTATAATTAAGGAGAGTTGTAGCTTGAAGATTGTATTTGCGGGTGGTGGCACAGCAGGTCATATAAACCCTGCACTTGCCATAGCAGGATATGTTAAGCTTCGTCAACCCGACGCTGAAATACTCTATATCGGAAATAAGGGCGGTATGGAGGAAAGACTCGTCGCTCAGGCAGGTTATGAATTTAAATCAATTTCTATTCAGGGCTTTTCAAGAAAACTTACTCCGGCAGGAATTAAGAAAAATATTGTTACAGCAAAAAAGGCTATTACAGCAAGTAAAGAGGCTAAGAAAATTCTTTCTGAGTTTCAGCCTGATATTTGCGTTGGAACAGGCGGATATGTCAGCGGTCCTGTAATAAGAACAGCTGCAAAGATGGGTATTCCTACTGTAATTCACGAACAGAATGCGTTCCCCGGTGTTACAACTAAAATGCTTTCAAAGCTTGTTGACAGAGTTATGCTTGCTGTGCCAAGTGCAAAGGATTATCTGAAAAAGAACTGTAAAACAGTTGATACAGGTAACCCGGTAAGAGGTGAAATTCTTACTGCTGAAAAGAAAGCCTCAAGAAAAGAACTTGGTTTGGATTCAAGACCTGTGATTCTTTCCTTTGGCGGAAGTCTTGGTGCAAGAATTATAAATGAATCTCTTGCAGATATTATTGCAAGAAGTGCCAATGATGGAAAATACCAGCATATTCACGCTTATGGACAGTATGGAAAATGGTTTCCCGATTTGCTCAAGGAAAAGGGTGTTGACCTTGAAAAGGCTACTAATCTCGATATAAGAGAGTATATAAATAATATGCCGACTTGTCTTGCAGCGGCTGATTTGGTTATCGCAAGAGCAGGTGCTATTACTTTGAGCGAAATTCAGGCGCAGGGCAAGCCTTCAATATTGATTCCGTCACCAAATGTTGCAGAAAATCATCAATATCACAATGCTATGGCTCTTGCAAAGAAAAATGCGGCCGTTGTTATTGAAGAAAGCGAGCTTACACCTGAAAGGCTTACAAGAGAAATCGACAAGCTTGCATCTGATAGCGAGCGTCTTGCGGAATTTACCAAAAATGCAAAGGCAATGGCTATTACTGATGCAACAAAGAGAATTTACTCTGTTATTATAGAAGTCTTGTCTGCATCAAAGGCAAAAAAGAAATGATTAAAGTGAGCATGGGAAGATCATTACCGCGTTTGAGGAAACTGCTGATTAGTTAATAAATTTCCCTAAGACACTTAAAAGTTTCGCTCGAGCCTTTTCAAAGGTTCAAAGTTTCCAGAGGCAGAGCCTTTGTTCGCTCCATATAGGGCGCAACTCTTTATCTATTTCAAAACGCAGTAGGAAAAACATTTCATTGGTTTTCATAGGGAACTCTAGCAGGGATTTCTCTGAAAAACACTTATTAATTAAATATTTTTTCGGAATTTGTCACCATCAAATAAGATATTTCATAGAATATAGATGTAGTAATATATTTTATGAAAAGGGTGTTGATTTTGGAAAAGCTGATTATAGACGGCGGAGCAAGGCTATATGGAGAAATTAAGCTTCAAGGAGCAAAAAACAGTGTTTTGCCTATTTTAGCGGCAAGTATTCTTTGCGATGATGAATGCTATATTGATAATTGCCCAAAACTTTCGGATTGCAATGTATCAATGAGAATTATCAGGCATTTAGGAAAATCTGCTTATCGTGAAGGAAGTTCTGTTATAATCGGCGATGAAGAAATTACTAAAAATGATATCCCAGAAGATATGATGCGTGAAATGCGTTCATCAATAACCTTTCTTGGAGCAATAATTGCTAAAACGGGTGAAGCAAGAGTTTCTTTGCCTGGGGGGTGTGAGTTAGGACCAAGACCAATTGATATACATATTTCGGCATTAAAGCAGATGGGTGTCGATATTTCAGAAAATCACGGCTTGATTGAATGTAAGGTTCGTGATAAACTAAAAGGTGCTATGATTGCACTGCCATATCCGAGTGTTGGTGCTACTGAGAATATTATACTTGCGGCTGTTTTAGCTAAAGGTACTACGATTATTTCAAATGCAGCAAGAGAACCTGAAATAGTTGACCTTGCGGATTTTTTGAAAAGTTGTGGAGCTAAAATTATAGGAGCAGGTGAAAGCACAGTTATAATCTGTGGTGTCGAAAATCTTAATGGTGCTTATCATAAGGTTATTCCTGATAGAATTGAAGCCATAAGCTATATGTCGGCCATTGCTATTACAGGTGGTGCCGGAGAAATTATTAGTGCAGTACCTGAGCATATAAGAGCAGTTATTCCTATATTTGAAGAGTCCGGCTGTAAGCTGAAAACAACTGATAATGGAATTTCAATTACTGCACCCGAACGGTTAGGTGCAGTAAAATATATAAGAACTATGCCGTATCCTGCATTTCCTACTGATGCACAGGCTATTATTATGGCAATTATGGCTCAAAGCAAGGGTACGAGCGTATTTGTTGAAACAGTTTTTTCTGGAAGATATAAACATATTACAGAACTTCAGAGAATGGGTGCTAATATTAAGGCGGAGGACAGAGTTGCTGTTGTGAGTGGTGTTGAAAGACTTTCAGGAGCTTCTGTTTCTGCGACAGATTTGCGTGGTGGAGCGTCTCTTGTTATTGCAGCTCTTGGAGCAGACGGACGAAGCGAAATTTCTAACATTCAGTACATAGACAGAGGCTATGAGAATGTTGAAGGTAAGTTAAAAAAGCTTGGGGCGCACATTACAAGAACGAACTTAGCATAACTATTTATGAATTTAAAAATCTTGAATTTTGCGAGAGTATAAAAAGGGGAGAATCAAAAGATGAGCGAAAAACAGAAGAACGATAAATCTTTTGAGCAGAAAAAACAACAAAAACGCAGAGATAATTCTGTTCCTACTGCAAGCTATCGTGAAATAAGGGCTAAATCTGAGAGTGAGCGAAAGAAAAAGAAGGCAAGAGTGGTTCAAAAGGCTCAAGCAGATAAACGCCGTACGCCACAAAATCCTCATCAACAGCATAAAACTGCTGATGAACTACATAAAGATTATTCTCAGCATTCACCACAACAGGCTAAACCAAAACAATCTATAGATAATCACCCTAAGCAAAAACCAAATCCGAATCAAAATGCTGCTAAGAATGAACATAGTTCAGCTTCTGATGAAAGTAGGAAAAATCCAAAACCTGAAAATCAAGCTGATATAAAGCATAATCCTGAAAAAAATGATAGTCAGCAAAAACCAAAGAAAAAGCGTAAGATGAAGCGTTCATCTAAGCCTTTTTCGGCAAAGAAAAGACGAAGAAAAATTCTTGCAATGTATACTTCAATGGTTATGATTATTGCAATGATTGCGGCTGTACTTTGCCTGACTGTTTTCTTTAAGATAGATTCTATCACTGTTGAGGGCAAAACAAGATATTCCTCAGATGAAATTATAGATGCAAGTGGAATCGCTATTGGCACAAATCTTCTTCTTTGCAATACAGAGCCAAGCAAGGAGATTATTACGAAAGAATTTCCTTATATTGAATCAGTAAGCATTAAGAAAAATCCATTTAATTCAGTTACAATTTATGTTGAGGAGGCGAAGCCTACTTCTGCCATTGAAACAAATGGAAAATTTTATATTCTGAGCGCTAAAGGAAAAATTATAGAAATTCTTGATAATAATAAATATAATGTTCCGCTTATTAAAGGGGCTGAACTCAAGAAAACAGAGCTTTCAGCTACGATAGAATATAAGCTTGCAAATATGAATAATATCATAAATGATGTTACACAAGCATTGAATGAAAATGAAATCAAAAAGGTTTCTACAATCAATGTTACTAATCCTTCAAATGTTAAGCTTAGCTATGATAAGAGGCTTACGATAATTCTTGGTATTCCGGAAAATCTTAATTATAAGGTTAAAACAGCTAAATTAATTATAGATGAAAAGCTTGAAAAAGATAGCAAGGGAACAGTTGATGTTTCTATGTGTGCAGAAGGTGGAAAGTATTCATACTATGACCCTTCAGGAGCACCTGAAAATTAGTGGAAAAAATTCAAAAATATGATTATTAAGATATAATTTATAAAAAAATTCTTTATTTTTTGCTATTTAAAATGTTATAATTATGCATTATAAGTCGATTTTGGAATTATTTATTAAAGATAATGGTTGTTTTACACAAAAAAGAATTGGTAGAAATTATTCCATAGGAAAACATTTATAAAATAGCGTAATTGTATTGAAATTTGCCGAAAATGGTGGTAAATTATATAATAGACTGTATAAGCGAAAGTTGTCGCTGGCAAAAACATGATGTCGAATTGAGAGGAGCAAAAATATGCCTTACGAGTTTGAAGAAGAGATGAATAACATCGTACATATAAAGGTTATCGGTGTAGGCGGAGGCGGCGGAAACGCTGTTGACCGTATGGTTAATGAAGGAGTCAGCTGTGTAGAATTTATTTCTATTAACACAGACCATCAGGCTCTTGGTCGTTCAAAGGCTACACAAAAGATTCAGATTGGCGATAAGATTACACACGGCAAGGGTGCTGGTTCTATGCCTTCTATCGGACAGAAGGCTGCTGACGAGAGCAGAGATGAAATCGCAGACGCACTCAAGGATACTGATATGGTATTCATTACCGCAGGTATGGGCGGTGGCACAGGCACAGGTGCAGCTCCTATCGTTGCCGAGATTGCAAGAGAAATGGGTATCCTCACAATCGGTATCGTTACAAAGCCTTTCCAATTTGAGGGCAAGCGTAGAATGGCTCAGGCTGAACAGGGTATTGCTGCTCTCAGAGAGCAGGTTGATTCTCTTGTTGTTATTCCTAATGAAAGACTTAAGTATGTCAGCGAAGAAGCTATAACTCTTCAAAATGCTTTTGCTGCTGCTGACGATGTTCTCCGTCAGGGCGTTCAGAGCATTTCTGACCTTATTCTTCTTCCTGGTATTGTTAACCTTGACTTTGCTGATGTTACGGCAGTTATGAAAGATGCTGGCTATGCTCATATGGGTATCGGCAGAGCTTCCGGTAAGGACAAGGCAAAGGTTGCAGCTTCAAATGCAATCTCAAGTCCGCTTCTTGAAACAGCTATTGATGGTGCTAAGGGTGTTATTATCAATATCACTTCTTCACCTGATATTAGTCTTGAGGAAATCAACATTGCTTCTACTATGATTGCTGAACAGGCAGACGAAGATGCAAACATCATCTGGGGTGCTGCGTTCAATGACCAGATGGAAGACGAAATCAGTGTTACTGTTATTGCAACAGGTTTCCCTACAACAGCTGATGCAGCGGTTAAGCCATCAGGCACTGCTCCTGTAAGCAACAAAGCTCCTTATCAGCTTGGTGCTACACCGGGAGACCCTTCAGCAAAACAGGCTGAAACAACACAGCAGGCTTCTGTACAACAGAGCAGTTTTAATCAGCCAAGAATTCCAAGACAGCAGCCAGTTGCACAGCAGGAGCGTCCACAAAGACAACAGCCTGCACAGCCACAGCAGCAAGCACAACAAACAACAAACGCTGCTCCAAATGATGACGATGATTCATTCTATGATATTATGTCTATCTTCAATAGATAAGATAAATAATTGAATAATAATGAAATTTACGGTAAGTCTAATGGCTTACCGTTTTCGTTTATCAGTAGTTCCCCCCTAACATATCAGTTACCTTGATAATTTCGTTATTTGCGATAACATAAGTTGATTGAGAACGTAGAAGTTTTGCTTGAGAAACTGATTTTGTGTTTTCGCAGTGGATAGACACCTACAGGGAACCTCCTGCGAGGATTTTCTACGAAAAACATTTCTGAGTTTTGTGGAGCATAAAGTGTTTCGCTGTCTGAGGACGGCAACCAAAGACTCTGCCGTAGGTGGACTATTTTTGGAAACTGTAAGCTTTTGAAAAGGTTTAGGCAAAACTTTTAATTTATATCGAACGTACATTAAATAGTTGTGTTGACTTTTATAGAAAAAATGTGTATAATTATAAAAATATCTAAAATGCGTCGATGAGAAGAAGTAATATGATTTGTTCCGCAAAGAGATGTGGCGGTTGGTGCAAGCCATTCGGAACGGCGTATGAAATACATCTCTGAGTATCCCTTGTGAAGATTATTTGATTGCGTAGTAAGGGACGGTTGGCACTCGTTATTGTGCAACGGCTTTTGCCGTAAGGCTGTTCATTTTTTGGACAGTGAATGAGGTGGTACCGCGATATTCGCCCTCTGCATTATATTTGCAGAGGGTTTTATTATTTTATTTTTAGAAAGGAAAGAAATCAATGGGAGTATATGAAGAACTTCAAGAGCGTGGCCTAATCGCTCAGACAACTAATGAGGAAGAAATCAGAAAGCTTGTAAACGAGGGAAAGGCAGTATTTTATATCGGCTTTGACCCAACAGCAGACAGCCTTCATGTTGGACACTTTATGGCACTCTGCCTTATGAAAAGACTTCAAATGGCAGGAAACAGACCTATCGCACTTATCGGTGGAGGTACAGCTATGATTGGCGACCCATCAGGTAAGACTGATATGCGTAAGATGATGACTAAGGAAACTATTCAGCATAACTGTGATTGCTTTAAAAAGCAGATGAGCCGTTTTATTGAGTTTGGTGAAGGCAAGGCTATGATGGTAAATAATGCTGACTGGCTCCTTAATCTTAACTATGTTGAGCTTTTGAGAGAAGTTGGTGCTTGCTTTAGTGTTAACCGTATGCTTACAGCTGAATGTTACAAACAGCGTATGGAGCGTGGACTTAGTTTCCTTGAGTTTAACTATATGATTATGCAGAGTTATGACTTCTATAAGCTTTTCCAAGAGTACGGTTGTAACTTGCAGTTTGGCGGAGATGACCAATGGAGCAATATGCTCGGTGGCACTGAGCTTATAAGAAGAAAGCTTGGCAAGGATTCACACGCTATGACAATCAAGCTTTTGCTCAATTCCGAGGGTAAGAAAATGGGCAAGACAGAAAAAGGCGCGGTATGGCTTGATGCTGATAAGACCAGCCCATTTGAATTTTTTCAGTATTGGAGAAATGTTGCTGATGCTGATGTTATTAAGTGCTTGAAAATGCTTACCTTCCTTCCACTTGATGAGATTAAGGAGCTTGAAAAATTAGAGGGACAAGAGCTTAATAAGGCTAAGGAAATTCTTGCATTTGAACTTACAAAGCTTATTCACGGTGAAGAAGAGGCTAAAAAGGCACTTGATGGTGCAAGGGCATTGTTTGCAAAGGGAAGCAATACAGATAATATGCCTCAAACAGAAATTTCTGCTGACGATTTAACAAACGGTGAGATAGGTATTCTTGATTTGCTTGTTAATGTTGCAATAGTTCCGTCAAAGGCTGAGGGCAGACGAGTTGTAACACAGGGTGGATTATCTGTTGACGGTGAAAAGATTACTGACCCGAACTATACAGTTAAAACTGCTGACTTTGAAAAGGGTTATATTGTAGTTAAAAAAGGTAAAAAGGTATTTCATAAGATAATTCTGAAATGAGGGGATTAAGCTATGGAAAATAATAAGAAATTAACTAACAGACGACAGGAAAGAGAAGAGGCTTTTACACTTGTCTTTGAGCGTATGTTTAAAGACGATGATTCAGATGAGGTTTTCGATAGCGCTGTTGAGGCTCGTGACGCGTCTATCGGAGAATTTACAAAGCTCCTTACAAATGGTGTTTACGATAATCTTGAGGCTATTGATGAGCTTATTGAAAAAAATCTCAAGGGTTGGAGCAAGAGCAGAATTTCTCGTGTTGTGCTTACACTTATGAGAATAGCTACTTTCGAGATTATGTTTGTTGAAGATGTTCCTACAAGCGTTTCTATCAATGAATCTGTTGAGCTTTGCAAGAAGTATGCAACAGAAAAGGACGCCTCTTTCCTTAATGGTGTGCTTGGTGGAGTAGCTCGTTCAGCAAAGAATAATGGTGAAAAATAATGCTTACTCTCGGAATAGATACAAGCAATTATACAACCTCTGTTGCTATTTATGATGGGGAGAATATCCTTAAAAATTGCAAAAAGCTTTTGCCTGTTAAGGACGGCGAAAGAGGTTTAAGACAGAGTGACGCCGTATTTCACCATACAAATCAGCTTGCAGATGTTTTTGATGAGGCTTTTGAAGGCTTTAACGGTAAGCTTAATGCAATAGCTGTTTCATCAAGACCGCGTGATGTTGAAGGCTCATATATGCCTTGCTTTACGGTTGGAGTTAATTCTGCAAGAATTTTAGCTAAGGCTTTGAGAGTTCCGCTTTATACGGTTTCACATCAGGCAGGTCATATTGCGGCGGCTCTGTATTCAGCTAAAAAGCTTGAATTGATAAATGAAAAATTCATTGCTTTTCATGTTTCAGGCGGTACAACAGAGGCGCTCTTAGTTCATAAGGGTACGGAAAGTCCACTTGATATTGAGATTATCGCAAAAACTCTCGACCTTAATGCAGGTCAGCTTGTAGATAGAGTCGGAGTAATGCTCGGACTACACTTTCCTTGTGGTTCAGAGCTTGAAAAGCTCGCTTTGAAGTATAGCGGAAAAGTTGATGCAAAAGCTACTCTTAAAGGTGCAGATTGTTGCCTTTCCGGTGTTGAAAACATCTGTGCAAGAATGTTGGCTGACGGTGCATCATCAGAAAAAGTGGCTTTTGCGTGTCTTATGAATATACAGAAAACGCTTGACAAAATGACAGAGGCTCTGCTTGAAAAATATGGTAAGCTTCCGCTTGTATATGCTGGTGGAGTTATGTCTAATTCAATTATCAGAAAGCATTTTGAGGAAAAATATGGTGCTCTTTTTGCCGAACCTAAGTTTTCAAGCGATAATGCATCTGGTGTTGCTATACTTGCAAACAAATTACACGAAAAGGAGCAGAAATAATGGCAGTAAATTCTGTAATAACAGTTTCACAGCTTAATTTTTATATAAAGTCATTGCTTGATGAAAGTCCTGCTCTCAGAGAGATTTATATAACAGGAGAAATATCTAATCTTACTGACCATTATCGTTCGGGGCATATTTATCTTTCACTCAAGGATGATAAGGCTCTTGTTCGTGCGGTTATGTTTGCAGGAAATGCAAGACATCTTCGCTTTAAGCCTGAAGAAGGTATGAAGGTTATTGCGAGAGGCAGAGTTTCTGTTTATGAGGCTACCGGACAATATCAGCTTTACATTGAAGATATGCAGCCTGACGGAATTGGTGCATTGAATCTTGCTTATGAACAGCTTAAAAAGAAACTTTCTTCTGAAGGACTTTTCAGCGAGGATATAAAAAAGCCTATTCCTGCATATCCAACAAGAATTGGCGTTATAACTTCTCCAACCGGAGCGGCTGTTCAGGATATTTTGAATATTCTTGGCAGAAGGTATCCTATTGCTGAGGTGGTTTTCTGCCCTGTACTAGTTCAAGGAGAGAATGCTTCGGCACAGCTTATTGACGCTGTTGAAAGATTTAATAAAGCAAATGCTGCCGATGTTATAATCATAGGCAGAGGCGGTGGCTCTATTGAGGATTTATGGGCATTTAACGATGAAAAGCTTGCAAGAACTATTGCTGAATCGGATATACCGATAATTTCTGCGGTCGGTCACGAAACGGATTTTACAATTTGCGATTTTGTGGCAGATTTAAGAGCACCTACACCATCAGCGGCGGCAGAACTCGCCACACCAAATATGGCAGAATTGCTTTCATATTTTAAAAGCGTAAAAGATAGTTTGCCTGCTATTATGCAGAGACGAATAGATTTTGAAAAACAGGAACTTGATAATTTAGCGTCATCAAAAGTGTTGCTTAGTCCGGAGGAGTTTATAAATATACGCAAAAATGAACTCGATGTGATTTCAGCAGATATGATTAAGGCTTTTAAGGCTATCCTTTCAGAAAATCAGCGAGAATTTGCGGCTCTTTCTGCGAAACTTGATGCTTTAAGCCCACTTTCGGTTCTTTCGAGAGGATACAGTATTATTCAGAATAAGAATAAAGTTATAAAAAGTGCAGAAGAATTAAATATCGGTCAAAATATTACGGTTAAACTTTCAGACGGAAAAGCAGAATGTGAAGTTAGAGCGATTACTCTTGATGAGAAAGGATAATTCTTATGAGAAAGATTTCTTATGAAACTAATATAACAAAATTGCGTGAAATAGTTGAAAAGCTTGAGAGCGGAGAAACCAGCCTTGAGGAATCGCTAAAGCTTTTTGAACAGGGAATAAAGCTTTCAAATGCTTGCTATGAAACATTAAAAAATGCAGAACAGAAGATTACTGAACTTTCTGATTTAGAGGAGGAAAATGCTGATGAATGAATATTCAGAGATGATAGAAAAGGCTCTTAATGAGTTTTTGATAAAGGATAATGATGTCAAAGGCCTTGTAGATTCTATGGAATATAGCCTTATGGCCGGTGGAAAAAGAATTCGTCCTAAGCTTGTCTTTGAGTTTTGTAAGGCATGCGGAGGTAATCCTGAAAATGCACTTGCCTTTGCCTGTGCAGTAGAAATGATTCATACATATTCACTTATTCATGATGATTTGCCTTGTATGGATAACGATGATATGAGAAGGGGCAGACCATCAAACCACTGTGCTTTTGGAGAGGATACTGCTCTCTTGGCAGGCGATGCATTACTTACATTGGCATTTGAAACCGTTCTTTCAGAAAAGGCTGTTAAGGCAACCTCAGCTAAGGCAGTTGCAGACGCCGGAAGAATACTTGCAAGCTTTGCGGGTGTCAGCGGAATGGTAGGAGGACAGTTCATAGATTTAAGCATTGAGGGCAAAAAGGTTGAGGCTGAAATCTTAGAAAAAATGTATGGTAAAAAAACAGGAGCTTTGTTAAAGGCTTCATGTATGCTTGGTTGTATTGCTGCTGGAGCAGATGATGAAAAGCTTAAAGCCGCAGAAGAATTTGGTGGTAAAATAGGACTTGTTTTCCAGATTATTGACGATGTACTTGATGTTGTTTCTACTCCTGAGGTTCTTGGAAAGCCTATTCTCAGCGACGAAGAAAACGAAAAGACAACCTTTATGTCAATTTATGGTGAAGAAAAGTGCCGTCAGCTTGCTAAGGAATTAACTGATGACGCTGTTAAAGCACTTGATATATTTGGTAAAGACGAATCAGCAGAACTTCGTGAGCTTGCAATAAGTCTACTTAATCGTAATAAATAACAATTATTAAAAAACTTGTACGACATAAAAACTAGTGATATAATATAAAATAACTTATTGCAATATTAATTTGCTATGATGGAGTAAGTGAAAATGGAAGATAAGCTTCTTGAAAAAATTGAATCACCGCATGATATAAAAAATCTTTCGGTTAAAGAGCTTGAAAATCTCTCGGATGAAATTCGCCAAGAGATTGTTTCTGTTGTGTCTAAGAATGGCGGACACCTTTCTCCAAACCTTGGGGTTGTTGAACTTACGGTTGCTTTACATAAAGTTTTTGATTCACCAAAGGATAAGATTGTATTTGATGTTGGACATCAATGTTACGCACATAAGATGCTTACAGGCAGATATAAACAGATGGATACTTTGCGTAAAGAAGGCGGGCTTTCGGGTTTTCCGTCACACTTGGAAAATCCAAATGATGCCTTTGGTGCAGGTCACAGCAGTACATCAATTTCGGCAGCCTATGGACTTCAATGTGCTAATATTCTAAATGATGATGACAGCTATGTTGTTGCGGTTATAGGCGATGGCGCATTGTCCGGGGGTCTTGCTTTTGAGGGATTGAATAATGCAGGACGCTCAAAGAAAAATTTTATTGTTGTACTTAATGATAACAAGATGTCTATATCTAAAAATGTCGGTTCTATGGCAAGATATCTTACAAGCATAAGAATAAATCCATCATATCTAAATACCAAATCGAAGGTTGAAAAATTTCTTACAAAAATTCCTGCTGTTGGTAAAGGATTGCTTGTATTTTTCAGGGGATTAAAGAATTTCATAAAGCGTAGATTGTTTAAGAGCAGAACTATTTTTGAGGATATGGGTTTCTATTATTATGGCCCTTTTGATGGTCATAACATAGGCGAACTTATTACTGCATTAAATGCTGCTAAAAGAAAAAAAGGTCCTGTTCTTATTCACGCAGTTACAACTAAGGGTAAGGGCTATGAATTTGCAGAAAAAAATCCGAAAGGCTTTCACGGAACAGCACCTTTTGATGTTGATACAGGTCTTACAAATGGTGGTTCAAAATCTTATTCTGATGTTTTCGGAGAAACTCTTTGTCAGATTGCAGAAAAAGATGAGAAGGTTTGTGCAATAACTGCGGCAATGCAGCTTGGTACCGGTTTATCAAACTTTGCACAGAAATATAAAAACAGATTTTTCGATGTTGGTATAGCTGAAGAACATGCAGTTACATTTGGCTGTGGTTTGGCTATGGGCGGAATGATTCCGGTTTTTGCGGTTTATTCAACCTTTTTGCAAAGAAGTTATGACCAGATTATACACGATGCCTCAATTCAAAAGCTTCACATTATTCTTGCAATAGACAGAGCAGGAATTGTCGGTGAGGACGGTAAGACGCATCAAGGCTTATTTGATACTTCGTTTTTGAATAATATTCCAAATGTGACAATACTATGCCCTTCGTATTTCGACGAACTTAGATTTATGCTTAAAAACGCTATTTATAATGAAAGTGAAATAGTTGCAGTCAGGTATCCTCGTGGCAGAGAATTGTATAAACCTAAAAATTTTCTGATAAAAGATTCAAAATATGTCTTTTTCGGAGATGAAAAAAGTGATATACTTATAATTACATACGGAAGGTTATTTTCATTTGCGTGTGAATGTATGGAAAGACTTGAAAAACAAGGAATTTCTGCTTGCGTATTAAAGCTTAATACTGTTAAACCGATTAACAGTGGTGCTGTTATCGGAGCAAAAGATTTTAAATACTGCTTTTTCTTTGAAGAAGGCATAAGCTGTGGCGGAATTGGAGAACATTTTCTATGTAAGCTTATTGAAAGCGATTTTACTGGAAAATATATTTTAACTGCAATAGACGACCAGTATGTTGAACAATCTACAGTTGCCTCAGCACTAAAAAAATATAAGCTTGATACTGACGGAATGGAAGAAGTAATTTTAAAGAAAATAAAATGTGACGGTGAGTTTTGTGGCAAAGAAAAGACTTGACCAACTTGTAGTTGAATACGGCATTGCTGAAAGTCGAGAAAAGGCTAAGGCACTTATTATGGCAGGACAGATTTATGCTGATAATCAAAAGGCAGATAAACCGGGAACTACCTATGGCGATGATGTAAAAATAGAGCTTAGAGGAAATAAGCTGAAATATGTAAGTCGTGGTGGTCTGAAGCTTGAAAAGGCTATGAAAGCTTTTAACTTGAAGCTTGACGGAAAAATTACTATGGATGTTGGTGCATCAACAGGTGGATTTACAGATTGTATGTTGCAAAATGGAGCTAAAAAGGTTTATTCCGTTGATGTAGGTTATGGTCAGCTTGATTGGAAGCTTCGCAACGATGAACGAGTTGTAAATCTCGAACGCACAAATGTCAGATATATTACCGAAGAACAAGTTCCTGATAAAATTGAATTTTTCAGTGTTGATGTTGCGTTTATTTCATTATGTCTTGTACTGCCACCTGTCAGAAATCTTCTTGCAGATAATGCCGAGGCTGTTTGTTTGATTAAACCGCAGTTTGAGGCGGGTAGAGATAAGGTTGGCAAAAAAGGCGTTGTAAGAGATATATCCGTTCATATTGAGGTTATAGAAAAAATTTATAATTTTTGTCTTGAAAACGGTTTTGATGTATTAGGTTTGGATTATTCTCCGATAAAAGGTCCTGAGGGAAACATAGAATATTTGATTTACATAAGAAAATCAGATAATCCAAAGGCTGTTGACGGTATTGACATAAAGGCTCTTGCAGAGCTTTCACATTCAACTCTGGATAAAACATAATCAGAAATTTATATTTTGTGCTGTTTATGATTAAGCAGTTGGGAGGTAAGTATGAGAGCATTAAAAAAAATTGCCTTGATACCAAACCTTACAAAGAATGGAGCATATGAAGAATCGCTTGAAGCTATAAAACTTCTTAAATCATTCGGTGGTGAAATTTTAATGACAGCCGACTTATCGGAAAAATATTCTGATAAGGATATAGCTTTTTTTGAATCACATGAAATACTTGTAAAAAAATGTGATGCTGTTGTAACTATTGGCGGTGACGGTACTATAATTCACGCCGCTAAACACGCCGCAAATTTTCAGAAACCGCTCCTTGGAATAAATATGGGCAGACTTGGTTTTGTTGCCGAACTTGAACCGAATGAACTTCCTATGCTTGAAAGGCTTTTTTCCGGAGATTATACTGTTGAAAAAAGACAAATGCTAAAGGTTACACTGAAATCTAAAAGTGGGAGCAAATCATTCTTTGCCTTGAATGATGCGGTAATTTCTCGTGGTTCTATGACGAAGATTATCGACCTTGATGTCTGGCTTAAAAAAAGCTATATCTGTCATTATCGTGCAGATGGTCTTATTGTATCAACACCGACGGGCTCAAGTGCTTATGCACTTTCGGCAGGAGGTCCTGTAATAGAGCCGTCTATGTCGTGCATACTTATGACGCCTATTTGTTCACATTCTTTATTTTCAAGACCTGTGTTATTTAACCCGTTATCTGAAATTCTTGTTAATGCAGCTTCAAGAGAGGATACAGATTTAACACTTACAATAGACGGTGAAACTACAATTCCAATAACTGCTGACGATACAGTAGTTATAACTACTGCGAAAATATATGCAGAGTTGATTTTGTTTAAAGACAAGACCTTTTACAGAGTTTTGAAGGATAAATTTTCCGAGAGAGATTTTTAATCTCGAAAGTTAAAACTTTGGGAGGTGATGTGTTGGATTTAGATGGTAAGTATGTGAAAGTTATTAAGGATTTGGAACTTAAAGAAGATACACCGCTAATTAACGAAGCCAAGCTTGTGTATATTTCAGGAAGCTCAAAGCTGACAATAAACAGAAGAATATGTGAAAGTCCTAATTATGGTTCTTATGCTGAAATGAGCTTAAATAAAGTACCGTTAATAAAAATGGACGTCCCATATTGTCCGACTTGCAGTTCAATTTTAGCAACTGGTTATGGAATAGAAAATGCAGATTGTCAGGAATTGAAAGAGATTCGCAGTGTACTAAATGAGGATTTTGTATCACTTGAATATGCAATAGATGCTTTAAATCCAATTCTCACCCTGATTGATAGCGGTTTGTATGTTATTGCAGATGCAGTATGCTTTCCGACAGACGGAGAGGGTGACTTCTTTTGGGGGATTTTTAATGAACCAACTGAAAAAGTTGCAACTGCCGGTGTGCTTGTGCCTGATATGGATTATGCTTATATGAATGGTCAGCCTGTATTCCTTTATCCTACGCAAAGTACAGATTGCTTTAACCCTGAAAGAGTAGAATATTATAAGGAAATATATAAAGAGGGAAAAATTAAACCAAGAGCATTGATTTATAATTTTTCTGGATATCTTAGTGCGGTTATTGACGGACATCATAAAGCTGCCGCCGCAAGCATTATTGGGGATCCGCTTAATGCTATTGTAATTATTGCATTTAGTAATTATAATTGGTTGAATGATAGGCTACTTTTTTCAGATATAGAAATTAAAAAGTCTGACATTCCTCCCGAATATTTGCCAAATGAAACTGAATTTAAATTGAAGAAATCTTATGATGATTTTAATATAAATGACGGTTCTATTATAAAACGAAATTGGGAGAATATTTACATTTATTCAGCAAAACAATATCCTGATGTATATGAATATGCAGAATTTATGGCTATTCTTGAATATGCATATGAAAATGGCAACTGTGAGTTATGCGAACTTATAAAAGTCTTAATTAAAGGTGATAAACAAACCGAAATCAAGTGTATAAATACTTACTCTGAAAGAATTAAATATAAACTTAAAGTTTATGCAGCAAGGCGATTAAGTTTTATAAAAAATGATAAAGATGTAGAAAAAGCCTTTATTGACTATCTTGTTAAGTGTGAAGACCAAAATGATGCAGTTAAAAGAATTATTGATAAATATTGGGATTGATGTTATTTAAAAGTAATATCAATAAAAATGGCTTTTAGAAATTTAATCCAAGTTCTGCTTGTTTGCAGATATACTCCATAAGGAATGGTGATTTGATGAAAGCACGAAGACAAACAAAAATACTTGAACTTATAAAGGATAAAAGAATTGAAACTCAAGAGGAACTTCTGAATGAATTAAGAGGTCAAGGCTTTAATGTAACTCAGGCTACTGTTTCAAGAGATATTAAGGAACTCAGACTTATAAAGATTCCTGCCGGTGACGGAAACTACAAATATGCTATTGCACCACAGAAAAATCCAATAATTCCATCAGAGGTACTTAGTATTTTTACAAGCTCTGTAACAAGTGTTGATTATTCTCTTAATATAGTTGTGCTAAAAACACATAGCGGTATGGCACAGGCGGTATGTGCTGCATTTGATAATGTTCATCGTCCGGGGGTCGTAGGAACAATCGCAGGTGACGACACAATATTTATAGCAACAAGGGGAGAGGAAGCTTCTCTTGCTCTTGTTACTGAGTTGAAGAGATTTATTTCTTCCGGTAAGGTATAAGGGGAATTTTTATGCTTTCAAATTTATATATTGAAAATATTGCAGTTATCGAAAAAACAAGCATAGACTTCAAAAAAGGTCTTAATGTAATGACAGGCGAAACTGGTGCGGGTAAGTCTATTGTTATAGATTCTATAAATGCCGTTTTGGGTAATAGAACCTCTAAAGAATTGATTCGTACAGGTGCGTCATCAGCTTTTGTCAGTGCGGAATTTACAGATTTATCTGAAAAAGCTCTTGCTGTTATTGATGAGGCGGGTTTTGAGCTTGAGGATGGAGAACTTCTTATTCAGCGTGAGATTAGTACGACCGGCAAGAATAAATGCAGAATAAACGGCAGACCTGCAACAGTTTCAACACTGAAAGAAATCGGAGTTCAGCTTATAAATATACATGGTCAGCATGAAAGCTATGAACTTATGTCGCCTGAACTGCACATATCCTATATAGATAAGCTTGCAGGCTTGGAAAATGAAATTGAAGACTATCAAGAGATTTATAAGAAATATAAAAAGCTTTCTGCCGAGCTTAAAAAAGCTACTGTTGATGAAAGCGAAAGAGAAAGAAAAATCGACCTCTTAAAGTATCAGATAGATGAGCTTGAGGATGCAGATTTGCGTGACGGAGAGTATGAGGAGCTTAACGAACAAAAATCAGTTTTGCAGAACAGCGAAAAAATTCTCGAGGCCATTATGTCTTCTCGTGCTTTGATGAATGGCGATGATGAAAGCTCAGGCGTTCTTGAAAATTTGCAAGAGATAAACTCACAGCTTTCTGATATTTCAGAATATATGAGCGAGGTTGAACCGATAAATTCAAGAATAGAATCAGCAATTTATGAACTTGAGGATTGTCTTTCTGAACTTACAGGTTTAACAGATTTAGTCGATACAGATGGCGGTTCACTTGATAATATAGAGGAAAGGCTAGATCTTATTTACACTCTCGGTAAAAAATACGGCTCTACAATTAAGGAAATGCTTGATTTTCTTGATAAAGCTAAAAAAGAACTTAATGCTCTCATTATGTATGATGAGAACAGAGAGAATCTTATAAAAGAATGTGATGAGGCTTATAAAGAGGCAGAAAAGCTTGCTAAAGCCTTATCTGAAAAAAGAAAGGCAACATCAGCAGAATTTGCAAATAAGGTTTGTGAGGAAATGGCTTTTCTTGATATGCCGAATGTAAAGCTTGTTGTTGTGCAAGAAAAATGCGAGCTTAATTCTCTTGGTTGTGATAATATTGAATTTCTTATTTCAACTAACCCCGGAGAACCTCCTAAGCCTATTTCAAAGATAGCGTCAGGCGGTGAACTTTCAAGAATGATGCTTGCTGTTAAAAATGTTCTTTCAGATAAAGACGATATTGATACGCTGATTTTTGATGAGGTTGATACAGGTATTAGTGGAAGTGCCGCACAAAAGGTTGGCTTGAAATTAAGAGAGGTTTCAAAAAGTAGACAGGTTCTTTGTGTAACTCATTTGGCACAGATTGCAGCAATGGGAAATTCACATTTTAAGATTTCTAAAAGCGTTAGAGATGAAAAGACTTTTACGAAAGTTGAAGAACTTGACCATGAGGGAAGAAAACAGGAACTTGCAAGAATTATTGGCGGTACTGAGATGACAAAAGCATCTTTGGACTACGCTGAAGAAATGCTAATAGCTGGTGAAAACATCTAAACTACGCTTAGTTAACGCACTGCCCTAAAAAACTTAAAGTTTAGGTTAAGCCTTTGGTGGGTTTTAGGGGCGAGGGCCTTAAAATCTCTTGTCAACTTTTTGACTAATGTTGTTGATAAGAGAAATTTAATCGGTGGACTTTGTCCACCGATTTGGGAGCAAAGAATGTTAAGGGCGTTGCCCTTAAAACCCATGAGGGACTCTGTCCCTCAACCCTGCGAGCTTAAAATAATTGTATTTATAAATAGCTTCAACGCGAATAGCAAGCAATAATTTAACAAAAAAGTTAGAACGCGTCTTGGCTGCGGCGGCTCACCGCAAAAGGCTTGAGCAAAACTTTTAATTGTCTTAGATAAGTGTAATATTTGAGTGGTAGTGAGTTTTTGAAAACCAATTTAGTATTTTAGCTATATAAAATTACAAAAGGAGATTTTTAAAATGGAAGATTGTATTTTTTGTAAGATTGTTAAGGGAGAGATTCCTTCAAAAAAAGTTTATGAGGACGATGAAATACTCGCATTTCACGATATTTCACCAATGGCGCCGATTCATGTTGTAATTATTCCAAAGAAGCATATTGCTTCTACTAATGAATTAACAGAGGAAAACGCTGGTTTTATTTCTCATATCTATGTAACAGCAGCTAAGATTGCAAAAGAACTTGGTGTTGATGAAAGCGGTTATAGAATTGTAAATAACTGTGGTGCTGACGGCGGTCAGACTGTTTTTCATATCCATTTCCACCTTTTGGGAGGTAAAAAGCTTAATACTGAGCTTGCATAATATGAGTATTGAACTTATAAGACTTAATAGAAAATTACCAGACTATAAAAGCGTTAAGAAGCTTTATAAATCGGCTTTTCCTGCCGATGAAAAAGCACCATTTGGCTTGCTTATGCGTAAATCAAAAAAGGATAATGTAGACTTTTGGGCGGCGTATAGCGGCGATAAATGGGTAGGTCTTGCCTATGTGCTGAGTTACAGAGATATTTCATATCTGTTTTATCTTGCTATTGATGATAAAGCAAGAGGAAATGGCTTTGGAAGTGGTGTTCTTGGTGCATTGAAAGAAAAGTATAAGGGTAGAAATCTTTTTCTTGCGATTGAAGAAATAGATGAAAAGGCTGAGAATTATATTGAGAGAATTAACCGCAAGAAATTTTATGAGAAGAACGGTTTTCATGACCTTAACTGCAAGCTGAGAGAGGCAAGCGTTGTTTATGATTTGCTTGGCTTAGGCGATAAAATTAAGCCTGAGGACTACGCAGATATGTTTGACGAATATCTTGGAAAGATGTTCAGAAGATTTGTTAAGATGGAAATTTTGGATTGATTTTTAATACTAAGGGCTGAAGTATTCATTTTTATGGAGGAATATTATGAAGCGTCCATTTGCAGTATTGGGATTTACTTATCTTGCTGCCCTTATGGTCGCTTTATTTGTTGGCTCAAATATTGCATATATTATTTCGGGTGCTTTAGCGGTTTTGTTTGTTGTATCTCTTTTTGTAAAAAAACTGCGTGAACGAATCGCATTACCATTTATATTCATAACTGCAGCTATTTCAATGCTTATGTTTTCAACATTCGTGGAGCATAAGTTGAAAACTGTTGAAGATTTTTCAGGTACAGAACAGAGAATTACTGCAACAGTATGTGATGAAGTTTACGAAAGCAACGGAAAATATTACTATCCTTTAGAAGTTACGAAAATCAGAAATTCAGAACTTTCTGGATTTAAAATCCTTGCAAGCTCAAGCGTTTTGTATGATGTTGATGTTTATGATGAACTTGATGCCAAAATTTCTCTATATCAAAATGGTGATTCTGTTTTTGGAAATTATGATATTTCTAAGGGATATTTTTTGCGAGGTGCAATAAAGCATTATAGCGGAGTTATGACTGAAAAGGTTTATGAAAAACCGTTTTATTATAACTTTATTTTGCTTAGAAGAAATATAAAAGGCGTTATTTCTAAATATTTGCCACAGGATTGTGCAAATTTGCTTACAGCAGTTATGCTCGGTGATAAACATAGCTTTACAACCGATGAAAAAGAAATGTTTTCCTCGGCGGGTGTGTCACATCTAATGTCGGTTTCCGGATTTCATGTAACGATTGTGGCACAGCTTTTTATGCTGATTTTTGCAGCAATTTTTCGTAGAAAGCGTATTGGTGCAGGATTATCAATCTTTGCATTGCTTGTATTTATGGCAGTTACAGGATTTTCTCCGACAGTTGTCAGAGCAGGAATAATGCAGATAATATTCTTAATCGGACTTATGATATTCAGAAGTCCCGAACCATTTAATTCGTTAGGCTTTTCTGTACTTGTAATATGCCTTTTGAATCCATATAGCTGTGCAGACTTTGGATTTTTAATGTCTGTTGGAGCTACTTTCGGAATTTTCTGTGCATCTGAAAGAATTAAAACAAATATACTTGAAAGATTGCAACAGAAAAAGCCAAGAAGATTTAAGAAATTTTCATTGAGAAGAATTATTCCGAAAAAGAAGGCTGAAAAATTTGTTTCCTCGATAGTATCAGTTATAGCTATGACAATTTCTGCGACTGTATTTACACTTCCTGTAACGCTTATAGTTTTCAAGCAATTTCCGATTTATTCTGTCATATCAAATTTGCTGATTTCATATCCGGCAAGTATTATGATAGCCTGCGGAATAATTGCAGTGCTTTTCAGTTTTTCCGGAATCCTATCATTTTTGACAGTGCCAATAATGTTTGTCTGTGAGTTTATTGCAAAATATATTATGTTTTGGACAGAGGCTATTGCGAATCTGCCATTTTCGGTTATCAGACTGAATTACTCATTTGTACCATTTTGGTTGGTTATTATGATTTTTGCTTATTTTATTGTGCGAAAGCTTAAAAATCGTAGATTTGCAGTGAAATTTACAGCAATAATCGGAATTGCAACGCTTGTTCTGATGATTCTTGTTTATGACATTTATATGATGACAGGAATTTCAGTTTATATTGCTGATTGTAATAACGGAATAAATATTGCAGTAAGTTCAAGCGGAAATAATTCTATGGTTACATATGGCGGCAGTAAGGCTTATGATTTATTTGAATATTTAGAAACAAGAAGAATTTCTGAATTTGAATATCTTATGATTACAAAACCAAGCTCGTACTATTCAAAAAATGCTGATGAGATTTTGCAAGATTATTCTGTAAATAATATCGGCATATATGATAGTAAAAAAGCTGATGAAAATTTATTAAATCTTGCAGAAACAAAGGGAAAAATTATTGAATATAAGCCTGATATACAGAATAATGTCAGCTTACCTGATTATAAAATTACAAGTATAGAAACAAAAAGCGGAGTGTTTACGCATTTTACTTTTTCTGGAGATTTTGATATACTTGTTATACCTAATGGTGGAGATTGCTCGGAGATGCCAAAAGAATGGCTTAATTCAGCAATTTGTGTTATGAGTGAGTTGCCAGAACATTATGAATTGCTAAGACCTGCTGAAATTATACTTTCTTGCAGTGATGAAAATGTATATGAACCATATAGCAATTTAGAAAGCATATGTGATACAATTTATGCGACTTGCTTTGAAGATAATATTCGTATGAGGATTTCGCAGAGCGGTGAAGTTTCAATTTGGAGTGAGAATAATTGGCTGTCTTAAATGAACAGGATTTTAAAAAAGAAATTTTAGCAGGAAATTTTTCAAAATTATATTTGATATATGGCGAAGAAAAATATCTTGTTAAAAAGTATACGGAATATCTTTGCTCAAAGCTTATAGGAAAAAAATCATCAGATTTTGACAGCGATATTCTTTCGGGAGATGCGGATTTACAGAGCATTGCTGATGCCGCAGAACAGTTGCCGCTTATGAGTGAAAAACGCTGTGTATGTGTGAATGATTTTGATTTTGAATCCCTTTCTGAAAGTGACCTCAAAAGTCTGATAGCTTTTTGTTCTGATTTGCCGGAAAGTACAGTGTTGATTTTTTCTCAGCCTACTTTGACATCAGACGGCAAAAAAATAAACAAGACTAAGAAATTCTCAACAATGGCTGAAAAATTCGGAACAGTTCTTCGTTGTGAAAAAAGAGGAGAAATTGCTCTTGAAAGAAATATAATATCTTGGGCAAAAAAGCTTGGCTGTGAGATTGACGAAATAAATGCTGCAAAACTTGTTGCAAGTTGTGGCACTGATATGAATACACTTGAAAATGAAACTCAAAAGCTATGTGCATATGTCGGCTCGGGAATTATAACTGATGATGCGATTAAAGCTGTTGCTGTGAGAAATACGGAAGCAAGAATATTTGCCTTGTCAGATTCGATAATCAGAAGAGATTATAATTCAGCTTATAAACAGCTTGATTTACTGTTCTATCAGAGAGAAAAGCCTGAAGTTATATTAGGTGTTTTAAGCTCTGCTTTTGTAGATATTTATAGGGTGAGAACAGCTATTGAGAGCGGTGAAAAGGCAAGTGCTTTAAAGGATATTTTTCCATATAAGGGTAAAGAATTTAGGCTTAGAAATGCTGAAAGAGATATGAAGCAATATTCAAATAAGGCAATTTCTAAAATTCTTGATGCGATTGCTTATGCTGATATAAGGCTTAAATCTAATGTGGGTAATCAGCGTACTGTTTTAGAAATGTTGATTGCAAAAATACTTCTGATTGTAAAAGAGGATAGCGGTAAATGATTAAAGTTAAGGAAGCGATTATAGTTGAGGGAAAGTATGATAAGATAAAGCTTTCCTCGATAATTGACGGTTTGATTATAACAACAAACGGTTTCGGAATTTTTAATGACAAGGAGCGGCAATATCTTATTCGTGAGCTTGCAAAAAAGCGTGGAATAATTGTTCTTACGGATAGCGATTCTGCAGGCTTTGTTATAAGAAATTTTTTGAAAGGTTCTGTGCCTAAGAAACAGATTAAACACGCATATATCCCTGATATTTTTGGCAAAGAAAAACGCAAGGATAAGCGTTCAAAAGAGGGGAAACTTGGTGTAGAAGGAGTTTCTAAAGAGCTTATACTTGAAGCTTTGAGAAAATGTGGTGCAAGCTGTGAAGACAGTGATTTAGAGTTTGTCGAGAGAGAAGAAATTACAAAGGCGGATTTTTTTGTTTATGGCTTGACCGGAGGAAGTAATTCCTCAGAAAGACGAGAATTACTTAAAAAGCGTCTGAATCTTCCGGAAAACATGACTACAAACTCAATTCTCGGAGTTTTGAATTGCTTAATGACAAGAGATGAGTTTATAGACCTTATGGAAGAACTTTATTTTTAAAATAAAAATGTTGCTCGAATTACTTTTTATACCAATTTTGTAAGTAAAAGCAGAAGGATAGAATATATTATGGGTGTTAGGCAGGTGAATTTAGTTTGCCTGCTTTTTTGCTATGTATTATTAGCATATGAAAATTTGCCAAGAAAACTTTGCAAAATCTATTGACAAGTTTTCTTGGCAATGCTATAATCATCTTACCAAGTAAACTTGGAAAATGATTCAGAGGTGTTATAATATGAATAGGGAAGAAATTCTTGCCAAAAGCAGAAAATCAGGCGATGAAATGGAAGGCGTTGTGAAAGATAAGTCTATGAAATGGACATATATCACAATGGTATTTGTTGCTGCAATTTTTGCATTTATTCGTTCAGAGCAGGGCTTACCAATGATGGATTTATTTGTTACTGTTACAGCTTCTGTTATGGTAGGTATGATATATCGTTTTATAAAGACAAAGGATAAGAGTTGCTTAATTACAGGTATAATATCTATGATTTGTTGTATAATTGGAATAATCAGATATGTTGAAGGGCATTAAAATATGAAAGATGAATTGGTTTTACGAAACCGCTTAAAGGAAGCGAGAACAGAAAAAAAGCTTTCTCAAACACAACTGGCAGAAATGGTTGGCGTTTCAAGAAATACAATAAGCTCTATTGAAACAGGACAATTTTGTCCAACAGCCAAGCTTGCAATAGTTCTTTGTGTAGCTTTGGATAAGAAATTTGAAGAATTATTTTATTTAGATTAGTGGTGATTTTATGAATACTCCTTTATATAATGCACTTGTCAATCATAAAAGATTGAATAGGTCATCTTTCCACACTCCTGGTCATAAGTCATCAGGAATAATAAACTCAGAATTATTGGAACTTGATTATACTGAATTACCCGATACAGATGCTCTTTTTGAGGCAAGTGGTGTTATTCTTGAGTCAGAAAAAAATCTTGCAAAACTTTTTGATGTGAAAAGAACGCTTATATCTGCTTGTGGTTGTTCTCTTGCGATTATGACAATGATAAGACTTGCAACTATGAACGGAGGAAAACTTCTTTGCGGAAGAAATATACATAGAAGTGCAGTTAATGCTATGGCACTTCTTGGAGTTGAGCCTATATGGATTTTACCAAAGAATAATGGAGCTTTTACGGGTAGAATTTATGCTGAAGATGTTCGCAAGGCTCTTACTAAAAATTCTGATATTTGCGGTTGTTATATTACAAGCCCAACCTATTATGGAGAAATTTCTGATATAACTGCAATTTCTAAGGTTTGCAAGGAATATAATATACCGCTCTTGGTGGATAATGCACATGGTTCACATCTGAAATTTCTTTCTAAAGATATTCACCCTATAACGCTTGGAGCGAGTATGACTGCTTGTTCTGTGCATAAAACACTCCCTGTTCTGACGGGCGGAGCTTTGCTGAATATTAACGATGATAGATTTATCGAAGGGGCAAAGGAGGCAATGTCGCTTTTTGCTTCAACAAGTCCTCCGTATCCGATAATGGCTTCGATAGACCTTTGTGCAGATTATATTTCTAAAAATGCAAATATTTATAAAAGGCTTGAGCCTGTAATTGCAGAAATCAAGATTTTAGCCGACAGCTTAGGAATATTACAGCCTGATGGTTTATGCGATCCTTTAAGAATATCTTTGAATACCGCATCTATCGGAATTGCAGGAGAATCGGCAGGAGAATTTTTCAGGAGTATGGGTGTTGAACCTGAATTTGCTGATTATGAAAATGTTGTATTTATATGCACTCCGTTTAATTCTGAAAATGATTTTATCAAGCTTAGAAATGCTATTAAATCACTCATTACGCTTGATAAAGATTTTATTGCAAAAGAAAAATCTGAAATTTCTTTGCCAAAGTGTGTGACGAGTTTAAGAGAGGCTGTTCTCAAAAAGAGCGAATTTATTCCAAGAGAAAAAGCGATTGGAAGAATTTCAGCAGATACAGCTTGTCCTTGTCCGCCCGGAATACCTGTTTATATGCCGGGTGAAATTATAGAATCTTATAATTGCTTGAATGAATTTGTAAAGGTTTTGGTTTAATGCAAATTCAGTAAAGATTAAAAGTTTCGTTCGAGCCTTTTCAAAGTGTTATGAAATAAAAGATATAATAAAACCAGCCATAGCTTATTTTTGAGCTATGGCTGGTTTGTTTGTAATTTATTATATTATTCAGCGAGGAATCTATTCATAAGTGTGCAACCTGGTTCAATATAAAGTCCGGTCTTTTCTGCTGTTTCCTCACAGAATGTAGAAACACCGCTATTTTTCTCATCATTGCTTCTGTAGATAAGGAATGGAACAGGGTCAGATGTATGGGTTTTTAAGCAGATTGGTGTTGGGTGGTCAGGAAGAACCATCACGCTGTAATCATCTCCACAATCCTTTAAGTATGCAAGAAGTGGAGCAAGAATCTTTTCGTCTATAATTTCAATAGCAAGCTTTTTGTTCTGAATTTCAGCTCTATGGCCACATTCATCAGGAGCTTCAATATGAATATAAACGAAATCTTGTCCCTTTTTGAGTTCGTCTATGGCAGCCTGAACCTTGCCATCAAAGTTTGTGTCTATGTAAGCTGTTGCACCCTCAACTTGGCAAACATTCATTTCTGCACACTTACCAATACCCTTGAGGAGGTCAACAGCAGAAATCATAGAACCTGATTTGCCAAATTTACCCTTAAAGCTATCGAGCTTTGGCTTAGTACCTTCGCCCCAGAGCCATATTGAGTTTGCAGGACGCTTGCCCTCAGCAATTCTCTTTTTGTTTACAGGGTGTTCCATAAGTAAATCATAGCTTTTCTTCATCATATCATAAAGCTCAGCTACATAATCGCCCTTTGGAATATATTCAGTAATTTTTCTATCAGAAATATCGTGTGGAGGTGTCAATATTCCAGGGTGTGGTTCACCTTTTGCCCAAACAAGGCAATGACGATAGCTTACACCCGCATAGAATTTGAATTTATCAGAGCCAAGCTTTTCATCAATGTATTTGATAAGTTTTTCTGCTTCAGGTGTGGAAATATCTCCGGCACAGTAGTCAACCATAGTCTTATCTTCGTAATTTGGTTCATCTGAGAGTGTGACAAGGTTGCAACGGAGAGTTACATCATCAGGCTTAAGGTCAATGCCGATACTTGCTGCCTCAAGTGGAGAACGACCTGAATAATAAATTGCAGGGTCATAACCAAGAACAGAAAGATTAGCAACGTCACTACCAGGCTTTAAACCGGCACCAACTGTTTTAACCAAACCAACTTCACCTTTGGAAGCGAGATAATTCATATTAGGCTTATTTGCAGCCTGCATAGGTGTCATATTATTAAGTTCCGGTACAGGTCTGTCAGCCATACCATCGCAAAGAACAACTGCGTATTTCATTATAAATCCTCCAAATTTAACTTTAGGATAATTTACTTATCCTGCATAAATATTATATTACTATGAAAGCAAATTAGCAAGTACTAATTAATAATTGATATAGAAAATATCTATTTGTTGAAAGCTTAATTATAGCTTATATCTTGTAAAATTTGGTTTATGTATAAATTGCGTGATTTTTCTTAAGTGGTATGTTATACTATAATAATAAACAAACTAACAGGAGATTTTAATATATGAAAGTCCAGAGAAATAAGAGATATGCTGTGAGAAAGCGAAAAAATTATACTGCCCTTAAAGTTACGACTGTATTGCTGACGCTTTTAGTTCTTGCAGCAGGAACAGTTTTTGTGTGGTCATTGCTTAAAACAGAACCTCAGACAGCATCAACAGAGCCAAGCTCATCGCAAGGCTCTGTTGAAAGCAAGGCGGATATTAAGGCAGAATCTTCGGAGATATCAGAGAATATTCCTAAGCGAGACCCTAAATTGCCTGATTATTCAAATAAATTTAAGTATACTGAAAAGTTGATGAAGGATACCACACTCAGTGATAAATTAAGCTCTAAATATGCAGTTCTATATGATGCTGCGAATGATACAATTCTTTATAAGAAAAATGCTGACGCGAAGTGCTATCCTGCAAGTACAACAAAGCTTCTCACTGCTATTGTTGCAAATAAAATTCTTGATAATGACGAGGTTATAACAGTAGGAAATGAAATAACACTTATCGGTGAAGATTCAAGCGTTGCAGGACTTGAGGTAGGTCAAAAGCTAACAACAAAACAGCTTTTATATGCAATGATTCTTCCGTCAGGTAATGATGCGGCATATACTATTGCCGTAGCATCTGCAAGAAAATTTAAGGAAAATGATAAGCTTCCTGCGAAAGATGCAATAGAAGTTTTTTCTGAACTTATGAATGATGCAGCCACTGAATTAGGTGCAGAACATTCGCATTTCGTAAATCCTGACGGTTTCCACGATAAGAACCATTATACAACCGCTCTCGATATGGTAAAGATTGCAAATTATGCAAAATCTGTACCATTGATTTCGGAAATATGCGGAACTTATCAGATAACACAAAAGCTAAAAAGTGGAGAAGAATTTTACTGGGTAAACTCTAATAAGCTTTTGAATCAAGGTGAGGATTGTTATTCCGAATATGCAGATGGTATGAAAACAGGCTTTACAGATGAGGCAGGAAGCTGTGTTATTTCATCATTTACAAAGGATGGCAAAACTATGCTTACCGCTGCAATGAATTCACCTGAGCTTTACGGAAAATATTATGATACGCTTATGCTTGCAAAGCTTGGTTTTAAGAAGAATAAAATTGATTTCAGCTACACTGAGCAATCAGAAGAATAGAAAGCTATCTTGAAGTCAGAAGATTTGAAAAAATTACAGAGAAAACAGACCAAAAGGTCATTTGTTCAACGTCGCCGTCAGCCGTAATAGGGCTTTCGGCGATTTTCTTTTTATCGAGAGTATATTCAACAGAGCCGACCTTATCACCTTTTTTAACAGGTGCGTCTATGCTTTCAGGAAGATTGAGCTTTTCTATTATACCCTTTTCTTCGCCTTTCTTGATAAGTATAGGTGTAGTTTCATTTACGGCTGTTTTAACAGTGCCTTGCATACCGCCAACAACCTGAATATCTGTTACCGCTCCATCAGGTGCTTTTGGTGTATACATAGAATAGTTTGCAAAACCATAATCAAGAACTGTAGCTGCATCTGTAAATCTTTCTTTTCCTGAAGCACTTCCGAGAACAACTCCGATTAAGGATAGATTTCCTCTTGTGGCTGTTGCAGTGATACAACTGCCCGCATCGCCCGTTGTACCTGTTTTAAGACCTGTTATGCCATTATAGCTTTTAAGAAGTTTATTTGTATTTACAAGCTGAGTCTTGCCGTCACGAAGATAATCCATCCATATTCCGGTATATTTAAAAATATCCTTATGTTTTATAAGTTCTCTGGACATGAGTGCTACATCATAGGCACTTGTGAGATGACCTTCTTCGTCAAGACCGTTGCAGTTTTTGAAGGTAGTATCTTTCATACCAAGTTCTTTTGCTCGTTGATTCATTTTTGCAACAAATTCTTCTTCTGTTCCGCATAGATGTTCAGCAAGAGCAACAGCGGCGTCGTTGGCTGAGGCAACAACAGTTGCCTTAATCATTTCATCAACCGTCATTGTCTCGCCTTCTTCAAGCCATATATCAGAACCGCCCATAGATGCTGCATGGACACTTGCTGTAACAGTTTCGTCCATAGAAAGTTTGCCAGAATCTATTGCTTCAAATACAAGCAGAAGTGTCATTACTTTCGTGATTGAAGCACAGGCACGAATTTCGTGTGAGTTTTTTTCAAATAAAACTTTTCCGGTTTCAGGCTCCATAAGTACGGCAGATGGGGCAGTTATAGCAGTTTCTTCAAGAGCATTAACACTGATAGGCATAGCAGTTATAAAAAATGTGGACAGAAAAATGGCGATTGTTCTTTTCCATAATTTCATAAAAACACCGTCCAAATAATAATCTTTTATAAAGCTTATGCAAGGTGTTTTTATGATATAACTCTATTATTTGTTTTTCTTATTATGCTTTTTGCCGAGATTATATGCAAGAAATATTAATGCTACAAGAATGAGCATACCTCCTGCGCCAAAGATAAAATATGTAAAGCCATTTTCTGATTTTATTGATTTTCTATTTCCAATTGAAATGTCTGATATATTTTCTTCTGTATTTTCATTACTTTGTTTGGTTTCAGATTTTTCATTAGAATTACTTTGAGACTTTGGGTTTTCACTTTTATTGCCGGATTCAACCCTGCTTTTTTCAGTTTTAGAATTTGTATTATTTGCAGAGCTTATTACATCACCACTTTTACTGACTGTTATAGATGGTGAATTTTCTATGGTAAGATATTCTGCATCAGAATTGACTGCTTCAAAAATTTTGGTTGAGAAATTGTAAGAGGCATTATCAGTTGAGTTTAATGGCTTGAATCTTATAGTGAAAAGCCTTTCACTTTGAGAAGATATAGTTTGTCCGCTGTTATTTAGCCAAACTATTCTTACAGTTCCGCTCTCTAGTTCGTAAGTATCTATATCCGTATTTGCTGTTGCTGAAAGAAATTTAATTTTAGAATTATCATATTGAATATCAAGTCTTAAAGCTGAAATTTTAGTCTGTGAATTACTTTTAGCGTTGAAATATATATCAAAACCTCTATTGAGTTGAATTTTATCTCCACTATATTCTAAATCAAAATAAAGCCCATAAGCAGAATAAACATAATAAGGTATAGAAAACATAAAAACTGCAAAAATAAAAGCAAGAACTTTTTTCATCAAAATCACTTCCAAATTATAGAATTATATTACGAAATTATTATAAGTGATATTCTTATGTATTGCAAGAAATAGAATTTTATTATAAAAGGTGAATTAAGTGAAGATTTTGCAAAATTATATATTTACTTGCAAAAAGTCTAAAAGTATAGTATAATATAATAGAAAAATTGCATAGTAGGAGGGGAATATGGACTATACTGGAAAAAAATGCCCCATTTGTTCCGAAAAATTCAAGGCTGATGATGATATAGTTGTTTGCCCAAAATGTGGTGCACCATATCATAGAAGCTGTTATGAAAAGGAAGGAAGATGTATTTTCCTTGACTTGCATAGAAGCAATGAGGCTTGGAAAGATGAAGAAGATAATACTCAAAACGAACAGGAAAACACTAAAACCAAAAAATGCAAATTTTGCGGTCATATGAACGACGAAAACGCAGTTGCTTGTGAACAGTGTGGAAGAAGTTTTATAGAGTATCAATATCAAAATATGAATGATAACGGTGGTAATCCTAATCAGGACTTTGAGGGATTCCCTGGTTTTGGCGGCGGTACGCCGATAAAGATTGACCTTATGGCAGGTGTTAAGCCAGATGAAGATTTTGACGGCGTTAGCGGTGAGGAACTTTCAAAATATGTTAAGAATAATACCATATATTATATGGGAATATTCAAGCGTATAAAAGATACTGGTAAGAGCAGATTTAATTTTGCCGCCTTTCTCTTCGGCGGAGGCTGGATGCTATATAGAAAAAAATATGTTTCTGGCGGAATAATAACCGCAATTATGGCAATTTTAGCAATGGCGATAACTTATGCGACATATTTTATTTCTGCAAGTGTTCTTAATACTGTTGCTCAAAATCTTAACCAAGCATATCCGAGAGGATATACTGTTATGGATTTCTTTAATGCAATTTGTCAGTTGCCTTTTGACCAAGGACTTATCGCTATTCTTCCATATGCATTATCATTTTTGAATTTTGTAATAATGCTGATAATAGGTTTTACTGCAAACAGGTCATATTATAAATTTGTTATTAAACGGATAAAAGCGATAAAATCTGAACAATCTATAGCAATTACTAATGGGGTTTCTGACGATTCACAGGTATATGAAAGCAATAAGAAAAAATTAAATGAAAAACTTATGGAAAAAGGTGGCACAAATAACGCACTTGCAGTTTGTCTGCTTATATGCGATATGCTATTGTCATTCCTGCCACAATTTTTTATACACTAAATATTATCTATCAATATAAAAATAAAAATTTTAAAATAAGGAAGTGTAGTTTTGAAAATTACAAAAGCTGTTATCCCTGCCGCAGGTTTAGGAACAAGAGTTCTTCCTGCAACAAAAAGTATGCCAAAAGAAATGTACCCTATCGTAGATAAGCCGGCTATTCAATATATCGTTGAGGAAGCTGTTAATTCGGGTATTACAGATATTCTTATTATAACAAACAGAGGTAAGAATATAATTGAAGATTATTTCGACCGTTCTCCTGAACTTGAAGGTCGTTTGCTTGAAGACAAGAAAGAAGAATTTTATAATCAAGTTGTTTCAGTTTCTAAGCTTGCAAATATCTTCTTTTTAAGACAAAAGGAAACAAAGGGTTTAGGACATGCTGTCAACTGTGCTCGTTCATTTATTTCTGGCGAACCTTTTGCAGTTCTTTATGGTGATGATGTTATCATCGGCGAAGACCCTGCCTGCGGTCAGCTTATAAGAGCATATGAGAAATATGGTAAAGCAGTTGTTGGAATTAAAGAAGTTGCTAAAGAAAATATTCATAAATATAGTTCACTCAAAGTTGAACATCTTGACGGTACATATTATAGCTGTACAGATATGATTGAAAAACCTAAAACAGAAGCAGATGTTCTTTCTTATTTTTCTATTCTTGGAAGATGTGTTCTTACACCTGATATTTTTGATTTACTTGATAAAACTGCCCCCGGTGCCGGTGGAGAGATTCAGCTTACAGACGCTATGAGAGTTCTTGCACAAACAGTTGGAATGATAGGCGTTGACTTTACAGGCAAGCGTTATGATATAGGAAATAAGCTCGGTATTCTTGAAGCCACTGTTGAACTTGCGCTTAAACACCCTGAGCTAAAAGACGATTTCAGAGCTTATATCAAAAATTTTGCTTCAGAGCTTTAATTTGATAGGTTTTGAGTAGTGACAAACGGATTTTAATATGATATAATCAAAATCACCGATAATTGCATTAAAGCTTGTCGGTGATTTTGCATAACTATCGGGAGTGAGTATAAATGGAAATACAGAGTGCGTTCGATTTAGTAGCTGATAAGGTTGAAAAAGCTCTTGTTGAGCAGAATTATAAAAGACAAAATGTAGATTCACAAAATGATCAAGAACTTACAGCACTTTATACAAGTGAAGATACGGCTTATAATATAGTATATTATAAGTCTAAAATGCGTATGGTTCTTCGCCAATGCGAGATGTCTGGTGCTGAGCCTGATAATAACTGGAAATCTGTTGCAACATGGCTCTTTGACCCAGAGATTGATACTGAAAGAGAGGCTGATAATATAGCTTCAGATTTTGTTGAAACAATTCAAGGTCCTAAGCAACAGGCTATTACACAAACACGCAAGAAAAAGAAAAAAGATAATGACGGAAATGTTGATTCTCTTTTCTTGGCTAATAGAATGGTAAATTATTTTCCGGAGCTTAAAGAAGATATAGCTTATGAGAAATTACATTATGCTAATTTTAGAGGAATTACTTTTGCCAAAGAAAAGATTTTGCCACTTTTTAAGCAGTATGTTGCAAAGGAAGGTGCAAATAATATTGGAAAACTTTCCAAGTCATTAAACGATATTTATAGTATGGGCGACCTTGATGTTAAGGGAATTATATCATATATTCTCTTTAATTCTATTGAGGACGAAAAAAAGCGTGAAATGCTTCTTGAAAATTTTACAGAGGCTAATAAAAAGGTTATCGTTGCAGCTTTTTCACTTCGTGGAAAGAAAATTAAACCAGAAAAGCCAAAGAAAAAGCGTTCAGGTATGTTTATGGAAGCTCTTGAAGCTAAGCAACAAGCAGGAAAATAGTATAAATTTATGCGTAAGTTATAATCTAACTTACGCTTTTTTATTTAAATTTGTCAATTTGCCTATTGACTATATGATATTTTTGAAGTAAAATATTAATGATATAAAATAAACATCTATCGTAAATTTTTAAGGAGTGTATTAAATTATGAAAAAAAAGATTGCAGTTTTAATTCTTGCATCAATTTTAGCTCTTTCAGCAGCAGCTTGTAACAGTAATTCTTCAGGAACAACAAGCAAGCCTGAAAGTGCAACGGGTACAACATCTTCAGCTTCTTCCGTAGTTGAGAGCAAAGATAGTAGTAAGGCAGAGAGCAAAACTGAAAGCAAAACTGAAAGCAAAACTGAAAGCAAAACTGAAAGCAAAACAAATAGTGAGACTGAGAGTAAGTCTGATTCTGCAAATGCAGATGTTAAAGACCTTATTAAAAAAAGTTATATTGATATAGTTAAAGATGGTAAGTATTATATAAATATGACTGTTGATACTTCATCTATGGGTTTAAGTAGCTCCTCTGATACTCCATCAGAAATTACAATGGTAATGGCAACAGATATAGCTAATCAGAAAATGTATGTTGATATGGGATATTCTGTGATGGGTTTCCAGAAGATTGTTATTACTGATGGTAAGCAATGGATGCTTGACGATAAAAATAAAGTTGCATACTATACACCAACAACAGATGATGTTCAAAAATCTCTTGACAGCATGACAAGCGGTTTACTCGGTTCAACTGAAGATGTAGAAAAGAATATGAAGTATGTTAGCGATAGTGTAGAAAACTTCAATGGTAAGGATTGCTATGCTGTTGTTTATGAAGTTAAGAGTGATGTAAGTCTTGCTGATGGTGTTTCTATGACAAGCTCAAGCGGACTTAGCACAGAACAGACATATTACTTTGATAAGGAAACTAAGAAGCTTGTTGGTATTAAGGTTAATATGAGTGGAGTAGAAACAAAAATGGTTGTAAATGAGATTACATCAGAAATTCCAGCTGACCTCTTTACAATTCCAGCTGATTATAAGCAGACAGATATGTCTTCTATGATGTCATCAGCATCAGCTGAATAATTAAAAACTAAATAAATAATTTTTAAAGGCTTGATTACTAAAAAGGTAATCAAGCCTTTTTTTGAATAACATATATATCTTTCGGAAATAATTTATTTGGTGATGTTTATGTATTATAGTTACCATAGCGTAGCCAAAAAGCTTATTCGTGAGGGAAAGCTGATAGATTGGTATTATACAAAACGGCATAATAAAATCGCTCCTGCATTAGTTCTTGTATTTGATGATTTTAAGCATCCTGTTATGCCTATTAGAGAGGATAGATGGCAAGAGTATGAGCAATTGATAAATTTACTAAATATTAAAATAAAAAAAGAAGATTAGCCGTTTCAAAACTATAGGAGAAAATGTACAAAAATTATTATAAAAAGAATGAAATTATATAGCTTTATTTGACTTGTTATTTAACCGTGCTATAATTATATTATAAAAGTGATATATTTTATTTAATTTTCACTATTGAAATGGGGCGGTGTTTATGAAAAAAGTATTTTAAAAAGAATATTTGCTATATTACTTTCAAGTGCTATCATGTTTTCTGCGTGTGCCTCTATACCAATAAGCACATTTTCGGTTTCTGCAGCGGAAACAGCGTCGAATAATATACCATCAGCGGTTACAGGCTTAAAATTTACTTCGCAAACAAATTCAATTACACTTTCATGGAATGAATCTGAAGGTGCTTCAGGATATTATATTTATCTTAAATCCTCAAAAGAACCGTATAATTTCTATGGATATGCTACTGTTGAGGGTGGAAAAAATACAAGTTGGACAAATGAAAATTTATCATCTGGAAGAATTTATGAATTTAGAGTTTTACCATATAAAACAGTTGATTCAAAAATTTATAAAGGCGATTATGCGGAAATTTCTACAATAACAATTCCTGCGACTGTAAGAAAGGTAATAGTATCAGATATAACGGATACTTCGCTTATGCTTAAATAGGGTGCTGTTACTAATGCGGATGGCTACTGTATATACAGAAGGTTTGAATCTGAGTCTGAACCTAATCTTATACAGACTATAAATGGTTCACAAACTACTCAGTGGACAGATACGGAGCTTAATTCCGGGACTGCTTGTGATTATGCTGTTAAGGCATATAAGGAATTTAATGGCGAAAAAATTTATAGTGATAGTGTATGGGTTTCCGGCAGTACAAATCCATCTGCTGTTACAAATTTAAAGATAAGTTCGCGCAGTGCTGATAAAATTACTTTAAATTGGTTCGCTGCAAATGGTATTACTTCATATGACATTTATCAGGAATCAAAGAAAACACCAGGTACATTTGCAAGGGTTGGTACAGTAGATGCAAATACAACAACATACGTCAGAGAGGGGCTCTCCTCTGGAACAGAATATACATTCAGAGTTTTTCCAATTAAATCTTATCAGGATAAGACTTATAAGGGTACATATGCAGAGATTAAAACATCCACACTTCCGGGAGATGTAAGGAAGATAGTGGCATCTGATATAGGCGAAACATCAATTACAGTAAATTGGGGTGCTGTAAATGGTGCAAATGGATACCAAATTTATAGAGGCTTAAGACAGAGAAAAATTATAGGCGTGTTAAAACTATACCGGATTCATCTATTAAAAAATGGACGGATAATAACCTTGAATCAGGAAAAGATTATTATTATGCCATAAGATTATATAAAAAATATAATGGACAAATATTTTATAGCGGATATATTAAGATTCCTACAAGCACGCTTCCTTCTGCTGTTAAAAATCTAAAAACAGCTTCTCGTACAGCAACAGCAATAAAGATTAGCTGGGATATTTCTGATGGTACTACTACATATGATATTTATCAGGAATCAGCAAAAAATCCCGGAACATTTGTAAAAATCGGAAACACTACGAATGGAAAAATTAAGGCTTATGTTATAAGAGAACTTGCCTCTGGCAGAGACTATACATTTAGAGTTCAGCCAATTAAAGAAGTAGGAGATAAAACTTATAAGGGACAGTATAAGGATATAGCTACAGCGACGCTTCCGGCAAATGTCAGGAAGGTTATAACCACTGGTACGACAAAAACTTCAACAACTTTGAAGTGGGGACTTGTCAGCGGGGCGGACGGCTATGTTATAGACAGAAAATTGACGACCGCTACGGACTATGAGAGAGTACAGGTGGTTAATGGTAAGGATACAGTACAATGGACCGATACAGGCTTGAGCAAGGTAAGGATTATGATTATACTGTAAGAGCATTTAAAAAATTTAATAATACTATTTTATATAGTAGTTATATAGGAATTTCGGTAAGTACCTTGCCTGGAGATGTAACAGGTCTTACGCTTAGTGCTGTTACAACAGATACAATAAAGCTTGTTTGGAATGAATCACCAGGTGCAACAGAATATGATATTTATCAAGAATCTTTTAAAAATCCGGGAACGTTTGTGAAAATAGATAGTGTTTATGCAAAATCGTATGTAATCAGAGAACTTGTTGCAGGAAGAAATTATACATTCAGAGTTCAACCTATAAAAACCGTTGGTGATATTAGGTATAAGGGCGATTATCAGGAAATCGCTGTTGGAACCTGTCCTGCAACAGTAAGAACTGTTGTTACAGGAAAACAGACCTCAGATTCAATTCTTGTTAAATGGGGAATTGTGAGCGGTGCAGATGGTTATGAGGTTGTAAGAAAACTTAATAACGAAACTGAATACAAGAAAGTAAAGGATATAAATAATCAGGAAATTGGTGAATGGACAGATACAGGCTTGCAAGCGGGTATAGATTGTTCTTATGGTGTAAGGGCTTATAAGATTATATGTGGAAATAAATATAATATTATGGCTCATATGTCTATAAAGACAGATATACTTTGCCTGAAACTGTAAATAATATTAAGCTTGTTGAGCAGACAGCTACTTCTCTTAAATTTAAATGGGATAGTTCTGCTGGTGCAGATGGTTACGAGATTTTCAGAGAGTCAATAAATACAAAAGATTCTTATGGCAGAATTGCAAGTTTAGATGCCACTACAACAGAATATGTTGATGAAAAACTTCTTTCAGGAACACACTATAATTATAAAGTTTTTGCTTATAAACTTGTAGGAGAAACTAAAAAGTATACTGCGGCATCATACATAAGCGGAGAAACTATTACAGCTGCTGTTAAAGGTTTAAAGGTAGATGAAAATACAATAAATTCGATAAAGCTAACATGGCGTTCAGCTAAAGGTGCATCTGGATATATTGTCTACAAAAAGTCTGAAGATGAAACAGATTATTCTGAATATAAGAGACTTATCTGTGACGAAAACAACTATAACAGTGATAATATTTATTGGACAGACAACAATCTTGAACCATCAAAGGCTTATTCATATAAGGTAGTAACCTATAACTATATTGATAATGTATTAAAAAAGAGTGAATCTGTAGAGATAGATACTTGTACATTGCCGGAATTAGTTGGAAATCTGGGGGCTAAACCTACTGGAGCTGCAACAATAAGACTTTCTTGGAATAAAGTAGAAAATGCAACAGGATATTTAATTTATAGACAAAGCACAACTGATAAAACAAAGTATGGATTGATTGCAACTGTAAGCAATGGTGCTGTAACAAGCTATACGGATTCTAAACTTACATCGGCTTCAGAATTTACCTATCATGTATCTGCCTATAAAGATCTTAATGAGAAAAAATATCTTGGGGAATATTCAGAAATTTCAAGCTGTACATATCCATATAAGACATCGAAAATAAAGACGGAAACACAATCTACGTCTTCTATAACATTTTCTTGGAACGAAGTGGCAAGAGTAGATGGATATAAGATTTATATTGCTCAAGATGATGGAAGTTATAAACTTTTGTCAACACTTAATAGCCAAACTTTGAAATATTCTGCAAAAGGACTTGCTTCTGGAAAAGAGTATAGGTTTGCTGTTGCAGCTTATAAGAAATATAATAATTCGACGCTTATCGGTGGAAAAATTGAACATTTGGCGATAACTTGTCCTGATGTAACAACATCTTTCACCTCATCAAACAGACAAATGAATTCGCTCAAGCTTAATTGGAAAGCAGTAAGCGGTGCGGACGGATATTATATTTATAAGAAAAGTAATAGCACAGGCGAAATCTATGTCAGAAAAGTTGTAGGGGGTGGAAATATAGTAAGCTATCAGGATGAGGGACTTTATTCAGGTAATAGTCAATATTACAGGGTAGCTGCATATAAAGAACTTTCAGGAAAGAAAGTAATTGGTGGTTACGCTGAGCTTACTACCTATACCATACCAATGCACGCAGATGGCTTCAGAATAGAGAATAGGACAGATAAAGCAATAAGAGTTGCATGGAATCAGATTGAAAATATAAATGGATATAGGGTGGAAAGAAAGCTTTCAACAGATTCAAGTTATAAGGTTATTGCAACAGTCAGCGGTTCAAATAATCTTGAATTTGTAGATAGAAACCTTAAATCAGGAACAAAGTATAATTATAGAATTCGTACATATAAAACTATTAATGGTTCAACTGTATATAGCACATATCAGAATATTACGGGAAGCACATTCTCTCAGACAGATATAAATAACATAAAGAGTGAAATTATAAGACTTACAAATGTAGAGAGAAATAAGGCTGGTTTAAAAACTTTGTCAGTTAATTCAAAGGGTGCGAGTGGTTCTGCGCTTCGTGCAAAAGAAACGGCAACTTTATTTGACCATACTCGTCCAAATGGCACTAAATTTTATACAGCGTTTAATTTTACTTGCAATTATATGGGTGAGAATATAGGTTGTCAGCCAAATATGACAGCAGAAAGTATCGTTAATGCATGGATGAATTCTTCTGGACACAGAGCAAATATACTCAATTCTCATTATACATCTATTTCAGTAGGTTTATATTTAGACATTGATTCTGATTCGGTAATGTATGCAGTACAGAACTTCTTCGGATAAATTTTTCTAAAAAATTAAGGGCAGGCTTTCATTATTATGATTCATGCGAATCTTTGTAAGCTCTGCTCTTCTTTTTTATTTTGTTTGTATACTATATTTTCTGTTTATAGACCGCTTGAAAAGCTATATTTAGTATGTAAAAATTTTTTAAAGAAAATTTTAAAAAAATCCGAAAAAAGTGTTGACATTTGGGTTGGGGTATGATATTATAAACAAGCTGTCGCGAGAGAGCGGCGAAAAACTTAAAGAGTAAGGGCTTGAAAAAGCCA
>CACXBF010000006.1 GCA_902765855.1 uncultured Ruminococcus sp. | reverse complement strand
AACCCATTTACGAACTGTTATATGAAACGCCTTAGTGCTTAGACCATCTGGTGTATCAGGCCATTGACCCTGTCGATATAATTCTACGGCATTTCTTTTATACTCATAACTATAACGCATAAAAATAACCCTCCTTACTGGTTTTGTCCAGCAAAGAGGGTACATATCATTATTTTGCGGTAGCCATTCTTAATATTGAATTATGTGGTAATTTTCAGGGTCCCCCTGCAAGGGTTTCCTGCCCTCCTGTGCTTTAAGAAGGACAACGCTCTTGACCTGCGAGCCTTTGAAAAAGCTCAAGCAAAACTTTTAATTATCCTACATAAATCTATTATAATTAGATATAATTAGAAACTCATTTTTACATCGTTTCTCTTAGCTGATTCAGCCTCGAAGAAATCTTTTTTCTGAAGGCTCATTGCACCTGCAACAATGCTCTTAGGAAATGTTACTATCATTTGATTATATTGAGAAACATTTGCGTTATATGCTCGTCTTGCAGCTTGGAGATGCTCTTCAACATCATAAGCGGCGACTTGTAGTTGCTTAAATACCTGAGATGAAAGAAGTACAGGATACTGCTCAGCAACAGCATTGATTCTGCCCATAGCTTCATTAATTGAATTATTAAACTGTGAACGCTCTTGCATAGAATTCATCTGGCGTCTTTCGATTGTACCTTGAATTACATCTGCCTCGTGCTTTGCATATGCACGAGTAATATCAAGCATCTTTGTGAGTGTATCATACCTCTTTGTGAGGGCTACATCTATTCCGGATTCCGCTTCATTGATTTTAACTTCCGTTCTGCGAAAAGTATTCGATGTAGAAATCCACCAACCTATAAGAATGATAAGCACTAAAGCTATAATGCCTATAACAACATAAACTCCAATTGACATGATAATCTCCTTCTGACAGCTAAAACTGTCTATAAATTTTTATTTGATAATATATTAAAAACATTAGCTTCACATTGGAATATTCTCCCCAATATTTATTGACATAATTATATATTAAGGAACCCAAGCAATAATTACTTTAAAGAATTATTGGAAAATTATTTTTAAATAATTAAAAAAATAAATATAAAATCATCCAACATAAACATTATTATCTATTTTCATAATCTCAATGAAACTTGAAATAAGCATAAAATCTGACCGTAATTTATTTATATCATAATTTAGATCTTTTTTCTCATAATTAGGTGCAAAAACACCTCCTATATTATTTATTCCTACATATAACACACCATCTTTAAAGCACAATATCAATGCATTATTTAAGCTTTGGTTTATATACCTAAGTTTTTCCATAAGCTGTGGTGTAAGCAGATAATACGCAAGCTGTTGGTCACTCGCTGAAGTCTCAAATATTTTATTAAATTCTGTATTCTCAAGCTCTATATTTTCAAGTTTTTTGTCTTTCTTAGTGTTACAAAAGCCATAGCTTTTCTTAGAAAAAATTGTAACCTTACCTGAGAATTTCTTTGGATAATCAATTATAATCCATCGCCCATTAAAATATACCGTATTTTCTCTATCACAATCTTCAATCTTAATATTTGTCTGTGCGAAATATACTCCATGATATTTTGCAGTAATAAGGTCTGTTGAGCTATAACGATTTCCCATTTGCATAACATTCAAATCCTCAAAAACGCTCTGTGGTATGCCAAAATATGGTTCATATACAAGTTCTTCAACCTCATCTGAAAGTGCAGACTCTATTACATAATTTTTATAGTCATCAAGCGTATATTTTCGATTACTTTTCTTATCCTTTCGTTTAAAGTAGTATGTAACACCTATTAAGGAAGCCATAAAAAATAACCCTACTACAGTCATTATATCTTTTGAAATAAGATTAAATCGCAATAAAACCCATAATACACCTGCTATAATGGTTATTATTATAACAACTATTCCCTCTTTTATCTTATCTGAGGCTATGGAAGAGAAATCACTCAAGAGGGCTTTTTCATCTATTGGTTCTTTTTTAACAGGCACTCTCCTCAAAAAACGCATAAATCCTAAAAATGGATTACCTTTCTTATTAAAAAATAATCTCGGGTCTGAGGCAGCTTCCGCTTCAAGTCTTTGTTTGCGGTTTGTTTCGTTATATGGGTCACTATATGGCACATTGTTTCCCCCTTAATTTTTAGAAGCCATTATTATTCATCGGCGGCATTGGATTATTTTGATACGGCTGTTGATATGGTGGTTCTTCATTGTGTTGAACATAAATATTATCGTTAATGTTAAGAATTGCCGCTACACCACTGACAAGACTGAAATCATATTTGAAATTTTGTATATCTCTCATAAGGTCAACCTGATACCTATTTGGCTCAAATGAATCCTTACCGTTATTTATAAAGATATGCAAAATGCCATCCTTAAAGCTGGCAACAACATTTCCTCTTGCGTTTTGTCTGAGATACATAAGCCTTTCCATAATCTGTGGCGTAAGAAGATAATATACCAAATGAGTGTCATTAGACCTTACTGTAAACATTCTATTGAAATTGATATTTTCAAGCTCAACATGCTCAAGGTCTTTTCTCTTAGGCGAATGGGCAAAACTATTATCTGTAATTACAACTGTTCCTGTAAATTTCTTAGGATATTCAATTCCTATCCATCTTCCTTTGAAATATGTAACTATTTTATAGTCATTATTTTCTTCGCTACCGCTCTCATACTCAACAACAAGGTCTGATTGTGCGAAATATACATCGTTATATTTTCCTGTTATGAGGTCTTCTGTTCTGTATATATTTCCAAGGGATATTACGCCCAAATCCTTATAAACGCTTTGCGGCATACCAAAATATGGTTCATATACAAGCTCCTGAACCTCATTGCCAATAGCTCTATGAACTACATAATTCTTATAATCTTCTACGGTATAATAATTAAGTGGCTGTTTCTTTTTTGACTTTGACACCATTTTGATTACAACAATAATCAGTATAGCCAATACTGTAATTATAAATATTGCTATTGGAGATACTCTAGATATAAATAAAAACGGGAAAACACACATAATTATAGTTGGAATTATCACCAAAGCCATAGTAACAAGAAGCGAACCAAAATTTATGCTGCGACGCTTTCGGGCATCATATATAAAATCCGACATAAGTCTTTGCTCATCTATTGGTTTTGGTGGAACAGGAATCCTCTCTAAGAAGTGCATAAAACCTAAAAATGGATTGCCCTCTTTATTAAAGAAAACTCTTGGGTCAGCTTTTCGCTCGGATTTTCGCCTTTTTCGCCTATCTATTTCATTATATACGTCGTTTGTCTGATAATTTTTTGCCATATAAACTCTCCTTAAAACTTAAAAACTTCTATTATTCATTGGTGGAACGGGGCTGAATAGCCTTGATATTTTGTTTACTAATACATCGGATTTATAGTAGCTTGCGTATCACCTTGGACATAAACATTATTATCAACATTAAGAATTGCCGCTATACCGCTAACGAGGCTAAAATTATATTTGAATTTCTGTATATCTGACATAAGATTAATTTGGCGTAAATTTGGTTCAAACGAATTTTCACCATTATTTATAAATACATGTAAAATTCCATCTTTAAAACAAGCAATAATGGTACCCTTTGCATTCTGCTTTAAATACATAAGTCTTTCCATAATCTGTGGTGTAAGTAAATAGTAGGCCAAGTGCATATCACTTGATTTTACGGTAAACATTTCGTTAAAAAGCGGATTTTCAAGTTGTATATCACCAAGGTCTTTTCTCTTTGCTACATAGAAAAAATTTTTATCCTTTACTATAACTGTTCCCTGAAATTGCTTTGGATAATTAAAGCCTACCCATCTACCCTTGAAATATGTTGCAGAACTACTATTGTCCTTATATTCTACAACAAGATCCGACTGGGCAAAATATACATTGTGATATTTTCCTGTTATGAAATCCTCTTTGCGATACATATTTCCGTCAAGAATAACATTTAAATCCTCATAAACACTATTTGGCAAACCAAAGCGTGGTTCATATACAAGCTCCTGAACCTCTCCTTCAATGGCTTTTCTGATAACATAATTCTTATAATCTAATTTTGTATATTTGTTGTGGTCTTCTTTATTTATTAAATTTTTTATAATAAGTATTATAATTAATATTAAAGCCACAACTGTTAATGCTCCAATAACAAACATCGGGTCTATTCTGGGATCAACCATAGCTATAATCAATGCCATAATAAAAATAAAAAATATTATAATAACAATTATTGCATTACATGTACTTTTTTTTACATAATCCGTCAAATCCTCCACCAATCTTTTCTCATCTATCTGCTTAGGCGGAACAGGATTTCTCCTCAAAAAGTGCATAAATCCTAAAAATGGATTGCCTTCCTTATAAAAAAATATCTTTGGGTCAGCTTTTCTCTCTGCCTTATTTCTCTCACTTACATTAATTTCATTATATACATCGTTTGTTTGGTAGTTCCTTGCCATATAAACTCTCCTTAGAATCTTCCGCCTTGTATGCCTACGCCTGAATTTTTGGTTTGTTGAGGTGTATCATCGGAATGGTTCTGATATTGTGATGGCTGTGTTTCACTTTGAACATAAAAGCTATTGCCAACTTCTAAAACATCAATAGTTCCGTTGACAAGCTCAAAATCTTGCAAAAATCTCTGAATTTCAGTTGTTATATTAAAATTATCAATATTCAATTCAAATGAATCTTTTCTATTATTGATAAATATATGCAGAAAACCATCTTTAAAACAAGCTATAACTTTTCCATTGGATTTTTGCTTTAATTCAATAAATCTTTCGACAAGCTGTGGCGTTAAGAGATAATAGCCTAACTGCATATTGCTTGCCTTTACTTTAAACATATTATTAAATGTGGAGTTTTCAAGCTGTATTTTCTCAAGGTCATTTCTTTTTACGCTATACTTAAAGCTATTATCAATTATAGAAACTGTTCCGCTGAATTTTTTCGGATAATCAATAGCTATCCATCTTCCATTAAAATATTCTACGGTATTATCATTTCCTCCTTCTAATTTTACTCTAAGGTCTGCTTGTGCAAAATATACGCCATTATACTTTCCTGATATAAAGTCCTCTGTATTATATCTATTTCCACTTTTTATAATATTCAAATCTTTATAAATATCCGATTTCAAGCCGTAATGTGAGTCATAAACAAGTTCTTCAACTTTATCTCCGACAGCTTTTTTAAGAATATAATTCTTACACTCATCTTCTGTATAATCAAGGTAATTACGACTATTTTTATTGTTTTTAATAATTATAATAAGTATGTTAATCAAAGCTGCTACAACAGCTAAGGGTATAAAAATACTTAAAAACTTAATATCTAATCCCAATAATAACATAACAGCTAATATTAAAACTATTGCTACAATATCAATTATTAAATATTTTTTTAATTTTCTTTGTCTTTTAGATTCTTCTGAAAGCTGTGCTATAAGTTTTTGTTCATCTACACTTCTTATCTGGGCGAAAACTTTATCTCCTAAAAATGAATTCTTTGCTGAGTTGTCATAATATTCATAATCATTTATACCAATTTGATTGTTATATACCTCGTTTGTCTGATAATTTTTCGCCATATTAAACTCTCCTTAGAATCTTCCGCCCTGTATTCCTATGCCTGAACCACTACTTTGCGAAGGTGTGGAATTAGAATGGTTCTGATGTTGTGTCTGATTTACGGATGTCTGTATTTCACTTTGAGCATAAACACCATGGTTTACCTTTAAAATATCTATTGTTTCACTGACAAGAGAAAAATCTTTCACAAATCTCATTACATCATCAATAAAATCCACTTTATCTATATCCGGTTCAAATGAATTTTTGCCATCATTAACAAATATATGTAAAAGACCATCTTTAAAGCAAGCAATTATATTACCATTGATATTTTTCTTTAAATTTATAAACCTTTCCACAATTTGTGGTGTTAATATATAATAGCCTAATTGCATATCGCTTGTTTTTACTGTAAATATTTCATTAAAATAAGAATTTTCAAGCTTTATTACTTCCAAATCTTCTCTATCGGCGCCATCAAAATCGTTATCGTTAACTACAACTGTTCCGCTGAATTTTTTCGGATAATCAATGATTATCCATCTGCCAGAAAAATATACTTTATGTGTACTACCATTTTCATATTTTATATCAAGGTCTGATTGAACAAAATATACATCATTGTATTTTCCGGTTATGATATCTTCACTACAGTATTTATTTCCCTTTTTTATAACATTTAAACTCTTATAAAGTTTAAATGGAAAATCAAATGTATTCTTATAAATCATATCTTCAACTTTATTGCCAATAGCTTTTTGAATGACATATTCCTTATATTTATAATGCACATTATGGATATCACATTCAATTAATATCAATGGAGGAGTAAGCAACATAAGTGCAAAAAATAAAAATACAAACATTAAATATATACCAAATATTACAGAGAGAATCATCATAGGTACTGTCACTACAAAAATTATTTTTATCAATTTTCTGCTTTTACTTCGCCTTTGAGCATATTTAAAAAAATCCTGTATAAGTTTTTGTTCATCAACCTGACTTGCCTGAATAAAAACTTGATTATTTAAAGACGGAATTGCATCCAAAAATGGATTTTCTGTCGACTCTGATTCATATTCATCATCATTTGTTTCGTTTATATCAGTTTCGTTATATATATTGTTTTTCTGACCGCTTTTTGCCATATAAATTCTCCTTAGAATCTTCCACCCTGTATGCTTATACCGGAACTACTATTATTATCTATCGGTGGTGTCGGATTAGAATAGTTTTGATATGGTACTTGCTGCATAGGTGGCTGTGTAAATTGCTGATATTGAGCTTGTATGGGTGGTTGTGCATTGCCTTGAACATAAACACTATTATTAACATCAAGAATGTCTATTGTTCCGCTAACAAGGGTGAAGTCCTTTATAAATTTCTGTATATCAGCCATAAGATTAACATTATTTATATTGGGCTCGAAAGAATCCTTCCCATCATTAATAAATATATGTAGATAACCATTTTTAAAGCAAGCAATTACATTTCCTTTAGTACTTTGCTTTAGCTCCATAATTTTTTCAACAAGCTGTGGTGTTAAGAGATAATAGCCTAATTGCATATCGTTAGTTCTTACTGTAAATTTATCATTAAAAACAGGGTTTTCCAACTGTATTTTTTCAAGGTCTTTTCTCTTTATGCCATAAGCAAAATTATTATCTATAATCACAACTGTTCCACTAAATTTCTTTGGATAATCAATAGCCATCCATCTGCCTTTAAAGTATGTGGTTGTATAATTATGGTCGTTACTGTTACTTGTATATTGTACTTTGAGATCCGACTGAACAAAATATATATTATTATATTTGCCTGTTATAAGGTCTTCTCTATGATAACGATTTCCCCGTCTCATAACACTTAAATCTTCATAAACATTTTCAGGCAAACCGAATTTAGGTTCATAGACAAGTTCCTCAACCCTATCTTCAATAGCTTTTTTTATAACATAAGCCTTATAATCATCGATAGTATAATAGCTTAGATTATTTTTACTTTTAATAGTAGAACTAATAAACATAACGAGCAACGTTATAACAACAATAAATGGCATAAGTTGAAGCAAAGCTCCTAATACGCCTCTTAAAAACACAGATAAAACTATGGAAATTGGTATTATTATAATTCCAATTTTGAGATATTTTTGAAAAAATCTTTGCTTTTTAGCATGTTTTGAAAATTCTTGAATAAGAGCCTGCTCGTCAATCTGTTTTGGTGGAATAGGCTTTCTTTTTAAAAAGTGCATTATTCCCAAAAATGGATTTCCCGTTTTATTAAAAAATATGCTTGGGTCAGCCTTTCTTTCATCTCTATTTCTTTGAGATATATCAAATTCATTATATGCATCATATTGATTATTTTGATTTTTATTTTTTATCATACTGGATACACTATTGAGTTCTTTCATAGCGTCCTCTATTGATGTATTTTTCCCCATGATATATTCCCCTCGTATCTTAATTTTTATAAATATCAAAAATAAAATTTTCATTAAAAACTATGAATTTGATAAGCAACAAGTCTATTTTTTAATAAAATATTTTTCTTTTTAATTATATATTAGCAATTCTTAATAATAATTACTTTAAAGAATTATATAGGTATGACAAATAAAAAATCTCTTACTATATTAAAATTGACTTTTAAAATTTGAAATGATATAATAATTTCATTATTTAGCGATATTAAATCAGCAACATTATATAAACATAACTACATATCAGGAGATTATAATATGAAAAAAGCGTTATTATATATTGTAGGTATACTTATCGCCATAGCAATGATTTGTTTTTCACTAACTGTATTAGCAAATACTCAAATAGTAGCCCCTGTAATTATTGGATTAAGCGTATATTTGATTTTAGGATTCATAATTAAACTTTGCAGAATGAGTGACAAAATTAAAACCACTGTAATATGCACTATAGATTTATTATTTTTCCTACCTTGACAAAGAATTTTTAGATTCAAGAGCCGATACACAGCTTCATCAAAAAGCAAAAATTTCTTCTCTGCTTTGGTGTTGCTTTGTATCGGCTCTTTTTAACTATTCATCATTATTATATTTTCACAATAAAAAACGCTCCGTATAAAACGAAGCGTTTGAATATTTCAATTATTTATCAGCCGACATAGGCGTTGTCGCCCTCTTCAAGAACATAAATTGTAACGTCTCTTCTGCCGAACTGTGTGCATTCACCAAGTGTGTTGTAGTAAAGATCTACGATTGCAGAACCATCGAAAAGCGCTCCGCCTGTATCTGCAGCGGTTGCATAACCATAGCAAACCTGACCGTCGTTAGATACGATATAAAGCTTCGAACCATATGGAATGAGATTCGGGTTAACTGCTACATTGCCTGGCTGCGCAGGTCTGCCTGAAGCTGTTGAAGAACCTGCCGGCGCATAATACGCTGTGCCTGAACCTGTATATGAACGGAGATACTTAACTGTGTTGCCGTTCATATCTGTGAAGGTCTGTGCGGCAGAATCAGAACTAAATGATGAGGAATCAGCAGCATTCTTATTAAAGTAATTCTCACTGCTTGTTGAAGAATTTGATGAACCTGTTACTTCATTAGCCGGCTCAGGTCTTTTTGCTGTACCTACGAGAGTAACTTTATTCACTGCTTTTTTTATTGTCTTTTCAGCAATCTTTTTTGTTGATGTAAGCTTGCCATTTACATATGTTTCCTGTGAAGTTATGAGCTTTGTACCTTTAGAACCTTCCGTCTTTACCTCTGTTTCGCCTGTATAAAGCTCATCTGTTTTCTTTTCAACTTCCTTAAATGCTATAGCTTTCTTTGATTGAACTGTCTTATGAGTAATTCTGTCAATCTTAATTTTAAGGTTGTCTTCAACCTTACTATCGGATTTTACATTGAGCTTATCTGTCGGTGAAAGTTTAATACCGAGGAATTCAAGTGCTTCTGCAACTGTTCCCTCGGGAACATCTTTAGAAACTGTTTTGCCTGCATCATTGATGGAAATTGTGTGCCAACGCTGAATTTTAATCTTCATATCAGGCTCAAGAGCTGTTGTTGCGGAAGGTGTAACTGAATCCGCACCGTCTACCTTGATATTTGCAGCCTTAAGTGCATCTGCAACTGTTCCTTCGCTAAAAACAATACTCTTAACATTGCCGTCAGCCTCAAGGTTTACATTAAATGCTCTCATTATGGAAACTTCTACGCCATTGTCACTTGTTTCTGTAAGAACAACCTTATCATTATCGCCAAGCTTAACGCCCGCCTGCTCAAGAATTGCGTCTTTATCGAGATTCATTGTATTGATAACTGTTGTATTTTCGCCATCTGTAATCTTAACAGTCTTAGTAAGAGCTGTGACTGAAAGCGCCGCTGAAAGACACGCTGCACCCATTACCGAAAAGATAGCAATCTTAACGATTTTACCAGTTGTCTTACCGTTGGCTTTCTTTTCTCTTTTTGCCACATATTTATTCTTAGGTAATTCCATTATGTAATCTCCTTACGACTGTCCTCAAATCGTTATTTTAATTAATAACGCTAACGACTGGACAACTTTTAGTTGATGTGGCTATTATAGTCTTGAATTTGCATTATGTCAAACAAGTTTTGAGGTTAACAATTGTGCATTTTGCCAACAGACCGAACGAACTTTCGGTCGAATAAGCTATAAATATTAGGTTATATTTCTATTTAAGAATTAAGTTCAATTAAAGTCTGTGCAAATTGCAGAAAATCAAATGTTACAAATAAGTAACAAGCTTAAAAAGCGCTCAAAAAGGTCACTTTTATACATATTTGATAGATTAGCATTAATTTCAATAGGCAAACTTTCGCTATTTTATAGGCTTTTTGATGTAATTACCATAAATTTCCATTATTGTTTTTGTGCAATAGTTTCAAATTTTCTTTTAAGAGTTTTGTAAAAAATTTTTAATCAATTTACAATATTTTTCCACTATATAGTCTTACGATTTTACTTATTTCTAATATATAAAATCACTTTTTTACCGCAACTGTAGTCATTTTTAACCTGATTTTACTATATTTCGGGGATAAACTACCATTTCTGCAAAATTACATTTTCTGTCGAAATCTGCGTTTTAGTGTAACAATTTTGTAACAGCTTTAACAGCCATTTTATAAATTAAAAAGAGAGGCTCTCTTTCGAGTCTCTCTGATTTTCTATGTAAGTAAATGCACACACTATTTTCTTTTAAATTTAGACTCTTGCTGGGCAATACAGATGCCTATATCAAAAAACGGCTTGATATTATCCTCTTTACCATTTTTTAATCTCTTAAAGACCTTAGAGACCGGAGAAACCTTTGTCTGTTCATTCTTTTTAAGTATTGGTATGCCGTTTTCGTCTGACCACACAAAGCCTGCGTGCTTTAATCCTGTTAGCAAAAGTACTTCGCCGAGATACGCTCCGAATATAAGAGAAAGCTCCCATATTTCTTCATCCGTCGCGTGAATTTCCTTTAAAGCGGACTCATATTTATAGAGAACCTCTTCAAGCTCCTCTATGCTTTCTCTTTTATAATCGAAATCATAATTAAATCTTTTGCCATGTTCAACGGCTTTCTTTGCAAGGCTTTTCATTTTCAAGGCTGTCGGATTATCCTCTCGCTTTTTTCTAAACAAGCCCATTAGAAACCGCTCCTCTCATATACTTAAAAATCTACCAATAATTGATAGATGACCAGCAAGTAATCAAGTTTTTTATGATTTTTTATTATATCATAATTCGACAATAAAATAAAGCTAAACTATAAAGATATTATCTACAACTTTTATAGAAAAAGAAAAAACGGCAAGGTTATACCAAACCTTACCAATTTAAAACTACACCATAAAATTTAAGTTTTTAGTTAACATCTATTTTTTAGAAAATCCTATACGAGGATTCCCTACTAAAAGAATGTTTTTCTACTCTCCTGTATTTTTGAGAAAGATAAAGTGTTTCGCTCTCTGCAGAGAGCTACAAGGGAGTTGCTCTTGTCCTAAGAGCATAAAATAATTTGGCTCATAAATAACTTAGACGAGAATAGTAATTTGAAAATTTAGCAAAAAATTAGAACGCATCCTGGAAGTAGTTGCTCGTCGCAAACAGCTTGAGCGAAACTTTTTAACTGTCTTAAAAAAGCTTATTAACTAATCTGTAGTTTCTTCGATCGCGTCAACAAACCTTCCTAATAAACTACTATCAAGAATTTTAGTAAGTAGTCACATGACGCAATTTCGCATCTTGATAGCGGCGACACGCCGCCTTGTGCGAAACTTTTAATTCATATGGAGCTTAAATTCAGTTATTCAGAGAGAAAATCTTCCACTACATCATTAAGCTGAGATACCTCAAGCTCAAGTTCGTTGCAAAGGTCTACAAGCTGTTTTAATTGCCCGTAATCTGTGCTTATATCTGCAATTGTAAATTTTCTTTCGCCGTTGTTATATTCGATTCCGTAGGTAGTTAGTTGTTTGAGTTCATCGTCGTATAGTTCTGTAACTGTTATCGAATAATATTTCAAATTATCACAGCTTTCGTTTTTATTTCCATCCCCTTAGCACAAATATTATTATACCATATTTTCCTGTAATTTCCATTAACAATTTTGTTACTATAGTTTCGTTTATTTAACATTATATTGACTTTTTAACAGAATAGCTGTATAATAATGACTTATTTTTGTAAATTTGTATAAATTGAATTATTTGTTTCTTTTAAACAATTTTACCTTATTTGGAAATTCTTATAAAGCCGTTGCTAATGTTGCACAAGTTATATTTATATTTTCGCTTTCTGAAAGTACTCGGCAACATTCTGAAAGCGTATAGCCAGTTGTGACAATATCATCTATAAGCAAAATTTTCTTTCCTTGCAAATTTATTTTATCTATTACCTTATAAACTCCGATAATATTTTCCGCACGAACATCGTGGTTTAAAGTATGCTGTTCGAGATTATCACAACATTTTATGAGAGTTTCTGCGTAATCTAACTCAAGAATCTTTGCAAGCTCTCTTGCTATAAGTTCGGATTGATTATAACCTCGCACACGCAAACGCTTTTTTGAAAGCGGTACACTCGTTACAATATCAGCTATAATCTCACCATCGGCAATTACATTTGCAAGAATCGCACCAAAGCTTTTATAAAACTCTCGTTTTCCACGAAATTTATATCTTGTTAAAGCCTCACGAACCTTGCTGTCATACATAAAAGCGGAAACACACTTGTTTCCGCTCGGTAAAGTTCTTATATAAGGCTCTTTGGGAAATTCTGAACGACATTCAGCACATTCAAGTTCTCCTCTGTTAATCAGTTTTAAGCAATACGGACATTTCCTTGGAAAAAATAAATCTAATAAATTCACAATAGACCTACCTTATTTATACCAGAAGTATCGAAGATTGAAAGACTTTTCTTGAAATCAATCCCGAAAGCATTTCCATTCGGAAAAATATCAAGAAGCGGAACCATTACAAATGCCCTTTCAAGAAATCTTGGATGTGGAAGTGTAAGTGCTTTATCATTTCGAGTTTCATTCTCAATAAGAATTATATCAATATCTATAATTCTCGGAGAATTTTTATAAGGGCGAAGTCTGCCCATTTTAGCTTCAATACCTAAACAAGCTCCCATAAGCATTTCCGGCGAAAGCTCGGTTTCTATCATAACACAACAATTATAGAAATTCTGCTGTTCATCGGGTGTTTCAAACGGCTCTGTTTCATAGATTGCTGAAGCTTTGACAAGCTCTGTATCAATCAAAAACGATAATGCCTCAATCGCTCCATTGAGATTTTCAAGACGATTGCCTATATTCGTGCCTAAACAAAGTACAGCCTTTCTCATTTATTCAGACTCCCTACTTCTTGTAATATCAACTGCAACATATCCAAAATCTGCCGCTATCGGTGCATTAGGCTTTTTCAAGCAAACTCTTACACTCTTAGCAAGGCTAAATTCCGTAAGAATACAGTCTGCAACAGCCTGTGCCGCCGCTTCAATTAAATCATAGCGATTTTCGGTCATAACTCGTTTTATACTCTGCGTCGCCTGTGAATAGTTTATTGTAGCTTCAAGATTATCTGTTAGGCAAGCCTTGCTCAAATCAGCAAAAATATCAACATCTAATATAAATAGCTGTCCTCGCTCTTTCTCGAAATCTCGCACACCGTGATAGGCATATATCCTCAAGTCCTTAATAGCAATCTTGTCCATTATATCCCCTCACAATAGAATCCGCTACCTTTGCTGCTTGAACCGACTCTGCAACATCGTGTACTCTTATAATATCTGCTCCTGACGCAATAGAAAGCGTATGTGCCGCAATAGTTCCTGCAAGTCTTTGGTCAAATGGTGGATTTCCACAAGCCGCACCTATAACTCTCTTTCTTGAAGCACCTATGAGAATTGCACATTCATCTACACGATATTTTCCACATTCTCTGAGGATTTCAAGATTCATACTATGCGTTTTGTTAAAGCCTATGCCTGGGTCAAGACAAACTCTTTCCCTTGCTATACCATATTTATCGCACTTTTCTATAACGGATTCAAAAAATTCTTTAATGCCGTCTGCTTTATCGTGCATAATAATACAGCCACAATCGGATTTTGCGGAGATTCTATACATTTCCTCGTCTACATAGCCTGTAACATCGTTAATTATATCTGCACCGTATTCAAGGGATTTTTCGGCAACAGAAGGATAGAATGTATCAATAGAAATCGGCACGCTTACAGCCTTTCTGACAGCCTTTAAGAAAGGAATCAGACGGTTTTCTTCCTCCTCAGCAGAAATTTTTGTATATCCAGGACGGGTGGATTGAGCACCTATATCAATAATATCCGCTCCGTCATTCTGCATTTGTAGAGCGTGTTCTACTGCGGAATCTATGTCAAACCATTTTCCGCCGTCGGAGAATGAATCTGGGGTGACATTGAGTATGCCCATAACATAAGTTTTTTCACCAAGTGGGAGAGTATAGTTTCTTGCTTTAAATACCTTTTGCATTTTTGCCTCCAAATCAGACCTCATTTTTGCATAATATATTTATGCAATCATCTTCTATAGTACCATATCCTGTTCCATATCTTCTTTTTTTATAAAACTTGAAACCGCATTTTTCCTGTACTCTTTTAGATTGAATATTATTTGCAAAATGACAGCAAACAATAATATCAAGCTGAAGTTGATTAAATAGATAATCAATAACTCCTTTTACGGCTTCTGGCATAAATCCTTTACCCCAATAATCCTTGGATAATACAAAGCCTAATTCTCTAACTTTTTTATCTTTAAACTCAGGTAGTGTATTTTCATTGTACTCTTCAATACCTAATGAACCGATAACTTTGCCTTTATATTCGATAGCAAAAGTTTTCTTGTCATTTATAAAAGAATCTATAATCAATTTAGATTCCTCTTTGCTTTTATGATGAGGCCAACCTGCCATTTCTCCAACTCCATCAACACTTGCGTATTCAAAAAAATCATCTAAGTCGGTTTCTTTCCAAGGGCGTAATATAAGTCTTTCTGTTTTTATAACAACATTTGAAATATCGATTTCTAAATTCATAATTTCACCAACAAATTTTTATTTATTTGTCAAAAGCGACATTACTTCAGCTCTTGTCTTTGCATCAGTCCTGATTGCTCCTCTTAATGCAGATGTCATCGTCTTAGCACCAGCTGCTCTCGCTCCTCGCATTGTCATACACAAATGTTCCGCCTCTATAACAACCGCCACACCCAAAGGCTCTAAATTATCATATAAGAAATCTGCAATTTCTGTTGTTAATCTCTCCTGAACCTGCGGCTTTTTTGCGAAACAACTTACTATTCTCGCAAATTTTGATAAACCGATTATCTTTCCATTCTTAGGTATATATGCAATATGTGCTACTCCTACAAAAGGCAAAAGATGATGCTCGCACACTGAATACATCGGTATATCACGAACTATTACAAGCTCTTGCTCCTGTTCCGGAACATTGAATATCTTGAGATATTTCTTAGGGTTGTCGTCTAAGCCTGCAAAAATTTCCTCATACATATTAGCTACTCTCTTTGGCGTTTCGAGCAAGCCCTCTCTATCGACATCTTCTCCGACTGCTGCTAAAAGTTCCTTTACGGCAGCTTCTACTCTTTGTTTATCTATCATCTGCTAATCCCTCTCTCTAAGATTCTTCGCTATCGCTGGTATAAGCTAAAACGACTCTTACAAGTGATGCGTTTTCGTTCTTTACAATGGAAAGTCCATCTCTGTCGATTTTATGCTCATCGTCAAGCTGTTCGTTTGCCGAATTAACATAGGAATAAAACTTATATGGCTGATTAAAGAACAGAGTATTTATATACTCCTCATATTGCATTTCCTTGCCAAACATTATCGGAAGATACTTTTCCTTACTGTTTGCGGCACTTATCAAAGCTGAAATAACCTTATTATTAGTTTCCTCGTCAAATGTTGTAATTACCGCCGCATTTTTTGAATAATACCCAGCCTGTGTCGATGTACATTTCGGAATAAAGAAATTGTATCTCAAGTCATTTTCTTTACTTTGGTCAAGACTTACCTCATCAACAATCGGGCTTATAGTATGGCTTGTTTTTATCATCTCGTCATCAACATTAAAGAAATCATAAATTGCACCATTGGTTGTATCGTCCCATGTAGAATCAAGATGATACCATTTATCATCTATTTTAACAACATTCCACATATGACCTACGCCCTCACTATCGCCACGAATGGTCATACATTCTATGCCGCTGAGATTTAATAAAAGCTGCATAGATTTCGCATAACCCTCACAGACAGCCTCACCTTTAACAATAGAACCATATGAAGAAAAATATTCCCAACCATCGCTAAGACTCGCAACCGTACCTTTATATATACAGTTATTTATTACGAAATCGTGCATAAACTTTTCTCTCTCAAATTCGCTCATTCCGTCCTCAAGAGATGCCATAACCCTATTTATGGCACTATTAAGCACACCATACTTTTTCTCACACTCATCGGCAGATATTACAGAATAAAATTCCGCCATAGTATCCTCGCCAACATAGGCATAGCCAAAAAGATTATCAAGCCAGAATATCTGAGGATTATCAAAAACAAAGGCATTAATTGAACGGCGAATTTCACTTTCTGACATATGCACACCTTTGATATTAACTCTCTCGGTACGATAGTGGTCGTTCTCATCCTTAGTTTCGCTTATGACCGTAACGCTTTTAGAAATCAGGTCATAAAGTTTCTTTTCTGAATCTGAATTCAATGATTCTCTGCCTTTTGTTGTTTTAATCGGTTGATAATATGGAGATTGAGAAAAATCTTCTAATGTTATTTGGCGATAAGAAAGTCCCGTATCGTCACCATCTATATTCACGGCGTTTATAGTATCAGGATTTGCAAAATTATTATCTATAATAGTAGATCTGCCAAGATTTAGAAAATAGATTGTACAGCAGGTGAAAACTGCCGTTAAAACAATAAAAAACAGAACATATACAATTCTTGAAGCGGTTTTTTTCATCTGCTATCCTCCATAAATAATTTAATAACAAAGTGAAACACATTTTGACTGCGGAGGCACTCTGTCAGGGAACCCCCTGTGAGGGTTCTCTACAAAAAATATTCCACAGAGATGTTTTTCTACCCTCCTGCGCTTTGTGAAGCATAAAGTGTTTCGTTCCATGCGAAGATCGCCCAAAGGCTCTGCCGTAGGTAACTACAACTACCTTTGGAAACTGTAAGCTTTTGAAAAAGCTTGAACAAAACTTTTAATTGTCTATCAAACTCATATTGATTAAATAAGCGGCGAATTTCACTGATGAAAACGCCGCTCAGCTCTTAGAAATTATAGGTAATATCAAGGGTAGGATTTAGCTATCTGCGAAAAGTAAACAAATACTCTGCCATAGGCAACTATCCTTGAAAAAAATTAAAAACTTTTATTTGTTTTAAAGTTTTTACTTTCTCTGCGATGCCTTTATATTCTGTCTTGCTTTTTTAAGTTCTGCAAGCGTCTTACTCATATCGTCATCGGCTTGCTTCATAATATCATCTATGTATTCCGCCGCAGCTTTTCTCATTTCGCCTGATTTCATTTTTGCATCGCTTATCATCTCGCTTGAACGGTGCTGTGCTTGTCGGACTATCTCGCTCTTGGCTACCATCTTTCTCGCTCTATCTTCAGCAGAATGAATTATAGCCTCCGCCTCTTGATTTGCCTGACTTATGATTCTATTCCTATCGGCAACTATTCCTCTTGCCTGACGGATTTCTTGCGGAAGATTAGCCTTAATCTCATCAAGTATATCCTTAAAGCCGGTCACACTTACTATTGCCTTATCTTTACTGAGCGGCAGCTTCGCCGAAGCATCTATCATCTCATAGAGGTCATTTATCATTGTTTCTACACTAATATTATTCATAACGACTAATCCTTTCTCAACCTTTCTATAATTTCATCGTGAACACATTCGGGGACAAATGACGATATATCTCCGCCGAGCTGTGCCACTTGTTTTACTATACTTGAGCTTAGGAACATATTCTCTGACCTTGTGGTAAGAAAGATTGTTTCAAGCTCAGGATTAAGCTTTTTATTTGTAAGCGCCATCTGAAATTCATATTCAAAATCAGACAAAGCACGAAGTCCTCTGACTATTGCAGTTGCATTTTTCTGTGCCGCAAAATCTGCAAGCAAGCCATCAAAACTTGTAACCTCAACATTCGGTAAGTCTGCTGTTGCTTTTTCTAAAAGCCTTACTCTTTCTTCTGCTGTAAAGCAAGCTTTTTTATTCATATTATGTAAAACTGCTACGATAATTTTATCAAACATCTTTGAAGCTCTTGTAATAATATCAATATGTCCTACGGTAACAGGGTCAAAGCTACCTGAACAAATAACTGTTTTCATCTATCCGACCACCCTCTGAATGTTTATTATAACATACTTTCGTGAACATAAGCTGTTAGCATAATCTTGCCATAACGATATTGTTTTTTCATAACAAACTCCCCAATCTGATTTGGAAGTTCTTCATCTCTTGGGTGTTCGCAGATTATTTTTCCTGTTCTATTCATAAATATAGGCAAAATATCGAGGGCTTTCTCAAGCAAACCCTTTCTATAAGGCGGGTCAAGAAAAGCAATATCAAATTTCTCGTCACAGCCCTTTAAATATGAAATCGAATCAGATGACTTAACCTCGGCATTTTCAGAAAGCCCGGTTGTTTCGAGGTTACGGTTTATAACAGCAAGTGAACTCTTTGAGGAATCGACCAGTATAGCTTTCTTCGCTCCTCTGCTAAGAGCCTCTATACCCATTTGTCCTGAGCCTGCAAATAAATCAAGAAATACTCTGCCCTCAAGTTCAAACTGAATAATTGAGAAAACAGCCTCCTTAACCATATCTGTAGTAGGTCTGACATCGTTGCCACTAAGCGTTTCGAGCTTCCTTCCGCCCGCCTTACCTGTAATAACTCTCATTCGGTTTCACTTCCTTTACTTATTTTCTAAAAAATAATTTTATAAATGCTATAACAAACATATTATAGCACATACTGACAAATTATGCACTAATTATTTAGTACGGTTTACCAATTTAATCGAATTTTTTCGTTTTTGATGTCAAGAGCTTTGCACTTAAAACCCACGAGTGACGTTATCCCTCAACACTGCGAGCCTTTGAAAGGCTCGCACGAAACTTTTAATTGTCTTGGGAAAGACAAAATTATCTAAACGGTAGTTAATCGGTAATTACTTTCTCCGCAGCAATATAAGCCGATTGAGAATGTCGAAAGAGACTTATCGAGCGATTACGCGTCTTGTCCTGGGCAGTCACGCACCGCATCTTGGGAACGGCGGCCCGCCGTCTTAAGCAAAACTTTTAATTATCTTAACTTATTATTTAGACTTAACAGTTATGATGAAACCATCTACATTATTTCCCGAAACCTCATAATCACAATCCTTTGGAATAGCTATCTGAGTTATATCTCCATCTTCATATGCTTTCTCATACCACATACTCCATGTTGTGCCATCTTCTGCACTTACCGTTAATGGATTATCCTTTGTATTACTCTTAATCTTATCAAGATATTCCTCAAGGCAAAGATTATTCTGCTTCATATATATTGCATGAGGTATACCAACATAACGATAATGCCAAGGTTCATAGTAATATCCTGTTACATCTACTTTATCTTCAGGATAACGCACTATAAAGCCATAATTTGCACAATTATTCAAGAACCATTCATCATTGCCTGTTCCGTCAAAAGCAATACCACTCTTATCCGTAGCATTATAGTGGTCTATATCAAAAACATAGCCTGTCTGATGGTCACTATATCCCGGAGGTGCAACAAGATTTACACCCGCCTCCGGGTCACTATTGAGTTCATCTTGATAAAGCCCCTTCTGAGTAGCATAACTTCTGTATGCACAAGCTATATAAAGGTCGCTTTCACCATAAATACTATAAAAATCATCAAACATCTTATTTGTTGCATCAACAATAGACTTATTTATCATAACATTCGTATCAGCAACAGTATATGTGTTTGTTTTATAGTCATAGAGTGAAACCGCCTCCTCGCCGTCAACATATGAAGGATTATCCTTATTGACGAGTATCAAGCTACCTTTATGAACATCACTGTTATTTAGTTTTATAGCTTGCTGCGTGCCATCAAGCCTTGGTGCCGGCTGAACATTAGGCTTAGAAGATTCAGCTTTACTTGGAGTTTTGCTTTCAACATTGCTTTTACTAGAAACAACAGAAGTGGTTTCTGATGAGGTATTTGCAGAAGAATTTGTTGCTTTATTATTAGAATTTGAGCTAAGAAGATAGCAAAGCGTAAATAATACACAGATTATTATTAGCAGAAAAAGCATTACCTTAAACTGTTCCTTACTCTCTTTATCAAAAAATTTCTTTTCCAAGATAGCATCTCTTTTCCAAATTTATTTTATGTCCTTAGAAATATTATAGCCTGATTTTCAAAGTATATTTTACTTAATAGATAAATAACAATAATATTATTAAAATCGTCAGATTTAATTTAATAATACACAGTATAACATAATCCCTAATATTTGTCGAGTATCATAAATTGCAATGCTTGATTGTAATATCTGAATTTGATATAATAAATATATAATAACATTTTTGTAGGGAGATTGCTATGAAAACAATAAAGTCAATTCCGAAAAATGATGGATTCTATATGCCTGCTGAATTTGCTCCACACTACGGCTGTATAATGATTTGGCCTGAGCGTGGCGATTCGTGGCAATATGGCGGATATTCGGCACGAAAGGCTTTTATAAAGGCTGCTGAAATTATAGCAAGGTCAGAAAAGTTGACCGTTCTCACATCTGAGGCTCAATATAACAATGCTCGTGCTATGCTTGCGGAAAATATTCGTGTTGTGGAACTTTCAACAGATGATTCCTGGGCAAGAGATACTGCCCCTACTTTCGTAACCAACGGCAAAATCATTCGTGGAATAGATTGGAATTTCAACGCTTGGGGCGGTCTTACTGACGGCCTTTATTTTCCTTGGGAGCGTGACCGCCAGCTTGCAAGAAAACTTTGCGACCTCTACGATGTTGATATATATGATGAGAGAGATTTTATTCTTGAAGGAGGTTCTATTCATTCAAATGGTGCAGGCACTATACTTACAACTGAGGAATGTCTTTTGAGTGAGGGCAGAAACTCCCATATGACAAAAGCTGAAATTGAGAAAAAGCTCAAAGATACTCTCGGTGCAGAAAAGGTCATCTGGCTACCATACGGAATATACAATGACGAAACTAACGGTCATATTGATAATATCTGTGCCTTTACCTCTGAAACAGACATCGTTCTTGCATGGACTGATGACGAAAACGACCCGCAATATGAGCTTTCTTCAGCCTGTCTGAAAGTCCTTGAAAATTCAACAACCTCTGATGGCAAAAAATTCACTATCCACAAGCTCCCTTTACCTAAACCTATATTTATTACCAAAAACGAATGTGAAGGTCTTGATACAATGGACGGTCTTCCGACGAGAACACCAAACGAACGACTTGCCGCATCTTATGTCAATTTCTATATCTCAAACGCTGCAATCGTTATGCCATTTTTTAATGATAAAAATGATAAAATCGCACGGGATATTCTTACATCACTATTCCCGACAAGAGAGATTATTGGTATTTATGCGAGAGATATTCTTATTGGCGGCGGTAATTTTCATTGTCTGACACAACAAATACCTCTTGGTATGCCTTTCATAAAATAAACGACAATTCTCCCCTAAGACAATCAAAAATTTTACTTAAGGCGGCGAGCCGCCGCTACCCAGATGCGGTGCGTGAGCACACAGGACAAGATGCGTAATTTCTCGACATTTGCAAGGGTAATTTATTGACACGGATTAAGAAATTAGCAATGAGCTACCGCTTAGCGAACAGATTTCTCTAAGGCAATTATAAAGTTTTGCTCGAGCCTTTTCAAAGGTTTTCAGTTTCCAAAGGTAGTCACCTAAGGCGTAACCTTTGGTGAGTGTTAGAGCAATAACATCTATTTCTTCTTAAGCTGTGGACATAGTCCACCGCTTAATTCTTTCGTTAGCAACAAAATCCATAAATAACAGCAAAAATCCCGCAACCAATATAAGTTGCGGGATTTTTTATATCTCTGATATTACTTAATATCTCTCTTTTTGAATACTGACATACCTATTATAATGCTTACAGCTATATATGCAAGAGCTACCAATATCGGTATATATATCGTTCCATTATGATAGCTTTCGGAAACTGTTCCGCCTAATGTTCCTATCCAATAATAAGCAATTTGCCCATATTGATTATTATTATATGACACCACTTTTTCTAAATCTGAATCAGAAGCATCATTCATAATAGTTAAAACATTAAACATATTAATAATTATTGGAATAAGATAATGTACACAAAGTGTTATTGCAATAGTACCACCGTTTGTACGAATTAAGTAGGCAATCATAGCTATAAGTGATACATAACCTATAAGTATAAGAATATCTACCCCATATGTAGTGAAAAGTTCTGCAAAGTATCCATCACCAAAACCGCCTGCTGGAGTTCCAAGAAAAATCAAACCGAAAATAACACAGCTTACTGCAAAGCAAAGTGTAATTATCAAAGCCTCTACTATGCAAACAATAAGCTTTGATAAGAATATGTATTCTCTCTTAAAACCTCTGGCGGCAATATTTTTAAGAGTTCCTGCGTTATACTCTATTGTAATGAAAAGACAGACACCGATTATTATAAGTATAAAATAATCAGTCGATGCTGGAGATAACATAGTTGGTAAAACATTTTCTATTGTCATTACCGAATTACTGATGTCTTCCATCATTTGATTTAATTGTGAACTAATAAACATTGCTATTGCTGCTATTGCAGCGGAAATTATACAACATACATAAAAACTTTTCATTCGGAAAAGCTTGTAAAAATCTGATTTTAATAGATTTTGCATTATTATACCGCCTTTCTTAAAAACTATCAACCCATTCTCTCAACGAAGTAATTTTCAAAATCACTGCCAGCTGTGGTCAGAGATTCTACGACTACATCATTTGTAAATAGAGCCTTTGTGATTGAACCCGTATCATCAATAGCTGAACCAATAACAACTTCATTGTTATTATTTATGGAAAGTTCTGGAACCTTTTCGTATTTATCCGCAAGAAGATTTGAAATAATCTGCTTTGCCTTTTCAGGATTATTTGTTTTGATAACAGTAGTTGCTGTACATCTGCTTATAAGCTCCTCGTGGGTAAGTTCCTCTACAAGCTTACCGTTACTGATAATGCCATAGCAAGTAGAAAGTTTGCTAAGCTCTCCTAAAATGTGGCTTGAAATAAGGACAGTTTTTCCAAGTTCCTTATTTAGTTTGATGATGAGGTCACGAACCTCGATAATTCCTGACGGGTCAAGACCGTTGATAGGTTCATCGAGTATGAGAAATTCCGGGTCGCCTATGAGGGCGATTGCTATACCAAGTCTTTGCTTCATACCGAGAGAATAATCTCTTGCTTTTTTCTTACCAACATCACTAAGTCCGACAAGGTTAAGAAGTTCAGGAATTAAATCCTCATTTATGCCAAGCATTTTACAGAATATAGTGAGGTTCTGCTTGCCTGTCATATTCGGATATATTGCTGGGCTTTCGATAAGATTGCCGATTTTGGCACGAGCTTTATAGCTATCCATTCCTCCGAAAAATTCAAAACTACCTGATGTTGGATTTGCAAGACCAAGTACAAGGCGGATAAGAGTTGTCTTACCTGCACCATTTTTTCCGACAAAACCATATACTTCGCCTTTTCGGATATTCATATTAACATTATTTACTGCTAATTTTTCGCCATATTTTTTTGTGAGCTCAAAAGTTCTTAATGCGTATTCCATAGTTTCCTCCTTGAAGTTATTTTGTATCATCGTGATAATACAAGTATAACTATTTTACAATTTATTGTCAAGAAAAATTTATAATATTTTGAATTTATATTTGATTTATATAGGAAATATAGGAATTATCAATAAGAATATTCTAACATAATACTTGACATATTAAGAAAGTAATGGTATCATATGGTTGCATTAGTTAAAACTAACTAACTTGATATATTTTATTATTCAAGGGGCTTCTTTGTAGAAGCGTCTATTTAATTAGTAAGTGGTTAGTTTTAACTAACAAGGGGAGTTTTTTATATATTTTTTATAACCGCACATACACTCGATTTATTCAAAGAAAGGTGATGCAAAATGAGTATTGTTATCGTTGGCGGAAACGAAAGAATGGTTTGTCAGTATGAAGATATATGCAAGAATTACGGTTGCAAAGCGAAAATATTCGTTAAAGAACGAGGTGCTTTAGATAAAAAAATGGGAAATCCCGACCTACTAATTCTTTTTACAAACACCGTTTCTCACAAAATGGTAATCAGTGCCTTAGGCGAGGCGAAACGCAGTAATATACCTGTCTGTCGCTGTCATTCAAGCAGTGCTACCGCTCTTAACAAAATCCTCTCTGAACAGATTGGTGCTTAAAACAAAAGGCTGGGAACTTTCATTGGTTCTCAGCCTTTTTCGTGAGTTGAACAAAAATTAAAAGTTTCGCTCGGTCTGTGTAAGGAAAACTTATTGATGTGGTGGAAGTAATTCCAAGTGAACTACCGCTTAGCTGATGCACTTATCTAAGACACTCAAAGTTTAGGTCAAGCCTTTTCAAAGGCTTGCAGTTTCCAAAGGCAGAGCCTTTGGTCGCTCTCCGCAGAGAGCGAAACACCTTTGGGCTTTGCCCAACATTCTTTGCTCCTTAAGCGGTGGACTTCGTCCACCGCTTAATTTTCTCTCATTAGCAACATTAGTCAATAAGGGCGGACTTTGTCCGCCCTTTAGGGGCAAGAGATGTTAAGGGCGTTGCCCTTAAAACCCACCAAAGGCTCCGCCTTTGGAATCCGTAAGCTTTTGAAAAAGCTTGAGCAAAACTTTTAATTGTCTAAGGGTAGTTTGTTAGCTACGCGGTAGTTTCTTCGACCGCGTCAACAAACTTCTCTTATAAGTGTCGAGCTAGACTTGTCGAGCGATTACGCGTCTTGACGGCGGCGGCTCGCCGCTTATTCATCTTCTTCACCATTCGCAGACTGCACTATCATCGTCAAAACCGTTATATCATCATCGTGCCCGTCACTTCTCCTCGCCGTTGCCTCATCCGTAATCAAATTCGCCAACTCTTGCGAACTTTTATTCCAATTACGAATAATATTTGCTATCCAATCTTCTCCCGTAGCAACCGCACCATCAGAAAGCATAACTACTATATCTCCAGGCAGTAAAGCCTCTGTACTATACGAAAATTCAACATTCGGCAAGATTCCTACGGGCAGTGACGGTGATTCTATAGAGAAAACCTTTCCACCCTTTCTGATAAAGGTCATAGGCGCTCCGGCTTTCATAAGCTCAATCCCGCCTGTAAACATATCAAAGGAAAGCACATCAAGGGTGGCAAGTGATTCATCACCCGATTTAACCATCAATGCAGAATTTACAACCTTTAAAGCACAATCAAAGCCTAAACCCGCTTTAATTAACTTTGCAATTATACTTGACGCCATACTTCCATCAACAGCCGCTCTGCCGCCTGTTCCCATACCGTCACTTATCACAGCTACCATTCTGCCCATACCGTCGCAGAAATACTTGAAATGGTCACCGCAAAGCCTGCCGTTTCCACAAATATGTTGAGCCGTTGCAATATCAACATCATAGACAGGTCTTTCGCTGAAAACTATCCTACATCTGCCGTTAACCATAGTAACAGCCGGATTTTCAAATCTTCTTCCGCAAAGCTTAGAAACCTCTCTTGTCAGAACGGACCTTTTCAGCACACTTCTTTCCGTATCGGCGGTTTCAATCTCAACGCTCATTCTGCCAAGTCTATCTATACGACAGCTTATATCCATAGGAACATAGCCCTCGTCCTTCATCATAACGCTTATTCTGTGTGCGGCGTCTGTATCAAATCTTTCGTAGCTTTCGTATTCTTCAGCCATTTCTCCGAGAATTTCGCCTAAACCGCAAAACTGTCCCGCAACAACCGCACGAACCTCATCAACTCTGCGTTGAGCCGCCTCGTAGGTAATATAATTATCGTAATTGCAGTTGACGGCATTAGCCATTTCATGTATCTTGCAACAGCGTTTGCGGAAATCTTGTCGAAAATCGTCCTCTGTTACTTCTCCATTTTTTCGTAAAACTTCATCAAGACAATCAAAGCTTGCAATCGTTGCACCGTGTTCCCTCTCCCAACAATAGGTTTTAAGTCCACAGCGTTTACAGGTTTCAGAAACGGCTTTCTTATAAACTCCGCTCATATCCGGCGAAACTACCTCCGCAAGCTTTTGTGCGACATCTTCAACATCGCTTGAAACATCAGAAAGTGCTTTAGATGCAAAGTCTAAACGCATAATAACGGACCTTCGCAAACCTTCACAGCGTGTATCGCTATCCTTTTCCATAAATATCGCACCGAGAAATCTTCCCGTATCCTTTGGCAAAATTATAAATATCAAGCTTGCCGCTAATACTTCGTAAAGTCCAAGTATTACAAGTGTTAAATTTCCTGTCTGCATAGAAATTATGCCGTTGCATAGTATAAACGCTATGGCTGAGGCAAGTCTGCCCGCTGTTGAAAACATACCTGCCATAAGTCCGCCAAAAGCGTATGAACCCGCAAGAAAACTCATTTCCGAGCTTGAAAGGCTCATTACTATTCCTGCTGAAATTCCTGCAATAGCACCTCCCGAAATACTGCCATACCTCGCACAGAAGAGTATGGCAACTACTGATAAAATTCTTCCGATAGAAAGCGAACCTATCGTTATACTTGAAAACGACAGTATCATTATACAGAGTGAAAGCACAAGACAAGAAATTTCTGGTATAGATAACATTCCAAGACTTTTTGTACCATAGGATATTGTTATAGTCCTTGAAAGAAAATATGCTCCCGCTGAACCAAGTACCGCTTCTATCATATAAAGCACCATACTTCTGCCCGAAAATCCGCTGACGCTCATCATAGCCAAGCCCGTTGCTATGAGAGCCATAAGTGTTATTATCGGTGCAAACAGCTTGCTTTTACGGATTCTTGCAATGTCATTGAGAGTCCATCTTATTGCCGCAAGTGCAATCATAGCCGTAACATAGCGGATAGTATTTCCTGTACCGCTTATAGTACAGTAGCCAATAGACGCTCCCAACACGCTTGCAAGCATATTTTTGAATGGTGCTGCCGCCATAATAGATATGCCGAATGGAGCATACGAGCCAAAAACAGCCGCACGAGCAGCTATAAATCCTGAAATAAAATAAACCATCTGAACAAATGCTCCACGAGAAGCAATATTCCCGAAAGCTTGTCCACAGCCACCTCTTATTCTCATTACCAATTCTCTCACAATATCAGTCCTTTTCAATTAAACAGTCTTTATGATTGATATTGTAACGCACGGGAAATAAAATAATTGTCAAAAATTGGTAATTTCCCAAAATCATTAAAAATAAAAGTTTTGCTTGTAATAAGCATAAGAAGTTTATCCACGCAAAGGGCTAAACTACCGCTTAGCTAACGCACTTCTCTAAGAAAATTAAAAGTTTCGCTCGAGCCTTTTCAAAGGCTCGTAGGTCAAGGGCAACGCCCTTGTCGCTCTCCGCAGAGAGCGAAACACCTTTGGGCTTTGCCCAACATTTATTTTTTCTTAAAATCGGCGGATTTTATCCGCCGATTCATTTTCTTTTGTTAACAACATTAGTAAATAAGGGCGGACATAGTCCTCCCTTATGAGCAAAAAATGTTAAGAGCATTGCCCTTAACACCCAACAAAGGCTCCGCCTTTGGAAACTGTGAGCCTTTAAAAAGGCTCGAGCGAAACTTTTAATTATCTTAGAGAAATCTATTCACTAATCATAGATGCAAACCATCTTTATTTATATTTGGAATACTTGCTTTTTTTCATAGGCTTTTTCTTATAGCGTTCTCGGCGTACAGATTTATCTATCGAATTTGCTCCGCTTATATTCGCAAAAATTACAATCAGAGCCGCCATAACCACAACAGCCACCAACGCCCACATTATTATGCCAAGTATAGAAACGCCTTCATTTGTTTTTGGAATTTCTATGCCGATATTATCAGGTATAGAAAGCTCGACAGTATTTTCTATTTTATAATCAGATAGTGCGAATGCCTCAAAGCTCGGCACTACAATAGCCATAACCGAAAGAATTATTGCGATAAAAGCCGAAAGCCTTTTCAAAATCCTCACCTCGCACATTATTTAAGAATAATTTTACCACAAAAACAAGCTATATAAAAGGGTTATTGGAAAATAAATGACGGAGTGCCTCTGCTGTCAAGACGCGAAATCAGTTTTTCAAGCAAAACCTCGACACTCGCAAGGTGAGATTGTTGACGAGATCGAAGAAATTAGCAATGAACAACCGTTGAAGCTAAAGAAATTTTTTGTCTAAATGACAGTTCATTGATAATTTTTTAATCTGCGACAATTAACTACCCTTGAAAGTATCGAGCGAGGTTTGCCGAGCAACTACGCATCTTGATTGCGGAGGCACTCCGCCAAACAAAGTTCACCATTAAGAGAAAGAGATGTTAAAGGTGTCGCCCTTAAAATCCACGAGGGACACTACCTCTCGAACTGAACCTTGAGTGTCTTTTGGGCAGTTTTTTAGCTAATCAACAGTTTATTGATAATTTCTTCTACCACATCTTAGAGAGAGTTATTTCGCACTTTCTTCAAGGCACTCTGCTAAAGCGTTGCCAAGTAAACTACCTGCAAGCTTAACTTCATTTAAGCTATTGCCGTCCGTGCCGACTTCTATAAGTAACGAACCTGTATTCGCATTCATATTATATACGAAATCTCCGAAATTCAGCGGTCTGGTCATACCCGGATATAGCGTTTCTGCCGTCTGCTGTAGCCTTAGTGCGAAACGAAGATTATATCGCCATTCCGGAAAGTCTCTTACTCCATCAACATCGCAACCCGCCATAATCATTATCTGTGCCGCCTTTTGCCCATCAGCAGTCGTAAAGGTCGGTTTTTTCATAGCACCGTCCTCATCTGTACTGAACGCATCTCTATGAATATCCAAAACCACCTTTATTGATGGATATTTTTCAAGATAGCTTTGAATGGTTTCCATACTATTATCATAAGCTCCGTTATAGCTTTCATCGTGCTTTGTGGTATCGTGTATGGTCTTTATGCCACGCTTATTGAGAGATTTTGTTATAGCCGCACCAACCGCACATACATTTTCGTTATTATCATCTGTTCTTGGATAGTAGCTTTCATAATAATATCCTGTATCGTATTTAAGATAGCTTTCTCCTGTGTGCGTATGTACTATCAAAACTTGTGGCTGGTCGGTTTTTTCGACTTTAAAGCCAAGTTCTTCGCTTAATTCCTCGCCTATATCTATATCCGCAGAGGCATTATTCTTGACATAAAAATTATCATACTTCTTCCCTGCGCCCGTTATATTCGTTTCATAGACAGTATATTTATTTTCGCCCTCGTGAGCCTTATCATATTCTGCAAGTTCTTCTTCGGTAGGCTCTGAAAGTTCTGCATTTACTGGGACTGCATCTGCTTTTTTAGGTGGCTTTTGGGAGGATTCCTGTTTTTTATCTTCTGATATTTCGCTTGGCTCTTGATTTTCAACTTTGCTTGTTTCTTCAGTATCGCTCATCGAGGTATTACCTGTCGGCAAAGAAAGTTTAGCTGCAAAAACCATAGCCTCGTTATAGTCAGGAGGAGAACTAATTACTCTGAATATCACACAAACCACCGCAAGAACCGACAACAAAGACGCCGATATATGCGGAATAAATTTTTTAATGCTTTTAATTTGTTTTTTCTTCATATTGCTCCTCCTCGAAGATATATCCACTGCTTATATCATAGCCGAAGTATTCTGCGAAAAAAGAAAATTTATGTATGATATGAAATTTATTTTAAACGTATGAAATTTTTGGGAATATATTCCGCAAAAGAACGGTTTTTATTGTCTTTTATCTTATGATGTGGTATTATTTAGTAAAAGCTAAGGGGAGATTCTTATGAAAAATTCAAAGAAACAAGATTCTGGCGGTGCTATGAAATTATCCGTCTGGTGCTTTGTTATATTTCTGCTGATTACCGCTTTACAATTGGTTATTAAGATAATGTTACCTATGGTTGGCGATATTTATTTCTATGCACTTAGCATTTCTTTCGTTCTGCAAATGCTCACAGGAATTATAAGTGTAATTGCCTTTATAATAAGCTGCATAAAACGAAAAGCTCTATCCTTTGGATTTGCAATTATTACAATAATTATGCTCGGCTGTGTTATCGGTGAAGGGTACTTAGGTATGCCTTATATAAATGATTTCAAGAATAAGACTACAAGCGTTATAACGAGCGATTATTCAGTAATCGGCAAGGAAAACAACAAGAGCATATATTTTGCCGATAACAAAAATAAAGAAGAGGCTCTCAGACTTGATAAAAATACACTCAGCTATCTTGAAAATAATAATGCAATAGATGTAAATAATTCATATGTCAGCAATACTTCATACCTACACCATATCAATTATATTGATATAGAATATTATCCAAACACAGGAATACTAAAGAAAATCACAGTTATTGAGCAATAAGCAGACTTTACCTTATCTTGACTTATATGTTAAAATGTCGTAAAATTAGTGCATAAGTGGCGTGTGGCGAAGTGCCTCCGCTATCAAGATGCGGTGCGTAACCGCACAGAACGAGAAGCAAAATCACATCAGGCAACTACCTGCGACAAGTCTCGCTCGAAACTTGCATGAAAAGTTTATTGTTGCTGATTAAAAAATTAGTAATGAATTGCCGTTTAGTCAAATTATTTTTTCAAAGACAATTAAAAGCTTGCAGGGTTGAGGGACAATGTCTCTCGTGGGTTTTAAGGACAAAGCCCTTAACATAGAAAGAGAGGATTTATAATGATAAGTTTAGCAAGAGAGGCGACACTTTTGATGTCGTCACTTTCAATATACAGAGGAATATTAAACCGCACTGTGCCTAAGGCTTTCTTTAAGCTGCTTTGCTCGCTCGATAAAGAACCTATCGAATTTGCCGGCGCTTGGGGAGAATTTTTCCAAGTTCTTAGTGATAGAGGTTTCGCCAGCAATTTTGCAGGCTGTATAACAGAAACCGCTCTCTTTGACGAGAACCGTTTTTCTATGCTTGCAGCAGATAACCGCATAAATGAACTTTCCGCAGAGGCTTTATCCGCAACTAAGCGTGATATTGCCGCTATCATTAAAATTAGCCGAATTACCCCTGAACAAATTCTTCTCGGCTACGAACACAGAGATGAGCTTGGTTCTTTTGAACATTCGTTGCCAAGATGGGGTACTGGTAAGCCTTGTGAGGAATTTGCTACTCTAAGAGAATGTGTAGACAGGCTTGTAAATTATTATGCAAAAAATGGCTGTGGTATGTTTGCAAGATACAGAGCCTTTATATGGAGAAACGGCAGTATTGAACCTGTCGTACACCCTGATAAAATCTCTATTTCCTCACTCAAGGGCTACGAGATACAGCGTGGGCTTGTTGTTGATAACACTAAGGCTTTCCTTAACGGCATACACTGCAATAACTGTTTGCTCTATGGCGACAGAGGAACAGGCAAGTCCTCAACTGTAAAGGCTATCCTCAATGAATTCTATAAGGACGGTCTTAGAATGGTAGAAATGCCTAAGGACAGGCTCGGAGACTTTCCTATACTTGTAGACAAAATTGCGGCCCTACCGCTTAAATTTATCATCTTCATAGATGACCTTTCGTTCTCTACTGACGATAAAACTTATGCACAGCTCAAGGCTGTTCTTGAGGGCGGTCTTGCGGCTCGCCCTGACAATACTCTCATTTATGCAACATCTAACCGCCGTCACCTCATTAAAGAAACCTATTCTGACAGAGGCAACGACGATATGCACAGAAATGATACTATGCAAGAAACCCTCTCGCTCTCCGATAGATTTGGTCTTGCAGTTAATTTCAGCGTTCCTGATAAAGAAAACTATCTTGAGATTGTTCGTTCACTTGCAAATGAAAAAGGTCTTGAAATAGATATAGAAACCCTTGAAAACGAGGCTGAACAGTGGGCTTTGGAACGTGGCGGTCGTTCTCCGAGATGTGCAAAGCAATTTGTCGCTATAGCAGAGGCAAGACAGCTTAAAAACAATTAACCTTTTTCAGAAAGGAAATGTAAAATGTTTAAGAAAATTGTTGCACTGGCACTTGCGGCAGGTATGGTGCTTTCAGCGGCGGCTTGTAATTCAAACCGTTCTGAAGAATATCCTGTGAAATTGGCCAACATTACAATAAGTAAAGCCCCCGACAGAGTTGTCGTACTTTCGGATTCTATTGCAGATATTCTCGTTTCCTGCGGATTTATCAAGAAGATAGAGGGTAGATCTGATGAGTGTACTCAGGAAGAAATTTCAGGCGTCAAAACGGTCGGCTCTAAGCTAAAACCCGACCTCGAAAAGATTTCTGCACTAAGCCCTGACGTTATATTTGCCGACAGCGATATGCCAAAGGAACAGCTTACTAAGCTGAACGAATCGGGATTTACAGTAATCACCTTCGTTCCTGCGACAAGTATGAGCGGTATCAGCGACCTTTTCGGAAATGTTGGTGCGGTTATGGCAGGCGAAACAACAGGCAGAGAAATCGGTGAGGAAAGAGCCGAAACTCTCTCTGTAACTATGGACGACCTACAAAGACTCATTCCAGAAAGCAAGGTTCTTGTAACTGCTTGCTATCTATATGACGAAAAAGGCACTTCACTCAAGGACGATACGCCTTCTGGCAAGCTCTTTGAATATCTCAATGCCGTTAATGTCTGCAAAGCCGGTGTTGCTGATGACGAGGCTTTCAATGCACTAAAGCTTGCAAATCCGCAATATATCTTCTGTGATATAGGCGTTAAAGATAAGATTATGAAAAGCGAGCTTTTCAAAGACTTTTCTGCCGTTAAGAATAAACAGGTTTATGAGCTTTCATCAAAGCTTTTTTCTCGTCAGGGAAATTCTCTTGTAGAAGCTCTTACGGATATGATTGAAATTATGTATCCTTCGGTTTCTATCAATCCGGAAGACCCCACAAAGAAAGATGAATCGAGTAAGGCCGAGTCAAGCAAAGCTGAATCAAGCAAGACCGAATCAAGCAAAGCTGAATCAAGCAAGACCGAATCAAGCAAGGCTGAATCAAGCAAGACCGAATCAAGCAAGGCCGAATCAAGTAAAGCTGAATCAAGCAAAGCTAATACCACAAAGGTTAAAGCCGATACTTCCTTAAAAATAACTAAAGATATGTTCTTTGAGTTCGGCGACATTGAGGACGATATCAAGAAGGTTCAAAATCGCCTTGAGGTTCTCGGATACTTCAAAGAAGAAAAGTCCGGTTACTACGGAGAAGTCACTCAAAAGTCCGTAAAGGCTTTCCAAAAAGCCAACAAACTCAAGCAATCCGGTGACTGCGATTACGAAACCTTAACTCTTATGTTCTCCGATAAGGCTAAAGCTGCAGGATAATTTCTCAGTCTTCATTATATAAAATATCTCAAAAAATTCTTGACAAACTACGCCGAATATGATAATATTATATTCGGCTCACATAGGGGTATAGCTCAGTTGGTAGAGCAGCGGTCTCCAAAACCGCGTGCCGAGGGTTCAAGTCCTTCTGCCCCTGCCATTTGGCCCGGTAGTTCAGTTGGTTAGAACGCTAGCCTGTCACGCTAGAGGTCGTCGGTTCGAACCCGATCCGGGTCGCCAATTTTGCTGGTATAGCTCAGGCGGCAGAGCGCATCCTTGGTAAGGATGAGGTCGGCAGTTCGAGCCTGCCTATCAGCTCCATTAAAAACCGCTTAATCAAGCCTTTCTTCGCAAGTGGGCTTGATTTTTTTATGCCTAAAAATATGAATTTGGTCTTTATTTGGTCTTTGTTTTCTCATTTTGGGAATTATTTGTGCTTAAATAGGCGCCTGTCAGGTGTCAGAAATTCAGGTAATAACTCCGCTCTCCCTCGGGGGGATAGTAGCAAAAAAGCCGCCGCTATTGCGACAGCTTAGAAGATTATTCATCATTGCCATATACGATTGCTCTTAGTTTATTATAACAGTTGTTTGCAAGTGTTGATATACTGCTAATTCCGTTAGGGTAGTAATCCATTGAATTGCAGCCCTCTAAAGCACAATCGGAAAGCATTAGCATAAGCTGATTAACCCCGCTAAATTCTACAAGTAAATTTTCAAGTTCATTTCGTGTTTTTAAATCCATTTTCTAAAACTCCTTTCAAATTCTCTAACATTTTCTCACATTTGAAATACAGGGCTTCCGTCTTTGTAAAGTATTTGTTCTAACTCTGATTGCAAGGTTTTAAGCTCGTCAATAACATCTTCTGACATATTGCCCTCAATGACATTAAGCACAGCAACATTCAATAGCAGAAGCGTAGCTATATCCTGTGGGCTAAGTATTAGACTTTGCATATAATATATTCATCTCCTTTCAAGGGTATCATTTGAAACGTGACCCCTTTCAGAATGACAGCGAAAGCCTTAAACCACTAAGCATATCCTCATAGTAACCGCCTGTAATAGCCTGTACGCTTGCCTTAATGCCCGATATGGTGTCTATAACACCACTAAGCAAGGAGGCTACGGGAGCGGGAATATACCCAACTTTCACAGGCTGTGAAGCATTTACGGATATATTAACAGCTATTGCGTTGCTATCGTGTGTGTTGGCTTTCTCTCTTGTCAAGGTAACCTTGATTGAATCGAGGGCATATTCTCTAAGATGTTCAATAGCTCTTTGTCTATTGCCTATGCTAACGCCTGCAACCTTTACAACCGCCTTAGCTTTGGCAAGCTTCCACGACATTCTGAACGCTTGTGAAAGTGTATATCCGTTTTTTCTTAGCTTATTAGCAGTCTTGCAAATAATTGAACGGTTGAACATTTTAAGCACCTCTTTCCGCTCTCGGTTTCCTTAACTGTCTATATTATACTACTGTACCCATTATTATTCAATCGGTATAATTAACGAATATACTGGGTACAATTTGTGCATTTTGCTACTGGACACAGTATAACAATTATGATATAATTATTTATGTAAAATAGGAAAGGTGGCGTTAAAATGTCAATATCAGAATCGCAAAGAAAAGCAGTAGCCAAATATAACGCAAAAGCCTATGACGAAATTAAGGTTAGAGTGAAAAAGGGTTCTAAAGCCACAATACAAGCCCACGCCGACCGCAAGGGCGAGAGCCTGAACGGCTTTATCAAGAGAGCTATTGACGAAACTATTCAGCGTGAGAGCGGAGAGGAGTAAGATAGTGGAGATAGTATATTCAAAGAGTTCACTTAAATTTCTTTCTAAGACTGAAAAATCAACCGTTAAAAGAATAAGAGAAGCTATAAAAGGATTGACTTTATCACCGCCACAAGGTGATATAAAAGTTATGAAAGGGTATAATGACGGTAGGCAAAGGCTTAGAGTTGGAAAGTATAGAGTAATATATAAATACGGAGTTAATGGCGAAATTGAAATTGTATATATTATTGACATTGGCTCTCGTGGTGATATTTATAAATAGGAGGTTTTATTTATGACTGCTAAGACTGCACAAATAGCTGAAATGATTGATATGCTTCCGGATAGTGACAAAGATTTAGCATATGAGCTTATCAAAAAATTGGTACTTGCGTGGGATCCTGATTTTACAAAGGTAACACCAAAGGAACGCAAAGAGATTGAGGAAGCAGAGCAAAGCGGATATATTTCCGCTAATGAGATTGACTGGGATAATCTTGATAAGATAGTTTAAAAAATGCTGTAAAAAGCAGTATTTTTGAGAGCGGTAGGCTTCGGCTTGTCGCTCTTTTCTTTGTTTATTGGGAGCGGAATTATACCGCTCTCGGCTTTACTGGAGGTAAGGGGGCAGGCTGAAAAGTTTCCGCAAAGGTATAGCCACATCGGGCGGCTCTGTTCTGTGGAAAAAACTCCTTTTATTTACAAGACTTATGCTTATTTATGAAGTTGCACGAAAAAAACGCCATTTATTTTCAAGACTTGCACTTGTTTATAATTTGGCTTTAAAGCCTCACAAACGACTTGATGTGTTCAGAGGTAAATTATATGAAAATCTGAATAAAATGCGTTACAGGGCAATTCTGGGCAAAATAGAGCTATTCCACAAACAATATCCAACTTGCTTAAAAATTAGCGGGTTAAGGCTACGGTGAAATGCGGTAGCCAGCCGAACGAAATTCGTACATCTGAAAATGAATAGGTTTCCCCAGAATTAGGGGAAGCTGTCGGAACGCCGTACATTTTTCGTACAGCGTTCTTTTGCTGTTTATAGCCCTTGTGAGCTTAGATTGAATTTAACCGTATTTCTTTCTTGAATGTTATATAAAACCGCTCTCAAGCCAATTCTGGACGAAATAGGGCTATTCTATTGTTATTAATTGTTATTATTTATATGAGCTAAACTGATACCACTATATAAGGGGTAGGTGATTCAATCTACACTCTAACGCTCTAACTTCAAGTTAGGTGTTTCGCTCAAAAATGAGCGGGTTAAAATGGTAGGTCGTAAAACACTATATACCTTGATGTCAAATTATTTCAGGTTTTCTCAAGTTTTTACGGCTCAATTTTGAGCCGTCCTCAAGTTTTCACTGCTAAACTTTCAGCAGTCCTCAATTTTGAGGAGTCCGCTCGGCGGACTCTCAATAACTTCGTATGGATTTCGTACGAAATTATTAAGTTAAATAGTTGCCCACAAATTCGTATGGACTGTCGGAATGGTTTCCGCTTTTTCGGAAAGCATTCTTTTGCCGTTAATAGCCACTGTAAGCCTATGCTGAATTTAGCATTAAATTATCTTGATTATTATATAAAACCGCTCTCAAGCCAATTATGGGCAAAATAGGACTATTCTATATAAGCATTAGGTATCCGCTCTCGGTGAGGAGGGTGACAGTCTTTGAAACACCGCCCTGCGGTCTTGTTATACCAAGCGTACGAATTTCGTTCGGCTGGTTAATTATTAGTGTTGAGGGAATGAGTTGTAAAGGTATCACTGTTTTAATGACTCCTACAAGATGTTATTAAGCGACAGATTCCCAAAATGGGAATGTGCCTGTAAGCAAAGGCGGACGAAATGGCAACCTTGAAAACATCAAATTATGGAATGTACATCATCAACGAGAACGGTCTAACTTTAAGTTAGGCCGTCAAGGTGAAGCTACTATCATCAACGAGAGCGGTCTTTATAGTCTTTATCTCTCGGCTTCCTCACGGCTTCAATCCTGGAGCTTGGCTCTTGGTTCGCTCTTGGTTCGATTAAAAACTGAACTAAAACTATACCGCTCTCATACTCCAACATTCTCCAACATACTCCAACATACTCCAATATATTCCAATAATTTGAGAGCGGAAAAGAAAAACACAGCCCTATAAAAGAGCTGTGCTGAAATATTAAAGCTTTATGAGCTTGAACAGTTTTCGGCGGTCAATTTCAGAATTTACAATAGCTAAAAGCCTGTTACACATATCAGTTTTATTTACCTTATTATATTTTTCATACGCTTGTTTATGCTCTTCAAGCTGAGATATTTTCGCTGTTTTTATTGCTTTGGTAAAATCCCAGTAGAATTTTTCCTCATTATTCATAGATGATAACCAATGCCTGAATTCTTTTAAAAACTCTATGTCAAAATAACCTTTGAGAATATCCCAAAAAGCAATTATGCTTGTGCTGTCTAAATATATATCTTCAAGGTCATTTAAGCTAATGTAAATATAGTCCATTTTTAGCTCGTTTTTGTCTGCTTCATTATAAATTCTATTGCGAATAGGGGTAAAATATTCAGGCATTGCATATTTTTCACACATAAGCCTAAGACTTGCTCTATATGGTATAAATTCATCTTTATGCTTACGCTCAAGACTTTTCTTTGCCTTTCTAATTCCTCGGTTTAATTTCCAAATATTTATATTTTCTGTCATAAATAATTAGTCCTTTCCTGCTGTGTATTCCAGTAATTGGTATTTTCGGACACTTTCGGACACTTGCAGGACACTTAAAAAACTTGTAAATCCGCATAAATACTGGGGTTCGGACACTTGGACGCTTCGGACGCTACCCGAAAACTATATATAATATATAAATAAAAAAACACACATACTTGAATAAAAGTGTATATAGAGATTTTTTTTGCTATATAATAGAGAATAGTTTTTTAAGTGTCCATATGTCCGAAATGTTAAAAAGCCGAGTATTTATGCGGTGTTAAAGGTATTTTCAAAGTGTCCGAGAAGTGTCCGAAACGGCGTTTTATGTGTCCGAAACAGAATTTATAAAGTGTCCGAAACAATCAATATATATTATCGGTATTTTTTAAGGCTATGCCCACAAAGCCCCTAACTTCTCTGTTATCCCTTATTTTGTTGGTGTGGTTTGTTGGGTTGATTTTATACTTTCCCACTCTTTCTTTAAGAGTTTGTGCAAAAGTTCTTTGCTTTACTGCTATAAGAGAGTTATCCTCGCAAAATTGGCAATAATCCTGAAAAAGGTCGCAAGTTGCTATTCTGTATCCTGCACCTCTGCAAACATTTCCGCTCTCGGTTATGTATTGTTCTACGCTGTCATCGGAATATTTCAGGTTATCTGAATGAGTTTTAACGCTGTCAGAAATATACAGCTCCCAATCGTTTTGTATTAAATCGTTTAAGCCCTCAACGCACCATTTAACAATGCTTTCGGCTTCACTTCTGAAAATTTTCTCATCAAGATTCTTTATCTTTTGGCGGTCGACAGGAGCAGGCTTACATTCAAGAACCAATATTCTCCTATAAAAACCGTCTGTATTATCGTAAAGACTGCGGAAAGTGAAATTTCCAAAGGTAAGAAACCTTGAATAAGGCATTATGCGATTTTCCTGCTTGTACTTGGCTTCAAACTCCTGCTTGACGTCATCGGGAGCGGTAACAATAGACTTAAAAAATTCAGTCCTTTCAAGTGCCTGCTCTGTTACATCATCGTCGATAAAAAGCAGCTTATTTTCGATATTCGCCGCCCCGAAAGTCTTTCCGAGCTTGGATATTTTATCAATAGTGCTGTTTTCTTCACCGAAAATTTTCGCCATAATGCCGCCCAACTGGCTCTTACCGCTACCGCCTAAACCGTAAATATGCAAGCATATTTGCAGTCTGTTTGTCGGTATAAAGCAATAGCCCAAATACTGCTTTATTGTGCGTATCTGTTCGGAAGTGTAGAGGTCGTTCATATATTTAAGGAACATTTTCGGCTCGGGTGCGTTCGGATTGTAGTTAGTTAAAAGTCTGTTTCTGCAAAATTCTTTTTGCTCTGAAAAAACAGTAAATAAGCCTTTATCATCAACTTTAAGAGTTCCATTCTGAAAATATATGTGTTTTCTGTCGAGCGGCGGTTCTTCGCAGTAACAACGATTTTTAAGAGCCTTGAGAATATCACAAGCAGTATTTGCAATCTTATAGTTTATTACTTGTGAAATTTCATTCTGAATAAGATTAAGAGCTTCATTGTCACGAAACAAGCCCTTTAGTGTTCTCAGCTTACCGTTCCAGCAACGCACCTCGCCACATTCATTTATAAGGTGTTCTATGTAAAGCCTTTCGTCTATGCGTGGTCTGTCCTTGTTGTCAAGGTATGCCCAGTCAGGAAGTCTTGATTCTCGCCTTGAGCGTTGCTGTCTGTATTTTTCCATTCGTTCGGCTTGCTCGTATTCCCTTATTCGTTTTTTAAGCTGTGTAATAGCTGTCTTCACCAAGTCGGTTAAATCTTTCTTGTGTTTTTGCTTAATCGCAAATTCTGAAATTTCAGCCTGAAAATCTTGTATTTCCTCTATACTTTCTAACGACCTTATATATTTTCTGACGTTCTCGTCAAGAACATTTTTCTCGGCTGATTTAAGGGCGGTTTCGTATTCAAAATCGCTGTCACTCGGGAGATAAAAGCCTTTCTCGATATTTCCGTAAAGACAAAGTTTTTCGGCTAAAGCATTTATAATATCAATACTAACACCCTTGTTTTCAAGCTCCGAAAAATGTTCGGTGAGCGGTATTGCATTTTCTCTGCCTTTGTATAAAAATGGTTTTAGGGCTTTGTATTCTTGTAGGTCTAAAATATCTTCTAAAGCAGTTTTTTGTATTTGCTCTATTTTTTCTTTATTGTTCAAGCTGACACCGCCTTAATAAATAGGTCTAATTTTACTGCTATGCTTGCGTTGTGCGGTCATATCGAGAGCGGAATATATCTGCCCCTTATCATCAATAGCAACATGCTTAGGCTTGTCAGCTTGAAAGCGAGAGCTGTTTTCTAAAAACTTAGAAAGCACAGTGCAATTTACAAGAAAACGCTTGCCACAGGTTATTACTGGGAGCTGTCCCGACTTTATCCAACGGCGGATAGCATATTCAGATATGCCAAATTCAGCGGCGGCTTGCTTAATGCCTATAACTCTGGGAACGGTATAAGGTTCTACTTGTGGTATGTAATTTTTATAGGCTGATGTATTGTTTTCCATAATTTTTTAGTCAATCCTTTCAGTTTTAAGATTTACAAAACCGCTCCCGAATGTTAAAATATAACCGAGAGCGGATTTTTTCGTATGGGTTCGCTTTTCTTTTGCCGTTTGGGGTGTTGCAGCACCTTAGACGGCTTTATTTGTGCCTTAGATTGTATAAACTTAACTATTCAATCATTAAGATTGTAATAAATTTTTCTTCTGCTGTTCCTTCATCTGTTTTTCAAAAAATCGGTCGCTGTATTCTTTTTGTTTGTCAGGGTTTGCAGTTCTCCACTTTCGCATATACTCACGCCTTGCAAGTACAACCGCTTTTTCTTTATCTGTTAACTTGGATAAATCCAACATTAAAATCACCTCTTTTCTTTTTATTTTATTATACTCTCTACTTTTTTGTTTGTCAACATTTGTTAGTTTTTTATAGCTTAGCTATATTTTAATTAAAATATCAATATTTTTTCTAAAAAGGCGAATTTTTTCGCAAAAAGCGAAATATTTTTCTATAAATTTCAATTATAAAAGAAAAAAATATTTTTCTTTTTTTATTGACTTATTCAAAAATAAAATATAAAATAAAAGAAAAGATGTAAAAGGTGTGTTTTTATGGATTTGAAAATATTTTCTGAAAGATTAACCGAAACAAGGCAAGCGGCAAAGCTAAATTATAAAGAGTTATCCGAAAAGTCGGGAGTTACATCTACTGCAATATCATATTACGAAAAGGGGACAAAAGCTCCAACGCTTGAAAGTGCTGCAAAAATTGCGGTTGCTCTTGGCGTTTCGCTTGACTGGTTATGTGGAATAGAGAAAAAAGTAAACACAGGCGGAAGCGAAACAGCAACTATATTGTTAAATATATTGAATTTAATGGACAAGTTCGATATAACAGCAAATACTAAAACAAATTTTGCTGAAACATTATGTTATTTGAATGCTGAAATACCAAGTAATATAAAATTATTTATTGATGAATACAGTTCTATTCAGCGAATGGAACAAATAACCAAGTTAATGACTCCCGAAATGAAAAACGATTTAATCAATGGTTTGATAAAAAAATACAGTGATAAAATTTTAATAACAGATAGTGGGAAAGTAATTAACAAAAACAAAATAAAACAAATTGTCGATAATAGCAAGTTATCAATAATAAGCGACGATGATTTACCATTTTAAGGACGGTGAAAGCAATGGCAACGATAACCAAAAGAGGTGACAGCTACCGTATAAGGGTATCTTGTGGTTATGATGTGAGCGGAAAACAATTAGTTCAGTCTATGACTTGGAAGCCTGAAAATGGAATGACTGCAAGGCAGATTGAAAAGGAAGTTAAAAAGCAGGCAACGCTTTTTGAAGAACGGGTACAAAATGGAACAGTTTCAGCCTGCGGAAGTCTTAGACTTGCGGACTTCATTCCTCAATACCTCGAAAATGTTCAGGGCGAGATTTCAGTAACCACGCTTGAGAATTATAAGCGTATTATTCGGGAACTAATTATCCCCGCTCTCGGTCATCTGAAATTAAAGGATATTAAGCCCCTGCACATTCAGAAATTCGTTAATGCTCTTACTTCTGGAGAATACCGCCTTGACGGCAAGGGAAAGCCCTATAAACCTGCGACAGTACGCCGTTACTATGTTGTGCTTCAATCTATTCTACACAATGCTTACAGGCTTGAACTGATTGCTTCAAATCCCGCCGATAGCCAAAAAATAAAGCTCCCCGCAATGGGAGAGCAGACAACAGAAATATATAGCAAGGAAGAGCTTGCAGAAATGCTCCAATGTTTGGATAATGAACCGCTTATGTTTCAAGTTCTTATACACCTTGCAATAAATACAGGGTGCAGGCGTGGGGAGCTTGCCGCTCTCGAATGGTCGGATATAAATTTCAATGAGCGGACTATACACATTAGCAAGAGTCTTTATAAAATCAAGGGTGAACCTATTCAAACTAAGGACACAAAGACACACGAAAGCCGAAAAGTGGCTATTCCTGAATACTGCATAAAGCTATTGAAGCGTTGGCAGGCACAACAGGCGGAAATACGCTTAAAGCTCGGCACAGCTTGGAAAGGTGCTAACTGGGTATTTATCCAAAGTGACGGAAGCGTTATATATCCAACTTCACCAACACTTATGTTTTCGGACTTCCTGAAAAGAAACGGACTACCGCACAAGAAGTTCCACGCACTCCGACACACTTCGGCAACCTTACTACTCGTGAGCGGTGCTAATATCAAGAATGTATCTGCTCGACTGGGACACGCTCAAATAACCACAACAAATAGATACGTCCACGCCATAGAGGAAGCCGACAGGGTGGCAGGTGATACCCTCGGCAATATTGTAAGTGATTTACAACTTAAAAAGGCATAAAATAAAGGCTACTTGTAAGAGTAGCTTTTATTTTTGGTCTTTATTTGGTCTTTACTTGGTCTTTATTTTATTGAAATTAAAAAGGTTTACATCATTATAACAGTATAAAAACCGCATAAACAAGCCATTTTCTACACATTGCAAAACATCACAAAACGGTACAAATAACATTGGTAAGGATGAGGTCGGCAGTTCGAGCCTGCCTATCAGCTCCAGTCGAGTGCCTCGACACGCATTACGCGTGCGGGGCATTTTCTGTTTTAAGTTATCTTCACGCGTCTGAATATGAGTATGTTAGCAGTAAACTTAACCACTTAATCAAGCCTTTCTTCGGAAATGGGCTTGATTTTTTATACCTAAAAAAGTCGATTTGTCTACTATTGCGAAAAAACAAAGGCTACTGAACGCTAAAAGAGCGTAAACAGCAGCATTCTATTTTATGCCTTTTTAAGCTGTAATATTTCCGAGGGTATCACCTGCAACCCTATCGGCTTAGACTGCTTTGAAAATATTTACTATTTTGCTGAATACAGACAAAAAAATCCCGACAGACCATATCAGCCTGCCGGGAATAATTTTTATTTAATTAAAGGCTCTTGATAAGCTCTTTAACTCTTGCCATAGCCTCTATTGTCTTATCTCTGTCGCCGAATGATGTAAGGCGGAAATAGCCTTCGCCATTCTTACCAAAGCCTGCACCTGGTGTGCCGACAACATTAGCCTTCTCAAGGAGCAAATCGAAGAAATCCCAAGACTTCATGTCGTTCGGGCAACGAAGCCAGATATATGGGGAGTTCTTACCGCCTGAATACCAGATACCGAGTTCATCGAGAGTTTCTGCGATGATACGGGCATTTTCCTTGTAGTATTCGAGGTTAATTTTGCACTGCTTCTGACCTTCCTCAGAGAATACAGCGGCAGCACCACACTGAACAGGGTATGAAACACCATTGAACTTACTGCCCTCTCGTCTGCCCCAAAGCTGTGAAATTTTAACGACTTCGCCATTAGAAGCCTTGAACTCAAGTTCATTCGGGATAACTGTATATCCGCAACGCATACCTGTGAAGCCTGCTGTTTTAGAGAGTGAGCATATCTCAATAGCACACTTTCTTGCACCCTCTACGGCAAAGATACTTCTCGGAACATCGTCCTCTGTGATGAATGCTTCGTAAGCTGCGTCGTAGATAATAACAGCTTCGTTTGCAATAGCATAATCAATCCAAGCCTTGAGTTCGCTTGTCTTGAAAGCTGCACCTGTTGGGTTATTCGGTGAGCAAAGGTAGATAATATCAGCGTGAACTGATGGGTCCGGAACAGCGGAGAAGCCGTTTTCCTCAGTAGAATCAGCATAGATAACCTTTCTGCCGTTCATAAGGTTAGAATCTACATAAACAGGATATGCCGGGTCTGTGATAAGCACAACATTATCATCGCCAAAAATATCAACAATGTTTCCGCAGTCAGACTTCGCACCGTCGCTTATTCTGATTTCGTCAGTGGCAATGTCAACGCCAAAGCTCTTGTAGTAGCCAGCAACAGCCTCTTTCAGGAAGTCGTAGCCTGTACCGCTATCCTCATAGCCCTTAAAGGTTTCCTTAACGCCCATTTCGTCAGCACCCTTTTTAACTGCTTCAACAACGCAAGGTGCGATAGGCAGGGTAACATCACCGATACCCATACGGATAATTCTATCCTTTTTATCAGGATTATTTTTGATATACTCGTTAATCTTCTTAGCAATATTGATAAAAAGATAATTCTTTTCGAGTTTAAGATAATTTTCGTTTAACTTTGGCATTTTACTAACCACCTTTATAATAATTTGTTGTTAAGGGCGGTGGCGAGCCGCCACCGCCAAGACGCGGTGCGTGACCGCACAGGACAAGACGCGGAATCGCTCGACAAGTCTCGCTCGTAGTGAGCGTGGTAAGATAGTTGACGCGGTCGAGGAAATTCCCAATGAGCTACCGAACGGGCGAACATAGTTCGGTGGCGAGCCGCCACCACCAAGGGAAGTTTATTGACGCAGTCTGGGAAATTCCCAATGAGCTACCGCTTAGCTAACGCACTTCTCTAAGACACTCAAAAGTTTTGCTCAAGCTTTTTCAAAAGCTTGCAGTTTCCAAAGGCGGAGCCTTTGGTGGGTTTTAAGGGCAACGCCCTTAACATCTCTTTGCCCCCAAAGGGCGGACTTTGTCCGCCCTTATTAACTAATGTTGCTTTCAAACTTCCGAGCAAGCGAACAAGTTCTCCCCTACTTTGCTTCCCTATTCTCTAAAGAAGCCTTGATGAACTCTCTGAATATCGGGTGAGCCTTGTTTGGACGGCTCTTGAACTCTGGGTGATACTGAACACCGATATAGAATTTATTCGCAGGAATCTCAACAGCCTCTACAAGCAAGCCATTAGGAGATGTGCCTGTGAAGACCATACCGTTCTCTTCAAATATATCACGATATTTGTTGTTGAATTCATAGCGGTGTCTGTGTCGCTCTGCAACCTCCGGCTTGCCGTAGGCTCTTTCCATAATTGAATTAGGGTGAACCTTGCAAGGATATGCTCCGAGACGCATTGTTCCGCCGAGCGGAATATTTCCTTGTTGGTCTGGCATAAGGTCGATTACAGGATATTCTGTATCCTTATCAAACTCGCTTGAATTTGCGTGCTTAAAGCCGAGCTTATGGCGAGCAAACTCTATAACAGCGGTCTGCATACCAAGACAAATACCGAAATATGGAACATCGTTTTCACGAGCATATTTTGCGGCATTGATTTTGCCCTGAACGCCTCTGTCGCCAAAGCCACCAGGAACGAGTATGCCGTCACAATCGCCGAGAAGTTCATTGACTGTATATTCTGTGACAAGCTCTGCGTCAACCCACTTAATATCTACAACAGCACTATTCTCATAGCCTGCATGTCTTAATGCTTCGGCAACCGACAAATAAGCGTCGTGAAGCTGAACATACTTACCGACAAGAGCTATTCTGACAGTCTTTGCGCTATTTTTGATTCTTTCGAGCATTTTTTCCCACTCAGACATATCGCCGGCCGGAAGATTTATTCCAAGCTCACAGCAGACAATATCGGAGAAATTATTCTTTTCAAGCATCATAGGTGCTTCATAAAGAACAGGGAGAGTTATATTTTCAATAACGCAATCCGGCTTAACATTGCAGAACATTGCTATCTTCTTGAAAATGCTTTCCTCGAGCGGTTCATCGCAACGGAGAACGAGAATATCAGGGTTGATTCCGAGAGAACGAAGCTCCTTTGCGGAATGCTGTGCCGGTTTGGATTTATGCTCCTCGCTACCCTTTATATAAGGTACAAGGCAAACGTGAATAAACAAACTATTCTCAAGACCAACCTCGAGAGAAACCTGTCTTATCGCCTCAAGGAAAGGCTGGCTCTCTATATCGCCGACTGTACCACCGATTTCTGTGATAACAACATCAGCGTCAGAGTGCTTACCGACAGCGTAGATAAATTCCTTTATTTCGTTTGTAACATGAGGAATAACCTGAACAGTCTCGCCGAGATATTCGCCGTTACGCTCTTTCTCCAGAACATTTGAGTAAACCTTACCTGTAGTAAGATTTGAGAATCTGTTGAGGTTTTCATCTATAAAGCGCTCATAGTGACCGAGGTCGAGGTCGGTTTCTGCACCGTCCTCTGTGACATAAACCTCTCCATGCTGATATGGACTCATTGTGCCCGGGTCAACATTTATATACGGATCGAGCTTCTGTGCTGCAATTTTAAGTCCTCTTGCCTTGAGAAGTCGTCCGAGAGAAGCTGCTGTTATACCCTTACCAAGACCCGAAACAACTCCGCCTGTAACGAAAATATACTTTGTCGTCATAGCTCTACTTCTCCTTCAAATACTGTTTCTGCATTACCTGTGAGGAAAACTGCGTCATCTGTATACTTAATAACGAGGTCGCCACCCTTTAGCTTAACAGTGATGTCCTCATTCTTTTTGCAATAGCCGTTCTCAACCGCTGCAACTGCAACCGCACAAGCACCTGTACCGCAAGCCCAGGTTTCGCCGCTGCCACGCTCCCATACTCTCATACGGATTGTGTTGCTGTCAACTACCTTAACAAACTCTGCGTTTACTCTCTCTGGGAAGAGTGGGCTATTCTCGAATGCAGGGCCTACCTTATCTATATCAAGGCTGTCTATATTATCGCAGAATACTACGCAGTGTGGGTTACCCATAGAAACGCAGGTGATTTTATATTCAACGCCATCTATAAAGGCTGGCTCATTGATAATCTTGGTCTTATCCATAGCAACAGGGATATTCTTAGGGTTAAGCTCTGCCTTGCCCATATCAACTCTTACTCTGTTGACTAAGCCATCTTGCTTATATACTTTGAGTTTCTTGATACCGCTAAGGGTTTCAACTGTTGCCGTATCGCCCTGAACCATACCGTTATCAAAGAGGAACTTTGCAACGCAACGGATACCGTTTCCGCACATCTTACCCTCACTGCCATCGAGGTTGAACATACTCATCTTAGCGTCTGCAACATCAGATGGGCCTATGAGGATAACGCCGTCACCGCCGATTCCGAAATGTCTGTCGGAAAGTCTTATACTAAGTCCTTCCGGATTGTTAATCTTCTGGTTAAATGTATTGAAATAAATATAGTCATTGCCTATGCCTTGCATCTTTGTGAAATGGAGCTTAACCTTTTCACTTCTCATATCGTTGAGGTTGACTAGCTCTGTGCTTTCCTCAGAATACTTACTCTTTAGGCATTCTGCGAGTGCGTTTGCAGTGTCGATAGAAGTAAGGCAAGGAATATTTCTTTCAACTGTCTTACGGCGAATCTTAACACTATCTCTTGTAGGAATTCTGCCCTTAGAAGATGTAGAGATAACATAGTTGATGATACCGCTCTCGATAAGTGTGAGAGTATTTTCCTTAGCGTTATCGTGAATTTTAGGAACAACAATAGCGTCTATGCCGTAATCCTTGATAACCCTTGCAGTACCGACTGTTGCATAGATTGTAAATCCGAGGTCTGCATACTTTCTTGCAAGCTGACCGACTTCGTTCTTGTCGGAATTTCTTACAGTGATGAATACACCGCCGTGCTTTTTCATCTTGTAGCCTGCTGCGATAAGTCCTTTATAGAGAGCTTCTTCAAGTGTATTAGCAACACCGAGAACCTCACCTGTGGATTTCATTTCAGGGCCTAAGTGGTTATCAACATTTATAAGCTTCTCGAATGAGAATACAGGTACCTTAACTGCAAAGTAAGGAGCTTTCTTATAAAGACCTGTTCCCCAGCCCATATCTGCAAGCTTTTCGCCGAGCATAGCACGAGTTGCGAGGTCTACCATAGGTACGCCTGTAACCTTACTGATATATGGGATAGTTCTTGAAGAACGAGGGTTAACCTCGATAACATAAAGTCTATCATGATAGATAAGATACTGAATATTGACAAGTCCCTTTGTTCTGAGTGAAACTGCAAGATTCTTAGAGGTTTCAATGATTGTTTGAGTCATCTCATCGCCGATGTTCCAAGCCGGATATACAGCAATAGAGTCACCTGAGTGGATACCCGTTCTCTCAACATGTTCCATAATACCAGGAATAAGAATATCCTCACCATCGCAGATAGCGTCAATCTCAAGTTCGATACCCATAAGGTATTTATCTATGAGGATTGGATTTTCGATATTCTGTGCGAGAATGATAGCCATATATTCCTTAATATCGTCATCATTAAAGGCAATAATCATATTCTGACCGCCAAGAACATATGATGGACGCATAAGTACAGGATAGCCAATTTTATTTGCAACATCGAGAGCCTCGTCTGTTGTCATAACTGTATAGCCCTGAGGACGAGCGACATGATGCATTTCGAGAAGCTCATCAAAGCGTTCTCTGTCCTCTGCCATATCAATGCTGTCAGCAGATGTTCCGAGGATATTTACGCCGTGGTCGCTGAGGTATTTTGTAAGCTTAATAGCTGTCTGACCACCGAAGGCAACAACAACGCCATATGGCTTTTCTGTGTTGATAATGCCCATAACATCTTCATTTGTGAGTGGCTCGAAATAAAGTCTGTCTGCTGTGTCGAAGTCAGTAGAAACTGTTTCAGGGTTGTTATTTACGATAACAACATCAAAGCCAGCCTCTTTCAACGCCCATACGCAGTGAACTGAAGCATAGTCGAATTCGATACCCTGACCGATTCTGATAGGGCCTGAACCGAAAACGATAACTGTTCTTCTGTCGCTGTTCTGCTCCTCAATGAATGCCTCTGCCTCGTTGTCGTTGTCAAAGGTAGAGTAGAAGTAAGGAGTTTCAGCCTTAAATTCAGCGGCACAGGTATCAACCATCTTATAGACAGGAACGAGTGGATTTTCAACCTTTTTGCCTGTGATTTTTTCAATAGTTCTGTCGAGGAAACCGAGATTCTTAGCCTTTACATAAAGCTCTCTGCTCATCTCGCCCTTTTCATTCTCCATCTCACGCTCGCAATCGATAATATTGAGGAGCTTAGATAAGAACCATTCGTCAATGAGAGTTATCTCGTGGATTTCATCAACTGTAATTCCACGCTTCAATGCCTCATATACGCAGAAAGAACGCTCATCGTCGCAGACATGAAGTCTTTCTCTAAGTTCTTCTGTTGTGAGAGCGGCAAACTTAGGGCTATCCATTGTATCGTGACCGATTTCAGCACCGCGAACAGCTTTCATAATGGCCTGCTCGAATGTAGGAGCGATAGCCATAACCTCACCTGTTGCCTTCATCTGTGTGCCGAGTGTACGCTTTGCATAAACAAATTTATCGAAGGGCCACTTAGGGAACTTAACAACAACATAGTCAAGTGCAGGCTCAAAGCAAGCATATGTTGTACCTGTAACGGCATTCTTGATTTCATCAAGAGTATAGCCGATAGCAAGCTTTGCGGCAACCTTAGCAATAGGATAACCTGTTGCCTTAGAAGCAAGAGCAGATGAACGGGAAACTCTTGGGTTAACCTCAATAACAGCGTATTCAAAGGTTTCAGGGTTAAGAGCGAACTGGCAGTTACAGCCACCCTCTACGCCAAGAGCAGAAATTATATTAAGAGCTGCTGAACGTAGCATCTGATACTCCTTATCAGCAAGAGTTACTGTTGGAGCGATAACGATACTATCGCCTGTATGAACGCCGACAGGGTCGAAGTTTTCCATAGAGCAGACGGTAATTACATTGCCCTTCTTATCACGCATTACCTCATATTCGATTTCCTTCCAGCCTGCGATGCACTTTTCAACAAGAACCTGAGTAATAGGAGAAAGCTCAAGTCCGTTTGCAGTGATTTCACGAAGCTCGTCCTCGTTATTAACGATACCGCCGCCTGTACCGCCGAGTGTAAATGCAGGACGAATGATAACAGGGTAGCCGATTTCGTTTGCGAAGTCGACAGCAGATTCAACATCGTTTACAACTGTTGAAGGGATAACCGGCTGACCGATTTCCTCCATAGTATCCTTGAACATCTGTCTGTCTTCTGCTTTATCAATAGTTACAGGGTTAGCACCGAGGAGCTTAACACCGTTTTTCTCAAGGAAGCCCTCTTTTGCAAGCTGCATAGAGAGTGTAAGACCTGTCTGTCCGCCGAGAGTGGAAAGAAGGCTGTCCGGCTTTTCTTTCTTGATAATTCTCTTTACTGTCTTGAGGGTAAGAGGCTCGATATAGATTTTATCAGCCATAGCCTTATCCGTCATAATAGTAGCCGGGTTTGAGTTAATGAGGATAACCTCAAGACCTTCCTCTTTAAGAGCACGGCAAGCCTGTGTACCTGCATAGTCAAATTCGGCAGCCTGTCCGATAACGATAGGACCCGAGCCAATAACCATAACTCTCTTTATACTTTTATCCTTTGGCATCTCATTTACCCTCCTTCATCATATTTATAAATCTATCGAAAAGGAATGATGTATCCTGTGGACCACCGCAAGCCTCCGGGTGGAACTGTACGGAAAAAGCTGGCATATCTGTATATGTTACGCCCTCGCAAGTACCGTCATTTGCGTTAATAAAGCTTTCCTTTGCATTTGCCGGCAAAGATGAAGCGATAACGGCATAGCCGTGGTTCTGGCTTGTGATATAAACTCTGCCTGTGCCTACTTCTACAGCCGGCTGGTTTGCTCCACGATGACCATACTTGAGCTTTTCAGTCTTAGCACCCTGTGAAAGTGCGAGGACTTGATGTCCGAGGCAGATTCCGAAAGTAGGAATCTTAGCGTCACAAAGCTTTTTAAGCTCGGCAATCATCTCAACATTTTCCTCCGGGTCGCCAGGACCATTAGAGAGCATAATGCCATCAGGATTGAGTGCCTTAATCTGCTCTGCTGTTGTGCTTGCAGGCACGACTGTAACTGTGCAGCCACGCTTTACAAGCTCTCTTCTGATATTATACTTAGCACCGATGTCCCAAAGAACGACCTTGAATTTCTCGTCCTCTGCCTGATATGTTTCAAAATCAGAGCAGGTTACGGACTTTACGGCATCAACTATCTTATAAGGCTTGATTTCATTCTTGATAACATCTTCTGAAACCTTCTCGAAGGATATACGAGCGTTCATAACACCGTATTCACGAACGATTTTCGTAAGATGTCTTGTATCGATTCCATAGAGAGCAGGAATGCCTGCCTCCTTTAAAAAAGTGTCAAGCTGTCCCTCACACCTAAAGTTTGAGGGTTGCTGACACCATTCTCTTACGATATAAGCCTTCAAAGCCGGCTTTTTGCTTTCAAAGTCAGGTTTAATAACCCCATAGTTACCAATAAGCGGAAATGTCTGGCAGACAATTTGTCCATAGTAGCTTGGGTCGGTAAGTGTTTCAAGATAGCCTGTCATAGCAGTAGTAAAGACAAGCTCTCCTGTGGTTTCGGTTTGGGCTCCGAAAGAATAACCCTCAAAAACATCACCGTTCTCTAAGGTAAGGTATGCCTTTTGTTCCATTCTTTGACCATTCCTTTCGTGTGTATATTTAAGCAAAGCAGTTACCCAATTTGCATTAAAAGCATATTTTCTACAATTTTCGAGCCTTGTGGCTCATCTATAAGCTCTCAATCAGTTCTCATAGGTGCTAAGGATTCTCTTTGCGACCTCGACCTTTGTTATTCGCTGGTCCATAGCCTGTCGCTCAAGATACCTGTGCGATTGCGGTTCGCTCATAGAGAGATACTCCATAAGCACATATTTTGCCCTGTTGATTGTTCTTATATCCTCAATCTTCTTCTGAAGTTTGATATTTTCTTTACGAACTCCTTCAAGACGGTGTTTTGTCGCCTCAAGAAGCTTAATTGATTTAAACATCAGATGTTTGCTCAGCGGCTTTGGCAAAACGAAAACACCATAGTCCTCTGTTTTAGCCTCTGCCTGTTCCTCAATCTCTGCCTTGACAAGCAGGACAACGCCTGCATGAGTATTTTCGGAAACATATATCGACAGACCGTCACCGAACTCGTCAGTGAGCGGCGTATTGATAAAAACGAAATCGTATTCTTTTTCGAGTAATATTCGCCGAGCCTCCGAACCGCTCCTTACAATGTCGATAGTGGGACTTGAGATTTCACGAAGCAGTCCCGACAAAGAATCGGTACTTTTCTCTGATTTGGACACAAGAAGAACATTGTCCAAGTGCCGACACCCTTTCTATCTATTGTACATAATCCTGATAATTCTATCAAGTATTAAATGAAATATTTCTTATAGAATTTCAAAATACTTGTGGTCTGTTGCAAGCTTTATCTCATCACTTCTCTTAGAAAGTTCAAGCTCTTGTCGTTTATGGCTTATATAGCTCTCAAAAAGCTTTTCTGGAATAATTGATTTAATAAATTCGCTTTTCTCTGCAAGATTTATTGCTGATTCGAGCGATGACGGCAAAGCAAGCTTGCTCATTCCGACAGAAGGGGCAGGAAGTTCCTCACGAGCCTCTACACCATCAAGACCTGCGTTAATTATCAACGCAAAGGCAAGATATGGGTTGCAGGCAGGGTCCGGCGAAATAATCTGTAGCTTGGCATTATCACGCTCAGAGGAAATAACTCTGATTATATCCATATTACTTCCGTAAGCCCAGCCAACACTGCCACCCTTGAGGTCGGTATTGAAACGCTTATATGAATTTTCGATAGGATTAAGGAAAGCAGTAATCTCAGAAATTCTTTTAAGCACACCTGCGATAAAGTAACCAGCTGTTGTATTAAGCTCGCCGTCCTTCTTTTTGAATATGTTATAGCCATATCTTTCAATCATAACATTGATGTGCATACTGTTTCCGTTCTTATCATCAAGCGGCTTTGGCATAAATGAAGCAAAAAGTCCGTTTGAATTTGCGATAGTTTTAACCATAGCCTTAAACATAGAGAAGTTATCGGCTGCGGTTAGTGGGTCAGAATACATAAAGTCGATTTCATTCTGTCCCGGACCTCTCTCATGATGAGATGAAAGCGGAGTCATCTCCATTTGCTCGAGTGTGAAGCAAATCTGACGGCGGACATTCTCGCCCTTATCAAGCGGTGCAATATCGAGATAGCCTGCGTTATCATACGGCAATTTTGTAGGGTTGCCGTCATCATCTGTCTTGAATAGATAAAATTCACATTCAAGGTCGATATTACAGGTCAGACCGACAGATGCGGCTCTTTTCATAGCCTTTTTAAGTACCATACGGACATCTGCATCAAAAGGCACACCGTTCTGATAAGTTATCGTGCAGAAAAGTCTTACAACTCTGCCGTGCTGTGGTCGCCACGGCAAGACAGCAAGTGTTGCAGGGTCCGGCACAAGCACAAGGTCTGCGTCAAAGCCCTCAAAGCCTCCAATAGCAGAAGCATTAAAGGTAACACCCTTTTTAAAAGCAGCAGGAAGCTCATCTGCCATTATCGAAATATTTTTAGTTGTACCAAAAATATCGAAAAACATAAGTCTTACAAACTTAACATCGTTTTCCTCGATAAATTGCAGAACTTCTTTTTCAGTATATCTCAAACAAGCCCCTCCTTTTCTCGGAAATTCTGCCATATCAGATAAAGCCATTATCTCAGCAGAAGCCCGAATAAAATCCATGTGTGCATATCCTATTTATTGTATACGCTATCGGTTTATTTGTCAAGATGCGTGTTGCTAACACTCTTATATATAATAAACTGCCAATGAACTACCGATTAGTTAGCAATCTTTCCCAATACACTCAAAGTTTAGGTCAAGCCTTTTTAAAGGCTTGCGGTTTCCAAAGGTAGTCACCTACGGCAGAGCCTTTGGTAACTCATTGGTAATTACTTTATTCGCAGCAATAAACTTCCCTTGCAGATGTCGAGTGAGGCTTACCGAACGATTATGCGTCTTGGGGGCAGCGGCTCGCCGCTTAAGGGCGAAGCCCTTAACATCTCTTTGTTCCTAAAGTGCGGACTTTGTCCGCCCTTGTTGACTAATGTTGCTACCAAAAGAAATTTAGGGGCAAGACAGGTTAAGGGCGTTGCCCTTAAAACCCATGAGGGACTCCGTCCCTCAACCCTGCGAGCCTTTAAAAAGGCTCGAGCGAAACTTTTAATTGTCTTGGAGAAGTTTATTAACCAAGCGGTATTTCATTGCTAATTTCTTCGACCGCGTCAACAAGTTTTCCTTACCAACAACCGAGCGAGACTTGTCGATCGATTCCGTGTATTGGGGGCGGCGGCTCGCCGCCTCGAGCGAAACTTTTAACTGTCTTGTGGAAGTCTTTAGATTAATTGCACTTACATTATAGCATATTTGAGCCTGAATGGCTATTATTTTATTTTCTAAAAACAAAAAAGCCGAACCATCTAAGGTTCAGCTTTGAATAAATTATTTTTCGTCACAGCCACCGACCTCGGCAAACTGCTCATAAATACGATATAACTTTTGAGTATTGTTTTCTAATATATAATAGTGACGAATATATGGAATCTCTAAGCACAAAAGCAATAAGGTCAGTGCAAGTGATTGAATAGTCGCATAGAAAAAGCTTACTATTATCATAGACATAAGCAAAAGCGAAAATAATATCGTTATAAGAAGATGTATAAGCCTTTCGTGTTGCCAGAAACCAATCTCTAACAAAATATCGTGCTTTAACTTTTCTATATCCTCTATCTTAGACCTATCCGCAAGAAGTGCTTCTAAATAAAGCACATAGTTTTTTAACTTCTTGCCCATATAATCACCTTATTTTTATTTTATTTTCTTTTCCATCTCAGCATATTCTGTCTGGAAACCGTTTCCGAGAGTCATAACTCCCTCTTTAAGCTTAACAAAGCCTAAGTGTTCATATGCTATACAAGCAGCCTCATTCTTAACAAGAATATCTACGATAATCTTATTCGCATTAACTGATTGACAAAGCTTTTCTATATGTGCAACAACATATCTTGCTATGCCCTTTTTTCTATATTCCTTACTAACATAGATTTTATCGAGAATAACTCGTCTGCCTTCATACATTATATCGAAATATCCGCAAAATTCCCCATCACAGAAGATTTCGTAATAATTATGCTTGCGAGTTCTGATTTGCTCTATAACAGAATTAGCTGTCTGATATTCTGCGAGCATATATTTGACATTTTCTTCGCCGATAAGACCTGCATAATAATCATAATAAATTTTCTCTGCAACCTTTGCAAGCTCTGACGCTTGTTTCTGTGTTACAATAGGTGTGAATTGAATCTCCATCTTAACTTTCCTCTCTTTATTTGAAGCATTAAATTAAGTGATAATTACATTTTTATAGCTACTAACAGAGAAAGCTTAAAATAATTATCCAAATGTACTATTTTAAATCATAATCATATCATAATACACTATACTTTCTTAATTATATTATAAATTGGGCAATTTGTCCATATACAAATTTAAAAATAAAACTAATTTCTCTCGAATTTATATATTTAAGCCTAAAAACAAAATATCTTCAATATAATTATTGATTTCACACTTTTAATATGATATAATATAAGAATTATACTATTAACAAGGTGCGAATGATTATGACGGATTTTTTGGTTCGGACTTTTATCAAAGACAGCGAAAACATAAATAATCGTATAGTTCGGCGTTCATATGGAGCTATGGCAGGAATTGTCGGAATAATATGCAATATAATTCTCTGCATTTCAAAGCTTATTACAGGTATTTTAACCGGCGCTATATCCATCACTGCCGACGCTATAAACAATCTCACAGACGCGGCCTCATCGGTTATAACCCTTGTCGGCTTTAAAATGGCCGGAAAATCCGCCGACCAAGAACATCCCTATGGTCACGGCAGAATCGAATATATCACAGGTCTGCTTATCTCGCTTGTGATTATGCTTGTCGGAGCTGAACTTTTCCGCTCATCTATCGACACCGCAATAAATCCATCAGAAACCGATTTTAGCATTATATCAATCATCGTCTTGATATTTTCTATTTTGGTCAAGCTATGGATGTCGCTATTCAACAGAAAGCTCAGTAAAAAACTCAATTCCTCTGCCCTACACGCAACTTCAATAGATTCCCTCAGCGACTGCATAGCAACCTCCGCTGTCATAATTGGAATTGTTATCGGTATGCTCACAGGAATAAACCTTGACGCATATATTGGTATGCTTGTTGCTTGCTTTGTCATTGTTGCCGGCTTTAAGAGTGCTGCAGAATCCCTCAATCCACTTATCGGAGAAGCTCCCGACAGCGAATTTGTCGCTGAAATTGAAAAGACCGTTCTGGAAGACGAAAGAGTTCTCGGCCTACACGATGTTCTCGTACATAGCTACGGTGCAACACACATAGTTGCCTCTCTGCACGCCGAACTCCCTGCAAATATAGACCTTATGACCGCACACAATATCGTTGATGAACTTGAGGACAAAATTCATACAAAATTCGGTTGTGAAATTACAATTCATGCAGACCCGATTGAGGTTGACCGAAAGATAACCACACCGATATATAAAGATGTACTAAAAGCTGTAAAATCCATAGACCAGCTGATTTCGGTAAAACATTTTCGCATAACAAAAGGGTATGCGAAAACTTATATCCTTTTCGACTTAAGCTTTCACAATGAAATAGACCCTATATCCCATACAAATGCAAAGGAAACCATTATTAAAGCCCTTACAGAAATGCACCCTGAAATAGAATTTATGATTGGCGAAAAAGCATAATTCAAAATATACAGCTTAAATTTATAAACTGTGTATCAAATGAATATTTAGGTCGTTCAGTAACTACTTCTTCATCATTAAAATTCAATAATTTCAAATAAAAACTGCACCAAATCAATAACATAGATACGATTTGGTGCAGTTTTTTAATAGACAATTTAGTTTATTTTCTTTTGTTGAATATTACTGCATATTTTTAGAAGCAGACAATCGGGAGCAAGTCTTGCCCCAAAACGAACCAGCTTCATTTTAAATGTAGGGATAGAAACACGCTTTCCGTTGAGTGCGTCTGTGATAGCCATTCTTGCGGCCGTTTTGCTTTCTATTGAGGCTGTTGCAAAGCTTACCCCCGCAACCTGATTAAATTCAGTATTAACAGGTCCCGGACAAAACGCTGTAACTGTAACTGCACTTCCCATTTCTTTAAGCTCATATGAAACAGCTCTTGAAAGGCTCGTAACATAATTTTTTGTTGCGTAATATGTTGCCATCATTGGACCAGGCATAAAACCTGCCATAGACGCAACATTTAATATTCTTCCGCTGTTTTTTGAAACAAAATCCTTTAGAAATAATTTTGTCAGTATATGAACGGCCCTTACATTTGTATCTATCATTGCGAGGTCATTTTCGAGAGTTGAAGAAACAAATTCTCCGCAGTAACCAAAGCCTGCGTTATTGATAACCATATCTATTTCCTTATCCTTGAGAACCTCATAAAGCTTTCTGCATTCTTCTTCCTTAGAAATGTCACAGCGAATACAAACCGTTTTGTCACCAAGCTCTTGTTTGATTTCGAGAAGTCTATCGGCTCTCCTTGCAACAAGGAAAAGCTCCCAGCCCATACACGACAAAACTCTTGCCATATCTCGCCCCATTCCTGAGCTTGCCCCGGTTATCAATGCTCTCATAATTTGTGTCCTCCTCGTCTTTTTAAAAGATGTTTATAATAAATTCAGCAATAAGTTACTAAGTTTATTTTATACAACAAAAACTGCTGCAAAAGTTTGCTGTTAATTTAGTATAGATTTTATGATAGATATTAGTTAATAATAGCTCAAAGAAAAGACCCGAGCGAATTTTTAATTTATTTCATACATTTTTCTCGCGTTTTCACAGGTGATTTTCAGAATTTCTTCTGTTGAAAGTTTTTTAATTTCTGCAATTTTTTGAGCTATATAAACTATCATTGAAGAATCGTTTCGCTTGCCTCTGAATGGTACAGGTGCAAGATAGGGTGCATCTGTTTCAAGGACTATTCTTTCAAGTGGTGTTTCCTCAATTACCTCTATTGCCTTTCGTGCGTTTTTGAAGGTAGCTACTCCGCCGACTCCTATATACATTCCGAGTTTCAAGATATCACGAGCCATTTCTTTACTTCCAGAAAAACAATGTACAACGCCCTTTGGCTTATATTTTTGCAGTAAAGAAAGCGTATCGCCGTGAGCCTCTCTGTCATGAATACATACAGGCATAGAAAGCTTATTTGCAAGGGCGAGCTGTTCCTCGAAAACTCTAAACTGAAAATCCTTTGGAATATCATAGTAGTAGTCAAGTCCTATTTCGCCGATTGCGACAACCTTTTTATGCTTTGTAAGCTCACGCAAAACGGAAATATAATTATCAGGCAAGCCATCGAGATTTTCTGGGTGAATTCCTACAGCCGCATAAATATAATCATATTTTTCCGCAAATCCGATAGAGATTTGAGCTGTTTTGAGGTCTGTTGCCTGATTCACAACATTACACACACCTTTTTGAGGAAGTGTTTCGAGCAAAGTAGTGCGGTCATCATCAAACTTGCTGTCATCATAATGTGCGTGAGTATCAAAAATATTTTGCATATAATTCTCCGTTAGAAATTTATAATAGGCTGATTATTTGTATATTAGCAACATTAGTCATTAAGGGTGGACAAAGTCCGCACTTAGAGTGTAAAGAATGTTAAGGGCTTTGCCCTTAAAACCCACGAGGGACTCTGTCCCTCGGCCCTGCGAGCCTTTACAAAGGCTCGAGCGAAACTTTTAAGTGTCTTAGAGAAGTGCATTAGCTAATCAACGGATTCGGCTACCTGCCGGGATTGAATCATCAAGGAACAATACCTTTACATCATCTTCTCCACAATCAGCGGCAAGAATCATACCATTGCTCTCAACTCCACAAAGCTTTGCAGGCTTGAGATTTGCAACAAGAACGATTGTCTTTCCGACTAATTCATCAGGCTTATAATATTGTGAAATTCCGCTTGCGACAGTTCTTTCGCCTTCACCATCATCAAGCGTTAGTTTCAAAAGCTTTTTGGACTTCTTGACAGGCTCACAAGCAAGAATCTTTGCAGCTCTGAGTTCTACCTTTGCGAAATCATCTATACCAATCTGAGCAAGACCTTCTATTTTGGGCTTTGCTGTTTCTTTAGGCTGATTTTTAGCAATAAGTGCGTTAAGTTCTTCAATTTCCTTATCAACATCAATTCTTGGGAAGAGAACTTCACCCTTCTTAACAGTAACATCTAAAGGAAGCACGCCGAATTTAGCTGCATTCTCATAGCTTACATCTTCCTTAGAAGCACCAATCTGTTCCCAGATACTTGGCATAGTTGTAGGCATAAATGCAGAAAGAAGTGTTGAGATAATACGAATTGTTTCAAGAAGATTGTAGAGTACAGTAGCAAGACGAATCTTGTTATTTTCGTCTTTTGCAAGAATCCAAGGTGTAGTTTCATCAATATACTTATTTGCACGAGAAACAACTTTGAATATTTCTGCAAGAGCATTATTAAGCTGTGTTTTTTCAACATAATCATCAACAGCAGGACGGAGAGCCTTTGCAGTTTCGATAAGACTTTCGTCAAATTCACCACTTTCACGCTCTGTCGGGAGAGTTCCACCAAAATATTTTTCTACCATTGCAACGGTTCTTGAAACAAGGTTGCCAAGACCGTTTGCAAGGTCGGAGTTAATGCGTTTAATCATAATTTCGTTAGAGAATGAGCTATCCGAACCGAGAGCCATTTCTCTGAGGATATGATAACGAATAGCGTCTGCACCATATCTTTCGCCAAGAACGAGAGGGTCAACAACATTTCCGAGTGATTTACTCATCTTTTCACCGTTGAAAGTAATCCAACCATGAACAGCAAGATGCTTAGGAAGTGGTTCTTCAAGAGCCATAAGCATTGCAGGCCAGATTATAGCGTGGAAACGCATAATATCCTTTGCAACCATATGAACATCAGCAGGCCAATATTTTTTGTAATCGTCATATTGGTCATTCTCATAGCCAAGAGCAGTTATATAGTTTGAAAGTGCGTCAATCCAAACATAGACAACATGGTTTGTATCGAAAGTTACAGGTATACCCCACTTAAAGCTTGTTCTTGATACGCACAAATCCTCAAGACCTGGCTTGATAAAGTTATTGACAAGCTCTACTGCACGAGTCTTTGGACGGAGATAGTCTGTTTCTGTGAGGAGCTTTTCAATTCTGTCAGCAAAAGGAGCCATCTTAAAGAAATATGCTTCTTCCTTAGCTTCTACAACATCACGGCCGCAATCCGGGCATTTGCCGTCTTTGAGCTGAGATTCAGTCCAGAAACTTTCGCAAGGAGTGCAGTATTTGCCCTTATATTCACCCTTATAGATATAACCCTTATCATAAAGCTTTTTGAAAATTTTCTGAACACTTTTTACATGATAATCGTCAGTTGTACGGATATATCTATCATAGCTTATGTTCATATATTTCCAAAGGTTTTTAAAAATAGCAACGATTTCATCAACATATTCCTTTGGAGTTACGCCCTTCTCAGCGGCTTTTTGCTCTATTTTAAGACCATGTTCATCTGTGCCTGTCAAGAACATTACATCGTAGCCCTGCATACGCTTATATCTTGCGATAGAATCGCAGGCAACCGTAGTATAACAATGTCCGATATGCGGATTGCCTGACGGATAATAAATCGGTGTTGTTATATAGAATGTTTTCTTATCCATAATATCCTCCTACTTCCTACATTAAGTTATATACATACATATATTATACCATTTTTCCGTATATTTCAAGCATTATAAAAGGGAACGAAAAAAATCGTTCCCAATAAATTATTTTGTGGTGCAATAGAAGTAAATTAAAGTTTAGAATAGTTATTATGGTTAGTCTTTATTTAGTGGAATAACAACGATGAAACAATAAGCAAAATTATCAAAAAGCCAAAGTTAAACGCTGAAAACATTCCTATGTAGGATTTAACCTTAGTCGGATTATGTTTAGTATACTCTCTGAATGTAATCAAACTTGCAAGAGAGGCTATTAGGGTTCCTGTGCCACCGATATTTACACCTACAAGCAATTCTCTGTAATTATCCGTAAACTGAGAAAGCAATATTGCAGACGGAACATTACTTATCACCTGACACGAAATCGCACTAAAGAGTAGAGTGTTTTGTTCAAGTAACCAAGAGAAAAGATTCCGAACGGCGTCTATTCTTGCCATATTTCCTGCAAAAATAAAAAATGCAGCAAAGGTCAGTAATAACGGGTAATCAACCATTTTAAGTGCTTTTCGGTCGGCAAAAAGCAAAACGATGGGTATCACTATTAGACCTACATAGTAGGGTATTCCTCGAAATACTATTGCTATTGCAAGTACAAAAAGAATAGCATATAGGATAGTGCGTTTTTTGTTAAAGCTTTCGGTTTTCTCGGAAATCTCAAGCGGTTCTTTCTTTACGAACAGACAACAAATAGTTATGAGAATTACCGAAACAGCAAACGGAACAAACATTATCCCGACAAATTCATAATCGTTTATATTATACTTTGTATATAGATATAGGTTTTGTGGATTTCCAAAGGGAGTAAGCATACCTCCGAGATTTGCGGCAATATTCTGCATAATAAATGTAAACGCCATATACTTTTGTTTTCCTGTGCTTTCAAGCACAAAATATCCAAGAGGCAAAAATGTAAGCAATGCCATATCATTAGCGATAAGCATTGAACCGATAAAAGTTATATAAACAAGAGTAAGAATTGACGCGCGAATATTCCGACAAGATTTGACTATTCTCTGTGCGAGGATATAAAAGAAATTTACATTCTTTAAGGCGCATACAACCGCAAGAACACAAAACAAACAACTCAATGTCTTGAAATCGAAGTATGAAATATATTGTCCGTCAGGAGGTATAATAAAAGATGTAATCACCGCTGCAAGAATTGCTACCATAAGAACAACATTTTTCTTAGCAAAACCCACTATTTTCGTAAATATCATCATTAAATTCCCCTTTATATTTATACCAAACACAAATATATCATATATGAAAATAAATGTCTATCAGCGTATATTAAAAATCTGTCGAAATATTGTGCGGATTTTTGCGTAATTTTCTACGGACTTTATATTCAAAATTGCTTGTGTTCCATTACTGTTCATTATATAATATAAGGTAGGGAATTATCAGAAATCGACAGTATTTTCTAAAATTATACTTTGGTTATATTCATATGGGATATGAAGGGAGAAAAAATGAGCAAAAATCATATTAATAGACGCAATAAAATTAAAAGAACTTCCTCATATCGCGGGTATAATCATTACAAAAGATATTCTGCTTCAACAGGTTCTCAGGGAACAGGCTTAGGCAAGGCTGTAGCTTTATCTTTTGCTGTTGTAGCTGCAACTTCGCTTGTTATATTCTGCTGCTCTGTATATATTCCGAAATTAGTCGATATTTCAAAGAAAAACTTTATAAGCACAGAGTCCTCAGCGGAATCTTCAACTATAAGCAAGGTCGAAAGCTCTAAACCAGAAAGTAAGGCAGAAAGTTCAAAGTCTGAAACATCAAAAAAAGAAAATTCCAAAGCTGAAAGTTCAAAGCCCGAAACAAGTCAAAAAGAGGACACAGGCTATCTTGACGGAAATGTATTTATATACAAAAATATAGGTTATTCAAGCTTTAAGGGTTCTGACGAAAGCGCTTTAAAATACGCAAATAGTCTGAATGCTATCGCCTCAACGCTCGATTCAAGCGTAAGTATTTATTCAATTATTGTTCCTACACATAGCACAGTTTCTCTTGATAAGCTTCAAAAAGAAAACAATGCCAATGAAAAAGCTAATCTTCAGATTATCAGCAATAATCTTTCTGAAAGAATTAGCTTTATAGATGTAGAAAATGCTCTCAAGAACAAGAAAAACGAATATATTTACTATAATACCGATGAAAACTGGACTTCTCTCGGAGCATATTACGCTTATAAAGAATTTTGTGAAAATGCAGGACTTACCGCAACTGATTTTTCAGGGGTAGAAAAAAAGCAGATAGAGGGATTTTTGGGCGGACTTATTTCTTCGACAAAAACTGACAAAAATAAAAAAGGCAATGCCGACCTCTTGAAAAATCCTGATACTGTCGCATATTATAACTTCGGAAACAATTATCAATGCGGTATCTGGAAAACTAAAAATAGCGGGGAAGAAACAGTTTCTTTCATCAATAACTCAGTTTCCGCAAAAAATGCACGAGATATATTTTGCTATGGAGATGTTTCCCTTTTTAAAATTAATACAGGTAAAAGCACCGGCAAACGCCTTTGTATTGTAAAGGATAGCTATGGTTCCGAGCTTGCCCCATACTTTATGGAAAATTATGACGAAGTTCATATAATTGACGCAAGGCTTTTTGAAGGTTCTTTGACAGGCTATTGCTATAACCATAGTATAACTGATGTCCTTTTCATAAATGGTATAAATACAGCTAACGAGAAAGAGCAAATTAGCGCCCTTTCTGATATGACATAAAACCAGAAATTTAAAGCCGAAAGGAGATGTGCATATTGTTAGGAAGAAAACTTGATATAGAAATATTCGGCACAATATCCGAAGGCTCGATTTATTTCGGTTATTATCGCGAAAAGGGTATGAATTATAAGGTTTACATACTTACAAACCACAAGCTAAAAACAAGCGAGCAGTGCGTTATCATTGCAGAGGAATTTATTGAAAATTCCTCTACAAAAAAGCTTGTTGCCGCACCTCTTGGAGAAATATTTTATGAACCTGAAATCCGTAAGCGTGTTGCTATGGCTCATACTGAAATTTCACATATGATTTGCTTATATGAAAAATCTTGCGGCGCAGTAGTTTTTTATCGTTCGAAAGACGCTATAAAATATCTTCTTGTCAAAAACCGCAATGGTCGCTGTTGGAGTTTTCCTAAAGGACATATAGAAAATGGAGAAAGCGAAAAGCAGACCGCCGCACGAGAAATTAAAGAAGAAACAGGACTTGATGTACATTTCAAGTCAGATTTCAGAGAAACGGGAATATATCACCCATTCGGCAGGACAAGCAAAAAGGTTGTATTCTTTCTTGCCGAAACAAATAGTGACAAAGTAAGTATTCAACGGCGGGAGATTGATTATTACCGCTGGGTAACTATGGACCAGGCTCAAAAACTTTGTAAGCACGAAAATGATATTCGTGTTTTGGAAAAGGTAAGTAACCTGCTTGAAACAGCAAATTGATACGAAGGCTCTATAGCTAAAATTATCACTATTTGTGATGTAAAAGTTTAATGTATGACATTCTGACCTTTCTCCTTGTAATTTATTTTGTGATAATTACATTTTATTAATTAGGGTTAGGGTTTTGTCACCTCTATTGCTCGATAATTTAATTTGAGCCTGATAGAAATTTAAAAATCACGCTCAAGTTTTTTCAAAGGCTTGCAGGGTAGAGAAACAGTGTCCCTCGCAGGCTTTAAGGTCAGCGTCCTCAGCATAGAAAGGTTTATATAATGGCTTCTGAACAAAAGAAAAGATTGCTTTATCTCAGAGAATATTTACTTAAATATACAGATGAAGAACACGCTCTTTCTCGAATAGAGATAGAACAGATTTTAGCTGAAAAAGGCTTTGAATTTGGCAGAAAGACTTTTTACGACGATATTAACGCTCTTAAAGAGAGCGGAATGGATATTCTGAGCACAAAGTCTGACACGGTTAAATATTATGTCGGTAATAGAGAGTTTCAGCTTTCGGAGCTTAAATTATTGATAGACGCTGTTGGCTGTTCGAGATTTTTTACACTCAAAAAAACAGAGGAGCTCATATCTAAGCTTGAATGTCTGACAAGCATTTATCAGGCGGAATTGCTTAAAAGGCAGGTTTTTGTGAAAAACCGTGTTAAAAGTATGAATGAAACCATCTACTATGCGATAGATACAATTCATAATGCGATAAATCTTGATAGAGCGGTAAAATTCAAATATTTCAAGTGGATAATTGACGAAAATAATAAACCGGCAATGGCTTTTAAACATCAAGGAAGCTTCTATGAAGTTTCTCCTTGGGGAGTAAGCTGGAGCGACGGAAATTATTATCTTATAGGCTTTGACCATAAGGACCAGATTATTAAACATTTCAGAGTTGACAGAATGAGAAACACTACTGTTTCAGACAATGCTCGGATTAAGAACAATGATTTCAGGGAGTTTGATATAGAAAGTTATTCCTCAAAAATCTTTGGAATGTTTGGTGGCGAGGAATGTTATGTTAAGATGAAAATTCCGAGCAGATTGGTTGATGTTTTTGTTGACCAATTCGGAAGCAGTCTTGATATATGCGGAAATTATGATGATTACTATGTTGTCGGTGCAAAGGTCGCTGTCAGCAGACAATTCTTTGCATGGCTTTTGGGACTTTCAGAACCTGTTGCAATAGTTTATCCTCCGGAAGTAAATGAAGCAATGAAAAGCTTTATTGAGGATATTAAGTGTTAATAAATTGTAATGTTACAATTATGTTTATTGACATGAATGAGATGTGGAAGTATAATAAATTTGCGTAATAATGTGCTGTTTTACTGACAGATGTTGATAGTTGGGAAAATGGGAGGAAATTATAAATGAAGAGAATTTTAGCAGTATTGCTTTCAGCTATGGTTTTGTCATCTGTTGCGATGCTTTCTGGTTGTAAGGATAATGGAAATGGTTCTGCTACAGAATCAGTTACAGAATCAAAATCTACAAATAATGCAGTAGCAAGTAAGGAAAAATTTGCTACACTTTCTGCTGAACTTGAGGCATATAAATCACAGCCAAAATTTAATGCCACAAAATCTATTGACGCAAAGAAAATCTCTAAAAATAAAAAAATAGCGGTTATTTCAGATTCAAACAATAATACCTATTCATCTTATATCTCACAGGAATTAAAGTCTGTTGCAAAAGAAGTGGGCTTTAAGGATGTACTTATTTACGATACTGACGGAACATCAAATTCTCATATTTCTGCACTTGAAAATGCCGTTTCTGACCAGTGCTCAGCTGTAATACTTATCGGAAATATCAATAAAGACAAAATTTCTCTTTCTATTGAAACAGCTCAGGCAAATGGTTTAAAAATTATAAGCCTTGATAATACACAAGTCGGCACAAAAGACCACTTTGTAGATTCAAGCATAACAACCGACTATGCAGCAGAAGCTAAAGCATTGGCGGACTATGCTATTGTTGAAAAAGAAGGTAAGGTTAATGCACTTCTTGTAACACCATCAGATGTAAGTTATGCTGATGAGATAAAAAAGGCTGTCACAGACGAGCTTTCAAAATATTCAGATGGCTACTGCACAGAACTTTCAATAGAAAGCTCAAATACAGCAGTAAATATTTCTGATGCAGTAAAGAAAGCTTTAGAGAGAGATACAAATATTAATTGCGTTATTGTTCTTCACGACAATATGCTTAAGGATAGCGTTGACGCCCTTGAAATGACGCAGGCTATATCAAGAGTAACACTTCTTGCAAGGGGCGGAAGCACAGAACTTTTCACACAGGTTCAGAATGGTAATGTTGCAACAGCTATCAGCGAAAGCTATGAGTGGACTGCTTATAATGCTGTTGATTATGTTCTTAGAGTACTTAATGGCGAAGATAACCCCGAAACTCCAAATATCCCATTTATGATGATTTCATATGATAATGTCAAAAAGCTTGAGAATAGCGAAAATTCTACAGAGTCTTCAAGTGATGAAGAAAGTTCTAATGAAGAAACAAACGACGATACTCCACTTATAGAAAAGATGTTCACAAAGACCTTCAAAAAGCAGTATCTTAACCTTTGGGGCTTAGGAGAAAATTCTGAGGATTCACAAACAGAATAATAAATAATATATTTAAGGGGAAAACCTCTTTTGTAGGTTTTCCCTTTATTTTAAGGTTAGAAAGGAAGTAGATTATGGATTGGACAGAAATTATAGCCGAGGTTGCCGCTAAAGATGTTGAGCGTGCAGAGAATATCGCAGTTATGACTGTTCCCTATGGAATATATATTGAAGATTATAGCTCGCTTGAAGAGGAAGTTCTTGAAATAGCAAAGATAGACCTTATTGATGAAGAACTTCTTGCGAAAAATCGTGAAACTGCAAGAATACACATATATATAAGCCCTGAGGATAATCCTGCTGAGGCAACAGCTTTTCTTGAGGAACGTTTTCGTGCAGAAAATATCAACTTTAAGATTCTTACGGATAAGTGCGATGTTGAGGCTTGTCTTGATAATTGGAAGAAGTATTTCTATCCGATAGAAATTGGTGAAAAATTGCTTATTCGTCCTGTATGGCGTGACGACTACGACCCTAAGGGCAGAACTGTCCTTCATCTTGAACCCGGCATTGCTTTTGGAACAGGTACTCACGAAACAACTCGCCTTTGTCTTGAGGCTCTCGAAAAATATGTTAATGATGGAGCAACCGTTCTTGATGTTGGTTGCGGTAGTGGAATTTTGGCGGTTGCATCACTTTTACTTGGTGCAAAAAATGCAATCGGCATAGATATCGATGAGCTTGCGGTTAAAGCTTCAGTAGAAAATGCTGAAAGAAATGGTGTTTCTGAGAGATATACAGCTATTCACGGCAATCTGGCTGATGAAGTAACCGGAACATATGATATAATTACAGCAAATATAGTAGCTGATGCAATTATTATGCTTTCGGGCGATATAGAAAAGCATATGCACAAGGACACCGTTTATATTATGAGTGGAATAATAGATTCTCGCCTTGAAGATGTTCTTTCTGCCTTACCAAAAACACTTAAAATCATTGAAACCCGCACAGACAAGGGTTGGTATTGCTTGGTTGCTAAATTGATTAGCAACGCTGAATAATTATTTTTAGTTTTGCTGTTAATTTGGCAAACATAGTCTACTATTACATTTCTTGTATTTTTAATTCTATTTTGACATTATATTATAATTAACTGTGATAAAATGTATATTATATTAATTTGGAGGAATGATTGCTTTGAAAAATAACAAAAATAAATCTACCCGTAAGAAAAATACAGGAGGATTAATCTTCTCCGCTATACTTGTAACTGCATTTTTAATTTGCTCATACTTTTTCATGAATATGATTGACAAGGTAGGTCAGGTTTGGCTTCGTGCATTGCTTTGCATAATTGTTTTCGTTTTGTTTGGACTTTTTCTTTTCTATGCAACCCGTGTTGGTGATGGCAAACAGGTTATAAGATTTTCTCCTGCCACTCTCATAATTATGGATTTGCCTGCACTCTATATAATTCTCGCGGCTTTGATAAGCCAGCTTCCTCTATCAGCAGAAATTGTTTCATGTTCGCCTATCATATATCTTGCGTCTATCGTTCTTGGATATGGCATTCCATATACTTTCCTTAGCGGATATGAGATAGATAATTCTGATTCTGTTCAGCAAGATACAAACACAATAGACGATGAAATTAACGATGATGAATTTACTGTTGAATCTGATGGCAGCAGCGAAATTGTTATTCATGACGATGATGATGACGATATAAACACTGATTCTGAAAATGATAACAGTGAAGATAAGGAATAATTTATTCCCTTTGTTAAGAATAATAATATTTACCTTAGGGGGTAAAGTAGATGTCTGAAGAATGTACACACGATTGCAGCTCGTGTTCTGCAAATTGCGAATCTCGTGAGAAAGAAAGCTTTCTCGAAAAACTCAATGAATATAGTAGTGTTAAGCATGTCATAGGAATAGTAAGCGGTAAGGGTGGAGTTGGAAAATCACTCGTAACCTCTACACTTGCCGTTATGTTCAATAGAAAAGGCTATAAAACCGCTATACTCGATGCTGATATTACAGGTCCGTCAATTCCAAAGGCTTTTGGTATTAAAGGAAGGCTTATCGGTGGTGATAAAGGACTCGAACCAGCAACAAGCGAAACAGGAATAGAAATTATCTCTGCTAATCTCATACTTGATAATGAGAGTGACCCGATTGTTTGGCGTGGACCTATGATAGCAGGTGCAGTTAAGCAATTTTGGGGTGAAGCACATTGGGATAATATCGACTATATGTTTGTGGATATGCCGCCAGGGACAGGCGATGTTCCGCTGACAGTTTTCCAGTCTATTCCGCTTGACGGAATCATTATAGTAACTTCTCCACAAGAGCTTGTCTCTATGATTGTAGAAAAAGCTGTTAAAATGGCTAAGATGATGAATATTCCGATTTTGGGCGTTATTGAGAATATGAGCTATCTTGAATGTCCCGATTGCGGAAAGCGACTCTATCCTTTTGGTGAAAGCAAGCTCGATGAAGTAGCCAAAACTTATGATATTGATATTCTTGCAAGATTCCCAATAGATTCGGAGTTTGCAAAAATTTCTGATAACGGCAGAATAGAGACTGTTATAAATGAGCCGGCCGATGAAGCGGCGAATATTATAGAAAAGAAAATTTCTAAATAAGTAAACTAATAAACTACAATAGTAGCATAATCTTACTTAGGGTGATTGAAATGGTCTGCACAAAATGCGGAAAATCCATAGAAAAAGGGCGTAAATACTGTGGCTTCTGCGGTGCGGAGGTCAGCGAAGCTGAAACCAAACCAAGTAAAAGGCACACAGTAATTCTCGCCATAATAAGTGTGCTTGCCGTTTTATTTATAACGACAATGGTAATTATTATGTGCATGGACTTTTTTCCTAATCAGAATAGCTATACAATGGTTATAGAGAAAGAGCTTAATGCTATTCAGGAAATAGACGTCAATGAATATATGGAAATTTTGCCAAAAGATTATATAAATTACACTTTAAGTACAAATAAAAATTATAAAAAATACGATGATATGGTTCTTGATTGTGAAGATAAGCTGTGGCAAGAAAATCGCAGCAATAAAAAGAAATATGGAACGGATTTTAAAATTGTTTATGAGGTACAAAGCGAGGTACTTTATAAAGACGAAAAAAGTCTCACAAAACTTACTAATGAATATAATAATAAATATGGTTCTACAGCAACAATAGAAGAAGCTGCTAAAGCAACTGTTATAACAGAAGTTAAAGCTGCTAATGCAGAAAAAAATTCAACAAGCTCAGAAATGTGCTTTATAAAAATAGACGGTACTTGGTATCTTGATATAGATAATATTACCGATTTATTATCGCTATAAAATTCATAAATTGCTCCGTTTTTATGTAAACGGAGTTTTATTTTTACATAAAAACGGCTTAAAATCTGTGATTCCAGATTTCAAGCCGTTTTGTATTGATATAGTATTACATCAAAAGTTGTTAATCGTTATTATCTTTTTCTATCTTGCGTTTTTCAATGTGTGTATTAACAAGCACATCAGATGAATCTATAAGTGTGAGCTTTGCGTTTTCATCATACTTATACGGCTCTGTTGCACCATGCTTTTTATATGAAAAATAAATGCAGATACACACAATCAAGGCAATTACAAAGCCAGAACCAATCCCCATTGCAAGATTCTTTCCGAGAGATTTATCTTCTGAACTTTTGGATTCATAAATTTGAATCTCTTGAGTTTCTACTGCTTCGTTATCTGTAATTTCGCTAACAGAAGCTTCTGCTTCAGTCGGAATAGCTTCCTGCTCATATGCAAAACAGCTTATTCCCGCAAAAAGCATTGCAACCATAAGTACCGCTATAAGTACGGAGGATTTTTTTAATATATTTCTCATAGACAATACCCCAATCCGAAAATTATCGCACTAAGCACTACGAATAATCCTGCTCCGAAAAGTGCAAGCTTTCCGAGTGAGCATGGCAATTCACCATAGGTCTTACCTGTTTGACCATTTATAGCAAAAATCTTTTGCTTATCCTTATATGTATAGGTCATAAGCCAAACCGGGAAAAGTGCATATTTCCAATCTTCCTGAACTGTATTCATATGAATATTGTCGAGGGTTACGCTGTCATACTGTGACATTGTGTCCTTAAATATTTTCTTTGAGTATTCGAGAAGTTCCTTATCAACCTGCTCCTGAACATCTGCCCTCTCTGTATCACGCTTTTCAGCTTGGAAACCTGAAAGATAAGACATAGAGAAATCGGTTAAGGCCTCATTATCGTAAGGATTGACGAATTTCATCATTTGGTGGTCTTCCTTACTGAGAGCTGACTGTGGGAACTTATGGAAAGCTATATTACCCATTCTTGAAATAGAATAAGTTTTTGTCTCTTTATACTCATAATCGCCTGAACGCCATGTTCTGTATTTTTTACCGGTAGCGTTGCAAGAACCTGCTTTATCTGAATCTACAAGCCAATATGGATAGTAGACGCCTTTCATCTTGTCTATGTGTGCGTCCGAAACAAAATCCCTTGGCAAGAACCACTTTTTCTTGCACATAGCATAGAATTTTTCTTTTGCATCTTTTTCTGTAAAACCAAACGGAATAACAAGATTGGGTTTCATATTGCCTGCAAGTCTGCCCGAAAGAACGACCGGACTATGACAATATACGCACTCGGTAGCCGCTGTTGTTTCGTCTGTGACAATCTCCGCACCGCAGTTCGGGCAAGAGAAAAGCACACCGCCAAAACCAAATTCATTGTCTTCGGCTTGAGTTTCATCAACCTTGTTAGCTTCGTCGTTAAGCTCCTCATCAAGCTCGCCGAAATGGTCTTTAAGTTCCTTTTCAGTAAAGTCACTTCTACAGTATTCGCAAGAGAACATCTGCTTTGCAGGATTAAATTCAAGTGGACCGCCGCAGTTTATACACTTATATGCAACTGTACTCATAAGCTTTACACCCCGCCGATTAAGGCAGGGCTACCTACCTTCCATTAAATTTTAGCAAAGCATTAAATCATATCGCTTTCATTGATTGGGTCGCCGCAGTTCGGGCAGAACTTTGGAATAGGACCGCTCATATCAGGCTCGTATCCGCACTTGTCGCACTTGATCTTCTTTGGCTTTTCTGGTTTTTTTGTTCCGCAGTTAGCACAGAATTTTCCAGTATTCTGGCCTCCGCATTCAGGACAAGTCCATGGACCATTATCAACAGGAGCTGGCTTTGGCGAGCCACATTCTGCACAGAATTTGCCTGTGTTGCCGGTCTTACCGCAAGAACAAGTCCAACCTTCTGCTGCTGGTGCAGGAGTTGGTTCTGGAGCAGATTGTTGCTGCTGTGGCTGTTGAGGTTGTGCCTGCTGCTGTTGTTGCTGATAAGCAGCCTGCTGTTGAGCTTGTTGCTGTGCCTGCTGTTGCATCTGCATCTGCTGCATATTGTTGTTAGAAGCAGCACCCATAAAGTTACCGCCTGCATTCATACCAATGCCCATACCCATAAAGCCAGCCATAGAACCATTTGCGTTGCTACCGGCTGCCTCAAGACCTCTTGCGACAGAACCCTGTACATAACCTTCTCTGATGGTTGCGTCCTTGAGCATAGCACCCTTGTTGCGTTCTGTAAGAATCTTCTTTGTTTCGTCGTCGTAGGAAACTGTAACACCTACATCGCCGATAACGATACCACGGTCTCTTCTCCAGGATTCATAGAGGAGGTCGGAAATTGTACTCTTGAGGAGGTCTCTGTTAGCTCTTGTGCTTATCTGAGAAATTCTTACATTATTAGCAGAAATTTCTGTGAGAGCCTGCTGGAGAGCATCAAGGAACTCCATAATGTAGTTTTCGTTGATAAGGTCACCAATATCGACAGCCTCATTGTTTGTAACAGCAGATGTCGGAATAACCTTTTTATAGAATTCGAGTGGGTTTTCTGTAAGTGCGATTGAGAATTTACCAAAAGCACGAACATTCAAATCCATGTCGTAAACACCATCATAATAGTTGATAGGTGTCTTTGTACCGAAGTTAATACCAGCCATTTCAGCAGTATTTATGTAGAATACCTTCTGAACACCAGGAGTTGTACCGCCAAATTTGATACGGTTAAATGTTTCTTTAACGCTTGCACCAAACTGACCATTAAAAAGTGATGGCAAGGAGGAGTTATCAACCTTGAAGTAACCAGGTTCAGCTGTGTAGTCAACAATAGCACCGCCGTCTACGAGAATCATCATCTGATGCTCATAAACATGAATGATAGAACCGTTGGAAACTGTGTTTGAAGTACCCTTTGTATTGCTGTTACGCTTATCATTTCTGCCCTGTGGAACTGATACACCAGGTGCAAAGACAGTTCTCATATCCATTTCTGACGGTTCGATAACCTCCAACCACGAATCAGCAAGACCGCCGCCGATTGCATCAATAGTTGCTCTGATAATACCCATAATAAAACATCTCCCATTTAATAATATTTTTTAGTTTGCGTATTTAGTTCTTTTATATCGTTGAAGCTCCAGCTTCTGATATTTATTTCTTTAACGCCAGAACCGCAGTATTCACAGAATTTCGTTCCGAGTTTTTTAATCGGAGCACCACAGTTAGGGCAAGAAAGACTGATTGAAAAGTAGAAACCTGCCTGTTGCATCTTATCAGGGTCCTGAATATAGACAAGCTCCTGAGAATAGACCGTCTGTCGTTTCAGAGATTTATCTCCGCCTACAACCTTACCGGTTTCATCTGTGATAAAATTATAAAGTCCGACAGCCGATTCAAGTGTGATTACACAATAGCCCCTTTTGGTTTCATAATTGGCTATTTCGGTTTTATGTATAGTGACCTCGTCAAAGTGTTGAGTTCTATTCATAGATTCGAGGTCTGAAATAATTCCCTGAACCTTATCCTTAATGCTGTCCGTCGCAGAAACAGCTTCAAGCTCTTTGAGATCTTTAGCTTCTATTGAATTAAAATATGCACGAAGCATATTTTCAGCCTTTTGGCGAAATTGTGCATAATCAAACTCCGGAAAATCTCGGCTTATTGCAGGCAAAAGTGCATTTGTCATAGCATGAAGAGAGCGAGGAGTTTCTGCAAGACTTTCTTTTGTTTGTTTATATCCCTCAAGCAAGCTGTCTGTTCCGAAAGCCTGTCGAGAAAAATCTTTTATTTTTCTCTTTACTTTATATGTAATAACTACTCCAATTATCAATAAGGCACATACTATGCCAAGAAATATCCATGCACCGGTACTGATATATATCACCTTCATAAATTCATTATAGCAGTCTATTAAACTAATTTTTGAAAGATTAATTTAGAAAATAGTCAGCCGCAACACTTTGCTAATATATTATACCGTAAAATTTGTATAATTTCAACTGTTTAACAAAATTATAATAATATTTACAAATAATGAAATAAATAAAATGTAAGATTTTGTCCCATATGAAACCAATTAATTGCTAATCGCTATTTTGAATAAGCTTAAATCTAAAAATTTTAATAAATACATTAAAAATAGAGCATATATTTGGCTATCATTAAAAATGATTTTTGCCATTTATATGCTCTATTATTTAATTTTCCGTAATCTTGTTAAAAAATAGCTGCCAAATAATGATATGTACCCTCTTTGCTGGACAAAACCAGTAAGGAGGGTTATTTTTATGCGTTATAGTTATGAGTACAAAAGAAATGCCGTAGAATTATATCAACA
>CACXBF010000005.1 GCA_902765855.1 uncultured Ruminococcus sp. | reverse complement strand
CGCATGACTGTTAATCATGATGTCACTGGTTCGAGCCCAGTTGGGGGAGCCACTAAAGCAGTAAGATGAAAACTTACTGCTTTTTCTTTTGCTGGAAATTGGGAGGCTATATATGGATATTTGGGATATGTTATATGAGAAGGCGAAAAAGCAGTATCATCCTGAAGATGTATCTCCATTCGTTATGGCACATCATGTCGTATGTGCTTTAGAGGCTGAAAATGGCGAGATATTCACAGGTTTTTGTATTGAAAGCTGTAGCGGGGTTATGAATTTGTGTGCTGAGAGAGTAGCGGCACTTAATATGTATGTAAATAGCGGACAAACTGTTGTAAAGCGTTTGATTGCATTTATGGATAAAGCTCCGCATGGAGAGGGCAGTGGAATGCCCTGTGGTGCGTGCAGAGAATTTTTTATGCAGCTTAACGAAAAGAATGAAAATATGAAAATAATGATTGACTTTGAAAAAAGAGAAACTATTACATTAAAAGAAATACTTCCATTTTGGTGGGGAAAAGAACGTTATGAAAACACGAAATCGGTTAATGATTTAAACTGATTTTGCTATAATATATGTAGAAAGTATATGAATATTTAAAAACTATGATTAAATATAAATATATTTTTGACCGTAACAGAGAAAAATTTGAAATCATATAATCAAAGATAATAAATTAGGAGCTTCTGTATGAAAACAAAGCAAATTACATTTGCAGGTTTAGCGATTGCTTTAGCTATGGTTGTTTCTACAATCATAAAATTGCCAAGTTTGCCGAACGGTGGTTCAATTACACTTTTTAGTATGCTTATTATAAGTATGATTGGCTATTGCTATGGTCCAATGACGGGTTTTATTGCATCTATCGCATATGGTATTCTGCAATTTGTAGTAGAGCCTTATTTTGTACACCCATTACAAGTGCTTTTAGATTATCCGCTTGCTTTTGGTGCATTGGGTGTTTCGGGATTCTTTTCTAAAAAGAAAAATGGTTTAATATATGGATATATTCTTGGCATACTAGGAAGACTTTTCTTTCATGAAGTTTCAGGATTAATTTTCTATACAACATATGCAGGAAATCTTTATGATAATTTTGTGGCAATTAGTGCAGTTTTGATTTATAATGCAAGCTATGTTTTGACGGAGGGGGTTATTACGCTTATTCTTTTAGCACTTCCACCAGTCCGAAAGATGCTTGAAAATATAAAGCGTCTTTCTGTAATTCGTTGATAATTTATATAATGAGGTTAGATTATGAGCAATATGAAAAAAATTGATATAATGCCGCTTACAGAAAGAGATAGGGGAGTTGCTTCATATCTGATGATATATTCTGCGTATGATAGCTTAAAAAAATTTATTCCTAAAATAGAGCGTGGCGGACTTGCAATAAAAAATAGCCTTATTATTAGAAAATTTTATAAAGCGGTTTCAGATGGTAAAATTATAGGCATTATATATTTGAGTGATTTCCGAAGTGGATACATAGAGCTTAATTACTCTGATATTAAAAAACAGTTTGGAATTATTAAGGCTAAAAAGGTCTATTCCGCACTCCAAAGTGCATTCAGCGTTAAAAATATTCCTAAGGACTGTGGTTATATAGGTTATCCTATTTCAGCTGAAAGTATGGATAATTCTATAGCAGAGGCACTTTTGAATTATGTATTATCACAGAAAAAATATGAAAAATATTATATGCAGATTTCAAAAACAGATTTAACAAAGCGTGAACTTTTGGAAAAATTGGGATTTGAACTGATTAAAGAATATAATCCTGATGAAAATTCAAACTTAAAGACAACATATCTTCTTATGGAATATACAGAAAAGATGGTATGAAATTCTACAAAAAACCTTGACAAATTGCGGAAAGCGGTATATAATATTCGAGTACAACAAAGCAAAGCGGTATGCTTTCACCTATGAGGTTAGACTGTCATGGGTCAATAACTATTCTACGAGAGCTTTTTGCGTTCTCTGATTATGCTATTGACGCACGGACAGTTACGGCTGTACCGTGCTTTTTCGTTTTATAGTTATGTATGGAGGTGCTTTAACATAGGCAAGCAGGAACTTCAGATAAATGAAGAAATTCGTGACAAAGAGCTGCGTATTATCGGCTCGAACGGTGAACAATTAGGAATTATGTCCGCTTCTCAGGCTTTAGCTAAAGCTGAAAGTATGAATCTTGACCTCGTTAAGATTGCCCCTCAGGCAAAACCGCCTGTCTGTAAGATTATGGACTACGGCAAGTATCGCTTTGAGCAGGCTAAACGAGAGAAAGAAGCAAGAAAAAATCAACATGTTGTTGATGTTAAGGAAATTCGTCTTTCGCTCAATATTGATACCCATGATTTTAACACTAAGTTGGCTCATGCAAAGCGTTTTGTTGGAGCAGGAAACAAAATTAAGGTTTCTATACGCTTCCGTGGAAGAGAAATGGGACACCCTGAGCTTGGTATGGATGTAATGAAGAAATTCGCAGAAGCTTGTGCAGACTTTGCAAATATTGAAAAACCCGCAAAGCTTGAGGGACGCAGTATGCTTATGTTCTTAGGACCGAAAACAAAGTAAACCGATTATTCGGAACTAAAGACGATATAAGTGCTTTCTTTTAAATGAGAGCAAATCAGAACAATAAGGAGGAGCAATAAAATGCCAAAGATTAAGACACACAGCGGAGCAAAAAAACGTTTTAAGCTTTCAAAGAGCGGTAAGGTTATCCGTGCTCATGCAAACAAAAGCCACATCTTAAACAAGAAAACAACAAAGCGTAAGAGAGGTCTTAGAAAGACTGCTGTTGCTGATAAGACAAATACAGCACAAATCAAGAGACTCATTCCTTACAAATAATTTAAGAGTATTACCGGTCAGAACGGTTTAATGCACAAAACGGAGGTATTATATAAATGGCACGAGTAAAGGGTGCGTTGGCTACACGCAAAAGAAGAAAAAAGACACTAAAGCTCGCTCGCGGTTATTGGGGTGCAAAGAGCAAGCATTTTAAGATGGCTAAGGAAGCCGTAATGAAGAGCGGCAACTATGCTTATATCGGTCGTAAACAGCGTAAGAGAGATTTCAGAAGACTCTGGATTACTCGTATTTCCGCAGGCTGCCGTGCAAACGGTGTTAATTATTCAACATTTATGAACGGTCTTAAGAAAGCTGGCATCACACTTAACAGAAAGGTTCTTTCTGAGATTGCTATTGCTGACCCACAGGCTTTCACAGCTCTTGTTGAGAAGGCTAAGGCTGCTTTATAATTAAATTCAATGCACCTAAGTTCACTCTTAGGTGCATTATTTATATTATATTAAAAAGGATTTTTAGTATGAAAAATATAATTTTGATAGGTATGCCGGGCTGTGGAAAAAGTACTGTAGGTGTAATTTTAGCTAAGATTATAGGTTACTCCTTTCTTGATTCGGATTTGCTTATTCAGGAAAAAGATGGTAGATTATTAAGCGAAATAATATCTCAGGAAGGTTTAGACGGTTTTAATAAGATAGAAAATAAAATTAATGCTTCAATAGATGTAAGTCGTTCTGTTATTGCAACAGGCGGAAGTGTTATTTATGGCGAAGAAGCTATGGAGCATTTTAAGAAAATAGGAATAGTTGTATATATAAGGCTTCCTTATGGAGAAATCGCAAACAGGCTTGGCGATCTTACACAGCGTGGAGTTTCTATAAAAAAAGGGCAAACTTTGCTCGACCTCTATAATGAACGCATTCCGCTATATGAAAAATATGCAGATATTATAGTTGATGAAAATGGTATGGCGATACCTGAAACAGCATTATGTATAAAAGAGAAGTGCGATGAATATGATAACAAGCAGAGATAATCCCAATATTAAAGAAATTATTAAGTTGCAAAAAAGTGCAAAGCAAAGAAGAGATGCGGGTCTTTTTACTGTTGAGGGGGTAAGACTTTGCAGAGATGCGGCTTTGTCAGGTGCGAAAATAAATAAGTTCGTATATACAAAACAGGCTATGGAAAAATATTCGGACGATTTCAAGTTAATATCGGATATTGGCTGCGAAAAAATTGAAGTCAGTGCTGACATTTTCTTGAAAATTTCCGATACAAAATCACCGCAAGGTTTGCTTTGCGTTATTTCTATGCTTGACAAAAGCATTTTAGTTGATAAAATAGAAAATACGGGGCGTTATGTTGCTTTGGAAAATATAAGCGACCCGTCTAATCTCGGAACTATACTCAGAACAGCAGAGGCTTTAGGTCTTGATGGCATAATACTTTCGGAAGATTGCTGCGATGTTTATTCGCCTAAGGTTGCGAGGGGAAGTATGGGTGCTGTATTTAGAATGAAATTCTGTGTTGCTGAAAACTTTACTGAGTTTATTTCTGAGCTTACTAAAAAAGGAATAAAAACATATGCCGCAACTCCGAGAGATGCTGTGTCCGTTACTGAACTTGATTTAAGGAGTGGAATCGTACTCATAGGCAATGAGGGTGCAGGTCTTACAGATGAAACTATTTCTGCCTGTTCGCAAAGAATAAAAATTCCTATGGGAGGAAGAGCTGAATCACTTAATGCGTCTGCTGCTGCGGCTATTTTGATGTGGGAACTTATCAGAAGTAAGTGATATGTTGCTGTGTGGAGGAATACTCTTGAGAAAAGATGTAATATACTATCTGTGGCTGCAATGCATATTTGGTGTTAATAATACTGCCTTTAAGAATGGTATGTCCTTTTTTAAAACAGCCGAAAATTTTTATAATGCCTCAGAGTATGATTATAAAATCTGCGATTGCTTCACACCTAATATTATAAAAAAGCTTATGAACAAGGATTTATCCAAAGCAAGGAAAATTCTTAATGACTGCGAAAGACTTGGATATGACATTATAACATATAATGATGAGCTTTTTTCTGATAAGCTTCGTGCTATTTCTGCACCACCTGTTTTACTTTATGTGAAGGGTAAAATGCCTAAGCTTGACGGGAAATTGTCTGTTGCTATGGTTGGTTCAAGAAATGCAACAAGTCAAGGATTAAATGCGGCAAATGACTTTGCGTTTTCTTTTGCTGAATCGGGAGCAATAGTTGTCAGCGGAGGAGCCTTTGGTATTGATACAGCTTCGCATAAGGCTGTTCTTAATGTTTGTGGAATAACGATAAGCGTTCTTGGCTGTGGAATAGATGTGGGGTATCCTATGGAAAATATTCCAATGTATGAGAGAATTGCAGAAAATGGTGCAGTTGTTTCGGAATTTCCGCCAGGATATCCGCCTATTGCAAAGAATTTTCCACTTAGAAACAGAATAATTTGTGGGCTTTCTGATGCTACGCTTGTTGTTCAGGCTGGGGAAAGGAGCGGCGCTTTGATAACAGCAAATGACGCTATTAAAGAGGGCAGAAAGCTTTTTTCTATTCCGGGAAGTATTTTTTTTAGAGAAAATAAAGGTTCTAACGAACTTTTGAGGCGTGGATATTCAGTTGCAATAGAACCAAGCGATATTTTAAATTGGTATGATACTAACAAGAATAACTTGAATTATTTTGCTAAAATAGATTATAATGAAAAAGTCGAACAAATTCGTAAGCCGATTTTTGTCGAAAATAGTATAGACAGTACATCTGAATTTGTAATTGATGAATCAAAACCAGAAGAAAAACCTATAAGAAAAGTTCCGAAAGATGTTTCAGAAAATTCTAAAAAGGTATTTATGGTGTTGAGTGATGAACCTGTGACAACTGATTATATTTCAGCGAAAACAGGTATGCCTATACATGAATTACTTTCAGCTCTTACTGAGCTTGAAATTTTTGGCTACATAGAATCGGTTGTCGGAGGTAAATATATAGCAAAAGGTTGATTTTAAGATAAAATAAATACTGCATTAAATTTATATTACGGAGGAAACTTGAGTGTCAAAGCTAGTTATTGTTGAGTCACCTGCAAAGGCTAAGACAATTAAAAAATATTTAGGTTCGGGATATGAGGTTGTTGCCTCTATGGGTCATATAAGAGATTTGCCCGAAAAGCGTTTGAGCGTTGATATAAGACATGGCTTCAAGCCAAAGTATGATATAATTAAGGGCAAGGAAGAACTTGCTGATGAACTTAAAAAGCGTGCTGCAAAAAGTGAAGAAGTTTTTCTTGCAACCGACCCTGACCGTGAGGGAGAGGCTATTTCTTGGCACCTTGCATATTTGCTTGATTTGCCGCTTGATGAGAAAAACCGTGTTACATTTAATGAAATTACTCAGACTGGTGTTACAAACGGTATGGCTAATCCACGCTGTATAGATATAGACCTTGTTAATGCACAGCAGGCAAGGCGTATTCTCGATAGGCTTGTCGGTTATAAGCTTAGTCCGTTTCTTGCACAGAAAATCAGAAAAGGTCTTTCGGCAGGTCGTGTTCAATCTGTTGCAGTAAGAATTATTGTTGATAGAGAAGAACAGATTCGTGCATTTAAGCCGGAGGAATATTGGACTATTGATGCAAAGTTTATTCCAAAGGGTGAACGCAAGGCTTTCCCTGCGTCACTTTATGATAATATCGAGGGAACACTTCGCATTAAGGATAAAAATAGTAGCATAAAGCTTGATATTCGCAATGAGGAAAAAGCTAATCAGATTCTTACTGAACTCGAAAACGAAAGCTTTAAGGTTGGCAAGGTTAAGAACGGAAGAAGAACAAGAAAGCCTGCTCCACCGTTTATTACTTCAACTTTGCAACAGGAATGTTCAAGAAAGCTTGGCTTCCAGTCTAAGCGTACAATGCGTATTGCTCAGGAACTTTACGAAGGTGTTGAGATTGAGGGAATGGGTGCAGTCGGTTTGATTACCTATATGAGAACTGACTCTCTAAGACTTTCTGATGATGCACTTAATAGTGCAAGAGATTATATTCAGCAGAGATGGGGAGATAAATATCTTCCTGCTGAACCAAGAAAATATAAATCTCGTTCAAACGCTCAGGACGGACATGAAGCTATTCGTCCGACAACGATAGAGCTTTCACCTGATAAGGTTAAGGATAGCCTTACACCGGAACAATATAAGCTTTATAAAATCATTTGGGAGCGTTTTATTGCTTGCCAGATGTCTGATTGTATTCATAAGACAACATCAGCAGAAATCCTTGCAGGAAATTATATTTTTAAGGCATCGGGTTATCGTGTGGATTTCGATGGATTTACAGTCCTTTATGTTGAGAGTAAGGACACTGATGAGGAAAGCGAACAGGAACTTCCACCACTTAAAGAGGGTATGGAACTTCGTGTAAAGACTATTTCGCCGAATCAGCATTTCACACAGCCACCAGCAAGATATACAGAGGCATCTTTGATTAAGGCTCTTGAAGAATATGGAATTGGCAGACCGTCAACCTATGCGGCGACTATTTCTACAATTACATCAAGAGAGTATGTTAAGCGTGAATCTAAAACCCTTATTCCAACTGAATTGGGAGAAGTTATAACTAAGCTTATGAAAGAGCGTTTCCCTAAGATAGTAAATGTAAAATTTACCGCTCAGATGGAAAGTGACCTTGATACAGTTGAAGAGGGTAAGTGCAAGTGGCAGGATTTGCTTGCTAATTTCTATGGTGATTTCGATAAAACTCTTAAAAAAGCTAAAGAGGAAATGAAAGATGTTAAGATAGAACTTGAGCAGGATAAAACAGACATTACTTGTGAACTTTGTGGCAGACAGATGGTTGTTAAGTTTGGAAGATATGGTAAGTTCATTGCTTGTCCGGGTTGGCCTGAGTGTAAGAACATCAAAAAATTTGTTGTTAAGGCAGGCGTTCATTGTCCGAAATGTGGCGGAGATGTAATAGTAAAGAAAACTAAGCGTGGCAGAGTATTCTATGGTTGTGAAAATTACCCTGAATGTGATTTTGTTTCTTGGTATATGCCATCAGAAGAAAAATGCCCGAATTGCGGAGCTATTCTTTATAAGAAAGCCGGCAAGAAGCCAACACTTTTCTGTCAGGCAGAGGGTTGCGGTTTCTCAAAACCACTTGAAGAAGAAAATTGATTTTTAGCTGTTATTGGAGGTTTATATGGCAACATGGAGTGGCATACGAAATAAGCTGGAAAATGAATATCTTGCACAATCATTGAGAGGGCATATTCAATATTTTGTTACCTCATATAGTAAAGCTCCAGACCACTATGGTCGTGTTGCTATTCGTTACGATGGCAAGGAAATATTCAGAACTGATTATTTTGATTGGGATATGACTGCTTGGCTTAGTGATTTGAGATTATGTAATGAATATCCTGATAAATCTCGTTTGGAATGTTGGAAAATAGCTAACAATGAAACGATTAACAGCGGAAAATTCAGTCATGATATTTTTTATGATTCATTTAGCGAATTTGATAATCAGGGTATTGAAAAAAGTCTTAGCAGTGAAAATGCCATTGTGAGAATGTTGGCTATATTGGATAGACGAGTAGGCAAACGCAGACTAATTTCAATGAAAGATAGAATAAAAAATGAACCTGATTGGATAAAGAATTTCTATTGTTTGAGAATGAATGCAGAAAACCTAAGCTTGGATAAAGAATTATAAAAAGTTTTATTCTTTGGTTTAAAAGAGGTGAAATAATGTATATAAATGTAATCGGTGCAGGATTGGCGGGCTGTGAGTGTGCTTATCAGATTGCTAAGCGTGGCATAAATGTTAGGCTTTTTGAAATGAAGCCGACAAAAAAGACAGCTGCACATAAGAGCGATTTGTTTTGCGAACTTATTTGCTCAAACTCTCTTAAGGCACTCAGAATAGAAAGTGCCGCAGGTTTGCTCAAAGAGGAAATGCGTAGGCTCGATTCTCTCTTGATGAAATGTGCAGATAAATGTGCTGTTCCTGCTGGAGGCGCTTTAGCAGTAAATAGAGACGATTTTTCTGCTATGGTGACAAAAGAAATCAGAAATAATCCGCTAATTGAAGTTATTGAAAAGGAAGTTACAGAAATTCCGAATGATGCGATTACTGTTATTGCGGCAGGACCTCTTGCAAGCGAAGCATTATCCGCAGAGATACAGAAAATCTGTGGTGGCGGATTGAGCTTTTTTGATGCGGCGGCTCCGATTGTAACAGCCGAAAGCATTGATATGGAAAAGGCATTTTTCGCTTCAAGATATGACAAGGGCGGAGATGACGCTTATATTAACTGCCCTATGAATAAAGATGAATACGAGGCTTTTTACGAGGCTTTAGTTTCAGCGGAGAGAACGCCTTTGCATGGTGTAGATGTTCAGAATCCTAAGGTATACGAGGGCTGTATGCCTGTTGAAATACTTGCACAGCGTGGACACGATACACTTCGTTTCGGGCCGATGAAGCCTGTCGGTTTGCGTGACCCGAGAACAGGACACAGACCTTGGGCGGTTTTACAGCTTAGGACAGAAAATGCAGAAAAATCGCTGTATAATTTAGTCGGATTTCAGACAAATCTGAAATTTCCAGAGCAAAAGAGAGTTTTCTCTATGATACCTGCTTTGTACGATGCGGAATTTATTCGATATGGAGTTATGCACAGGAATACTTTTATTGATTCGCCGAGAATATTAAATTCAGATTTTTCTATGAAAGAAAATTCAAATATTTTCTTTGCAGGACAGATTACGGGTGTAGAGGGTTATATGGAATCAGGTGCAAGCGGACTTATTGCAGGAATTAACGCGGCAAGACGATTTAACAATATCAAAACAATAACTCTACCGAGAGAAACAATGATAGGTGCTTTGTCACGATATATTGCAGATGAGAGTGTTAAGGATTTTCAGCCGATGGGAGCAAACATCGGAATACTTCCTCCGCTTGAAGAAAAAATTCGTGATAAAAGGGAGAGAGCGGCTAAACATTCGGCTTGTGCATTAGACGCTCTTGAAAAAGTAAAGGTCGATTTCGCACTTGCTTAAAATCAAAAGAAAGGTCGGTAAATCGCAATGAAAATTATAGTTGATGCATTCGGCGGAGATAACGCACCCTTAGAAGTAATTAAAGGTTGTGTTAAAGCTCTTGAAGTTTATAATAATATTGAGATTGTCCTTGTAGGAAGCAAGGAAATTATTGAAAAGACCGCAAAAGAAAATAATATATCAATCGCAGGAATCAGTATAGAGGACGCTCCTGATGTTATAACAATGGAGGACGAGGCCGGCGATATTATGAAGTCAAAGAATCAAAGCTCTATGGCTGTTGGTTTAAAGCTTCTCGCAAGCGGTGGTGCAGATGCCTTTCTTTCTGCTGGAAACAGCGGTGCTTTGATTATGGGTGCAACTATGATTGTTAAGCGTATCAAAGGTATTAAAAGACCAGCGTTTTCTCCACTTATGCCAAAGGTAGAGGGACAGGTTCTTTTGATAGACAGTGGCGCAAATGTTGAGTGCCGTCCTGAAATGTTACAGCAGTTCGGTATTATGGGTTCGGTTTATATGGACAAGATATGCGGAATTAAAAATCCTCGTGTCGCTCTTGCAAATGTTGGCACAGAGGACCATAAGGGCGGCGAGCTTCAGCACAAAGCCTTTGCTTTACTTAAAGAAGCGCCGATTAACTTTATCGGAAACATAGAGGCAAGAGATATTCCGCACGATGCGGCTGATGTAATTGTTGCTGATGGTTTTACCGGAAATATTATTGTAAAAATGTATGAGGGTGTTGCATCTGCTCTTATGCTTAAAATCAAAGAACTTTTTATGAAAAATTTCAAAACAAAGCTTGCGGCTGCACTCGTTCTTAAAGACATGAAAGAACTTAAAGAATATATGGACTATAATAATTATGGTGCAGCTCCTATTATGGGTGTGGCTAAGCCTGTTCTTAAAACTCACGGCAGTGCTAAGGCGGATACTTTTATCAGTGCGATTAAATCAGTTATAGATTATACAGAAAAAGATGTTATCGGAGAAATTCAGCGTGAGCTGGAAGTTCTGAAAAATGGAGGCTGATGAGTTATGAATGCTCAAAGAAAAACTAACTTAGATGAGCTTGAAAACGCTATCGAATATAAATTTAAAAACATTAAGCTTCTGAAAAATGCTTTGACTCATTCATCATATGCGAATGAATCTAAGCACGGTGACAAAAGCAATGAAAGACTTGAATTTTTAGGCGATTCTGTTCTTAGCATTGTTGTTTCGGACTATATTTTTAAAAATTGCCCGAACTATCCGGAGGGCGACCTCAGCAAGCTGAGAGCGGCTCTTGTCTGCGAAAAGACATTATCTAAATTTGCAAGAACAATACACCTTGGAGATTTTATAAGATTAAGTCATGGAGAGGCAAATCTTCATGGCAACGAGCGTCCGTCAATCCTTGCTGACGCTTTTGAAGCACTTATTGCGGCTATTTACCTTGACGGGGGAATAGAACCAGCCGGAAGATTTATTATGGATTTTGTAAAGCCTGAGATAGATTCTCCAAGAAGCTTTAGCTTTAAGGATTATAAGACAACTTTGCAGGAAATTATTCAAAAAAATCCTGAAGAAAGAATAACATATGTTCTTGTTGGCGAAAGTGGTCCTGACCACGATAAGCACTTTACTGTTGAGGTAAGACTTAACAGCAATAAAATCGGCAAGGGTGGCGGAAGAAGCAAGAAGGAAGCTGAACAGCAGGCAGCAAGAGAAGCATTGGAGTTGATGGGATATTGAAACACTCAAATGTAGCAATTTTTGTACCACATAACGGTTGTCCACATAATTGCAGCTTTTGCAATCAGCGTGAAATTACAGGACAGCAAAGCCAACCTTGTACAAATGATGTAAAGAACGCAATAACTATCGCGAGAGAAAGTCTTAAAGAGAATACTAAAAATGCAGAAATTGCATTTTTCGGCGGAAGCTTTACGGCTATTGATAAGGCTTATATGGAAAGTTTGCTTTCAGCCGCCGCTCCTGTTGTTAAGTCAGGTGAATTTGCGGGTATAAGAATTTCAACCCGTCCGGATGCTATTGATAGCGAAATTCTTGATATACTTCATAAGTATGGAGTTACTGCAATAGAGCTTGGTGCTCAAAGTATGAATGATGAGGTTCTTGCGGCTAACGAAAGAGGTCATACAAGAGCCGATATTATAAATTCCTCAAAGATGATTTCTGAGGACGGTTTTTCTCTTGGACTGCAAATGATGACAGGACTTTATAAGAGCAATGATGAGCGTGACAGGGAAAGTGCCTACGAAATAGCCGACCTCAATCCTGATACGGTCAGAATTTATCCTACGGTGGTTATCAAGGGAACAGAGCTTTATGAACTATATAGGTCTAAGGATTATCAGCCGCAGACGCTCGAGGACGCTGTAAAGCTTTGTGCTGAACTTTTGCTGTACTTTGAAAACCGACATATAAATGTCATTCGCTTAGGACTGCACGATAGCGACAGTCTGCGTGAGGGTATGGCGGCAGGAGCATTTCACCCTGCTTTTCGTGAACTTTGTGAAAGCGAGATTATGTATAGCAACTGTATAAAGGAGCTTGAAAAGAGCGGTATACATAAAGGTACAATAGAGGTTTATGTCAATCCTCGTTCGGTTTCGAGGTTTGTCGGACAAAAACGCAAAAATATTGATAGGTTAAATCGACTTGGATTTAATGTAATAGTTCGTCAGGAAATGCGTTTGGAAAGATACGAGGTGAAGCTTCGGCAAGTTCCAGATTGCGGTTGATACAAACTGACTTAGGAGAATAAAAAGTGAAAAATACGACTTTTGGAAAAATCGGTTCAGCAGTTACAGGACTTGCTGTTTTGGCATTTGCGATATCTATGATATTCGGACTTTTTTTAAATACAATTTTTGCAAGCTGTCTTTCAAGTATATTTATAGCTATTGGATTTATCCCCTTTATGGCTGCTCTTAATGAGAATAATGATAAGGAAAATAAATCCTGTGGTGTTGTTGCAATGTGTTTTGCTTCAATATATGCAGTGTTGGTTTTTATAGTATACTATGCAGAGTGTACTACTGTACATATGAATACAGGTTTGAGTGAAGAAGTTCTGTCGATTATAAGTTATGGTAATACAGGAAGTCTTTTTTTCAATTATGACTTATTGGGTTATGCATTTATGGCGTTATCTACATTCTTTACAGGCTTGAATATTAAAGCAGTTGATAAAAAGAGCAAGTGTCTTAAAATACTTCTTATGATACATGGTATATTCTTTGTTTCTTGCTTTTTTGTGCCTATGTTTCCTGTATTTACATCGGAAACAGATGACATATTCGGAACAATTTTACTTGAAGTATGGTGCATTTATTTTTTGCCGATATGTATATTGGGATATAAGTGTTTTTCAGATAAAAAGCTCGAAAAATAGTTTTACCTTTCAAACAATTAAGGGCAAAGCTCTTAACATTTAATCTATAATGTGGTGATACAGTGATATTAAAATCCCTTGAGCTTCAAGGCTTTAAAACTTTTCCGGATAAGACCAGACTTAGCTTTACTAAGGGAATAACAGCAGTTGTTGGTCCTAACGGAAGCGGAAAAAGTAATATAAGTGACGCTATGCGTTGGGTTCTCGGTGAACAGTCACCGAAAACTTTGCGTTGCTCAAAGATGGAAGATGTCGTATTTAACGGTGCAAAGAATCGTAAAAGAACAGGCTTTGCACAGGTAACCCTTACTATTGACAACAGCGACAGAACTCTTGATTTTGACAAAGACGAGGTTTCCGTTACAAGAAGATATTATCGTTCGGGCGCAAGTGAATATCTTATAAATAATACCGTAGTTCGTTTGCAGGATATTCATGAATTGTTTATGGATACAGGTCTTGGCCGTGACGGATATTCTATGATTAGTCAGGGCAAGATTGATTCTATCGTTGCAGCAAAGAGTGAGGACAGACGAGAGATTTTCGAGGAAGCGGCAGGAATTTCACGCTATCGTTACAGAAAAGCTGATGCAGAACGCAGACTTGGCAGAACCGAAGAAAATCTTGTTCGTTTGCGTGATATACTTTCTGAACTCGAAGGTCGTGTAGAGCCACTTAGAATACAATCAGAGAAAGCAAAGTCGTATCTTGAATATGCGGAAGAGAAGCGTGGTCTTGAAATAGGCTTGTGGCTGAAAACTATTGATAAATCTACAAGGCTCTTGAGAGAGCAGGAGGATAAAATAGCAATAGCACAAAGCCAATATGACGAAACGCAAAAGGCTCTTACGGATATTGAGGCTAAAACTGAAGAACTTTTCTCAAAGCAGAGCGATATTACAGCGAAGATTGAAACCTTGCGTTCAGAAACTTCCCGTCTTGACGAGGAGGCGGCCGGTAAGCGTGCAGAGGTTAATGTTCTTCAGAACGACATATTTCATAATCAGGAAACTGTTTCAAGAATTGCATCAGATATAGACGAAACAAAACGCAGTTCTGTTGAGATAGATGCAGAAATTGAGAAAAAACATCAGCTTATCAAGGATAAAGAAACAACGCTTTCAAGGTTAAAGGACAGCCTTAATACATATCTTGAAAAACTTAATACCTTGCGTGACGGTGAAAGCGAAAGCAGTGACAAGCTTATGTCAATAAATGCAGAGCTTTCTAAGCTGACAGCAGAGCTTGCCGAAGTTAATGTTAAATATATGACTTCGGGAACATCAATTTCTGAGATAAGTGCAAGAATGGATTCCTTTGAAAACAACATTAAGGAAAGAACATCTCAGATTGAAACACTCAAAAAGATTATCGCAGACTATGGACAAATGCTTTCCGATTGCGATGAGAAAATAACTGAACTTACCAATGTTTCTAAGGGCTGTGAACTAAGACTTGAGCAAAAAAGCCGTCAGTGCGAGGAATTGAAAGCAGGTTCCGAAAAGCTCCGCCTTGACAGTGAACAGCTTTTCAGAAAAGCAAAACTTTTAGAGGATTTAGAACGCAACCTTGAGGGCTTTGCTGCAAGCGTTAAGACAGTTATGCGTGAGGTTAAAAATGGCGGTTTGACTGGAATACACGGACCTGTTTCAAGAGTTATTTCCGTTCCTAAGAAATACAGCACGGCTGTTGAAACAGCTCTTGGCGGTGCTATGCAGAACATAGTTACAGATACAGACGCAGACGCTAAAAAGGCTATTGCATTTTTGAAACGCTGTAACGGTGGTCGTGCAACTTTCCTGCCGATTGCGACTATTAAAGCAAGAGATTTCAATGAGCGTGGCTTGGAGCAGTGCGAGGGCTTTATCGGCGTAGCTTCCGAATTATGCTCCTGTAAGGATTGTTATAAGGGTATTCTTGGCTCTTTGCTTGGCAGAATTGTTATAGCGGAAAATCTCGACTGTGCTGTAAATATTGCAAAGAGGTATAATTACCGTTTTAAGGTTGTTACACTTGACGGACAGGTTGTCAATGCGGGTGGTTCGCTTACCGGTGGTTCTCTTGCAAAAAGTGCCGGACTTCTTGGCAGAGCAAGCGAAATAGAGAGCATCAAGAATCAAGCACAAAAACTTAAAGAAGATTTTGAACAGGTTAACGAAAAGTTAAGACAGGCGTCGGAGCAAAGTTCTAAGATAAAATTTGAACTTTCAACGGCTCAAAGCGAACTGTATATTATGCAGGGCGATAAGGTTAAGATTGAGGCTGAAAAAAAGAGCCGTGAATCTGAAATCGAAAGCACTCAAAAACTTCTTGCAGAACTTAATACAGATTATGCAAGGTCTGATGAGAGAATAGAATCGCTGAAACTTGAACGCGAAGAGGCCGAAAAACTTACTCAAGAATATAAGCAGAAAATAGCTGAACTTGAATCTCTTGCGGGAACTCTTTCAGGAAGTAGGGAAGAACTTCTCAAAAAAAGAGAGGAACTTTCAAACGGTTTGCAGGAAACAAGACTTTCCATTGTTACAACTGAAAAGGATATTGAGGCTCTCAATGCTGATATAGAAAGTTTTATACTCAGAAAAAATTCGGGAAGTGGCAGAATTGAAGCTCTTAATGCTGAGAGCGAGAACATAAAGGCAAAGAATGTTGAGCTTAAAGCTAAGATTGCCGAACTTACTGCACAGGCGAATGCACTTTCTGAACAATCTAAGGGCAATTCAAGCCTGATTACTGAACAATCACAGGTAAGAATAGAACTTGAAAAAAAGCAAACAAAACTCCGTCAAGACGAGCGTGAGGAAACTGCAAAGCGTGAACGCTTAGGTGGTGAATTGGCAAGACTTTCTGAAAAGAAAGATAATCTCCAAAATGAGTATGACACAATTATTTCTAAGCTTTGGGAGGAATATGAGCTTACTAAGCGTGAGGCAGAGGAAAAAGCTCCTGAAATTCCAGATGTTCCTAAGGCACAACGCAGACTTTCGGAATTAAAGCAAAAAATCCGTGCTTTAGGAAGTGTCAATGTTTCGGCTATTGATGAATATAAGGAAGTCAGCGAAAGATACGAATTCCTTAAAACTCAGATTGGCGATGTTGAAACCTCAAAAGCAGAGTTACTTAAACTTATAGATGAACTTACACATCAGATGCAGGATATTTTTGTAGAGCGTTTTGCACTTATAAACGAAAACTTCAAGCAGACTTTCTTGGAGCTTTTTGGAGGCGGAAGCGGAGAGCTTTCGCTCACAGACCCAGACAATGTTCTTACAACGGGAATTGAAATCAAGGTTTCACCTCCGGGAAAGATTGTATCTCATATTGAGCTTTTGTCTGGTGGAGAAAAAGCTCTTGTTGCAATCGCGCTATATTTTGCTATAATGAAAGTAAGTCCTGCGCCATTCTGCGTGATGGACGAAATAGAGGCGGCTCTTGACGATGTTAATGTTGACAGATTCGCACAATATCTTCGCCGTATGAATGACAAGACGCAGTTTATATGTATATCGCACCGCCGAGGGACTATGGAAGAAGCTGATGTACTTTATGGTGTTACAATGCAGGATGAGGGTATATCTAAATTGCTTGAATTGAGAGCATCTGAAATTGAGCAAAAACTTGGTTTAAAGGCTCGATGAAATTTTATATGGAAGTGATATGTTGATTCCGGTTCTAATAATATTTATCACCATAATTTTGCTTCTTTTTGTAAGAAAGCAAAAAGAAAATTATACTATTGTGAATCTCAAAAGAAAAAAAGGAGATAAAGAGAAAATGTTGGAACTAGCAAAAAACTTTATAGATAAAGAATGTATTATATATACATTCAATGGCTCTTCAATTCAGGGAACTATAAAGGAGATTCCAAAAAATGCCTTGCTTTTGGAAACAGGAAATACTGTTGAAGCTGTAAACCTTGATTTTGTTGTGAGAATCAGAGAATATCCACGAAAGAAAAACGGAAAGAAAAAATCAGTAGTTTTGGATTGAGTCTTAAACAAATTCTTGTAGTAAAGGAATGATAAACAATATGGGTTTATTCAAGAAAATAAAAGAGGGACTTAAAAAGACAAGGGACGCCATTGTCGGTCAGATTGATACAATGCTCAAGTCCTTTACAAAGATTGATGAAGAACTTTTTGAGGAACTTTTGGAATTGCTTATTATGGGCGATGTAGGTGTAACAACCTCAGAGCATATTTGTGATGAGCTAAGAAAAAGAGTTAAAAAAGAGGGTATTACCGACCCTGCAATGATTCACGATTTATTGGCTGATGTTATTGCCGATATGCTTGGCGATTCAAATGAATTGATGATAAATACAAAGCCGTCAATCATTCTTGTAATAGGTGTAAATGGCGTCGGTAAAACTACTACTATCGGAAAGATTGCTGCAAATCTTGTTCGTTCCGGAAAAAAGGTTACTCTTGCCGCCGCCGATACGTTCAGAGCCGCTGCTATAGACCAGCTTGAAATCTGGGCAGAGCGTTCAGGTGCGGATATTGTTAAGCAACAAGAAGGTTCGGACCCTGCAGCTGTTGTGTTTGATGCAATTTCTTCGGCAAAGGCTAAGGGCAGCGATGTAATTATTGCAGATACAGCAGGAAGACTTCACAACAAAAAGCATCTTATGGACGAGCTTGCTAAGATTAACAGAATTATCGACAGAGAGCTTCCTGATGCTGATAAAGAGGTTTTGCTTGTACTTGATGCAACAACAGGTCAAAATGCGGTTAATCAGGCAAGAGAATTTCAGAATGCCGCAGGAATTACAGGTATTGTTCTTACAAAGCTTGACGGTACAGCTAAGGGCGGTGTCGTTCTTGCGATTATGGACGACCTTAAAATTCCGGTTAAATATATCGGCGTCGGAGAACAAATTGACGATTTACAACCATTCAATCCATCAGATTTTGCAAAAGCGCTTTTTACAAATGATAACAATGAAGAATAATGAACTGCCTATTTTACAGGAGGTTATAATATGATTTATATAGCTGCTACACATAACGAAAATAAAATTAAAGAATTTGACAGAATTTTAAAGCCACTCGGAATTTCAGTTATTTCTGCAGAGGAATGTGGAGAAAAATTGCCAGAGGTAAATGAAACAGGAAAAACTTTTGCAGAAAATGCAGAACTTAAAGCAAAGAGTGCTTGCGAAGCAACAGGTATGCCTGCTATTGCAGATGATTCAGGACTTATGGTCGACGCTCTTGGCGGCAGACCTGGAGTTTATTCTGCAAGATATGCGGGTGAGGGTGCGTCTGATGAGGAAAAGATTGAAAAGCTTATGATTGAGCTTAAAGATACGCCTGATGGTCAGCGTACAGCACATTTTGTTTGTGCTATTTGCTGTTACTTCCCTGATGGCAGTAAGATTGAGGTTGAAGGCTCTTGCGATGGTTCAATCGGTTTTGCTCCGAGAGGAAACAATGGTTTTGGCTATGACCCGATTTTCTTCACAGATGATAACAAAACATTTGCAGAGCTTTCAAGCATACAAAAGGACGCTATGAGCCATAGAGGAAAGGCGCTTAGAGCTTTAGCTGAAAAACTAAGAGAAAAATTAAAAGAAAAGAAATTTTAAGGAGATATTATGACAAGTAAACAAAGAGCATTTTTGCGTTCTCTTGCAGTTGATATTGATACTATCATTATGGTAGGCAAGGGCAATATGAATGAAAATATTATTAAGCAAGCTGATGACGCTTTAGCGGCTCGTGAGCTTATTAAGGGAAAGGTTCTTAACTCTGCGGAGATTACTCCAAGAGAGGTTGCTGAAGAAATCGCAAAGTCAACAAACAGCGAGGTCGTACAGGTTATAGGTTCAAAGTTTGTTCTATATAGAAGAAATGACAAAGAGCCTAAAATCATTCTTCCAAAGACATCTAAGAAAAAGTAATTGATATAATGTGAGTTTGATAATAACTTTGGAAAATTATTAAGTTCAAGGCTTTAACTGACATTTATTTTTTGTAGGGACCCCCCTGCGAGGGTTCCCTACGAAAAACATTCCGCTGGAATGTTTTTCTACCCTCCTGCGCTTTGAGGAGTATAAAAGAATTTCGCCGTCTGCGGACGGCGAACAAAGGCTCTGCCTTTGGAAACTGCGAGCCTTTGAAAAGGCTCGAGCGAAACTTTTAAGTTAAAAATTTAGACGCGAATAGCAAGTTTTAATTTAACAAAAAAGTAGAACGCGTCTTGACAGCGGAGGCACTCCGCCTCGAGCGAAACTATTAAGTTTAAAAATTTAGATGTGAATAAAAGATGGGGTGAAATGTGTGCGGATAGGAATGTTTGGCGGAAGCTTTAATCCAATACATAACGGACATATTCAGCTTATAAAAGGAATTATCAGTGAGCTTAATCTTGATAAACTTCTTGTTGTACCGTCATTCTTACCACCGCATAAATTGGTTGAATCACCTGTTTCTCCGCAGGACAGAATAGCAATGTGCAAGCTTTGTATTTCTGATATTCCAAAGGTGGAAATTTCTGATATAGAAATTAAGCGTGGCGGGAAAAGCTATACCTATGAAACCTTGCAAGAATTACATTCTATCTATCCCACTGATGATTTATTTCTGATTATGGGAGCGGATATGTTTCTTTCAATAGAAACATGGAAAAATCCAGAAATAATCTTTAAGCTTGCGAAAATATGCGGAGTTCCGAGAAAAGGAGTCGGTGGCAGACAAGAGCTTATCGACAGAGAAACTTTTCTGAAATCAATAGGTGCTGAAACACAGGTGCTTAACCTTACCTTGCCGGAAGTTTCATCAAGTGAAATCCGAGAAGCTATCAAGAATGGAAAGTCTATTGATAAACTCGTTCCTAAGCGGGTTGAAAATTATATTCTTGAAAAAGGTTTGTATTTATAGAAATATTAATTAATAATAAATTTGATTTTATAAATGAAAATATAGTTGCATATTAACCTGTATTTTTAAGGTGGTTTTATGAATATAGAAACAGAAAGATTGCTCATCACAGAATTTGATTTGTCAATGGCAGAAAGTGTTCATCTCAATTCTCTTGATGAGGATAACCGAAAATTTGTTCCTGACGAGGTTTTTGAAACTGTTGAAGAAGCAAAAGAAACTCTTGAATATTTGATTGAGCAATATAATGGCGAAAGTGGCCCTTATGTATATCCTATTTTATTAAAAAATGGAAAAAATATTGGATATGTTCAGGCTGTTCTCATTGACGAGGGCTGGGAAATAGGTTATCATATAGGAAAAGAGTTTACAAAGCACGGTTATGCGACAGAAGCTGTAAAAGCCTTTTTACCTGTAATTATGAAAAAAATGAATATAGATGCTATTTTTGGTATTTGTCTTGCTGATAATGTTGCCTCAAAAATTGTTTTAGAGCGTACAGGTTTTATAAAGCTATTTGAGGGTGTTGGAAATTATCAGGGAGAAAACAGGAAAATTTGTAGATATATTTACAGAATGGCATAATTTATATTGCTTTTTAAGCAGATGTAAACTCTGATTTTTATAAAATTGCTTGGAGGTTTTATATTGTGAATATCAAGGATTACGAAAAAATTATTCGTCCAAGATTAAAGGACGCTCGCTTTGAACATTCTAAGAATGTATCTAAGGAGGCTGTGCGACTTGCGAAAAAGTATGGTGCTGATGTAGAAAAAGCTGCTATCGCAGGAATTTTGCACGATATTACAAAAGAAACCTCAGAGAAAGAACAGCTTGAAATTATGAAGAAAGCCGGAATAGAGCTTTCTCCGCTCGAGGCAAACTCAACAAAGCTTTGGCACGCAATTTCGGGAAGCGGATATATTAAGGTTGTTCTTGGAATTGACGATGAAGATATTCTCAATGCGGTTCGTTATCATACAACGGCAAGAGGTGGAATGTCATTGCTTGAAAAGATAATTTTTATTGCTGACTTTACATCTGCCGAAAGAGATTATGAAGGTGTAGACGAAATTCGCAAGGCGGCTGATAAAAGTCTTGAGGCAGCTATGATTGAAGGACTTAGCTTTAGCATAGAGGATTTGGCTCATAGACGACTTGCAATAGCAAGGGATACCCTCGACGCATATAACGAGGTTATTCTCAAGAAAAAATAAATTTATGGAGGAAATATATGACATCATTAGAAACAGCAAAGATGGCTGTTAAGGCTCTTGACAGCAAAAAGGCACTTGATATTAAGGTTATAAAAATTAAGGATATTTCTGCGATTGCAGATTATTTTGTAATTGCAACAGGTACTTCAAGCACTCATGTTAAGGCTCTTGCTGATGAGGTTGAAGCACAGCTTGACGAATCCGGAATCAGCGTAAGCCATGTTGAGGGCTATCGCTCAAATTCTTGGATACTTCTCGATTATGTAGATGTAGTAGTCCATGTTTTCTCTGACGAGGCAAGAGAATATTATGACCTTGAAAGATTATGGCAGGACGGAGAAATTATTGATATAGAATAATCTATGATAAAATTAAAAGTTTCGTTCGGACTTTTTAATAGGGCAAAAACTATTACAATAGACAACGAAACACTTGATGCAAGCGGTGAATAACTGCAAAATTGCAACTAAGGAGAGAAATAAATTGAGCTTTGAAAAAAAGTATGACCACAAGAAAATTGAATCAAAATGGCAGAAAATCTGGGAAGATAAGGGTGTATTCCATGCAGAGCAGAATAGCAAAAAGCCTAAGTTCTTCGCTCTTGTAGAATTTCCATATCCATCAGGACAGGGACTTCATGTAGGACACCCACGCTCATATACTGCTCTTGACATTGTTTCAAGAAAAAGACGCTTAGAGGGCTATAATGTCCTTTATCCAATCGGTTGGGACGCATTCGGACTTCCAACAGAGAATTTTGCTATTAAGAATCATATTCACCCTGCCGAAGTTACAAAGCAAAATGTAGCACATTTTAAGGCACAGCTTCAGGCACTTGGTCTTTCATTCGATTGGAGCAGAGAAATCAACACAACCGACCCTAAATACTTTAAGTGGACACAGTGGATTTTCCTACAACTATATAAGCATGGTCTTGCATATAAAAAAGAAATGGCTGTAAACTGGTGTACTTCTTGTAAGTGCGTTCTTGCAAATGAAGAGGTTGTTGGCGGCGTTTGTGAAAGATGCCATAGCGAAGTTGTAAGAAAGGTTAAGTCACAGTGGATGCTCAAGATTACTGAGTATGCAGAAAGACTTATCAATGACCTTGACCTTGTTGACTACCCTGATAGAGTTAAGGCACAGCAGAAAAACTGGATTGGCCGTTCAACAGGTGCGGAGGTTGATTTCTCTACAACTATGGGTGATACACTTACTATCTATACAACTCGTCCGGATACTCTCTATGGTGCAACATATATGGTTATCTCTCCTGAGCATCCACTTATTGAGAAGTGGGCAGATAAGCTCACAAACATAGATGAGATTCGCAACTATCAGTATGAGGCTTCAAAGAAGTCTGACTTCGAGCGTACAGAGGTTGCTAAAGATAAGACAGGTGTTAAGCTTCAGGGTGTTGAGGCTATAAATCCTGTAAATGGTAAGCGGATTCCTATTTTCATTTCTGACTATGTTCTTGTTTCTTACGGAACAGGTGCTATTATGGCCGTTCCTGCACACGATACTCGTGACTGGGAGTTCGCAAAGAAGTTCGACCTTCCGATTATCGAGGTTGTTAAGGGCGGAAATGTTCAAGAAGAAGCATTTACAGATTGTGCAACAGGAATTATGGTTAATTCCGGAATCCTCGATGGACTTACTGTTGATGAGGCTAAGAAGAAAATAGTTGAGTTCCTCGCAGAAAAGAAAGTTGGACATTCAAAAGTTAATTATAAGCTTCGTGACTGGGTTTTCTCTCGTCAGAGATATTGGGGTGAGCCTATTCCGATTGTACATTGCCCTTGTTGCGGAACAGTTGCACTTCCTGAAAGTGAACTTCCGCTTGAACTTCCTAATGTTGAATCATATGAACCAACAGATAACGGCGAATCTCCACTTGCAGCTATCGACTCATGGGTAAATACAACTTGCCCTAAGTGCGGAAAGCCGGCAAAGCGTGAAACAGATACAATGCCACAATGGGCAGGTTCATCTTGGTATTTCCTCAGATATATGGACCCACACAATGACGAGGCTCTTGCATCTCCAGAAGCATTGAAGTACTGGTCACCTGTTGATTGGTATAATGGCGGTATGGAGCATACAACTCTCCATTTGCTTTATAGCCGTTTCTGGCATAAGTTCCTGTATGATATTGGTGTAGTTCCTACTCCGGAGCCATATGCAAAGCGTACAAGCCACGGTATGATTCTTGGCGAAAACGGCGAGAAGATGAGTAAATCAAGAGGCAATGTCATAAATCCTGATGATATCGTAAATGAATATGGTGCAGATACTATGCGTGTTTACGAAATGTTTATCGGTGACTTTGAGAAAGCTGCTCCATGGAGTACATCAGGTATCAAGGGAAGCAGAAGATTCATTGAGAGATATTATGGACTTGCATCAATGGTTACAGACGGAGGTATTCGTCCTGAACTCGAAAGCAACTTCCATAAGGCTATAAAGAAAGTTTCTGAGGATATTGAAACATTGAAATTCAATACAGCTATTGCAACTCTTATGGCTCTTATCAATGATATTTATAATACAAAGTCTATCACAAGAGAAGAACTTCGTATTTTTACAATTCTTATGAATCCATTTGCACCTCATGTTACTGAGGAAGTTTTCAATGAGCTTAAACTCGGCGAAGGACTTGCTTGCGAGCAAGAATGGCCTAAGTATGATGAGAGCAAGTGCAAGGACGATACAGTTGAAATTGCTGTTCAGGTTAATGGTAAGCTTCGTGCAAGAATTACAATCGAGGCTGACGCAGACCAAGAGACTGCTCTTGCTGCTGCAAAAGCTGAACCAAAGGTAGCAGAATTTACAGAGGGCAAAAATATAATCAAAGAGATTTATGTTAAGGGCAAGCTTGTAAATATTGTTGCAAAATAAAATTCGGAAAAAATAAACAAATTTTATAAAATCTCTTGACAGAATCAAGCTTTATATAGTATAATACAACTTGTATCGTATGACACAATACCCCTGCCGTATGGCGGATGGGAGGGAAGATAAATGGCTGAAATCAGAATTAAGGATAACGAATCTCTTGAGAGTGCGCTTAGAAGATTTAAGAAACAGTGTGCAAGAGCTGGCGTTATTGCTGAAGTTCGCAAGAGAGAGGCTTATGAGAAGCCTTCTGTAAAGCGTAAAAAGAAGTCTGAAGCTGCTCGTAAGCGTAAGTTTAAGTAATAACGAGAATTTCAGAATTATCGCAATTAAATAACAAAAATTGAGGGTCTGCCTTGAATTGTCAGCCGTATTAATCCACGGCAGACGTTTCAGGGCAGATTTTTTTGCAAGTATTAAAAAATTTATGATGTTTAAAAAGATTGAAAAATTAAAGGTTGTGATTCGGTGATTAAGCCGACAGTGGCTTTTGTATCTTTTAGAGATATTTCAGTTGAGTTCCTAAAAGAAAATAATATAGATGCGATTTTACTTGATGTTGATAATACAGTATCCCCGCCTTCATCTAAGAAAATTTATGATGGAGTAGTGGAATGGCTTGATGAAATTAAAAAAAGTGGCATCGAAGTTGTAATATGTTCAAATAATTTCAGAAAACGAGTTTATCCATTTGCAGAGAGTATAGGACTTGATTGCGTAGCAATGAGCCTTAAACCTTTACCGTTTGGCTTTATTCGTGCCGAAAAAAAACTTTCTGTAAAGCCCAAAAATGCTTTGGTTATTGGTGACCAGATTTTTACAGATATACTTGGCGCAAAACTTGCCGGAATGAAATCCGTACTTCTTGTGCCGCAATCTCCAGATAAAGGCAGAACTATAAAGCTTCGCAGAAAGATGGAACTTCCTATGAGGAAAAAACTTTACGGAGAAGATTATTTATCTAAATATAATCTTTTAGAAAGAGATGATAAGAAATGAAAAAAATTCTTGTTTTACTTGGGCCTAATCTTAATATGGTAGGCATAAGAGAGAAGGCGATTTATGGTAAAGAAAATGCAGAAAGTATAAATGAAGATATTCTTGAGAAAGCAAAGTCACTCAATATTGAGTGTGAGATATATCAATCAAATCATGAGGGCGATCTTATAGATAGGATTCACGCCGCTTATAGAGAAAATGTCAGCGGTATTGTTATAAATGCAGGTGCGTTGACCCATTATAGTTATGCTTTGCGTGACGCTATTGCATCAGTTGAGGATTCTATTCCAACTATTGAGGTGCATATGTCAAATGTTCATACCCGTGAGGAGTTTAGGCATAAGTCTGTAATTTCACCTGTATGCAGAGGCGTTATTGCAGGCTTTGGCAAAAATGGATATTTCTATGCCCTTGAGGAGCTTGCTTGAATTTACCACTCATAATATTGTCTGATAAGTGTAAATGATACATTTATGGCTCTGTTATTTAAATAGGGTTTAAAGGGAGTTTTTAAAATGACTAAAACAAGAGAATTAGCTCATATGATTCCGTCTTATGCAGATGCGGCTCTGATATATTCGCAGAATAACCGCAAATATTTCACAGGCTTTGTTTCATCGCTTGGTTATTTGCTTGTTACAAAGCGTGACACATATCTTTTCGTTGATTTTCGTTATGCTGAGGCTGCGAGGGCTGTTGCAAAGAACTGCAAGGTTATTCAGTTCAGAAAGTTTACTGATAGCCTTAAGGAAATTATAGAAAAAGAAAATCTTCGTGTAATTATGCTCGAAAGTTCAGCATTTACCTTTGAAATGTATAATTCAATGGAAGATACTTTCAAGCTTTGCAAGGTAAGTACAATTAAAAATGACGAGCTTGATAGAATCATTGCCAAGATGCGTGGTATAAAAACTGAGCAAGAAATTGAGCTTATGCAGAAAGCAACAAATCTTACAGAGGAGGCTCTTACTGAAACTCTTAAAAAAGTTGAGGTTGGAGCTTGCGAAAGAGATTTAGCTTTGTTTATGGAAATGTATATGCGTCAGCATGGTGCGGTAGGCGTTGCTTTTGACTTGATTATAACTTCTGGCAAAAAGACATCTATGCCACATGGTGTTCCTGATGACAAAAAGCTTGAATATGGCGACCTTATTACCCTCGATATTGGTGCAGATGTAGAGGGTTATAAGAGCGATATGACAAGAACAGTTGCTCTTGGAGCAGTTAGCGACTATCAGGCTAAAGTATATGATATAGTAAAGACTGCACAGCAAGCCGCACTTGATAAAATTAAGAGCGGTGTCAGCTGTGGAGAAGTTGATAAGACAGCTCGTGATATAATCTATAAAGCAGGTTTTGAGGGTTGTTTTGGACACGCAACAGGACACGGTGTAGGTCTTGATATACACGAAAAGCCAAGCCTTTCTCCAAATAATTGCTTTAAGCTTGAAAGCGGAATGGTAGTGACAAGCGAACCGGGAATTTATCTTGATAACGAATTTGGTGTAAGAATTGAAGATATGGTTTTTGTTACAGAAGATGGTTATAAGAACTTTAATTCATTTACTAAGGATTTAATTATTCTCGGAAATTGACCCATATATTGTTAAATTTTTGTATATTTTGGATTGTGTTTAGATTAAATGGTTGCAATTTTTGCTTGTTTATTGTATACTTGAATATATGAGAGCAATATGTGCAGTATTGCCTTGAATATGAAACGAGATATTCTTAAAATAACAGGAGGATTATTTAATGATTTCAGCAGGTGATTTCAGAAACGGCGTAACATTTGAAATGGACGGCAATGTAGTTTCTATCGTTGAGTTCCAGCATGTTAAGCCTGGTAAGGGTGCGGCTTTCGTTCGTACAAAGATTAAGAATGTTATTACAGGTGCAGTTGTTGAAAAGACTTTCAACCCAAACGATAAGTACCCAACAGCTTTCATTGACAGAAGAGATATGGAATATCTCTATACAGATGGCGACCTCTATTACTTCATGGATAACGAAACTTACGAACAGCTTCCTATCAACGCTTCAACACTTTCTGACAACTTTAAGTTCGTTAAGGAAAATATGGTATGTAAGGTTCTTTCCTATAAAGGAAATGTTTTCGGCGTTGAGCCGCCTAACTTTGTTAAGCTTGAGGTTACTCAGACAGACCCTGGTTTCAAGGGCGATACAGCTACTAACGTAACAAAGCCAGCAGTTCTTGAAACAGGCGCAGAAATTAAGGTTCCGCTCTTTATCAACGAGGGAGATCTTATTGAAATTGATACAAGAACAGGCGAATACATGGCTCGTGCATAATTTATTTTAATTATATTATCAGAATCTTAAAAATCGGAAGGAGCGTTTAAAAATGGGTATAAATGAAAAGGCAGCATACATTAAGGGCATGATTGATGGTATGGACCTTGATAAGAGTGATAAGACAGTCAGGGTTTTGAATGCGGTTGTAGACCTTCTCAATGAGGTCACTGGCAAGGTTTCTGACTTGAATGATGCTTATGATGAACTTTGTGAACAGGTCGATGAGATTGATGAGGATCTCGCATCTCTTGAAGAAGATTATTATGAAGACTTCGAAGATGATGACGATGATTATGTTGACGAGGACGATAACTTCTATGAGGTTACTTGCCCAAGCTGTGGCGAAACAACCTATATGGACGAAAATACGCTTCTTGAGGGCAGTATTTCCTGCCCAAAATGCGGTGAAGAACTTGAGTTCGATTATTCCGACCTCGAAGATTCAGATGATGATAGCTCCGATAGTGACGGTGATGAGGACAAGGAGTAATTCCTTGGCTTTGTTGCGGACTAAATGAGTTTGCAAGCGGGATTCTGCTCAAAAAATGCAGGATTCCGCTTACTTTGTATTAGAGAAAGGGAGATTTTATTGCTGATTAGTGTATTAAGAAATGCTTTTAGTGGACAAGGTTTAGACCTTATGAGTGTTATTGCGAGTATATTGGCGTCATTGCTTGTAATTTTTGTAATGCTTCCGTTTCACGAATTTGCTCATGCAACGGTTGCCGGCTGGTTTGGAGATAAAACGGCAAAAATGCTCGGCAGACAAACACTTAATCCATTAAAGCATATAGATTATGTTGGTGCATTATTGCTGTTGCTTTTTGGTTTTGGTTGGGCAAAGCCTGTTCCGGTAAACCTTGACCATAGGAAGAATCCAAAGGGTGCAATGGCGGTTGTTGCTTTGGCAGGTCCCCTTGCCAATCTGCTTGCGGGTATTGTAGGCGGTTTGCTTATAAATCTTGTTTTAGCAATAGACCCTATGGCATTATTGATTTTTAGTGGAAAATCAGTTGGTATTTTATCATATATTGTTCTTTTCCTATATTACTTTATGGCCATAAATATTTCACTCGCCGTTTTTAATTTGATTCCTATACCACCGCTTGACGGTTCTAAGATACTTATGGCATTTTTGCCAAATAGAATTTGTTATCAAATCCAGCGCAACGAGGCAATGATTTCTATGATTCTTATGATTGCTATTGCTTTTGGTGCATTTAGTGGACCGCTTTCAGTTGCTCAGAGCTGGCTTACAAGCGGAATATTAAATTTAACAGCACTTCCATTCTCAGGAAGTCCGTTTAATCCAAATTTTAGTCTATTGTAATGAATAAGGCGGTTAAAAATGGAAAAAATATCATATAAACTTCCTGCCTTTGAAGGACCGCTTGATTTACTTTTGCATCTTATCAGCAAAAATAAGCTTAATATCTATGATATAAGTATTTCAGAGTTGCTTAATCAATATATGGAGCATCTCGACCTTATGAAAGAAAACAATATGGATGTTGCCAGCGAATTTCTCGATATGGCATCAAGACTTGTAGAAATTAAATCCTATGAGCTTTTACCGAAATATGAAGAGGGTGAAAAACTCAAGGAAGAACTTCAGGGACAACTTCTTGAATATCAAGAGTGCCGAAAGGCTGCCAAAAAGCTTGGCGAGATTGTCAGCTTTGATAATTATTGTCGTAATCAGATTAAGATGAAATGTGACACAAAATATAAACGAAGTCACGACCCGTCTGTGCTTGTTGCGGCATATATGGCAGCGGTTGGTCGAGGAAAGAAAAATCTTCCGCCGTCTGATGAGGCATTTTCGGTTATTGTCAGACGAAAGATTGTTTCAGTTTCATCGAGAATTATAGGTGTAATGAGAATTTTGTGGGGCGGAAAGCCGGTCAGATATTCAACATTATTTGATGACAGCGAAAGTAAAAGCCAGATGGTTGCGACTTTCCTTGCTGTACTTGAATTGATTAAGGGCAAAAGAGTCCGTGTTGAGGGTGACGGTGAAGAAGCTCAAGTTCAAATGCTGCAAAGGCGGTGATAAGTTGTGGAAGATGAAAAGTTAAAACCTGCGATAGAAGCAATTCTATTTGCTTGTGGTACTCCGGCTGAACTTACAAAAATAGCTCAGGCATTGGAGATAAAGGAAGAAAAAGCCGAGGAATTGCTTAAATTGCTTATGGAAGATTACTCCAGTAGAAAATCAGGTATAAAAATAGTAAGGCTTGGGAAAAGCTATCAAATGTGTACAGAAAAGGAATATGCCGAAGTTATTCGTACAGTTCTTGATTTAAGAAGAAATTCACCACTTTCACAGGCGGCTTTGGAGGTTCTTGCAATAATAGCCTATAATCAACCGGTTACTAAGGCTTTTGTTGAGCAGATAAGAGGCGTTGATTGTTCGGGTGTTGTTTCGAGTCTTGTTGCAAGAGAACTTATTGAAGAAAAAGGCAGACTTGAACTTCCGGGAAGACCTTTGATTTATGGAACAACAGAAAATTTCTTGCGTTGCTTTAATGTAAGTGATATAAGCGAATTGCCACCACTTCCACAAAAAAATAGTGATGAAGAAAATTCTGAAGAATCATCTGAAAAGAACGAAACCGAAAGCATAGACAAAGAGCCTGAGAAAGAAGAAAATGTATGACCGCACTTTATATAATAGTCGGAATATTGCTTTTTATCTTTCTTTTGCTTATGATACCTGTTTCGTTTCATTTCAGATATGATGGTGAACCTGAACTCATATTGCAATATCTTTTTATAAAGATAAAGCTTGTTCCACCAAAGGAAAAGCCAGAAAAGCAAAAAACTGAATCTGAAAAATCAGAAAAGCCAAAAGAGAAAAAGCCAGAAAAAAAAGGAAATAATCTAAAAAAGCTATATAAAAAGCGTGGTTTGGATGGATTATTTGAGATTTTGTCTGATGTTATATCCATTATAAAAGATACTTCATCAAAGCTTATTAAGCATATTGTTATCAAAAAGCTTAAAATAGATTTGCTTATTGTTGGAGAAGATGCAGGAGATACTGCTATGAAATATGGATATATCTGTTCAGCGGTATATCCTGCGGTATCTTTTATTGATTCAAATATGAAGCTTAGAAAAAAGCAAATTGATATAGAGGCAGGCTTTACAGAGAAAGAAACTAAAATTTTCGCTGAAACGAAAGTAAGTATAAGACCTTGGTTTGCTTTAGGGATAATGATTTCAGCAGCTTTCAGGGGAATTAAACTTATACTTGGTATAAAAAAGGATATGGAAGTATAGTTTTAGTTGATTAACTTCCATTAAGACAATTAAAAATTTTGCTCAAGCTTTTTCAAAAGCTTGCAGTTTCCAAAGGTACTTACCTACTGTAGAGCCTTTGGTGGGTTTTAAGGGCAAAGCCCTTAACTAAATAAAGATTTGAAAGGAATGGTTTAAATGAGCGAACAACAACATCATCCTATTGAGGGTCTTATGGATACGACACTTGATAAAATCAAGCAAATGGTAGATGTTAATACTGTTATTGGAACACCTATTACAACAGCAGATGGTACTACTATTATCCCAGTATCTAAAGTGACTTATGGTTTTGCATCAGGCGGTTCTGAATTTGCGTCAAAGAAAATGGAAAACAATCGACTTTTTGGTGGCGGTTCGGGTGCAGGTGTTACAATTAACCCTATTGCATTTATTGCAGTATCAAACGGTGAGGCAAAGCTTCTTAATATTGAAAGCTTCCAAGATAGCCAAGACAGAGCTGTTGCAATGGTTCCGGATTTGATTGATAAGATTGTTGGTCTTTTCAAAAAAGATAAAAAAGAAGAATCAAAGGAAAGTAATGATAACGAAAATTCTGAAATTTCAGACCCAACAGTATAATAGTTGCAATTCTGAAATAAAAGAGCGTTATATTTAACAATCTGCCGAGCATATAATTAGATAATCTTAATTTTCGGCGGAGGTTACATATGAAAAGGACAACTGCTTTGTTGCTGTGCTTTGCAGTGATATTTTATTCATTCATATCTTTAGGGGCAAGTGTTGATTCTAAGGCTGACGGTGATAAGCCGTCAGTTTCTGCGTTGAGTGCAATATTATATGCACCCGATAGCGGAACGGTTATTTATGAAAAAGATAGTCATACAAGGCGACCGATTGCGAGTATTACCAAAATTATGACTGCCTTGCTTGCATTTGAATCTGCACAATCTAAGGACATTGATATTAAATTCACAGCGAATATGCAGGCAGAGGGTTCAAGTATGTATCTTAAAAATGGTGAGATTCTAAAACTTTCTGAGCTTGCAAAGGGTATGATGATGGTTTCTGGGAATGATGCCGCAAATGCTATTGCGATTACTCTAGGCAAAAGTACAGAAGGTTTTGCAGAGATGATGAATCAAAAGGCGGAATCACTTGGTATGAAAGATACCCATTTTGTTACACCGTCAGGGCTTGATGATGAAGAACATTATTCAAGTGCTTATGATATGGCTATTCTTACAGCTTATGCTATGGAAAATGAGCAGTTTAAAGAAACTGTCAGTCAAAAAAGCATAACTGTTAAATATACCTCTCCTGAAAACAAAACTCAGATATGCAATAATCATAACAGGCTTTTGTCACTTTATGAGGGCTGTATTGGGGTTAAGACGGGTTTCACAAAAACAGCGGGTCGAACTCTTTCAAGCTGTGCTGAGAGGAACGGTGTCCGTTTAATATGCGTTACGCTTAATGACGGTGATGATTGGAATGACCACCAGAAATTATATGATTATGGCTTTTCTAAAATGAAAACTGAAACGCTTTGTCAAGCAAAAGATGCTATTCAAGCTAATGTTGTTGGTGGAGAAGCTGATGAAATTCAGCTTTATCCATCAAGGGATATAAGTGTTTCGGTAATTGATGGGGAGCAATGTAAAATAGAATCAGAAATTATACTGCCGAGATTTATTTATGCACCTATAAGAAAAGGCAAAGCTGAGGGCAAAATTATTTTTAGGATAAATGGTAAAATTATAGGCTGTGCCAACCTTATCGCAAAAGAAGAATGCAAGGCGGTTATTCACGAAAAAGGATTTTTTGAAAAACTTTTCAGATAATAAAAATATAAAGAAAAGAGGGATAAGTTTGGCTTTTAACGAACTTATAAGGATACAGAAAATTATAGCTGACGCAGGTATAGCTTCACGAAGAAAGGCAGAGGAGCTTATACAAAAAGGCTTGGTAAAAGTAAACGGAAAGACAGTAACTCTTGGCGATAAGGCTAATCCTAAAAAAGATGAAATCATTGTTCAGGGTAGAAAACTAAATTCATCTGCAAAATCTAAAAAATACTATGTTATGCTCCATAAGCCGAGAGGATACATTACAACGATGAGCGATGAGCGTGACCGTAAATGCGTTGCAGAGCTTATAAAAGATTTTCCAACAAGACTTTATCCTGTCGGAAGACTCGATAGAGAAAGCGAAGGCTTGCTGCTTATGACTAATGACGGAGCATTTGCGAATGAGATAATTCACCCGTCGCATCATGTTGCAAAGACTTATCGTGTAACTGTTCATCCAAGAATATCTGAGGAACAACTCACAGCTTTGACAAAAGGTGTTTTAGTTGATGGAAGACTTTCCTCACCGGCTGGAATTAAGGTTCTTGCTCAAGAAAGAGAACGCACTGTCCTTGAGATTATTCTTGAAGAAGGCAGAAATCGTCAAATCAGAAAAATGTGTGAAGCGGTCGGACTTGAGGTAGCAAGATTAAAGCGAACAGCTATTGGCCCGATTAAATTAGGTATGCTTCAACCGGGAAAATACAGAGAACTTACTCCGCAAGAGATGAAAGCTTTAGCTAATGCAAGAAAAAAAGCAAATGGAGAAACAAAAGGTAATTAAATATAAAAGCGAAAGCATTTTTTATAAATTGCTTTCGCTTTTATTTAATTATTTAGATTTAGCTTTATGCAAGTAAATAATTGATATATTAAATATTTTATAGTTTAAAATAGTAATTGCTTGATAATCAACTATCTATTATGTTATAATTATGTAAAATAATTTTAAGGGAGAGAGTCTCTTGCTTAATAAAAATCAAATATATCAGGCTGAAATAACAGGACTTACAAGTGAAGGAAACGGAGTATGTCATATTGATTCCATGGCAGTTTTTGTGCCAAATACTGCTGTTGGCGATATTCTTAATGTTCGTATTGTAAAGGTTTTAAAAAAATATGCTTTTGGAATTATTGAAAATATTATTACTCCATCTTCCGATAGAGTTACACCGGATTGCCATATAAGTACAAAATGCGGTGGCTGTATACTTCGCCATATAAGTTATGAAGCTGAGTTGAAATTCAAGTATCAGCGGGTTTACGACGCCATAACAAGAATTGGCGGAATAGATGGTTCGCTTGTTGGTGAGATTGTTCCATCAGATAGTACCATAGCTTATAGAAATAAAGCACAACTTCCAATTGCTTATGGTAAAGATGGAAATATAACCGTTGGATTTTTTGCACAGAGAAGTCATAGGGTTATACCTGTTGATAACTGTTTGTTGCATTCAGAAGTGTTCAATCCGATAATCGACTGCTTTATTGATTTTGCAAATAAATATAAACTTACACCTTATGATGAAAAATCTCATAGTGGACTTTTGCGTCATCTATATATGCGTCATGCAATGGGTACAGATGAAATTATGGTATGTATTATAATAAATGGTAAAAAACTTCCACACGAAGAAGAACTTTGCGAAAAACTTCTTACTGTTGAAAATCGGATAAAGACCATTGTTATCAATAAAAATTGTGATAAAACTAATGTTATTACAGGCAAAGAATGTCGAAATATTTTCGGAACGGGATATATTACAGATAAACTTTGCGGGTTTTTATTCAGAATATCTCCTCTATCATTTTATCAGGTTAATCGTTCTCAAGCAGAAAAACTTTATACTATAGCTAAGGATTTCGCAGAGCTTCAACCAGATGAAACTTTACTTGATCTTTACTGCGGAACAGGTACCATTGGCTTGACTATGGCTAATTATGTGAAAAAACTATATGGTGTTGAAATAATTCCACAAGCAATTGAAGATGCTAAAATCAATGCAAAAATAAATGGTATCACAAATGCAGAATTTTTCTGCGGTGATGCCTCTTTAGCGGCAGAAAAATTGGCAAAACAAGGTATTAAAGCTGATTGCATAATTATAGACCCTCCAAGAAAGGGATGTGATGCTACGCTTATTGAAACCGTTACAAAAAAGTTTTCTCCCTCAAGAGTAGTTTATGTTTCATGCGACCCGGCTACACTTGCTCGTGATCTGAAAATTTTTAATGAATCAGGATATTCTATTAAAAAAATTACTCCTGTAGATTTATTCCCTAGAACGGGACACGTTGAGAGCGTGGTTCTGTTGACTAAAGTACATAATTGATAGTGTGAAAATGCTTGAAATATAAGGCTTTTTCGGTGTTTTGATAGTTGAAAATCATGTGCTGAAAAAGTAGGAAAAACCCAGATAAATCTATCTGAATTTTACAGTTGGGTAGATAAGAATATTGAGATTAGGTTGGGCAGACAAAAATATTGAACTTAGAAGGAGGTTATTATAATGGCAGGTTGTACGTGCGAAAACTGGTCGCTGCAAGATTTGTCTTCAGCACTTCAAGATATGCACAAAGATAATAAAAAGATAGTTGTCCCAATGTTTCAGAGAGGAAAACGATGGAATAAAAATCAAGAGAAGACATTTATTGATTCTCTGATTAAAGGATATCCTGTCGGCACCATGCTGTTTTATGAAACCTTCGAAGATAACAAGAGAACTTACATATTGGTAGATGGCCTTCAAAGAGGAAACAGCATCAAAAAGTACATGACAAATCCTACAGAGTTTTTCTACGATGATAGCATTTCGGATGAATTTTGTGCCGAGATTTTAAAGATTGTGGGTCAAGAAGATGAGGAGTTCTATTCTTCTATAAGAACGATATTGACATCTTTTATCAAAGAGCAGAAGACATTCAAAAACCTTCAGTACTATTCTGTAGCAAAACTTATAGCTGATGAGTTTAAGGTTGGATATGAACCTATTGAGAAGCTGATTGACACCATCAAGAATTTCTTTGAGGAGCGCCAGGACTTGTATGACCGTATCGCAAGTACTGTAATCCCGGTTATTGTATATACTGGAGAGGAAAGCAATCTGCCGGACATTTTTGATAGAATCAATTCAAAAGGTACTCCGTTAGACCAATATGAGGTGTATGCAGCTGCTTGGCCAGTTAACGAAAAGTATGCTATCAGTAACTTGGATGTGATAGAACATATCGTTAAGAAATATGATTCTTTTGTTGAGGACGGTTATTATATTCATGGCTATAGCCGTGAAGAAATGCGTACAACAAGAAAAGTTAATGCGTTTGAATACTTATTTGGATTAGGAAAGTATCTGGTTGAGAAATATGAAATCTTAGGATTTAATAAGAATCTTGCCGATGATACGGTAAACCCTATTGCATTTGAATTAGTAAATGCTTGTTTAAACGATGCAGATAAAATCCGTATCCTATATAAGAATTTGCAGACTATAGACTTGAATGTTTTGGAGAAAGCTATTTATAAAGCCATTGATTTTGTAAATGATTCTATTTCGGTTGTTACAAAGTTCAAAGGCAATTCAAGAAATGCAAATAAGATTTTCCATTCTAAATATCAGATTCTTTCTATGATTTCTACTACTTTTAAGGAAATGTATGCGAATGGAGATTTTACTCATTTCGCTGATGGTTGGCAAGAAAGAAAGTCAACGATTGCAAAGAACCTGGTTCATTATTATGTATATGACATCATCACAAATTACTGGAGTGAAGGCGGTACGGGTAAGATTCATGCAGCAGCGAAGCCAAATCGATACATGAATGAAATCTCTAGCCGTGCGTGGATGGTCGCACTCGATGGGTTCTTTGAACGTTCGATGTTGAGAGCAGAAAGCAAAAAGGTGGCAAATCCTAAGAGTGAAGAGTTTGTAGTTCTTAATTGCATCTATCTCAAGACCTTTACGGCTATGGATCAACTTTCTATTGAACGTTTTGATGTAGAGCATATTGCTCCGAAAGAACAGATGAGAAAGCTTATCGAAGCTTGCAAGGGAGAAGGCTTACCTATTAGCTGCATTGCTAATTTATGCTATTTACCTGAATATGTAAATCGTAGCAAGAAAGACAAGAATTTCTACCAGGATAAAAAGTATCTTCAGTATGTTAAGTTGGAAGAGGTTGAAACAAAATACAGCTTCACTGAAGAGGAAGATTTAGACTGGATGGATATGCCTTATGAGAAACCAGAAGACTTTGCAGTATTAAAAGAATATTATACAGATTATTGATGAAGAAACCATAGAAAGGTTTCAGGAAGAACTGACACGAAGGGCAGGCAACCTTGGAAGGCTTGACAGAAAATGCAAGGAGAGAAATATTACGATACCTACATCGTTTGGGTTCAAGCCTGCAGAACTTACCTTTGCTGATCCCTTTGAGCAGGCAGAATACATTTACAGTTTGATAGAGAGCGAGGAATAGCAGATGGCAGGAGCAAAGAACATAACAGTTATTCCGGCAAGAAAGCGTGTAGGTAATACAGCCGCTTCTGACAACAAGCCAAAGCTTAAGGTTGCAGCGTACTGCCGAGTAAGTACAGACAGCGAAGAACAGGCTACAAGCTATGATGCACAGGTTGAGCATTACACAGAATTTATTAGAAAGAATCCTGAATGGGAGTTTGCTGGGATTTATGCTGATGATGGTATCAGCGGAACAAACACTAAAAAGCGAGAAGAATTTAATCGAATGATTGAAGATACGATGGCAGGAAAAATCGACATGATCATCACAAAGTCAATCAGCCGATTTGCAAGAAACACCCTTGACTGCCTTAAGTACATAAGGCAGCTGAAAGAAAAGAATGTGCCAGTATTCTTTGAGAAGGAAAACATCAATACGATGGATTCCAAGGGCGAAGTGCTGCTTACCATTATGGCCTCCCTTGCACAGCAGGAATCAGAATCCCTTTCCAAGAATGTTAAGATGGGACTTCAGTTCCGATACCAGAACGGAGAAGTTCAGGTCAATCACAACTGGTTCTTGGGATACACAAAGGACGAGAACGGACACCTCATCATTGATGAAGATCAGGCAATCATTGTAAGACGAATCTTCCGAGAGTATCTGCAGGGTGCAAGCCTTAAGACCATAGCAGACGGACTTATGGCAGATGGCATTCCTACAGCAACCGGGAACAAGAAATGGCGTGGAGACGGCATCAGAAAGATACTTACCAACGAGAAGTACATGGGTGATGCCCTTTTGCAGAAGACCTACACGGTTGATGTTCTTACCAAGAAACGAGTATCCAACAACGGCATTGTTCCACAGTACTATGTAGAGAACAACCACGAAGCAATCATTCCAAGACAGCTGTTCATGCAGGTGCAGGAAGAACTCCTTCGCAGGACACATCTTAAAACAGAAAACGGAAAGACCAAGAGAGTCTACAGCAGCAAGTATGCTTTATCGAGCATTGTCTACTGTGGCAAATGCGGAGATCTTTTCAGAAGAGTGGCATGGAAAGCCAGGGGTGCATCCTACAACAAATGGAGATGTGCCAGCCGAATTGAAAAGGGTCCAAAGGAAGGATGCGATGCCGATGCCATCAGCGAAGTTGAACTTCAGAATGCAGTGGTAAGAGCCATCAATAAGACCCTTGGCGGACGAGAACAGTTTCTGATACAGTTGCAGCACAATATCGAAGATGTATTGAACGGAGATTCAACAGCGACTCTTGAGTACATCGACCAAAGGATGGCAGAACTTCAGGAAAAGCTTGTAATGTGCGTGAACAAGAATGCCGAGTACGATGTAATTGCAAATGAGATTGATGCCTTAAGGGAAAAGAAGGCAGCAGTTGTTACCAGGGATGCTGAACAGGAAATGTTAAGAAAACGAATCGATGAGATGCGACAGTTCCTGCAGACACAGACAAATCGTGTTACAGAGTATGATGAGCAGATGGTCAGAAGGCTTATTGAGAAGATTACCGTCTTTGATGACAAGCTTATCTTTGAATTCAAATCCGGCATGACACTCGAACTTAAGAGGTAATTGAATATGGAATATGAAACGGACACCTTGCAGCAATGCAGGGTGTTTTTGTTGTTCATAGAAAATTTACAGAGTAGAACTGTGCCAGGATTGAAAATATCAACCAAATGGTTTATAATATAATAAGTTGAGGTGCGTTTTAGACATGGAGGATTATGATGAAGACATCCGATATGATTAAAGAATTATGTAATAAAAAGAATATAAGTCTTTCAGAACTTGCCAGACGGATAGGTCAGACTCCGCAGAACTTCGGCAAGAAACTGAAACGAGATACTGTGACTTTGGAAGAATTAAAGCTGATAGCTGATGTCATGGGTGTAACCTTTGAGCAGTCATTTATCTTCCCGGATGGAGAGCAGATAAAAACAAGCAACGAATAGGTGGTGAGAAACATGGATACAGTGGATTTGATAATTAAATCGTCAACAGAATTTTATAACGACTTGAGGTCTGATGAAAATGGACGATATCGTTCATGGGAACACTGCTATTCACATTTTATGAATGCACGAGGCAGAAATGATGTCGATTATGATTATTTAAGTCTGCAACTGGCATTCTATTTAGCAAGCTGGGGAATGTACCGTGGCTCATCATTTTTATTGCAAAAGGATTATAGAGTACATATTCCAGTAGTGAAAGAACTGTTAAGCGAAAAATATGATGCCTTGGCTGGAATTGACTGTATTGGTTTCAAAGATGAAAGCAACCAGAAGTTACTGCAGGATATAAATTCATTTTTAGAGCAGTATTACGATAAAATCAGACATGAAGTAAAAGAACAAGAACTTAAGAACCAGTTATCTTTTACTCTCATCACAAAAATACTTATGGGAACACTAGGTTGTGTTCCGGCATATGATAGATATTTTATTGCAGGAATAAAGAATCAGAAGGTGGCAACTGGAAATTACAATATTAGGTCTATAATGCAGCTTGTCAACTTTTACGAGAAAAATGCAGACCGACTCGAACCAGTCAGAGAAAAGATGGAAGTTGAAGGTATGCCATATCCACAAATGAAAATGATTGATATGGGTTTTTGGCAGGTCGGCTTTGATCTGGATACAAGCAAAGGAATAAAGACTGCACACTAGGAGAAATGGATGGATAGATTTTCAGAGAAGAGCCTTCTTTCTCTTGGAGATTATTATGTGTATGGACTCATAGATCCACGCACAAAGCAAATCTTCTATATTGGAAAAGGCACGAAAAACAGAGTATTTGAACATGAAAAAGAAAGCCTGGGAAGTCCTGATAGTGAGAAGTTGAAACTGAAGACTATCGCAGATATCAAGGATGCCGGACTTGAAGTTGAAAAGATAATTATAAATTCAAACTTGACTGAAGAAGAGGCATTTGCTGCAGAGGCATCACTGATTAATGCATTCAACTATGTTAGTGGTGCGGGACTTACAAACATTGTTTCTGGGCATCATTCAGCAGAGGCTTTATCAGTTGATGAGTATGAAAGAATAAATGGTGCCGTTGAACTTGAAGAAAAAGACATCAGGCACAAAATCCTTGTCATCAAAATAAACAGACTCTATCAGAGAGGTATGGATGAGAAGGTATTATATGATGCTGTTCGTGGTGTTTGGAGAGCATCAAAAGAAAAGGTTAAAACAGTGGAGTATGTTTTCGGTGTTTACAATTCTTTGATTGTAGCAGTATATAAGCCATCAGAGTGGTTTGTATGTAAAGAGGCAAAGGACAGACTTCCAAGGCAGGATATCGTGCTTATACCAAAAACAGAAAATAGATTATTCTTTGTGGATGAAAGATATGAACAGGGACTTCCCCTTGATGAGAATGAAGAGTTCTATATCGGAAAGTCGATAGCAGGACTGAAGTTAAATCAGTCTGCTCAGAATCCGATTACATATCTGAATCCACGGTAAATAGATAAAAAAGGAGAATGACAAATGGAATACATACAGGTTACAAGAGAAAATATTGAGAGTGAGCACATTTGCTGTGCAATATCAAATAATAAGGATGTTCAAGTATCATCAAAGAAAGCTTGGATGGAGAAATGCTTTGATGATGGACTTACATTTATTAAGAGTGCTGAGAGAGGAAAATGTTTTATTGAGTATATTCCTGCAGAAAATGCGTGGGTTCCTATTGATGCACCAGATTATATGTATATTGATTGTTTTTGGGTTTCTGGTTCTTTTAAAGGTCATGGATATTCAAATGACTTATTAAACAAATGTATTGAAGATAGCAAAGCAAAGGGAAAAGTAGGACTTTGTGTTTTGTCGTCTGCCAAAAAGAAGCCGTTCCTTTCAGACCCCAAACATCTGGCATATAAGGGATTCAAGGTTGCAGATGTTTCAGATGCTGGTATAAATCTTATGTATTTACCATTTGATGAAAAAGCAGAAGTTCCACAGTTTAAGGAATGTGCTAAGCATCCACATGTTGATGAAATGGGTTATGTTTTGTACTTTACAAATCAATGCCCTTTTAACGGAAAGTATGTACCTATACTTGAAAAAACTGCGAGTGATAACGGTATTCCATTTAAGGCAATCAAAATAGAAAGTAAAGAACAAGCCCAGTCAGTACCAAGCCCTTGTACATCATATGCATTGTTTAAGGATGGAGAGTTTTTAACGAATGAACAACAGAATGAAAAAAAATTCTTAAAGTTGGTGCAAGGTTAAAGGCTAGTTCAGAAACTTGAAGTTTACGCAATAGGCAGTTACTCTATTTGCCTATACGAGCAATAGAGTAACTCAACACTTGTATCGGTTCGACATACCCATTTTAAGGCGAAAATAGGTGTTCCGCCATTCCCTTGTACAGTTGGTATGGAATGCGTTACTCGCCCACGAACCGAGCCATGTGGAGAGCGTGGTTCTGTTGAGTAAAGTACATAAATAATCATTGTAGATAAAATAATATGTAGGTGAAATGTATTGTAAATAGATTTTATTGTTATACGAAGGGATGACTTAAAATGAAAAAATTACGAGCGATTATAAAAAGAGAACTATCAGGATGGAAAGCATGGCATATTGCGTGGATGATAATAGCAAATCTTGTTATTGTGGGAGTCTCTTTGTATCAGCATGATACTGTAATAAGTATTTTTGCAGCTGTTACAGGTGTGATTTGCGTAGTTTTGTGTGGATTAGGAAAAGTTTCTAACTATTTCTTTGGTACAATTAATATTATTTTATATGCTATTGTTGCTTACAATGCTAAATATTATGGAGACGTAATGTTGAATGTTTTGTATTACTTGCCTACAAATATATGGGGCTGGGTATTATGGGAGAAGAATGTTAATCAGCAGAGTAATACAGTATATAAACGAAGAATGACATTAAAACAAGATGCTGTTTTATTGGTTGTAAGTATTGTATCAGTATTTGGATATAGCTATGTATTAAAACTTTTAGGTGGTAACTTACCTCTTGTAGATAGCATGAGTACAGTATTCTCAGTTATAGCGCAGGTGCTTATGATTAAGAGATTTACGGAACAGTGGATTATCTGGATCGTTGTAGATGTGGTTTCAGTTATAATGTGGTTTGCAGCTTTGTTTAATGAAGGTGCAAGTATAGCAATGTTGCTTATGTGGTCGGTATATTTGGGAAATGCAATCATTATGTATGTAAAATGGCGCAAGGAAACTAAAAGTGAAAAAGTGAATGAGGTATGATATGACTAATGGAAAAAAATATGGCGTTGGAATGTATGGCGGAGCCTTTAACCCGCTTCATTTGGGGCATCTGGAATGTATCATAAAGGCTGCTGGAATGTGTGAGGAATTATACATAGTAATATCCTATAGGGATGACGGTAAAGATATTGATCTTAAGGTGAAAATTCGTTGGATATATCAACTTACCAAGCATATAGGCAATGTGAAAATCATTCCATTGAAAGATAATACATCAAATAAGGTTGATTATACAGAAGATAAATGGCAAGCTGATTGTAAGTTAGTAAAAGAAAATATAGGTAAGAAAATAGACATTGTATTCAGTGGTTCTGATTATGATGAGAGCAGTTTTTGGAATATATGCTATTCGGAGAGTGAATTTTATGTTTTTCCCAGAAACAAATACAATTCTACAGAAATAAGAGAAAGTATATTTACGCATTGGGATTGGATGCCACAGATTGTGAGAAGTTATTTTACAAAAAAGGTATTGCTAATTGGGGGCGAAAGTTCGGGTAAATCAACTTTGACAATTAATTTAGCCAATTATTATAATACCAATTATCTTGAAGAAGTGGGAAGAGAGCTTTCTGAATTGTCTGGAACAGACATTTATATGTTGTCAGATGATTTTACAAGAATATTATTAGAGCATAAAGCGAAAGAATTGCGCATCATTGAACAGAGTAACAAAGTGTTTTTTGAAGACACAGATTGTCTTGTGACTAGATTTTATATGGACTTTTTAGAGGATGAAAAAATTGAAAAAAATGCAAAACTTGCAGAGGCAATAGCAGATTTAAATAAGTATGATTTGATTCTGTTTTTGGAGCCGGATGTTAAATGGGTTCAGGATGGAGATCGGAGTGAAGTAATAGCAGCTGATCGTGAAAAGTATAGCGATATGATAAAAGATTTTTATACAAAGTATGGATTTAATTTTCATATCATTTCAGGCGATTATGTAAGTCGATTTGAGCAGGCTGTTAAGTTAGTGGATGAAATGATTATGGTTCATTAAATTTAGTTAATAGGCATTTAATCTATTTGCCTATACAACTAATAAGGCAACTCAATACTTGTATCGGTTCGACATACCTATTTTAATGCGAAAATAGGTGTTCCACCATTCCCTTGTACAGTAGGTATGAAATGCGTTACTCGTTGGAGAACCGAGCCATGTGGAGATGGTGGTTCTTATGAGCAAGGAAAATACAAAATCGAAGGACTATGTGTAAATAAGTGTGGATGCTGAGGACTACTATTACATCAAAGACCTGAAAAGAAAGTTTTAATTTTTTGTCCATGACAATTGAATAACTGATATTTTACATAGCCTCTTGGTGACGATAAAGCAGCAAGGGGCTTTTGTCATTTCCGGGAATGTAATAAAAAGACCGGAGGACATTGTGAATGAGCAAAAGAAGCAATTTGCTTGACATTCTAACGAGTATTAGGTATAATTATTCTAACGAATGTTAGGGAATGATGATTATGGGTACAAAAGAACGAATCATGGATGTTGCGTTACATATGTTTTCCGAAAGAGGATATGCAGCAACTTCGATAAGAGATATCTGCGGCGAAGTCGGAATCAAGGAAAGTACACTTTATTATCACTTTAAGAATAAGCACGATATCTTAGATTCTCTTATTACCAGGTTTGAGGATCATATTGAGGGATTAATTGGAAATATTAATATGCCTGATCCTGATAAAAATGACAGCGGTGAAGCGCAGATGATGGATAACTATATGATGGATAGTTATCTGTTCGAGCCCTTTTGTAATTTAATGCTCAGACTTATGATGATCGAACAGTTTCATAATGCTGAAATAAGAGATTTATATGAGCAGTTTATGTTTACGCAGCCTTATGAGATTCAGAAAAGAATTCTGAATCAATTTGTGTTGGCGGGCATGGTTTCGGAAACAGAGGCAGAATGGCTCGTGCAGGAATTCTTCTCGTTTATGACTATGCTCACTTATAAATATCTGCTTAATGGTGAACTTACGGAGGAGAGAAAAGCAGCTTATTCTCAGGAAGTACATAGTTTTTACAACAGGGCAATGATGAGATGGAGAAGTGTTTCAGGAGGAAATTCGGATGAGTAAAATTGCAATGTTCACAATGGGCACGCGCGGAGATGTGCAGCCATACATTTATTTATCGAAGCAGCTTATTAAGAATAATCATGAAGTTACATTAGGATCTCATCCATGTTGGAGAAAACTGATTGAAGGGTCAGGAATTAGATTTGAACCAATTGGACCGGAAATTGACATAGAAAAAGAAGCAGCTGCTATCAGAGGAAAGAATCCCAATCCTGTTTTGAGTATGTTTAAAACAATGAATTTTGTTTTCCGAATGATTCAGGATTCCAGTAAAGAAGTTTATAAAGTCTGCAAGGATAAGGATTTAATAATAGTCAGTCATAGTCAGATGGGCGCTGTTGAAGCAGAGGTATTAGGTATTCCCACCGTAAACGTAACGCTGCAAACAGAAATGATAGGAGAGAAATTAAAGCATAAAACGTTCAAGGATAAGCTTATAGGCGGAGCGATTGCAAAACAGGTTGCAAAGACTTACAACAAAATCAGAAAGATATATGGTCTCAAACCGGTTAAATCAGTAGATGAAATCATGTCAAAGGAATTAAATCTTATTCCGATCAGCAGGTATGTCATTGAAAGAAATCCATACTGGGAAGATAAAAATATATTGACGGGATACTGGTATGATGAAAATGAAGACTTTGTTCCGGATGAAAAACTCAAGAGCTTTATAGACAGTGGTGAAAAGCCGGTGGTGCTTGCACTTGGTGCAATGTCATTTGAGGACAAACCGGAAAAAGATAAACTGGATATGTTTGTACAGGCACTTTTCAAAACAGGATGCAGGGTAATTATACAGGGATTTCAGAAAACATTAGAGGACTATGAATTGCCCGAAACCATGATTGCCTGTGGAAGTGTTCCACACAGCTGGTTATTCGCGAACGCTAAATTTGTCATACATCACTGCGGCTTTGGAACATCTGCAGCTACAATGATTTACGGAGTGCCTTCGATACCGGTTCCTCATGTGCTGGATCAATTGGGATTTGCGCTGCAGCTTGGCAAAATCAATGTTGCGACAAAGCCTTTAAAAGCCAAAGATTTATCCGAACAAACAATTATCGCAGCAATCGAAGAAATGAATTCTTCGTATGACGAAAAAAGGAAGAATGCGCTTGAGATCTCCGAAAAAATAAAAGAGGAAAACGGAGTCGTTGTGGCTGTACGATTAATTGAAGGGGTTCTCAGGAATCAATAATCAGTTTTTGAAAGAAGAACAAATTTCAATCTGTTAATCTGCACTGCAAAGGATGCGCTTGCTCCGCTCTACAATGAGAAGGGTGTGCTGGTAATGAGCATATTCGATTTTCTGCTTGATCCGGACAGCTTGGATAAATAAGCAGCTATTGCTGTATAGAAAAATTATTGCTCAAACGAAACGACGTATAGACAGTAGTTCTTTTGGGTAGAAAAATGGTCAACGATAATAGAAATTGAATATGTTAATGTTGATTATGAAGGTATTTTAATACTTCAAAATGATATAAGAAAAGTTTGAGAATTAGAGAAAGTGGATTTCTGTCCACTTTCTTTTTGCTTTAAGTATTTTATATACGAAAGTTTGTTTTCAATATCTTATTGAAGATTAGAGATTGTATAGAAGATAATTGATGAATTATTAGTATTATTCCTTTATCTAAAAATAGATGTTGGTTTTTGAGTAAGTAACCAGTATGTATACTCATTTAAAATAATGTCGATAAATACAAAAACACAATCAGCAATATATAATATAAATGCTTTAGATATAGCAAAAAGATAAGTAAAGTTAATCTTTCGAAAATTGTAAAGTAATTAAATATTATTATTTATTAAGAAATTTCGATATGAATTTGAATGTATAAGAAAATTGCAATATCAAGTAGATTTCTATAAATAATTGAAATTGTTCATTAAATTCTTTATAATTTATTCTATAAAAGCATAAAGTTTGATATAGTTTAAGTGTATAATATATCTATTAATTGAATTTGCCCTAAATTTTTAAAGGAGAGGTAATATGAAAAAAATGACAGTAGTAATTTTAACAGCTGCACTGGCTGCTGCTATTATGGCAGGTTGTTCAGGTGGCTCTGATAATTCTTCAAGTAACACATCAACAAATTCAGCAACTAATTCAACGGTAAGTAGTAGCGAAAGCCAAGCAGATAAAGATGAATCTAAAAATACATCAAAGTCAGAAAGTAAAAATTCAGAGGAAAGCAAGGAAAATAGCAAAGAATCTTCTAAAACTGAGAGTGCAGAGTCCAAAAATGAAAATTCTAAGGAAGATAAAAAGTCAGAAGCAATTGACGCAGTTATATATAATAATGTAGAAATTAAAATTGGAATGGATGCTTCACCAATCCTTGAAAAGCTTGGTAAGCCTGACCATAGTGAAACCATCAAATCAAATGAGGATAATTCCGAAGGCTCATATTCTTATACTTATGATAATATGACTATCTATATTTATTTTAAAGATAAGAAGCAATATGTAACAGATGTTTCTATAGATGGTCCTGGAGATGCTAGCACTGCAAATGGAGTTAAAATCGGTGCAACTAAGGACAGTATTGAAAAGATATATGGTAAGGTTACAGATGACAAGATGACATCTTACGAAATAGGCAAAAATATAATAATATTTGTTTTTGAGGATGATTTTGTTACTAATATTTCTCTCAGTAAAGGTATTGATGAGGAATTATAATTAAAATCATAATAGAAATAGGCGAATACAGCTACCTTTAAATGTAATTTATTTAATAGGGTAAGAGTGTTCGCCTGTTTTAATTATAAAAAATTATTATATTTGTAAAATATAGTTTTAACTTTTAAATTAGCCGTTTATAACTTTTATCTTTACATAATTGCAAAAATATAGTAAAATGAAAAATGGATAAAAATAAGAAATAAAAATTAGGAGTGGTTAAATTGAAGCCTAAATATAAGAGAGTATTGTTGAAGCTTAGCGGTGAATCACTTGCAGGAAATGAAAAACATGGAATAGATTTTGATACAGTTCTTAAATTCTGTGAACCTGTCAAAAAACTTGTTGATATGGGCGTTGAAGTTGCAATCGTTGTTGGCGGAGGAAACTTCTGGAGAGGTCGTTCAAGTGGTCAGATGGATAGGACTCGTGCTGACCATATGGGTATGCTTGCAACAGTTATAAATGCTCTTGGTGTTGCTGACGCTTTGGAGCAGTTTGACCTTCAGGTTAGAGTACAGACAGCTATTTCTATGCAGCAGGTTGCAGAGCCTTATATCAGAAATAGAGCTGTTCGTCATCTTGAAAAGGGTAGAGTTGTTGTATTTGGTTGCGGAACCGGTAATCCGTTTTTCTCAACAGATACGGCAGCGGCACTCAGAGCCGCTGAAATTGAGGCAGATATAATCCTTAAAGCAACTATGGTCGATGGCGTTTATGATAGCGACCCTAAAAAGAATCCGGACGCAAAGAAATTTAAGACTCTTACTTTCCAAGAAGTGCTTAATCAAAATCTTGGTGTTATGGATAGCACAGCCGCAGCAATCTGCAAGGATAATAATATTCCGATTATTGTATTCAGCCTTGATAATCCTCAGAATATTGTATCTGCTGTTTGCGGAGAAGATGTAGGAACACTTGTAGAATAATAGGTGTTTTTATGGAAGCAACAGGTGGTTCAGATTTTTCTTTAATAGGTTTTATACTTTTAATCTTGGGACTTTTATTTTATTAAATTATATAAACAGGAGGCTTTTATCTATGAAAACAGTATTAAAAAATGCAGAGGACAAAATGACTAAAACAATCACTCACCTTGAGGAAGCTTATTCAGCTATCAGAGCAGGCAGAGCTAATCCTGCTGTACTTGATAAGCTTACAGTAGACTATTATGGCACCCCTACACCAATCAACCAAGTTGCAGCTGTTTCTGTTACAGAAGCAAGAACACTTATGATTCAGCCTTGGGATGTTTCTATCTGTCGTGCTATTGAAAAGGCTATTCAAACTTCTGATATTGGTATCAACCCACAGTCCGACGGTAAGGTTATCAGAATGATATTCCCACCGCTCACAGAAGATAGGCGTAAAGATATTGTTAAAGAGGTTTCTAAGATGGCTGAGGAAGCTAAGGTTGCCGTTCGTTCATCAAGAAGAGATGCTATTGATAAAATCAAGGCAATGAAGAAGAGCGGTGAAATCACCGAAGATGATGAGAGCAAGGGCGAAAAAAAGGTTCAGGATATTACAGATAAGAAAATTAAGGAGATTGATTCAATCTGCGAAAGTAAGCAAAAGCAGGTTATGGAAATCTAAAAAATACTGCCTTATCAGGTGATATTTTTAGACTTATCCTACCCGAGAAGGGAGAATGAATCTATGGCAAAACTTAATAATAAACAATCAAGTGGTATACCTGTTCATGTTGCTATTATTATGGACGGAAATGGTCGCTGGGCGAAAAAGCGTGGCTTGCCACGCACTGCCGGTCATACAGCGGGAGCGGCTACCTTTCGTCATATCACAAGATATGCGAGCAGAATTGGTATAAAATATCTTACGGTTTATGCTTTTTCGACAGAAAATTGGAAGCGTCCTGCTGATGAAGTCAATGCACTTATGAAGCTATTTCATAAACAGCTTGTAGAATCACTTACAGATTTTCGTGATGACGATGTTGTAGTTCGTTTTATAGGTGATAAAAGTGGCTTTTCTGATAACCTGCAAAAGCTTATTGCTGAAACCGAGGAAGTTTCTAAGGATAGAGCCGGAATGGTTCTTAACATAGCTATGAATTATGGGGGCAGAGATGAAATTTTAAGAGCAGCAAAACTACTTTGTGAGGATTGTATCAATGGTAAAATTTCTGCCGATGATATTACCAAGGAAATGTTTGCACAAAAGCTTTATACAGCTAATCAACCGGACCCGGATTTGATAATTCGTCCGGGCGGTGAGGCTCGTATAAGCAACTTCCTTTTATATCAAGCGGCATATTCAGAACTTTATATAACAGATACTCTTTGGCCTGATTTCTCCGAAGACGATTTAATTCGTGCGATTGATTATTACAGCAAGCGTAATAGACGTTTTGGAGGTATATAAATGGCGAAACGAATAATTTCTGCCATTGTAGGCATTTCATTTATATTGCTTGTTATATTTCTAAGCCATACTTGGCATATATTGATAGATATTTTTATGGCATTGGTTTGCGCTATTGCCGTAGGTGAATTTGTTCACGCAATAGGCTTACTGAAAAAATATCTTATAAGCATACCAAGTATAGCTTTTGCATTCTGTAATGCAATGCTGGTTTCATACGGTTATCAGTCTATAATATGGTATGTATATACAGCAATTATGCTTTCTGTGATGATATTCTTTCATGAAAAACTTTCATTCAGAGAGGTTTCAGATACTTACGGAATGACGATTATCATATCATATGGATTGGCAACAGTTATCTCAATGAAAAACCTTGATGTTGCACATTCATCATTCTATTTTGTACTTGCTCTTGCATTGCCTTGGCTTGCAGATGGCGGAGCATATTTTGCAGGAAGCTTTTTAGGCAAACATAAGCTTTGCCCGAAAATCAGTCCTAAAAAGACAGTTGAAGGTGTTATCGGCGGAGTTATTGGCTGCGTCGGATTTTGTTGTCTTATGGGATATATATTCTCAGCGTTCATTTATAAGGATATTCAGAGCATAAATTATGTTAATCTGATTATACTTTCTTTTGTCGGTTCTCTGCTTTCGGTTCTTGGCGATTTGAGCTTTTCACTTGTCAAGAGAACCTATAATATAAAGGATTACGGAAATCTCATACCCGGTCATGGCGGTGTGCTTGATAGATTTGATAGCGTAGTATTCGTTTCACCATTTTTGCTTATTTCGTTGACATATTTGCCGGTATTAGCTTGATTTTTGGTGATGAAATATAAATAACGCGAAAAAGAAGTAATCCAAATAATTGATAAAATATTACAACTAATTCCTGATGAGACAGATGTAAAATTATACCAAGTAATTCACAAATTGGAAAATTCTGTTCCATTTTACGAAAAAATATGTAATAGGATATTTTTTAACAATAAGGAATTAACAGCTGAAGAAATTTATCAAAAAACAAAAGCAAAACATAAATCTATGTTACTTTAAATTTAAAAATCAGAGGTGTGTCAATTATGTATCAAAATATCACACTTCTCGGCTCTACGGGTTCAATAGGTCGTCAAACGCTTGATGTCGTGCGAAAGCTCGGCATCAAGGTTTGTGCTTTGACGGCTAATAACAGTATTAAATTACTTGAAGAACAGGCACGCGAATTTAAGCCGCGTGCCGTCTGTATAGCTGACGAAAATAAATATTTAGAATTAAAAAATAATCTTGCCGACACTGATATAAAAGTTCTCGGTGGAAGTGACGGCATACTTGAGTGCGCAAGACTTAGAGAGAGCGATGTTGTGGTTAATGCGATAGTGGGTATCGCAGGCCTAAAACCTACGCTTGAGGCTATTTCTGCAAAAAAAGATATTGCGCTTGCAAATAAGGAAACTCTTGTCACAGGCGGTGAACTTGTCAAAAAGGCTATTCGTGAGAATGGCGTAAAGCTTTTGCCTGTTGATAGTGAACATAGTGCAATTTTCCAGTGCTTACAGGGTACACCAAATGGCTCTTTAAAGAAGATTATACTTACCGCTTCGGGCGGTCCATTTTTCGGAAAAACTTATGATGAACTTGAAAATGTTACAGTGAAAGACGCACTCAACCATCCTAATTGGAGTATGGGTGCAAAAATAACAATAGATTCTGCTACAATGATGAATAAAGGTCTTGAGGTTATCGAGGCTTGTCATCTGTTTTCAGTTGAATTAGAGCAGATTGAAGTAGTTGTGCATCGTGAGAGCATTATTCATTCTATGATAGAATTGAGCGACAATGCGGTTATTGCACAGCTTGGAACAGCAGATATGCGTATACCTATACAGTATGCGATTACATATCCCGAAAGGTACGAATCACCTGCCCAATCTCTTGATTTCACTACGCTTAAAAGTCTTACTTTTGCAAAGCCTGACAGGGAAGTTTTTGAGTGTCTTGCTTTATGTGAGGATGCTTTCAGACAAGGTGGAATTATGCCTACTATTGCAAATGGTGCAAATGAGGCGGCAGTTGAATTATTCCTTGAAGGGAAAATAGGCTTTCTGGATATTCCGAAGCTTATTAAAAAGGCTATGATAAATATTCCTAATAAACAAAACATAAATATAGATGATGTATTTAATGCTGATAAAATGGCAAGGGAGCTTGTCTTAAAAGGCTGATTTAACTAAGGGAGAGGGGATTTAATGAAGCATATTTATGATAATGACGGTGAAAAGCTGTTTTCAGTTCGCAAGGATGGAACAGTTGCAGATAAACGCAACAAAAAGGCTGTCGGAAAAATTGATGGAGACAAGATAGTTGATAATGACGGAAAGATTATGTATAAAATGTCGGCAAGAAATAAACTTGTTGATGACAACGGTGAAGAAATCGGACATATTCGTGAGAATAACTTTATTTATGTCGGTGTTTTAGCCGCTCTTGCTGTAATTATTACTCTTGTTTGTGTATTTTCTTTTGTAGAATCCGCACTTCTTATAATAATCGGCGTTTTACTCTTTGAATTGATTATTTTCATACACGAACTTGGACACTTTATGACTGCAAAGGCATCGGGTGTTAAGGTCAACGAATTTGCTCTTGGTATGGGACCGAGAATTCTTAGATTCAAAAAGGGCGAAACCATATATTCATTAAGACTTTTGCCTATTGGCGGCTTTTGTGCTATGGAAGGCGAGGATGAGGACAGCGATAATCCGAGAGCCTTTGGCAAAGCTGCTTGTTGGAAACGAATTATAATAGTAGTTGCAGGTGCGGTAATGAATATCGTACTTGGCTTTATCCTTATGATGATAACACTTATGCCAAATTCTCAGTTTGCCTCGACTACGATTTCAAAATTCCACGAGAATGCTACAACATCAGCTGCATTAAAGGTTGGTGATGAGATTGTTTCTATAAACGGTTATCGTGTTTATACTTCTCAGGATTTATCTTTCTCTCTTGTAACAGCTAATCAAAATAGCGATGGTGAATTTACACCTGAAATTGTTGTAAGAAGAAATGGTGAAACCGTAAATCTCGGAAATGTAAAATTCGGCTCGAGAGAGGTCAACGATAAAAAAGCAATAGTGCTTGATTTCTATGTTGCACCGATACAAAATAATTTCTGGAATCTTATTGCTGAAACAGGCAAGGGCGTTGTTTCGACTGTAAGACTTGTCTGGGCAAGCCTTTTCGGATTGATTACAGGAAGATTTGGATTTAATGAGCTTGCCGGTCCTATCGGAATGACTTCTGCGATTTCACAGGTTGCGAGTGCAGGACTTCAAAGTAGTTTCGGCGATGCTGTTATGAATATTGTAAGCATTATGATGATGATTACTGTAAACCTTGGTGTTGTCAACTTGTTGCCTTTACCGGCTCTTGACGGTGGTAGACTTGTATTCTTGGTTGTTGAACTTATAAGAAGAAAGCCTGTACCGGCAAAGTATGAGGGTTTGGTTCACGCAATAGGTATGATTGTTCTTTTGGCATTTATGGCTTTAATTTCGTTTAGTGATATATTAAGACTATTTACAGGAACGGGGCTTGGTGGATAGTGAAAAGACAAAGTAGAAAAATTAAACTTGGAAATATTTATATAGGCGGAGATTCAGAGATTACCGTACAATCTATGCTGAACGTTCCGGCAAGTAATATTGAGGGAAGCGTTAAACAGGCTATTGAACTTGAAAAAGCAGGCTGTGAAATTATAAGAGCCGCTATTCCTAATATGAATGCAGTTAAGTTGATTCCCGCTCTTAAAGAGGCTGTCAGTGTGCCAATTGTTGCAGATATACACTTCGACTATCGTCTTGCAATAGAATCCGCCGCAGCAGGCGTTGACAAAATCAGAATAAATCCAGGTAATATCGGCAGTGACGACAGAGTTAAGGCTGTCGTCAAGGCTTGCCGAGAAAGAAATATTCCTATAAGAATAGGAGTAAATTCAGGTTCTCTTGAGAAAGAAATCCTTGCAAAGTATGGACACCCTACACCGCAAGCATTGTGTGAAAGTGCATTATACCACGCATCATTGCTTGAAAAATTCGATTTTTATGATATAGTTCTTTCGATGAAAAGTTCATCTGTGCCTTTTATGGTTGAGGCATATGAGATTGCCGCAGAAAAGTGCGACTATCCGCTTCATCTTGGAGTAACCGAAGCAGGTACTCAGCGTATGGGAATTATAAAATCCGCCGCCGGTCTTGGTGCTTTGCTTTTAAGAGGTATTGGCGACACTATTCGTGTTTCGCTTACTGATAATCCTGTCAATGAGGTTAAAGCCGCTAAGGATATTCTAAAGGCTCTTGAGATTCGCAAGAGAGGAGTTCAGTTTATTTCTTGCCCTACTTGTGGAAGAACAAGTATAGACTTAATAAGCATTGCACAGGAAGCCGAAAGAAGGCTTGAAAACTGCGATAAGAATATTACTGTTGCAGTTATGGGTTGTGCTGTCAATGGGCCGGGCGAAGCAAAAGAGGCCGATATTGGAATTGCAGGCGGAAATGGTGACGGACTTATTTTCAAAAAAGGTCAAATAGTTAAGAAAGTTAAAGAAGATAAGCTCTTAGACGAACTTATGGCAGAGATAGAAAAGATGTAACATTATATATTATGAAGATAGATATGATAAAGCTTATTATTGAGATAAAAATATAGACATTATAAAAGTTAAAATTTAAAAAGCAAAAATATATTAACCTAATTAGAAATAGCTTTTTATAGGTGATAAAGTTATGAATCAAACTTTTATATTCAAGAAAGAAAAAGTAGAAATATTTATAGAAGATTGGTCTGATACTCAATATTTTGTCTATGCAGAGTATAATCACCATAACATTCATAGAGGAATGACGATGTGTGATTTTATTGAAGATTGTGAATATTGGGGCTATGAATATGTTCAGTCAGAAAAGAAGCCAAATGGGACTTTTGGTTGGCTTTTTAGCAAGAAAGAAGATAAAAATGCGATTCAAGCTCAAGTTTTAGGTTTTGTCTATGAGCATAGTTATCTATGTGGCTGGAAGGATTTATAAGTTTTATCAAGAAAATTTCAGCCTATTTATGAATAATGTTATATTTTAAGATAGTAGAAATAGAACTTTGACCTTTCCGTTTGGAGGAAAATAGTTTTGAGTAAATTTATAGATGTATTTTCACAGTACATAGGAGATTTAAAGCTGTCTAAAACCTTGCTTGACGCTGAGGTAGACGGTATAAAAATCGACACTAAAAAAAGAACAATGGATATGAATCTCTTTCTTTCACAACTTGTGAAAAGAAATGAGATTTTTTCAACTGAAAAACAAATAGAGCAATCGGCTCTTGCTTTAGCTAAGTGTATTATTCACCCGCATTTTGATTCATCGCTTTTCGGTGAGGCTTGCTATTTTGACCTTGTGGAGGAAATTCGCCGTAGACTTGCAAGCATAAACGGTACGTTGAATGGTTCTACTGTTAAAATTGCTGATGGTAAAATGACAATAAATCTTACACATGGTGGTGCTGATATTCTTCTTGAAAAGAAGGTTGACAAGGAATTTCAAAAACTTATTAACGAGGAATTTGGCGTTAATGTAAAGGTTGAATTCGATGGTATAACGCATATAGACGCAGACAGTGAGATTTATATTGAACATCAAAAGATTGCAGAGGAAACTGCTAAGCGTGAAGCTGTAATCAACGAAATGGAAATCTATGAGGGAGTTATGCACGAGGCTAAAAAGCGTTCTGAGCATAAGCCAGCTGTGAACACAGAAATTGAAATTCGTGAGGGAGAATCTTTATATCCATTGTTTATTTTGGATAACCCTAAGCCTATATATGGTACGAATGTGAAAGGAAATCCAATTAAGATTGCTGAACTTGCTCCTGATTCGGGTAAGGTTATTATAAAAGGCGATATTTTCTCAATAGATGAAAGAGATACAAGAGATAAAAAAAAGAAAATTATTTCTATAAATATTACTGATTATACAGGCTCTACGACAATTAAGGTTATTGACCTAAACGCAAAGTGTGCCCCTATTTTAGAGTTAAAAAAGGGAAGCTCTATACTTGTTAAGGGTGACGCACAGTACGATAAATATGACAGAGAGCTTGTTGTTATGGCAACAAATATTTCTGGGATAAGCAAGGCTAAGGTTGTAGATAAAGCAGAGAAAAAGCGTGTTGAACTTCATTTGCATACAAATATGTCCGCTATGGACGGTGTTTCAGATGTTGGAGATATTGTTCAGAAAGCGTATAGCTTTGGTATGCCTGCGGTTGCGATTACGGACCACGGAGTTGTACAGGCTTTCCCTGGTGCTATGAATGCCGCCGATGATGTAAAGAAAAAGGGCGGTCATATTAAAATTCTTTATGGCGTTGAGGCGTACTTTATAGATGATGTTTCGAGCCGAGTTGTAAATGGTGAAAGTCAGGAATTGCTTTCAGGAGAATTTATAGTATTTGACCTCGAAACAACAGGATTGGGAGCGGCAAAGGAAAAGATAACAGAAATTGGTGCGGTTAGAATAGTTGACGGTGAAATTAAAGATCAATTTTCTATGTTTGTAAATCCTGAAAAACCTATTCCGCCTAAGATTACAGAGCTGACAGGAATTGACGATTCTATGGTTTCGGATGCTCCGCTTGAGGACGAGGCTCTTCGTAAATTTATGGAATTTTGTGGAGATAACTGTGTTCTTGTTGCGCATAACGCACCGTTCGATACATCATTCGTGAGAGCGGTTATGAACCGTCATCATATAGAGTGGAATTTTACAAGTATAGATACGCTTATGATGTCACGCTCAATGTTTCCACAGATTAAAAAGCATAAGTTGAATTTCATTGCCGAATATCTGAAACTCGGAGATTTTAATCATCATAGAGCTTGCGATGATGCCTTTATGCTTGCAAAGATATTTCAAGTTATGCTTACTAAGCTTTCTGAGGATTACGGTGCAAAGAATATTTCGCAGCTTAACAGCTTGCTTTCTAATAGCGACTATAAGAGTTTAAAATATTTCCATCAAATCGTTCTTGCGAAAAATACCGCAGGACTTAAAAATCTTTATAGACTTATTTCAAAGGGACATCTTAATTATTTCTATAAGAAACCGCTTTTGCCTAAGTCTGAACTTATAAAATATCGTGAGGGCTTGATTGTCGGAAGTGCTTGCGAGGCCGGAGAACTTTTCAGAGCAATAGTTGAAAAGCGACCTTGGGAGGATTTGAAAAAGATAGCCTCATTCTATGATTATCTTGAGATTCAACCACTTGGAAACAATATGTTTATGCTGAATAACGGTACGGTAAGCAGTATTGAAGAATTACAGGATTTGAATAGAACGGTTGTAAAACTCGGCGAGGAATTGTCTATCCCTGTTGTTGCTACCTGTGATGTACATTTCCTTGAACCACATCACAGCGAATACAGAAAAATTCTTATGGCTGGTCAAGGTTTTAAAGACGCTGGTAATCAGGCACCACTCTATCTCAGAACTACCGCTGAAATGCTCAAGGAATTTGAGTATCTCGGCAAAGAAAAAGCATATGAAATCGTTGTAGAAAATACAAATCTTATTGCTGATATGTGTGACGAGATTCGTGCTGTTCCGAAAGGAAACTTTCCGCCGTTTATTCCGGGTGCAGAGGAAGACTTGACAAGAATTACTTGGGAACGGGCAAGAAATACATATGGCGACCCACTTCCTGAAATTGTTGAAAAGCGTATAGAAAAAGAACTTAACTCCATAATAAAGAATGGATTCTCTGTTTTGTATATGACTGCTCAAAAGCTGGTTGCAAATTCAGAGGAACATGGATATTTGGTTGGTTCTCGTGGTTCTGTTGGGTCTTCATTTGTTGCGACTATGTCTGGTATTTCAGAAGTTAACCCGCTTGCACCACACTATGTTTGCCCTAAGTGTAAAAATAGTGAGTTCTTTGAACATGGAGAGGTTGGTTCTGGCTTTGACCTGCCACCTAAAAACTGTCCTAAGTGCGGTACACTTTATAAACAGGACGGACATGATATTCCGTTTGAAACCTTCCTTGGCTTTAAAGGAGATAAAACACCTGATATAGACCTTAATTTCTCCGGTGAATATCAGAATAAATCGCACAGATATACAGAAGAACTTTTCGGCAAGGAGAATGTCTTTAAAGCGGGTACTATTGCAACTGTTGCGGAAAAAACCGCTCTCGGTTTTGTTAAGAAATATGCAGAGGAAAACGGCGTTATTATGCACAGAGCAGAGGAAATGCGTCTTGCAATTGGTTGTACAGGTGTAAGACGGACTACCGGTCAGCACCCGGGAGGTATGGTTGTTGTTCCGAGAAGGAATGATGTATACCAGTTCTGTCCGATTCAGCACCCTGCTAATGACCAGAATTCCGATAGTATTACAACGCACTTCGACTTCCATTCTATTCACGATACTATTTGTAAGCTTGATGAGCTTGGACACGATGTTCCAACGATTTATCGTTATCTTGAAGACTATACGGGAATAAGCGTTATGGATATTTCTATGAGTGACCCTGATGTTATGTCGCTCTTTACATCTCCAAAGGCTCTTGGTCTTGAACCTGAGGATATAGATTCGCTTACAGGAACATTTTCTCTGCCGGAAGTTGGTACAAACTTTGTTCGCCAAATGCTTATAGAAACTCAGCCAAAAACATTTTCTGACCTTTTGCAGGTTTCGGGACTTTCACACGGTACAGATGTTTGGATAGGAAACGCCGCAGAACTTATTAAACAAGGTGTTTGCGACATTTCACAGGTTATCGGTACTCGTGATAATATTATGGTTTACCTTATGCACAAGGGTCTTGAGCCTGATATGGCATTTAAGATTATGGAAATTGTCCGTAAGGGTAAAAGTACAAAGCTTCTTACTCAAGAGCATATTAACGCTATGAAAGAACATAATGTTCCACAGTGGTATATTGATTCTTGTATGAAGATTAAGTATATGTTCCCGAAGGCTCACGCTGCCGCATATATGATTGCAACGCTAAGACTTGGTTGGTACAAGGTCCACAGACCAAAGGAATATTATGCCGCATATTTTACGGTACGAAGTGAAGACCTTGACGGACTGCTCGTTGCAAAGGGCAGAGATGCCGTAAGAAAAAGAATGCAGGATATTAAGATGAAAGGTAAGGAAGCTTCTGCAAAGGAAAATTCAGAATTTGCAACGCTTCAGATTGTCAATGAAATGCAGGCAAGAGGTATAAAAGCATTGCCTGTTGATATATATAAGTCTGATGCAAGAAAATTTCTTGTTGAGGGAGAAGATATTCGTTTGCCGTTCTCGTCTTTACCAGGCGTCGGAGATTCCGCCGCACAGGGACTTATGGATGCAAGAGCAGACGGAGAATTTATGTCGATAGAGGATTTCCGTGACCGCTCAAAAGCATCTAAGACCGCCATAGAACTTTTACAGTCAACAGGAGCTTTCGGAGATTTACCGGAAAGTAGTCAGATGACATTGTTTTAGGCTCAACAAAACTTCCCAAAGACAGATAAAAGTTTCCGCTCGAGCCTTTGGTGGGTTTTAAGGGCAAAGCCCTTAACATCTCTTGCATTCTAAGTGCGAACGAAGTTCGCACTTTTTGATTGATACTAATTATGAAAAGGGAATGATAATATGCTTGGTAGATTTTCAAGAACTGAATTACTTTTTGGTAATGAGGCTATGAAGAAACTCGAAAATTCTCGGGTTGCAGTTTTCGGCGTTGGAGGCGTCGGCGGATATACCGTAGAAGCTCTCGCAAGAAGTGGCGTCGGAACTATTGATATTATTGATGATGATAAGGTTTGTCTTACTAATATAAATAGACAGATTATTGCCTTAACAAGTACAATAGGCAAATATAAGGTTGATGTTGCCGAAGAACGCATTAAAGATATAAACCCTAAAATTGTTGTAAATAAACATAAAATGTTTTTTACGCCTGAAACAAGCGGAGAGTTCGATTTTTCACAGTATGATTATGTTGTAGATGCGATTGATACCGTTACAGGAAAGATAGAGCTTGTTATGAAAGCTAATGAAACAAAAACACCTATAATCTGTTCTATGGGTGCGGGAAATAAATTAGACCCGACAGCCTTTGAGGTTGCGGATATTTATAAGACTTCTGTTTGTCCGCTTGCAAGAGTTATGAGAACCGAACTTCGTAAAAGAGGAGTTAAAAAGCTAAAGGTTGTCTATTCAAAGGAAAAACCAATAACACCAATAGAGGATATGTCTATTAGTTGTCGCGCTCATTGTGTATGCCCTCCGGGAGCGGCAAGAAAATGTACTGAAAGAAGACAGATTCCAGGAAGTACAGCCTTTGTTCCGTCAGTTGTTGGCTTGATTATTGCAGGAGAGGTTATTAAGGATTTAAGTCTAAAAAATTGAATTTAAGACTAAACAAAAAATTGGGATGAGGGTATTATGCCAGTAGAAGATATTATAAAATATTGCTTGAGTAAGCACAAAGCCTATGAGGATTATCCATTCGGAGATATTCCGATATGTTATAGATTAAATGGAAAAATTTTTGCCCAGCTTTATCCGAATGAAACAGATTATAAAATCACACTGAAGTGTACTGCCGATGCAGGAAATTTTTTTCGGTCGTTATACCCTGATAAGGTGGTAAGAGGGTATCATTGTCCGCCTATACAACAGCCGTATTGGAATACAATTTATTTGAATGATTTTCCTGATGATGAATTGTTTAATATGATTGACCTTGCATATGATACGGTTTTAAATAGTTTCAGCAAGAAGATTAAGAGAAAAATTATAGGAGATACATAAGCTATGAAAAATATAATCAGATTGAATGAAGAAATACTGGTTGACAAAATTTAGTTTTGCTCAATAAATAGTTGAAAATTTTGTAAATTGATTATATAATGATAAGGTATGGCATTGTGATTTTCTTTTAAAAAATAAATTACCGAGGGGATTTTTAATAATGGCTAATCAAAAGAAAATGGTTGAGGCAATAACCTCAAGAGATGAAGATTTTGCAAAATGGTATACTGATATAGTCAAAAAAGCTGAACTTGTTGACTATTCAGGTGTTAAAGGTTGTATGGTTATCAGACCTTACGGCTATGCTATTTGGGAAAATATGCAGAAGGATATGGACGAACGCTTTAAGAAAACGGGCCACGAAAATGTATATATGCCTATGTTCATTCCGGAGAGCCTTCTACAAAAGGAAAAAGACCATGTCGAGGGCTTTGCTCCTGAGGTTGCATGGGTAACTCATGGCGGAAATGAAAAGCTTACAGAGCGTCTTTGTGTTCGTCCTACATCAGAAACTCTTTTCTGCGAACATTACTCAAAGATTATCAATTCATATCGTGACTTGCCAAAGCTTTATAATCAGTGGTGTTCAGTTGTTCGTTGGGAAAAGACAACAAGACCTTTCCTCAGAACATCAGAGTTCCTTTGGCAGGAAGGTCACACAATGCACGAAACTGAAAAAGAGGCTCGTGAAGAAACTCTCCGTATGCTCAAGGTTTATGAGGATTTCTATAAAGAAACTCTTGCTATTCCTGCTGTTGTCGGTAGAAAGACTGAAAAAGAAAAATTTGCAGGTGCAGAGGAAACATATACAATCGAGCCTATGATGCACAATGGTGTTGCATTGCAGGGTGGTACATCACACTATTTCGGTGATGGTTTTGCTAAGAGTTTTGATATTAAGTTCACAGGCAGAGATAATACATTACAGTATCCGCACCAGACTTCATGGGGTTCATCAACAAGAATGATTGGTGCAATCATTATGGTTCATGGTGACGATGACGGACTTGTACTTCCACCAAAGATTTCTCCGATTCAGGTTGTTATCGTTCCTATTGCACAGCATAAGGAAGGTGTTCTTGATAAGGCTCGTGAGCTTTATAACAGAATCTCTGATACTTACAGAACAAAGCTTGATGACAGCGATAACTCACCAGGTTGGAAGTTCTCACAGTATGAAATGAAGGGTGTGCCTGTTCGTGTAGAGCTTGGTCCTAAGGATATTGAAAAGGGACAATGCGTTATTGTAAGGCGTGATAACAGAGAAAAGATTGTTGTTGCTCTTGAAAATCTTGAAGAAACAATAGCAAAGACATTGCAAGATATTCACGATGCAATGTATGACAGAGCTTTGCAGAATCTCAAGGAAAAGACCTTTGTTGCAACAACACACGAGGAATTTCTTGATATTGCAAAGAATAAGCCTGGATTTATCAAAGCTATGTGGTGTGGCGAAACAGCTTGTGAAGAAAAGCTCAAGGAAGAAACAGGCGGCGTAAAGTCAAGATGTATTCCTTTTGTTGAGGAACATTTGGCTGATACCTGCGTATGCTGTGGTAAACCGGCAAAGCATATGGTATATTGGGGTAAACAATACTAATAAATGATATAAGACACTGTTCAGAAATGATTTCTGAGCGGTGTCTTTTTATATAAAATAAAAGCTAATGAAATGTATTTAGAAGAGCGGGAACTATTTCCTATGTGTAGATAAATTTCTTTTATGAATGTCGATGTTTTGCAACGCAAAACCGATTATGAAACTTGGGAGCGGTGACTCACCGCAAAAGTTTTGCTCAAGCTTTTTCAAAAGCTTGCAGTTTCCAAAGGCAGAGCCTTTGGTCGCTCTCCGCAGAGAGCGAAATACCTTTTGGCGAAGCCCAACACTTGTTTTTTCTAATAGGCGGATTTTATCCGCCTATTAATGCTTTTGTTATTAACTAGTTATATAGAAACTATATTCACTAATTCGTTACTATTTCTTTTAAATAAATATAAAATAATTAAAAATATTTATAAAAATAATTGACAAATTGCAGAGTTTGTGATATAATAAATATGTTGTGAGGGCGTTGAACCCTTATAGAAATGCAGAGCGGTTCAAATACCATTAGTAAAGTTGCATAAAAAATATATGCAAAATTTTACGAAAATTACAAGAAAAAAGCTTGCAAAATGTAGGTCGGTATGGTATTATAATTGAGCGTGACTGCGACAGATATGCGATGAAGCGGGAGGTTGCGACCATAGAGTCGGTTTTTCCGTGGAGTATGTCCGATTTTTAAACCGGGCGAAAGAATAAAGAAGGAAGTTAAGAGATACTGAGGGTTGCTGTGTCTCAGAACTACTACGACCTTTTTCTGACTATTTACCCGGATTTCGGATTGCCGAATCCGGTTTTTTAAAGGTAGTTCACGAAACACCCGGCAGGGTGTTAAGTCAGAAAGAGAACGCCCGCCAACTACAATAAGGAGGCGATTACAGTGGCAGTCAAGGAAAAAATCAGGATAAGAATCAAGGGTTATGACCACCAGTTGGTTGACCAGTCTGCTGAGAAGATTGTTGCAACAGCAAAGCGTACAGGTGCGAGAGTATCAGGTCCTGTACCACTTCCGACAGAGCGTCAGATCATCACAATTCTCCGTGCTGTTCATAAGTACAAGGACAGCCGTGAGCAGTTCGAGATGAGAACTCATAAGAGACTTATCGATATTCTCAGACCTTCAAACAAGACTGTTGAAGCGTTAATGGGATTAGAGCTCCCCGCCGGTGTAGAAATCGAAATTAAGCTTTAATTTTGATTTAGACCAACAGGCAGGTTGAGGTCAAGTTGGTAAGGTATTCCGAATCCAACCAATAACCTATCAAGGAGGAAACAAAATGCAAAAGGCAATCATCGGTAAGAAAATCGGTATGACACAGATTTTCGATGAGAAGGGTAATGTCATCCCTGTAACTGTTGTTGAAGCAGGACCTTGTGTTGTTGCTCAAATTAAGACAGTTGAAAATGACGGATATGAAGCTATTCAGCTTGGTTTCGGCGATGTTAAGCTCAAGATTCAGAACGGCACCGGCAAGGGCAAGAGAGTCCGCAGTGATAAGTTCAAGGATCAGCCTGTAAACATCACAATGCCACTTCTTGGTCACTTCAAGAAGGCAGATGTAGCTCCTAAGAGAACTCTTCGTGAGTTCAGAGTTGCTGACATTTCCGCTTACAGCGTAGGCGACATTGTCAAGGCAGACGCTTTTGCTGAGGGTGACAAGATTGATGTTACCGGTAAGAGCAAAGGTAAGGGTTACGCAGGCGTTATCAAGCGTTGGAACTTCCAGAGATTGAAGGAAACACACGGTTCGGGTCCAGTTGCTCGTCACGGTGGTTCAATGGGTGCTTGCTCAACTCCTTCAAGAGTTTGGAAGGGCAAGAAGATGGCAGGTCATCTCGGTGCTGAAAGAGTCACCGTTCAAAACCTACAGGTTGTTAAGATAGACGCTGAAAACAACCTTATCGCCATCAAGGGCGCTGTTCCGGGTCCTAACGGTGGTACCGTTACAATTCGTGACAGTGTTAAGGCGTAAGGGAAGGAGGAATTATAGTGCCTAATTTAGCAGTTGTAGATATGACCGGCAAAGAGGTAGGTACAGTTGAGCTTTCAGAAGCAATCTTCGGTATCGAGCCTAATGAGCCGGCAATGCACAGAATGGTAGTTAACTACCTTGCAAATAACCGTCAGGGCACACAGTCCGCTCTAACTCGTTCAGAGGTTTCCGGCGGCGGCAGAAAGCCTTGGAAGCAAAAGGGTACAGGCCACGCAAGACAGGGTTCGACTCGTGCTCCACAGTGGACACACGGAGGTATTGTTTTCGCACCAAAGCCAAGAAGCTACAGATTCTCGGTTAATAAGAAGGTAAGAAGACTTGCTCTTAAGTCTGCTCTCTCATCTAAGGTACTCGATAAGGAGCTTATCGTAGTAGACAGCATCAATGCAGATGAGTACAAGACAAAGACAATCGTTTCTTTCCTCTCAGCAGTTGGTGCAGATAAGAAAGCACTCATAGTCATCCCCGAAGTAAACGACAAGGTTATCAAGTCTGCGAGAAATATTCCTGGCGTTAAGACAGCTCAGGTTAACACAATCAATGTTTATGATATTCTCAATGCTGATAAGCTCATCATTGCCAAGGATGCATTAACAAAGATTGAGGAGGTGTACGCATGATTGCTCGTGACATCATTATAAAGCCTGTTATTACAGAAAAGAGCATGGCAGGTGCAGTTGATAAGAAGTACACCTTTAAGGTTGCTAAAACAGCTGGTAAGATTGAGATAGCTAAGGCTGTCGAGGAAATCTTCGGCGTAAGTGTTAAGAAGGTTAACACAATCAATGTAAGAGGCCAGTATCGCCGTCAGGGCAGAACAGGCGGATATACACCGTCTTGGAAAAAGGCTATCGTTACTCTTACAGAAGATAGCAAGACAATCGAGTTTTTTGAAGGCATGATGTAAGCCTGAAATTAACACAGGCAGAATGAATGGAGAACGCCATTTCTCCGCAAAGCCATCATGAGGAGTGTGAATACGAATGGCAATAAAGAATTATAAGCCGACTACACCTTCCAGAAGAAATATGTCGGTCACTGATTATTCAGGTCTTTCAAAGGTTGCTCCTGAAAAGAGCCTTCTCGCACCAAAGCAGAAGACTTCAGGTAGAAACAGCTACGGAAGAATTACGGTTCGCCACAGAGGCGGCGGTAACCGTCAAAAATATCGTATCATCGACTTTAAGCGTCAGAAGTTTGATGTAGAGGGTACAGTTCTTACTCTTGAGTATGACCCAAACCGCTCTGCTCACATCGCTCTTGTTCAGTATGCTGACGGCGAGAAGAGCTACATCATCGCTCCTAACGGACTTAAGGTTGGCGACAAGATTACAGCAGGTCCTAGTGCGGATATTAAGCCTGGTAATGCACTTCCACTTATTAATATCCCAACAGGTACTTTCATTCATAATGTTGAGCTTTATCCTGGTAAGGGTGCTCAGCTCGCAAGAAGTGCTGGTAACATGGCTCAGCTCATGGCTAAGGAAGGTAACCTCGCACTTTTAAGACTTCCGTCAGGCGAGCTTAGAAATGTTCCTAACACCTGTATGGCTACTATCGGTCAGGTCGGCAATATCGACCACGAGAATGTTAAAATCGGTAAGGCTGGTCGTAAGCGTAACATGGGTTGGAGACCAAAGGTCAGAGGTTCTGTTATGAACCCTAACGATCACCCACACGGTGGTGGTGAAGGTAAGAGCCCTGTAGGTCGTCCAAGTCCTGTAACACCTTGGGGTAAGCCAACAGCCGGTTATAAGACAAGATCTAAGCATAAGAACTCTGACAAGATGATTGTCAGACGCAGAAACGGTAAGTAAGGCATACAGAAAGGAGCTTTGAACTATGGGAAGAAGCATTAAAAAGGGTCCTTATGTACAGCCTGTGCTGCTTAAAAGGATTCAGCAGATGAACGAAGCAGGCGAGAAGAAGATTCTCAAAACCTGGAGCAGATCTTCTACAATTTTCCCTGACTTCGTAGGACACACATTTGCGGTTCACGATGGCCGCAAGCACGTTCCGGTTTATGTAACAGAAGACATGGTCGGCCACAAGCTCGGTGAGTTTGCTCCGACAAGAACCTTCAAGGGTCATGCCGGTTCTAAGACAACGAAATAAGCCGAAAGGAGTGTATGAAAATGGAAGCAAGGGCAGAGCTTAAATACGCCCGTATTTCACCACGCAAGGTTAAGATTGTTTTGGATTTAATCCGTAATAAGCCTTGCGAATATGCGATGGCTGTCCTCAAGCATACCCCCAAGGCTGCTTGTGAAGACTTAGAAAAGCTTCTAAAATCAGCAATGGCAAATGCCGAGAACAACCACAATATGGATGTTTCTAAATTATATGTAGCTGAGTGTTTCGTATCTCAAGGTCCGATTCTCAAGCGTATTCGTCCGAGAGCACAGGGTCGTGCGTACAGAATTGATAAGAAGACATCGCACGTAACACTCGTACTCAAAGAGAAAGAATAAGTGATGAGGAGGTAAATTATGGGCCAGAAAGTTAATCCACACGGTCTTCGTGTGGGCGTAATTAAAAATTGGGACTCTCGCTGGTATGTCAACGATAAGGATTTCGGTGATACACTCGTTGAGGACTATAACCTCCGCAAGCTTCTCAAGAAGCAGCTTTATGCGGCAGGCGTCCCAAAGATTGAGATTGAGCGTGACGCTTCCAAGGTAAGAATTCACATTCACTGTGCTAAGCCGGGTATGGTTATCGGTAAGGGCGGCAGTGAGATTGAGAAGCTTCGCATTCAGTGCGAGAAATTCCTCGGCAAGCCGGTTGCAATCAATATCGTAGAGGTTAAGAACCCTGATTTGAACGCACAGCTCGTAGCAGAGAACATTGCACAACAGCTCGAGAAGAGAATTTCTTTCCGCCGTGCTATGAAGCAGTCTATCGGACACGCTATGAGATTCGGTGCTAAGGGTATAAAGATTCAGTGCTCAGGCCGTCTTGGCGGTGCTGAAATCGCAAGATCAGAACAGTATCACGAGGGAACAATTCCCCTTCAGACACTTAGAGCAGATATCGACTATGGCTTTGCTGAGGCAAACACAACATACGGTATCGTAGGTGTTAAGGTTTGGCTTTATAAGGGCGAGGTTCTCAACGAGACACGCAGGCCCCGCAAGGAAGGAGGCAGTAAATAATGCTGTTACCAAAGCGCGTAAAGTACCGCAGAGTTCACAGAGGTCGTATGACCGGTAAGGCTACACGCGGTAACAAGGTTGTTTACGGTGATTACGGTCTTCAGGCACTTGAGCCTGTATGGATCACCTCAAACCAGATTGAAGCAGCCCGTGTTGCTATGACACGTTACTGCAAGAGATTCGGTAAAGTTTGGATTAAGATTTTCCCAGATAAGCCGGTTACAAAGAAACCTTTAGAGACTCGTATGGGTAAAGGTAAAGGTGCACCGGAATTTTGGGTAGCAGTTGTTAAGCCAGGCAGAGTTATGTTTGAGCTTGGCGGCGTACCAGAAGAGACCGCAAGAGAGGCTTTGCGTTTGGCGGCTATGAAGTTGCCGGTTAAGTGCAAGTTTGTCACTAAGGAAGAAACGGAGGTTGAGTAATTATGAAGGCTTCAGAACTCAGAGAACTTAATAACACAGAGCTCGAAGAAAAACTCAAGAGCCTTAAAGAGGAGCTTTTCAACCTGCGTTTTCAGCTTGCTATAAACCAGCTCGAAAACCCGATGCGTATTTCTGCTGTTAAGAAGGACATCGCTCGCGTACAGACAATTATGCGTCAGAACGAACTCCAAGACAGCACTAATGCATAAGGGAAGGGAGGAAACGCAAAGTGGAAAGAAATCTTAGAAAAACAGATGTAGGCAGGGTCGTAAGCACTAAGATGGATAAGACTGTTGTCGTTGCTATCGAAAACAGTGTTAAGCACCCGCTTTATAATAAGATTATTAAGCGTACAGTTAGACTTAAGGTACACGATGAAAAGAACGAGTGCTCAGTAGGCGACCGTGTACGTATAATGGAGACACGCCCTATCTCTAAGGATAAGAGATGGCGTCTTGTAGAAATCATAGAGAAAGCGAAGTAATTTTTCGTTTATTAAAAGGAGGAACGCACTGTGATACAGCAGCAGACCTACCTCAAAGTTGCCGACAATACCGGCGCGAAAGAGCTTATGTGCATTCGCGTTCTCGGTGGTACCGGCAGGAGGTACGCTAATATAGGCGACGTAGTCGTAGCTTCAGTTAAAAAAGCAGCACCCGGCGGCGTTGTTAAAAAAGGCGATGTAGTTAAGGCAGTTATAGTACGCTCGGCAAGAGGCGTACGTCGTGATGACGGCACATACATCAGATTTGATGAGAATGCAGCAGTTATCATCAGAGACGATAAGAACCCGAGAGGTACTCGTATATTTGGCCCGGTAGCAAGAGAGCTCAGAGATAAGGATTATATGAAAATCTTGAGCCTTGCTCCGGAGGTCCTTTAAGGAGGTGCCGGAAATGGCTGATAAGAAAAATAAGGTTCATGTTAAGACAGGCGACACTGTTGTCGTACTCTCCGGCACACAGCGTGGCAAGAAGGGCAAAGTTCTTCAAGTAAGCCCAAAAGAGGGCAAGGTTATTATCGAGAAGGTAAACCTTGTTTCTAAGCACGTTAAGCCCCGCAAGATGGGCGAAGCAGGCGGTATTGTTAAGGCAGAGGGCGCTATGTACGCTTCTAAGGTACAGGTTGTTTGCCCACACTGCAACAAGCCTACTCGTGTAGGTCATCAGATTCTTACTGATGGCAGCAAGCAGCGTATTTGCAAAAAATGCGGCGAAGCACTCTAAGGAGGATAACAAATGGCTAGAATGAAAGATGTATATATCTCCGAGATTGCTCCTGCTCTTATGAAGAAGTTCGGCTATAAGAGCGTTATGCAGATTCCTAAGCTCGACAAGATTGTTATCAATGTCGGTGCAGGTGAAGCAAGAGAGAACTCGAAGGCAATAGATGCCATTTCTTCCGATTTGGCAGCTATTACAGGTCAAAAGCCTATGGTTTGCAAGGCTAAGAAGAGCGTTGCTAACTTCAAACTTCGTGAGGGTATGCCTATCGGTGTTAAGGTAACACTTCGTGGCAACAGAATGTATGAATTCCTCGACAGACTTTTCAATGTAGCTCTTCCAAGAGTTCGTGACTTCAGAGGAATCAATGCTAACTCTTTTGATGGCCGTGGTAACTATAACATGGGCCTCAAGGAACAGCTCATTTTCCCAGAAATCGAGTTTGATAAGGTTGATAAGGTAAGAGGCATGGATATCTGCTTCGTTACTACAGCACAGACAGACGAAGAGGCTCGTGAGCTTTTAAAGCTTCTCGGTGCTCCGTTTGAGAAATAAGGAGGGATAATTGTGGCCAAGACATCAATGAAAGTAAAGCAGCAAAGAGACCAGAAATTCTCTACAAGAGAATATAACAGATGCAAGATTTGCGGCAGGCCTCATGCATACCTCCGCAAGTTCGGCATATGCCGTATATGCTTCCGTGAGCTTGCCTATAAGGGCGAGATTCCGGGCGTAAAGAAAGCAAGCTGGTAATAAGGCTTTAAGAAGGAGGTTTCCGTATGCAAATTACAGATTCAATCGCAGATTTGCTTACAAGAATTCGTAATGCAAATACTCAGAAGCATGAATCCGTCGAAATCCCTGCTTCCAATCTTAAGAAGGCTATCGTCCAGATTCTCCTCGACGAAGGCTATATCAAGAGCTTCACAGTAACTGAAGACGGCAAACAGGGTGTTATTAAGGTTGTTCTCAAGTATACAGAGGACAAGGCTCCGGTTATCACAGGACTCCGCAGAGTTTCTAAGCCGGGCTTGCGTATATATAGTGATGTAGAGAATCTTCCTAAGGTTATGAAGGGCCTTGGAATCGCAATCATCTCAACTTCTAAGGGTGTTATGACAGACCGTCAGGCACGTAAGGAAAATGTTGGCGGCGAAGTTCTCGCATACATCTGGTAAAAGAGGGGGTGCAGTAAATGTCTCGAATTGGAAGAAAACCCATAAATATTCCCGCCGGTGTCGATGCTAAGTTCGAAAACGGTGTTATGACAGTTAAGGGACCTAAGGGTACACTTACTCAGAAGGTTCACCCAAATATGACTGTAAAGATTGAAAACGGTGTTATCACTGTTGAGCGTCCTAATGACGACAAAGAGAACCGTTCACTGCACGGTTTAACTCGTTCACTTATCGCTAATATGATTGAAGGCGTTACAAATGGCTTCAAGAAGCAGCTCGAAGTAAACGGCGTTGGTTACCGTGTTCAGAAGAAGGGCAAAGATCTTGTTATGAACCTCGGATTTTCACATCAGGTTATCGTTTCTGATACAGACGATATCACTATTGAAGCTCCGACTCCTAACTTGATTATCATCAGCGGTGCTGATAAGCAAAAGGTTGGTCAGTTCGCTGCTGAAGTAAGAGAGAAGCGTCCGCCTGAGCCATATAAGGGCAAGGGTATTAAGTACGCCGATGAAGTTATCCGCCGCAAGGAAGGCAAGGCCGGTAAGGGCGGCAAGAAGTAATTAAGGAGTGAATAAACTATGGTGAAAAAGCCTGATACAAACAAGGCAAGACTTAACCGCCACAAGAGAGTGCGTGGTAAAGTAAGCGGTACAGCGGCTCGTCCTCGCCTTAATGTTTTCCGCTCCACTAACAACATCTACGCTCAGCTTATCGACGATGTAAAGGGTGTTACACTCGCTTCTGCATCATCACTTGATAAGGATATAGATGGTTATGGCGGAAACAAAGACGCAGCTCGCAAGGTTGGCGCTCTTATAGCAAAGCGTGCAGCAGAAAAGAACATCACAGAGGTCGTTTTTGACCGCGGTGGATATATCTTCCACGGACGCGTCAAGGAATTGGCCGAAGGCGCTCGTGAGGGCGGTCTTAAATTCTGATAAGGAGGAATAACTTTGGCTATCATTGACGCATCTAAGCTTGATTTGAAAGAGCACGTTGTTACAATCAACCGTGTTTCTAAGACTGTTAAGGGCGGTCGTATATATAAATTTGCCGCTCTTGTAGTCGTAGGCGACGGCAACGGCACTGTCGGTTTCGGTATCGGCAAAGCCGGAGAGGTTCCGGACGCTATCCGCAAGGGTATCGAGGACGCTAAGAAAAACCTCTTTAAGGTTGCACTTAAGGGCAACACAATTCCACATGAAATCGTTGGTATTTTTGGTGCAGGTAAGGTTATTATGAAGCCTGCTGCTCCTGGTACCGGTGTTATCGCCGGTGGCCCTGTTCGTGCTGTTGTTGAAGCAGTCGGTATCAGAGATATCAGAACAAAGGCTCTTCGTTCTTCTAATCCTTGCAATGTAGTTAGAGCTACACTCGCAGGTCTTCAGAGCCTCAGAACAGCAGAAGAAGTTGCTGCTATCCGCGGCAAGTCTGTTAAAGAAATTCTTTAAGGGAGGAAGCAAACATGGCAGAAATTAAGATTACTCTTAAAAAAAGTCTTATCGGAGTTCTAAAGGACCAGATTGCAACCGCCCATTCACTCGGTCTTAAAAAGCCCGGTGACACAACAGTTCAGCCGGATAACGCCGCAACAAAGGGTAAGGTGGCTAAGATAATCCACCTCATCGAGGTTGAAGGTTAAAGAAGGAGGTGCGAGTAAGATGAAATTGCACGAATTAACAGCAGTTGAGGGTTCAACTAAGGAACGCAAGAGAATCGGCAGAGGCCATGGTTCAGGCCAAGGCAAGACAGCCGGTAAGGGTCATAAGGGTCAAAAGGCTCGTTCAGGCGGAAGCATTCGTCCTGGATTCGAAGGTGGCCAGATGCCTCTCCAAAGAAGAATCCCTAAGAGAGGCTTTAATAATATCTTCGCAAAGAAGATTGTTGCAATCAATGTTTCTGATCTTAATAAGTTTGATGATGGAGCAGAAGTTGATGCACAGGCTCTCATTAACGCAGGTATCGTTAAGAAAGAATACGATGGCATAAAGCTTCTTGGAAATGGTGAAATTTCTAAGAAGCTCACTGTTAAGGTTGCTGCATATTCTGAGTCTGCAAAGCAGAAAATTGAAGCCGCCGGAGGAAAGGCCGAGGTGGTTTAATTGTTCAAAACAATCAGAAACGCCTGGGGTATTCCTGATCTTCGCAAAAAAATTCTTTTTACACTTTTTATAATCATAATATTTAGAATCGGTTCAGTTATTCCTGTTCCGTTTCTTGATATTACTGCGTTGAACTCACTTATGGGCAATCTTTCCGAAAATGGTGGTATGCTCGCTTATCTCGACACAATGTCGGGTGGTGCGTTCTCTAACGCAACATTGTTCGCTATGTCAGTTACACCATATATCAACTCGTCAATTATCATCCAGCTTCTGACTGTTGCAATTCCTGCTCTCGAGCGTCTTTCTAAAGAAGGCGAAGAAGGCAGAAAGAAAATAGGTAAGATTACAAGATATGTTACAGTTCTCCTTGGTCTTATCCAAGGTGGTGCTTACTACTGGTGGCTTTCAGCTTCTAAGATAGTAACATATACAGATGGTTTCTATGGCGTTTTTGCTGCGGCAACTATCATTCTTACATTTACCGCAGGCACAGCTCTTATGATGTGGCTTGGTGAACAAATTAACCAAAAGGGTATCGGCAACGGTATTTCAATTATCCTTTTCGCAGGTATCGTCGCAAGAATCCCTTATATGTTTACAGGACTTTATAATTTCTTTATGCTCGGAGTAAATGGTCAAACACAGTATTTGATTCTTGTTCCACTTTATGTTATTATATCTCTTGTAATCGTATGGCTTATCGTTTTTATGAACGAAGCAGAACGCCGTATTCCAATTCAATACGCAAAGCGTGTTGTTGGTCGTAAAATGTACGGTGGTCAGAGCAGCCACCTTCCAATTAAGGTTGGTCTCTCTGGTGTTATGCCAATAATCTTCGCAAGCTCGATTCTTTCTATTCCAAGCACGATAGAGTTCTTTATCGGCTCACAGAATATTACAGGTTTCTGGAGAGGCTTCTTTAATGCTTTCTCTATGGGCGGTTGGCTTTATATCGCTCTTGAGTTCCTGCTCATTCTCGGGTTTGCATATTTCTATGTTGCAATTCAGTATAATCCGGTAGAAATGGCCAATAATCTCCGTCAGAATAATGGAACAATCCCAGGTATCAGACCTGGTAAGCCAACTGTAGATTTTATTGCCAAGGTATTGTCAAAAATCACTTTGATTGGTGCATTATTCCTCGCAGTTATTGCTCTTGTTCCGCTTCTCTATTCAAAGCTTACAGGTTTGAATACAAGTAGCCTTATGATGGGTGGTACATCAGTTATCATTCTCGTTGGTGTTGCTCTTGAAACATTGAAGCAGCTTGAGTCACAGATGATGATGCGTCATTATAAGGGTTTCCTTGACTGATGAATCCTGAAAGGAGTACATTTTATGAAAATCATACTTCTCGGAGCACCAGGTGCAGGTAAGGGCACACAGGCCGAGGTTATCTGCAATCGCTACAATATTCCCGCAATTTCTACGGGTAACATTATCCGTGAGGCGTTGAAAACCGGCACAGAGATGGGGCTTAAAGCCAAGAGCTATATGGAATCCGGAGCTCTTGTTCCTGATGAAGTCGTTATCGGCATCATTAAGGAAAGAATCGTCAAGGACGATTGCAAGGACGGTTTCATTCTCGATGGCTTTCCAAGAACTATTCCTCAGGCTGAGGCTCTGGATAAGATGGGAATTATTATCGACAAGGTAATCGATATTGAAGTACCTGATGAAAAGATAATAAATAGAATGTCCGGACGCCGTGTCTGCGAAAAGTGTGGCGCAAGTTATCACCTTGAGTATAAAAAGCCTAAGTTTGAGGGCGTTTGCGACGCTTGCTCAGGCACCCTTATTCAACGCAAGGATGACCATCCTGACACAGTTAAGTCACGCCTTGATGTTTATCATAGTGAAACAGAACCTCTTAAGGATTACTATGAGAAGCAAGGTAAGCTCACAGTTGTTGAGGGTCAGGAAGAAATCGAAGATACAACTCGACTTCTTATAGAAGCTCTTGAGGCTTAAAAATGGTAGTCCTCAAAACAACTCGTGAAATCTCTGCCATGCGTAATGCGGGCAGAGTTTCTCAAAAAGCCTTGCGATTAGCTGGTGAAGCAGTCGAGCCGGGTGTTTCAACACTCGAAATCGACAGGATTGTCCGTAAGTATATCGAGGAACAGGGGGCAACCCCATCGTTTCTCGGCTACGGCGGATTTCCCGCAAGTGCGTGTATATCTGTTAATAATGTAGTCATCCACGGCATACCAAGCAAGAGTAAAATCTTGAAAAAAGGTGATATCGTCAGCATAGATGTTGGTGCTTGCCTTCAGGGTTATCACGGAGACAACGCATGGACTTTTGCCTGCGGTGATATTTCTAAGGAAGCTCAGGCTCTACTCGATACAACCCGTGAAGCACTTTTTGAAGGTATCAAAAAGGCTGTCGCAGGTAATAGAATCGGCGATATCGGAAGCGCGGTACAGAGGTATGTCGAGCCGCGCAGTTACTCGGTGGTACGAGATTTCGTCGGTCACGGAGTAGGTGCGAAGCTGCATGAAGATCCAAGTGTACCAAATTACGGCACACCGGGGCGTGGTGTGCGCCTTCTACCTGGTATGACAATAGCCATTGAGCCTATGATAAATGCCGGCAACCACGAGGTTAAGGTTCTCAGCGATGGATGGACCACCGTCACAGCAGACGGAAGCCTTTCGGCTCATTTTGAGCATACAATCGCAATAACATCTGATGGACCTGTTATAATGACACTTCCTTGAGAGAAAGGACGATTGTGGTTATGGAATTTAAAAAAGGATTGGTTGTTCGCTCCCTTAACGGACACGATAAAGGTGGTTTCTTCATTATATTAGAGTGCGATTCCAAATTCGCAGTTATCTGCGACGGAAAAAGAAGAACACTTGAAAAGACAAAGAAGAAAAACCTGATACACCTTGCAGTAACTAATACAGTTGCTGATGAGGCTTCAATGCGGACCAACCGTGGAATCAGAAAGTTTCTTTCGGCTTTTAACGCCGATGATGAAGAACAGACACTCTGAAATAAGTTTGTCTTATACTGATATGAGGAGGTTATTAAATTGTCAAAGCAGGATGTAATCGAAATCGAAGGTACAGTTAAGGAAGCATTGCCAAACGCTCAGTTTGTAGTAGAACTTCCTAATGGACACACAATTAACGCTCATATATCGGGAAAACTCAGAATGAATTTTATTCGTATACTTCCCGGTGATAAGGTTACAATCGAAATGTCGCCATATGACCTTACAAAGGGTCGTATCACATGGCGAAGCAAGTAATATATATTGTTAACATGAAAGGAAGGATATAAATGAAAGTCAGACCTTCTGTTAAAAAAATTTGCGAAAAGTGCAAGGTAATCAAGCGTAAGGGCAAGATTATGGTTATCTGCGAAAATCCGAAGCATAAGCAGCGTCAGGGTTAATTGACGCTTTGGAATTTATGGAGGTGCTAAAAGTATGGCGCGTATAGCAGGCGTTGACTTACCCAGAGATAAAAGAATAGAAATCGGCCTCACATATATCTATGGTATCGGCCGTAAGACAGCTACAAACATTATCGAAGCCACAGGCATCAACCCTGACACAAGAGTCAGAGACCTCACAGAGGATGATATTTCTAAGCTTCGTGAGTATATCGATCATAACTGCCGCGTTGAGGGTGATCTCAGACGAGACATTGCTTTCGATATTAAGAGACTTATCGAAATCGGTTGCTACCGCGGCGTTCGTCACCGCAAGAGTCTTCCGGTAAGAGGCCAGCGTTCAAAGACAAACGCTCGTACTCGCAAGGGACCACGCAAGACTATGGCGAACAAAAAGAAATAATCTTAGGAGGGATTAATCGATGGCAGTACAAAAGGGTGCTAAGAAGACAGGCGTCCGCAGACGTCGTGAACGCAAGAACATCGAAAAGGGTGCAGCACACATTCAGTCAACCTTCAATAACACTATTGTTACTATATCTGATACACAGGGCAATGCTATTTCTTGGGCAAGCGCAGGCGAACTCGGCTTCAGAGGTTCAAGAAAGTCTACTCCTTTCGCAGCTCAGTCAGCTGCAGAAACAGCAGCTAAGGTTGCTATGGAGCACGGCATGAAGTCTGTTGAAGTATATGTTAAGGGACCAGGTGCAGGTCGTGAGGCAGCAATTCGTGCTCTTCAGACAGCAGGTCTTGAAGTCAGCATGATTAAAGATGTTACTCCAATCCCACACAATGGTTGCCGTCCTCCTAAGAGAAGACGCGTTTAGTATAAAATTTGGAGGTGTTTAGATAAATGGCAGTTCAGAGAGATCCAGTTTTAAAGAGATGCAGATATTTGGGCATCAGCCCGGCAGTTGTCGGCATCAATAAGGAATCCAAGATGAATCCTAATGCTAATAGCAGAAGAAAGGTTTCTGAGTACGGACTCCAGCTCAAAGAGAAGCAGAAGCTCAAGTTCATCTATGGCGTTCTTGAGAAGCAGTTCTATCACTACTATGAGATCGCTTCTAAGATGGAAGGTCAAGCAGGTAATAACCTTATCGTTTGCCTCGAATCCAGACTTGATAATGTTGTTTTCAGAATGGGACTCGCTCTTACAAGAAGAGAGGCAAGACAGCTCGTTAATCACGGTCACTTCCTCGTAAACGGTAAGAGAGTAGATATTCCTTCTTATAGAATTAAGGTTGGCGATGTTATCTCCCTCAGAGATAAGAGCAAGAGCAGCCCTAAGTTCAAGGCTAATGTAGAAGAAACAAACGGAAGAATCGTTCCGCTTTGGCTCGAAGTTAACAAAGATGAATTCTCAGCAAAAGTAACTCGTATGCCAAACATTGAAGATCTTGATTATGATGTAGAAGCTCACCTTATCGTTGAGTTGTACTCCAAGTAATCCGGTCGATTATTGCAGGATGCACTTTTTGGCGGCATATGCCGCTGTCTGTTAAGGAGGTTAGCTAATGATTGAGATAGAAAAGCCACGAATAGACACAGCCGAGCTTACAACGGACGGTACTTTCGGTAAGTTCGTAGTCGAGCCTCTCGAGCGAGGCTTTGGCAACACACTCGGCAATAGCCTTAGAAGAGTTCTTCTTTCTTCTCTCGAAGGTGTTGCTGTAACATCAATTAAGATTGATGGTGTGCTCCACGAATTTTCTACAATTCCCGGAGTTAAAGAGGATGTAACAGAAATCGTCCTCAATATGAAGGGTCTTACAGCTAAGCTTTATTGCAACGGTCCTAAGGTAGTTAATATCTCTGCTGAAGGTCCTTGCAATGTCACAGCTGATTCAATCAAGTGTGATAGCGAAGTTGAAATACTCAACCCTGATATGCACATTGCCACACTCGGCGAGGGAGCTAAACTCAATATGGAGATTACTCTTGATAGAGGTCGTGGATATATTTCTGCCGAGAAAAATAAGGCAAGTATGCCACAGAATGTTATCGGAGTTCTCCCCGTTGATTCTATCTACACTCCTGTTCTCAAGGTTAATTATACTGTCGAGAATACTCGTGTAGGTCAAATCACAGACTATGACAAGCTAACGCTCGACGTCTGGACTAACGGAGTTATAAATGCACAAGAGGCAGTTTCGCTTGCAGCGAAGGTTCTCACAGAGCATCTTAACCTTTTCGTAAATCTATCTGATAAGGGCAGCAGTACCGAAATTATGGTAGAAAAAGATGATAAGGGCAAGGAAAAGGTTCTTGAGATGACAATAGAGGAGCTCGACCTTTCGGTTCGTTCCTTTAACTGCCTAAAACGTGCTGGAATAAATACAGTCGAAGACCTCATCAATAAGTCTGAGGATGATATGATGAAGGTTCGTAACCTTGGACGCAAATCGCTTGAAGAGGTTGTCGAGAAGTTGACAAGTCTCGGTTTCAGTTTACAAAACGAGGAAGAATAATTCTTCAATCACCAAACCAAAAGGTAAAGGAGTGAATATCTATGCCAGGTACAAGAAAGCTCGGCAGGGATACTGCCCACAGAACCGCTATGCTCAGAGCAATGGTAACATTTCTCTTTGAGAATGGCAAGATAGAGACAACTGTAACTCGTGCTAAAGAGGTCAGCTCTTTGGCTGAGAAGTTCATTACAATAGCTAAGGAAGAAAATCTTCATAATAAGAGACTCGTTCTTTCTTTCATCACAAAGGAAGATGTAGCACAAAAGCTCTTTAAGGAGATTGCTCCTAAGTATGCTGATAAGAACGGCGGATATACAAGAATTACAAAGCTTGGACCACGCCGCGGTGACGCAGCTGAGATGGCTATCATTGAGCTTATCTAATTTAATATAATTTATAAAAATCCTCTGTCGAAAGGCAGAGGATTTTTTGTATATTGTGAGATATAGATATTTTGTTATAATTTAAAATCATTAGAATATTTAACCAAAAAAAATATACTTTGTTTGTTTAAAAGAGCGAATTTTGCTTTATAAGGTAAAAACTGACATTTATTTCTTATTTAGAATTAAATTTATAACAAAAAAGGTTAAATTATATATGACGACTGTGTGAAAATTGTGCAGTCATAGTAAATCTTGTATTAAATTTCTATTATAATGGAGGTGAAACTTAGTTTTAGGCAGTTAACTAAGCAAACAATTTGACGAAATTTTAGAAAGAAGGAAAAAAATGACACGAAAAAGCAAATTCGGTGCAAGAGTCATAAGTGCAGCATTAGCTATGGCTATGGTTCTTACAAGCTTCATTTCAGGCTCTATTCCTGCGATGAACACAGAAGTAAACGCAGCTTCTACTTCAACAAGTCCAAAAGATACCCCATTCTCTTGGGATAACGCAACAGTTTACTTCTTACTTACTGACCGTTTCTATAACGGAGACACATCTAATGACCATAGCTACGGCAGAGGTCTTGACAAGAATGGTAATGTTGCAAACTATGACCAGTATGCAGCTTTCCAGGGCGGTGACTTTGCTGGTATCACAAAGAAAATCAATGAAGGTTACTTCAATGACCTTGGTGTTAATGCTATCTGGCTTTCTGCTCCATATGAGCAGATTCATGGTTATTGCGTAGGTTGTAACGGAAACAGTTTCGCTCACTATTCATACCATGGCTACTATGTCCTTGACTACACCGAATCTGACGCAAACTTCGGTACAAAGGCAGAGTTCCAAACTCTCGTTGATACAGCTCACGAACATGGAATCCGTATCGTTATGGATATCGTTATGAACCACGCTGGTTATAACACACTTAAGGATATGGACGAGTTTGGTTTTGGTTCAATCAAGAGTGGTTGGGATTCATACTACTATGCACATCAAAATATAAACAATAACGATTATCACGGCTATATTGATTATAACGCTTCTGCTGATGTATGGGGCAAATGGTGGGGTTCTGACTGGATTCGCTGCGGACTCCCTGGTTATACAGAAGGTGGCGGTGACATTGAAATGTGTCTTGCAGGCTTACCTGACTTCAAGACAGGCTCAAATAATAATGTAGGCCTTCCTCAAATTCTCAAGACAAAGTGGAACAAAGAAGGTACATATTCTGCTAAGTCAAGTAAATACGGCACTTCAAACACAGTTACAGGCTATATCTCAGATTGGCTTGCAGAGTGGGTTCGTGATTACGGCGTTGATGGTTTCCGCTGCGATACTGCTAAGCATGTTGAGCTTTCAGCATGGAAAATACTTAAAACTAAGTGCGTAGCTGCTCTTAAAGAGTGGAAGCAAAAAAATCCGACAAAGAAGCTTGACGACCTCGACTTCTGGATGACAGGTGAATGCTTCGGACATCAGGTTGGTAAGAGTGCATATTATACAGAAGGCGGTTTCGACTCAATGATTAACTTTGAGTTTGCTCCTGCTGTAAATAGCAGTAATATTCCATCTGCAAGTTCTGTTGAAAGTACATATAGCAGATATGCAAGTTCTATCAATAATGACGATAGCTTCAATGTATTGAGCTACATTTCTTCTCACGATACAGTTCTTGCAAAGGGCGACAGAAAGTATGCCGGTTCATTCCTACTTATGCTTCCTGGTGCTGTTCAGATTTACTATGGTGATGAAACAAACAGACCTTTGGTAAATAGCGAATTTGCAAATGTTGACCCAGGTGCAGGACATCAGTTCAGAAGCTTTATGAACTGGGATTCTATCGACAAAGGCGTTCTTTCTCACTGGCAGAAGGTTGGTACATTCAGAAATAACCACCTTTCAGTTGGTGCCGGTCAGCACAAGGTTATCTCTTCTTATGATTCTTCAAATGGTTACACATTCTCAAGAACATATAACAAGAATGGTGTAGAGGACAAGATTATTGCTACACTCTTCGCACAGGCAAATAAAGATATTACTATTGATGTTTCCTCTATATGGGGCGACGGTATGGTTATCACAAACTGTTATGATGATACAACATGCACAGTTTCTGGTGGTAAGGTTACATTTAATTCAGGTGCTAATGGCACAATCCTTCTCCAAGAACCACAGGGTGCTAAGGGTAAGGTTATAGTTAAGCATATCAACCAAGACAATGGCGAAGTTCTCAAGACTCAGACAATGGTAGGTCTTATCGGCGAATCTTACACAGTTTCTGCTGATTCTGAGCTTACAAGAACATATGACCTCGTAAGAACAGAAGGTTCTACATCTGGCACATATTCAGAAACAGACGCAACAGTTACTTTCTACTATCATCTTGACGCTTCAAAGTTTGGTACAGTTTCAGTTTCTTATGTAGATGCTTCAACCGGAACTGCTCTTGCAGATTCTACAACAATGACAGGCAAGATTGGTGAAACATATTCCGCAACTCCTAAGACTATCAAAAACTATGAGGTTGACCTCACACAAACAAACAATGCAACAGGCACATACAAATCCGGTAATATTAAAGTTGTGTTTAAGTATAATTATGTAGAGCCTACAAATCTTCAGGTTCACTATTATAACTCAAACAATTGGTCTTCTGTTTATATGTATACATACACAGAAGAGGGTTCAGTAGCTACTGAGTATAATGGCAAGTGGCCTGGAACTCAGATGAAAGCAGAAAGCGACGGCTGGTTCGTTGGTGAAGCAGCAGATACAGAATCTGCATTAGTTATCTTCAATAACGGTTCAGGTGTTCAGGAGCCATCAGGTGGTACGGTTGCTAGGGGATACGAATCAACAGGTGAAGTTTGGATTAAGAACGCAAAGGTTTATCCAACAGGTAAAGTAAAAGTTATTTACACAGGTGACGATGGCAAGGTCCTTGCTCAGGAAACACTCAAGGGCATGGTTGATGGTACTAATAAGTACACAACATCAGCTAAAACTTTTGAAGGTTATACACTTTCTTCTACTCCTTCAAACGCATCTGGAGTTTATACAGCAGACACAATAACTGTAAGTTATGTTTATAAGAGCAATGCTCCAGCAGAGCTTGTAAACAACTCAACAATCAGTGCTACAACTATCAATAAGGGACAATCCATTACAATGACAGCAGCAGCAACAGGTGGTACAGCTCCTTATACTTATACCTATTTCTGCAAGTCACCTTCAAGCTCAAGCTACACAACGCTTAAAACAACAACGGCAACAAGCTATAAGCATACTCCAACAAGTGCAGGTACATATTCTTATGCGGTTAGGGTT
>CACXBF010000004.1 GCA_902765855.1 uncultured Ruminococcus sp. | reverse complement strand
GTTTTGCCTCGCTCGTAGTAAGTGATGGAAGATGGTTGCCGCGGTCGAAGTAACTACCGAACGGGCAAACACAGTTTATTTCTACAATTTGTTGACTGACTTTTCTAAGACAAATAAAAGTTTCGCTCGAGCCTTTTCAAAGGCTTGACCTAAATTTTGAGTGTCTTGTGAACGGAGGCTTGCCGCTTAGCTAAACAGTTGTTTTAATAATTACAGTTGTGCCTTTGCCAACCTCGGATTTAACAGATATTTCATTAGAAAGCTTATCTGTAATCCTCTTACATAAGTATAAGCCTAAACCAGTGGATTTTTTATCAGCTCTGCCATTATAACCTGTAAAGCCTTTCTCGAATATTCTTGGCAAATCTTCTTCGGATATGCCTATTCCTGTATCTGAAATAGAAATTATTCCGTCATTTACAGCTATTGTGACACTGCCCTTTGTGGTATATTTAATCGCATTTGAAAGTATCTGTTCTATAACAAATAAGAGCCATTTCTCATCTGTTACTATTCTTTCAGTTGTGCCGTCATATATAAGCCTTATTCGCTTTCTCACAAATTGCGGTGCATATTTTCTTATGGCTTGTCGGATAATGCTATCAAGCGAATATTCCTTGAAAACAAAGTCGCTTGATGAACTATCCGTTCTGAAATAGCATAATACCATTTCTACATATTGCTCTATTCTGAAAAGTTCTGTTAAAAGCATGGCATTTTGCTCTGTATCTTCTGTTTGCAAGAAAAGACGCATAGCTGAAATTGGCGTTTTTATCTGATGAACCCATGTTGTATAATACTCTATACTTTCTTTTTGCTTAATTTGCGATTGATTATGCTCGTCCGTATAAATATGCCAAAGTGCCTTTAGCATATTACTATAATCTTCCTCTATCTGATTTTTCGGTTCGGGCAAATCATTTATAAGTACATCTATATTCTTGCGAATTTCTTCAAGCTGACAATGTTTCCTATAAAACGGAATAAAATTAGCAGTTAAAAAAATCAAGCTGAATATAAGATAAAGCATAGACGCATAAAAAATTGGTTCTAATGAAACTCCATATGCAAAAAATACACTTATAAATGTTACTATAAATACAGCAAAGAAAATAAGTATCAAACGATATTGGTGCAGGTAGCGAAATAGTATCTTAAAAAAGCTTTTTTTCATAGACTTCACCTTATGAACCGATTATATATCCACTGCCTGATTTTGTACGAATAAAATCATTCAAACCGATAGAATCAAGTTTTTTTCTCAAACGATTTATATTTACGGAAAGAGTATTTTCTTCAACATATATATCGCTTTCCCACAAACGAACCATAAGAGAATTTCGGCTTACAGTTTTACCCTTATTCTCCATAAGCATTTGAAGAATACGAAATTCATTTTTTGTTAATTCAAGCTTATTATTTTTAAATGTCAGCGTCATATCATTAAGGTTGAGTATCGCACCCTTATGCTCTAAGACAGAAATATTTCCTGAGAAATCATAGGTTCTTCTTAGAATCGCCTGTATCTTGGCTGTGAGAACATTTAAATCAAAAGGCTTAGCAATGAAATCATCTCCGCCCATATTCATAGCCATTACGATATTCATATTATCTGATGCTGAGGATATGAACATAATCGGGACTTTTGAGATTTTTCTTATTTCACTGCACCAATGATAACCATTATAAAATGGTAACATAATATCCAGCAATACAAGTTGTGGGTCAAACTCTGTAAACTCTGAAATTATATTCTGGAAATTCTTCGCACATTTTACTTGATAACCCCATAACTCTATCTGCTTTTTCATTGCTATGGACATTGTAGGGTCGTCCTCAACGATAAAGATTCGATACACTATTTCAACTCCTAACGGATACTATCTGCCCACTTTTTGAGTTCTGCTTCGTCAGCATTTGCTTCAAAACGCTTGCCCTCTTTCAAAATTGCACCCTTGCAAGATGGTGCAAGCTCTGAATTTGTCTTTCCCATAGGGCTTGTGCCTGAGGTTGCGAAAGGTATAATTGTTTTGCCTGTTAAATCGTACTGCTCAAGAAATGTATTTATAATTGTAGGGGCAACATACCACCATATCGGAAATCCTACATAAATAGTATCATAATCTGCGATATTATCAAGCTTTTCGGCAACAGCAGGTCTGAAGCTCTTATCGCTCATCTCTACGCTTGAACGGCTTTTCTTATTTGTCCAGTCAAGGTCTGCGGTGGTATATGGTTTTTCGGGCTTTATCTCGAAAATATCAGCATCTACTGCATTAGCAAGTCTTTTTGCCAACTTTGCAGTTACACCACTTGCAGAAAAATACGCTACTAATTTTTTACTCATTTTAGATTCCTCCAAATTATTTTATAGACTTTCCCAAGAAAATTAAAAGTTTCGCTCGAGCCTTTTCAAAGCGGCGAGCCGCCGCTCCCGAGACGCGGAATCGCTCGACAAGTCTCGCTCGTAGTGAGTAAGAGCAGATTGTTGCCACGGTCGTTGAAACTACCGAAAGGGCGAACTTCGTTCGCTCCTACGCTTAGCTAATGCACTTGCTCTAAGATACTTAAAAGTTTAGGTCAAGCCTTTTTAAAGCGGCGAGCCGCCGCTCCCGAGACGCGGAATCGCTCGACAAGTCTCGCTCGTAGTAAGTAAAAGTAGATTGTTGCCGCGGTCGTTGAAACTACCGAGAGGGCGAACTTCGTTCGCCTTTATTGACTAATGTTGGTCTTCGCCCAAAGGTGTTTCGCTCTCTGCGGAGAGCGACCAAAGGCTCTGCCTTTGGAAACTGCAAGCTTTTAAAAAAGCTTGAGCAAAACTTTTAAGTATCTTAAAGAAGTATATTAGCTATATTATATACTTTTTAAATAAAAAAGTAAACAGCCTTAGTCTATTTTTGACTTAGGCTGTTAATAAATTTAGGCTTTAATTATAATCTTACGATAAGTATTGAACTTAATCCACTTAGCAAAGAATTGTGGGTCGTTGCTATCTGCAAGAGAATTGTATTCTTTAAGGAAGTCTTGTACAGCTTCATTACTGTCTGCGACAACCTCAAAGCCTCGTCCATTTATAACAGGGAAACCGCTATATTCATACTCGCTCGCAGGAATAATAGCTGTGATTTTCTTATCTCTTACGCTAATAGCTACTTGGTCACGAAGTACGATTATATCAAAGCTATCCGGATAATGGTAGCTTTCACCGTCAACAGGAATTTCATCGCCGACTGTATAGGTGTTTCTTACCGGCTGATACTTCAAAACATTAAGGCTTGATGTATCATAGTAGAATTCCTCAAATATATCGCCTCTTGCTTCAACATCGCCAAGCTTGAATGATGCCTTTGCTGAACCTGAAACTGCCTTTTGGCTGACATTCTCAACAACACCGCAAGCTGATGTCATATTGGTAACTCTATCAATGAGAATAATTTCTCCGAGTGTTTTATGTGCGGAGAAAAGGTCTGCAACAATAGCTTCTGTGAGGAGAATTTCGCAAACAGCTATACCATTCTTTTCGAGAGTTTCTGTCTTGATATGCTCGCCTGTATTTACATTAACTGCATAATCAACGGCTGTAATAATGCCTGAAATAGTCTTTGTGCCAAGCTTGACAAGATAATCCTTGCCGATAACGAGTGGTTCATCGTCCATCCAAAGAAGTGAAACCTTGAGCTTTTTATATACTGCAATATCAGCATTTTTTGAAAGCACACAGCCTCTTGAAACATCAACCTCTTTATCTAAGGTTATTGTTACAGGTTGGCCTTTATGTGCTGATTTTACCTCTTTGTCTGTAACAAAAACGCTCTTGACATTTGCCTTTTCGTTGCTTGGCAATGCAACAATCTCGTCGCCTACGCTTATACTTCCTGCTTCAATTTGTCCCTGAAAACCTCTGAATGTATGGTCCGGACGGCAGACTCTCTGAACCGGCATATAGAAACCTTTTTCCTCATCTGATGAGGATATATCAACAGTTTCGAGATACTCTAAAAGCGGAACTCCGTCATACCACTTGATATTTTCGGACTTGGTGGTGACATTATCGCCCTCTGTTGCTGACAAAGGAATAATTTTTACATTATCAAGTTTAAGTTCTTCTTTAAGCTCATCAATCTGCTTTACGATTTCATCAAAGCGTTCCTTGCTGTAACCGACTAAATCCATCTTATTTACGGCAAAGACAAAGTAACGAATACCCATAAGTTTGCAGATTCTTGCGTGACGCCTTGTCTGAATAAGAACGCCTTGTGAAGCGTCAACAAGGATAACGGCTAAATCTGCAAAGGACGCACCTACTGCCATATTTCTTGTATATTCTTCGTGGCCTGGGGTATCGGCAACTATAAAGCTTCTGTTATCTGTTGTAAAATAACGATAAGCAACATCTATTGTAATACCTTGCTCACGCTCTGCCATAAGTCCATCAAGGAGAAGCGAATAGTCTATTGCACCGTTTCGGCTGCCAACCTTACTATCAAGCTCAAGAGCTTTTTCCTGGTCAGCATAAATCAACTTTGCATCATATAATATATGTCCGATAAGTGTTGATTTTCCGTCATCAACACTTCCGCAGGTTATAAATTTAAGTAATCCTTTCATTAGAAATAGCCCTCCCTTTTTCTACGCTCCATACTTCCTGCCGCCTCATTATCGATAACTCTTGATGTACGCTCTGAGGATACTGAGCTTAGAGTTTCATCAATGATTTCATCGAGTGTAGTTGCAGTGGATTCTATACCGCCTGTAAGCGGATAGCAACCAAGTGTTCTGAAACGAACTGACTTCATTTGCGGAACTTCTCCCTCTTTGAGTGGGAAACGGTCATCATCAACCATTATGATGTTGCCGTCACGCTCTACAACAGGGCGTTCAGCCGCAAAATAAAGAGGAACTATATCTATATTTTCACGCTTGATATACTGCCATATATCTTTTTCTGTCCAGTTTGAGATTGGGAAAACTCTTATGCTCTCGCCCTTTTTAATCTTTGTATTATAGAGTTTCCACATTTCAGGACGCTGATTTTTTGGGTCCCATGCCTGAGCTTCATTTCTGAAAGAGAAAATTCTTTCCTTTGCTCTCGACTTTTCCTCGTCACGCCTACCGCCACCGAATGCTGCTGTAAAGCCGTATTTGGTAAGTGCCTGCTTGAGAGCCTGAGTTTTCATAATATCAGTATAAGCTGCTCCGTGGTCAAATGGGTTTATTCCCTGCTTAACTCCGTCTTCATTTGTATAGACTATCATTTCTATACCGAGTTTCTTGGCTGTTTCATCACGGAATTTAATCATATCCTTAAACTTCCATGTTGTATCTATGTGCATAAAAGGAAAAGGAGGTTTTTCGGGATAAAACGCTTTCATAGCAAGATGAAGCATTACGGAGCTATCTTTTCCTATTGAATAAAGCATTACCGGCTTTTCACATTCGGCTGCTACTTCTCTGATGATGTATATAGCTTCTGCTTCGAGTTCGTCAAGGTTTGAAAGTTCACTCATTTTCTTCTCTCCTTAATACTTATTTGATTCCCTTTGGTTTATATCTATCTTAATGGTATCGCCCTGAGGTTTTTCTATTATCCAGCTTAGAATATCTCCGTTCTTTTCGGTATGAACCATACTGCCCATACCGCCTATATCCGCACCGAGATAAAAATTTATTGCGTGTACGGGACATTCCTTAATGCAAGAGGTACAGCCCCAGCAATCCTTTGGATACTTGATATATGCCTTACCGCTCTCATCTATTTTGATAAGACTTCCGGGACAGACATTTCGGCATCTTCCACAACCAACGCATTTTTGTTTGTTAATTGCTATGCTCATAGCTCTTACCTCCCGGTACTAAATCACGAAGGATTATTTTTATTTCGCCGTTTTCAAAGCGTGAATTGACATATTTATTAAAATTCTTATCGTCCTTATTCGGATAATCAAGATTTTCTGCAAAGCTATGCCAACGGGTTTCTTTTCTTGCTTTGAGATGTGCTATAACACTTCTGCAAACTGTAAGTCTTTCACGAAGTTCATAGATATACATAAGTTCCTGAAAATCTTCTGCGTAAAGCGAATTTGAAAGCTCTGTGAGCTGTTTAATCTTATAGTCTGCAATATCAAGCTGTTTCTCATTAAAACGATAATTTGTTTTAATACCACCTGCATAAGAATCCATAACACTCTGCATAGCCTCTTCAAGCTGTTCTGTTGTAAAGTGGGAATCCTTTTTGGTAAGAAAGTTTTCAACCTCTGAAATGTGGCTGTCTATATTACTACTCTCGATAGGTGAAATATCATTTTCGGAAACATATTCAACTGCGGAAAGGGCTGCAATCTCACCTTCTGCCAAAGCACCTGTGACATATTTCTGCGGAGCACCGCCGGCAACATCACCGCCTGCAAACAAGCCATTTATTGTGGTTGCTCTCTTTGTATCAACCCAATAGCCACTTGCTGTGTGTCCGCCTACTATGTAAGGCTCTGTACCCTCGATTTCAACATTCTGCTGAGATGGATTTTTTCCACTCTCTATCCACTTGATAGTTTGTGAAGGAGCCATATTCAAATATGCTTTTAGCAAGGATTCGTCCTGTTCGGGCGTAATGCCCTCTGTTCTGAGATAGCAAGGACCTCTGCCCTCTTGATTCTCATTGACTGTGCCATAAACTCTCTCGGAAGTAGTTAAGCCATATTTTGTTTCATAAACTTCTCCAAGTGAATTTACTTGTTTAGCTCCGACACCCTGTGCAAGAGTACCTGTTGGGGCAATCGTATCTTTACATCTTAAAGCTATGAAACGCATTTCAAAAGTGGTCATTTCTGCACCGGCCTTTATTCCCATTGCATAGCCTGCACCTGTATTGAATGGCGGATACCACATTTTATGGCGTGAAAAACCTGGATTATTTGGCTTATAAAGTCCTGCCGCACCACCTGTGGCAATTATTACTGCCTTAGCCTCAATAGTATAGAAAGTATCATCATCTATGCCTATTCCAAAAGCTCCCTGGATTCTGTTATCCTTGACGGCAAAGTCGATTACATTTACTCTATTGAGAATAGTTGTATTTGGCAAGGCTTCTACTGCTTTAGCGAGTATCGGCTTTATGTTTTCACCATTTATTTTAAGATTGCGGTTTCCTCGTGTTACATACTTGCCGTTTTCGTCCTTGAGAATTACAAGTCCGAGCTGTTCAAGCCTATGTGTAACGGAATTAAGTCTTTCGGACATTGTAAGGAGCAAATCTTCTCTTACTATGCCATCTGCATCGTGCTTTGCGTAATCAACATAGTCCTGAGGCGTTCTGCCCTCTGTGATATATGCGTTAAGAGCGTTTACACCAGCTGCAAGGCAACCACTTCTCTTTATATGTGCCTTTTCGCAGATTATAACTTTTTTATCGGAATTTTCGGATATTGTCAAAGCCGCATAGCAACCTGCTGTTCCGCCGCCTATAATCAGAATATCTGTTGTAAGCTTTTCTGTCTTCATATTGCTTCCCTCATTTTTTGAAACTACCGCACTTTCCCAAGAACCTTAAAAGTTTCGCTTGAGCCTTTTTTCTTTTGTTAACAACATTAGTTATTAAGTGCGGACTTTGTCCGCACTTAGAGTGCAAAGAATGTTAAGGGCTTTGCCCTTAAAACCTACCAAAGGCTCTGCCTTTGGAAACCGCAAGCCTTTAAAAAGGCTTGACCTAAACTTTGAGTGTCTTATGGAAGGTTTATTCTTAATCCTCTATTATGAGTTCTTCTTTTTTTGCGGTATCTCCAGTGATTTTGAATGAATTTAATACAGGCTCAGCTCTATTCATAAGAGATAAAATCATATAGCTTGCTTTGCTGTCATAGGCAAGTCTTTTATCCTCTTCCGAAGGTCTTGATGGCGACTCTGGGTGAGAATGCCAGTTGCCAAGCGGTACATAGCCTTTACTTCTCATATCCTTGATTGCGGCAAGCTGTTCTTTTGGGTCAAGTGTAAAATGCTCATTGGAATGGTCTATATTTGTGAGAAGATAAACTTCCTTTATTATCTTATCACCGTTTTCAACTGTACCTGCAATCAAACCACAAGCCTCATTGGGAAGTTCTTTTTCTGCGTGTGCAAGAATTTTTTCGTAATCTGATTTTGATAGCTTAATCATAAATGTACACCGTCACATTCTGCCTGTTCGTAGTCGATAAGTTTTGTGATAGTCGGGTGCTTGCCACAAATTGGGCAATTATCTGTATTGCTTGGAAGCTTAACCTTTCTGAACTCCATTTTAAGAGCATTATATGTAAGGAGATAGCCTGTAAGCAAGTTGCCCTGACCAAGAATATACTTGATAGCTTCCATTGCCTGAAGGCTTCCGATAACGCCGCCCATTGCACCGATAACACCTGCTTGCTTACAAGTAGGAACAGCGTCCTTTGGAGGTGGATTTCTGAATACACATCTGTAGCAAGGACCTTTTCCCGGAACATAAGTCATAAGCTGTCCCTGGAAACGAATGATTCCTGCGTGTGAGAACGGTTTCTTTGCCATTACGCAAGCATCATTGATGAGGAATTTTGCCGGGAAGTTATCTGTGCCGTCAATAATGAAATCGTAGTCCTTAATCAAATCAAGGATATTTTCGCTTGTAACAAAGGTATGATATGTAATAACTTTAACATCAGGATTAATTTCTTCCATAGTTTTCTTTGCGGACTCAACCTTTGGAGTTCCGACATCTTTTGTTGTGTGAATAACCTGACGCTGGAGGTTTGATAAATCTACATCATCTGCATCTGCAATACCGATAGTTCCAACACCTGCTGCTGCAAGATATAGAGCAACCGGTGAACCTAAACCGCCTGCACCGATAATAAGGACCTTAGCATTGAGGAGCTTTTTCTGTCCCTTTGCTCCGACTTCTTTTAATATAATGTGTCTTGAATAACGCTCAAGCTGTTCGTTTGTGAAAGCCATTACTGACCACCTCCCATGAAATAAAGGAACTCTACAACATCACCGTCTTTGAGTGTTGTGCTTTCAAATGCACCGCTCTCGACAAATTCATCGTTGATTGTAACTGTGACATATTCCGGGGTTTCTACCTTTTCATCTATAACGAGCTGTGCAACTGTAAGATTATCTGCAACCTCTTTGTTTACGCCTGCTACTGTGATTTTCATAATTATCTCTCCTACTTACTTTAATTTTTCTATCTCGTCAACTATTTCTGACTTCTTGACAGCACCTCTGAGTCTTGACTGCTCTTGACCGTCTTTAAAGAAAATGATTGTCGGCGACGCCTGAACTTCGTATTTTTCCATAAGAGCTGAATCAAAGTTTATGTTTACCTTGACAACCTTTAAGATATCGTCATATTCTTTTTCAAGCTCTGAAAGAACCGGTGACAATCTCTTGCAAGGAATACAGCTATCTGAATAGAAATCTGTTAAAACAAGCTTATCTGAATTAAGAACTTCCTGCTCAAAATTCTCTGTATTAACACGAGCTGCCATTTAATCACCAACCTTTTTTACGATAAGATTATAAGTGCCGTCCTCATTATCTATGAGTTTCAGAATCTGATGTCCCTCTTCCTTAATACTTCTTGGGACATTCTGAACCGGTTCGCCGTCGTTCATCTTAACTGATAAAATCTGTCCGTCATCAAGTTCCTCTAAAGCAACCTTTGCTTTTACAAAGGTTGTAGGGCAAACTACATCTGTAATATCTACGATATCATCAATAATAAAATCAGCCATTGTATGCCTCCAAAATCTTTTCTTCAAATTTTTCTTTTCCTACTCGGTCTATTGTAAACTTGAAACGCTCGCTTGGCTTTGCATTATCTGCAAAGAACTTTATAGCAGCATCACAAATTCTCATAAGCTTTTCTTTGTCCTCAATAAATGGGATTATTGTTTCGCCCTTATTTATTGAATTACCAAACAAGCCACCGAAGGAAACTATATATCCATGAACTGTATCCCACGCATCTGTCGGGCAAGCTTTGAAACATCTTCCGCAGAAATTACATTTGCTCTTGTCAACAGTGATTTTGCCGTCTTTAAGAGTGATTGCATTCTGTCGGCAAGCTTTTACACATACGCCACAACCGATACAATCGCTTTCTCTCCAATCGACCTTTATTCCACCCTTGATTCCTAAGTCGTTTTCTTCGGATTTAAGGCAGTTATTCTGACAGCCTGTTATGCCGAACTTGAACTTATGTGGAAGCTCCATTGCGAAATATCTGTCATCAAGCTCCTTTGCAAGAGCATATGTATCAATACAGCCACTTGGACATACTGCTTGTCCCTGACAGGCTGTTATTGTACGAACTCTCGGTCCGCAAACGCCAGGCTCTACATCGCCCTCTGCAAGTGTATTCTTAACTTCTTCTATATCATCTAACTTAATAAATGGAATTTCTACACTCTGTCTTGATGTGAGATGTACATAGCCATCTCCGTATTTATCAGAAACTTCAGCAATTTTTGCAAGCTGCTTAGCTGTAAGATTTCCTCCGACAACTCTCAACCTAAGAGAAAAATTATTTTTTTGTTTTTGACGCATAAATCCGCCTTTTTTAAGAGTTGCATAATCGACTGCCATTTGTTACTCCTCCTTGCAAGGGATTCTCTCCCTTGAACTAAACTTTATTTATAAAATGTTAAGAGTTATAGCTGGAAGCATTCATCTTGTTTATTGCTTGCTCGAAGTCTTCTATCAGGTCTTTTATATCCTCTATGCCAACGCTTACTCGAATGCTATCTTCATAAACGCCTGCAGATTGCTTCTGAGCTTCTGTGCTATGAGCATATATCGTGCTTGACGGGTGAATGACAAGGGTTCTTACATCACCTATATTAGTAGCGTTTATTGAGTATTTAAGGTTATTGATAAGATTAAAGGCTCTCTCTTTGCTACCTGCACGAATTGTTAAGATTGCTCCACCTTTTCCGTTAAACATTCGCTTTGCAAGCGGATAATACGGTGAGCTTTCAAGGGCCGGATAATTAACTTCAACTCCGTCTGCTGTACTCAGATATTCGGCAAGTTTCAAGGCGTTATCACAAATACGCTCCATTCGTAGGCCGAGAGTTTCAAGACCAACGGAATTAAGGAACGCATTGAATGGTGAAAGACAACAACCAACATTTCTCCATATTCCGTTTCTTAGCTTTGCGAGATAAGCAAATTTTCCGTACTTCTTATATTCAGCCATTCCCTTATACTTATCAGTATCCCATTTAAAGTTGCCACTGTCAACTATTATTCCGCTGATAGAATTTCCTCCGCCATTTATATACTTTGATGAGGAATGAATTACTATATCTGCTCCGAAATCTATTGGTCGGATAAGGTAAGAAGTAGCTGTCGTACTATCTATTATAAGTGGAATATTATATTTATGGACAAGCTCTGAAACCTCTTTTATATCGACAATATCAAGCTTTGGATTTCCTATAAGCTCTGTAAAAACTGCCTTTGTTTTATCGTTTATGAGAGGTTCTACGCTTTCGGCTGAAATATGTTCTACGAACTTAGTCGTAATTCCGAAAGCTTTCAGGTCTGAAAATAAATCTATTGTTCCTCCGAAAAGTCCTGAACCTGCTATAATCTCATCGCCAGCTTCTAATATATTTAAAAGTGACATCGTAACAGCCGCCATACCTGACGAACAGGCAATCGCCCCTATTCCGTTTTCTATAGAAGCAATTCGGCTCTCGAAAGATGAAACTGTCGGATTGCTTATTCTTGTATATGCAAAACCAGGGGCTTTATTATTAAAGACTTTTTCGAGCTGTTCAGCAGATTCCTGCGAGAAAGCACTTACTTGATAAATCGGAGTAAGTGTAGCTCCTGTCTTTTTATCAATCTCAAATCCTCGGTGCAATAAAGCTGTATTAAACTCCATAATATCACCAACCCTTTTCAACAAACCTTGAAGTGCTTCCAATTATAACCTACTTAACATATAATTTCAATAGGTATTATAAGATTTTAGCACTTTATATAATTTTTATTTTTATATAAGTCTATTTTTTATATTTCTTACAATGCTTATTTATTTAGTATATATTGATTTTCCAGAAAAACTGTGATAACCTATTATTATTATATGTTTCGTATGTAATTAAATAAAATTTTTAAAGGAGCGTGTTCTTTTTGAAAGTACCAATGAAAGTTCAATTAGGTATTATGGCTATGATAGATATTGCCACAAATTCACAAGGCGGACGAGTTGTTACCACAACAAGTATTTCTAAACGTCAGAATATTTCCCCGAAATATCTTGAACAGATACTCCCTGCTCTAAGACTTGCTATGCTTATCAGAAGTCAGAAGGGTTCTAATGGAGGATATGTTATAACAAAGCCATGTAATCAAATTACCTTAAAGGATATTATAAATGCACTTGACCCTAATATTCTTTCTGATGTGTATTTTGATACTAATAACAAAAATTCAACTATGATAGATACTATAAATGATGATTTATGGAACAATATGACTTCATATTTGCAGGATTACGCAGAGAAAATTACTCTTAAAGATATTTGCGATGATTACTGTCAAAGACTTGATAGCCAAGAGGATCAGTTTATGTATTATATTTGACCAGCTTTCCTAAGACTGCTAAAGTTTAGGTCAAGGCGGCGTGCCGCCGCGGTCAAGACGCGGAATCGCTCGACAAGTCTCGCTCGTTGTGGATTAAGGAAAGTTGATTGACGCGGGCGAAGAAACTACCGAGCGGGCGAACACAGTTCGCCCCTACGATTAGCTGACAGATTTTTCTAAGACAACTGAAAATTTAGGTCAAGCCTTTTTAAAGGCTTTTTGATTCTAAAGCGGTGGACAGAGTCCACCGCTTAATTTTCTCTTATTAGCAACATTAGTTGATAAAGGCGAACTGCGTTCGCCTAAGAAAAAAACAAATGTTGGGCTTCGCCCAAAAGTATTTCGCTCTCTGCGGAGAGCGACCAAAGGCTCTGCCATAGGTGACTACCTTTGGAAACTGCAAGCTTTTGAAAAAGCTTGAGCAAAACTTTTAAGGTCTTGGAGGAAGTGAGTTCGCTAAGATAAAAAAAGCCCAAGGATAATTTCCTTGAGCTTTTTATTATACTTATTTAAATCAATTACTTGATTACTCTTACCTTGATAATGCCATCAATAGCTTCAATAGCAGCTACATCAAAATCGCCTGTTACATCAAGTATTGTGTATGCGTATTCTTTTCTTGATTTGCTCTGCATATTCTCAATGTTAGCACCCGCAAGAGCAGTTGTTACCGCACTAATCATATTTGGAACATTCTTGTGAATAACACAAATTCTTGTACCTGTGCCACGAGCCATAGAAACTGCCGGAAGTGTTACGGAATTCTTGATATTACCATTCTCAAGGTAATCCTTAATCTCGTCAGCAGCCATCTTTGCACAGTTATCTTCTGATTCAGGTGTAGACGCACCGAGGTGAGGTGTTACGATTACATTTTCAACATCAAGAAGTTCCGGTGCTGCAAAGTCTGTGATATACTTTGCAATTTTTCCATCAGCAACTGATGAAAGAACTGCTTCATTATCAGCCAAATCTCCACGAGCAAAGTTGAGAATACGAACGCCGTCCTTCATCTTTGCAATGTTCTCCTTGCCGATTACACCCTTTGTTTCTGGTGTGAGCGGAACATGGAGCGTGATATAATCGCTATTTTCGAAAATATCATCAAGAGAAACAACATGTTTAACCTTTGGTGAAAGTCCCCATGCTGCGTCAACAGAAATGAATGGGTCGTAACCGAGAACATTCATTCCGAGTGAAACTGCTGCATTAGCAACAAGAATACCGATAGCACCAAGACCGATTACGCCAAGTGTCTTGCCCTTGATTTCAGGACCGACAAACTGGCTCTTTCCTTTTTCTACGAGCTTTGCTGCATCTGCATTATCCTTAAGAGTCTTTGCCCACTCAATACCCTCAACAATCTTTCTTGAGCTGAGGAACAATGCTGAAAGAACAAGTTCCTTAACAGCATTTGCATTAGCACCAGGTGTATTGAAAACTACGATACCCTGCTCTGTGCATTTATCAAGAGGAATATTGTTGACGCCTGCACCTGCTCTTGCGATTGCGAGAAGGCTTGAAGGAAGTTCCATATCGTGCATAGATGCTGAACGAACAAGAACTGCATCAGGATTTTCAACAGAATCTGCAACATTGTAGTTATCGCCAAGGCGAGAAAGTCCTGCCTTAGAGATTTTATTAAGTGTAAGAATATTATACATTAAAATCAACCCTCTGATGTTATTTATGATTAGGCGTTCTTAGCCTCGAACTCTGCCATAAACTTAACAAGAGCTTCTACTCCCTCATATGGCATTGCATTGTAGATGGAAGCACGCATACCGCCAACTGTTCTATGTCCCTTGATATTAACAAGACCATGCTCTGTTGCTTCCTTAACGAACTTAGCGTCAAGCTCATCACTGCCTGTAACGAAAGGTACATTCATAAGTGAACGATCCTCTGGAACAACTGTGCCTCTGAACATCTTAGAATTATCAAGGAAGTTATAAAGCAATGCTGCTTTCTTCTCGTTGAGCTTCTGCATATTCTCAAGACCGCCGATTTCGTTCTTAATCCACTCAAGAACGAGCTTTGCAATGTAGATTGTGTAGCAAGGTGGTGTATTGAACATAGAGCCGTTATCTGCGTGTGTCTTGTAATCGAGCATTGTAGGAGTGATGTCACGAGCATGACCAATGAGATCCTCACGAATGATTACTACTGTAAGACCAGCAGGAGCCATATTCTTCTGAGCACCTGCATAAACCATACCAAACTTGGAAACATCAAGTGGTGTAGAAAGAATGCAGGAAGAAATATCAGCAACAAGCGGTACATTTCCTGTTTCAGGAATTTCATGATAAACTGTGCCGTAGATTGTATTATTCATACAAATATAGAAATAGTCAGCATCCTTTGTGAATGTTGATGGGTCGAGCTTAGGAATATATGAGAAAGTCTTATCCTTAGAAGAAGCAACTACATTAGCTTCGCCATAGCGTGCAGCCTCTTTATAAGCCTTTGTTGCCCATTGACCTGTAAGAACATAGTCAGCCTTGCCTGAACCATTCATAAGGTTGAGAGGAATAGCAGCGAACTGTGTTGACGCACCGCCCTGGAGGAAGAGAACCTTATAGTTATCAGGAATGTTCATAACCTCACGAAGAAGGCTTTCTGCACCCTCGATAATTGTACCGTAAATCTTTGAACGGTGGCTCATCTCCATAACGGATTGACCGCTACCCTCATAGTCCAGCATTTCTGCTGCTGCCTTTTTAAGAACTGATTCGGGAAGCATAGAAGGGCCTGCCGAAAAATTGTATACTCTGCTCATTATATTTAGCCTCCAATAAATTTGCGGTTTTTCCGCATAATATTATGATAAGTAACATCTTTAATTATAGTGCTTATAAATCGCCTTGTCAATATAAAGACTCCTAAAAAATTTGCATAAATTGGCAGTGTTTCTTGCATATTGTGTAGATTATATTGCAAAAAGAATTATATTTACATCAATCGCACAGTTTTTTTAATGTAAATTCACCGTTCTCATAAATCATATAGCTATGATTACTTCCGTTTTTTGGAATGGAAACTGAGCCCGGATTTACATAATAAAATTCTCCGAAGGTTTCATTTGCAGGAATGTGTGTATGTCCATTCAAAAGAATATCTCCGCTTTTAAGCATTGGGGGATTCTGCGGATTGAATTTATGTCCATGTGTAGCATAAATAGTTTTATTTCCGTCATAAATTATTGCATACTCTGCCATAATAGGAAAATCCAGAACCATTTGGTCAACCTCTGTATCACAGTTTCCACGAACACATATTATCTCGTTTTTAAGAGAATTAAGAATAGCTATAACACCTTTTGGATTATATCCAAGCGGTAAATCATTTCGTGGCCCATGATATAGTAAATCGCCAAGAAGTAACAGCTTATCTGCACCCTCCTCACGATATTTTTCAGCCATAATTTTACAGTAATGTTCCGAACCATGAATATCCGATGCTATAAAAATCTTCATTTTAACACTCCTAACAAAAGCATTTATTACATAATACTCTCTGTTTTCATTTTTTGTCAAGCTAATATTAAATCGCTGTTATTTAATATTAACTTATGTACTAATCTTAGACAATTAAAGTTTAGGTAAAGGCGGCGTGCCGCCGCGGTCAAGACGCGGAATCGCTCGACAAGTCTCGCTCGTAGTGAACAAGGGAAGTTAATTGACGCGGTCGAAAAAATTACCAAGCGGGCGAACACAGTTCGCCCTTACAATTAACTAACGCACTTCCTCAAGACAGATAAAAGTTTAGGTCAAGCCTTTTCAAAGGCTTGCGGTTTCCAAAGGCGGAGCCTTTGGTGGGTTTTAAGGGCAACGCCCTTAACATTTCTTTACTTCCAAAGCGGTGGACTTTGTCCACCGCTAAATTCTCTCTTGTTAGTAACATTAGTCTTACAGGGAACCCCCTGCGAGGGTTCCCTACGAAAAACATTCCACCGGAATGTTTTTCTACCCTCCTGCGCTTTTAGAGCATAAAGTATTTCGCTCTCTGCGGAGAGCGACAAGGGCGTTGCCCTTGACCTACGAGCCTTTGAAAAGGCTCGAGCGAAACTTTTAATTTGATATAACCTAAAGCTATATCAAAGCGATATTTTTTGATATTTTACAATTTCTTTTTGTAATAGTAAAATAAACAACAAGATAAAAATATTATTTTAAAGAAGGAGAAAAGATATATGCTTACATCTATAATCGGATTTCCGAGAGTTGGTACTCTTAGAGAACTTAAATTCGCAACAGAAAAATATTTCAGAGGCGAAATTTCAGCTTGCGAACTTCAACAAACAGCTAAAAATATCAGACAAACCCAATGGACTACTTTGAAAAACAGCGGTCTTGATTTTATTCCATCAAACGATTTCTCATTCTACGATTGCACACTTGATACAGCTGTACTTTTTAATATTATTCCTGAACGCTATAAGAATCTTAATCTTTCCGAGCTTGATACCTATTTTGCAATGGCAAGAGGTTATCAGGGCGAAAACGGCGATGTTAAGGCTTTAGCTATGAAAAAATGGTTCAATACAAACTACCATTATATGGTTCCTGAAATTGAAGATACAACAGAAGTTAAGCTTACCGGCACAAAGCCTTTTGAGCAATTTAATGAAGCTAATACTCTCGGAGTTAAGACAAAGCCTGTTGTTGTAGGTGCATTTACTTTATTAAAGTTACTCAGATATACTGGTTCAAAGCAAGCTGAAGATTTCTGCGAGGATATTATCAAGGCTTATTTTGATTTACTTGCTGAATTTTCAAAGCTTGATGCAGAATGGGTACAATTTGATGAGCCTTATCTCGTTCACGATTTAAGCGAAGAAGATATTGCACTCTTTAACAAGCTTTATAGCGGAATTATCAGCAACAAAAAGTCTGTAAAGCTTTTACTTCAAACTTATTTCGGTGATGTTCGTGACATTTATAATCAGCTTACTGCTCTTGATTTTGATGGCATAGGTCTTGACTTCATCGAGGGCAAGAAAACTCTTGAACTTATCGAGAAAAACGGTTTCCCTAAGGATAAGCTTTTATTCGCAGGCGTTGTAAATGGCAAGAATATCTGGAAAAACAATTATAAGAAAACACTCGCACTTCTTTCCGAACTTAAAGCAAAGGGTATAAACACTGTTATAAGCAGCTCCTGTTCCCTACTTCATGTTCCTTATACACTTAAAAATGAAACTAAGCTTTCTGCTGAATATACAAGTCATTTCTCTTTTGCAGAAGAAAAGCTTGTTGAGCTTGCTGAGCTTAAAGTTCTTGCAGACAAGAATAATTTTGAGAATGAGGCTGCATATATTGCTAACTGCAAGCTTTTTGAAAACAGAACTAATTGCTATGATGACGCTGTTCAAAAAAGAGTTGCCGGTATTCAGAAAAAAGATTTTACAAGACTTCCTGAATTTAACGAAAGAGAAAAAATTCAGAAAAAGGAATTTGGACTTCCTGTTCTCCCTACAACTACAATAGGTTCTTTCCCTCAGACTGCTGATGTTAAGGCAAACCGTTCCGCTTTCAAGAAGGGAAATATCTCCGAAAGCGAATATAACGAGTTTAACCGTAAAAAGATTGCTGAGTGCATTTCTTTGCAAGAGGAAATCGGACTTGATGTACTTGTTCATGGCGAATTTGAAAGAAATGATATGGTTGAGTATTTCGGCGAACAGCTTAACGGCTATCTCTTTACTGAAAAAGCTTGGGTACAGTCTTATGGCACACGCTGTGTAAAACCACCTATTATCTGGGGCGATGTTTCTCGTCCTAAAGCAATGACTGTTGAATGGTCTGTATATGCACAAAGCCTTACAGATAAACCTGTAAAAGGTATGCTTACCGGACCTGTTACTATACTTAACTGGTCTTTCCCTCGTGAAGATATATCTATCAAGGAAAGCACTTATCAAATTGCCCTCGCAATTCGTGATGAGGTTTTGGACTTAGAGGCAAACGGAATAAAGGTAATTCAAATAGACGAGGCTGCTCTTCGTGAAAAGCTTCCTTTGCGTAAATCCGACTGGTACTGTGAATATCTCGACTGGGCTATTCCGGCTTTCAGACTTGTTCACAGTGGCGTAAAGGCTGAAACTCAGATTCATACACATATGTGTTACAGTGAATTTACTGATATTATTCCTGCAATCGACCAAATGGATGCTGATGTTATCACCTTTGAAGCTTCTCGTTCTGACTTGCTTATACTCGATTCTCTCAAAGAAAACAACTTCAAGACAGAAGTCGGACCCGGTGTTTATGATATTCATTCTCCAAGAGTTCCATCTGTTGAGGAAATTGAAAATGCTATTGAGAAAATGCTCGAAAAAATCAGCATTGACAAGCTTTGGGTAAATCCTGACTGTGGGCTTAAAACAAGAGGCGAAATTGAAACAACTGCAAGCCTTAAAAATTTGGTTACTGCAACAAAAAATCTTAGAAATAAGATTAAATAATTAAATTTAAACAGCTAACAAAAATGAGTTCGGAATTTTACCGAACTCATTTTTCTATATTTACAGACTTCTCTAAGACACTTAAAGTTTAGGTCAAGCCTTTTTAAAGGCTTGCAGGGTTGAGGGACGGAGTCCGCCCTCTAGGTAGTCCATTGGAAATTTCTTCGACCGCATCAACAAACTTCTATTGCGAATGTCGAGGTTTTGCTTGCAAAACCGATTCTGCGTCTTGGGTGCGGCGGCTCGCCGCTTAAGGGCAACGCCCTTAACTTTTCTTGCTATCTAATTGCGGACTTTGTCCGTAATTTTTGACTAATGTTACTGACAAAAGAAATTAGCGGCGGACAAAGTCCACCGCTAATAGGAGCAAAGAATGTTAAGGGCTTCGCCCTTAAAACCCACCAAAGGCTCCGCCTTTGGAATCCGCAAGCTTTTAAAAAAGCTTGAGCAAAACTTTTATCTGTCTTAGATAAGTATATCAGCTAATTGTATGGGCGAACTGTGTTCGCCCCCCGGTAGTTTCCCCGACCGCGTCAACAAATTTCTTTTATCCACACCGAACGAGGCAAAGCCGAGCGATTCCGCGTCTTGGGAGCGGCGGCTCGCCGCCTTGAGCAAAACTTTTGGCTGTCTTTGGGAAGTGCGACCGCTAAAGTGTCTTTTGGGAAGTTGGTTAGCTAATTAGTAAGTACAACGATTGCCGTCAATGGAAAGTGTTACTACCTGACATGGCACATCTTTACCACTATTTTTGATAGCTGTTTTAACTGCGTATTCTATTCCTCCGCAACATGGTACTTCCATTCTCACAACTGTTATACTTGATATAACATTATTTCTGATAATTTCAGTAAGTTTTTCTGAATAATCTACGGAATCAAGCTTTGGACAACCTATGAGTGTTACCTTTCCAAGCATAAAATCATTATGGAAATTTCCATAAGCATATGCTGAACAGTCTGCGGCAATAAGTAGATTTGCTTCATTAAAATATGGTGCGTTAATCGGTGCGAGTTTAATCTGAACAGGCCATTGACGGAGCTGTGAACTGACAAATGTTGATGAAACATTCTCAACCGAAACATCACGCTTATTAAAGCTTGCTATACGGCTTCCTGGACAACCTCCCATATGTGGAGTTTGGTTTTGTTGCTCAGATTTTTTTTATTTGCCTCAACTGCGGCAGCATCATATTCGGCGGCTTCTCGCTCTATAAATGTAATTGCTCCTGTTGGACAGGTTGGCAAACAATCGCCGAGTCCATCGCAATAATCGTCACGCAAAAGCTTTGCCTTGCCATTTACCATACCAATGGCATTTTCATGACACGCTTTTGCACAAGCTCCACAGCCATTACATTTTTCTTCATCAATCTGTATAATTCTACGAATCATTATATAATCCTCCTGGTTTTTTCTGAATGCAAATTTATTATAACATAGTTCAAACTTTGTGCAATCGTTTTTTGTTTCCAGTTTTAATGCTGATATATGGCAATTTAAAAACAAAAAATATTATACTCATCTTGAATATTTTTTGTTCGTCAAAAATAACAACAATTCTGCTTTTCTTTAATAATACTTGAAAAAAGCAGTCCATATGATATAATTATATAAGAATAAATTTTTATAAATATATTATATATGTCAAAAAAGATACTAAAATAATAAATCCAATTATTAAATTTCGGAAATAGGTGATTTTTGTGAAAATTGCAATTTTCAGTGAAATATATCTTCCGTACCTCAGCGGAATATCAAGCTTTATAAGCGTTCTTAGAAAGAGCCTTATATCGCTTGGTCATGAAGTTCTTGTTGTTACTTCGTCTACTGATGTTTCTTCAACAACCTTTGAGGACGGCATACTTCGCTGTCCTGCGAAATCTGCAAATAACAAATATGGTATGTCGCTGAAAAATCCAAATAACCAGACAATGCTTAAAAAAATTCTTGAATTTAATCCTGATATTATTCATATAAATACTGATACGGCAATGGGTAAGCTTGGTCTTTCGATTGCTCATAGGCTTGGTATACCTACGGTATATTCTATTCAGGATTATTATGAGGATAGATTCTTTTACGAAAATTCAAAAATTAAACTTAAAATTGGCACTATGGTAGAAAAAAGCCGTCTTCTTGATATGGTCGATAACTGTGATGTTATTACTGCATCAAGCGGTCGCGCTCACGAATATCTCGCTTCATCCGGCAGAAAGGATAAACATATAAAGGTTATTCCATCTGATACAGATATAAGTTCTTTTAATTATCAGAATACTACACCTGAAAGTATTCAAAAGCTTCGCGAAAAATATAACATTTCACCTGATGTTACCCTTGCAATGTTTGCCGGCAGACTTGATACTGATAAGAGTGTTGAATACCTTTTGCAAGAATGGGCTCAGTTCATAAGTGTAAGAGATAATATGCACCTTATGATTGTAGGTGACGGAACTGAAATAGATTCTCTCAAGGATTGGACTAAATATCTGAAAATTGAAAGTCAGGTTACATTTACCGGTGAAATTCCACACTCACTTATGCCTGAATATTATGCTGCAAGTAATGTATATGTAAGTGCTGCGACGACAGGTCTGATGTCTATGTCTGTACTTGAAGCAATAGCTTGTGGCTTGCCTGTACTTCTGAAACGTGATAAATATACGCAAGAATTTGTTAAAGAAGGCGTAAACGGTTTTACCTATGAAAAAGCCTCAGAGTTTGGCGACAGAATGAAACAGCTTTCATCTCTTGATGTTGACGGAAAAAGAATTATCAAGAATGTTGTAAGGCGTTCAAGAAATGATATTCCGAGCGATAATATGGCAAAGCAATTTATAGCCGCTTATGAATCGGCTATGAAGAAAAAATCTAAACACTGATTTTATATCTATTTCTTACATACAAATACGAAAAATTTTTGAATTTTTTAAAAAGTTTTTACAAAACCTTGAATATTGTCGAATTTTGTGATATTATATTTCCACACAGAATTATGATTATGGCAATTTTTATGCTGAATATCATATTTTTATTCTGGCTTTTATATGCGAATATAACAAAAATTAATAGGAGGTTTCGATTATGAAATTCGCTAAATTAGGTCTTTTTGCTGCTGGTGTTCTATTCGGAACTGCTGGTATCAAGCTTTTAAGCAGCAAAGACGCAAAGAAAGCATACACACATACAACTGCTGCTGTTCTTCGTGCTAAGGAGAGCGTTATGACAACAGTTACTACTATTAAGGAAAATGCTGATGATATTCTTGCAGACGCTAAGGAAATCAATGAACAGCGTGCCGCAAAAGAAGAAGCTATCGAAGATGCCGCTTCTGAAGATGTAGTTTCTGATGAATCAACAGAAAATAACGAGGACGCTCCTGCTGAGGCTACTGCTGAAACAGAAACAAAAGTTGAAGAATAATTTTCAATAATTTTTATGCATCTATCGCATAATTTAAAAGAGCCGTCCTTTTAGTCGGCTCTTTCTTTTTATCTGGAGGCAAAATAATGAAATGTAAAATATTGCATGAATCTCGTGGCCGTATTCGTGTACATCTTATGTGCAGCCGTATGACACTTCATGACGCTGATATTCTTGAATATTATATGCGTAATATTGACGGCGTTACAAGTGTTAAGGTATACGACCGAACCCAAGACGCAATTATACTCTATAAAACTGAGCGAAAAAATATTATTCGTGCTTTGGCAGAATTTTCTTTTAAAGCCGCAGAGGCTCTTGAGCTTGTTCCTGAGCATACCTCAAGACAACTTCACAGAGATTTTGAAGATAGACTTGTTTTTTCTACCGTATCTCATATGGTAACAAAGCTTTTTCTGCCAGCACCAATAAAAACCGCCATCACACTTTTCCGCTCTATTAAGTATATTAAGAAGGGCTTGAAAGCTTTACTGAACCGCAAGCTTTCGGTTTCGGTTCTTGATGCAACAGCCGTTTCGGTTTCCATTATACGAGGAGATTTCAGCACTGCTTCTTCCGTAATGTTTATGCTTAATCTTGGCGAAATATTGGAAGATTGGACTCATAAAAAATCTGTCGCTGACCTTGCAAGTACAATGTCGTTGAATGTTGACAAGGTATGGCTCAAAACTGATACTTGCGAAGTGCTTGTTCCTATCGGAGATATACAGGCAGGAGATAAGATTGTTGTAAGAACAGGAAATATGATTCCGCTTGATGGTAAGGTTATAAGCGGAGAGGCCACTGTTAATCAGTCATCTATGACAGGTGAATCTTTGCCGGTTGTTAAAACAGTAGGCAGTTATGTTTATGCCGGAACTGTCGCCGAGGAAGGCGAATGTGTAATCTGCGTAGATAAGGCTTCCGGCAGCGGTAAGTATGACAGAATCGTTCGTATGATTGAGGAATCTGAAAAGCTCAAATCCGCAGCCGAAGATAAGGCTTCTTCTCTTGCAGACAAGCTTGTTCCATATATGCTCGGAGGAACAATTCTAACTTACCTACTCACAAGAAATGTCACAAAAGCTATGGCTATTCTTATGGTTGATTTCTCTTGTGCATTAAAGCTTGCTATGCCTATTGCAGTATTATCTGCAATGCGTGAAAGCAACGACTACAACATTTCTGTAAAGGGCGGACGCTTTCTTGAAGCTGTCGCAAACGCTGATACGGTTGTTTTTGACAAGACCGGTACTCTTACCTATGCTACTCCAAAGGTTGCAAAGGTAGTTACCTTTGGTAATCATACTGAGGACGAAATGCTTCGTCTTGCTGCTTGTCTTGAAGAACATTATCCTCATTCTATGGCGAATGCTGTTGTTGATGAGGCTAAAAAGCGCGGTCTTTCACACGAGGAATATCACTCTGAAGTTAAATATGTTGTTGCACATGGAATTTCAAGTGCTGTAAATGATAAGAAGGTTATTATAGGAAGTTATCATTTCGTATTTGAGGACGAGGGCTGTTCTATTCCTGAGGGCGATGAGGAAAAATTCCACTCACTTTCTCCTGAATACTCCCACCTTTACCTTTGCATTTCGGGTGAACTTGCTGCTGTAATATGCATATATGACCCACTTCGTTCAGAGGCAAAGGACGCTATTGCTGCTTTGCATAAATGTGGTATATCCAAAGTTGTAATGATGACAGGCGACAACAAAAAGACTGCTAAAGCAGTTGCCAAGATTGTTGGCGTAGATGAATATTATGCTGAAGTTCTACCTGAAGATAAAGCTGATTTCATAAGAAATGAAAAAGCAAAAGGCAGAAAGGTTATTATGATTGGTGATGGAGTCAACGATTCTCCGGCACTTTCTGAGGCTGATGCAGGTATTGCAATAAATACCGGTGCGGCTATTGCCAAGGAAATTGCCGATATAACCATCGCTTCCGAAAATCTCTTTGAAATTGTTACTTTGAGAAAATTAAGCGAAGCACTTATGGCAAGAATACACAGAAATTATCGCTTTATTGTTTCGTTCAATCTTATGCTGATTATTCTCGGTGTAAGCGGTATAATTCCTCCGACAACATCTGCTCTATTTCACAATATGTCAACATTGGGAATTAGCTTAAAGAGTATGACCAATTTACTTGAAGAAAAAGATTCTGAAGAATAATAATTTAAAACAGCTTATATTAAGCAGCTTGCAAATCTATAAATTGATTTGTGAGCTGTTTTATTTTGTTCGGAATTATTTACAACATAAGTAAATAATAATATAACAAAGATTTTTTCATCTGCTAACGACAAAAGAAAATATTGCCTTATGTGAAAATTATTTTTCTATATATTGTATAAACTCAAATTTATTTATTTTACTGAAATTTTACTAAATTTATAAAAGCATTTTAAATATCTTATTGTATATTAGACCTATAATATTATATAATATATCAAAACTGCCCAATAGTTATAATATTGATTGCGAGGTTGACTATGAAAACTCTATTAAAGGGAATAATTGTCGGAATAGGTGGTATTGCTCCGGGCTTGAGCGGAAGTGTATTGCTTGTTATTTTCGGATTGTATCAAAAAACTCTCAATGCCATAAGCACTCTTTTTAAGAACTTTAAGAAAAATGTTATTTTTCTAATTCCATTAATAATTGGATTTGGAATTGGTGTATTGATTTTTAGCAAGGTAGTCGATTTTTTCTTAAATAATTTTGAAATGCAGACTCGCTTTACTTTCCTTGGTCTTGTTCTTGGCACAATTCCATTATTCTTTAAAGAAGTTAAAAAGAATGGGTTTTCAAAAAAATACTATATATTTATAGTTGCGGCGGCTTGTGTAGGCATTACACTTTTTTCACTGAACAGTGGTGCTTTTCCTCAAATAAAAAATCCGAACTTTTTACAGGCTGTATTATTGGGAGTGGCTGTTGCAGCTTCATCTATAGTTCCAGGCGTTGACAGTGCAGTAATATTATCTACATTTGGTTTATATGAACTATATGTCAGCTCGCTTGCAAATTTAAATTTCAGAGTATTGATTCCTGCCGGATTTGGCTTACTTATCGGCGCTTTTTTAATTTCATTTATAATGAATGTCTTGGTTAAAAATTTCTATACAGCTACATTCTCAATAATATTTGGATTGTTTATCTCCATTATTCCAAGCGTTCTAAACGAAAGCTGTGTATTAAGCTTGAATACTACTTCGGCAATTTCAATATTGTTTTTAATTTTGGGATTTATCGTTTCTTTCTATCTCGGTGATATTCAGAAAAACAATGAAAGAATAAAACACATATTTAGACGAAAAGAGACTTGATATTATATCTATGAGCGTACAAAATTTGCTTTAACCGAAAAATCAAGCTTTACAGATTTTAATGTCTCGTGCCAATCTTTGATTTTTTCAAAATCATAATAAAAACCGTTTTGTGCCTTTTTCCCTATTCTAAGAATATCGCTACTATAAGTTTTTATGGCTTTTTCGGCAGTTTCATAACACGATTTTTTAAGAAACTTCTCGACTTGTTCGAGGAGTTTTTCGTTTTGCGAATTACTACCCTCGGGAAGTTCAAGAGATACTTCGAGATTTTTTGAATAATTAAATATATCTTTATTATGGCTAATGTTATTTTCGGACTTCGCTGAAACTATCTTTATAGGCGTTTTTTTATCGTCATCAAGAGAAATGACCGCACCACTTACATTATCTGAAAGAATATTAAGAATTATAGATTCGTTTGTTGTAAGCGTTCCGCTCATCTTTCCCTTACGAAATAAAGCTACACCGTCAGGAATTATTCGTGCTTTGCTTTCATCAAGCGTTAGTATAGGAACAGAAATGTCATAAATTCCGCTATTATCTGACGCTTTATATTCTTTATATTCACAAGCTTTGACTGTACCGTCTGAATAATCTCCGCCAATCATAGCAATATCTTCGGCAGTCATTGTATCAAGAACCTTTTCGTTACTTAACATATTTGCGGTATTTCCCTCTGTTACATAAATAAAAGCATCAGGTCTTGCCTCAAAGCTATTATTAAAGTATGAAAGAACTTCATCAGCAACCTTGGCGGCTACTTTATTCATAGCTATAAAACGATTACTGCTAAGCATAACTTGTCTTCCTGTATTGCGTGAAATATTATCAAAACATTCTGCAACAGAACTTCCTGATGCAGAAACTATATTTGGTGGTAAGGCTTCTTCTGTACTCTCGATATTTAATACCATAGCTGTAAGTGTATATTTATCATTTTCTTTATCTATGCCTATACCCTCTACTATGACTTTTTCGTTAAGCTCTGCCCTACTCATACAACCTGAACATGTAAGAACAGTCAAACCTATTCCTATTGTTAAAATAAGAGCCTTTGCTCCGCTCTTTTTGCGAGTTTTATTTTTCTTTCCACTTGATTTTACTGCATAACATATCAGTAAAAATGTTGGTATAAATACCGCTGAAATAAGAGTAAACCACAACCAGAAATTGATGTTAAAGATAAAGCTTGTAAATCCCATATCTGCTGTCACCGTCCCGAATATTAAAATTGCTGCTCCTCCGACTATAATTGCAAAGCGTGACGCTCTCTTGCCAAAAGCCTTACCTACGCACAAGGCAAAAAGATACAAAAAGAGAGAAAGTCGGCAGAATAGACCTGCCGTCCACAATCCTATGAATAATGCGTCCAGCCTTTGTAAAAAACCGATATTTACAGTTTTTGCCGCCTGATAAACCGGGAATACGCTATTCTTGAGGTAATCTCCAAGCGAACCTGTTACAAGAATTATTGAAATCATTACCAAGATGAAAATTGAACTACACCAAAGCACACTACCCTTTGCGATATTTCCTTTAACTATAGGATATAAAACCGCTATCGCAGGTATGCAGGACATTCTTGAAAGCATAAGAATTGTGCCATTATAGGTTGAAGTGTAACTTGTTGATAAAATCGTACGGTAATTTTCAGTATCGATAGATGGTGTAAGAGCAAAAATCAAAATAAGAACGGTTGCGATAAGTCCTATCAGAATAAGTCCTGACGCACGAGCGATTGCCTCAACTCCCTTAAATGCACCATAGCAAGATGCCACCAAAACAGCTACAGCTACCGCAAAAACAGGTGCTTCTCCATTAACTCCAAGAGAAACGAATTTATTATAAAGTGCAATTCCGTAACCGCAAACCATTATAAAATATACTGCATAAAACAGCGAAATTATAATTGAAAGCCTTTTGAAAATATCTTCGCCATATTCCAAAACAGACATATCACGATTCAGCTTCCACAAGAGAAGTGTTGGAATAAGCATTATCAATGAAAGCGGAAAAGCGAACATCGCCGAAAGCAAGTGATTCCACATATCATCATCCGAAGATAATTCGGGGCTATATGTTATTGTTACGATTGCTCGGCTTATGAACAGCAATACAAAAAGCTGTCCTGCTGTTATCATTCCTCTGTTAGTCGTCATCGTCATCACTTCCTTGAATTTCTGTGCCGGGCATACTCTGAATAGTTGAGGTGGATTTTGAAAGTAATTTCCAACCCGCTCTCACAAATACATCTCGCATAGCTGTCATACTGAACGGAGAAACCGGTGCTGTATAAGGAACATCAAAGCTTTTCTTTCCGCAGATATTTACAAGCACCATACAGAATAAAAGCATTACTCCCCATATTCCGAGAAATGAACCGGCTATTATAAATAAAAACCTCAAAACTGCTGTCGGGGCATAAAGGCTCGGAATTACATATGAACATATCGCTGTCAGGGCTACGACCATAAGTGTAGGCGCTCCGATTAAGCCTGCATTTACAGCGGTTTCTCCTATTACCAATGCTCCGACTATACTTACTGCGTGTCCTAAGGGCTGTGGCATACGCAAACCGGCTTCTCGCATTATTTCATAGACAAAATGAATTACTATTGTTTCTACACCGAGTGGCATAGGCGTTGCTGCTATTGAACCTGCAATTTTTCCTAAAAGCTGTGACGGGAATAATTCAGGGTGAAACGAACCTACTGCAACATATACTCCGGGAAGCATTATTGCTATGAAAAATGCTATATACTTAAGCCAACGAGTAAATGTCGCAAAATATGCACGATTAGAATAATCATCGAGCGTTTGAAAATATTCTACAAACAAAAACGGAACTATCAGGGCTGAGGGTGTTCCATCAACTAATATCGCAATTCTTCCTTCGGAGATTTTTCCACAAACTGTATCGGGGCGTTCGGAAATTCCAACTCCACTGAAAAATGAAAAATCACCCTTCTGCTCAAGATAAGGCGCAATATAACCTGATGCCATAACCGTTTTAAGATTTATTGAATTAAGACGCTTTTTTAGTTTTCGCAAAATACTCGGAGAAACTATATCTGTCATATAGCAAAGGCAAATATCGGTTTTGCTCTCACTGCCGATTGTCATTGTTTCAAATTTCATTTTTGGAGTTTTCATTCTTCGGCGAATGAGCGACATATTTATTCTTAGCGGTTCTACAAAGCCCTCTTTGGAACCTCTTTGCACTACATCGGAATCCGGTTCGGAAACACTTCTAAAGCTAAAGCCTTGTATGCCGAGTGCAAGCATTTTTGCGTAACCGTCAACAGCAACTACCGCAAAACCTGACATAATGAATTTGTCTACATCTTCAATAGTTGCAATTTCTATCTGCTCGGAAGTACAGAGAACAGTATCGGAAATTTTTCTGAAAGCCTCTTCCGGAGTACAGTCATAGCTTTCATTCGAAACTGGCCTTATTACGCCCAAGGCAAGAATTTCCTTATTAACCATACCCTCTATTGTGATTACTCCAAAGCGGATACCATTCAAAGTCATTTTATGAATTGTTAGGTCAGCACTCTTATCAAAGCGTTTTTCGAGAATTGCAGTATTCTCATCTAAAGATTTAGAGAGTGGTGTTGTTTTTTCTTCTTTCTTTTTGGGTTCTGGTTTTTGATATATATTTTTCAGCTCGTTTATAAAACGATACACAATATCACCTCATATTGTTATACTCAAGCGGCGAGCCGCCGCTCTCAAGACGCGGAATTGCGTCAGGTGACGACCTGCAGCAAGCCTCGCTCGTAATGAATTAGGAAAGATTGTTGACGCAGTTGACTAAATTTCCAATGAGCTACCGAACGGGCGAAAACAGTTTGTCTCTACTTAAAATTTAGGGCAAAGTCCTTAACCTGTTTTTATTTTGAGGAATTTTTTGCGAATTATTCCACAAATTATTGATACAATATAACTTGAAGTGAAAGGTGTTGAATTATGATTATTTCTGTTATACGAACTATTCTACTTTATATAGTGATTATTCTTGCGATAAGGATTATGGGAAAACGACAGATTGGAGAATTACAGACAAGCGAACTTGTAGTTACGCTTCTGATTTCTGATATTGCTGCAATTCCTATGCAAAATACTGAACAAAGTCTTTTGAGCGGTATTGTGCCTATTCTTATTCTTATCGTCTGTGAAATTATAATATCTCTCCTTATGCTTAAACGAGCCGGTTTTCGCAGAATCATCTGCGGAAAGCCTATTGTTATAATCTCTGACGGCAAAATCAATCAGGGCGAAATGCACCGACTTAGAATGAGTACGGAAGATTTATCTGAGGAACTTAGACAACAGGGTATTTTTAACATTGAAGATGTAGGATTTGCTATTGTAGAAACAAACGGCAAACTGAGTGTTCTTAAAAAGCCTGAAAAGGATGTACCTACCGCTAAGGAGCTTGGAATAAAACCAGATGATAAAGGGCTTGAGGCTGTTGTAATAAGTGACGGAGAAATTTCAAAATGTTCTCTCAAAATATGTGGTCTTAGCAGAGATTGGCTTTTTGACACACTAAAAAAGGAAAACACCGAATTAAACGATGTTTTCCTTATGATTGCCAACAGACAAGGCGAATATAAAATTATTGAAAAGGAGCGTAAGATTTGAAACGATTATTTATAGCAATTATTTTGATTTTTATTGTAGCAGTATTATGCACTTTTGAATTTACGCTGAATACAAAAGAAGCTCAACGCGCTTCTGAACACTTAAAAACAGCACAGCAACAAATGACTGACGGTAATGAAAAAGAAGCTATCCAAACAATTAAAAAGCTTAAAGAGCTTTGGGAAAGCAATGTTGAATCTATGCTGATATTTATTTCTCATGAAAAGCCTGACGAAATCTGCGAAAATATCGCTGTCGCAGAAAGCTATCTGAAAAGCGGCGAACTTCCTGAATTTTATGCAGAATGTAAGCGTATTGAAAATGAACTTGAGCATTTCAGAGATCTGGAAATTCCTACTATAAATAATATACTATAAAGTTTATATTATTCTAATATAAGTTTTATGGTAGCTAATGCAGAAATTACCAATGAACTACCGATTAGGGCGGACTACGTCCGCCCTTGAAAGAAAGGAATGTTAAGGGCTTTGCCCTTAAAACCCACGAGGGACTCCGTCCCTCGACCCTGCAAGCTTTTGAAAAAGCTTGAGCAAAACTTTTAATTGTCTTAGGAAAGTTTGTTAGCTAATTGACAGTTTCTTTATCTATGTCAACACACTTACTTTATTTTATGGCAGTCCACAGTTTTTTAACTGATTTCTGCGAATCATCACCACAGAATATTACTATCTCATCTTTTGAATGAATTACTGTATCTCCTCGTGGAATATATAACTGTTCTCCCCTCACAACAGATACTATAAGAGATGATGCCGGCATTTTTATATCTTTGATTGCATAGCCGTCAAGTGCTGAATTTTCCGGCAAAGTAAATGACAATATTGCAGCTTTTCCTCTATTCAAGGTTGCAAGAAGTTGAGCGCCAGCATTTACGACCTCTTGTTCTATCATCTTGGTTATTATTTCTGTACTACTAACAACTATATCAATATCAAGCTTTCTCATAGCCTCAAGATTTCTTGGATTATTTGCACGAGCTATAACTTTTGGAATTTTCAACTCATTTTTGGCAAGCTGTGAGGCTACTATATTATCCTGGTCACGACCTGTAACTGCTATAAAGCAATCTACATCGTTGAAATCTAAAGAATTAAGTGTTTCTATATTTGTGGCATCTCCGCAGACAACTTCTATCTGAAGTTCGTTTGCTACTTTTTCGCTTGCTTGTTTTGAAATTTCAATAACCGATACATCATATCTTCGGTCAATCAAATTTCTTGCCAAGCTATAACCAAGTCTTCCGCCACCTGCAATTATAACCTTCATAGCTTTTTTCCTTTCGTACTGAAATTATCCTTCTCTGATATATAGAGCTGTATCTCCTGACTCAACCTCTATATTTGACATCAGGTCATAAATAAGCACTTTTCCGCTTTTACGCTTGATTCCAAACAATGACGCACCATCTTTTAATGGCAAGGCTGAAATTGCTCTGCCTACATATTTATCGTCAACCTTGATTGAATCAATCATAAAATTGGAATTATCAGCAATATTGATGTTATCTCCTCCACCAATAATGGCAGAGTAAATAGCATTAGCTGAAATGTTGGTTTGACATATCGTTTTCAGACCAAATTTATTTTTGAAGGCATTTTCACGATAGGAATTAGTTATTCGGGTAATAACATTCTCTACTCCGAAAAATTTCTTTACAATCTGTGAAACCGTTATATTGAGGTTGTCGTCTGATGTTACTACTGCAACGGCATCGCAACTTTCTACACCTGCATCACGCAGAACATCCATATCCATAGCTATGCCTGTTACAAAAAGCCCGTCAAAATCTTCGTGCAGAAGATGTATTCTATCAGGATTTTCGTCAACAACAGAAACATCGTGGCCATTTCTATCAAACTCGTTTGCAAGAACAGAACCTAAATTTCCACAACCAATTATGAGTATATTCATAATAATGAATCCTCCAAAACGGACATATTATTTAAGTAAAAGCTTTTTGGCTTTTTTAAGACTACCGTCCATAACCTTATAATCAGCAAGAAGTTCACCTTCAATTTCAGGCGATATATTTGTGTGAATATAGAGGGAAGCAAGTCCCGCATCGTGCGAACCTTTTATATCGGTTATGTAATCGTTGCCAATCATAATTGTTTCTGATTTCTTTAGTTTATAGCGTTTGAGAATTGTTTGGTAGAACTTTACATCAGGCTTTTTGCAACCCTCATCTGAAGAAATTACTATACCGTCAAATTCATCATAAATTCCGAGAAGTTTTAATTCTGGCTTTGTGAATGAACTTTGTGCATTGGAAAGTAAATAAACTTTTCCGCCTGCTTCTTTTAAAGAGCGAAGTAAATCTAAAGCACCATCATAGAGCTTAATATACTTTAATGACATTGCACGAAATGAAGCAGCTAAAAATGCAGCTAATTCATCGCTGCATTCTGCTCCCTTTTCAGTTACAAGCCCCTTGAAAACATCAAGAAGTTCCGGCTCCGGCTCATCTGTATACTTTGTTGCTGGAACAGCCTTTTTTGCCTTTTCGCAAAGTTCATTATACTTACTTTGAAGTTCCTTTGTTTTATATTTTGCACCATACATAGCAAGAAGATTCTTAAAACCACGCCAAAGGCTTTTTTTGCCCTCGTCTGTATGAATATCTACTAATGTTCCATAAAGGTCAAAAAGGTAATTTTTATACATAAAATTTTTCTCCAATCCAAATGAATTTTACCCTATTTTAATACATTTTTGAAGATAAATCAACATTTTATAGGATAAATTTTGTTTATTTTTTTATTTAACAAAAGTTAAAAGTTTCATCAAATTTTCTAAGATACTTAAAAGTTAGTTCAAGGCGACGAGCCGCCGCTCCCAAGATGAGGAATCGCTCGACAAGTCTCGCTCGTAGTGAGTATATGAAGTTTACCCACACAGAGGTCTAAACTACCGAATGGGTGAACATAGTTCGCCCCTACGATTTGTTAAACAATTTCTTTAAGACATTTAAAATTTAGGTCAAGCCTTTGGTTGCCGTCCACAGGCGGCGAAACATTTTATACCTCTCAAAGCTTAGGAAGGTATAAAAATATTCTAGTGGAATGTTTTTCTTAGGAAGTTCCCTGTGAATATCAAGCTATGGTGAAAATGAAAAATTGCTTTCTATAAGCAAAATCTCTATATTCTCAATTAACTTAAAGCTACTATAAACTAACAACCTACATCATTTAACAATAAGGTCTTTGTTTATGACAACCTGCAATAGTCCTACTCTTGTACTCTTTAAAAGCGACATAAAAACTTGAGTTAATGCCTTGCGTGTAGGTTCATCAAGGTCCTTGATTGATTTAAGCATAGTTATTGCATTCATAAAAAGATTGCCTTCAAGCTCTTTTACAGTATTGGCATTTGTCTTTGTAAGAATTGTATACATAGTATCAACAAATTTTTCACGTTGTTTATAATCTAAATTTGCAATCCACGCTTTGAGCGTATAATCAATGAATATACTTGTATTATCGACAGCCTCAAGACAAATAAAACTATCTATCTGCACACTCCAAGAATAAAGGTCGTGCTGTAAAAGCCCAAGTTGTGTGCTATGTACAATAATATATCTTTCTTCGTGACCAAGCAACATTCCTACAACAGATGATTGTGGCACAAATGTATTAACTTTATCGCAAATTCTCTTATAGCCTTCTTTTTGCAAAACTTTTTCATCAAAACCTGGTCCATCAAAATTATAAACGATTTCTATTCTATTTTGAACAGTCTCGCTACAAAACGCTGCAGAGTAAACTGCGAGATTTCCTCCCTTTGAGTGTCCGCCAACAAGCATATTTTCACTATGCTCTGATGCGATTTTTTCTATATAATCAACAGCTAATTCTTGTGCGGGCACTGGAAAAACAAAGCCCATATTGAAATCTTCTTTCCAACCTATAAGCGTATTGTCTGTTCCTCGGAAAGATATATAAAGCTCACTTTCGTTAATTCTTATTGTAATAGCAGAAAATTGCGTCTGCGTTTTCTCGTCAATTTTATTGACATAAGCAAACAGTTTCATACTATTAAAACGCCTACTATTTAAAAGTTCATTTAAAAATTGAATATCCTCTTTTTGTATGACTATATTTTCTATATTTGGATAGGCTATCAATTTTTTTGCCATTTCTGCGATTGTTATTTCTTTATTCGAATTTTGTTTCATTATAAGCTCAAACGGCAAGTAAGACAATCTTGCAAGAATAACTCCATCTACATCATTAAATTCCCTTTCACTAAAGGATAAATCGCCACGCCAAAACATATAATCAAAAATATTATTCGCCATTACATCTCCCCCTATATAATATAACTAAATTAATATGTAAAATAAATAGCAAATATTCTTTTTATACAATAGAATTGTTATCTATTCTTGTAAAAAACGCTTCCGCAAATTTATACGGAAGCGTTTTATTTTTATTTATTATTCTTTCTTAAAGAGTAGCTCTTAATTGTTGCAAAAACAAGCAAACCTGCAATACAGAACATAAATATATATGGTGTATTATTTGAGTCATCAGAAGTTTTTACAGGCGGTGTTGGTGTAGACGGAACTGAGCTTTCTATATCCTCTTTAGAATTAACAACAGTTAATTCTACAATATTACCTGCTCTGCGAACATAGCGAGTATTTTCGAGCTTAACTGAACCGTGGCTTGATAATGTAAATTCACGCGGATTTGAATCAAGTATATATCCAGTTGGAGCTTGAGTTTCTATAAAACGATATGTTCCGAATGGAAGCCTCTTAATGACTATCTGTCCTTGTGCATTTGTAGTCAAATCTGAACCGTAAGATTTCCAATAGTAATTGCCCTTTGAATCTGAGCCTTTCTCGACATTATCGGGAATATTTTCGGAATCATTATAATAGGTTTTGCTTTGAAAGCTGAAAGTTGCTCCAGCAAGAGGCTCTGCATTATCGCCGCGCTTATTCAAAATTACTGCTGACTGACTAAAAATTTCATTCTCTGCAAATTTTGCCTTCATATTGATGTCGTATATCTTTTTATTATCGCTCATATAAGGCATAATTGTTATTGACGGTTGAATTATATATTCATCATCTTCATCAGGCTGAATTATAAGATATAATTTATCTGCTGAAAGATTTTTAAAATATGCCTTTCCATCAGACTGAATATCAGTTACAATGCCAGAAATATTATTGTTTTTTGCATATTCTTCAAGTGTGTAACTAATTTTCTTAGCTATACTTGTATCTTCCCAGCCATCAAAAGAAACTTTGCAATCTTTAAAATTGTCATTCATTATATAGCTTCCGTTGACATAATCTGCAACATCAATCAGTTTTAAATTTATACCTTGAGTAACCTCGTTTACTTCAACAGTTATTGAGCCAAGCTTTGTATCGGATGCATTAACACCTATAACCGAAAAGCTTATTGCAAATGCACATAACATAAGCATTGCTATAAATTTTTTCAGATATTTATATCTCATAAAATTTCCTCCCTCTAAGATTTTTGTTTTTCTTTGCTTGCTTTTTCTTTATTTTTGCTTTTCTTACCTACCGGCAAGAAAAGAATTAACAAAATTATCGCTATGACTATTGTAGCAACAATAATCGCTGCAATAGTTGCTATAACTTCAACCGGAAGCTGTTCCTTATCGTCATTTTGTGTTGGCGGTGTAGCGGTAATTTCTTTTGACTTTTCTTCATATGGAATACGGGTTCCACGAACAAGAAGTCTGTGGTCATTGATGCCATATGGTGTACAGGTTAAAAGTGTGACATAGTCTTCGCCTTCGATAATCTGTATGTCACTATCATCTTCGGGCAAAACCACTTTAATCTGGTCAACCTTATACGCAAGAACCTTGCCAAGGACATGAATATAAAATACATCACCAAGTTCCATTTTGTCAAGGTCTGTAAAAAGCTCTGCAGACGGCAAGCCTGTGTGTGCAGGCAAAACTGCATGGGTACTTTTTCCACCAACCGGAAGCGATGTTCCCTCCATATGACCTACACCTTTTTGGAGGACTTCATCAGACATATCATGAAAAATCGGCAAATAAATATTTATTTTTGGAATATCTATATAGCCGATTGCGTCTGTTACTGTTAAAAGTGCTTCATAGTTTATTACTGAAAGTGCTTGTGTATCCTTTTTTGCAAGGGCTTCATTATAATCTTTTGCTTTTTTCTCGAGAGCTTCAATTTGTGAAGTATCCATTTTCTTGACTGCATCATTATATGAGCCAATTTCTACACGAGATGTATATACTGAAAGCCAATTACTGACTTTCGGATATATAAAAATTGCAATGCCAACGAGCAAAAACAGAAAGATAAATACAAGCGGAAGCCTGCGCTTTACACGCTTTTTTATTGTTCCCATTGCTATTCCTCCTGCTTTTCATTTGATTGCTTATCTTGCTGATATTTTTCTACTTTTTTGCGGTCCTTATGAAGTATTATACAAGCAATAATGAAAACGATAATAGCAATAAGTACAATCACACCGATTATAATAATCTGGTTTATAACATTCTGAAATAGTGCATCATCAGATGTCGGCGGCTCAGTAATTTCTGAGGTACTTCCGCTATTCTCATCAGGAGTATATGGAACACGAGTTCCACGCACAAGAAGTCGGCGGTCATTGATGCCATAAGGTGTGCAAGTTAAGAGTGTGACATAATCTTCTCCGGAAACAATCCTAAGATTATCCGTTTCATCCGGCTTAACATCTTGGATTTTATCAATCTTATAGGCAAGAATTTTATTAAGAATATGTATATAAAACATATCGCCTATTTTGACTTGGTCAAGCTGGGTAAACATTTCAGCACTCGGCAAACCCGTGTGTCCCGAAATTACACTATGTGTATTTTTGCCGCCAACCGGCAAAGAAGTATTTTCGAGATATCCACAACCTTTTTCGAGGACTTCATGAGAAGTACCATAATATACGGGTAAGTAGATATTAACCTTTGGTACATCGACATAACACATTATACCGTCTGTGCGATTAAGACACTTTGCGTCTACATTGGTTTTTAAGCCGCCGTAAAGACTTTTGTTATACTCATTAGCTTTGGCGAATAGCTCGTCAATTTCCGAGGTATCAAGATTTTTAACCTCTTCATCATAGCTGCCGATAACAACATTGGCGGTCATAACCGAAACCAAATTACCCACGAATGGATAAAGAACGGACGCAACACCAACAAAAAAGAGTATTGCCATAACAAAGAGCGGCCATTTCCTAAGCTTTTTGTGTTTCAAGTTTTTACGCCCTTTCGCAAAGTTTTCCGAGAGGCTTGCCACATTTCTGAGCCAAGCCCCTTGGAAAACCTGCTCCGACCAAAACGGAGCGGAGCAGATTTAACAATTAGCTAAGTAAAATTAAAGAATAAGTATAAATTATTCCTCAATCTTTCTCTTCTTCATGTAAACGATAAGCATGATACCAGCTACAAGTACTACGCCTGCACCAGCAACTGTGAAGATGATTGTGCCCATTCCACCTGTGCCTGGAAGTGTTTGGCCTTCTACGTTTGTAATTGTTCCAGTATAGTATGTTCCATCAGTACTTGCTTCCAATTTAAGTGTTGAGTTCTCTGTTGAAAAATTAAATACACCGTTGTATTCGCCACCCTCTGTAAGAGGAGCCGCAATTGTGAATTCTACAGGAGCAAGCTTAGCATAGCCTTCTGGTGCATTTATTTCTTCGAGTTTATAATCGCCTACATCGAGTCTCTCGAATGTGGTGCTATTAACTGTAGCAGTTGTTGTAAATGTAGCGATTTGCTCGTAAGTACCAGTGCTATTCTTTTTAGAAAGTGTGAAACTTGCTCCAGCTATTGGAGTTGTTTTTTTCTGTCCATCTTTACCAACGAATTCCTTAACAAAATCCATTTTTGTTCTGTAGACAGTTACCTTATCATCAATATCTGTAGGCTTTTCAGAATTTGCTTCTTTATAGTCATTATCAAATGAAACCTTAGCGTCATTGACGTTACCTGTTGTATTTACTACAGCATTCTCATTAACTTCTGCATCAAAATTAACAACTACATCCTTGCCACCATTAGCAAGTACATAAGCATCTGAAAATACTACTTTAAATCCACCATCACCAGTATTTTTTGTTATAGTATAGTCTGTTCCTTTTGTTGCTGTTGTACCACCTGTAATTTCAACAACAATACCGTCTGTTGGATCACTATCATCAGCTACTTTATCGAATTTAATAGATAATCCAGCTGTTGGAGTATCAGTAATAGTATAATCTTGTGCTATTTCCTTTACAGCATCAGCATAAGATGGAATCTGAGATTTAATAGAATAGGAAACTGTATCACCTATCTTTACAGCTGCTGAATTTTTTGATGTAGAAACATTATCTGTTTTACTATTTACACTTTCAATAGACTTATCAACAGATATTGAAGAAGTCTTTGGAGCAACAGTTAAATTGCTAGCAGCAGTAATAAGAGATGGTGCTATATTCATCTGTGCATCTGCTGTAGGAACAACAAGATAGTAGCAATTAGAATCCAAAGTTACAGTAGTATCTGCTGTAATATCCAGCACAGTTACATCAGGTGCAGTAGCTGCAGGTACCAATGCATCTGTTAATGCCTTTATATTTGCTTTGTAATTATTAGGATTAGCTGTTGCGGAACAATATTTAGATAATTTCTTGTCTGCATCTGAATCTTTAAGTGAAAATGTATCAGTGGAATTATCTGACTTTGTCATTGTTACGCTTACATCTTTAAAAGCTTCTTGAACAGCATAGTTAGCATCAAAAACCTTATATATATTATATGTTGTTTTTAATGCTTTAGAAGTAGTAGCATGCTCATCCAAATTATTTACAGGCTTAACTGTGATTGTAACACCGGCTGCAAAAGCAGTCATTGGTACCATAGATGCTGCGAGTACAGCAGCAACAGCAGCGGCAGTCATTCCTTTAAAGATTTTCTTAGCTTTCATAATTTTTACCTCCATATCGGATAATATTGTTTTCTGTGCGATTCCATTTTTTAGCAGTTATATGATTATATGCCTCGCACCTTAGCTTATAATCAATAACTTTTTCAGGAGGATTATTGCACCTCCTTTGATGACTTTTTTATATGCAAAAATGCATATTTTTTATTTAATAGCAACAAACCACCTGCTAACGCTATGGCTATTGCTCCAAATAAAACGAAATTAAATGGATTTTTACCTTCTCCACCTGCTTCCGGCATTACTATCGGAGCAAGTTCCTTATTCGTTACTGTAAGACCATCGTCAGAATAACTTACAACAAAGGTTTTGCCATCAATAGTTATTCTACCATTATCAGCAACTCCAACTTCTTCAATGGTATACTTATAATCCTTTCCGACTAAATCAGTTTTAGGAAGATTATTAAATGTATATTTCCAACCAGACTTATTATCAAGTGTGATGACGTTGCCATAAGATTCACCATTTTGCTTAAGCTGTAATTTTATACTTAAATTACTTGTATCGGTCATATCAGAATCGGTACTATCTTTCCATTTCTTTTCTACAGTAACAGAAGTCTTGATTTTTGTATTGGTTATTATTGACTTGTTATCACTATGTATGACAGTCATCTCATAACCCTTAGGAACTACACTTTCTATAACTCGGTATGTTATATCATTACCACCAGATTTTTTTGGCAAATCAGTGTATTTATATGTCCAAGTTTTTCCGTCAGAATCAACTATTAGGTTACTTCTATTACCACCGGCAACTGTAAAACCGCTTGATGTTTTTTTAATACTTACATTACCATTCTTAACATTTGTAAAACTACCTGTGGTTTTACTTTGAAGCTGTAAAGTGATTTGTGTATCATTTTCCGGAACTCCATCAGACCAATTTTTTATCGCTGTGTACTCAGTAAGCTGAGGAGCTTCCTTATTAGTAACTGTTACAGTAATATCACTGCCACTAACTATGGTACCAGTCTTTGGACTATACGATACTGTATAATCATCACCATTAGTTTCACTGACATTAAAGTTTGTTCCAACAGGGATACCAGTTATTTCAGCACTTGCTTCTGAGCTACCATTTGGTATTGTTACATTAACTTGCTTAGTAACCGTGCTATTTTCAAGATTAATGCCACCAACATTCGTAAATTCGACATTGAAATTAAATGTCTTATCACTTGTAGCAGTTAATGGGTTGCCATCAGAATCAATAAGTTTTTTAGTTATCTTTAACTTTTGTGTTTTTATACTATTTATAAACTTAACTTTATCCGGAGCACTGATAGAACCAGAAAACTTAAATGCATTAGTATAAGCAGTTGAATTATCATCTGCATAATACTTATTCTTACTGCTATAAGCAGAAGCTGTACTATCGGCTCTTAATGTTTTTCCTGAATATAATTGCCATTCAGTTGAGAACAGGTCTGATATGTTATACTCAGTATTATTATATTTATACTTATCTGCCTCATGTACTTTTAAACTAGAACCTGTATCAAACTGATTTACAAAATGAGAAATATCACCATTTTCAAGTGTAAAAGCACCTTCATTGCTTGTTTGCTTTATTGCTGTATCTGTATTTAAGGTATATTCCTTTTGCGTTTGTGTAAAACTACCAGATTCATCAACATAACTTGCATATCCTATATCGGAAATATAGAACTTTGTGCTAGCCCAAAATGAAACCATTAAATACTTGACATTACTTAAATTAATACCAGAATTCTTTTCTTTCAATTTACTAATGGATATTTTAATTTGCTTCCATTTACCGGACTCAAATTTATTATTATTGCTATTATAAGAAAGGAATTCAGCCCAACATTCCGGAGCAGTTCCTAATGTAGACATCAAAGCTCCATTATTATAAGTACCGTCTCCACTACTGTTAAATAAGCCTATACGAGGGTCATTATTTGCATAACCACTATTCGTATTATATACCCAAAAATATATATACTCTGCATTGCTCAAATCTACGGTTGTTCCATCACTTTTAAAAGGAATTTTAGCACCATAATTACCTTGACTACCGAAGTCATTTAATTGATAATATAATGCACTTTTTCCACTATATGTAGTTTGAGTAATTGTATTACTAGCATTTGTTATAACATTGCTTGTTGATGTAGTATTATTGGTTGTTGTTTCTTTCAATGTTTTCTGTGTTTTTGCTTCTGAAACATCAAAATTAAAATCAATCTTATCTACATTATCAGAAATAGCTTTTTGAATATCGGAATCAACATTTGATGTATTTACTTCCTTTTCAACATCAAGCTGTGTTTCAGGAACCATATTAAATGTAATCTTCATATTAGATTCCCAAATACCACGCTCCATATAGAAGAGCGTAATAGTATGGCTTCCTTTTCCGGCTGTTAAATCAAGTTCACTAAAAGTTTTAGTAACATTAGAGTTTTCTGCTGTAGAGGTTTTTACCTTTGTAACTGTAGTCTTTTTTGTTGCAAAGTTGATATTGCCACCAACAGCGCCATGTGAACCACCTAAGTCTAAGGCAAGTTTACCATCAACATAAACTAAAACATCATCATCACCTGAGAAATTAAACACAATATCATTACCATTCTGATCCTTGCCTGTATCATTAAGTGTGAATGGAATTTCAAGCTTAACACCAAAGCCATAATTTAATTTATCAACATATGTACCATTTGTTTTTGCCTGAACATTCAGCTTATTACCTGATGGATCATTAACATTATTTACAGATGCTGTTGTATCCCAACTAATATTTTTCAGTTCAGTAAAATCACTATTTGAATTAAATGGGAAGAAGTTTGGCACATTGATTATTTTACCATCTGTATAACCATATACCACACCACTTGAACCTACTTCATCTAAGTAATACTCTCCGCTTGTAGTTTGTTTAAGTCTTACTGTCTGATTAGCGTCAGCACTGTTAAATTCCCAATAGCCATCGCTATTTTTAACAAATGGGAAATCAACATTTTCATAAACATTACCATATGCTGTTTTATAAGAATTATTTCCTCTTAAGAAAGCTTTATCAAAGTAAGGTGCATTCACTGTTCCTGTGTCAGTGCCATATACACCACTACTGCTTGTAGGAATTGTAATATTTCCATTATTCAAGGTCTTTCCAAAAAGACCTTGAACTGCAACATTAGTTTCATGTGTATGGCTGTTTACTCTATCAAAGCAATTATTACATGAATTTCTGAACTCAGAGTTATTATAATAGAAAAAATTTCTATTCTGCCAAGTCATATTTGGATTTTCATTATTATAATAAGAACCATATAACTGCAAGATACTACTTATACCTAAAAATGTTTCACCACTATTCTTTGATTGAAAATGTCCGAAATATAATGGTTTGGATACTTTATTAGTAGAATAGAAATTACTTAAAGCCCTATCAAACCACTGAGCTTGTATATATCTGGTATTTGTCCAACCATAACCATTGGTATTATCATATCTACTATCTTTGCTGTTATTTATATCCTTTCTATTTTCACCTTTTTCTATTTCATAATCACTATAATAGTCATAGAAAGTACTGTTAAAATAGAGTTTTTCAGGATTATGTGCAGGCTTGGAATTTCCTTGAGTAGGAACCACTGTGCTAATTATTCCATCGCCTTTCGTATTTATTGTTGAACTGCCACTCGCAATTATTTGATTATATCTATTTTCTCTTTTGCAGATATATTGATTATTCGTTTGGCTATTTTGACAAACAAGTACATTAAATATATTTGTAGCTGCTCCAGAAACTTTACTATTGCCAAAGATATATTCCAAATTACCTAAATTAGTGGTGCGTAAATTACCAGATGAAAAATAAATTTCTCCGCTTGTACCCAATTTATCCCATTTTGAAGTATCAAGTGCATAAACATTTGTGCCTGGAATTTTTGTCATCTCATATTGCTTTGTTCCCCATGACGGGCAATTTAGATAAACAGTACCATTCCACAAGCTTGAAACATTCGATGTATCAAAATAAAGCCAAGTATTTGTATATGTATCGCTGCCCGCAGCTTCAGCTTTATTTCTATTAAAAAGATTCATAGGGAAAATGCCTATAAGTATCATTAAGGCACACAAAATCGCCACACTTGATGTTAGTTTTCGTTTCGATGTCGATGTCATTATCATAATAGCATAAACCTCCATAAACCTTTTTGCATCTTAATAATGAATTGTAGCCTACTGTTTACATAATTTTCTTTAAACTTTTCTTAATTATAGCACTTTTACACAAACCCGTCAAGTACTCAACTCAAAAAGTTATTATTTTACAATTACTAACACGCTTGAAACTCATCTTTAATAGATTAAACAAGCATTGTTGTTTTATTGATACTTTAATACTACTATACTCATTATCGTGCAAATCTTCAATTAATATCCTACTGTTATGTAAATTTATCCTTATAATGTAAAAAATTGTATTTTAAAATATTAAAATACAAAATTCTCCCGCAATACTTCGAGAGAATTTATTATACATTATATGTGGTGGAGATAAGCGGGATCGAACCGCTGACCTCTTGAATGCCATTCAAGCGCTCTCCCAGCTGAGCTATACCCCCATGTGATTTGCTACATTATATATTATTCTTATATATATTGCAATATCATTTTTACACAAAAACATCACATATGTTCCGTACAAATTTTATAGGTTTTTTCCAAATTTCATATACTTTACTAAAATTATGCTTAAATTTACAAATTTGTAATTCTTATCCCTTTACTAAAACTTGCTTTTTTACTATCAACTATGATATAATCAATTATATATTGGCAAACAAGTTATAAGCACCGTGCAGCTTTCGCTTGTAATTATTTCTAAAATTTGATTCAGCACGGAGATAGGTGGCTTTATTCATGTCGCAATTATGTTTAGGTTGTATGTGCGAAATTAACGGTGAGCAGAAATGCCCACATTGCGGATTTGATAAGGACTCTGTACAGTCTGCACCCTTTCTTCCATTGGGTACAATCCTTCAAGAGCGTTATTTAGTGGGCAAGCAAATTGACAACAGTGTTGAAGGCGCTTACTATATAGGTTATGATAATTTTATGCACTCTGCTATCATTATTCACGAATTTCTTCCGTCAGGAATCTGCGGACGAGCTCCCGGAAACGTAGACCTTGTTATTCGTGAAGGCAGCGAACAGACCTTTGAAACTCTGAAAAAATCTTTCCTTGAATATTACAGAACTCTTGCAAGACTTCGTGAACTTTCATCCATAACACCGATTTACGATATTTTCTCTGAAAATGGTACTTGCTATACTGTAGAGGAAAAGCTCGACTGCATTACATTTAGCGAATATATTGAGAGAAGCGGCGGCTCTATTGATTGGAATACTGCAAGACCAATGTTTATGCCTGTTCTTTCTGCTCTTACATCAATTCATGAGGCAGGAATTACTCACTTTGGTATAAATCCGGAAAGCCTTGTAGTAACACCTGCCGGAAAACTCAGACTTCAAAGCTTTGCTATAAGAGAAATCCGTCAACAGAATGATATGATTGACGCAGAGCTTTTTGATGGTTGTTCTGCTCCTGAACAATATGACCCAAATGCATATCTTGATGAACGTACAGATGTTTATGGCTTTACGGCAACTCTTTTCTTCGCTTTGACAGGTCGCCTTCCGGAAGATGCGGACAAGCGTAAACCTGACGGCAAGCTTCCGCTCCCTACATCAGTTTTTAAGCAACTTCCACCTCATGTTGTAACAGCTCTTGCCGGCGGACTTCAGGTTCTCAGAAGTGCAAGAACTAAAACCTGTGCCGACCTTAAAACTCAGCTTTCTGCCGCTCCAACCGTTCGTGCTATTCAGAATGAGGCTACTCGTAATGCAGTTCAGGCAGCCGCTGTAAGAAGTTATAATGCAAAGAAAAAGAGCGGTATTCCAGGCTTTGCGTGGGTACTCGTCTCCTGCCTTTCAGCTTTACTTATTCTTGTAGTTGCTGCTATTATATGGGTTAGCCAATCTAACTTTAATATCGTTATATCTAATGGTGAAAGCAATGCTGATGAAGATTCCTCTGTAAGTTCAGCAGCATCTGCCATAATCGATACTTCTGACCCTGATTCTATAGTTGTTCCGAATCTCTGTGATAAGGAATATAATCGTGTACTCTCAGATTCAAGCAATGCTGAATATAGCGTTCTTCAAGAGAGTGAAGCAATGTTCAGCAATACAGTTAAAGAGGGAAATATAATTTCTCAAATTCCTGAGGCTGGTTCAGTTGTAACTAAAGGTTCTACAATCGTAGTTGTCGTAAGTAAAGGACCTCAGCAGAGAGAGCTTCCTGCAATAAATAATCTTACTGTTGAAGAAGCTATTAAAACTCTCAGCGGCATGGGCTTTATCGTAAATAAAACAGAGGTTGCAAATGACCAAGTCGCAAAGGGTGCGGTTATCGGATATAAGGACTATAAGGTTGGCGATACTGCTCCTTATGGTTCTAAGCTTACAATTACCGTAAGCCTTGGTGCAGAAACCTCTGATTAAGCAATAAACCAATTCAAATAAAAGCGACTGTATTAACACAGTCGCTTCTTTATTATATGAAATTATAAATAGTAATTTGTCATATTATTTTCTGCAATCTTAATAAGGTCTGAAAGTGCCGCCGCATATTGCGGATAACGCTCTTGTATCACACTTGGCGAAAGGCTTATTTCTCTATCCTTATATATATTTTTTATGAATGTTTTTGCTGAAACCTCTGCGTTAGCTTCATTGACAAGCATCAATGCTGAAGAAAGCCCTCTTTGAAGCTCAGTATTTATAGCAAAAAAATCTTGTGGATTTTGTGGATTTGCATTATATAGCAATCTAAACATCTTATAAACAGAAACCATAAGATATGACGAAACTTCACTTGTAAGGTTTTTATTACCTGTTTGTGCAAGTATATTGAAAATAACATAAACCGAATTCATTACAAGCTTTCTATTGAGATTAGCAAGGTTTGCACAATGACTATCGCACTGAGGTTTTTCATTAGAATGATTTTCTGTACTTTCTATATTGAGCACAGCTCCCTTTCGGTCTGATGTAATCCCGACAAGATAATCACAGGAAACATCATAATATTTTGCTACACGAACAAGAAAATCTAAACCGCATTCCCTTATCCCTTTCTCGTAATGTGAAAGCAAAGCCTGAGATATTCCAAGCTCAGCGGCAACTTGCTTTTGACTCATACCTTTTTCTTTTCTCAATAGTGTAATAATTCGTGGAAAATCTGTATTCAATATGATTCACCTCACAAAAATACTTATTGTAGATTATACTACTCTCATAACTATTTGTAAAGAAATTTTAAGGAGAAATTTTATATGAAATCTTATCAAATCAATTTTATCCGTCATGGGCAAACTGAAGCTAATGTTCAAGGTGCTTATATAGGCGTAACTGATGTACACCTTTCACCAAAAGGCAGAGAACAGCTCTTAAAAATAAGCAATGAGCAAGGCTATCCACGCACAGAAATGCTTATATCAAGCCCTCTTTCTCGCTGTCTTGAAACCTGTGAAGCTATTTTTCCATCGCAAAATGTCACTTTAAATGGTGCATTTTCAGAATGTAATTTTGGAGACTGGGAAGGCAAAACTGCCGCACAGCTTGCTGGTGAACCTAAATTTGCAGAATGGCTTTCAAATTCAGAAAAAACTCCTCCACCAAACGGAGAAAGTGGTGCGGACTTTACTCGCAGAGTATGTCTTGGTTTTGAGCGTCTTGTAAACTCTATGATGACTTCGGGCATTTCTTCCGCAACTATCGTCACTCATGGCGGAGTAATTATGACGCTTCTTGCCGTATACGGACTTCCTCAGGCTCATAGCTACGATTGGCGTATGGATTGCGGTTATGGCTATGCAACAAGAATAACTCCTGGTCTTTGGATGCGTGATAAGGTTATTGAAGTTTATAATACAGTTCCATATCCTCCTGAAATAAATGATTGAATGAAAGGTGATTATCTTGAAAAAAGCTTTTAAACTAACCGTTCTTATATTTTCTGCTATGCTCTTACTCTCTGCTGCGGCTTGTTCTCAAGGACAAACCGACAATCAAAACAGTACCGTATCTGAAAATCAAAATATTGTTTCAGATGCTCGCAGCATTAAAACTGATAAAAAATTTGATATTAAAAAAGCCTTTGACAGCATACAAATAAATGGAACAATGCTACCGTCTCCCCCTTGTATTTCTGATTTTGGAAAGGATTTTACTCTTGGCACTAAGCTTTTTAGCGGTGATAAAGATACCTCCGGCAGACTTATCGGCAATCTACTTAGCAACAAGGCTAAATCAATTTCTTATGATATATATAATGTAAGCAATGACGAACAAAGTGATGACACAAAACTCAAGAAAGTTAAACTGGATATAATTTCTCAGGAAAACGCTGACGCTATGGCAAGTAATTCTTTACTTTCTGTTCTTGGAATTACTGTTGGAGATAGTATGGACGATGCTGATAAAGCATTTGGCATACCTGAAACAAGAAGTATAACTGACAGCAATTCCGGAATATATACTTATACCTCAAATGAGGATACAAGTAAAATGATTTCGCTTGATTTTAAGGATAATATCGTAACGAAAATAACTATATATTATTCTGTTCTGGGATAATTTAGACTGATGATAGCTTTTAAAAAGTTTGAATGAAACTTAAAGAGCGATTCTACAGGTAGTGGAAGCACTTCACTTAAAATGGTTCGCTATTCGACTTTACTAACAAAAGAAATCAAGTGGCGGACTAAGTCCTCCACTTAGAGGGCAAAGAAAAGTTAAGGGCGTTGAAACCTATGAGAGATTCCGTCCCTCAACCCTGCAAGCTTTTGAAAAAGCTTGAGCAAAACTTTTAAGTGTCTAAAAGAAGTGCATCAGTCAAGCGGTAATTTAATCCTCCGCGTGGAAAAACTTCTTGTATTCACCACGAGCGAGACTTGTCGAGCGATTCCGCGTCTTGGGGGCGGCGGCTCGCCGCTAAATTTTACAATTTATTTTTCTCTTTATTCTAATTAAGAAATATAATTACTTTAATAATTTATATAATAGGAAGAAGTAATTCTTAATTGCACAATGAAATATTTCAAATTGTGCATAAACATTTTATTTGGAGTGATGATTTTTGGATCCTTGGTCTACGATTGCCATTTGCGTTGTGTTACTTTTGCTTTCTGCATTCTTTTCATCAACGGAAACGGCATTCTCGTCAGTAAGTAAGATTCGCCTTAAAAACCTTGCCGATAACGGCAACAAAAAAGCTAAAACTGCACTATATGTTGCAGAACGATATAGCAAGGCTCTTACGACCATTCTTGTCGGAAATAACATTGTAAACATTGCAAACTCTTCTTTAGCAACAGTTTTCTTTGTAAACCTTCTTGGTGAAGCTCAGGGTACTGTAATCAGCACAGTTGTTATTACAGTAGTTGTTCTTATTTTCGGCGAGGTTCTACCTAAGAATATCGCAATAGGCAATGCAGAAAAAATTTGTATGACCTTTGCACCTATTCTTAAATTTCTCATGGTTTTGCTAACCCCTATTTCTATTATTCTTATGGGAATAAATAAGCTCTATAAAAAAATTGCACGAAACAACAATGATTCTGAACCTTCAGTTACAGAAGATGAGCTTAAATACATAATAGAAAGTATCGAGGAAGAAGGCGTTCTTGAACAGCAAGAAAGCGAACTTGTACAGTCTGCTCTCGAATTTGACGAGAAAACAGCTGAGGAAATTCTTACTCCTCGTGTAGACATGGTTGCAATAGATATTGACGACCCTGTAGAAGAAATTACTGAGCTTGTTCTTAAAGAAAGATACTCTCGTATTCCGGTTTACAGAGATAATATTGATAAAATAATCGGTGTACTTCACACAAGAGATTATCTTGAGGCTCTTATAAATAATAATGAAAAGCCAAATATTGAAGCTATGCTTCAACCTGCACATTTTATCTATAAGACTAAAAAGCTCTCTGCTTTACTTGCAGATTTCAAGTACAACAAGATTCATCTCGCTGTTGTTACTGATGATTATGGCGGAATCTTGGGTATAGTAACTATGGAAGACTTGCTTGAGCAGATTGTCGGTGAGATTTGGGACGAAGACGAAGAGGAAGAAAAAATGTCCCTTAAAATCTCTGATAATAAGTATGAAGTAAGCGGTGATATGTCTATTGCAGATATGCTCGAGCTTTTTGATAAACCTGCAAAGTATATCGAAACCGAAAGCAATTCTGTCGGTGGCTGGGCATTGGAACAGCTCGCTAATATTCCTGAGCCAGGCGAACGCTTTACATACAAAGAACTGGAAATCACTATTCGTGAAGTGCTTGACCAAAGAATTCTAAGTATGATTATTGTATATACACCGTCTGAAGCTGAGGAAGACGAAGAATAATTAAGCAAGGAGAACACAATGAGAAAGCTTAAAATTGACCGCACAGAAGGAAATTTCTTCATCTGTGAGGACAAAGAAAAGAAAATGTTTGCTATAGAAAAAAATGAAATGCCTAAAGAAGCTAAATGCGGAGATATGATAGTTATTTCTGATGATGGCATAATCAGTATAAGCGATACAAAAAATAAATAAGACATAAGCAAAAGGGTGAACGATTGTTCACCCTTTTATATGTTCACTCACTCATATGTTAAGGACAGGTTGGTGATATTTTACTATGAAAAAAATATTGGCGTTGCTTTTAACAACGACTATCGCAGTCAGTTTATTATCAGGCTGTATAAGAACTGACTATCAAAAAGACAAGGTTAAATTTTTAGCCTCCTTCTACCCTATCTATATAATGGCTCTTAATATCGTTGATGGTGTTGAAGGTGTTGAAGTTGATTGTATGGCTGAAGTTCAGGTCGGTTGTCTGCACGATTTTAAGCTTTCAACTGACAATATGCGAGATATTGAAAAATCTGATGGCTTTATAATCAATGGTGCTGGTATGGAGGGCTTTATTGAGGATATTGCAAACAGAGTTGATGGTTTGCATATAATAGATTCCAGCACAGGTATAAGCCTTCTTGCAGACGGGCATCATCACGATGAAGATGAGGACGAACACGACCATGAACACGAAGATGAACATAATCATGACCACGGCGAATATAATGCTCATCTTTGGGTTTCTGTTGCTAACTGTATAAAGCAAGTTGAGAATATAACTGAGGGAATCATAAAAATTGACCCAGATCACGAAAAGGAATACCGAAAAAATAGCAAGGAATACATTGCTAAATTGACTAAGCTACAAAATGAAATGGAAAGCGGTCTTGCAAATATTTCTGATAGAAATATTATTACATTCCACGAGGCATTTGACTACTTTGCTGAAGAATTTAACTTAAACATTGTAAGCGTTATAGAGCGTGAACCCGGAAGTGAGCCTAATGCAAAGGATTTAGCGTCTATAATCGACTTAACCAACGAAACTGGTGTTAAGGCTCTATTCGTTGAACCGCAGTATCCTAACACTTCCGCAGATATAATAGCCGCCGAAACTGATGCAAAGGTCTACACCCTCGACCCCGGAGTAAGTGGTGATATGAATAAAGATGCCTATATAACTATGATGCAAGAAAATTTGAAGGTTTTGCAAAAAGCATTAGCCTAAGCATAGAAAGGATTTTGAAATGACTGATTTACACAAAAAATGCCATTGCAGTGTTAAGATTGAACATCTCTCGGTAACACGAGGTAATCAAAAAATTCTTGATGATGTTAATCTTGAGGTTAAGCACGGCGAAATTACAGCAATTATCGGCCGAAATGGTGCAGGAAAAACAACTCTGCTTAAAGCAATTATGGACCGTATTCCGCACACCGGAACAGTAACATATTTCAACAGTATGGGAAAGAAGATTTCTCAGCCTAAGATTGGTTATGTTCCTCAATCGTTGAGCTTTGACAGAGGAACTCCGCTTACTGTTGCAGATTTATTCTGTGCAAATTCCGGAATGATGCCGGTATGGTTCAGACATAAAAAAGACAAGCTCGCTCACGCAAAAGAAATGCTTGCCCATGTTGGTGCAGAAAAGCTTATTGATAAGCCACTTGGCAGAATTTCTGGTGGTGAATTACAGCGTGTATTACTCGCATTCGCACTCGACCCTATGCCTGATATGCTTATACTTGATGAACCTGTTTCAGCACTTGACAGACGAGGAATAAGCTCTTTCTACGATTTAGTAACTTCTCTTAGAAGTGAGTATCATATGCCTGTTTTGCTCGTTTCTCACGATTTAGGTCATGTCACAAAATACTGCACTCGTGCAGCTCTTGTTGACGGAACTATTGTACTTACTGACACTGCGAAAAATATTCTTAAACACAAAGAAGTTCGAGAAGTATTCGGACTTGGAGAGGAGGGTGTGCTTTAATGGACGGAATTTATGCGGTAATGGATTTTCTTTTACCTTTCGATTGGGCAGAATATAATTTTATGAAAAATGCCCTTTTAGCAGTTTTAATGCTTACTCCACTTCTTGGCTTAACAGGAACTATGATAGTCAACAACAAACTTTCGTTCTTCTCTGATGCACTCGGACATTCGGCATTGACCGGTATAGGTATCGGCGTATTGCTTGGCGTAGACAATTATATGCTATCTATGATAGGTTTTGCCCTACTCTTTGCCTTATGTATAACAGGAATAATTCAATCTGAAACAGCCTCAAGCGATACTATAATCGGTGTTTTCTCGGCTGTCGGAGTTGCACTGGGAGTTGTTCTTCTTTCGGCAAACGGAGGCTTCACGAAATATTCAAATTATCTGATTGGTGATATTCTTGCAATTTCACAGAGTGAGCTTTTACTTCTTGCAATAGTTCTTGTTGCAGCGGTTGTTATGTGGGCTATTATCTTCAATAAGCTTTTACTTGCAAGCGTAAATGCAGACTTAGCGTCAAGTAAAAGAGTAAGAGTTCGTCTTTATAATAATTTATTTGTTATAATGATTGCTTTGTTGGTCACCATTTCTATTAAATGGGTTGGAATTATGATTATCAATTCTCTGTTGGTACTTCCAGCCGCAGCAGGCAGAAATGTATCTTCTTCAATGCGTTCATATCACATCACATCTGTTATATTCTCTATGGTTTCGGGCGTTTCGGGATTGATTTCATCATATTATTTTGGAACTTCAGCAGGCGGAACAATCGTATTATTTGCAGCGATAATCTACTTCATAACTTTCTTTATAGGCAGAAAAAAGAAAGCCTAAAAGCGGTGCGTGACCGCACAGGACAAGACGCGGAATCGCTCGACAAGTCTCGCTCGTAGTTGATTAGATAAGATAGTTGACGCGGTCGAGGAAATTCCCAATGAACTGCCGATTAACTAACCAATTTCCTAAAGACACTTAAAAGTTTTGCTCAAAGCGGCGTGCCGCCGCTGTCAAGACGCGGTGCGTGACCGCACAGGACAAGACACGGAATCGCTCGACAAGTCTCGCTCGTAGTTGATTAGATAAAATAGTTGACGCGGTCGAGGAAATTCCCAATGAACTGCCGATTAACTAACCAATTTCCTAAAAACAGCTAAAAGTTTTGCTCAAGCTTTTTCAAAAGCTTGCAGGGTCGAGGGACGGAGTCCCTCGTGGGTTTTAAGGGCAACGCCCTTAACATTCTTTGCTCTTTGAACGGCGGATAAAATCCGCCGTTTTTCTTTTGTTAGCAATATTATTAAAAAGAGTGAACCTCTTAATTGTTTTAGGGAAATTTATCAATTTATCACATAGGATTTTGGCGAAAATCAAACTTTTGTTTGACACTTTCTCGAACATATGTTATAATTTTAAGGCAATATTGTGCTTATGTATGGTATTGCCTTAATTTATATTTAGGGGTGGCTCTTGAAATGAAGATAAATCACATTATTGTTAATGACTATCTTACTAAATCAAATCTCCCCGAAAGTGACTACGTTATAAATCCATATGTGGGTTGTCCTCATGCGTGTGCATACTGCTATGCCTGTTTTATGAAGCGTTTTACAAATCATAATGAAGACTGGGGAAGCTTTCTTGATGTTAAAGAATGTGAAAAGCCAATCAGCCTATCGAGAATAAAAGGCAAATCTGTATTTTTATCATCAGTTACAGATTGCTATAATCCTTATGAGGAGGATTTTCGTATAACAAGAAAAATTCTCGAACAGCTTATAAACGCTGATTGTCAACTTACGATTTCTACAAAATCAAAACTTATTTTGCGTGATACATATTTGCTCAAACAATGCAAAAATCTCAAAGTAGATATGTCAATTAACACGCTTGATGAAAAATTTCAATCAGATATGGATAATGCAAGCAGTATCTCAGACAGACTTAAAACCTTAAAAGCTCTGCACGAAAACGGAATTTATACTGTTTTGTTTATGTCGCCTATCTTCCCTTATATTACAGACTTTAAGGCTATAATTGAGAAATCTAAGAATTTTATTGACGAATACTGGTTTGAAAATCTTAATCTCAGAGGCAACTACAAATATACTATTCTTAACTACATAAAAAGAAATTATTCTGAATATTATCCTTATTATGAGCAGATTTACATAAAAAATGATTCTTCATATTGGCAAAAGCTTGCTCTTGAAATCAATCAATATTGTGAAGGTCAAGGACTTAATTTTAAAAACTATTTCTATCACGATAAATTGGTTGCTAATAAAAAACAAAAATAAGGTGTGATGTTTATGAAAAAACTTACTAAAAGTCAAGCAAAAGTTTTCGACTTTTTAAAGGAAAGCATAGCAGACGGAATTACTCCTTCTGTGCGCGAAATCTGTTTGGCAACAGGTCTTAGCTCTACTTCAACGGTTCATTCTCATCTTAAATCTCTTGAGGAACTTGGTTATATAACCCGAACAACAGGTCTGAACCGCTCAATTCGCATTGTTGGCGAGGAAAAAGCATCACAGGTTCCGATTCTTGGCAAAGTTACTGCGGGTATTCCTATTCTTGCTTTTGAAGATATTTCCGGATATGTGCCATTTCCTGAAAGTAAACGCAAAGGACGAGAACTTTTTGCACTTAATGTTGTTGGCGAAAGTATGCGAGATATTGGCATACTCGATGGTGATATTGTCATATGTGAAAAAACTCCTGTCGCGGAGAATGGCGAAATCGTAGTTGCAATGATAGACGATGAGGCAACTGTAAAATCTTTTTATAAGGAAAATAATTATATAAGATTGCAGCCACATAATCCTGATTTTGAACCGATTATTACAAATAATGTCACTATCTTGGGCAAAGTTATTGCACTTTCAAGAGATTATGATGCGTAAAACTTTTAATAACTTTTTAAATCTATCAAATTCACATTAAATATATACTCTGGGCGAAATACTTTCGCCCTTTTGTTTTTTGATAATCAGTTAAATTCGACAGAAAAAATTACTTTATTGCCAAAATATTTTTAGAAGTATCAAAATTAAAAAGAAAAAATTGCCTTGATGTATTTAATTCTGAATGATATAATAAAAATGTATGTATCACGACTAAATTTGATAAACTAATCAAAGGAGGTCTGATATAATGAAAAAAAATCAAAAAAATGATGAGCAATATATAAAAAATCCTTCAGAGCCTGACGAAAAGGCTGATGAACTTAATGAAAATGGTCCTACAAGCGAAAAACGTACTGATTCTATCATTGAAACCGGAAGTATAATTGCTTCTAACGGCAAATATACTATCCACTGTCTGACTATTATCGGGCAAATTGAAGGACATTATATTCTCTCATCACAAAACAAAACTACAAAGTATGAGCATGTTATCCCTCAGATTGTTGCTGTTGAAGAAGAACCTCGCATAGACGGACTTCTCATTCTGCTTAATACTGTTGGCGGTGATGTAGAGGCTGGACTTGCTATTGCTGAGCTTCTTGCAGGAATCCGCAAACCAACAGTTTCTATGGTGCTTGGCGGAGGTCATTCAATAGGCGTTCCGCTTGCAGTTGCTGCAAAAAAATCTTTTATAGCAAAATCTGCGTCTATGACTATTCATCCTGTGAGAATGACTGGACTTACTCTTGGAGTTCCTCAAACCTTTGAATATTTTCAGCGTATGCAGGCAAGAATCACAAGATTTGTATGCGAAAACTCAAATATCAAACCCGAAAGGTATAACGAACTTGCTATGAATACCGGAGAACTTGTACTCGATGTTGGAACGGTGCTTGACGGCGAGGACGCAGTTAAAGAGGGATTGATTGATAATCTTGGCAATTTTTCTGACGCTCTTGATGCTCTTTACGCTATGATTGATAAAGAAAAAAAAGCTAAAAAGAAAACTTCTAAAAAAAGTAAAGCCTAAGTAAGCCTGGGCGGACGGAGTTCGCCCTACATATATATTTAAGTTAAATAAACGGAGGTACATAATGAACATATTTGAAGCCATTGTGCTTGGTGCGGTTCAGGGACTTACAGAATTTCTTCCTGTTTCAAGCAGCGGACACCTTGCTATATTTCAGCACTTTTTTGGTTTGAACGACAACAACCTTTTCTTTAATGTTATGCTCCATGTCGGAACACTTACGGCTGTTTGTGCTGTATATTGGAGATTATTTTTAAGGCTTATCAAAAGCTTCTTTATAATATTGAAAAAAATCTTTACGGGAAAGTTCAAATGGGGCGAAATGGACGCTGATGAAAACCTCGTTATGATGCTTATAATCGGTCTATTGCCACTTTTCTTACTTTTCTTACCTATCGGCGGAGGCATGAAAGTTAAAGACCTCGCTGATAAATGGAGTTCTGACGGATATCTGATAATTACAGCTATTTCACTTTTAGTAACAAGTTTCCTTCTTGTTATCGGAATTAACGCAAACCGCAAAACTACCATTCTTTATAAGAGTCATGGAAAACTTCGTGCAGATGGCGCAGGAAGAAGAAAGCTAAACCCTATTGATGCAATTTTTATTGGTCTTTTCCAAGCGGTAGCCGCTATCTTCCCTGGCATATCTCGTTCAGGTTCTACTCTTACTGCCGGTGAACTTAGAAAATTAAACAAACAACGCGCTTTGGATTATTCGTTCGTGCTTGGAACTCCTGCAATTATTGCGGCTGCAATTCTTGAAGGAAAAGATGCTCTCTTCCCTGCTGATGGTTCAGCGGTTGCAATCGAATTTTTCCCTACTTTAATCGGAATTATTACATCTGCGATTGTAGGTTTTCTTGCTATTCGCCTTTTTAAATGGTTGCTTTCTACAAACAGAATGTATTATTTTGTTCTCTATACGGCAGGTGCCGGTATAATTTGCCTTGTTATCAGCATTATAGAGCTTATTTCAGGAGTAAATCTCTTTACACAACAGCCACTTACATTCTGATTATTAAATACTTGTTCTTAAAAATGTCACCGATTTCATCAGTCGGTGACATTGATTTTCAATAGGAGGTATGAATTTTGGCAAATGATTCTAAAAAAAATCCGACTAAAAAAGCTTCATCGAGCAATAAAAATACAAATGCAAAAGCAACTCAAACCACGAAATCCAAAACTAAAAGAATGACCAAGGCTGAAAAAGAAAAAATCCAAGCTGAACTTGAAGCCGACGACAGACGACGTAGGCGTATAAGGTCTATCATAATATCAGGTATTGCTATTTTAATATTCTGCTTATTCATAATTCGCGGTGATATGTTCTGGACAACTATACATTCATTTATCTGGGGACTTTTCGGTATATGCGGAATATTTATTCCCATTGTTATAATATATATTGCATACCAAAGCGGAAAAACTGCTCTCCCATATAGAATGAAATTAAGATTTTTTATTGCAATATCAATAGCTGTACTTTTCACAACTGCTGTATATCTTTTCTCGCACGGCAATGTTGAAAAAAATGTCTTTTTCGCAATGGGCGACGCTTATACAGAGGGTATGAATTATCGTGGAGGTGGACTTCTCAGCTCTCTCCTTGGTGCTCCTATGATGGCATTTCTTGGTGCAACAGGTTCTCGAATTATAATAGCCGTTTTACTTTTTATAGATATTATGATTGCCTCCGGTGCGACAATTATAGGTTTTGTTGATTTCTTCAAAAAGCCTGTGGAGAAAGTTTCTTCCAAGGTTTCATCTAAGGTTTCTGAAAAGAAACAGGAAATCAGTAAACAAAGGGCTGTCCGTCAAGAATATCAACAAGCACAAAAGCAAGAAAAACACTCATTCTATATTTATGGAAGAAGAGCTGATGAATCGAAAAAAAATCATATAGATATACCTCTTGGAAATGATTCGGGAAAACCTAATATGTTACCTGATGATTTTATCAGTGAGCAGTATATCCCTAAACGCTCTAATAACTTTAATGCAAATGATTATGATACTCCACCGATAACATCTCAAAAGCGTAAAAAACGCAAAAAGTCTAATCCTAATATAGAAAATCAAAATAACTCAGAGCCTATTATTTATGAACCTACTCAAAAAGAAGTATATAATACAACATCAGAACCAACTACTGATGAAAACTATGAATCAGGCTCTTTTGAAGAATTAGACGGTATTCTTTCAGAAAATGATAACAAAACTATCGCTGATGCTTTAAAACAGATTGAAAAGAAAAAAGGTAAGAAAAGAACTGATGAAGAAGCTATAAGCTTTGATATACAAAATGATTCTTCTGAATATTTATCAAATGATAGTGTTTATCTCAAACCGCCTATAACCCTTCTGAAACCAACCCCATTTACAAATGAGGGCGATATTGCAACGGAACTAAACCAAAATGGTTCTATGCTTATAGAAACTCTTGCGAGCTTTGGCGTTAAGGCAAGTATAGTAAACATCTGTCGCGGTCCTGCTGTAACAAGATATGAACTTCAGCCTGCCGCTGGTGTTAAAATCAGTAAAATCACAAATCTTGCTGATGACATTGCTATGAATCTTGCCGCTGTCGGTGTAAGAATTGAAGCACCTATCCCAGGAAAAGCCGCCGTTGGTGTTGAGGTTGCTAACAAGGTAGTAAGCGTTGTTAAAATGCGTGAATTGATAGAATCGCCTGAATTTAACAATGCTAAAAGTAAGCTTACTGTTGTGCTTGGCAGAGATATTGAGGGGAATATTACTATTGCTGACCTCGCTAAAATGCCTCATCTGCTTATAGCCGGTTCTACCGGTTCGGGTAAATCGGTATGTATAAACTCTATGCTTATAAGCTTAATTTATAAATCAACTCCGGATGAGGTTAAATTGCTTATGATTGACCCTAAGGTTGTTGAGCTTGGAGTTTATAATGGTATTCCGCACTTACTTGTACCGGTTGTTACTGACCCAAGAAAAGCGGCGGGTGCATTGAACTGGGCTGTAAATCATATGCTTGAAAGATATAAGCTCTTTGCTGAAAATAATGTTCGTGATATAAGAGGTTATAATGCACTTGTTGAAAGAACGAACGCTGAAATCGACAAAGAGGAAACTCAAATAAACGATGATGAAAATTCAGACGAATTTGAAATGCCGCAAACTCCTGAAGAACGACAAATTATGGACGCTGCTATTTCAGAAACAGAAAATAGCGGAAAAGCTCCTAAGAAAGAAAAGCTTAAAAAGCTTGAGCAAATTGTTATAATTATTGATGAGCTTGCTGACCTTATGATGGCTGCTCCTAATGATGTAGAAAACGCTATCTGCCGACTTGCACAAATGGCTCGTGCCGCCGGTATGCACCTTGTCATTGCGACACAAAGACCATCTGTCGATGTCATTACCGGTATTATTAAAGCTAACATTCCAAGCCGAATTGCTTTTGCAGTTAAATCACAGATAGACTCAAGAACTATTCTCGATTCAGGCGGTGCCGATAAGCTTCTCGGCAGAGGTGATATGCTTTTTGCACCTATCGGAGCTTCAAAGCCAAAGCGTGTTCAAGGCTGTTTTGTAGATGACGAAGAAGTCGAAAAAGTTGTAGAGTTTATCAAAAATAACAGAGCTTGTGAATATGATGAAAGCATTGCTCAAGAAATTGAAAACAATGCCATAATTGAAAATAACAATACCAAACCTATTTCAAATGAGGATTCTGACCAAGACCCTATGCTTGAAGAGGCAATTAAGTGTGTAGTTGAAGCCGGACAGGCCTCAACCTCACTTTTGCAAAGAAGGCTTCGTCTTGGATATGCGAGAGCCGGACGACTTATTGATGAAATGGAAACAATGGGAATTGTCGGCCCTCATGAGGGTTCAAAGCCAAGACAGGTACTTCTTACGCAACAACAATATATGGAGCGACAAATGAATAAACCTGATGAAAATTGATTTTAAAAATTATACATAGCATTACAGGCAACCATATTACTAATGGTTGCCTGTTTATTTTGAGTTAGGTATAAAGACATACTGTGTTTGTTCACTTGGCAGTTGGTTGCTAACAAAAGTATTAAGCGATGGATTTCGTCCACCGCTTGAGAAGAAAAGAGATATTGCCCTTAAAAACCACCAAAGGCTCCGCCGTAGGTGACTACCTTTGAAAACCGCAAGCTTTTAAAAAAAGTTTGTGCAAAACTTTTATCTGTCTTAGAAAAGTCTGTTAGCTTATCGGTAGTTTCACCAACCATCTTATGTTACAATAATTTTATATCTGTAAAATTAGCTATAACATTTATTTCAGGAATTTCTATTTTTCTTATTATACCTGTTTTACTCTCTGCATAAATCGTAAAATTTCCTGATTTGCTTGTACCTGTAAATATAGCGTTATCTTTCTCGGATTTCTGATATACTGCACCGTTCTCTTCAGACGCTTTATCGAGAACATTAGTTATAGCCTGTGCAAAACAAGAACTTGGCAAAAATGATTCTTCTGTTTCGCAGATAAGCTCGTTGTATGATATTGCGTATTTACCGCCAAAATTTTTAAAAGACATACCCTTTAGGTTTTCGGGACTTGATAAAGTAATTGAGGACACACCCTTTTCTGTATGCGAAACACTGCATTTAAATTTTGTTTCGCCAAGTTCTATATTGGCATTTCCCGAAAATCCTGTCACAATTTCAGGTATCTTAGGAACTTTTTCTGTACAAGAGCTTATTGAAAGAATAAGTACAATCGCAGCAACAGCAGTAAACATTACTTTAAGAATTCTACGCAATAATATCACCCTCAGTTTCAGAAGCTAATATCCTCAATCATATCAGTAGGAAGCATTGTCGTTTCTGAAAGCCTTTTCGCTGTCCTGTCCCCTGCCAATCCATGTGCATATACTCCGCAAACGGCGGCCCTGAATGGATTCATTCCCTGTGCGGCAAGCGAACCTATCATTCCTGCAAGTACATCACCACTTCCACCTCGTGCCATTCCTGCGTTTCCTGTTCTATTTACGAGCAAAATATTACCATCAGATATAATCGTATTCGCACCTTTAAGAATTAATATTACATTATGTTCTTTGGCAAAATTCAAAGCAATTTCAGTTCGGTTATGCTGAACCTCGGCAACCGTACAACCGAGAAGCCTTGCCATTTCACCTGGGTGAGGAGTAAGTATAATAGGAGCTTTGGCTTTCTTTAATAAATGTATATGCGGAACTACTGAATTTATTCCATCTGCATCAAGAATAATTGGTTTTTCGCAATTTTTAAGTATTTCACAGACTATTTTTTCGGTATCTTCATTATGTCCCATACCACAGCCGAGAACGACCGCATTAGCTTTATTTGCAAGAGAAACAAGCTTATCGCAATTTTCAACGGACGAAATGCCGTCTTTCTCTGATAATGGCGTAAAAACAGCCTCTATCAACTTTCCTGCGACTATAGGATATATTGACTTAGGCAAAGCCATATTTACCAAGCCTGCACCACTTCTTTGTGCCGCTTTTCCACACATAACAGCCGCACCTGCCATACCGTAACTACCCACAACAGCAAGCAAAGTTCCGAAAGTTCCTTTATTTGATGATATTCTACGCTCAGGTAAGAGCCTTTCGCCGAGAAATTCATCTGTTGTTTGCATAATATATTTAGATGAATTTATCAGTTCATCTGAAATTCCAACACTTGCTACTTCTGTTTTTCCGCAATAATCCATTGACGGATATAAAATATGTGCGGGCTTTAATGTTGTGAATGTAACAGTTAAATTAGCTTTAAAACACTCTCCATTTACTGAACCATCATTACAGCCGGCACCACTTGGGACATCAACTGACATTACAAAAGCTTTAGAATCATTGACAGCTTTTGCAATTTCTGCCGTAGTTTCATCTAAAGCTCCACGAAATCCTATACCATAAACTGCATCAACAATATAATCTGCTTTTTTGATAAGTTCAAAAGCAGTTTTTTTATTTTCCGGAAAGTTTATCATGGCTATATTAAGTTCAGCAGCTTTTTCTGCATTAAGCTTAGAATCGGCTGTCCTTGGTTCTCCAAGTTTGATTATATCAACTATACAGTTATATTTTTTTAAAATCCTTGCTATAACATAACCGTCACCGCCATTATTGCCCTTACCACAAATTATTACAACTCTCTTACTCTCTGCACCATAACTGATAAGTGCTTCTGCGGCGGCTGTACCAGCTCTTTCCATAAGTTCGATATAAGTTTCTCCATTATCAACGGCAGCTTGCTCTAAATCTCTCATTTGTTGTGCGGATAAAACCTTCATAAATAAACATCTCCTTACAAAAAAGCCGTCCATATATTCGGACGGCTAAATTTATTATTTACCAAAAATCTTAACCTTGAGTTCTCTCTTAAGAAAAGGTTTCATTGTTTCAAGAGTTTTCTCATTAGGTGCAAAATATAAAAGACAATGTTTTTTCGAGTAAATATCATGCAAAGCTGCATAATATGTATTCTCACTTTCGGTATAATCAGTTGCATGATATACGCAATCTTTGAATTGCTTCTCATCAAAATCAGCAGGCCTTTCACTGAGTTTGCCAAGCATATCAACGCTTTTTACATCGAATTTCAACATTCTCTTACGCTTTTTCATACCGATAATCTTATCAACGGTCATTTCTCCCTGAACTACGATATATTCATACTCAATGCCCTTGTGTGACCAAAGATACCAACCACCATAACAACCAAAGCAAATAATAAGCAAAGCTACTGGAATCATCCAATCAAAGAACTGGGAAAGGTACACTGTAAGAAGTATAAATATAAAAGCAAATACGAAATAAAGTATTAGAAAAGTAAATTTTGCAGGATTTACTCTTTTTTTGACAATCTGTTCGCTATAATTATCCATCATAAAAAATCAACCTCTTTTTCGAACGATTATTGTTATTATAGCACAAACAAATAATAAATTCAAGTTGGAAAGCTTTAATTTGAAAAAATTTCATACCGATTTTTGGTGAAAATAACGATAGAGCATATATGGCTATTTTCTGTTTTGGAATAATTCCGTTTTAACAGATTTTTGCCATTTATGCTCTATTATATAAAATATTATTTATCCTGAGAATAGTCTGCTGTTGATGCAAGAACCTGAACCATATCCTTAGATACTGTCAGAACTCCACCTATGCAGTTCATTTTTTTAATCTCGTTATCGCTTAGATATATCTTAATTTCTCCGTCCTCTAAAGCTGTAACAAAAGGTATATGTCCTGCCATAATTGCAAGGTCACCCATTACGCCCCTTACCGAAAGTCGAACGGCATCTCCATCAAAAATATTTCCCGCAGGAGTTGTTATACGAAGGTGATAGTTTTTCATTATTCACCCACCATTTTTGCCTTTTCTATAGCCTCATCTATTGTTCCTACAAACAGGAAGGCTGATTCCGGCAAATCATCGTGCTTGCCGTCAATGATTTCCGCAAAGCCTCTGATTGTTTCTTTAAGCGGAACATATTTTCCGGGCAAACCTGTAAACTGTTCTGCAACTGAAAATGACTGCGAAAGGAAACGCTGTACCTTTCTTGCTCTTGATACGGTCAGCTTATCTTCTTCGCTGAGTTCATCAATACCCATAATTGCGATAATATCTTGAAGTTCATTATATCTTTGAAGTATCTGTTGAACCGCTCTCGCAACTCTGTAATGTTCCTTGCCAACAACATCAGGCGTGAGTATACGGCTTGTTGATTCAAGCGGGTCAACCGCCGGATAAATACCCTGAGATGCAATATTTCTGCTCAAAACCGTAGTTGCGTCAAGGTGTGCAAAGGTCGTTGCAGGCGCGGGGTCTGTAAGGTCATCAGCAGGAACATAAACAGCCTGAACCGATGTAATCGAACCATGATTTGTAGAAGTAATTCTCTCCTGCAAAGCACCCATTTCTGTTGCAAGTGTCGGCTGGTAACCAACGGCCGACGGCATTCTTCCCAAAAGTGCGGAAACCTCACTACCGGCCTGAGTAAATCTGAATATATTATCTATGAATAAAAGAACATCTTGTCCCTCTTTATCACGGAAATATTCTGCCATTGTCAAGCCTGAAAGTCCTACTCTCATTCTTGCTCCGGGCGGCTCATTCATCTGACCATAGACAAGTGCGGTCTTATTTATAACGCCGGATTCTTTCATCTCGTTATAAAGGTCGTTACCCTCACGGGTTCTCTCGCCTACGCCCGTAAAAACAGATATACCACCATGCTCTTTTGCAATATTGTTGATAAGCTCCATAATGAGAACTGTCTTACCAACACCGGCACCACCAAACAAGCCTATCTTACCACCCTTTGCGTATGGGCAGATAAGGTCAACGACCTTTATGCCTGTTTCGAGAATCTCTGTTGTTGAAGATTGTTCCTCATAGCTTGGCGGGTCACGATGAATATCCCAACGCTCACAATCCTTCGGCGCTGGAAGTTCGTCAATAGGTTCGCCAAGAACATTAAATATTCTGCCAAGTGTTGCATTTCCGACAGGAACATTTATCGCTCTGCCTGTATCAACAACTTCCATACCTCTTACAAGTCCGTCTGTACTACTCATAGCTATACAACGAGCGTCATTGTTTCCTATATGCTGAAAAACTTCTACAACAAGAATTTTATCTCCGTTTTGAATCTCGAGCGCATTAAGGATTTTAGGAAGTTTTCCCTCGCCAAAGCGAACATCAACAACAGGCCCTATAACCTGTATTATTTTTCCGATATTTTTTTCATTTGCCAAGTAAATTTACCTCGCTCTCCGTATGTTGCATTTATGCCTCTGCACCTGCAACAATTTCGGTAATTTCCTGAGTAATTGTGCTTTGTCTTGCACGATTGTATTCTATACTCAGCTTATCCATCATCTCTTCTGCATTTTTAGTTGCACTATCCATAGCGTTTCTTCTCGCTGAAAGCTCACTTGTGAAGCTTTCTCTTGTAGACGCATAAACCATACCCGAAATATAACTTGGAATAATTGAATTAAGAACCGTAATACTATCTGGTTCAAACATAATATATCCGTCAGATTTTTTATTCTCTGATTGCGGAATCGGCAAAAGCTGTGTTTCATGCGGAACCTGAGCCAGCATTGAAACATACTTCGTGGAAATAAGCTCAACCTTATCAAACTCGCACCTTTTAAAGCGTTCTGTAATATCTCTGCCAAGCTCTGCACAATCTGAAAGAGTAAGCTTTTCTGTACTGATATACTTATCTGAAAGAATTTCATATTTATGAGCAATCATATGCTCAACGGTACGCTTTCCTATCGGCAAGATACAGACAGATTTTCCCTCAGCTACTGCATCAGTCTTTTTATAGATATTGCCGTTATAACCGCCCGCAAGTCCCCTATCGCCTGCTATGACAATAAGACAGGTTTTCTTAACCTCACGAGGTTTGATAAATTTCGAGTTTTTGGTTTCGTTAGAGATGAGGTTAGAAACTGTTGCCATAAGTGCGTCAAGATAGCAACGGCTCTGTTCCATAGCCTCTGTTGCACTCTTCATCTTAGATGATGCAACAAGCTGCATAGCCTTAGTAAGATGCATAGTTGAATCTATACTTTTTATACGGGTTTTTATTGCTTTAATATTAGTACCCAAAGCCTTTCGCCCTCCTTAGCTATGCAGACTAATAAATCTTTCAGTAAAGCTTCTGACAGCTTCATCAAGCTCCATTTGGTCGCTTTCCTCATAATAACCGTCCGCAATACGCTTCATAAGATTGTTATGCTCTAAGGTCATATGAGAATACAGCTCTTTTTCGTATTCCTTGATATTCTCAAGTTCTATATCTTTCATAAGGTTGTGAACAGCGGCATATATAATTGCTACCTGACAGCCTACTATAACAGGTGTGTTTTTATCCTGTTTCAGAATTTCAACAATTCTCTCGCCCTGTGCAAGTCTTGCCTTGGTATCTGCATCAAGGTCTGAGCCAAACTGAGAGAAGTTCTGAAGTTCACGATATTGTGAATAAAGAAGCTTCAGCGTACCTGCAACCTTTTTCATAGCCTTAACCTGAGCATTACCTCCAACACGAGAAACCGATATACCAGGGTTTACGGCTGGCATAACTCCTGCGTGGAAAAGCTCACTCTCAAGGAAAATCTGTCCGTCAGTGATAGATATAACATTAGTTGGAATATATGCGGAAACATCTCCCGCTTGAGTTTCGATAATCGGAAGTGCAGTTATACTGCCTCCGCCATATTCATCAGAAACTCTTGCCGCTCTCTCAAGCAATCTTGAATGAAGATAGAAAACATCACCCGGATATGCCTCACGACCTGGTGGTCTTCTGATAAGCAAGGACAATGCACGATATGCGACAGCGTGTTTTGATAAATCGTCATATACGATAAGAACATCTTTGCCCTGTGCCATAAAATATTCTGCAATAGCACAGCCTGTATATGGTGAAATATACTGCAAAGGTGCTGTTTCTGACGCTGATGCTGATACGATTACTGTATAATCTAATGCTCCTGCTGTACGAAGTGTTTCTGTGATTTGTGCAACAGTAGAATTTTTCTGACCGATTGCAACATAAACACAAAGCACACCTGTTGACTTTTGATTAATAATTGCATCTACTGCAATAGAAGTTTTTCCTGTCTGTCTGTCTCCGATGATAAGCTCGCGCTGACCTCTGCCAATAGGAATCATACTATCAATAGCCTTAATACCTGTCTGGAGCGGAACTTTAACGCTTTTACGCTTGATAATTCCGGGTGCCTCGGATTCTATCGGACGGGTTTCGTTACAGAAAATAGCTCCCTTACCGTCAATAGGTTCTCCTAAAGCATTAACAACTCTACCAAGCATTGCTTCGCCGACAGGAACGCTTACAACCTTGCGTGTTCGTCTGACAATATCTCCCTCCTTAATTTCTGAGGTATTTGAGAGAAGTGCGATAGAAACTGAGTTTTCCTCAAGGTTCTGTGCAATACCAAATTCTCCGCCCTCAAATTCAAGAAGTTCATTAGACATACAGTTTTCAAGTCCGTATGCCTTTGCGATACCGTCACCTACCATAACAACAGTTCCAACTTCTGCTTGGTCTATTTTATCTTTATAATGCTTAATCTGCGATTTAATTATACCGCTGATTTCCTCAGGGTGTAGATTCATAGTCCACCTCTCCCGTTTTATAATGTTGCCTTTTGCAGATTAGAACGGATTGTGTCGATTTTGTGTTTTACACTTCCCTCAAGAAGTTTACCATCTATTCTGACACTTATTCCGCCAATAAGCTTTGGCTCAACAGTGCAGTCAAGCTCGACAGTCTTTCCGCTATATACCTGCAATTTTTTGATAAGTGCAGATTTCTGTTCATCAGTAAGGGCAACCGCACTCTTTACATATGCGACAGTGATTTTATGCTCTTTATAGTATAGCTTTTCAAACGCCTTTATACATTCAGGAATCTGAGCAGCATATCCTCTCTCGGTAATAAGCTTTATAAAGGAACAAATATATTCCTCTGCCCTATTCTCAAATACTTCATCAATCACCTTTAATCTTTCACTTAATGGAATATTCAAGGAGCAAAGAAGATGAATAAACTCCGGATTTTCTTCGAGAAGTTTATTTATCTCTCTGAGCTGTTCAAGATAGAGCTTATCTTTATTTTCCTCAAGAGCAAGCTCGAAAATCGCTCTGCCGTATTCAGTGGAAACATCGTACATATCATTCACCTATATTTTCTATAAAGTCATTGATAAGCTCGGTATGGTCTTTTTCATCAATTTCTCGACCAACAACCTGTTCTGCAATATCAATGGATATTTCGGATATTTCGTTTTTAATTTCGTTAATAGCTTTCTTTCTCTCGCTGGCAATCTCTGCATTAGCCTTTCTAACAGCCAAATCGGCTTTATTATGAGCCTCTTGCAAAATTTCATTACTTGACTGCTCCGCCATCTCTCTTGCGTTACGAAGAATATTTGTAGCTTCTTCTTTAGAATGAGAAAGCCTTTCTTCATATGCTTGCTTATTAGCCTGAGCCTGTTCGTTTGCCTCATTTGCTTTATCATAGATATTATCAACTTGAGCCTGACGCTCTGCAAACATCTTTTTAACAGGCTTAAAGAGCAACTTTTTCAAGATAAGGAAAAGTATAAGCAAGTTAAGCAATGAAATAATTATATGCCAGATGTTTATAGAAATAACATCAAGAGTTTGTATCAAATTTAATTCCCCCTTTTCGGGCTGTATTTAATAATAACATAAGTTCGATGATAGAGATTCTATATCTTAAAAGTAAAGTCACTCAGTCAGGGAGCCCCCTGCGAGGGTTCCCTACGAAAAACATTCCATTGGAATGTTTTTCTACCCTCCTGCGCTTTAGGAAGCATAAAGAATTTCGCTCTCTGCGGAAAGCGACAAGGGCGTTGCCCTTGACCTACAAGCCTTTTCAAAGGATTGAGCGAAACTTTTAGGTGTCTTAAAGAAGTATGTCAACTAAGCGATAGTTTAGTCCTCCGCATAGGCAAACTTTCTATACTCACTACGAGCGGGGCAAAGCCGAGCGATTATGCGTCTTGACAGCGGAGGCACTCCGCCTTGAGCAAAACTTTTAAGTGTTTTAGGGAAATCTTTCTATCGAACTAATGTCAATTAAGCAACAGCACCTTGAAGAACACCAACAAGGAAGCTTGGTGCCACAAAAATAAGGAGAATAGCTATAACAAGGGCATAAATACCTGTGGATTCTGCGATAGCACAACCCATAAGCATAGTAGATGTAACTGAACCCTTACACTCAGGCTGACGACCGATAGCCTCACAAGCCTGTCCAACTGCATAACCTTCACCGATACCAGGTCCGATACCTGCAATCATCGCAATACCTGCACCAAGTGCACAACAACCAAGAATAATACCAATAGCAAGTTCCATTTTAAATAATCCTCCTGATAATTTAATATATTTTTAATTTTAATATCAACAATAATTTCTTAAAACTATAAAAAAGCTTATCAAGAAATTATGCTCTACGTTTTTTCAATCGCCTTTTTTCGTAGGCTTCCTCTGGAAAACCATTTGCTATATAAAGCATTGTCAGCATAGCAAAGATAAATGCCTGTAAACAACCGCTGAATATATCAAAATACAAAGACAATACAGCAGGTATTCCTATCTGCAAGAAAGGTATTTCTCCTAATAATCCAGGTAGCCAACCTAAAAGCAAAGATGTTAATCCTTGCAAAGCAGCTGCAACCAATACTGATATAACTGAACCTGAAAGCACATTTCCGAAATGACGGAATGTCATAGAAACAGGCGTTGCAACCTCACTGATAATATTTATCGGTGTGAAAACTGCAATAGGCTCTGTATATCCTTTTAGGTAATTTCCAAGTCCACCCTTTAGCTTATAGTGTGTAATAAGAATAAATACTAATATCGCCCAACCGGCAACTATATTTATATCTGATGTAGGTGGATATAAGCCCAAAAGGCTTGATAAACTTGATAACGCCGACAAACCAAGAATTGCCGCAATAAATGGTGCAAAACCCATAAAGCGTTCACCCATATTGCTCTTGACAAGATTTTCTGCCTTTTCTACGATAAGTTCTGCTAAGAACTGTCTTTTGGAAACAGATTTAATATTCAATCTGCGTGTCAAAAACAGACATATCGCAAGAATAGTAAGTATAACTGCCCAAGAATTCACCTGTGATTCTGTTATCGGCAAATCCATTATCGGCATCGGAATAGTGAAATAAATTATCGCACCTGTTACAGTTATTCCCTCTGCTGCCGGTGAAAATAGAATTTTAAGAACAATACAAGCTGTCAGCGGAAGTATCATCATTGCAATAAGCAGAATATCAATTATTACCGCTTTTGCACTCTTTTTCATTCGTTATCACCTCCCTCATCGTCAGATGATGCGATATCTTTTTCTGATTCTGAAGTTGTTTCAGCATTTGCCTTTGGAGAATCTTTTATTTTCAAGCCTCGAATTGTCATAACAATTCTTGGGAAGAAAAACGGTATTACTACTGCAACAATATTAAAGCATGGCAAAACTCCGCCTATTACTGCAACAATAATTAACATAAGAAATCTAAATGACTGTGATATTTTCATTCTGTTTTCTGCCGTTTTAAGTTCAGTATCAATAAGAGATTTTTGCAGTGTTATTCCCATAAGAAAGAAATTCAGTACCGCAATTCCACCGCCAAGAATATTTCCTAAAATTACGGTATAATCAAATGCACCGCAGATTAAGAATACAGCTTCCATTATTGCACTAAGAATTACAACACCAATCAACAGATACATTGACTCTCGCTTTATAGTTTTATCTACCTTCATAAAAGCCCTCCGTTAATCTCTGTTATATAATTGAGGCTATGCAATATTCGCCATCTACCTTCTCTATCTTAGCTTTAACTATTTTTCCACACATATCCTTATCACCCTCAATTAAAACAGGAGTATAATTCTTTGTATAACCCTCGAGCATACCATTTTTTGTGCGTGTTTCAAGTAGAACTTCTTGAATAAGTCCAACTTGCGATTGCATAAAAGCTTGGCGTGTTTTCTCGGTTACATCAATCATTATATTAGCACGCTCTTTTTTGAGTTCATTTGGGACTTGATTTGGAGCTTTATCCGCAACTGTTCCTTCTCTGCGTGAATATGGGAATATATGTGCCTTTGCAAAAGCTATTCTTTCAGCGAATTTGCAAGACTTTTCAAATTCTTCTTCAGTTTCTCCGGGAAACCCTGTCATAATATCCGTTGTAATAGACGAATTATCGAAGATTGACCTTATGTTATCAACAATTTTTGCGTATTCCTCTGTCGTATACTTTCTGTTCATACGCTTTAAGGTTTCATCACAACCACTTTGCAATGAAAGGTGAAACTGTGGACAGAATTTCGGCTGTTTGTTAAGGCGGTTAAGCACTTCTATACTCATCAGTTCAGGCTCTAACGAGCCAAGTCTTACACGCTCTATTCCGTCAACCTCGCATACAGCGTCAACAGCATCACAAAGTTCTAAACCGATATCAGTTCCATAGCACGAAAGATTTATTCCTACAAGAACTATTTCAGAATAGCCCGATTTTGCAAGAGCAGTAACCTCATTTTTAATATCGTCAAGTTCTCTTGAACGAACTCTGCCTCTTGCATAAGGAATAATGCAATACGAGCAAAAGCGATTACAGCCATCTTCTATCTTTATAAATGCACGAGTTCTTTTCTGATATGACGGAACAGAAAGTTCCTCGTATTTATCATTCTTTTCATACTTATCTATCATTATAAGACGCATATGATTTTTCAGATATTGTTCTATAGCAGGAACTAAAGCTGCACGGCATTTATTTCCGAGAATAATATCAACCTCCGGATATTTATCTCCAATATCAGGAAACGCCTGCGGAACACAACCGGTAAGAACAATAACAGCATTTTCATTTTCTCGTCTTGCTCTACGAACCATTTTTTGTGCCTTATGTTCGCTTACGCTTGTAACGGCGCAGGAATTAACAATAATGATATCTGCATTTTGATTTTCTTCTGCAGTTTTAAATCCCGCAGCATTAAGGTTTCTCATCATAGCCTCGGACTCGTATTGATTAACCTTGCAGCCGAGAGTAATAATCTTAGCTAACATTGAAAAATTCACCTTTTTAATTATTTAAATATCTTACAATATAATATCATATTATAAAAATTTACTCAACCTATTTTATAAAATTAACATTTTAATAATTTTATATGTAGCAATAAATATTTAAAATCACTTTTAAATATACATAAAAAAACTCCGTATCGCAGCTACGATACGGAGAAGCATCTTGGCTTTAAGAGTTTTTATAGACGTATGGCTCAAGGTCAACTAAAAATGACTGAGGAACATCTTCGGAATCAATCTTTAATGTAATTGGCTTAGTAATGTCAAGACTGATTATACCAATTATAGAATGAGCATCTATAACATATTTATCTGACACAAGATTAATTGGCAAAGACTTATACTTAGATGTCATATCCACAAAATTTTTTACATCTTCAAGATTTGGCAGAAAAATATCTGTACAATACATTTTAATTACCCCCAAATAAAAATTTATAATACAGCAATATGCCGAAAAAATTTATTTGCAGAAATTCGCTCTGCTCATATTATAATAGCAGTATTTTTTGATTCGGTCAACCTTAATTCTGAAATTTATCTACATTTTTTTCATACAATCTCTTTGAATTGATGATTAAAAACGCTTATATTTTAAAATACAGACAAAGAATTTCAGGATTCAGCCGATTCAACAATTTCAGAAAGCTCCGCCCATTTATCCATATATTGCTCAAGCTCATCATTCTTTGTTTGAAGTTCTTCTGAAAGCTTTGTTGCAAGCTCATAATCACTTGCCGTTTCAGGTGCTTGAAGCTGTTCCTCAAGTTCAGAAATATTCTCCTCTACTTCTGTAATTTTTGCCTCAAGCCTATTTAAATCAGCTTTTGCCTTGCGTCTTTGAGCATCTCGCTCTTTTTTATTCTTATAATCAAGCTTATTTTCACTTTCTTGTTTTTGCTTTGGCTTTTGAATAATTTCATCTTTATGAGTTTTTTCCATAAACTCATCATAACTGCCACGAAATTCCTCTACTCCTCTATCTGTCAGATAATAAATCCTATCAGCAAGCGAATTTATCAAGTATCTATCGTGAGAAACCGCAAGAAGCGTACCTTCGTAATTCATAAGAGCAGTCTGCAAAGCTTCGCAGGAACTTATATCAAGATGGTTTGTAGGCTCATCGAGCAATAGGAAATTTGCACCCGAAAGCATAAGCTCTGTGAGAAGTACCCTTGCCCTCTCGCCACCGCTTAAATCAGAAACATATTTAAATACATCTTCACCTTTGAACATAAATCTTGCGAGGGTATTGCGTATTTCAGTGTTAGTCATAGCCGGATACTTGTCCGAAATCTCATCAAATATAGTCTTGTTGCTATCAACATTCTGCTGAATCTGGTCATAGTAGCCGATTTTAACACCTTCACCAAGTGTAATTCTACCACTTTGTGCCTCATAAAGTTTCATAAGCGTTTTAAGCAGGGAAGTTTTTCCGCAACCATTAGGTCCAATCAAAAATACACGCTCTCCACGCTTTATATCCATATTAACATTCTCGAAAATAGTGTTGCCATCAAAACCAACTGCAAGGTTTTCAACCAAGAGAACATCATCGCCACTTCTTTCATTTGCAGAAAGAGTGAAGTTAATCTCTCCTGGAGCATTTTCCGGCTTTTCGAGATTCTTTTGAAGTCTGTCAATAACCTTTTGCTTGCTTTCGGCGGTCTTGATATTCTTTTCTCTGTTCCAACGCTTCTGCTGTTCAATAATACCCTCAAGCCTATGAATTTCACGCATAGTATTATCATATTCACGCTGTTTTGTAAGCTCTCTCTCTTGTTTTTGTGGCAGATAAGTTGAATAGTTACCCTTATACATTGTCAGTTTTTTATGCTCAAGGTCAAAGGTTTTATTCGTAACTTTATCAAGAAAATATCTATCATGCGAAATGACTATATAAGAACTATTTGAATTGAGCAAATATTCTTCAAGCCATTCCACCGCCTGAACATCAAGATGGTTAGTAGGTTCATCAAGCAATAAAAGCTTTGCACCACATAAAAGCAACTTAGCAAGCTGAAGCTTTGCTCTTTGACCACCACTGAGTGAACCAACAGGCAAGCTCATACGACTATCGTCAAAACCAAGTCCAAGCAAAGCAGACCTTGCCCTACTGCGATATGTAAGACCGCCATTTCGAGTAAACTCATCGTGCAGCATTGCTTGTCTTTCAACAAGTTTATTTGTATCGCCAATTCCAGCACTAATTTGGGCATTAAGTGTATCAAGCTCCATCTCAATATCGGAAAGATGCGAAAATACAGACACAACCTCATCATATGCTGAACGGTCGAGATTTCGGCAGACATGCTGCTCCATATAGCCGATGGTTGTACCCTTGCCAAGACTTATTGTACCCTTATTAGGTTTATAGTCTCCAACAAGAAGTTTAAAAAGGGTTGTCTTTCCGCTTCCGTTTACGCCGATAAGACCAATGCGGTCACCAGGTTGAATCTCGAAAGACATATTCAAAAAGAGGTCGTCATCGCCAAAGCCCATATCAAGCGAATTAACCGAAAGCAAAGCCATTTTTATCCACTCCTATAACAAATACTTAATCAATATTTTCTAAAGGGACAAAGCCCTTAACGAAAAAAGACTTCCCGAAGGAAGCCTTTTTCTATCGTTAGAGCATTAGACAGCTCTTGTAACCTTTCCCGAACGCAGACAACGGGTGCAGGCATTTATACGCTTAGGACTGCCATTAACAACTGCCTTAACCTTGACAACATTTGGCTTCCAAGCTCTGTTAGATCTTCTGTGTGAGTGAGAAACCTTTATACCAAAGGTAACTCCCTTTCCGCATACATCACACTTTGCCATTGTATGCACCTCCTTATGGTGTCAGCAGGATAAGCCGTGACAATTCGGCTAAATCCGCATAGAAAATCGAAAAATTAAATTATCCGGCAAGAGCCAAATTACTTAATCTCGACTTCTGCTCCAACCTCTGAAAGCTTAGCCTTGATAGCTTCAGCATCGTCCTTAGAAACAGCTTCCTTAAGTGTCTTAGGAGCTTCGTCAACGATAGCCTTTGCTTCCTTAAGACCAAGACCTGTGATCTCACGAACAACCTTGATAACCTTAATCTTCTCGCCACCAGCAGACTTAAGAACAACATCAAACTCTGTCTTCTCTTCTGCAGCAGCACCTGCCTCAGCAGCAGGACCTGCAACAACTGCAGCAGCTGCGGAAACACCGAACTCATCTTCAACAGCGTGTACAAGCTCTGAAAGCTCGAGAACTGTAAGACCCTTTAATTCTTCAACAATAGCAGTAACCTTTTCTGATGCCATGATATTTACCTCCGAAAAATGTAATTTTTAAATAAATTAAGCCTCTGCAGGAGCTTCAGCAGCTTCAGCAGGTTCGCCGTCCTTATCAACAATAGCCTGGACAGCACGAGCAAATGATGCGATAGGAGCGTTGAACGCACCAAGAACATTTGCGAGCAAGACTTCTCTTGAAGGAAGCTTTGCAAGACTATTAATCTTGTCGAGGCTGATAACCTCGCCATCAAGATAGCCTGATTTGATAGCGAACTTCTCGTGTGAATCAGCATACTTAGCAAGGATTCTTGCAGCAGCTACATAATCAGTTTCGCTTGTTGCGATAGCAGTTGTACCGTTAAGTACATCATCAAGACCTGAAAGACCTGCATTATCAGCAGCGAACTTAATAAGTGTGTTCTTAATAACAGTATAATGTACGCCTGCCTCACGAAGCTCTTTACGAAGCTTTGTGTCGTCTGCAACAGAGATACCGTGATAATCAACGACAACACCTGCAACAGAGTTCTTGATTCTATCGGTAAGGTCAGCAACTATTTGCTTCTTTTCCTCCAAAACCTTCTGACTTGGCATAACATTTCACCTCCTTGAAAATTGGCACAAAAAAAGTGCCTTACCCCTTTTCCGGAGAAAGGCACAGAAATATCGTAAATCTGGCTCTTTCCTCGGCAGGTGGGAAAACCCGTTATGCAATACCTGCTGTCTTTGGAACAGCTTGATTATTATAACACAATTTCAAACCGTTGTCAAGAGTTAAATCAGACGTATTTAGCTGTATTAATTCTGACAGATGGTCCCATTGTTGTTGTAACGGCAATGCTCTTAACATACTGACCCTTTGCAGCAGCCGGCTTTGCCTTGATGATAGCATCAAGAAGAGCATCGAAGTTCTCGGAAACCTTTTCAGCACCGAAAGAAACCTTACCGATTGGGCAGTGAATGATGTTTGTCTTATCAAGACGATATTCAATCTTACCTGCCTTAGCTTCCTTGATAGCCTTAGCGATGTCAGGAGTAACTGTGCCAGCCTTTGGGTTAGGCATAAGTCCACGAGGACCAAGAACCTTACCAAGACGACCAACAAGACCCATCATATCAGGAGTTGTGATAAGAACATCGAAATCCATCCAGCCCTCGTTCTGAATCTTTGTTGTGAACTCTTCTGCACCGACATATTCAGCACCTGCTTCTTGTGCGAGAGCAACATTATCGCCCTTGCAGATAGCAAGTACTCGTACAGTCTTACCTGTACCGTTTGGAAGAACTATAGCACCTCTAACCTGCTGGTCAGCGTGACGGTTATCAACACCAAGTCTTACATGAACTTCAACAGTTTCATCAAACTTAGCCTTACCTGTCTGTACGCAAAGTGCGATAGCTTCGTTTGCTTCATAATTCTTTGACTTGTCGATAAGCTTGAGCGAATCGACATATTTTTTACCGTGTTTCATTGGTTTGTCCTCCCTGTAGAGTGGTAAAATCGGATTATTTCCTCCCACCCGGGTTTGATCAATCGACTACTTCTACGCCCATGCTGCGAGCTGTGCCCGCAATCATGCTCATAGCTGTCTCAACGCTTGCTGCGTTAAGGTCTGGCATCTTTTGCTCAGCAATCTTCTTGACCTGCTCACGGGTAATCTTTGCAACCTTTGTTTTGTTCGGAACGCCCGAACCGCTTTCGATTCCACAAGCCTTCTTAATAAGAACGGCAGCAGGTGGAGTCTTTGTTACGAATGTGAATGAACGGTCTGCATAAACTGTGATAACAACAGGAATAATCATTCCTACGTCATTCTTTGTGCGCTCGTTAAATTCCTTCGTAAATGCCATAATGTTGACACCATGCTGTCCAAGTGCAGGACCAACAGGTGGTGCCGGGGTAGCCTTTCCTGCAGGTATCTGAAGCTTAATAAAGCCTGTTACCTTTTGAGCCATTTTCTTTGCACCTCCAAAATTCGTGGTATAAATGCGGAAAACGGATTTGCCGTTTCCTCCCACGAGGGCTTATGCCCTCAATAACAACAGACGCGGTGGCTTAGACCGTTTCTGCTATTGGCTTAATCACTCGACCGGCTCAACCTGATGTAGCTCAAGCTCTACCGGCGTCTCACGCCCGAACATATGAATGATAACTCGGACGCTATTCTTTTCCTTGTTGAGTTCATCTACTATACCGACTGAATCGTCAAACGGTCCGTCAATAATTCTTACAGAATCACCGACATTATAATTGACCTCAACATTTTTAATCTCAACTCCAAGGCGTTCTACTTCTTCATCAGTAAGCGGAACAGGCTTGGAGCTTGGACCTACGAAGCCAGTGCAACCGCGAATATTGCGGACAACATACCAGCTGTCGTCATTCATAATCATTTTAACAATAACATAGCCTGGGAAAACCTTGCGTTCAACCTCACGGCTCTTATTGTCCTTAATCTCTGTTACCTTTTCGGTAGGAACTCTGATTTCCTGAATAAGATGTCCAAGATTTCTGTTCTCTACGGTTGTTTCGAGATTAGAAGCTACTTTGTTTTCGTAGCCCGAATAAGTATGGACAACATACCATCTTGCTTCGTTGTCAGCCATAGTTTCTCCTCCGATCATACTCAGTTAGAAACATGCATAACCAAACCGAGCAGAGCGTAAAGTCCACTGTCGAGTGCGAAAATAAACGCACCGATGATGACAATAGCCAAAAGGACTATACCCATATTTTTAAAGGTAGCCTTTGGAGTCGGCCATGCAATCTTCTTGATCTCGCTTTTTGTGTCACGGAAGAATTTCTTGATTCGCCGACCTGCTCTTACGAAGATATTCGGCTTTTTTTCGTTATCGGTTTTTTTAGCCATAATTTACCTCCGTAGCGTGATCACTTTGTCTCTTTATGAAGAGTGTGCTTCTTGCAGAATCTGCAATACTTGTTCATCTCAAGTCTGTCGGGGTCATTCTTCTTGTTCTTCATTGTGTTGTAGTTTCTCTGTTTGCACTCCGTGCAGGCTAATGTAACTTTTACTCTCATGACGGCACCTCCCGGTATTTCGGAATAATTTAGCCTCCCTCTTGCAGGGAATCCTTTACTCTCTGCAATCATAAAACAGGCAGATTACCGAATCTCAGCCTGCTTTTATTATTGCAAATATTGCTTATGAAAAAGACATTCGCAATAATAAAGGGCAAAAAAATAAGCCCCTTGTGAGGTAAAATAAATATACCACATTACTTATAATTTGTCAATGCCTTTTTTCAATTTTTTGAACATTTTATTTTTTATTGGGGTTTGTATAGCTTAGGGAAATTTTTCCATATAAATACACGCTTTTTAAGACTATTTGAGGCATTTTTAGAAACTTCAAGCATTTCATCACAGCGTTTTATCTTCATAGCCGTTCTTATTGAAGATGGTTTTACACCGTTTTTCAGGAGAGTATCCACACAATTCATAATAACATCAGGAAGTTTTTCGTATCTGAAAAGCTCACAAAGTTCCCTGTTATTTCCAAATCTTGATTCAACGAACTCTGCAATTTCTCGGATAGCATCTACCCTCTCTAAAATATGTAGTTCCTTGTTATCATTGCTTTCCTTAATAGGTGCTTGATTTTCTGTATCCTTTTTAAGCTTAAATTCAGAAAAAGCCGTCTTTGGGTTAGCCAAAGCAATTTTATAAACATACTGCTCCGCATAACCTCTGCGACAATTTTCCGAAAATAAAATTTTATTTTCCTGTACAAAATCATTTCTTAGCATAATTGCAGGAATCTCAACCGAAATAATCGACCTTGCAATCGCTATTGCCAAATCCTCGCCTTTAATATTATTCAAGCCGACAGCCGTTGCCTTGGTTTCCTCATCAGAAAGCTTAGACGATGCGAATACAAAATCTGCCCCATTTTTTTCTGCAAGCTCATAATAACTTGGAATAAAATCGCTATAAAGCGTTCTTGCGAAAACAAAGGATATATACTTTCCCGATGCCTTATAAATTCCGGTATTCAAGGCACTTCCGACAGTGGAACTGCCATTTTGAAGAACAAATCCGTTCAGCTTGTTGGCTTTAATAGCATTAAGTGCATTTCTGACGGTAGAATCTGTCGAATTCATATCAATTATCAAATATTCAACATCAAGACCAACACAGTTTTTGCTTACTGATTTAATAATATTTGCAATATTTTCAGCGACATTTCTTGTTGGAATAATAACCGAAACGCTAACACTGCTCATAAAGTCAACACCCATTCCGCAATACCATATATATTCACAATATTCTCTATAAAATATTATAGCACTTTTTTGGACTTTTTGTTGTAGATTTTCAACAGCTTTTTAGATTAAATTTTATGTATATTTACCAAGTAAAAAATCTTGTATTTTTTAGTCACTTATGGTAATATATACTTGCGACACAATTCAATAGCTCTAATTATAGGATTTTTCTATCTATAATGATTTTCTTTATTCTTGCAAGAAGAATGTTTTTTACATTTGGTAAAAACACATTCTCCTTTCTTTAAGTCTTCTTGCAAGAGTAGAGTTTTAGAATTGTGTCGCAACAATCGGAGTTATGTGCTTTTCGGTGCGTGACTTCGGTTACGCACTTTTTTATTTTCTCGATTTATAAAATTTTAGGAGGAGAATACTAATGAGAAAAAACACTGTAAAAAAGATTTTAGCGGCACTTCTTGCACTTGGAATTATTTCAGCACTAACAGCTTGCAACAATTCGCAAACCACAACACAAAGTACTGCCGAATCGTCTAAATCGGTTTCCGAAAGCTCGACAGAAAGTTCACAAGAATCCTCTGCCGAATCATCAAGCGAGAGTTCTGTTGAGTCTTCTAAGGCAGTTTCTGAAAGTTCGGCTGAAAGCTCAAAAGAATCCTCCACCGAATCATCAAGCGAGAGTTCTGCGGAATCTTCTAAGGCAGTTTCTGAAAGTTCAGTAGAAAGTTCAAAAGAATCTTCCGATGAATCATCAGAAATTCCAGTATATCAAGTTGAGTCCAAGAAAGCTTCTTTCAAAGATGTAACAAGATATGGTAAAATATTAAAGACCGCTAAACTAACATCAAAGTATGGAAATGTTACCCTTCCTAAAGGTTATCTTGTAGCTATTTTGAAAGTTAATGATTCAACTTATGACATTTATTGTGTTAGTTTTTCTATAACTGTTGATGCTTCTTTAATAGAACTATTTGATGAAGATTACGAACCTGATTTTTCTCTTAGATACTGGTTCGGAATTGAAGAAGAATATTTGAATCTCTGATAAAAAATTTAAAAATGTAATAGTAAAAACCGCTTACAGACAACAACTCTGTAAGCGGTTTTTATTGCAAATTGCCATGTTATTTATATTCGAAACACTTGGTCATGAGAATATAGAAACAACTCTTCAAACCTACTCACATTTATACCAAAATTGTTATAGGACAAAGCTCATTTTAACCAAAGGGCAAAAATCACTTTCTCAGTTGCACTCATTCAATTACAATAAAATCAGAATTTTATTGACAAAATCGCTTGTATTTTCAAGGGTTTCTGCGATTCTGGGCGTAAAAAATGACCTTAAAGGAATTGCTCCTTCAAGGTCATTCGAGAATATTAAATTTTACCGATGGTTAAAAATCGGTGTTGCCCAAAAACAATATAAGTTATTCCCACTCGCTCCCTGTAAATCAATCTTAAACACTTTTGTTTATGAAATTTAGTAGGGATTATCTACATTATTTGAATTATCGGTAAAGCATACGCTATCCGATTTTTTGTTGCCATTTCGTTGCCAATACATAAGAAATTTTAATGCCAAGAAGCATAAATAAGTTGTCGCTTATCAAAAGCCTCTTTGCCACCTTCCATAATATCAACAATTTGTTTATGTGTCGAATTCAGGTCAATATTTCCTTGTACTACATCGATTTTTGTTTCTTGATACTCAACTACTAAGACCCTTTCAGAATCGCCAAGCACTGGGATGTTCGCATTATGCGTAGCAAATACGAACTGCATATGCGGTTTCTTCCGCGTAATAGCAGTAATAACCTCATCGTAGATTACCTTATTGTCAAGATCATCTTCTGGTTGATCAATAAAAATGACATCGTTATCATCTTGTGTCAATATAAACAGAATTAGTGCCGAGGCTCGTTGACCAATCGAGTGTTGCCGCAACAGCTTCCCATGATAATAGATATTTACTTTGTTTTCAACTTGCCTGCCCAATAATTCTTCGTATTGATTACGAAGTTTTTCTTCCAATTTAGCATATTCACCGGACGAAACGATTTTTTTCAGTTCGCTGCCATCGCAAATAATCCAGTCTTCTATTATCGCTGTGTAGTCGGTGAACGTATCGCAAATAGCTTGGTATTTGCTATCCGAGATTCCCGTTCCCTTGAAATCACTTTTCAATTGGGATTTGAATCCTTCTCGATCTCCCTTAAATGCGATTTCAATTCGTAGTTCTGTTTGATTCTGATTAATACGTTCAGTTTCGGCCTTATACGCATTATAGGTTGCCAACAGGACATCATTGCGTTCTCTTGCCGCCTTAGTAAATGATGTTTCTATTTTTGATTTGGAGGATGCTTCGTCACTTAGTAACTGTAACTTTTCCTTGGTCTTTTGCAACTCAGCGGTCATTTTGACAAAACTATCAACATCCAAAGTTTCATCTTTAATCTCTCTTTTAATTTCGGCAAATTCATCTGCCAAGCTATCAGTTCGCTCTTTCAAACGGGAAATTATATCACCCACACTGTTGCACTGTTTTTCAATTTCATCAATGCAGGAACCGATTTGCGTGAGTTGAACATCAATTAGAGACAATACCGCTGAAACATCTTCAAAGATGTCTGTATTAAACTCACTACTATATCCGTCCAAAGTACTTGACACAATTGAATTTCTTGAAAATACATTACGAATATCACGCAAAATCGAGTCAATTCTTTTTTTCACCGTATCAAGCTTTGTGGTGTCAGTGGTGTATCCTCTTTGCTTTTTTAGTTTATCTGCTACCCCTTTTTCTTCAAAAATCGAAAGCTTATGCTCAAGTTCTGTTTGCTGTGTAGTAGCTTCTACCATTTGCTGTGGGCATTTGCTGTGGGATTTTACTTACGTCCAGTAAACGTTCTACATTTCCGACTAATTCACTCACAAAACTATCTAAATTAGAGGGTTGACCAATTTTTCCGCTAATTAATTTTTCTAACAAACTATTTTCGTGATCAGTGCTACCGGATAGATCTTTTTGACCGAAATACTGTACCCCATCGAACAAGCTGATTGGATTAATATTTAAGTCATTGCCACTCTCATTGAGAACATTTATTTGTTCTCCAAATATTCGACTGACAAAATAGTGTTTACCATATTTATCTACTACATTCAACGTTGCTTTACCGCCAGAACCGAAAACATTTTTAACAAGTGAATCCTTGTAGTCTTTGTCCATTTGTGCGGTGAGTCCCAAAACATATCGTACCGCTTCTAAAATAGAAGATTTTCCGCTACCTCTTATGCCAATGAGCGTATTCAACTCACGAGAAAACGTAATTGTTTGTCCGTCGAACTTTCCACCTTGGAATGATATTGATTCTATAAACCCATGTTTGTTCTCTGAAACATTTTCACTAACTCTATCTCTGTAATCTTGCAAAGCAAATTTAATTGCGGAATAAGAATATTCGCCAATTTTCAAATAAGTACATTTGTCTCCCTTACCTATATCAGTAATGGATTTCGGATCGGAGCCCTCAACCAAAGCAGGCAAAAAACCGAAGCATCTCTCGAATTGATTAAGATTGTCGCGAGACCTGGATTTCTGCAAACCAAGAACACGATTTTTAAACGAAGTAAGTCCGGCCAATGATTCAAGTAAGCCACCCTTACATTCACTAAATATGCCACTATTTTGGTCTACGTGTGCGAATACCACAAAATAATCACGTCCATAGGCCTCTAACTGTTCAAATACCTTCTTTAGGTCATATATGCTTTTTACATTGCGGTTTTCGGGATTAGGGATAGTGGCAAATGCGGCTGTCAAAAATGTTTGAATATGATTACTACCATTTTCAAGCCATTCACCCGGATTAAACACAATCAGCGTGTGAATTCCGTTTGCACCTTCTTTGATAGTTAATTCCACTCCAGGCAAGATGAATATATCTTGCTTTTTTGCCGCCTTACGAATAGCCTTATATTCATCAATATCAAATTTATTATGATTTGTAATTACGCCAACACTTATATTGGCTTTTTTTTAATACAGCTACATAATCCTTCACGAAAGAATTTTGCTCACCAGTATATGTAAATTCCTTGTCCTTGTTTGTGTGTAGGTGAAAATCAGAACGGACATACTGCAATCCATTTTCAAACATCTAACCACCTCATCAATTTAGTTTTTAGCTTAATCCTATTCAAATATTTCTCGTACTGCGCTATTGAGAGATGTTTCAAGTTCACTAACATTCGCTTTATCATTAGTTTTAAAAGCACAGTGTATATTTTTAGAATACTCAGCTATTTTATTATGTAGCGGAATATTCGAGTCGAATTTTGGAATAGCTAAGTATTTCAATACATCAACTCCTCTATTAGTTGATATAGCATATCCATCAATGATTTTGACAACATCTGTGGCATTAATTACACCACAAACATAGTACGCTTCATCAATATTATTTAAGCCAAGCATAAGTACTTTCGAATCAACAACTATCGTTTTGTCTTCACTAAACAAATTTCTGTCAGCATCTGGAATGGATTCAAGATACGAACTAACTACAACTGCTGACATACTTCCAGTCTGTTCTTTCCACAATACTTTATATGGAGCATAAGTGTATTCACCAACATTGTCTAAACGATAATATGGTTGTGTACTTGCATTAAAGAATTTTCCATTTTGAATTCGACTTGCCAACAATTCATCGTGATAATAATTTAACCATTCATTTGTTTTTGGAGCTGTTTTTACAAGCTCTTTTACAGGAATACCATATTTGTATTTTCCCGAATGAGGTACTAAAATATATTCATTAGATTTCACCTGCCATTTAGCAATATTTCTTCCGCCAAGCATTGGAAATATGTAAGTTTCTTCAACTTTATCTTTATGAACACCCTTTTTAAGAAAATCTTTGCGTCGTTGTCTTTCTATACAGTTTTCTATAAGCATAAGACCATCTCGACATCTGATAGGTTTTTTTAAAAGATATATACCTTTAGCACCAGCAGGTTCTATACCCTTTCTTCCACTGTAATAGCGTGGTTTTGAGGAATCAAGAACCTTATTAGCAAATTCCATGTCGGGCAATGTCAGCCAAGAGGACTGTTTATCATTACCATCAACAGGCTGTGCCGAAAGAGTTTCGAAGTGCAATTTATTTGCTACTTCATTCCATTTTGCATGAGAATCAATCAGTGTCTTTTTTCCTATTTGCTTCCACACTTTATAAGCATTCATTGAATATACCATTTCTACGCCTTTAATAATTTTTATTGCAACAGTAGGAATAGTAAATAACTTTACATTTGAAAAATCATCAACGGCATCAATCCTGAAGGGAACATTTTGCCCAAATCGAGTAATTGAGAGTTTCCTAAAGCCCTCGCCGCCTTTAGTTGATTTTTGTAGCTTTGCAAATAAAATCCAAAAAATTTGCAAATAAAATGCAAAAAGCAATTTGGATATTTATGCGAGTTTAAATACTGCATAAACTATATTTAAAAATCATTTATGAAATA
>CACXBF010000003.1 GCA_902765855.1 uncultured Ruminococcus sp. | reverse complement strand
CCTCATTCTCACAATAACGGCCTCTCTCCTGATCAGGCAGAAATGAATTTTTTGTAAAATTTGCTCTTTTACTTGTCTACTTTATTGACTATGGTCCAATGATGCTTATTGGCAGAAAAAAGTGTATGTTATGGTAAAACCGTAGAAGTAAAATTATAATTTGGCAGATGGATGCCATAGAACACCAAATGAGGGTAAGGATAAAATGAAAGATTTAATGATATATGTCCACGGAAAGGGCGGTTCTGCGCAGGAAGCCGAACACTACAAAATGCTCTTTCCGAATGATGAAGTGATTGGGTTTGATTACCGTTCCAAAACACCTTGGGAAGCCAAAGAAGAATTTTTCGCATTTTTTGCTGAAAAGAAAAACCGGTGCAAGCACCTCACCTTGATTGCAAACAGCATCGGTGCCTATTTTGCGTTATCCTCGTTGGATGAAACGCTGGTTGACAAAGCTTTTTTTGTCTCCCCGGTCGTGGATATGGAAAACCTGATTTGCAAGATGATGCAATGGTCAAATGTGACCGAACGGGATCTTGCAGAGAAATTGGAAATCGCCACAAATTTCGGGGAAATGCTGTCTTGGTACTACCTTTGTTATGTGCGTGAACACCCGGTTTTATGGAATGTTCCCACCTGCATTCTGTACGGCGAGCACGATAACCTGACATCTATAGAAACGGTATCCACATTTGCAAAGCAGCACCATGCAGATCTGACTATCATGCCCGGCGGCGAGCATTGGTTCCATACCGAGGAACAAATGCAGTTTCTGGACAATTGGATTAGAAAGACTGAGAACTGAACGAACATTGTAAGCGTATTCTCTTGACATTTTGCAAAAAATGATTATAATATAACTAACGAATATTAGTTAGCGAGGCTTGGTTATGAAACAGGAGGATACAAAGCAGAGAATTTTGGATAAAGCCTTGGAGCTGTTCTCTACGCAGGGATACGATTCCGTCAGCGTGGGAGAAATTGCAAAAGCGGTGGGCATTAAAGCTCCTTCGCTTTATAACCACTTCCCAAGCAAACAGGCTATTTTTGACGCCATCGTAGAATCCACGGCGGCGCAGTATGAGGCGGATACAGATAAGATCAACATTCATGTGCAGAATGCGCAAAAAGATATTCCAGTTTTTACGGAGATCACCGAAAACGCCCTTTTTGAAAAGGTACAGCAGATCTTCGAGTATTCTCTCCACAACGAAGCGATCAGCCGATTTCGCCGCATGATGACCATTGAACAATTCCGTTCACCGGAGTTGGCGACGCTCTACTCCAAACGATATGTGGAACGCATCCTGAACTATCACGCTGATATTTTCCGTACCCTGATCGCCTCCGGCGAGATCTGCGCAGAAAATCCGGATGCACTGGCCATGATGTATGTGGCTCCGGTAGTAACGCTCATAGGAGTTTGTGACCGCCAGCCGGAAAGAGAGCACGAGTGTTTGGATAAGCTCCAAAACCATGTGCGGCTCTTTTTTCGCATGGTTCATGGCAGCAGTTCGCAAAGAGGTGAAAGCCGTGAGTAAGTCGGATGAAAAATGGATCCTTTGCCCGGTTTGCGGAGCAAAAACACGGCTGCGACTCCTGCAAAGGACGGTGCTGAAGGACTTTCCGCTCTTTTGCCCCAAGTGCAAACAAGAGCGTATCATAAATGCGCAAAATTTTCAAATAGAAATCATCAATCAGCCAGACGCAAAGACGCAGTGCTGACCGCAATTTTTGTGGTCACGCACTGCATTTTTTTAGGAGGAAAACCATGAAAAAATCTTTGATACAAAAACTTGGACTATTGGGTGTTGTCAGCTTTCTTTCGTACACGGCGGCCGTGGTGTTTGCACCGCTGGCCTATCCAGGGTACAACTGGATGTCGCAGGCAGTCAGCGATCTGAGTGTTACCAATGCACCGTCGCTAGCACTGTGGAATCAGCTCAGTGCCTTTTACAATGTGTGCGAGGTTGTCTGTGCAACTGTTGTCTGCATCGGCATCCATGGGCAGAAAACCAAATTGCTCCGTTCCGGAATTTATCTGTTTGCCGTGATGGAGTGGATCTCAGCGGTCGGCTACCGGATGTTTCCACTCAGTGACAGCGGCTATGCCGGTGCGTTTCAGGATGTTATGCACATGGTCATCACCGCTTTAGTGGTGATGCTGTCCATCGTATCGCTGACCGTTATCATCGTCGCCGGAACGAAAAATAAAGCCTGCCGCTCTTACGGAGTATGCGCGGCGATCGCCCTCGGCATGATGCTCGTCGGCGCAATGGGCATGAAAATTGTACCGGTCGATTACTTCGGCATTGTTGAGCGCTTCAGCGTGTTTGCCGCGACGGGATTTAATGCAGCGCTGGGCATTCACCTGTTTTGTATGAAATCAAAAGAGATAGAGGAGTAAAATTTATATGAGTATCATTCCTTATGTGATAGAACAAACCAGCCGCGGCGAGCGGAACTATGACATCTTTTCTAGGCTGCTATCCGACCGAATCATTTTTCTCGGCGAAGAAGTGACGGACACATCTGCCAGTTCGATTATTGCCCAGATGCTTTTTCTAGAAGCACAGGATCCGGACAGAGATATTCAGCTTTATATCAACAGTCCGGGCGGATCGGTCACAGCCGGTTTTGCAATTTACGACACCATGCAGTATATCAAGTGTGATGTATCTACCATATGCATCGGTCTGGCCGCAAGCTTCGGCGCCTTCCTGCTGGCAGGCGGCGCAAAGGGCAAGCGGATCGCGCTTCCCAATGCAGAGATTATGATACATCAGCCGTTAATCGGCGGAAACGGTGTGCACGGCCCAGTTACGGACATTCAGATCGTATCTGAGCAAATGCAAAAAACCAAACAGCGGCTTACCCGCATTCTTTCAGAAAATACGGGAAGATCCTTTGCGGAGGTTGCCGCCGATACAGAACGCAACAATTATATGTCGGCGCAGGAAGCCCTTGCCTATGGGCTGATCGATAAAATCATTGATAAGAGATAAGGATAAAAGCTATGTCAGAAACGAATATAACGATCCGCCTTGAAACTAAGAACGATTACAGAAAGATCGAAAACCTGCCTCGTGAGTCATTCTGGAATGTATACCGCCCCAGCTGCATGGAGCACTATGTGCTACAATACTATCGAAATGACCAAATTGCCTTTATCTGACTTCTTATGGTGGCAAAGGACCAGCAAGGAAAAGGGAGCAGCACTTTTATTGTGAAAGCAATATCTAAAACATTAAATGCCGAAGGATATATACGGATTATGTTGGACTATACCAAAACCAATCTATCTGCACAGAAATTTTGGCTCAAGCAGCATTTTGGGGTAACTGGCGCAAAGCTTGCGAAGGAATATTTTATACAGTTATTGAAGCAGAAAAAATGCTTTAGTTACACTTTGATAGTGTACGAAAAAAGTAATTTCAGTTTTCATAACCGCTGATAAAAGAAATGCAAGGATAAGCTATGGCTTTTGATTTTAAGAAAGAGTACAAAGAATTCTACATGCCAAAAACAATCCAGAGCTCGTAACAGTTCCGATGGCGAACTATATTGCTGTGTGCGAGACAGGCGATCAAAATCAAGAAGGCGGCGCTTATCATCAGGCCATCAGCGTTTTGTATTATACCGTTGCCTTTAATATTTTTATTAAGTTTCGTTACCTAAGGTAGTATTATTTTCAAAAATTTTTTAAATAACTTTTGAGACAAATAAGCTCTGTCAGAAAACAATTTCCCATATAATTCTTTTGTTAATTGTGAAACGACTTCCAAATTTCTATCATTAACATTGCCAAAAGTAAGGCAAACTGACAAAATTTCTTCCATATCATTGATAACCAAGTAAAGCTTGAAATCATAAAACCAGCCTGTAGAGCTTTTTCCACGCTGTGCAAAGTCTTTGAATACTTTATGGGAATAAATTCTATAAGAATTGTAAACATCCAGAGTGGTAGAATCAATAAAACTTATTCATGTACGCTTGCTAACTCTATACTTCAATAAGGTATAATGTTAATGGAACTATTGACATTTTCATAATTTCTACAAAGCGGTTATAGCTGACTATTTTAGGAAAATATCGCAAAATATTGCTAATAGTTCTTCCATGAAAATCTGTCCTTTCTTTTGGTTGGTGTTTGTTTTATGTTTCCATTATATCAAATCTTGGGCAGTTTTTCTTTTTTCTATTTTTTCATCGAACTCACGGATTTTAAAAAGACCTCCTGATATTCTTATTTGTGCAGTCGGCCAACCGCACTTCTATCATACCAGAAGGTCTTTTTACTATGTAATTTTTTACCTCCCTAGCAGAGCTAGGGTTTTATTTTGCTAAAGTTAACCAATAAAAAGTGTAGCAGATTTCTCTACTACACTTTTTAGTCCAACTTATTTTATGCACATAATTTGCTCCATTATTCGTGGCATCTTTATTATTCGTCCTTTTTATCAATATAATAAAGTTTTAACATATTTGTATCATGCCCAAGAGTAAGTACGCTCCTTGTCTTTTCGATCAGAAGCTTTAAGCCATATCCAAACATAGCACCGATAGTATACATTATAATATCATCTAAACATACTGAACCGGTATTAAGAACAAGTTGACAAAGCTCTAAGAATGCTCCACTAGCTATTCCTATAAGAATTATGGGAACAAGTCTGATTTTAGAGATAAATATAGGTAGGAAAAATCCTATCGGAATAAACAAGACGCAATGCCATAGAATATAGAAAATACCGGTAGTATGTTCCTCTGTTAAGCATTTTACTATCCGCATAAATGGCACAACTACAACCTGTCTGTCACCACTGAAATTACTATTAAACGGAAATATATCTTTACAAAAAATTATCATAACATAGATAATAAGCAATGCCATACTGCTCAGAAATAAAAACTTTGAAAAGCCATATCGCTTTTCTCTTGTATTCCATGAAGCAACTGCGAAAAGCTTTATGCTTGTAGTTATTGCAAATGGTATAAACCATATCAGCACCCATGAAATCATATCATAAAGCGTAAGTTCCTCGCCGAGTGGCTTTGAATTTCCGTTTATTGCTGAGGCTATGGTTTCAAATACAAACCGTATCGCTAAAAGACTCGTTGCCGTTATAAGTGCAACTCCCATAACGTCATATTTTTTTACAATCAAAAGTAAAACAACTGTAATTGCAACAGAAACAGAAAGAACATATAGTAACCAGAATTGCTGTTCGCATTGAACCTTAGCTTCTGTCGGAAGCAAAAAGAGCATAAGCCCTGCGGCTAATGCAAGGAAAAAATGCCCTATAGGCAACTTTTTCCCTTTTAAAAAATTCATAGCCTGCTCCTTTCACTATCAAGATAATCCTGTAAAATAATAACCGCCGCAACGCTGTCAACAACAGCCTTACGCTTTTTTCCTCTTGTATTGGTTTCGTTTAAGTATTTGTGAGCGGTCATAGTCGTACCACGCTCGTCCTGCATAATAAGCTCTAAACCCGTTTTTTGCTTCAAAAGCTCACCAAAGCTTCTTGCATTTTTAGCACTGTCGCCCTCAGAACCGTCCATATTTTTAGGAAGTCCGAGGACAATTTTTTCCGCTTTAAGTTCCTTTGCTTTCTCTGCAATCTTATCTGCAAGCACTTCGGGATTTCTTTCTGTAATCACACCAACAGGTGATGCAAGAAATCCGCTCTTATCGCATACAGCTAAGCCCGTTCTAACTTTTCCTAAATCGACCGACATTATAATCATAACGATATTTCCTTTGAATATATTATTTTCCGAACCGAGCTATAACTGTTCTGCAAGCTCGTTTAACTACTGTATATCCTTGAGATGCTCTGTATCATTTTCAGTTACGACTTCAATCCAATCATCATCAGCAACAATGGTGCTTATCGCACAATTTGTTCCCCAAGGCACTGTTTTAAGCTCATCAATCGGCTTTCCATAGGCATTGCAAAGCATATTTCTTATAGCACAGCCATGCGATACAACGCATACGCATTTGCCCTCATTGTTATCAATAAGCTTTCTCAACATTCTGCCGGCACGCTGATAAACGCTTTCCATTCCTTCGCTTTTTTCGGGATTAAAGCGTTCTGGGTGATTATCCCAGTTATCGCTCTGTTCAGGAAAAAGTCTTACAATATCCTTTATATACATTCCGTCCCAGATTCCTGCGTCTATTTCCATAAGGTCATCATCAAGAATGATTTTATCCTCAGAAATATTATGGCTTTCCGCAATACTTTTAGCCGTAACAAATGCACGTTTCAAGGGACTTGAATAAACAACATCTATCGGCTCATCTTTAAGCTTGTTTACAGTAGCCTCAATCTGTCTTTTACCCTTTTCGGTAATCTCTGTATTTATTCTTCCCTGAAAAAATCTCTTTTCGTTTCCCTCTGCCTGACAATGGCGGACTAAAATTATCTTTGTCATTACTATTCTCCCCTATACCAACGACTATATGAATCATCAACTCAGCCTGTTATAACAGTACCTGTAAGTTCTGTTACAGACTTCATACCGTTTCTATCGAGATAATCATTCAAGCCTTGTCTGATTTTTACTGGAGAATATGGGTCTGTGAAAAGTGCTGTACCGATTTGAAGTGCGTCTGCACCTGCCATAAGCATTTCAACAGCATCTTTCCAAGTAGTAATACCGCCCATTCCTATTATAGGAATATCAACAGCATTAGCAACCTGCCATACCATTCTTACTGCAACAGGAAATACAGCCGGACCTGACATACCGCCTGTAATATTTCTTATAATTGGTCTGCGTGTATTTATATCAATTCTCATACCTGTTAGAGTGTTTATAAGGGAAAGTGCGTCTGCACCCTCTGCCTCTGCTGCTTTTGCTATGGAAGCTATATCAGAAACATTCGGTGAAAGCTTAACTATAAGTGGCTTTTTGCAATATTTGCGTACAGCCTTTGTAATAGCACCAACGGATTCGCAAGAAGTACCGAACTGAACTCCGCCCTCTTTGACATTTGGGCAAGAAATATTCAGTTCAATCATATCAATATCAGTGTCGGAAAGTCGCTCAGCCATTTTGCAGTAATCTTCCTGAGTGCTTCCTGCAACATTTGCAATTATAACTGTGTTCTGCTCGCGAAGCCAAGGCAAGTCCTTTTCTATAAAATGCTCTACACCGGGGTTTTGAAGTCCGACCGCATTAAGCATACCTGATGGAGTTTCTGCTATTCTTGGCGGAGGGTTTCCCAAACGCTCCTTAAGGGTAATTCCCTTACAAGAGATTCCTCCCAATTCTTCAAGCGGATAGAACTCGCTGTATTCGTGGCCAAAACCGATAGTTCCCGAAGCTGCTATAATCGGATTCTTAAATTCTACACCTGCAATATTTACGCTTAAATCTGCCATCAGAATACAACCTCCTCTGCATTAAATACAGGACCATTTTTGCAAACATGCTTATAGCCTTGTGTGCCGTCTTCTCTATTGACAAGTACAGCACAACCTAAGCAAGCACCAACGCCGCAAGCCATTCTTTCCTCCAAAGAAATCTGGCAAGGCACACCTGCTTGACGAGCAATTTCTGCAACGCCTCTGAGCATAACCATTGGTCCACAAGCACAAACCATATCAGCATTTCCTATAACATCTTTCAGAGCCTCTGTAACAAAACCCTGTCTACCTGCCGAGCCATTATCTGTCATAAGAATATGTTCGTCGATTGATTTAAAATCTTTCTCAAGTATAACGGCACTCTTATCTCTGAAACCTGTAATAGTAACTGCATTATTGCTCTGTTTTGCCGCATATAACATAGGAGGTACACCAATACCTCCGCCGATAAATACTGTTCTTTGGTCCGGCTCTATCTTAAAGCCATTTCCCAAAGGAGCAATCATATCGACCTCTCCGCCAACTTCTGTTTGCGAAAGTATATCAGTACCCTCTCCACGAACCTCGAATACAAGACGAAACTCTGAACCGTTTATATCACAAATTGAAATCGGACGGCGGAGAGTTTTTCCCGGAACACGAATATGGACAAATTGTCCGGGCTTAGCAATTTCTGCAAGCTCTTTATTCAGAATTCTAAAATCAAAAATTGTGTCAGTCAGCTGAGTTTTCTTAACCAGCGGACATGGACGGGCATCGTATTTCATCAAATTCAATCCTTTCGGTATGATATAAATTGATTATAGCATATTTTTCCGTTTGAGGGAACATCTTTTTGAAATTCTAAGCAAAATTTAATTGCTAATTAACAGGAGCTTGATAAAAATTAAAAGTTTCGCTCAAGCCTTTTTAAAGGCTTGTAGTTTCCAAAGATGCTTACCTACAACAGAGCCTTTGGGTACAAATTCACAGCAAGGACGCACAATCACTCAATAAATCTTGTATAAACTAACATTTAGCTTTCATACAAAAAGTGCAGCAGATTTCTCTGCTACACTTTCTCACACAATTTTTAATTTTTTTTATTTTGGATATAATATTCGCAAAAACCATTCATACAACATTTATCGCATTTGGGTTTTCGTGCGTCACAGACAGCCCTGCCGTGAAGCACAAGTCTATGACAAAAGTCATTACTTTCTTCTGACGGAAGAACATCTCTCAATATCTTTTCTATCTTAGTTGCATCCTTAATTGAATGAAATCCAAGCTTTGATGTTATTCTTATGCAATGAGTATCGACAACCACAGCAGGTTTTCCGAAAATATCCCCCACAACCAAATTTGCTGTCTTTCTTCCTACACCCGGAAGCTTTATTAGCTTTTCGATTGTATCAGGTACTACTCCGCCAAAATCTGAAACAAGCATCTTACACATAGCAACTATATCTCTCGCCTTAGTTTTATAAAGTCCGCAGGAATGAATATATTTTTCCACCTCAGACACATCGGCTTCTGCGAAATCTTCCGCTGTTTTAAAACGTTCAAATAATGCCGGAGTAACCATATTTACTCTTGCATCTGTGCATTGTGCAGCAAGCCTTGTCGCTATAAGAAGCTGTAATGGCTCAGTATAAACAAGCGAACATATCGCATCAGGATATTCTTTTTTTAAAGCCTCAACCGCAAGCAATGCTCGCTGTTTTGAATCCATCTAATCACCTTTATTTTGATTTCTTTTCTTTGAGGTCTACTTTTCTTATTTCAGAACGCATTTCAAGTATCTTGCTCGGAATAACTGAAAAGCTATCGGCACCATATTTCAAGAATTTTTCTGTAAGTCGTTTATCAGCGGCAAGGTCACCACATATCCCAACAGGAATTTCCGCCTTATGAGCGTTTTGTATGGTAAGCTTAATAAGCCTTAGAACCGCTTTATGTGCTGTTATATAGAAATTTATAAGGTCCTCATTATTTCTGTCAACAGCTAAGGTATATTGAGTTAAATCATTAGTGCCTATGCTTATAAAATCTACCATTTCGGCAAGAATATCGCTTATAACCGCCGCCGCAGGTGTTTCTACCATTATTCCTATTTGTGTTGACGGGTCATAATTTATACCCTCTCGCTTTAATTCATCACGAACTTCTTTAGCTGTCTTTTTGAATGAGCGTACCTCGCTTACAGATGATACCATAGGAATACATATAGAAACCTTGCCAAAAGCTGAGGCTCTGTATATAGCTCTTAACTGCATTTTAAGTATGCTTTGATTTTCAAGGAGAAGTCTTATTCCTCGCATACCCATAGCAGGGTTATTTTCCTTTGATATATTAAAATAGCTACACTCCTGTTCCGGAAGCATATCGAGCATACATATTCTCGTAACCTTTTTTCCCATAGTTTTTGAGATTGCTCTATATGCCATAAATTGCTCTTCTTCACTTGGTAAAGAGGCTCTACCCGCAAAAAGAAAATCACTCTTTAAAAATCCTATACCCTCTGCATCATTATCTATTGCAACTTGAGCGCCGTCTATAGAACCTATTGTTGCCAAAAGTCCTATTTTCTTTCCATCTAAAGTTACGGTAGGAAGATTTTTTTGACTATTAAGCATATTGCGATATTCTTCATATCTTTGTTTCTTAGATTTGTATTGCAAAAGCAAGCCTTCCGGTGGGTCGACATATAGTATTCCCTGCTCTCCGTCAAGAATAGCATACCTGCCATTCAGACGCTCTAAAACCGCAGTAGTATTAGACATAGAAGGTATACCCATAATCCTTGATATAATAGACGCATGAGAAGTAAAAGAACCAACATTAGTAACAATACCAAGAATATTTTCTTTCTTAAAAGAAAGTGTATCGCTTGGATAAAGCTCTCTTGCTGCAATAATAAGAGGTTCAGTTATATTAACCTTATTTGCCTCATTTTCTGACATAAGCACATTGAGTAATTTATTAGATAAATCAACAATATCATCTGCACGCTCTCTCATATAATCATCTTCTAAGTTAGCGAAGATATTATAAAAATGCTCATAAGTTTTTTTAACCGCATATTCACAATTCATATGTTGATTTACTATTATATTTTTCGAATAATCTCTAAGGGAATTATCATTCAAAAGCATCTGATGAAATTGAAAAATCAAGGCGTTTTTATTTCCAATACTCTCTTTCGCCCGTTCATTCAAAACAGTTAGCTGGTCATAAACTATATCTATTGCTTCCATCAGTCTTGCCATTTCTTTTTCTGTATCTTGTATTGTATATCTTGGGATATTTTTCTTAGGATTGTTCAAATAATGAATCTTTCCGATAGCGTAACCCATAGATATAGCCGTTCCTTCAAATTTCAGCATAAAATTCACCACCTGTCATTTGCCGACAAAATACCGGTTTCACTTCGGAAGTTTAATATGTTAAGTTTGAATGTTATATCACACGAAATTATATATTTTCTATTGTATAGATTTTTTAAAAATAAATTTCCGAATTTACACCAAGATAAGTTCGACGAAATTTTAAAAAGCATAATATTTATCAAACAATACTATTTTATTATGCAATAATATTTATCTACCACTATAAAAATATAGTTTCTCAATTTCCTTAATCTTATTAAACACGATTTCATTCAATTTGTCAATACTTACAGAAAACTTTACATTTTCCGCTATCACATTCGTGCGGTATGCTATATCAAGTTGAAGACTTTTAGTATAAACTAACAAAAATTAAATTATAATATTGTATAAAAATACAGAATAATTTTGTTATTTTTTACTGATTTCTGCTAAAAATCAAAATGTTTTTATCAATAATATTTAAAGATGATATATAAAAAAAGCACAGCCCGAAACCCGAGCTGTGCTGAATATAGATAAATAGCTAATTTAATAATAGAATTTCAGAATTAAGACAAAGATTATTTTTCTTTAGTATCAACCTCTGTTTTAACCATATTGATAAATTCATCAACAGGAGTATTAGGCATCTCGCCTCTTTTTCTTGAACGAATTGTAACTGTATTAGAGGCAACCTCATTATCACCGATAACAAGAATATATGGTATCCTCTCAAGTCTTGCATTCTTAATCTTAGGGCCGATATTTTCTTCTCTGCTATCAACAGTTACTCTCATTCCGAGTGCTGTCAGCTTATCTGCGATAGACTGTGCATATTCGTTATGAACTGACTTGATAGGAAGAAGTCTTACCTGCTCAGGTGCAAGCCAAAGTGGAAGTACACCATTAAAACGCTCAAGCATATAAGCAAGAGTTCTTTCATAGCAACCAAGTGAAGTTCTGTGAATAATATAAGGAATTTTCTTTTGACCGTCCTTGTCGATATAGTACATTCCAAATCTTTCTGCCTCAAGCATATCAATCTGAATGGTAACGATTGTATCTTCCTTACCGAAAACATTCTTATACTGAATATCAAGCTTAGGACCATAGAATGCAGCCTCGTCAATACCGATTTCGTAATCGAGTCCAATATGGTCGAGAATCTTCTTCATAACAGCCTGAGATTCTTCCCACTGTTCCTTTGTACCTTCATACTTATTATTCTTATTTTCAGGGTCCCACTGAGAGAATCTGAATGTGCAGTTCTCAAGAAGACCTACTGTATCAAGGAAATATTTTGCAAGCTCAAGGCAGTTCTTAAATTCTTCCTCAAGCTGGTCAGGACGGAGAATATAGTGTCCCTCAGAGATTGTAAATTGACGAACCCTGATAAGTCCGTGCATTTCGCCACTTGCTTCATTTCTGAAAAGTGTAGATGTTTCTGTCAATCTCATAGGAAGTTCTCTGTAAGAACGCTGTTTATTGAGGAATACCTGATACTGAAATGGGCAAGTCATAGGACGAAGTGCAAAGCACTCTTTCTCCTCGTCATATGGGTCACCAAGAACAAACATACCATCAAGATAGTGGTCCCAGTGTCCTGAAATCTTATAAAGTTCTCTCTTTGCGAGAAGTGGTGTTTTTGTCAACAAGCAGCCCTTTGATTGCTCAACATCTTCAACCCATCTCTGGAGCAGCTGAATAACTCTTGCACCCTTAGGAAGAAGTACAGGAAGTCCCTGACCTACATAGTCAACAGTTGTGAAGTACTCAAGTTCTCTGCCTATCTTGTTGTGGTCACGCTCCTTAGCCTCCTCAAGCATCTTGAGATGTTCCTCAAGCATAGATGCCTTAGGGAAAGAAACACCATAAACTCTGCAAAGCTGGCGATTATTTTGGTTTCCACGCCAGTATGCACCAGTACAGGCTGTGAGTTTAATAGCCTTTACAGGAGCAACAGACATAAGGTGAGGACCTGCACAAAGGTCTATAAATTCGCCTTGCTTATAGAAACTGATTGGCTCTCCCTTATCTGCGTGTTCCTTGCAAAGCTCAACCTTATATGGCTCGTCTTTTTCCTCAAGAAGTTTAACAGCCTCATCAGGAGAAAGCTCAAACTTTTCAAGCTCAAGTCCTTCCTTAACGATTTTCTTCATCTCCGCTGTAATCTTTTCTAAGTCCTCAGGAGAGAATGGTTTTTCTACATCGAAATCATAATAAAAGCCTGTGTCAATCGCAGGGCCAATAGCAAACTTTGCCTCAGGATATAATCTCTTAACAGCCTGAGCAAGAATATGAGATGTAGTATGCCAGAAAGCCTTTTTACCATCAACATTATCAAAAGTGAGGATAGCAAGCTCACAATCCTCTGTAAGTGGAGTTCTTACATCACAGACATTACCATTAATCTTACAGGCACACATAGACTTATAAAGTCCTGCACCAAGTGACTTTGCAACCTCTGCAACTGTTGTTCCGCTCTCATACTCTTTAACAACTCCGTCTTTAAGCATTACCTTAATCATTTTTCAACAGCTCCTTATTAAAATAGAATTTACCAAACAGACAAAATAAAAACCGCCCCAAAGCATCACTAAGGATACATTGGGACGGGGAATTTTCACCGTGGTTCCACCCAAGCTTAACGGATAATATAATAAAAATCCGTCATCTCGTTAATGTCCATAACGCAGGCAGGCGTTACTGCTTATTTCGCAGTAATGTTCAAAGGCGGTGTCGTTAATCATAGTTTCCACAAAGGCTTTCAGCCGATGACCTCTGCTCTCTTTTGAAACCGTATTTGAAAAACGCTTCCTTATCATTACATTTAATCTATTTGATTTCTAATGCTAATATAACACTTTAAAAATGCTTTGTCAATAGATTTTTTTAATCTCATTTCTTAGTTGTAATAGATAAAGTTTTTGAAGCATCTCCTTTTAAAGTACCGCTATTTGTGCTCTTAAAGGCCATAACTTTATAACTATATTTTGTATTTGAATTAAGACCAGTCACTTTTACAGAAAGGCTATTTGCACTATTCAGTGTTATAAGCGTTTTATATCTCTTTGATTTTGCATCATATTTATATACATAATAGCCTGTAGCTCCTGAAACTTTATTCCATTTAAGAGTTATTGTATTTTTAGTAGCTGTTCCTGTAAACTTATCTGTCGCTTTAAGAAGTGTTGAGCAATTTATATTATTAGCATAGCTTGAGTTTATAACATTATTATTTGATTTATAATAGGCAGTGACTCTGTAAGAATAAATTTTATTCGGAGTCAATCCGCTATCTATGAAAGAAAGTACCGAACCTCCCTCAATAGTTTTTATTTTTTTATAAGTACCGTTGCTGTCTTTGCGATATATATAATATCCGCTTGCATTTTTACTTTTACTCCATTGAATTTTAATTTTATTAGATGTACGACTTCCAAGCTTAGCATTTTGCGGAACGCTCGGAATCATACCCTTTGCCTCACTGCTTGTCCTTATTACATCAACATTATTGTTACTTGATTTACCTGTAATATCAATTTGACCTTTTTGGTTATTACTTGAATTACATGAAGTTACTTTATTCGATTTACTGCTTCCTGAAATTGTAATTCCGTAATCATTATTAGCTAAGAAAGAAGATGGATTTACAGTGTTATTGTTAGAATTATAAATCAAAATACCATTTCCGCCATTGTTTTTAGAAACATTATTTGTAAGTATATTATTTGAGCTTGAACCACGTATAGCTATTCCGCTCTTTTTGTTTGAATCAGCACTTACATCTGTAACTTTATTACCGCTTGAAGAACTACTTAGCGCAACTCCATAATTACCATTACCCTTAATTTTGCTTATATTCTTTATAGTATTTGCATTGCTTGAATTTAAAGAAATCCCATTTACAAGGTTTCCGAAAACGCTACCGCCTATAATCTGATTTTCATTTGAATAAGTATTAAGTGAAATACCGCTTCCGGTACATTCGGTAACAGTATTTGTCTTTATAATATTTTTATCGCTTGCCGAAAGATGTATACCATTTCCGCCGGAACCGTTAATTTTATGGCAATTATTATTTTCTATTCTATTACCATTACTTTGTTTTAGATAGATACCTCTGCTATCTTCACTTCCTTTAGAATTTGAAAAATCTATTACATTTTCATAGATTTTACTATCATTCATTAATCTTCCGGAAATTCCGGCATTAACCTTGCCAAATGCAGTAATATTATTATCAGAAATATTCACATCCTCAACATAGTAATTTTCTTCCGGAAGTGAATTTTTATTATTTGATTCTGTAATAGTCATACCCCATGCACGAATACCAAAAACATATGGAAGATTTGTATCTGCATTTTTACTTAATGATATAATATTTTTTGAGATAGTTGCTTTAGCATTTGAATCTATTTTTGCATTGCCAACCTTAGGATTATTATACAAATTTGGTTCCATATACTTAAAATCCACACCAGAACCTACATTTTTCATAGTATTGCCTGATATATTACAATTTTTCCAGTTTAGTGCAATAACTGATTGTTGTGTAATATCTTCAAAAATATTGTTTGTAACCTCTATATTTTCAAAATAAACTCCGTTTACGGCAGTATGATTTCCCACACCTCTGTTTACATTCTTAAATTTATTATTCGATATTTTCACATTTATACAAGGCGTATCATCAAAAGCAGGATATCCTATAAAAACATCAGAACTATACATAACATCAAGCTGAATCGCTTCTTTGCCGCCAGAAATGCCACCGTCCTTATAACCTTCAAAAGTACAGTCTGTGATTGTAACGCCATCAATACCTCCAAGCTCCACATGATGTGAACCTACATTATTGGTTACAGAAAGATTCTCAAGTGTTATATTGGTAGCGTGTGCAAATCTAAAGCTTGAAAATACCTTGCACTTTCCTTCTCCATATTTAGGACTTTCTGAATTTCCGTCCCAGATTCCGCCAACAATCTTAATATTCTTATATCCTGAATATCCATAAAGTTGATTTCCACCTCTTGGAAAAGCTGTCCTTAGCATACCTCCTGAAAGGTTTTGCTTGATTATATGAGCCCCTACTGCATAAATCTGTGTATTACTATAAATCTCAAGTGTGGAAGAAATAGTATAAGTACCCTTAGGAATAATAATTCTATACGGTACACTATCCATCGCAAAATCTCTTGCGACATTAAGGGCCTGTTGAACTTTAGATGTAATATCCGAACCACTTTTTGCTTCAATTTGAATATCAATAGTTTTTATGATTTTATCCGGTACAGTATTTTGTGTGACTATTGATTTCGAAGTATCATTGTCTGTTTTTGCATTTGCAGTTATAGGAACTGCCTGAATCATAGTTGCTGCAACTAATGCTGCCAAAATAATTTTAAATTGTTTCATTAAATCTCCTCATAAATAATATAATAACAGCTTAAAAAATCGTACAAGAACATTATATACAATATTTACATATTTTTCAAGAATTTGTTAATAAAAAAATATGCAATTTAGTACAAATTTTTCAATAAATTTTTGTCACCGCTCTGTCGAAACTTTGAATTTATAGAGGTATTATGTTATAATTAAATTAGATGCTTTTTATGGGGGTAAATTTATGAAAAAGCAATATCTTGATGAATCCTTTGAACTTTTACAGCAATTTCTAAGCTATATGCAGAATGTAAAAGGCCGCTCAGAAAATACTGTCAATGAATACTTTATTAGTTTGCGTACATTTTTCAGATATATGAAAAAGCACAAGGGAATCGTAGACCAAAATATCGACGAAGAAAAAATCACAATAGATGATATAGACCTTGATTTCATAAAAACAATCAGTTTTAATGATATAAGCTATTTTATGAACTATTGTATCAATGCACGACATAACGGAGCGGCGGCCCGTGCAAGAAAATCTTGTGCGATAAGAGTTTTTTTCAATTTTTTATATCAAAAGCTTAATTTAATCGAATACGACCCCTCTAAGGGACTTGATACCCCAAAATTATCAAAAAAGCTTCCGAAATTTCTATCTTTAGAGCAAAGCATAGAACTTCTCAATACTGTTGACGGAAAATATAAAGAGCGTGATTATTGCATATTGACACTATTTCTGAATTGTGGTATGCGTCTTTCTGAGCTTGTCGGAATAAATCTCACCGATATAAACTATGAAGAAAAAACTCTAAGGCTTTTCGGTAAAGGTAGTAAGGAACGAATAGTTTATCTGAATGAAGCCTGTATATCTGCAATTAAAGACTACCTCCCCCTTCGCCCTAATGGAAGCATTAAGTCATCTAAGGATAAAAACGCTCTGTTTATCAGCAGAAATGGAAATAGAATAAGCCCTAAAACTGTTCAATGGCTTGTCAAAAAATATCTTTCCGAAATCGGTCTTACATCATTAAATGGTTCTACAGGATATTCTGTTCATAAACTAAGGCATACCGCCGCTACTCTTATGTATCAGCACGGAAATGTTGATATTCGAATACTCAAAGATATTCTTGGTCACGAAAGTCTCAGCACAACAGAAATCTATACACATCTTTCAAACACACAAATGGAAAAAGCTGCTGAAAGCAATCCTCTTTCCAAAATCAAAAAAAGAAAAGATTAAAAATAAAAGACAGTACAACTTGTCCATAGTTTACAAATTGTACTGTCTTATTTATTTTCTTAAAATGTATTAATTTTATTCAGTCGTATCCGAATTATTATATCCGCAGTGGCAAATAGAAACAAAGTTATTGTTAAGTTTTCCGCACTGAGGGCATTTCCAAGCATTTGATTTAGGAATGAATGAAGTATCTTCTTCCTTAGTAGTTGCTCCGAAATCAAAATCAAACGGCTTTGTTTCACCACAACCACAAGTACCAACATAGTTATGATTATATTTTCCGCATTTTGGGCATTTCCAGAATTTAGTCATATCAATTTCTTGCTTAACTTCCTCTTCTTTCTTCTTGCGTCCGAAGAATGACCTCTTTTCCGGTTTTGTTTGAACCGACTGCGGCCCTGATTTCTTAGGCTCGTTTGAAGCTGATTTACCAAAGCCTAATTTATGTTCACCAAATTTCAAATCACGAATCTTTTCTTTATCAACTGAAGAAATTTCCATTGGAGCAGGTTTAGGCATATCTGTACCTATTTCTCTTTGAGGTTTAGATTCAATATCAACCGCTCTCATAGGAGCAAATGGCGGAAGATTATTTGAATTATCAGAGTTCAAACCACCTACCAATGGATTTACTGTGAAGCCATCAGGCTTAACATAACCGCATCTGCAATCAGTTATAAAATTCGCATGTAAAGCGCCACACTTAGGGCATCTCCATGCGTTTGATGGTGTTTCTTCATGTGCTGGCTTTGTTTCAGGCTTAGACTCCGAGCTATTATCTGTTGACATAAAACCAAAATTATCTAAAGGCTTAGATGCGCCACAGCCACAAGTACCAACATAATTAGCATTAACACGACCACATGATGGACAACGCCATTTGTTTGTCATATCAACTTCTTTTGAAGTATTCTCTTCCTCTTCTTTCTTGCCACCAAACAAACGAGATTTTCTATGTTTTACAGGTATAGGAGGAATATCTGCTTCACTTACTTTAGGTTTTGATTCAAAAGGCATCGGAGTAGTTTCCACTGATTTTGCAACCTCAACCGGTTTTTCAGCTTCAACCGGATTTTCAGCCTCAACTGGCTTTGCAACCTCAATCGGATTTTCAGCCTCAACTGGCTTTGCAACCTCAATCGGATTTTCAGCCTCAACTGGCTTTGCAACCTCAACCGGATTTTCAGCTTCGACTGGCTTTTCAACCTCGACTGGCTTTTCAACCTCGACTGGCTTTTCAGCCTCAACTGGTTTTTCAACCTCGACTGGTTTTACAACCTCGACTGGTTTTACAGCTTCGACTGGCTTTTCAACCTCAAATGGTTTTACAGCCTCGACTGGTTTTACAGCTTCGACTGGCTTTTCAACCTCAAATGGTTTTACAGCCTCAACCGGCTTTTCAACCTCGATTGGTTTCTCAGGCTCACTCGCAACTTCAAAGCCATAAGGGTCTTCTTCATCAACAATAGCCTCTAAAACATCATAATCTTCCTGAGCTTCTTTAATAGACTTCTGTATAAAATCAGGGATAATATTATAATCTGGTTCAGGCTCTTCTGTTGGCACAAAATCAATTGGAGCATTTATACCCGGAATAACAGGCCTTACAAGACTTTGATATTCATTTGAAGAGGTTTGAATATCAGAAACATCTATCTGCAATTTTTTATCATCAGATTTTGGTGCTTCTATCTTTTCAATAGGCGGTTCGGCAAGTTTAGGCTCTCTTATATCTACAACTGGTATAGGCTCTTTTTTCTTTTCAAAATCAAGTATGTCAGGTTCTATATCCAAGAAATCAGGGTCCTCTGGCACAAAATCAAAAGCTACTCTTTTTTCTGCAATAGTTGAAATAAATTTTTTACACTTAACATGGTCTGGGTGATTCTGATAGAATTTCAAAGCTCCGGGAGATTTAAAAACAGAATATAGAACAACATCATATTCCGATGAGGAATCTAAATTGTAGCCAAGTTCAACAGACTCAAGACCTTTAATCCTTCCGTCCAATGAATAAAGCATCTTGACCATTTGTTCCATATTTTTTTCTTTATCTTCATTGTCTTTGATTTTCCAAAAAACAATATGTTTTAACATATTGATCCTCCTAACAATAAAGTTTTTAAAACAATTCAAGTACCATAAATTTTACCATATTTTATTAATAACTTCAAGCACTTTTGAATAATTTTAATATATTTTTATTTCAAGACAAAAATCAAATTTATTTTATCTATATTATTCTATAAAAGCATTTTAGAAAGCAATTTTGCACTCTCCATAAGTTCTGAAACATTGTTAAAATTAGTTCTATAAACTTCTATAATAATATCTCCGTCGTAACCAATCTTTTTACATTCTAAAAAAAATTCTTTATAATTAAAGTTTCCGCAAAACGGAAGAAGACAATCTTTTTCGTCCATATGGTCATTTATATGAATATGTTTCAAGCCATCTCCCATTGAATTTAGAATTTCAAAGGGGCTATATCCCGAACGCACAGCTTGTTTTAAATCGAGCGTAAATTTTGCATTATCCGGAATTATTCTTTTCATAGCTCTTATAAAATCAGGCGATGACGCACGAAATTTATTTACATTTTCGTGCAGAATATCTACTCCAAAATTCTCTCCCCTTTTTGCAAGAATTTCAAAGCGTCTGCAATATTCTTCATCAGAAAGTTTATATCTATCCGGAAAAGCACCTCCATGAAGTATAAGTTTTTTGGCGCCTAAAATTTGAGCCGCCTTATAAAATTTCTCGTAAAAATCAACAGTATCATAAAATCTCCGTTCATAATTTGAAAAAAACAGAAATGGCTCTATTCTCGATAAAAAAGGATGTATAGACACAACCTCACAATCATATTTCAGAATATATTCATGAAGTTCTTCAAGATATTCAGGCTCAAGTTCAGAAAATGAATTGAAAAAAATTTCTATTATGCGAAATCCATTTTCTATAAGCGTAGCTACGGCATTTTCTGTTTCCATAGGATATAAACAAGCTGTCGACGCACCAATTCTCACAACTTTCTCTCCAAACTTATAAATTTTATTATAATTTTATGATATATTTAGGTTTTATTCAAGCTTTTTTTCAAAAATATGCTAAAAACCCCTCGCCTTTTGGCAAGAGGTTTTCTCTGATTTATTAAGAGTTTGAACTTGTTTAAGATTTGCTTGATTCCGCACTTGAAGAACCATCTATTGTATATGAATATTCTTTTGCCTGAACAAGCTTGTAATTTGATGGATAATCAAATTCTCCATTAGGAATTTCATGTGTCATAGAAGCAATTCTGAGGGAATAATAATCATTTCCGTTAATAATTTTCATTCCCTTGAATTCTTTGTTATCGAAATAATATCTTACATGCTGTTCCTCAGCTTTTGAAGCATCAGAAGATGTTGAAGACGATGAGGAGGCTAAGATTTTATATTCTTCATATTCCATTTCCTTATCGCCAAATTTTTCCTTTCCACTCTTAATCATTTCTATATCGGTAATATAGAAAAGCTGTGCAAGATATTCTGTATAGTTTTCTGCATAGCCTTCCTCAAACTCAGACCAAGTTACAGTCTTTTCTGTATCATCAATAACATAGCCCTTGTTATCCTTAATGATAGATTTGCTAAGATTATCCTTAGAGTCGCCTGTTGCCGCAGAAATATCATTTCCTTCACGAGTTATTATAACAATCTTAGATTTATCAGATGTGGTTGTAGACATATCAATCTCAAGACGATATTTATCCTCGTCAAGCTCTACAAAGAAATTATGTAAGCCATCTTTGAGCAAAGCTCCTGCAGCCTTTGCCATAGAAGCGTTTGAAAGCTTGTTTGTATTAGAAGTTTCTGAGGAAGATGCGGTTTCTGAAGATTTACTTTCTGATTTTGAAGAACTGCTATCAGTTTCAGAAGAAACCTTACTTCCTGAATTTGAATCTGAGGAACTCTTGTTTCCACTCTCTGATGTAGAACTTGATGTTCCGCCTTCTGCTTTAGAAGTGTTTGTTTCAGTTGCAGAATTATTATTGCAAGCTGCAAAAGAAGTTAGAATAAGTGCTGATAATATAATTGCAAAAAATCTTTTCATTTTAATACTCCTATTTTAGTTTGATGAAGTTGAAGATGATGTTGAAGAAGCAACTGAATCCTCAGAAAGTTCACTTCTCTCTGTAAGTTTATAATCTGATGGATATTCAAAATCAGAATCACTTACATTTTGGCTAAGCTCAAGAATCATTGTTGTATAGTAATAATCTCCCTGTGTATGCTTTAAGCCTGCCAACTTTCCGTCACTATCAAAATAATATCTTGCCCTTACAACGCTATTTTCTCCCGATGATTCAGAAGATGTCGTTGATGATGCAGAACTGGCATTCTCAGGTTCTTTATATTCTTCGTAATCATATTCCTTGCCATTTATTGTTTCTTTGCCACTTCCGCAAAGTTCAAGCGTGTTGATATAGAAAATATTTGCGGTATAAACTGTAAAGTTATCAACAAGGCCTTCCTCTACATTTGCCCATGTTACAGTCTTTTTGTTGTCATCAACTTCATAGACTTTATTATCTTTAACTATTTGGAGATTTGCGTCATAGTCTTCTGTTTCCATAAATGAAGATATTTTGTCGCCACTTCTCTTAACAGTATTTACACCTTTAACAACCTTGCCATTCGTAGATTCTGTAAGATATTCAACAGAATACTTTATGAGATATTTTTCTGAATCCATTGTGTTCATAAATTCCTGCAACGCCGGCTTTAAAAGCGGTCCACAACTGTCTGGAATTTTCAAATCTGAAATTGAATACTTAGTAGATTGGCTTGTTTCAGATGATGTGGTGCTTGATTCTGAATTTGATGTAGTCTTTGATTCGGCTTCTGATGCAACGCTGCTTTCTGCGGAAGATAATGTATTAGTAGATTCAACAGAAGATTCTTCATTGGAGCTACCATTACAAGCTGTAAACGACATAGCAATCATCGCTGCCATAATTAGTGCAAGTGATTTTTTTATCAAGTAAATAACCTCATTTCATTTATTGCATATTTCAACAAAAATTTTAAAAATCTATATTTTATAATATCATTCATAAATTTGTGTGTCAATACACAAAAAAAGAACAATTCGTAAATTATGAGTAATAAAGAACTATTAACAACGCAAGTAAAAAGGGCCTTGGCAAAAGCCAAAACCCCTATTATCATATAAAATTTGACATTTCTAAATCTTTTTTCAATCTTGCAATTATCTTTTTTTCAAGCCTTGATATGTAAGACTGAGAAATTTTCAGCTTATCTGCAACCTGTTTTTGAGTATGCTCGCATTTACCATTCAAACCAAATCTGAGTTCCATAATCTCCCGTTCTCTTGCTGATAGCTTATCTACAGCCATAAGTAACAGCTTATGTTCGGATTCGCGCTCAATATTGCAGTTTACACTATCTTCATCACAACTCAATATATCTGAAATAAGAAGTTCGTTGCCGTCCCAATCAACATTAAGCGGTTCATCTATAGAAATTTCGTTTTTTTGCTGTGAACTTTTTCTAAGAAACATAAGAATTTCATTTTCGATACAGCGAGAAGCATAGGTCGCAAGCTTAATGTTTTTTTCGGGATTAAAGGTTCTCACCGCCTTTATAAGACCTATCGTGCCAATAGAAATCAAATCCTCTACGCTTGCCGATTTTGATTCAAACTTCTTTGCAATATACACTACAAGCCTTAAATTATGCGTAATCAAAGTTTCTCTTGCTGATTCGTCGCCCTCGGCTAATTTTTTCATTACCAACTCTTCCTCGTTTTTTTTGAGTGGTGCAGGAAGTGTTTCTGAACCGTTTATATAATGAACCTCACCGAATTTTGAAAGCTTATACTTTAGCAGCTTAAATTTGACTATACATATAATTTTCTGAAAAATATTCATACTGTTTTCCTCCGCTAATTTAATATAATTTCTGATGGAATTATTGCTGAAAAACTTTCCGATAGTTTTCTATTTGTTACTGCGATATACGCCTCTGACTTTATACTTTTTCCGTTTAAAATAACTTTTATAGAATCAGGTTTAAATGCCGGTAATAAACCTTCTCCGCCCACACTATTATATGGAACAAGTCTTATACCGCTTACATAATCACAAGAAGTATTGCTAACCGAAACAGTCTTTGCAAGATAATTTGAAATCTCATTTGGCAAAATTACTTCGAGCTTTTCTCTTTCTGCGACTATAACAGGTAGATTTGAGAACGGTTCTTTCAGCATATTTCCCGTATCCGTTTTAGCAATCAGCTTAACGCTTTTTTCATTATTCTCAATCATAAGCCAACAAATTTCCTGACTTGCTAAAGAACGACCGCTTACTCTGCAAATAATCCGAATAATTATGTAACAGGCTAAAATTATTCCTACAAGCATAATCGGTGAAATATCTATATAAACAGCACCGTTCCTTATAGCAACAGGCGGTGAAAACAGCATAAAAAAAGCAATACAAGCTCCGCAGAAACAAAAAGTTATAAGAAAATATGCTGATACTGCTTTCAGAAAAGATTTTCTGCTTGTCGGAAAAAATGTTGCAAAAACTACCGCAAAAGCCGTCACAAGCCGAATTATAAGGCTTAGAAATTCATTCATCGGCGGCAGAAATATTACAAATGACGAAATTGCTCCAACTAAACTTCCTAAAACCATTCTTCGGTATCTTGCTTTTAGAGAAAGAAATTTCCTTACCGACAGCAACAGCATAAAATCGACAATGAAGTTCACGCAAAACAGTATGTCTATGTATATAACCCTATGCAAAAAAATCACCCCCGACTGCGTTTATTATCTCACAGTCGGGGGCTGAATTTATGTCATATTTTAAGGTCAGAATAATTACTTTCTTGTTCTGCCTATGTCTTTTCTGTAATGAGCGCCGTCAAAGTTGATTTTCTCAACAGCCGCATAAGCGTTGTCAAGAGCTTTCTCAAGAGTTTTTCCCTTTGCAGTAACACCTATGACTCTACCGCCGTTTGTATAGAACTTTCCGTTTTCAAACTTAGTTCCTGCGTGGAAAACAACTGCACCGTCAACCTGACCGTTCTCGTCAAAGCCGTTCATCTCGATACCCTTTTTGTATGCTTCAGGATAACCACCGCTTGCCATAACTATACAAGCAGCATTATCATTTGACCACTTGATGTCTACTTCGTCAAGCTTTTCATCAATAACAGCATTGACAATATCGACCAAATCGCTGTCAAGAAGTGTAAGAACAACCTGTGCCTCAGGGTCTCCGAAACGAGAATTGTATTCGATAACCTTAGGTCCGTCCGGTGTAAGCATAAGTCCGAAGTAAAGACATCCCTTGAAAGGTCTGCCCTCTTTGTTCATAGCCTCAACAGTCGGCATAAAGATTGTCTTCATACAAACTTCTGCAATATCGTCTGTGTAGTAAGGGTTAGGACTAATTGTGCCCATACCGCCTGTGTTAAGTCCTTTATCGCCGTCTAATGCACGTTTATGGTCCATAGAGGAAATCATAGGTTTGAGTGTCTTGCCGTCAGTAAATGCAAGAACAGAAACTTCAGGACCTGTAAGAAATTCTTCGATAACAACATTGTTTCCGGATTCACCGAACTTCTTATCTTCCATAATTTCCTTAACTGCGTCCTTAGCTTCCTCAAGGTTTTGTGCAATAATAACACCCTTACCAAGAGCAAGTCCGTCAGCCTTTATAACTGTCGGAAACTTATTCTGCTCCTCAATGTATGCAATAGCCTTTTCAGGGTCAGAGAAAACCTCATAACCAGCAGTCGGAATATTATATTTTTTCATAAGGTTCTTAGAGAAAACCTTACTGCTCTCGATTTCAGCAGCCTTTGCAACAGGGCCGAAAGCTCTGATTCCTGCATCGTTAAGAGCGTCAACAACACCTGCAGCAAGTGGGTCATCAGGTGCAACGAAAACAAGGTCTATATTCTTTTCTTTAGCAAAAGCAATAATGCCTTCCTTATCCATAACGCTGATATTAACACACTCAGCGTCTTTTGAAATACCGCCATTACCTGGGGCACAATAAATTTTTCCTGCTTTAGGACTTTCCTTTAATTTCTTGATAAGTGCGTGTTCTCTGCCGCCACTTCCAAGCATAAGTATATCCATTTTATATACCTCTTTTCTATGAAGTTAAGGTTTTTTATTAGTGATGGAAAAGTCTGATTCCTGTAAATGCCATTGCGATATTATACTTGTTGCAAACCTCAATAACATTATCATCACGAATAGAACCGCCCGGCTGTGCAATAAATTCTACACCACTCTTATGGGCTCTCTCAATGTTGTCACCAAATGGGAAGAATGCGTCTGAACCAAGAGATACTCCACTGAATGTCTTGAGCCATTCTTTTTTCTCCTCACGAGTAAGAGGCTCCGGTTTTTCTGTGAAAAACTGTTCCCAGATACCGTCTGCAAGAACATCTTCATAGTCGTCAGAAATATAAACATCAATAGTGTTGTCACGGTCAGGACGGCGAATATCCTCCTTGAATGGAAGTGCCATAACCTTTGGATTTTGGCGGAGATACCATATATCAGCCTTGTTTCCTGCAAGTCTTGTGCAATGGATTCTTGACTGCTGACCTGCACCGACACCAATAGCCTGTCCATCCTTTGCATAACAAACAGAATTTGACTGTGTATACTTGAGTGTAATCAAAGCGATAATTAAATCACGCTTTGCCTCATCGGTGAAAGTCTTGTTGTCTGTCGGGAAGTTCTTAAGCAATTCCTCGTCAATCTTGAGGCTGTTTCTGCCCTGCTCAAAAGTAACACCGTAAACCTGCTTATGCTCAATAGCTGCCGGAACATAATTAGGGTCAATCTTAACTATATTATATGTTCCTCTTCTCTTGCTCTTGAGGATTTCAAGTGCTTCATCTGTATAACCGGGAGCAATAATACCGTCAGAAACTTCACGCTTGAGAATTAAAGCTGTTTCCTTATCACAAATATCAGAAAGGGCTGCCCAGTCACCGTATGAGGACATTCTATCTGCACCACGAGCCTTTGCATATGCACTTGCAATAGGAGAAAGCTCCAAATCGTCAACAAAATAAATCTTCTTGAGAGTATCAGAAAGTTCTGTTGCAACAGCTGCACCAGCTGGGCTTACATGCTTGAAGGACGCTGCTGCCGGAAGTCCTGTTGCTGCTTTAAGCTCTGAAACCAACTGCCAGCTATTGAAAGCATCAAGGAAGTTAATATATCCGGGCTTACCATTGAGAACTTCAATAGGTAAATCTTCTCCGTTTTCCATAAAGATTCTTGATGGCTTCTGGTTAGGGTTACAACCGTACTTGAGTTCTAATTCGTTCATTCTGCTCATTCCTTTTATTATGAATTTTTGTTTACAATACGAGATTCAGTCTTGCCTGTTTTGATGTCGATATATCTTGCAAAGAATGAAACCTTATTATCAGGATTAAGGTTTTCCCAAACCTGTTTTGTAAATTCGTCAATATTGCCTGAAAGCTTTATACGCTTTGGCTCACCCTTAAATGACGGAATAGGACTACCGTCATGCTCATATGTGTGGATAAAATGTCCCTCGCCGGAAATAGGCTCTGCATACTCATAGAAAAATCTGAGTACAGCTTCTTCTCTGTTATTATCGCTCTTGAGAATAGACATCTTATATGAGAATGTTCCGTCGTGACGATTTACGATACCCGAAATTCTTGGTGTGAAATTCGGTGGGTCCGGCTCAAATGTACGAGTTCTGAGAGCGTCCTCAAAGGATTTTCCCTCAAGAATGAAATCACGAACAGTGTCCGTTTGGTCGCCGTTTGTAACAACTGTTGTTTCACCGATTTCTCTTACCGGTGCATAAATAATCAAAGATGGATCTTGAAGCTTTGATTCATCGAAAGCCTTTGTTTTAAGGTCTGCACCCTCAGCAACAAAAATTCTGTTACGGCTGTTTTCGCTTCTGCCCATAATGAAATAGCCAATAACTATTTTCTCGCCGTCATCACTTTTTCCTATAATAATTCCTCTGCCGGGATATGTGTTTCCGCTTAATTCTTCTTTAATATCTATCATTTTCGACTTCCTTTCGTTTACTATTTTATGCTTTTTCACCCATTTGGTAATTACTTCCTCCGCATGAATAAAAGTCGGTTTAGAATATCGAGGTTTTGCTTGCAAAACCGACTACGCGTCTTGGGGGCGGCGGCTCGCCGCTTTAAAAAGGCTTGAGCGAAACTTTTAACTGTCTTAAATTAAGTTGGTTAACAAATCGCAGGGGCGAACTGTGTTCGCCAGTTCAGTAGCATATTTTTTATTATTTACTACGAATATGAACCTTTCCATCTACAACTTCAAGTCTATCCTGACAGAAAAGTGATACTGCCTCAGGGAGAATCTTCCACTCACACTGTTCCATAACTCTGCGTTGAAGTGTTTCAGGTGTATCGTCCTCAAGAACATCAACAGCTTTTTGCAGAATGATAGGTCCTCCATCGCATACCTCATTGGCAAAATGGACTGTCGCACCTGTAACCTTAACGCCCTTTTCAAGTGCGGCTTCATGAACTCTAAGTCCATAAAAACCCTTTCCGCAGAATGATGGAATAAGTGCAGGGTGAACATTCATTATTCTATTAGGATACGCACGAGAAACCATTTCATCAAGGATAATCATAAAGCCGGCATAAACAATCAAATCAGCCTTTTCTTCTTGAAGAAGTCTTAGAATCTCCTTGCTGTAAGAAACTGAATCAGGATATTCCTTTCTTGGACAAACTATTCCCTTGATATTATGCTTTTTTGCTCTTTCGAGAGCATAAGCACCCTCTTTAGAAGCTATAACGCAAGTAATTTTGCCACCCTTGATTATTCCGCTCTCCTGTGCGTCTATCAAAGCCTGAAGATTAGTACCACCGCCAGAAACGAGAACAACTATATTTTTCATATTATACTCTCCCGAAAATTAGCAGATGATAACACCCTCGTCACTTTCAACAAGTTCGCCGAGAACATAAGCTTCTTCGCCTGCTGCCTTAATTGCTGCGATAGCCTTATCTGCGTCAGCCTTGTCTACTACAACTGTCATACCAACACCCATATTAAATGTGTTGAACATATCATGCTCAGGAATGTTACCAACCTTAGCAATCAAATCAAATATTGGAAGAACCTGTACATCAGCTCTTGCAATCTTAGCAGAAAGTCCCTTTGGAAGTGAACGAGGAATATTCTCATAGAAACCTCCGCCGGTGATATGAGAAATAGATTTAACCTTAACTGCGTCAAGTAAAGACTGAACAGCCTTAACATAAATCTTAGTTGGTGTAAGAAGTGTTTCGCCAAGAGTTGCACCAAGCTCATCATAGTATGTAGAAAGAGTTTCCTCGTTTACATAGAATACCTTACGGACAAGCGAAAAGCCATTTGAGTGAACACCGCTTGATTTAATACCAATCATTACATCTCCGGCTTTTTGTGTTGATGGGTCAAGAATCTTATCCTTATCTACAACACCGACAGAGAAACCGGCAAGGTCATATTCATCAACTGGATAGAAACCGGGCATTTCAGCAGTTTCTCCACCAATCAAAGCACAACCACTCTGAATACAGCCTTCTGCAACGCCAGAAACGATTGAAGCAATCTTCTCAGGAACATTCTTGCCTACTGCTATATAGTCAAGGAAGAATTGTGGCTTTGCACCGCAGCAGATAACATCGTTTACGCACATAGCAACACAGTCGATACCAACTGTATCGTGCTTATCCATAAGGAAAGCAATTTTCAACTTCGTGCCAACACCGTCTGTACCGGAAACAAGAACAGGCTTTTTGATATTTTCAACATCAAGCTCGAAAAGACCGCCGAAACCGCCTATTCCTGAAAGAACACCGGAAGTCATTGTCTTAGCGACATGAGCCTTCATAAGTTCAACCGCCTTGTAACCTGCTGTAACATCAACACCCGCAGCCTTATAGCTGTCACTGTAGCTTTTCATATTGTACCTCCGAAAAATATATTAAAATTATTTTAACAAGCAAATTTTAGCTTAGAGCTTCTTTGAATATTTATCCTCGTGTGATTGTCTTGAAGCCTCTATTGGATAATTTCCGCTGAAACAAGCGTCGCAGAAATCAATCTTACATTCATCAGCAATTCTATGCAAACCGTCTATGCTTAAGAAACCAAGAGAATCTGCACCGATTTCAGCACACATCTCATCAATGCTCTTATGTGCAGCTATGAGATTATCTGTGCTGTCAATATCTGTGCCAAAATAGCAAGGATACTTAAATGGTGGAGAAGAAATTCTAAGATGAACTTCCTTAGCTCCTGCTTTCTTTAGCATTGAAACAATATGCTTACTTGTTTCACCCTTAACTATAGAATCATCAATGAGAACAATTCTTTTGCCCTGAACATTTGATTTCATAGCGTTAAGCTTGATTCTCAAATTATACTGAGCGTGCTTCTTTCTATTGTTGTGGGCTCTGCCGATAAATCTGTTCTTTACAAGTCCAACGCCGTATTGAATACCTGATTGCATTGAATAACCGATAGCGGCGTCAATTCCGCAGTCAGGAACAGCACATACCATATCAGCCTCGACAGGGTGTTCCTTAGCAAGCTCAATGCCCGCTCTCTGTCTTGCAATATTTACACACATACCGTCAAGAACTGAATCAGGTCTTGCGAAATATACAAACTCGAAAAGACATAGGCTTGTTTTACCACCGCAATTATTCTTATAGCTGTGTACGCCCTCGTCATCAATTACAACCATTTCGCCCGGTTCGACATCTCTTACAAATTCTCCGCCAAGGCTATCGAAAACGCAAGATTCACTTGTGATAATATAATTCTTACCAAGTTTACCAATGCAAAGTGGTCTAAATCCTCTCGGATCACGCACACCAATTAAGCGTGATGGTGCCATCATTACCATTGAATACGCACCCTTAATTTTATCCATAGCATTCAGAACAGCTTCTTCTATGCTTGCAGTTTTAAGTCTTTCTTGAGCTATGATATATGCGATAACCTCAATATCACTATTTGATTGGAAAATCGCACCGCCACGATGAAGATATTCTCTAAGCTCAGAATAATTAGTCAAAGCACCATTAAGAGCAAGTGAGAGCTGACCATTGACATATCTCATAAGAAGAGGCTGAATTGATGTTCTGTCGTTTGCAACAGAAGCCGTTGTATGACGGACATGACCAAGAGCAATTTTAGCCTTTTTAAGCCTTGAAAGTTCCTTTTCGGGAAGAGCCTCCGGCACAACACCAAAGCCCTTGACAACGCTCATATTGCCGTTATCATTTATCGCAATACCGGCACCGAGAGTTCCTCTGTGCTGTAAAGCATAAAGTGCAAGATATGTTTCGTCAATAATATCAGTTGCATCATTTCCGAAAATACCAAACACACCACATTCATCGTGGATTTTATCCTCAATAAATAAATCTGTCATTATTTTAACTCCTATTTATTTCAAGGTGAATCAAAGTAATTAATTTTTGCCCAAAAGTTCCTTAACCTTATCTTGAATAGCCTTGTCCTTAGCCTCTACGCCATTCTTCATCTTGACCTTCTCGTCCTCAAGCTTTTTAGCAAGCTCATCATCAGAAAGTGCAAGCATCTGTACAGCGAGGATTGCAGCATTTGCAGCACCGTCAATAGCTACTGTTGCAACAGGAATACCAGAAGGCATCTGAACAGTTGCGAGAAGTGCGTCAAGTCCGTCAAGAGTTGAGGACTTTATCGGAATACCGATTACAGGAAGTGTAGTATTAGCCGCAAGAACTCCGCCAAGATGTGCTGCCTTACCTGCTGCTGAAATAATTACACCAAAACCATTTGCCTTAGCTGTTTTAGAGAAATTCTCCGCAGCCTCAGGTGTACGGTGTGCAGACATTACATGAACCTCAAACGGAACTCCGAAAGAATCAAGAGTCTTAATTGCTCCTGAAACTGTTGGAAAATCGCTGTCGCTTCCCATAATAATAGCTACTTTTTTCTTTTCTGACATTTTAATCTATCCCCTTTTTAATAATTTATGATTTATCAAGGCTGCATTTCGCAAAGTGAAAACTCATCATTATTTCCGCTCCATTTTCCATGGAAGAAATCTAAGAATAATTTTCTGCCATCTTCCATAGGCATATCGCTTTCATAAAGAGCAAGCTTTGGATTTTCCTCTGTTAATACGCCTATTTCCATATGTAATATATCATCATTCCAAAATGCCTGTACAAAAGAAACACTGTCTATCGGAACATCTTCTGCCGACAATACTATAAATTCGTTCCAATCGCTATAAAGATTTTCGAGAAAATCAATTATATCCTCGTCTGTGAAATTATCAAGTTCCTCTTGCTGATTTCTCAAAGTAAATCTTTTATTTTCTTACATTCTAATTCATCTTCTTTTTATTATACAAATTGTAATTTACCAACCTTTTATACTGCATATAAGTACTAATATCCATAATATCAGATTAACAACGCTTGACACAACATAATATCCACATATAATACTCACAATACTTGATACTATCATTACAATAGATAATACTGCCGTTAATTTGCTTCCTTTTATCTTTTTAAAAAAATTTTTAAACATAAATAACATATCCTCCTTACAAGTTACTATTTGTACAGATAGATATTATCATAAAATTATATTTTTCAATGAAGCTACAAATAATTATTTATCATAGCAAAACCATACCGAAAATCTAAATTGGGATTTATCACTTTACAACAAATGATAACACTGTCTCAGTTTCATCAAATGACGATATTTGAGGTACAAAATTTTTTGTTGCCTTTAGCCAAAGGGCTTTTGCCGGTATATTATAATTACTGAATTTAATCTCCCATCTGCCAAGATATGATTCAAAAATACGACAGATTGATTTTATAGCATAATGATTTTTTCTATACTTTGGAAATATAGTAAATTCTGCTATTGAATAATCTATTACCTCATTTAGACACGAATGCTTGTTTATCATAACAAAACCTATCAAGGCTTTATCATCAAAAATAAAATTAGCAATTCTACTATTTTCCTCAAAATATGCATCGAAGTATTCATATTCATAATTACCATTTGAATCTAAATCCATATCATAAAACGCTGACATTTCATAGCAATACTTTTGAAATATATTCCAAAATTTATCTTTATCTGCTAACTCAACTTTTTTTAGTGTAATCATACTATATTCTCCTTAAAGTTTCAATTCACGACAAAATAATATTAACAATAAACAACACAAGGCTGTGGATATGCTCCACAGCCTTAGTTGTCATCTGTTTTTGAATACACTTATACACCCTACGCCAAAAATTGAATTTTCACGCAATGTAAAGTGCATTGTCATAACCTCCGAGAATTAGTTTTTCAGTTATTTGTTTCAGTTGTCTGAATCTGTTGTTTAGGCTTTTCAGACTTCGGGGAAATATCTATATTTTTATCCGAAACCATTTCTTTCAATGTTGCGGCAAGAGTTGCCATAGATTGAATCTCGGACGGAATAATAATCTTTGTTGCTCTGCCGTCGGCGGCTTTTTCAAAAGCTTCAAGACTCTTAAGTGCGATAACCTTATCTGTCGGAGAAGCCTCGTTCAACATCTTCAAGCTGTCAGCATAGGCTTTTTGAACTGTCATAATAGCCTCAGCTTCACCCTGTGCCTCACGAATCTTACTCTCCTTGATAGCGTCAGCCTTGAGGATAGCAGATTCCTTTAAGCCCTCTGAAACAAGAATCTGAGAACGCTTATCGCCTTCTGCGTCAAGAATCTTTGCTCTTCTTTCACGCTCTGCCTTCATCTGCTTTTCCATAGCAGCTTGAATTTCTCTCGGCGGAAGAATATTTTTAAGCTCAACACGCTTAACTTTAATGCCCCAAGCGTCTGTTGCTTCATCGAGGATAACCTGAATCTTAGTGTTGATAACATCTCTTGAAGTAAGAGTATTATCAAGTTCAAGGTCGCCAATGATGTTACGGAGAGTTGTTGCAGTAAGATTTTCAATAGCTGCGATAGGGCTTTCAACACCATAAGCATAAAGTTTAGGGTCTGTGATATAGAAGTAAACAACAGTATCAATCTGCATTGTTACATTATCACGGGTAATAACAGGCTGAGGTGGAAAATCTACGACCTGCTCTTTTAAGGAAACTTTTTTAGCAATTCTCTCGATAAAAGGAATTTTTAAGTGTAAACCTGTTGACCATGTGGTCTTATAAGCTCCAAGTCTTTCTATAACATATGCGTGTGACTGCGGAACAATCTGAAAGTTTTTTACAATAATAAGAATTATGATAGCTGCAAGAATCAAAAGTACCCAACCTATAGGTTGCATAATAACACTTCTTTCTTAAAATTTATTATTTTTTAGTTTCTACAATTAGCTTTACTCCCTCTATGCTTTTAATATGAACCTCTGTATTTTCGGGAATAATTTCATCATTATCTGCGACAGCACTCCATACATCGCCCATAACCTTTACTCTGCCGACTTCTTTTCTGCCATTTATCTGCGTAAGAACCGTACCCGTTTTTCCGATAAACATATCTGCATTTGTTGCTGTTTTTTCAAATTTCATTAGCTTTTTGGCAAGCGGTCTCGTAAGTATAATCGCAACAGCCGTTACCACTAAGAAAATTATAATCTGCAAGTAAATCGGCGCGCCGCAAAATTCTGCAATAATAGCGGCGACGCCACCTAAAGCCATCCAGATAGCTGTCAACTGAACAGATGTAATAAACTCAATAAAGCATGAACAGATAATAATACATAGCCAAATCCAAGGCATTTGCTCTTCCATATTCTCACCTCACAATCAGGATAACATTCATTTCATATCAAGCAATACACCTCGATATGAAATAACCGCTATACAGTTGAATACAAGGCATTGATTTTATATAGATTTATTTTACCATATATGCCGTAAAAAATCAAATAATACATAAAAAAGATAATTAAAATTTCTTTTAAAATTCTATTTTATGGAATCCAAAAAATTGTTGGTAAAATAAATGGCGCTGAAGAAATTATTGTATTATATAAAAATACTTTCCAAAAACTCATGCTAATATTTTCTCTATTCTTAATATATACTTTCATATTTACTATTAAAGTAATTATAAATAATATGCCAATTAGTATCAATGAGATATTGAAATATTTAATATATGTACTTCTCATATCATTCGTACTATCAAGATTTTGCATAATATTCAGCACAATAATTCTGCCAAGACCTGAAATAATTGAAATTAAAACTGTATTTATAATTGTTAAAATTATAATTTCTTTAAAAATTTTCATTTTTTCTTTCATAATTTTTCTCCATAAATTTTTAATATATGTTAAAACACACTGCTAAAATATACTGAGCAAACCACATTATAAAAAGTATATTAAATCCAAGTATTGCTAATATAGTATACTTCATTATATCAATTTCATATTTCTTACGAAGCCAACCATTTAAAATACATACATTAATTAAAACAACAATTATAATATAAAAAACTAAAATCAAATACATCATATAATAAGACCTTGCTGGTGCATATATATATATGCTTCTTTTGATGAATATGTAAAATCACCTAAACCCGTTGCAAAGCTCATAACAAGTTGCCAAAACCAATATATAAAGCTCATAAAAAAATTAAGCAAAAATATCGCAGTATATTTTAGTACCTTTTTCATCATCAATCATTCCTATATTTAAATTTCCGTAAAGATATAAACATCAAATTATCATTAATAAAAGAATTATATCGCTTATACTGAATTTTTTCAATAAATTTATTAATCTTTAGATAAAATTATATTATATCGTAACTAAAAGTATATTTTTTAAAAAATTCTTTAAACTATTTCAAATTTCACCCAAAATATGCTATAATATGATTGTTATATCTACAAAATATATAAAATCAAATTTTAAGTATATATCACGAGGTGTAAACTATGGATTTTGACGCATTTACAGGCGGAATAGAGCCAGGTGGTCTACGAAATAAAAGCGATATATGTATCCTTATCTGCTATCTTATAAACTCAGCAAACAGACCACTTAAAAAAGACGATATTGTTTCTGTCATAGTAAATAATGGCCTTGCCAACTATTTTGAAACAAACGATGCAATGTATGACCTCCTCCAGAGCGGAAATATTGCAGAATTTGAGAATAAGAAGGATTATTATATTCTTACCGGCAGAGGAAAAATGATTGCAAATCAGCTTGATACTACATTACCATTCACAACAAGAGATAAGGCACTTTCTGCCTGCATATCGCTTCTTGCCAAACAAAAACTTCAAAAAGAAAACCCCGTTAAGGTTGAAAAGCTTGAAAACGGCGGATATAATGTTTCCTTCTCAATTACAGACGGAAGTATGACGCTTATGAGCTTTACAGTATTTATGCCTGATTATTCACAGGTTAATCTAATCAAACGCTCATTCTATAACGACCCACAATATATTTATACTGTTTTGCTTGCCGCTCTCACAGAAAATCGTGAAATGATAAAAGATTCTCTTGATAAGCTGATAGCAAAATAAACTTACTTTTAACATATCAGTTGAAGTAGTAGCATAGCTGTAACCCCTGGAATACCAAGAGTAGATGAAATTCCGAGAGAAAGCGGGCTTATAGGTATGCTTACACTTGTAAAAATAGAAATTATATTTATCACAAGCATACACGCAGGACCTAAAAGCAAGCCCAAAAGAGCCGAACGGATAGGGTGCTTCGACTTCATAATCTTCCGTATAGCAACCAATGCTAAAAATACTCCACCACATACCAATAAAATAGCCCACCACGGCATAAAATCAACCCCTCATACACTTTTTTACAATGTATGAGGGGCTGTCTTTTTTTATGCAGAAAATTTATATCGGAACAGCGTTATTTTCGTCATAAATTCCATAATAGATACTAATAGCTGATGATACTGCAAGACTAAGCAATGTATAATCCTCGTTTAAAATTTCAAGCTCGTGGCATTCGCCAAGCTTACACCAGCTATGCTTTTGAGCAGCAACAATATTTTTGCCATGGTCTGTAAGCGTATAATCTCCTGTCAATAATACTCCGTCAAAATATGCACTTGCTCCATAGATTGCCATAGGCGATTTTGCCTGAGGTGTCATTATAAATATAATTCTTTTCCTGCCAATCCTTACCCTAAAATGTGGAAATGCAAACGGAGATGAGGTTATTGCGACAAACTCTTCGCCATTCATATTTGAGATTTCCATTTTCTGATTATTGCCCGAATTTTCGCCGGAAACCTTAAAAATTTCATTGCCATTGGAATCAAATATAGCAAGTCGTGAATCAACATCAGAATTATCACGAATTATAAAATATTTCATAACACCCACCTCCAAGCAATAAATTACTCAGGAAAATATTTCAGCATAATAAGTTTTAATGGTATATGTGTGATTCTTGAAATTTCCTCAGCACTAAGGTTATCATCTGTCGGAAAAATTTCGCCTTGTAAAAGAAGATTAACTGCGAACAAATCCGCTTCACGCTCATATTTTGATGTGCAAAGATAAGTTCTGCTATTAAGGCTGATTGAATTTGTTTCGCTATGTAAAATTATATGTCCAAGTTCGTGAGCACATACTACTTTTGCTTCATCTTCATCAACGGTATTATTTATCACAACAACAAAGCTTTTCAAAATCTTTATAAAAAAGCCGCGAACACAATCAGGTAATTCCTGATATATAACATTAACGCCGAGATAATCGCAAAGTTCAAACGGCGAATTAGTATTATATTTTTGAACAAGATTAGAGGTAATTCTTTCAATATTCTCCATATCTAACCTCCGTTTCTATTCCGACTATTTACCGCAACGGCGGCGGCAACCTTTATTGCGTCAATAATCTTTCGCCTGTCATCGTCAGTCATCGGTTCTCCGTCAAACATAAGACCACTCTGATTAGCAAGCATTTCAGTAAATTCATCTATAACCTCACTAACATCACGATTTTCATTTTGGTTTAAAGACTTACCATCATCTAAGCCAAGAAGATAATCTGTAGTAGTATTTAGTACAGCACAGATTTTTAAGAGCATTGTACTATCAGGCTCTCTCCTGCCCTGCTCATACATTCCTACTGCTGAAGATGCCACACCTAATTTATTAGCAAGCTCCCTTTGTGTAAAACCACATCGTTTCCTGCAATCTTTTAGTCGTTCTGAAAATATGCTCATATCAGACACCTCTCAAATTATTATAACCATAAAATAAATTACTATTATTTTGCCTTATCAGCTAATGCAAATATTATACCACACGCTGTGTGTAAAATCAACTATTTATAAAAATTTTTTAACGAACAAATTTTCGAGAAATCTATTGACATTTGTTAATCACTTTGCTAAAATTAAATCATAGAGAGAAAATAGATTCAAAAACTTTATTGTTCTCTCATTATTTTTAATTTCTCATAACACAATTCGTGTATGAAAGGGGTATTTATATGAATTATAATGAAATGTCAAGAGAATATAAAATAACTGCTAATGAACTTATGAAAAAAATAGAAAATCTAAAGATCGAAAAAAAAGGTAGCTATGGAGCTCATCTTAAAGAGCTTAACCATAGAATTAAAATACTTGAAGAAATGTATGTCGACTGCGATTTTACCGCAAGAATTATGAAAGAGCGTGCAACAAAGAATCTCAAAAATTAAACTTATTATAAGTAGGTGGTCAAAATGCGTAAAAAACTTCTTTCCATATCAAGCGAAATTGATAATTATACATCATTCATAAAATATCAAAGCAAGGGAACAAATTCAAGCAAGCTAAATGAATATAAAGACGGACTTCGTAAAATAATAGATAATGAGCTTACCGAAAAACAGCGTTTCTGCTTTTATCATCGTTATTATGAAAAACAAAGTGTAAAAGAAATCTCAAATAATCTCGGAATAGCTGATGCAACTGTTTACAAGCATATACGCAACGCTATGAAAACAATAAAAAATTTTGTAGCAATTTATGGAGATGAATATTTTAAATAAAGCCTGTCAATATTATTATCAGGCTTTATCAGCGTTATTCAAAACGCATAACAAAGGAGGTCATTTATTATGATGGATAAAATCGCGCTAATACTTCTGATAATCGGAGGTCTTAACTGGGGTTCTGTCGGAATTTTTCAGTTCGACATTGTCGCTTGGATATGCGGCGGTCAGACAGGAATTGTCAGCAGAATAATCTATACGCTTGTTGCTCTTTCAGCAATATGGTGCATATCACTTCTTTTCAGAGATAATGCCGAAAAAAGCGATTCTAACCACGCCCAACAACAATAAACCTGACATAGAGCATAAAAATAGCGGAGTAACATATAATCAAGTTACTCCGCTGATTTTTTATTATTTGCTTATTAAATCTCTTGTATCTCTTGCGATAAGAAGCTCTTCGTTTGTAGGAATTACAAATACCTTAACAGCAGAATCAGGTGTAGAAATCAATCCGCACTTGCCTCTCTTTGTTTCAGCATTAACCTTTTCATCAATCTTAATGCCAAGATACTCAAAGTATTTGCATACGCCTATTCTATGGCTTGCTTCGTTTTCACCGATACCGGCTGTAAAGATAATCGCATCACAACCACCAAGAACTACCATATAGCTACCGATGAACTTTGCAATTTCATATTCGAGCATTTCCTTTGTAAGAATTGCTCGTCTATTTCCCTTAGCAGCAGCAACACAAATATCTCTGTCATCGCTTGAAATACCGGAAACACCAAGCATACCTGATTTTTTATTGAGTAGGTCGCTCATCTCTGATGGTGTAAGACCTTCCTTTTCTGCAATAAATGTAACAACCGATGGGTCAAGAGTACCTGTACGAGTTCCCATCATGAAGCCGTCAAGTGGTGTAAGTCCCATACTTGTATCTACAACCTTGCCGCCATTTACCGCAGTTATTGAAGAACCATTGCCAAGGTGGCAGCTTATAATCTTTGTATCCTTAACATCTTTACCGAGAAGTTCTGCACACTTTGCAGTAACATATCTATGTGAAGTTCCGTGGAATCCATAGCGGCGAATACCATATTTTTCATAGTATTCATAAGGAATAGGATACATGTAAGCCTTGGGAGGCATTGTTGAATGGAAAGCTGTATCAAATACAACAACCTCAGGTACATCTTTACCAAAAACACTTCTGCAAGCTAAGATACCCTCAACATGAGCTTTATTGTGAAGTGGTGCAAGAGGAATAAGGGATTCAATTCCCTTGATAACATCATCGTCTACGATTACAGACTTGCTATAAAGCGAACCACCCTGAACAACTCTGTGACCGATAGCAGCAATATCAGAAATATTCTTAATAACACCATTTTCAGGGTCGAGCATAGCCTTTACAACACAATTAAAAGCGTCTGTGTGGTTATTCATAGGCACAGGCTCGTCCTTAATCTGAAAACCTGTGTGTGACTTAAAGGTAAAAATACTACCCTTTGTACCAATTCTCTCACAAATGCCCTTTGCGAGAACTTCTTCGTTCTCCATATTTATAAGTTGGAACTTTAATGAAGAACTTCCTGCGTTAATAACGAGAATGTCCATTATAAATACTCCTTTTTGTTGCAAATTTGTTTTTAATTTATTATAATAATAATACATTCTACGGCACATTTCAACTTTTTTTTAATATGAGGGGTGATTTTTTGAATCTTTTTTCTGTAATCAGCGAATTTAATCCATTTCACAACGGACATAACTATCTCGTAAAATCTATGCGTGAGCAAGGTGCAACTCATATTGCGGCAATTATGAGCGGTAACTTCACTCAGCGTGGCGAACCTGCAATTATCGACAAATATATCCGAACAAAAGCCGCACTTGAAAGTGGCGTTGACCTTGTCTTGCTTCTGCCTGTAACATATTCAACCGCTTCAGCGGAGCAATATGCCTTTGGCGGAGTTACTATAGCAGATGCTTTGGGTTGTTGCAATTCACTTTTCTTTGGCAGTGAGTGCGGAGATATTAAAAAACTTGAAAAAATATGTGCAACCTTTGAAAGTATAGAATTTAAAGCTTGGTTTGCGGGATATGTTTCAAGCAATGAAAGCTATGCACGGGCAATCGAACTCTCGTTGACAAATATGCTTGGAAGCGAATATGCCGATATTATTCGTGCTCCAAATAATCTTCTTGCGGTTGAATATGTCAAAGCCATTCGTGATATAGGAAGTTCTCTTATACCTAAAACAATCGTAAGAAGTGGCGTTGCACACGATTCTAAAATTCCTAACGAAAGCTATGCCTCTGCATCATTTATACGCTCTTTAATTAAATCTAATTCCAGCTATGAAAAATTTGTTCCAAAAAGAAGTTATGAACTTATTCAAAATGCTATTCGTCAGAAATCTGCTCCTGTAGATTTTTCAAATTTTGAAAAGCTTATCATTTACCGCCTTAGAACAATGACAGAAAACGAATATAAGGAACTTCCGAATATCAGTGAGGGTATAGAAAACAGACTAAGAAATGTTTCCCTAAACGCTACAACACTCGAAGAGCTTTTCGATAAAATCAAAACAAAACGCTATCCTAATTCAAGACTAAGGAGACTCGTTCTAAGAGCTTTGCTTCATATTACAGACAATGACTGTTCCTCTAAACCTCAATATATTCGTGTGCTTGGTTTTAATGAACGAGGTAAGGAAATATTGAGAGAGATGCGCACAACGGCAAAGCTACCGGTAATTATGAAAGCTCAAGATATAAAGGCGCTTAGCTTAGAGGCGAAACGACAGTTTGAGTGTGAAAGCATAGCTGATGATATTTACGCTCTTGCATTGCCCAAGACCGGAAAATTTGGCAAAAACTTTACGGAGAATATAATTATAAGATAATTATGCTTGATTTTACTAAGTTAAACATGGAAGAAATCCAAGCCTACTGCAAAAGCGATAGGGCTATCATAAATTTTCAACTTCTTCCGTCTTTTATGATAATACAAGAAATTGCTATAATTCTTGCGTCATATGGAATCACAAAATTTTCTGCTGAAGATGTAAAGGAACTCTTCATTGCACTTGATATGCACAATGAGAAAGGTCGCAGTATCATTCCTTCACGCAAAAAAATTGCTGGCGTTCTTGAAACTCAGCCACGAAATTCCATTATCACATTAACAGAAAAAGACGGAATTTTCACTGTAACAAAATTTGATGATTCGGGTTATCGTTGCGAAGTTGAAAGATTAGTGGCGTGCCACCACTGCGGCGAGCCGCCGCTCCCAAGACGCGTTCCGCTTTTTCATTAAATTATCATTTGCTATTCGCGTCGAAGTTTTTTAATTGAAAACTTCGCTTAAGGTGGCGAACCGCCGCTCCCAAGATACATTCCGCTTTTTCATTAAATTATCATTTGCTATTCGCGTCGAAGTTTTTAAATTGAAAACTTCGCTTAAGGTGGCGAACCGCCGCTCTCAAGATACATTCCGCTTTTTCGTTAAATTATATTTGCTATTCGCGTCGAAGTTTTTAAATTGAAAATTTCGCTCAAGGTGGCGAGCCGCCGCTGTCAAGATGCAATCTACTAATTAAACGAATTTAATATAAAAATGAATTAAGTCCGCTTAACATTCACATACTCTATATATTAAGGAGTGATTATTGAATGTTAAACGGACTTTATGATTCGGAAAAAAATTATAAAAATCTAATAGGTGGCGATTGGCTTTTTGCAACAAATAATGCTAATCTTAAAATCTTCTCCCCTATTGATGGTTCATTGATTGGTACTGTTCCTGCAATGAGCTGTGAAGATATAGATTATGCTATGAATGTTGCCAAGAAATCTCAAAATCTATGGCAAGAAACACCTATGTATATGAGAGCGGAATATCTCTATCGTGCCGCAGACCTACTAAAAGAATATAAACAGGTTATTTCTCATGTTATAACTATGGAAATCGCAAAGGACAAAGCCTCTGCCGAAAGCGAAGTAGAACGCACAGTAGATTTTCTGAGATATACTGCCGACATAGGCAAATCCCTTGAAGGAACAGCCGTTTATGGAGAAAATTTTCCAGGCGGAAGTAGGGACAAGCTTTCATATGTCACAAGAGAACCTCTTGGAACAGTTCTTGCAATTTCTCCATTTAATTATCCTGTAAACCTTTCTGTATCCAAAATTGCACCCGCACTTATGGGAGGAAATACTGTTGTTTTAAAACCACCCTCACAAGGCGGTATAAGTGCCCTATATCTTGCCTTAGTATTCAAAGAGGCCGGTTTACCCGATGGTGTTCTTAATACCGTTACAGGCAGTGGCTCAGAAATTGGCGACTACCTAATAACCCACCCTAATATTGATTTTATAAATTTCACAGGAAGTACCGCCGTTGGTCATCACATTGCAAAAAACTGTGGAATGATTCCGATTATGCTTGAGCTTGGCGGAAAAGACGCCGCAATTATCCTTGATGACTGCAATCTCGACTATGCCGCCGAACAGTGTGTCGCAGGTGCGTTTTCTTATTCGGGTCAAAGATGTACCGCCGTAAAACGCATACTCGTTATGGAGAGCATAGCCGACCAATTTGTTGCTCTGCTCAAAGAAAAAACTTTAAAATTAAAAAGTGGTTCTCCACACGAAGATGTAAGCATAGTTCCTCTGATAAATGATAAATCCGCTGATTATGTTTTCGGTTTAATCGAAAGTGCTGTAACAAAAGGTGCAGAAGTTATCACAGGTGGCACTCGAAACGATAAGCTAATCTCACCAACAGTTTTAGACTATGTAACAACAGATATGGAGGTTGCATGGGAAGAACCATTCGGGCCAATCTTGCCTATAATTCGTGTCAAAAACATTGATGAAGCTATTTCAATAGCAAATCGCTCCGAATATGGACTACAATCCTCAGTTTTCACAAGCGATATAGGAAAAGCCTTTACAATAGCAAGAAAATTAGAAGTCGGAACAGTACAAATCAATAATAAGACCGAGAGAGGACCAGACCATTTTCCATTCTTGGGCGTTAAATCCTCTGGTATGGGAACACAAGGTATCAAATATTCAATCGAGGCAATGACAAGGCACAAAGCAATAGTTGTAAACCTTGCTGCCCCTTGCAATAAAAAACGATAACAAACAAAAAGGACAATGCCGAAATTTTCAAATCAGCATTGTCCTTTAATATTATATTTTATTGCAAATAATCAGCCGTATGAAGAATTTTCTGAGCTTCTTCAACTTGTTCCTTTGTAGGCACAGGAACGCCCTCAAGTGGATATTTCATTTTAAGCTCTTCCCATTTCATTAAGCCAAGAGTGTGATATGGCAAAATTTCTACCCTATCAACAGTATTAAGTTCTGAAATAAACTTATGCATTTCCTCAAGACCTGCCGGGTCGTCAGTAATACCAGGAACGAGAACATGACGAAGCCACATTTTCTTTCCGTTATCTGAAAGCCACCTTGCCATTCTGAGAATGTTAGCATTATCAAAACCAGTAAGGTTCTTATGCTTTTCAGGGTCCATTTCTTTGAGATCAAGTATAACCAAATCGGTCATAGACATAAGCTTTTTGAATTTATCCATCCATTCGGGATTGTTATCATCAAAAGGCTGTCCTGCGGTATCAATCGCAGTATGAACATTATGCTTTTTAGCAATTTCAAAAAGCTCAATCATAAAGTCCATCTGAAGCAGAGGTTCTCCGCCACTTACAGTGATACCACCGTTTTTTGCCCAATATTTACGATAACGATAGATACGCTCAAATAATTTTTCAGCAGTCCATTCCTCAACATTTTTGCCCTTGCAGCTCCATGTTTCAGGGTTGTGGCAGAACTTACATCTTAGATTACAGCCCTGCAAAAATACAACAAATCTTACTCCAGGCCCGTCAACAAGGCCAAAGGATTCGAGAGAATGAACATAACCTATTGTATCAGCCATAATTACATTGTTGCGTGGCAAGTACGAGAAATAACATCGAGCTGCTGTTCACGAGTAAGGTCAATAAACTTAACTGCATAACCAGAAACACGGATTGTGAAGTTAGCATACTCTTCCTTCTCAGGATGCTCCATAGCGTCGATGAGCTTCTCTTTGCCGAATACATTAACATTGAGGTGATGTGCGCCTTGGTCAAAATATCCGTCCATAACCTGTACAAGGTTACCTACACGCTCGTCATCTGAGTGACCGAGAGCGTCTGGGTTGATTGTCTGAGTATTAGAAATACCATCAAGTGCCCAGTGATATGGAAGCTTTGCAACAGAGTTAAGAGAAGCAAGAAGACCGCTCTTTTCTGCGCCGTAGCTTGGGTTAGCACCAGGAGAAAGTGGCTCGCCGGCCTTTCTTCCGTCAGGCATAGAACCTGTTGCCTTACCATAAACAACATTAGATGTAATAGTAAGGATAGAAGTTGTAGGCTCAGAGTTACGATATGTGTGATGCTTCTTAATCTTATCAAGGAATGTTCTGAGAAGCCAGATAGCGATTTCATCAGCTCTGTCATCATCATTACCGTAGCGTGGGAAGTCACCCTCTGTTACATAGTCAACAACGATACCTGTTTCATCTCTTACTGTCTTAACAGTAGCATACTTAATAGCACTGAGTGAGTCAACAACATGAGAGAAGCCTGCAATACCTGTTGCAAATGTTCTTCTTACTTCTGTGTCGATAAGAGCCATTTCAGCAGCCTCATAGAAGTACTTATCATGCATATACTGAATGAGGTTAAGTGTATTTACATAAAGACCAGCAAGCCAATCCATCATTTTGTCATACTTCTCGATAACCTCGTCATAGTTGAGAATTTCAGAAGTGATTGGACGATATGCAGGACCACATTGATCACGAGTCTTAACATCAACACCGCCGTTTATAGCATAGAGCAAGCACTTAGCAAGGTTAGCTCTTGCACCGAAGAACTGCATTTCCTTACCTGTCTGTGTTGCAGATACGCAGCAGCAGATTGAGTAGTCATCGCCCCATACCGGCTTCATAACATCGTCGTTCTCATACTGAACAGAACTTGTCTTGATAGAAATATAAGAAGCATACTTCTTGAATTCAGCAGGAAGAGCTGATGAGTAAAGAACTGTGAGGTTTGGCTCTGGGGAAGGTCCCATATTCTCAAGTGTATGGAGGAAACGGAAGTCGTTCTTTGTAACCATAGATCTGCCGTCTACGCCGATACCACCAACTTCGAGTGTAGCCCAAACCGGGTCACCAGAGAAGAGCTGGTTGTAAGAAGGAATACGAGCAAACTTAACCATTCTGAACTTCATAACGAGATGGTCGATAAGCTCCTGAGCCTCAGACTCTGTGAGCTTGCCGTTATCCATATCTCTCTGAATATAAATATCAAGGAATGTTGAGATACGGCCAACGCTCATTGCAGCACCGTTCTGAGTCTTGATAGCTGCGAGGTATCCGAAATAGAGCCACTGAACAGCTTCATGAGCGTCCTTAGCAGGAACAGAAATGTCATAGCCGTAAGAAGCAGCCATTTTCTTCATGTCGTTCAAAGCTCTGATTTGCTTAGAAATTTCCTCACGAAGTCTGATAACATCGTCTGTCATTGTGCCATCGCCACAGTTAGCGAAATCCTTCTTCTTCTCTTCGATAAGGAAATCAATACCGTAGAGAGCAACACGACGATAGTCACCAACGATTCTTCCACGACCATATGTGTCTGGAAGACCTGTGATAATCTTATTGTGACGAGCCTTCTTCATTTCAGGAGTATATGCATCAAAAACTCCCTGGTTATGAGTTGTTGCATACTCTGTGAAAATCTTGTGAAGCTCCGGGTCAGGAGTATAGCCGTTTGTTTCGCAAGCCTGCTCAGCCATCTTAATACCGCCAAGAGGCATAAATGCACGCTTAAGAGGCTTATCTGTCTGAAGACCAACAACCTTCTCAAGATCCTTTGTTTCTTCGCTTATATAGCCTGGCTTATGAGATGTAAGGGTAGAAACGATATGAGTATCCATATCAAGAACGCCGCCCTTAGCTCTTTCTTCCTTCTGAAGTCCTTGGAGAATACCCCAAAGAGTGTTTGTAGCTTCTGTAGGGCCAGCAAGGAAAGATGAATCACCGTCATATGGACGATAGTTCTTCTGGATAAAGTCACGAGTATTGACTTCTTCTTTCCAAATGCTACCTTCAAAGCCTTCCCATTGTGTAAATTCTTTCATCGAGAATCCCCTTCCTATATACCAATCTACAACCGGTAAAATTTTAGTAAAGCGTTTAACGAAATTTTTTTAGATATAAAATTCCTGCGAAGAAATTTATCGAAAAAAATCAGTTAAAGCGTCTTTGAGTTGTGTAAGCTATTATAACACACTACAATTTATAGTGCAAGTTTTTTAACGATATTTTAGGTAAAATTTAAGCATAATTTTTTTGGAAAAAGAAAAAACTATATTATAGTTACTGTATATAACACAATTATAATTTAAAAGCTAAAAAGCACAATATGATGTTTCAGGTTATGCTTTTACCACTATATATACAATATGAAATTTATTTATAATTCTTTGATAAATTTTTATCAATGTTTTTCAAGAGCATAATTTTTTTATTTTCACCTTTAAAAAACTTATTTATTTTTACACTATTGTAAAAGTTTGTTCATAAAAAATTATACATATTTCTTCATAATATAATATTTTAAAATTATAACTTCTTAAAATTTAATTTCATAACATATTTTATAATTTTTTGTCTTTTATATTCAAACAAATTTCAACCAAAATTAACATTATGTATAAATGCAAATTTATACATAAATAACGATTAAATTTTCATTGTATATATTTTTACATTTTTTTGACATTTATATGTATAAACTAAGATTGATATTTCTTAAAATTAGAGTATAATCTAATTAAAATTTTTATTAAAGTAAGGAATCAATATGAAAAAATTAATTATTCTTATCTTATTATCAACCACTATTCTTTCAGGCTGTTCCGCAAAACAAACATCAAATCAACAAACAACTTCATCTGAAAAACCTAAACAAACTATCGCTTCTAAATCTCCGGCGAGTAAACCTCAAGCCACTACAGAAGTATCAAAAAATGACAAAAATTCAATTCCGGTTTCTCATACTATAAAGGATTTTGAAGTTATCGATCAGCTTCCTGAGCTTCCAACGGGTTGTGAAATTACAGCGCTTACTATGGTGCTGAACTATTACGGTCTTAATCCTGATAAGGTTGAGCTTGCAACAGAATATCTTCCAACGACCGAATATTCTACCTACTATGAAAATAATAAGCTTATGGGACCTGATTCAGATAATTATTTTTTAGGCGACCCAACGAGCGTATATGGCTATGTTTGTGGAACAGGTGCAATAGTAACCGCAGCAAACAAATTCCTATCAGATAAAAATGCCAAATATGTGGCTAAAGATTTAAGTGGCTGTGATTTTTCAGAATTATATAAATATGTTTCTCAAGATAAACCTATTGTTGTTTGGACAACAATAGAAATGGCAGACAGGTGGGAAACTGAAGATTGGTACACAGAAAGCGGCAAACACTTAGAATGGAGTCAGAATGACCATTGCAGTGTGCTTATGGGATATACCGAAAAAACAGTAAAAATAGCAGACCCTATTCTTGGTGATGTAGAATATAGCAAGACACAATTTGAAAAAGTTCTTGCATCTCGGGGAAATAAAGCTGTTGCACTTTTTGATAAAGATACTTCTTCCGAAGCTCAATAGCAAAGAAAAAATGACAGAATTTCAATTTGAAGTTCTGCCATTTTTATTTTTAAAAGATATAGTATTTTTTAGATATAATTCTTATGCCTCTAAATGCTTTCTTAATGCTTTGCATACAACATCAATCGGTATAGCAAGCAATGCCCAAAGAACACTATAAAGCAAACAAATCTGACCGAAAAGATTGAATGGCAATCCGGAATAATCCCATACCTTCATATCGAATATCATATTTACAATTATTCCTGTGAGAAATTCTGCAGTTGTTATAACAGCACTTCCAAGTAAGCACTTTTTCCAGAGGGGCATTTTTTCTTTGCCTTTGCTCAATTTATATAAAGTATAAAAACATACTCCTCCTGTAATAACCATTGTCCAATGTGTATACTGTCGCCACATAATTTCTATCGCACCATAGGATAAACCACCGATCGCAAAAACTTCTGCATCTTTTATAAGCTCTTTCATAATAATCACCAAGATTATTATGAGCCTAAACTTTTAAATATATTCATTTATTTACAATTATCTAACGCACTTATTTTAAACACTTAAAGTTTAGGTCAAGCTTTTTCAAAAGCTTGCGGTTTACAAAGGTAGTCACCTACGGCAGAGCCTTTGGTGGATTTTAAGGGCGAAGCTCTTAATATCTATTAAAGTGTCGGACTTTTTCCGACACTTTTTTATTAATGTTACTAACAAAAGAAAAAGCGGCGGATAAAATCCGCCGCTAAAAGAGCAAAGAATGTTAAGGGCGTTGCCCTTAAAACCCATGAGGGACTCCGTCCCTCAACCCTGCGAGCCTTTGAAAAGGCTCGAGCGAAACCTTTAAGTGTCTAAGGGAAGTTTGTTAGCTAATTATTTAATTATGCCAAGAATTTCAACACTTCTTGCTACAAAGTCCTTGAGTTCATCAGCAGTGAGCTTTCTCTGGCTGATAGTAGCAAGGTCAAGAATATGCTTACAAACAAGCTTGCGATTTTCTTCGCTTAATGTCGGAAGTGTCTTGATAATATCATTTGTTGTATTAATAACAAGTGTTTCCTTAGCCTCAGGTGAACCCCCGAAAATTCCGCCATAAAGCGTATTCATATCATTCATTCTTCTCATATACTCATTTTGAAGAAGAATTGCGGGAGTTCCCTTAGCTTTAAGACTTTCTGTCTGAATTTCAAGCTTATCGTCGCCGAGTGCAGTCTTAAAGATTTCCTTTAGCTTTTCGTTACTTGCATCATCAGTAACCTCATCAGATTTAAGTGCATCGCCAAGCTCTGAATCTATTCTTACAAGTTTTGTGCCGGTTTCCTTATATTCAAGGAAGCTTATGAAATGTGTATCAATAGTATGTGTAAGAAGAACCGCGTCAAGTCCATTAGCCTTAAACATATCAATATACTGTGCCTGAACACTTTCATCTGTGACATAGAAAATCTTGTCGCCCTGTTTTGGACAATCTGCGAAAGTTTTATATTCGCCTGAGATAGTCTTAAAGAGAATTATATCCTTAACTCTGTCATAGAACTTCTCGTCCTTAATGCAACCGAATTTAATAAATGGAGCAATATCGTCCCAATATTTTTCATAGGTTTCTCTGTCGTTCTTAAACATTGAAGAAAGCTTATCTGCAACCTTCTTTGTGATATGCTTTGAAATCTTAGCGACTTCGCCATCATTCTGCAAGAAGCTTCTTGAAACATTAAGCGGAATATCAGGACAATCAATTACACCCTTTAAGAGCATAAGGAACTCAGGGACAACCTCTTTGATGTTATCTGCGATATAAACCTGATTTGAATAAAGCTTAATTTCACCAGGCATAACCTGAAGCTTATCTGTCTGCTTAGGGAAATAAAGAATACCCTTTAAGTTGAAAGGATAGTCAACATTGAGGTGAATCCAGAAAAGTGGCTCATTAAAGTCGTGGAAAGCCTCTACATAAAATTCCTTATATTCTTCATCTGTGCAATCTCTTGGAGCTTTAAGCCAAAGTGGAGTTGTATTATTAACAGGCTTTGCGTCGTGCTTAATCTCGTTTCCGTCTGCGTCTTTTGTTACAACAGCCTCTTCTTCAGCAGGATTGAGATAAATCTCATAAGGCATAAAATGGCAGTATTTAAGGAGTAAATCACGAAGCTTATCCTTGTCAAGAAATTCTTCCTCGTCCTCAGTTATGTGCATAATGATAGATGTACCGTGCTGTGTGCGAGTACCATCTGTAATTTCATAAGTTGTACTTCCATCACTTACCCAGTGTACAGGCTGTGAATTTGGCTGATACGAAAGTGTTTCAATTTCAACGCTTTCAGAAACCATATAAGATGAGTAGAAACCAAGTCCAAAGTGACCGATAATACCTGCGTTGTCATCGGATTTATCTTTATATTTCTCTATAAATTCTTCCGCACCGGAAAAAGCAATTTGAGTAATATATTTTTCAACCTCATCAGCAGTCATACCAATACCGTTATCTGTAACAGTAAGGGTTTTTGCGTTCTTATCAGCGATAACTTCAATCCTTGGCTTAATACCGTCATTTTCAGCCTCACCAATACTACAAAGACTTTGATATTTTTTAATAGCATCGCAAGCGTTTGCAACAATTTCTCTGAGGAAAATATCCTTGTCAGAATAGAGCCATTTCTTAATTATCGGAAAAATATTTTCCGAGCTTACCTTAATTTGTCCTTCTTTTTGCATTATAAAAACCTCCTATGGCGTAATTGCCGGATTTTTTATGTAGATTTAAACAGGCAATACCATATAGAATTATGGTGCTGCCTGTTGTTTATATAATAATACCAATCATTCATTTTGTCAAATATTGCGGAAAGCGACAAATAAGCGCAGTTCAAAAACGAACTGCGCTTATTCTGAGAGGATTTATAATGTCGAACTGTATATGAAAATCTTGTAAGCAAATTATATTGTGTGAATTTTTAAATAGTTTAAAACATCAATGAGCTTTATTATATACCAAAATCTTATCAGCATTGATTAATTTTATACGAATATCAGAAAATCAAGCCACATCGCCACGATTTGGCACTTGCTTCATATGCAATCTCAATCTGTCAGAAATCATTGCCACAAATTCGCTGTTTGTTGGCTTTCCTCTGCCGTTGTGAATTGTATATCCGAAGTAAGAATTTAATACATCTACATCGCCTCTATCCCATGCAACCTCTATTGCGTGTCGTATTGCTCTTTCTACTCTTGATGAAGTAGTTTCATATTTCTTTGCAACACTTGGGTAAAGCTGCTTTGTTACTGCGTTTATTATCTCAGGGTGTTCTATCGACATAATAATCGAATCTCTAAGATACTGATAACCCTTAATATGTGCAGGAACTCCTATCTGGTGTAGAATCTCTGTAACCTGAATCTGCAATTCGCTATCGGAGCTTTTTATAGCACCGCTTGTCCTTGAAGAATTTCCTCGAATAAAGTCACTTATTCTCTCAAGCAAATCTGCTGTTTTGAAAGGCTTGATTACATAATAAGCTGCTCCTGCTCCGAGTGCCTCTCTTTCAAGCATTGAACTATCGAAATTTGAGAGTGTGATATAAATAATCTCCTTACCCTTTGAATTTCTTCTTGCATTCTTCATAACTCCGACAGCGTCAATATTTTTCATAAACATATCCATAACGACAACATCAGGTGATTGTTTATGAATTTCTTCAAGAAGAGCTGTTCCGTCTTTTTCGCAAAAACTTGGTGATACACCAAATTCTGCATAAACTGTTGTTCCTACATCAGCAAATTCTGCGGAATCCTCCGCAATAAGCATTTTAATTGTATTTTCCATGACCATTCCCCCGATTGATTTATTTGATGATTGAATATTACCATAAACTGGAAAAAATAGCAATAGTTTATCGTCAAAAAATTGGAAAAAAATGGAAATATGGTTGCTTGCATAAAATTAGGCAATATTTTCTATATCGTTTTGTGCAATTTCGTTGACACTTTCATACATATTCTCCGCAAAAATCGCATAGCCTCTTGTCGGGTCATTGACAAAAACATGGGTAACAGCTCCTATCAGCTTACCATCTTGAATAATCGGACTTCCGCTCATACCCTGAACAATTCCTCCTGCAGTATCAAGAAGTTCCTCATCTGTAACATGAATTACCATATTTTTCGTTTCCTGACTATCATTTCTGCTGACATTCTCAATCCAAATATTGTAATACTTCGGTTCACTGCCATCTATTGTAGAAAGCACCTTTGCCTCGCCTGTATGAACATTTTGCTTCCAAGCAATAGGAATTTCTGAATTATCAATCGGTGCTTTTTCTGCCTTACCAAAAACGCCCCTCTCTGAATTTGTAAGAATTGTTCCGATAGCATTATCATCGGCAAAATATCCTCTTAAAGAACCTGCCGAACCAGTGGTACTTTTTGTAAGACCGTTAATTTCCGCTGTAACAATATCACCGCTTAATAAAGGCAAAATAGTTCCTGCTTCGCTATCGCATATTCCATGTCCAAGCCCCGCAAAACACCCTGTATCGTTATCATAAAAGGTCATAGTACCGATACCGGCGGAGCTGTCACGCACCCATACCCCTATTTTATATTGAGCCGTTCCACATAAAGCAGGCAAAAGTTTAGTTGTAAAAATAACATTATCCCTGCGAACTTTCAACTTTATAGATTTCCCCTTTGACTTTGAAACTATCTCAGAAAGTTGTTCATTAGTGTCAGTTTCTGTTCCATCGGCGGATAAAATAATATCACCCACTTGTAATCCGGCGTCCTTTGCCGGATTAAGATACTTACCGTCTACGATAATATCTTCCATATTTATAACTATAACTCCACGAGTATAGAGTTTTACTCCGAAAGGTGTTCCGCAAGGAACAACAGTTTTTTCGTCACTTATTTTAATATCAATCTTTTTTATGGGAATACTGTTAAATAGCTTAAGTTCTCCACTTCCCACTTTTGTGGAACCACTTTTTGTACTTGCCGAAATAAAGCTATCTGCATCGGCCGAAACACAAAGCGGATAAGGTAAACTTATCTGACTTTTATTTTCCGAAACAGTAAATGAAGATTGTGCCGATACTGATTCATAGCCTACAATATAAAAAATCATCATTGAAATAATTGAACATATATATGAAAGCATTTTAAAAAATTTTTTCAATTACTTCACCTCCCTTTAAGAATAGCTTTTCCGACTACGAATAAAATAACTAAGGAAAATGCTAAGCTACAAACTTTCCAACAAATCGGCGGCAAGCCGCCGTTCCAAAGACGCAATGCGTGACCACACCGGACAAGACGCAGAATCGGTTTTGCAAGCAAAACCTCGACATATGCAAGGAAATTTTATTAACGCAGATAAAAAAATTTCCAATGAACTATCGACAAAAAATAAAGCGACGGACAAAGTCCGTCGCTCAAGAGCAAAGAATGGTTAAGGGCTTCGCCCTTAAAACCTACGAGGGACTCCGTCCCTCGACCATGCAAGCCTTTAAAAAGGCTTGACCTAAATTTTAATTTTCTTAGAGAAGTAATTTAGCTAATTATAGAATTCTATTCCTTTATCATTGGCAAAACTATATTTTCAACCTGCATAAGTGCTTCATCAATCTTAGTCAAATCTTTTACGCCAGCCATAGCTCTTTCCGGCTTACCGCCGCCTTTTCCACCTACAATAGCAGCGACTTCTTTGACTATCTTTCCAGCGTGAGCACCCTTCTTAACAGCTTCCTTACCGCAAGCAACAGCGATAGTTGCCTTTTCGCCGTCAATACCGAATAGAACTGCAACGCACTTATCTGCTGAACTAAGAACTCTGTCACACATATTCTTGAGCATTTCTGAATTTGTAGATGTAAATGCTGCTGAAATAATTCTTACATCTTTCTTGAGTTCAGAATTTGCAAAGAGTGAATCAAGCTTAAATGCTGCAATAGAGTTATTGAGCTTACTAATAGAATGTTCTTTCTCCTTAATATCATTTGCGATATGCTCACAAACATCAACAAAGTCATTGATGTTATTAACCTTGAGGATAGCAGCACCTTGCTTAACCATATCTGAGATATGATTAAGTGCATTGAGAACACCACGACCTGTAACAGCTTCTATTCTTCTTACACCAGCTGCAACAGAGCTTTCGCTTATAATCTTAAACATACCGATTTTTGAAGTATTATCAACATGAGTACCGCCGCAAAATTCTCTTGAATAATCTCCGATAGAAACAACACGAACTACATCGCCGTATTTCTCACCGAACAATGCCATAGCACCGAGCTTCTTAGCCTCTTCAATAGGCATTTCTCTGCAATCGACATCAATAGCGTCAAAGATTACATCATTTACCATATTTTCAATCTGATGAAGTTCTTCGTCAGTAAGAGCTGAGAAATGAGTAAAGTCGAAACGCATTCTATCAGCAGAAACAAGCTGACCAGCTTGTTCAACATGGTTGCCGAGAAGTTTTCTGAGGCTTGCTTGGAGAATATGAGCAGCAGTGTGATTTCTCATAGTGGAATTTCTTGTTTCCTTATCGACCTCAGCAGTAACTGTATCGCCTTCAGAAATAACACCGCTCTTAACTACGCAATGGTGCATGAATATTCCGTTGTTGTTTTTAGCTGTATCTTCAACTTCGATTTCACCATTAGAAGTTTTAAGAACACCGATATCACCTGTCTGACCGCCGCTTTCTGCATAGAAAGAAGTCTTATCAAGAACTATTACAACCTTATCATCTGCGCCGGAAAATTTTACTCTTTCGCCATTCTTGATGATTGCAAGAACCTTAGCGTCATTAGAAAGCTGAGTATAACCGAGGAACTCTGTCTTTGCAACATCACTGAGGTCTGCATTATCACTGAGCCAAGCCTCTGAATCAGCCTTGCTTCTTGCTTCCTTTGCACGCTTTTTCTGCTCTGCAAGAAGTTGATGGAAGCCTTCCTCATCAACCTTGAAATTACGCTCTTTTGCAATTTCCTTAATCAAATCGAGTGGCAAACCAAAGGTATCGTTAAGTTTAAATGCGTCATCGCCTGAAATTGTCTGGAAGTCTGAATCATCAATGACCTTATTTAGAAGTTCAAAGCCAAGAGAAAGAGTCTTAGAGAAATTTTCTTCCTCCATCTTAACAACCTTAGTGATAATCTCACGCTTCTCCTCAAGCTCAGGATATGCAGGATTTTCCTTGATAACAGTATCAACAATCTTATAGAGGAAAGGTTCTGTTACGCCAAGGATTCTTCCGTGTCTTGCTGCTCTTCTGAGAAGTCTTCTGAGAACATAGCCTCTGCCCTCATTTGAAGGCATAACACCGTCACCAATCATAAATGTAACACTTCTGATATGGTCAGTTACAACACGAAGTGAAACATCTGTCTTTTCGCTTTCGCCATATTTTACGCCCGAAATTTCGGAAACGTGTTTCATAATATTCTGAACTGTATCAACAAGGAACAAGTTATCAACTCCTTGCATAATGCAAGCAAGTCTTTCAAGTCCCATACCTGTATCAATGTTTGGATGCTCAAGTGGTGTATAGTTGCCGTTGCCGTCATTGTTGAACTGTGTGAAAACATTGTTCCAGAATTCAACATATCTGTCACAGTCACAACCAACTCCACAGGTAGGCTTTCCACAACCGTACTTTTCGCCTCTATCGAAATAAAGCTCTGAACAAGGGCCGCAAGGACCTGAACCATGCTCCCAGAAGTTATCCTCTTTACCAAGACGAACTATTCTCTTAGGAGATACGCCGACTTCCTTTGTCCAAATATCGAAAGCCTCATCATCTTTTTCATAGATAGAAACCCAGATTTTATCTTCCGGCAATTTAAGAACCTTTGTGCAGAATTCCCAGCTCCAAGCTGTTGCCTCGTGCTTGAAATAATCTCCGAATGAAAAGTTACCAAGCATTTCAAAATATGTGCCGTGTCTTGCAGTAATGCCGACACGCTCAATATCAGGCGTACGAATACATTTTTGGCAAGTAGTTACACGCTTTCTTGGCGGAGTAACCTCGCCTGTAAAATACTTTTTCATAGGAGCCATACCTGAGTTAATCAGCAAAAGGCTCTTATCGTCCTTAGGAACCAATGGGAAGCTCGGCAAGCGAAGATGTCCCTTTGATTCAAAGAAAGACAAATATTTTTCTCTTAATTCATTAAGTCCTGTCCATTCCATTTTTTTCACCTTATATTAAAATTATTTTTAACCCATGAGATTGATAGATGATTTTTCATCTTAAAATTCCATTATATATTATATTCTCTTTTCGCTAAGTGTCAAGCACAAATTTATACTCGTTTCTTTCTAAGCACAGAGCCTTTCGGAATTTCTACGCTTGTTATCATAGTAAGCTTTTGCATTGCGTGTGGCGCTGATTCAATCTCGTTGCCCCACTCGTCAAAGAGCTTTTCAGCTTTTGCATAGAAAGGCACTCCTGATGGCGGAAGTACATCAAGTTCATCGCCTGCATAGAATTTATTTCTTTGTGTAAGGCTTGCCTTGCCGTCTGCATAATCCTCACATACGGCGACAACCTCATAATTTCTGATATATCCGCCATTAGATGTAACCTGCCCGGGTTCTCCTCCAAAGAAAAAGCCTGTATTGTATTCTCTGTGGCTTACCTTGTCAAGCTCGTCACGAATCCAAGGCTTGAGAGTATAATTTTCGCCCTCTGCATAATAATCATCTATTGCGTGACGATAAGCATTAGTCGTAACCGAAACATAATAAGCCGACTTTGCTCTGCCCTCAATCTTCAAACTATAAACTCCCGCCTTAACAAGCTCAGGAATATGCTCAATCATGCAAAGGTCACGGGAATTATAGAGATATGTTCCATTTTCATTTTCTTCAATCGGAAAATATTGTCCCTCACGATTTTGCTCATAGAGGTGATATTTCCAACGGCAAGGTTGAGCACAATCTCCCCTATTTGCGTCACGACCTGTCATATAGCTTGAGATAAGACATCTTCCCGAAAATGATACGCACATCGAGCCATGCACAAAGGCTTCAAGTTCAAGCTCTTTTGGAGTTTTTGCTCTTATCTCAGCAATTTCATCAAGTGATAATTCTCTTGCAAGAACAACTCTCTTTGCACCCATATCGTGTAAAACATTTGCTGTATGATAGTTAACTATTCCTGTCTGTGTAGACATATGAATTTCAACATTCGGTGCATATTTTTTTGCTAAAGAAAATACTCCCAAATCTGCAACTATAAAAGCGTCAACTCCGCAATCTGCGGTACTTTCAAGAAAACTTGGAAGTGTTTCCATTTCTTTGCTTCGTGGAGTTGTATTGCAGGTAACATAAACATCAACGCCCTTTTCGTGTGCAAGTGCTACCGCTTTTTTTAGAGTATCGTGGTCAAAGTTTGCCGATGAGGTTCGCATACCATATTCCTCACCCGCAAGATAAATTGCGTCTGCACCGAATTTCAACGCACTTTGAAAACATTCAAAATCACCAGCAGGTGAAAGTAACTCTGTATTTTTCATTTTATCAGCTCCGAATTTTTTTCTTATTTTAATGTAAATTTGGTAGAAATTATTGATTAGTTAGCAAGTTTCTTTAAGACACTTAAAAGTTTCGCTCGAGCCTTTTTAAAGGCTCGCAGTTTCCAAAGGTAATCACCTACGGCAAAGCCTTTGGTCGCTCTCCACAAAAAATAGAAACACTTTATGCTCCTAAAAGCGCAGGAAGGTAGAAAAACATTCCACTGGAATGTTTTTCGTAGGGAATCCTCGCAGGGGGTCCCTGAAATATAATTTCTAACTAAAACTTTCAACCCGATAGTTTTTCAAATCTATCGTCAAACTTATGTTATTTTAAAAACGCCGACAAACTGCTTAGTCAGTCGGCGTTTTTGTTTTATTAGTTCTGTGTTGTAGTTAAGCCTGCCTTAATGAGATTTGATTCGTGTTCAGCACCTGTTGTTGCATAATAGGACTGAGCAGGTGAATCAGAAGTAGCAGCCTTATGACAGAAGAAGTAGTAATTTGTATCATCAGGAGAAAGTGCCGCATCAATAGCGTCTTTACCAGGGTTACATATAGCACCAGCCGGCAGACCTTCTATATCGTATGTATCATAACGGCTCTTAAAGCTGTTTTTCTCAGCAATAGGAATTTGAGTTTTACTCTTATATGGATAATATACAGTAGAGTCAACCTGAAGCTTAGTCATACCAACATCGCCAAATGGGCTTACACCATCTGATTTAGCAGTATTAAGACGATTATGCAAAACGCTTGAAACAAGATACATATCATCAACATCGGCAGCTTCTGCCTGAATAATAGACGCAAGTGTTATAACCTCATCTACTGTCATTCCGGCAGCCTTAGCTCTCTGTTCTATTGTAACACGCTTATCAAAACCATCTACACGAGATTTTGTATGATAAACTTTAAGCTCGTAGTTATTGAGAAGTTTTCTCATTACATTTTCCATTTTTTCATCTTTATAGAAATAATAAGTATCAGGGAAAAGATAGCCCTCAAGCTTGTAATATCTTTCAGACTTATTTTTTATTTCCTTCAGGAAAGTAAATTCGTCATCGTAGGTATCGCTATTGCAAGCATTAAGGAATTCAGCTGATGAGCATACGCCATTCTTTTCAAGTACCTCAGAAAATTCTCTTACATTCATACCTTCTGTAAACTGTACAGAAACTATATCCGTTCTGTTAGTATCTGTCTGAAGATATGAAATAATAGCCTGATAGTCAAGATTTTTCTTTATGTCATAAGTTCCGCTGACAAAGCCCGATTTAGATTTTGTCATAGTAGCATAAAGATTGAAAAAGCTTTTATTATTGATAATATTATTTTTATAAAGTATATTTAAAACATCATCAAACGAAGCTTTACTTGGAATATTTATCGTAACTTCTTCATCAGTTCTTCCAACAGCAAGCATATCGTTTATGCCGACAACCATATATCCACCTAAAAGAATGGAAATAAGTGCCGCCATTATAGCCCATACAACTCTAAAGAAACGCTTATTTTTGCGTGATTTTGCTTTAAGACGCTTTTTATCCGCTTCTCTTGCCCTCTTAAATTCCTTCTTTTCAGCAGGAGTCATCTTTTTAGTAATAACATTTGCACTATAGCTCTGTATGCTATCGCTTGTACTATCGAGGTCATCGTCAGCAATAATCATACTCTGGTCTATATTCTGCAAAATACTGGAAGAATTTATATCCTCATCAAAATTGCTGTAAATCGGTTTTTGAGGTATACCATAATCGGTTCTTTCTTCCTGTGGCATATCCTCCATATTGTCTATGTCATCTATATTATCAATATGAACCTTAAAGTTCTCTATCTTATCACGCCTTGAAACAGCTTCGCCAAAGCTCTCATCGGCTATATTATTTTCCTCTGTCTGAGCTTGAGTATCGTCAGTCGGAAAACTTTCTTCATTGATATGAAGCTTAAAGCCCTCTATTTTTTCCTGACGCTTTTCATTCATATCATCGCTCATATCTATACCTCCGTAGTTCTTTGGTTAGTCCGTCTTATGTATTTTTCGGTAACAAGCAAATCTGCTCTCCTATCATAAAAGCCATGCACAAGCTTCCACTGAACGCAAGAGCTATAACAAATTCCCGCCGTATCTCCTCCGAAACGGCTCAAAAATCTATCATAATAACCTTTCCCATAGCCTAAACGATAACCATCAAAATCGAATACCAATCCTGGAATAATACATAAGCCTTTTGAGTAATCCGTCAGAAGTTCACACTGTTCTTTAATCGGCTCAAGAACTCCAAATGTTCTCGGCTCAAGCTGGTCGATTGAAGTAATATAATAAAAATCCATCTCTCGACTATTATCTATACATCTCGGGACGGCAACTCTCTTGCCGTCTTTTAAAGCCTGACGAATAAGACCAAATGTATCTACTTCTATCTTTGTAGAAACATATGTCAGAATCGTATCATTAGATTTATATTGTCTGAGCTTTAATATATTTTTGAGAACCATCTTATCAAGCAAAGCTTTTTGCTTAGGTGGCATTTCTTCTCTTTGTCTGCGTATTTTTTTTCGCAGCTCAGATTTATATTCTCGAATATCATCTATCGGCATTGTATTGCATTCCTTACGCTGTTAGCCACATCATTGCCTTTAAGCTCCCTGAGAAGTTCAAGTCCGAATTCAACAGAAACTCCCATACCTCTTGCAGTAATAATCTTGCCGTCTTTCTCAACAAAACCATTATTGCATATAGCTCCGTCAAGTTCTTTCTGAAAACCCGGAAAAGCTGTTGCGTGCTTGCCTTTTAGCAGACCCATATGTCCAAGAATTGACGGTGCGGCACAAATAGCACCGATGAGAATATCGTTCTGACTGCAATATTCCACAGTACCCTTAACAATTTCAGACTCCTCAAGATTCGTAGTCCCCGGCATACCGCCTGGAAGTACGATTGCCTCGATATCATCAAAATCATCAATTTCTTCTTCCATAATATCAGCTGTAACAACGATATTATGTGAACTCATAGCATCTCTTCCTGTAACTCCTACAGTAACAACATCTACACCGCCTCGTCTTAGAATATCGACAGGTGTAAGTGCCTCAATCTCCTCAAAGCCATCTGCTAAAAATACATATACCATTTTAAGTTCATATCCTTTCTTTAGTCAAGACCAAAACATTTGCCAACTTCCTGACTACAATTTATGTCACCACACATTTATTTTTTAAAAAGCACAGTAACACTTATACAGATACTATTAAACCTCAAATCCGATACAATGTCAATATTTTAGGATAAATTTCTACTGATTATACTATATGTATCACTTTTTATTCAGATATTTAGACATTGCTTACTTTGGGTTATTATGCTACTATTAAAGCAAAACTATGAAATTTGCTTTAATAGTAAAAATTTCGCTCAAGCCTTTTCAAAGGATTGTAGATCAAACGCAACGCCTTTGTCGCCGTCCGCAGACGGCGAAACCCTTTATATTTCTCTGAGCGCAGGAGGGCATAAAAACATTCCGGCGGAATGTTTTTCGTAGTGAACTCTTGCAGGAGAGCATGTTAAATATAAATGTATAAATGCTGAAAACTTTGAATTTGATAGTTTCTCAAAACTATTATAGATTAAGAATTATAATTGAATCCATATTATTCTAAAAATTATTTCTTAAATCATTATAAACAAGACAAGTTGCCGTCATGTTTATACAAATATAATGTATTTTATAAGGAAGTGATTTCATATGAAAATCGACCGACTAATCGGAATCCTTACCATTCTTTTACAAAAGGAAAAAGTAACTGCACCTTATCTTGCAGAAAAATTTGAAGTTTCACGCAGAACAATAAATCGTGATATAGAAGATATGTGCAAAGCAGGAATTCCAATAGTAACAATTCAAGGAAAAAATGGCGGAATATCAATAATGGATGGCTATCAGATTGACAAAACACTTCTCACAAATGATGATATGAATTCTATACTTTCCGCTCTCAAAGGTCTTGACAGCATAAGCAACACAAATAAATATAAGCTCTTAATTGAAAAGCTTTCCGCAGGAAATAATAAAAATCCAGATATTCTTCCATCTAACGAACATATTATAATAGATCTCTCCTCTTGGCAAAAATCTTCTCTTGCTCCAAAAATAGAACTTATTCAAGCCTCTATAAGTAATTCAAAAACAATTTCATTCCGATATTTCTCGCCAAATGAAGAAAGCTTTCGTGAGATTGAACCTATCTCGCTAATATTTAAGTGGTCATCATGGTATGTATGGGGATATTGTCTGAAACGAAACGATTTTCGCCTTTTTAAATTAAATCGAATTACCGAACTTAAAACAGGCAAAATCATCACCAAAAAACATATAAAACCTCCGCCCGACTTTTCAGCAGAAAATATCTTTCCGACAGAATTTACAATCGAAGCTATTTTCGATTCGTCTGTAAAATGGCGTATAATTGATGAATATGGAATCGATAGCTTTAAACAACTTGAAAATGGAAAATTATATTTCATTCATGAATCCACCGATAAATACAGCTTATTTTCTTGGCTATTGACATTCGGAGAAGCTGTTGAACTTTTAAAACCCGAATTTTTGCGTTCAGAATTTGCAAAATATCTCAAAAATATAAGCAAGATTTACACTTAAAAGGATTGAAAAATATGCACATGGTAAATGCAAAAGGAATTTTATCCGCACAAAATGGAATGAATATATACCGTGGCTGTTCACATGGATGTATATATTGCGATTCAAGAAGTAAGTGTTATCAGATGTCGCATAGCTTTGAAGATATTGAAGTAAAAGCTAATGCTGTTCAACTTTTAGAAAACGCTTTAAAAAGGAAGCGAAAGCCATGTATGATTGGAACAGGTGCTATGAGCGACCCATATATTCCACTTGAAAAAAATCTTTGTAATATGAGAAAATGTCTTGAAATTATTAATAAATATGGTTTCGGAGTATCTATTCTTACAAAATCAAACCTTATTTTGAGAGATTTGGAGTTGCTAAAAAGTATAAATCAAAAAACAAAAGTCGTTGTCCAAATGACTTTAACTACATATGATGAAAAACTCTGTAAAATTCTTGAGCCAAATGTCAGTACAAGCTATGAACGTTTTAAGGTGCTTGAAATTATGCGTGATAACGGTATTCCAACGATTGTTTGGCTTGACCCTATTCTTCCGTTTATAAACGATACGGAAGAAAATATTCGCGGTATATTAAGTTATTGTGAAAAAGCAAAAGTTTGTGGAATCATGTGCTTTGGAATGGGACTTACTCTCAGAAACGGCAATCGCGAATATTTTTATAAAAAGCTTGATGAACACTTTCCAAATCTTAAAGAAAAATACATACACAAATACGGAAACAGCTATGAGATTACAAGCCCTAAAAATAAGGAACTTATGCAGATTCTTATATCATTCTGTCGAAAACTTGGAATCATGTATAATATCGACGAAATTTTCTCGTATTTATCAGAATTTAAACAAAACGAAAATGAACAACTTAATTTTTTTGATATGCTATAAAATATGACACACTGTTGTCGTGGTTACTATGATATTCTTATCTTGTCGACAAAAGATATATCTAAAAAATTCAAAGGAGATAAAATTATTATGGAATATGAAATCGTCAATTTGCCCGAAAAAACAGCAGTAGGAATCTCTGCAAGAACAAATAATTTCTCACCTGATATGTGCAAGGTCATCGGCAATCTTTGGAAACGCTTTTTCGAGGAAGGCATTTTCTTCGGCATAAAAAATAAAGCTAATGAAAAAGCACTCGGAATGTATTACGATTATGAAAATAACGAAGAAGGAGATTATTCTACCGCAGTAGCCTGTGAGGTAAGTTCTTCTGATGGAAATAACAGCGATTTAAGCATTATAAAAATCCCCGCTGGGAAATATGCAAAGTTTATAGTAAAAGGTAATGGCGTAACAGCAGTTTCAGATTTTTGGAAAGAATTATGGCAAATGAATCTTCCAAGAACTTTCGTATGCGATTTTGAAGAATATCAAAATAGCGATATGAATAACGCAGAAATTCATATTTACATAGGCATAAAATAATAATATTAAACCAAAAGGCTTCATTCAGATTCTTAAAATGTATTTGAATGAAGCCTTTAATTTTTTATTATAAAACACTCTCTAAGTACCCTTATGGAATATAACAGCATAAGATAGATAGTGAGAAGCTGAAAGATTTTACAGCAGAAAGGTTTGGTTCTGATGAATACCAAAACAATCTCGCTTGATTCTCTTTCGGTTGGCGATTCCGGTTTTGTTTCAAAGCTGCTTTCTAAAGGCGAGCTTCGCAGAAGAATGTTAGACCTTGGACTTGTCAAAGGAACATATGTAGAAAGCCTTATGAAAAGTCCTGTCGGAGGACTTACCGCCTATTTTATAAGTGGTGCTGTAATAGCCATTCGCCCCGAAGATGCGAGATACATTTTAATAAATAAGCAACAGTAATTAAAGCGGTATGTGTATCATTTAGATTTCACATACCGCCAGAATTACTCTATAATATTCACCTTTCTAAATCTTTATTGCAAATATCCTACCATCTTCACTCAGGAGGTACATAGATGAAAAGCGATACTGAAAAGCTTAAAAATTCCAATCTAACGGTCGCTCTTGCGGGAAATCCAAATGTAGGCAAAAGCACCGTTTTTAATGCCCTTACCGGTATGCGACAACATACAGGAAACTGGGCAGGAAAAACTGTCGCCAATGCAAGCGGAACTTTTACTCATAAAAGCATTGACTTCACGCTTGTAGATATTCCGGGAACATATTCGCTTATGGCGTCATCTCCGGACGAAGAAGCCGCAAGGGAATTTATCTGCTTTGGTCAGCCTGATTGTATAATTGTAGTTCTTGACGCAACCTGTCTTGAACGAAATTTAAATCTTGCTCTACAAATTTTAGAAGTAAATAAAAAAGCTGTAATTTGTGTAAACCTACTTGACGAAGCAACAAAAAAAGGTATTCAAATCGACCTTGATGAACTTTCACTATATCTCGGCGTTCCTGTCGTAGGAACTGCGGCTCGTTCCGGAGAAGGTCTTGAAGAACTAAAAGATGCCGTTTTTGATGTAGCCACTGAAAAAAGAAAGGTCTTCGGCACAAAAATAAAGTATAACAGCAATCTCGAAAAAGCTGTAACTAAGCTTGAAAACATTATCGAAGATTCAAAGCTTTTTGATGATAAAACTTTCAGCTATCTTTCAAAAAGATTTCTTGCTTTAAGGTTAATTGATTGCGATAAAAAGCTTGACAATTCCATAAAAGAATATTTCAATTTCAGCCTTATAGAAAATCAAACTATAAATAAAGCCGTCACAAAAATACATGAAGAATTTGAAACCATTGGTCTGAAACAGGATGATACAAGAGATATTATAGTCGAGGGAATCGTTGCAAAAGCAAGAGAAATCTATGCACATTGTACTTGTCTTTGTGATAAGTGTTACAGCAGGCGTGACAGAAAGCTCGATAAAATTTTAACCTCAAAGCTGACCGGTATTCCGATAATGCTTTTGCTTTTCGGGATAATTTTCTATATAACAATTTCAGGTGCAAACTATCCATCTGAGCTTCTCTCAATGGCATTTTCTAAGGTTCAGGAATGGCTTTATGGGCTTTTTGATTTATTACATTCACCACCATTTTTAAAAGGCTTATTGATAGATGGAATGTTCAAAACTCTTTCGTGGGTAGTTGCAGTTATGCTTCCGCCTATGGCAATTTTCTTTCCACTCTTTACCCTTTTAGAGGATTTCGGATATTTACCAAGAGTGGCATTTAATATGGATAGATTCTTCGCTAAATCAGGCACAAGCGGTAAACAATCCCTTACGATGCTAATGGGATTCGGGTGTAATGCGTGCGGCGTTACCGGCTGTCGAATTATAGAATCTCCAAGAGAACGAATTATAGCGACCGTAACGAATAATTTTGTCCCTTGTAACGGAAGATTTCCAACTTTAATTGCAATAATAACGATGTTTTTCGCCGCAGGAATTTCATTACCATTTCGTTCGCTTGTTTCAGCGGGTTTATTATTGACAGTAATAGTTTTTGGAGTGGTAGTCACACTCTTAGTTTCAAAACTTCTCTCAGCAACACTTCTAAAAGGTTTGCCTTCATCATTCACGCTTGAACTTCCACCATACCGTAGACCTCAGATTTGTAAAACAATAGTGCATTCCTTGCTCGACAGAACTGTTTTTGTACTTTTAAGAGCAATGTGTGTAGCCGCTCCTGCAGGAATTGTAATATGGTTGATGTCAAACATTATGATAAATGGAGAATCGTTATGTGTTATAATTTCAAACTTTCTCCAACCTCTTGGCTCACTTATGGGACTTGACGGTGTAATTTTACTTGCGTTTATTTTAGGATTTCCAGCGAATGAAATCGTTGTACCTATAATCATTATGATTTACACTGCCTCCGGAACACTTGTCGAATACGACAGCCTTTCTTCGCTTTATAATCTGTTCGTAGAAAATGGTTGGACTTGGGTAACAGCACTATGCACTATGATTTTCTCACTAATGCACTTTCCATGCTCAACCACTTGTCTTACAATCTATAAAGAAACCAAAAGTCTTAAATGGACGCTTCTTTCATTTATCCTACCTACAATATTAGGCATATTACTCTGTATGGCAATAAACGCTGTTTTCTTTTGGGTATAAAACATAAAAGTGGGCTGCTGAATATAGCAGTCCACTTTTTATAATGCAACTTACAAAATTATATTTGCCCTTTAGATTTATTCTGATTTTTCACTTGATGCTTGCTGATTATCTGAAACCTGTTCAGTTATGGTAATCTTTCCATATTCAATACCGCTCTGTTTATGAACAATATCCTTAATTGTAATTGCTCCTGCATTGGTAACATTTCCGGCAGAAACAACAATACTACACTCGCCATTAGAAATAAATGCTATACATTCATCAAATCCCTTTGCTTTAATAAGGCTTTCTATATTGCTTTGCTGTTCTATCCTTTTCGTGATTTCAGCAACTTGCTTTACTGCATCCGTCTTTGCAGCTTCGTTTTTATCATCATCTTCAATAATATTATTCAGAAGTTCGAGTTCTTCATCTTGTGCCTGTTTGCGTTTAAGTTCAGCTTGTGCAAAATATTCGCTTTTTTCTTCCGCATTGGCATTGGTTTCTTTGACCGATTCATTACTTGTAGTTTCTGATTTACTGCTTTCAGATTTCTTAGAAGCTGAAGTATTTACATACTTAGCCTCACCAATTTCCTTAGATGATGATGTTTTGGAGTTTTCATCGGCATTAGCCAAAAGTGAATCATTCGCCGAGAACTGCCAGTTAAGATAAACCGCCGCACCAAGTGCTACAACCAGAGCCGCAATAATAAACTGTCTTTTACCTAATTTCATTTTATAACCTCCATTATTATGTAAATATATTTAAGCAGCGGTGGCGGATTGCCTCCACTGTCAGGATACCAAATCATTCGTAATCGTTGTCATAATCGAAGAAATTCTTTAACTAATGCACTTTCCAAAGATACTTAAAGTTTAGGTCAGGCCTTTTAGAGCTTACAGTTTTCAAAGGTAATCACCTACGGCAGAGCCTTTGTTGGGTTTTAATTGTGAAGCCCTTAATATTTTTGTTCTTTTAGCGTAGCGGCAAACTTTGTTCATCGCTTTTTTCTTTTATCAGCAACAACAGTTGAATAGGGAACCCCCTGCGAGGGTTCCCTACGAAAAACATTCCACTGGAATGTTTTTCTACCCTCCTGCGCTTTTAGGAGCATAAAGCATTTCGCCGTCTGCGGACGGCGACCAAAGGCTCTGCCGTAGGTGACTACCTTTGGAAACTGCAAGCTTTTGAAAAAGCTTGAGCAAAACTTTTATATTTCTTAAAATAAAGTTCAACTTATCGGCTCGCCGCTTTCTGAACCGAAACTCTTGATGATGCCACACCTAAAACCGTTCGCACACTATCTATAATATTTTGTTTTACAATAGCAGAATCCGCTCCCTCACAAACCACAAGAACACCTTTAATCTTCGGCATAATTTCTGTAACCTTAATCGGTTCTTCGGTGCTGTTCTTCCCCTTGATTATTACAGTTGAAGATTTATTGCTATATTGAGAATTTTCGCCATCAGATTTATTATTTGTATCTATATCAGTCTGATAAACGCTCTCTATCTCTCTATCTATTGTAATAAGAATATTTGTTTTTCCTGCGCCATTGATATTTGAGATAATCTTTGCCAAATCCTCCTCAAGCTTTTTTGCATAATCATCAGCCGTAATCTTCGTTTCAGAAACAGGTGCATCTGTTTCTTCCGTTTTTTTACCCATAAAGCTTGAAAGAAATATCAGAGCTATTCCAAGTATTCCGGCGAAGATTATCAAATTTTTAAGATTATTACCCGAAAAAATTGATTTTGCGGTTAATTTTTTTTCTTCTTTTGTTTCGTCTTTTATATCTTCGTTTTCCATAAATCTCATTCCTTTTTCGCTTTTTAACATAATAACATTTTGACCATGAAATTTAGTGCCGAATCATGCTACTCATTTATAAGACATTCAAGACCTAATTCATCAGCAATTTTACTTCTTATTTTTTCAGAAAATTCCAAGTCCTTTGCTGAGATTTTAAGCCTTACCTTTATCATATTTATGCAGTTGTCCTCATCAATATCCATATCAATAGAAATTTCTTCCGCCTCAACAGGAATCTCAGATAACTTATTCTTAACAAGCTCTACCATACTTTTTTTAACATATTCAACAGATTGTTGATTAGCAGCCTCAACATTAGATGAGCTTATATCTTCTATCGGTGGAACTGCACTAAAATCAAGGTCAATTTCAGATAACGGAACTATTACCGCACAAAGCATAAATCCGCCAAAAACAAATCTGAGTATTCCGTTCATTCTTGAGGACGGTGCAAGAAGCTCCAGAACTCCGCATATAACTGCCGCTATACAAATCACTACTGCCCAAGACGAAATAGCTGTCACGAACCTGCACCCCCTATAATCAGAATAAGTACTGTCGAAAGAATAAACACTGTCATAACGCAGAGCAAAACCGCAGTAATTGTTGAAACAACTTTTGATGCAGAACGCAGCAGCTTACAAACGCCGTCAGTGCCGAGAATATCTCCGATTGATGCGGATATATTAAGTGAAAATATCCAAAGTAAACATCTAATGAGTACGGGCAGAAACATAAAAGCTATTCCGAAAATCATAAATACACCCGAACCGGATTTAAGCAGTTTTAAACCTCCACGAACAGACGCAAGTGATTCGCCCAAAGCTCCGCCGACAACCGGTACAAATGAGCTTACCGCAAATTTTAATGCTCTTCCGCCCGCTCCATCTGCCCTTGTAGTTATTACACTCTGAAATGTAAGAACACTAACGAAAACCGACATACAAAAGGTCATTGTCCATTTGCAGACCTTATATAACATATCGCAAAGTGAAGATAATTTCATTCTTGGAGAAATTGACGACATAACCGATACGCCAAGAAATATATTAAGTAGAGGGAGAAATAAATTTGCCGAAAGAGCTGAAATCGCCTGTGCCGCTGTCATCATAGCAGTACAATAAGATGTGCCTGAAATAGCCTCACCTGCTGAAAGCATAAGCCCTCCCATAATAGGAATATAAAGCGTCATAAAACCGCAAGCACCCTTTATTATTTCACAGGTTTCTTGTATCACTCCACAAAGCGGAACTACAACACAAGCAACAACACAAAGCGTTCCGACAGTAGAGCCAACACCACCCATACTACTTACAAGCGAAACTCGAAAGCTTTCCACAAGTGAACAAAGAACGATTATTCCGATACAAACGGGTATAGCGCCAAAAGGAGAAGTTGCTTCTTTTAGAGCAATATTTGTTATTTCACCGAATACATCTGAAATACTCACCGAAGATAATATGCTCGTTTCAGAAGATGTGATTCCTGCATTTTCAAGAGCATTCTGCGTTTCTTCAGGGAGTTGACCAAATAGTTCCGCTACACCGCTTGAGTTATATTGTTCGGAATAAAGCTCGTCCTCAGTAGCATTTACGCTAAAAGAAAATACTGCTAATAATAAGAAAATAAAGAAAAAAACTCTTTTAAACATCATATTAAAACTTTCCTTAAAATAATAAACTATCGCCAATTCACAGAATCGGTTTATATTCATACAATTTAAGACTATCATTCGGGCGAACACAGTTCGCCCATACATTTTTGCTTACCCGCTTGATAAATATTTCATCTACCACAGCAAATTTTTTAATTGATTTTTCATTACCCCTGATTTATCAAACCCACCGCTACGCTTATAAGCTTTTCAAACATAGGCATTGCTATTATTAAAATTGCGGCTCTGCCTGCCAGCTCAACTCTTGATGCAATCGAACTCTGTCCGGAATCTCTGCAACAATCTCCGGCAAATTGACATAGAAAACATATTCCAACAGTTTTAAGTAATATACCGCCATATTCAGAGACAGCTCCCGCAGAATTTATAAGAATTTGCAATTCATCTATGACAGGCAAAACCCTTGAAAGAATAGCTGTAAATATAAGAACTCCTGCACCAATCGCAAGAATAGTAGAAATTTCGGGAGTATGTTTCTTTATGGAAAGTGCAGAAATTGAAGCAAAAATTCCTATAAAGCAAATACTTACTATATCCATAGCTAAAACCCGAAAAGCGTTTCTATTTCAGTAAAGAGTGTTGCAATCTCTTTAACAAGCATTAGCAAAACCACTATCAAGCCTGCAAGCGTTGTCATCATAGCCTGTTCTTCCCTTCCTGAACGACTAAGGACAAGACTCAACACAGCTACGATTATTCCTATTGCAGCTATTTTAAAAATAAAATCAACATTCATTTTTATCCTCCTTTTTATTTTTAAAGAATGATAAGCGAAACAGTTATTCCACCGAAAATTCCAAGCGTTCTATATAGCTTTCCTTTTTGTGCAAGTTCCGTACGGGCCTTTTCAAGCCTGTCCTCAACCAAAGCAATATTCAAATCTATGCGGCTAATCTCACCATCAATATCTCTCTGCCCAAAATCTGTTCCAAAATCGGATATAAGTTCCTTGTCTGCTTTATAAAGTCTATACTTTCTAAACGCAGAATTAACTGCCCGCTCCCAAGAGATTTTCACATTAGATTTATTCTTAATATTACGAGTAAATTCTGCTGTCATAAAATCAAGCGGTTCATAGCCTGAATCATTCTTAAAAAGTTCCCGAATATCACAGGCTGAAAGTCTTATTCTTGTTTTAGTTTCATTCAGAAGGGTTATGTATTTTTCAAGAAATTCTGTTCGTGATTTAAGCCTTAATGATGCATTTATGCCAACAAGACCTCCCGTAACAGATATAAGAAAAAGTCCTATCAGTTTTAAAATCATTTTGCACCTCGCAATCTGATAAGTTCCTTAATCTTACCAACATTTTCTCTTGAATCAAGTATAACAATCGTTTTAAAAGCGCCTGTTCCGATAAGAGCTTTACCTTGATTTCTTGAAAGTAATTCGTGATAACTTCCTGCGTGTATAGTAGCAATTATACTTACACCAGCATTTACGCCCTGTTCAATCGCTTGCATATCATTTGATGTTCCAATCTCATCGCATATAATTGCTTCTGGTGAAAGTGTTCTTAAAGCTTGCATAATTCCGTCGGCTTTTGAATAGCCATTAAGAATATCAGCAAGTCCCAAATCATTTTTTGAAATTCCTGCATATGTACCCGAAAGCTCACTTCTTTCATCAACAACGCTCGTACGCATAATCCGACAATCAATCCCGAGCGAAATTCGTCTTGCGAGGTCACGCAAAATAGTTGTCTTTCCTGAACACGGCATACCTACTATCAATAAGCCCCCGTCAATCTTTCCAACCCTTCGCATAAGCTCCTCAGACGCATTAGGAATTTCTCGTGCGATTCTTATATTTAATGAGGAAATATCCCGAACAGAGCTTATCTCTCCATGAATAGAAACTGCTGTTCCACAAATTCCTACACGATGACCGCTTCCCATTGTTACAAAGCCGTTTTTGATTTCATTTTGATGGCTATAAACAGAGTAGCAACAAATATTCTGAAATGTAGTGACAATATCCTCCATACTTGCCACAATAGAATTTTCATAGTGTTCAGATAAATTAAAATCATTATCTACAAAGAAGGTATCATTTCCAACTGATAACGCAAGTGGTTTTTCCGCTCGAACACGAATCTCCTGAATCTTAGCTTTAAGCTCGTTTGGCAGTTTGTAAACCGCTTTATAGAGCCTATCACTCAAGGCACGAGAAGCCTCATCAAAGCGTTCACTCATAATTTTCATTCCTTTCGATTGCTTGTCCTTTTAAGAAAATATATGACCTCGAAAACAAAAATAGAACTTGTCATCAATATTTTCAAACAACGGTTGATTAGCTAACAAATTTCCCAAAGACAATTAAAGTTTAGGTCAAGCCTTTTTAAAGGCTTGCGGATTCCAAAGGCAGAGCCTTTGGTGGGTTTTAAGGGCAACGCCCTTAACATCTCTTGCCTCTGTAAGGGGCGGACAAAGTCCGCCCTTATGACTGATATTGCTAACAGGCTACCGAGTGGGCAAATACAGTTCGCTTTTATATTTAACCCATTAGTTTGTTGCTGACAAAAGAAAAAGCGGCGGATAAAATCCGCCGCTCAAAGAGCAAAGAATGTTAAGGGCTTCGCCCTTAAAACCCACGAGGGACTCTGTCCCTCGACCCTGCAAGCTTTTGAAAAAACTTGAGCAAAACTTTTAATTTTCTTTAGGAAAGTGCATTAGCTAATTGCTAATTAGTTCACGCTTCTTCATCGTGGGTTGGCGTCCATCTCTCAGCAGTCAAAAACTCAATCGAGCGTTCTATACTGTCACGAGAGTTACCCCAATCGCCATCTGCGTTTCTATAATCGTACATCTTGCAAAAATGCGATACATCACCTTGAAGTTCCTCAAGATACCCCCCTGCAAGCCTTGCCGTTTCCTCATAAAATGGTACAACGCCTCTGCCCATTGCTTTTGTTGCTCCACTCATAAGTGCTGTATAATGCTCAAGACATATAAATTTTTGTTCAGAATATAACTGCTTAAATTCCGGATTTTGTTCCCACATCGCATAAACAATTCTATACATATTATCCATATTCATATTTACACGATTACATACAAAACACTCGTGTGTGAGCTTATCAAGATTAGCAAGAACCTTTTTATCAGGCTTGCCTTTAACAGTTTTTGGCATAAGTTCTTCTGAAATTTTAAGCAAATGACTTTCGAGAATAAGTGCATTAGAAAGTCTGCTGCCTACTTTAAGCATCATTTTGAAATGCCTATTGCAGAATCCCTGTTCATTAGTAGTGACACGAACATCAGGCTCCATCATAGCTGCACCTGTAACATATTCTGCCATTCTAAGTTCGAGCATATCTCTCATTCTGCAAAACGGACAACCGTCCTTAGGAGCGAACACATCATTTATCGGTATGCTGCAAATATCCTCTTTCACTTGTTCTCCTCCTCTATCTTCAGAACTTTAAGAGCATTTTTTCTGAATATCAATTCATATTCATCTTGAGAAAGCTCCATTTTTTCGAGCATTTTTATATCATCAGCAGAATTCCACATAGGATAATCTGTGCCAAATAACATTCTTTCAGCACCATATGCCTTAATCAGTTCTTTACTTCTACGCTGACCTAAATACATCATAGAGCTTGAAGTATCAAGATAGCAATTCTTATCCTCAAGGTATTCCAAGGCTAAATCCCAAAGTGACCAACCGCCGAAATGTGCAGCAACAACCGTCAACTTTGGAAAAGCGTCAAGAACATTTGCAAGCCTTTCTGGGCGTGAATATTGAAAACGATAATCTCCGCAGTGCATAAGTATAGGCAATCTGCCCTCAAGCATTTCATAAATTCTCATAGCCTTATCGCTATCCATAAGAAAACGCTGTGAATCCGGGTGAAGTTTTATTCCCTTTAAGCCAAGAGATATACAGCGTTCTATTTCTTCTTCGGGATTTTCCATATCGGGGTGAAGTGTACCCAAACCAAAAAGTATATCTGGATTTTCTGAACATTTCTTAGCAATAAAATTATTTATACTTTGTACTGTTTTTGGAGTAACTGCGACAGACTGAACCGCAAACTGAGTAACACCCGATTTCTTACCATCTTGAATAAGCTGCTCAAGGGTTCCATTATAATCCATTTTTATACCGTAACCATCAGAGACGCTTTGAGTTGCTCTGTCGGCAATATTCTCGGGGTATATGTGTGCATGAAAATTTATAATATTATTAAATGACATAATTATCCTTCTTTAAAGCTTTTTACTATCCATTTACCATCTTTATATTCCCATTCGATAGTGCATCTTACATTATCGCAACCGGTAACAGCAACGCCGGTATCTGAATTTGTAATTGTATAATAATATGTAGTTGTCGCAGAATTAAAACGCCATTTAGTAGAAGGATAGCTCAATTCCTCTTTTACAGCTTTATGGCGTAAAGAATTTGCTTTGTGCATCCAATCCAACTGCTCATATGTGTAAAGATTAAGAACGCCCTCATATTTTTCCGGCAAAACGTCCTCATGCTTCCAAGAAGATTCAACAAGCTCTTTAGTCATCTGTGAGATATAAAAAGAGAAGCCGAAATAAGTAATCACACAGATTAATACAAGACCGATGATAATTCCTATAAGTTTTTTCATAAAGTAACAATCCTTTCTTTAATGTTTGATAATAGCATTATTATATTACAATATGAAATAAAAGTAAACTGCCATTTCATCATTTTTATATAATTATTTCAATACATACTATTTTCTGAAATCATATACAAGGTAACTCTCCATAAAACCATAATTCATCTTTAAATATAAAATCCTCATCTATAAATTTCTCATAGTAGCCATATTCCTGAAGTGAAGTTTTTATATTTCGTTTTCTGACAAATGAAATATCATCAGAAATTGGAGTCCAATATTGATATAGTTCCGTTCGATTCCAAAATTCACTCCAGTATTTCTCATCATAGAAAATAATAATCTTAGAACTCCATAGATTAGGAAATGATAATACAGAAGTAACCTTACAGAACTTAATGTCTGAAGGTTTATCTGCAATAAAGCGTTCTGTGGTTTCAAGCCATTTTCTGCAAAATTCCGTTTTTATCTTTCCACTTGTACACCTATGCTCAATAAACATATCACTTGGAACTTTAAATTCCTCAAATTCTCCAACAATTCTTTCAAATGGAGTAAATTTGTCTATTTCCTTAAACATCGACTTTAATTTCCTGTATTGTCCTCTTTGCTTTTTTCGTTGCATAAACATATTATATTTCAAAAATTCAACCTTTCATATCTATAAGTTTTGTCAGTATCTCATCTGCAACAGCGTCTTTTGAAAGCAATCCAAGAGAAAGCTCATCACTTTCAGTGATAATAGTTACTATATTAGTATCTACACCAAAGCCCGCACCCTTATCACTTATTGAATTTGCAACTATCATATCAGCATTTTTCTTTTTAAGCTTTTTGCGTGAATTTTCAAGAAGATTTTCGGTTTCCATAGAAAAACCGCATATAAGCTGACCTTCACGCTTAGACTCACCCAAGCTTTTAAGAATATCCTTAGTGCGTTCAAGTTCTATAGACATATCTCCGTCATTTTTCTTTATTTTCTGTTCAGCAACAATCTTTGGCGTATAATCTGCAACAGCTGCCGCCTTTATTATAATATCCTGTTTATAAGCACAAGCTCTAACTGCATTATACATATCCTCTGCACTTGTAACTTTAATTATATTAACAAAATTCGGAAGCTCACATTCGGTTTTTCCTGCAATAAGCGTAACCTTTGCACCCCTCAGCATAGCTCTTTTTGCAAGAGCCGCTCCCATTTTTCCAGTCGAATGATTTGTAATATATCTCACAGGGTCTATGCTCTCACAGGTTGCTCCTGCTGTAACAAGAACCCTCATCCCGTCCATATCATGTGGAAGTGCTATTGCTTTAAGAACATAATCAAATAAAAGCGATTCGTTCGGAAGTCTGCCGTTACCAATATCACCGTTTGCAAGTATACCTGATTCAGGCGGAATTTCTTCATAACCGTAGTGCTTTAACTTTTGTATGTTATCAAGTGTAATCGGATTATTATACATATTGGTATTCATAGCAGGCGCTATAATCTTCGGACAGTTGCAAGCAAGAGCCGTTGTAGTAAGCATATCATCTGCGATTCCACAAGCAAGCTTTGCAATTACATTTGCTGTTGCAGGAGCTATTATAAGCAAATCGGCTTTTTTTGCAAGAGAAACATGCTCAACGCTATATTCAAAGTTTTTATCAAAGGTATCAACTATGCACTTATGCTTTGTGAGTGTTTCAAAAGTAAATGGAGTTATAAACTCACAGGCATTTTTAGTCATAATAACATGAACCTCTGCCCCGGCTTTTATAAGCATACGGGCAAGATTCGGCATTTTATAGGCGGCAATTCCGCCGCTCACACCGAGAAGTACGGTTTTTCCTTTTAGCATTATAATCCTTCTCTCCACAAAAAATATTTTCTAAAAAACTTTCTCAAGGCGGCAAACGGGCGAACACTACGATTTGCTAACCAAACTTTCCCAAGACACTTAAAAGTTTCGCTCGAGCCTTTTCTACACCAGCTTTGCTGGTGAAAGCTGCTCGCAGGGTTGAGGGACAGAGTCCCTCATGGGTTTTAAGGGCAACGCCCTTAACATTTCTTTCTCTCTAAGTGGGCGAACATAGTTCGCCCACTAATCACTTTATTTCTCTAACAATTATAAGCAAAAGCTAAACCAATGTCAAATTATCAGCCCTCAAGCTGAACTTTAAACAATATGACAATTTACATATTGATATAAATGTGATAAAATTAAAATATATGTCAATATTTGGTTTATTATGTTGAATATTGAATCTTGCACGAAAAGTGGTGATTAAATGCTTTCAGAAGGCGAAAAATTTGAACCTCTCGGAAGCGGTATTGAAGTTATTGTTTCAAAAAGGCATATTTTCTGGACAGATACCGTTCTGCTCGCAAGCTTTGCAAAGCCTAAAAAATCAGACCTTGCTTGTGACCTCGGCTGTGGCTGTGGAACTATACCACTGATTTGGTGCAGAGAATCTGCAACCACGCCTAAAAATATTCTCGGCGTAGAAATTCAGCAAGAAGCCTATGATATGGCTTGTCGCAGTGTTGAGCATAATAAGCTTAAAGATAAAATCAATATAGTAAATGCTGATTTGCGAAATCTAAATGGAATTACAACCTTTGGCATATATAACCTTGTTGTGTGCAATCCTCCATATAAAGCCGAGGGTACGGGAATAGTAAATCCTGATAGTTCCCTTAAAGCTGCAAGGCACGAAAGCGAATGTACTATTGACGATATAACCGCCTGTGCATCAAAGCTTTTGCAGTTTGGCGGAAGATTTTGCATATGTCAGCGACCTGAACGCCTTCCGGATATAACAGAGGCTATGCGTAAATATAATATTGAGCCTAAACGCCTGCGTTTCGTTCAGCTTAATACGAAAAAAACTCCTAAGTTACTTTTGATTGAGGGCAGACGAGGCGGAAATAAAGGCGGATTAAAAGTTGAACCTACACTTCTGCTCGAAGACGATTTTGGAAAATGCAGTCAGGAAATGCTCGAAATCTATGGCTCATTCGCACATGGTCATCAAAAATAATTTAAAAATATAAGGTGAATTATGAACGGAAAATTATATGTAGTCGGCACACCAATAGGAAATCTTTCAGACTTCTCTCCTCGTGCAATAGAAACTCTCAGAAATGTAGATTTCATTGCGGCAGAAGATACAAGAGTTACACTCAAACTACTAAATAAATTTGAAATTAAAACTCCTATGATAAGCTATCACGAGCACAATATGCGTGAGCGTGGCGAGATTGTTTGTGAAAGAATTGAAAACGGAGAAAATTGTGCCATAGTAACAGACGCAGGTATGCCTGCGGTTTCAGACCCAGGCGAACAGCTTGTTATGCAGTGTGCAGAAAGAGGAATTGAAGTAAGCGTTGTTCCGGGACCTACGGCAATGGCATCTGCTCTTGCAATCTCAGGACTTCCAACTGGAAGATTTACCTTTGAGGGCTTTCTCAGCATGAATAAAAAAAGCCGTCATGAACATTTGCTCTCATTGCGTGATGAGCATAGAACTATGGTATTCTATGAAGCTCCGCATAAGCTTAGTGCAACCTTAAAAGATATGGCTCAGGCATTCGGTAATCGTAGAGTTTCTATCGTTCGTGAGCTTACTAAGGTTCACGAGGAAGTCATTCGTACAACCTTGCCGGAAGCCTATGAAAAGTACGGCGATGGTTCATTAAAAGGTGAAATCGTTCTTGTAATAGAGGGAGCTCCTATCATAGAGGAAAAAGAAATGACTCTTGAGGATGCAGTAAGCTTTGCAAAAGAACTTATGGAGAGCGGTTCTAAACCATCAGAAGCAGCTAAAAAAGCATCTGAACTTTCAGGCATTAAAAAGGCTGATATTTATAAAGAGATAGTATAATTATATTTTTTAGGGGTAAAAATTTTTAGGAGGAAATTTTATGAATGTTATTTTGGCGTCGTCTTCTCCGAGAAGGCGTGAGATTATGAGTATTCTTACAGATGATTTTATCTGTATTCCGCCCGATATAAATGAAATTGCACCATCAGATATTGAGCTTGAGCTTAAACCGCAGTATATTGCAACTCAAAAGGCAAAATATATATCCAAAGGTCATCGCGACGCTATGGTAATAGGCTGTGACACTTCGGTTATAATTGATGGCAAAATTCTTAATAAGCCTATAAATACCGAACACGCAAGGCGTATGCTCAGATTGCTTTCAGGCAATACCCATAAAGTCATAACCGGCTGCTGTATAAATTACAGAGGTTTAGAGCGTTGCTTTAGCGTTTCAACTGAAGTTGAGTTTTTCGAGTTGACCGAAAATGAAATAGAAAGTTATGTCAATACAACTGAACCCTATGATAAAGCCGGTGGCTATGGAATACAAAGTCACGGTGCATTATTTGTAAAAGGAATAAACGGTGATTATTATAATGTTGTTGGTATGCCAATCTCAAGAATTGCACGAGAAGCAAGTGAACTTTTGATGGAATATGAAAAACAAGTCGAACAAAAAAGCAAAAAATAATTTCATAATCTTAATTTAAAAAGTAATTGGAGGAATTTCATGCAAAAAGCACAGAGAAAATCGGGCATAGAGCTTTTAAGAATTATTTGTATGCTTATGATTATCGTACTTCATGCCTATACATATGGTGGACTTAATCAGCTTTCTAATGCTCAGAATGGTGGTTTTGAAGCAACAAGCGACCTTATATGGTCTTTTTTCAGAACACCTGTTAATGTCTTTATGATTATTACAGGCTATTTTATGAGTAAAGATGTACTTGATTTCAAAAAAAGCTATCGACGCATACCAAAAGTATATGCAACTATGCTTTTTTATTCTATTTTACTTACAATCTTTGCATTCATAGTTTATAACTATAATGGTTTTTCTATTCCAAATGAAACAGCAGATAACCTTACATCTGCCGATAAGCTTAAAATAGACACTATGCATGACCTTTCCGGACGCTTTGCAGTTTATTCTATTATCAAAATGTTTTTCCCTCTACTTTCAAAGCAATGGTATTTTTTAACAAACTATGTTATAATTTTGCTCCTCTCACCTTTCATAAATAAAGTCCTTGTTGAAATTGATAAAAAGCAATTTAAGATTCTTCTCGGACTTCTTTTCGTATTTCTATCAATCTACCCAACAATTTCAACTATGGGTGGTTTGAAGGAAATATTCTCTACTACCAAAGTTCTACCTATTGAATATGGAAAATCTATGATTTCTTTCCTATTTATGTTTATTATAGGTGCTTATCTCAAACGCTTTGTCGCAGACGATGAAAAGCTACACTTTAAATACCTTGGCTATTTTGTAGGACTTTGCATAATAGATTTTTCGCTCTATTATTTCCTCGGCAATGTTATGCTCAATAAAGTAGGGCTTTATAATAGTGCTGTTTTCGGACAATTTTCAAACCCATTGGTAATACTTGAATCAGTTTCAATATTCCTATTTTTCAGAGGCTTTCAATTCAAATCAAAAGTTGTCAACTACATCGCCGGAACAACTATTGGAATATATGCCATACATGAACATCCTCTTATGAGAGGTTTCATTTGGTCGCATAATGAACTTGGCGACCCGAATCTCTATAATAATTTCTTAGGAATAATATTTGTAGTAGCAACTATTTTCGAGATATTTATAATCTGCTCGGCAATAGACATTGCAAGACAAGGAATTTTTACAGGCGTAATAAAGTTAGCACAAAAATTCAAGAAAAACAAGCCAACTGAAAAAGCCTGAATGTTTGCACAGATGTTGTAATATATACCAAGTTAGTTATATCTAATCTATGAGATTTTATGTAATTTTCTGAAAAATACTTGATTTTTAAAAATTTTATGATAAAATATAGGTATCATTATTAAGGAGGTTATTTTCTATGGCATATGTAATTTCTGACGATTGCATCGCTTGTGGTGCATGTGCAGCTGAATGTCCTTGCGAGGCTATCTCTGAGGGTGACGGCAAATATGTAATAGATGCTGATGCTTGTGCTGGCTGTGGTTCTTGTGCAAGTGTATGTCCTGTAGGAGCTCCTCAGGAAGCTTAAGCTTAAAAACTTAATATTTAACTAAAAGACAGCTGTTATCATAACGGCTGTCTTATTTTATAGCAAAAATCTCGGATTTTTTATTTTGCAAATATAAAAATTACAATAAAAAATGAATTACCAGTAATCCGCTTTCGATTAGGTATATCAGCATTAAACTTTCTGCTCAAAATAGATTAGGATATTTATGTAAATATTCTGATGCATATTTAAAATCTTTTTCTACGAAGAACTAATGCAAAAATATATTTTTGCATAACTCTCAATGCAATCTTTAGATTACGATATATTCCTTGTCTTTCAAGTCATATATACATTCTGTTATAACCATACATGTTAATTTTATTGCTGACATTCTTTTATTTCTTTTTCATTATTACTTATGAACCTATAATTTCTCAGTATAAAAATTTCTCCTATAGTAGTTATCTTAATTCTACAATCGAAAATTACTTTTTGTATTATCTATTTTTTACGGATTTATTCATACTTTATACAATATAAAAAAACTATGAATGAAAAAATAATTTCATCCATAGTTTTTCATCAATAACATATTTGAGTTATTATTCCAAAAATCCGAACACAAAAATATTGTGTTCGGATTTGCACAATCTGGTGGAACTAACGGAAACCAACTCGAACAATTATCGAGCAATACTCGATTTCCGACGTAAGCATCGTTCTACCCCTGTTAATTCTGAAATAAATCCAGACATCACAGACACGTCTTACGATCCCGATTCTATCATAAAAACCATAAAACAGCAACAAAAGAGCCTATCGGACGCAGAAATTCGAACAATTATTATAAAATACCAGCAGGGCAAATCCACCTATGAACTTGCCAAGGAGTTCGGATGTCATAGATACACCATCAGTAAAGCACTCAAGGATAATGGAGTCGAAGTTACGAATCAGTGCGCCAAGAAGAAAGTTCTCGCCGAGATGATCATGCAGATGTATTCAGAATGGTATAAGCCACAGGAAATCGGAGAAGCACTGGGAGTGAGTGCGGATACCGTCCGTCGTATCCTGCATGATAACAATGTCTATATCCGGAAAAGCTGGGAATATCCGAAGAAATAGCTGATTTATAAGAAAGGCCTGTATTACATAACAGGCCAATTTTCTATAGTTTTTTCAGTCCCCTTATCATCTTATAGCGTCCCCAAATAGCACCAATCCACCAAATTACTTTCCCAATCATATTTGATCTCCTGATTAATTGTAGATACAAGATAACCGATACTGAGAAATCTTAAAAGCATGAGTTCGATGCTTTCGCGAATACTGCGCCATATCCGCCAATATCAATCCGTGATAGAATATATCCAAGTCATAATCAGGGAAGAATAATGCAAGAGAAAGGCTATGTATATATCCTTACAAATCCAAGTTTTCGTGAGGATTGGGTGAAAATTGGGATGAGTTCTCGTCCTGTAGATATCAGGTCAAAGGAATTGGATAATACTGCAGTTCCGCTACCTTTTGAGATTTATGCAACGGTAAAAACGTCACAATATAAGGAGATTGAAAAAACACTTCATAAAATCCTTACGGACTTAGCCGATGCGCGTATCCGCAAAGGTCGTGAGTTCTTTAATATACGCCCAGAAGAAGCCTATGTATATCTTGAACGTCTTGCGAGGCTTACCGGTGATGCTGAGATAAATGCCCCCGACGATATTTACAATCTTGATGAGTCTGCGTCAGATTCGAAACGTTCATCGACATATAAAGGTAGCTATACGGTCAATACGCAAGAGATCTTCTATCTTAAAAACGATATCGCCGATGCAAAAATGCAAGTTATTGCCGGAACAAAGTATGTAATTCTCGAAGGCTCAGTAATTGATCCGAACATCTACTCCTCCGAGGTTATGATAAAACGAATTCGCAATCAACATAGCGACTGTCTGAATGCGGACGGCACTACAGTCATTAAGGATACCGAGTTCAATTCACCATCAGCGGCAGCAAATTTTGTTCGCGGCGGCGCTTCAAATGGCAAGGTCTACTGGCGAACAAAAAACGATGTGCCCCTTTTGGATTTCATTGAATACGACAACTAATTCTGGAACAGCGTAAGTCTTCAAAAAATACATTCATAGAGCGGCCTCTGGCACTTTTTGACTTCTCTCGCCTTACGCAGATGAAGGGTGATAATGGCATCGAGCTTTTCGAAGTAGGCTCCGATTAACTCTTGCTCTGGCACAGACGGAACAAGGAATTCCATGTTTTTGAATTTGCTATGAGCCAAAACATGTTGACCGGTTCCTTCCGCTGCCATCGAAAGCTGTGAACGGATCCCGTGATTCAATCTCCTGAGCAAGAAATTTGAGTCAGTGTTCTTGGGACGGAAAACGGGATAGTAATAGCTGATAATCCCTTTATCTATAAGGTTGTTGCGGTTGAAAACGAACAAATCCGTATCGCTACGGCTACGATATGTGAAGAAGCCTCGTGGCAGAACATAGTAACCCACATTGTCATTTGTGGTCACTTGACGGTCTGCAAAGTAATCCTCCTGCAATACAATCCCTTGTTGTTGAGAAGAAGTTAGGACCGGGTATTGATTCTGCACAGTGGTCTTTTCAACGTAGTCCTCAATCACTTCTCCAACCTTACGCTGTTCCCAAGCGATGAAATAGTTCCCAATCCGTCATTTTGAAAAAAATCCTTTTTCTTGGGAACAGCGTAAGTTCTCAGATTTGGTACTAATTGAGCGAGGTGGATCGCCGAGACCGATAGACGATTATATCACCGACGCACCTGATGGCCTGAACTGGGTAAAGATTGGCGACGCACCGGAGCAAGGCAGATACATCACCAAAACAGCTGAAAAGATCAAGCCAGAAGGTCTCGCGAAAACAAGGCAAGTACAGCCCGGCGACTTAATCCTTTCCAACTCCATGAGCTTCGGAAAGCCCTATATTATGGGGATAAATGGATGCATTCATGACGGTTGGCTCCTTATTCGAGATACTCAAAGTAGGTTCGATTTGAAGTTTCTATGTCACATGCTTGGAACGGATCAAATGCTTGACCAGTATAGGATGTTTGCCGCTGGAAGTACGGTCAATAACCTCAATAAAGAGCTTGTAGGAAACACTACTGTATCCCTTCCTTCAATTGAGGAACAGAGGGTTATTGGGGAGTATTTGGAGTCCATCGACAACCTTATCACCCTTCATCAGCGTAAGCGGGGAATAACTAATTTAAGGTCGCCATGGACTTCATTACAAGGTCGATATCTTGATTCTCCAGCTCTTGAATAATATGCAAATATGTCTTCTGCGTCGTAGTCATACTTGCATGCCCTAATCTACGAGCGACACTGGCAATGGAGACACCTGCAAACAACAATAAAGATGCATGCGTATGACGCAAACCATGCACGGATATAACCGGAAGTCCCATCGTAGCACAATGACGTTCAAGAATTCCGTTTACTGTAGAATTATAGACATCTTTATCATCACAGACAAAAATCGGCTTATCCTTTGGTAAGCCGCGCACGAGTTCAGAAAACTGAATTACCGTCTGCCAGTCGATCTGTATCTTTCTGACCGATGACTTATTCTTGGTCGGAAGAAATCCGCCAGACCCCTTATAGTCCCACGTCTTATTAATCGTAAGCGTCTGATGCGCAAAATCAAAATCCTCTGGCGTCAGAGCAAGGGCTTCCGAGAAACGCATTCCCGTTTTCGCGACGAGGAGGATAAAATAATCCCAATTAATACTGTCTTTCAAACTAAGACCGGACAGTAAGGTATGAAGCTCGTACTGATTTAAATACTTGATCTTCTTTGGAGTCGGGGCTTTGCCTTTAATGATCGCTTTCCTCGTTGGATCACGTTCAATAAGGCCCTCGTCAACTGCATCGAGAATTGCTCCTTTAATAAGATGATGAAAATCCATCGTAGTCTGCCGCTCGTGTTTCTCGGCATACGCATTGATGATTTCCTGATACCGAATCCGATCAAGATCACCCAGTTTCAAATCTGGAGCCAACTTGCAGATCCATGAATGTGCCATATTGTATTTATTGAGCGTAATTGGCCTAACCGCTCCTTCTTTGTAAACTTTGACCCATTCGGCATAAAAATCACAGAACAGGTCGTCTGACGACTGTTTTTTTGACATATTACTTGTCCTCCTTGCACAAAAAATACGCCTACGCTGATGAAAAGCAAAACATAAAGGTAATAGGCCGCAATATTATACAAACATCTTTTGCAGCAAGGAATTCTTAATTTCTTTCAATTTGTCACACTTACACTGATGAAGGGTGATAAGGTTATCGATACCAAGGAGAAAAGATCCTATCTTAGCCTGTTCTGCGGTAGACGGAGCCGCGAACGAATAGGCATTTAGTTCATCTCGGTTTATCTTCGGCATACCAGATCGCTTCGATACTGATACTGAATAGTCAAAGAAATCTTTTGTTTGTAAAACAGCATACAAAAACTTTTGATCTATGCCATTTTTAGCATTTAATACATACGCATCTGCACTTGTGAGCCCTGAAAATGCTGCAAACACGTACTTTCCAAGCTGTGGGTTAATTTTGCCGTAAATGATATCTCCTGCGCTGAATCTGAACTTCCCACTTATAAGATTTTCATCTTTAACGAGCTTCACGTTGTCAAATAATCGACCAGTAAACGACTCGATATTGCCCGGTGCAACATGAGGTAGTTCGTCATAAAGCCCGGTTTTAGGATCGACCATATCAGTAGAGATATCAACTGTGTTCGACCACTTACGCTGTTCCCAAGCGTTTGTAAAACCGGCAAATCGAATTTCCGGAACATTAGCGCCGTCACGTGGAAACATTTTTTCAAGCATGGATTTTTTTACGCTTTTCAAGTGATTCTGCTTCCGCTGATGAAGATTAATAAGATAATCAATTTTCTTAAAAACACCAACGAGCTTTTCCTGCTCATCTTTTGCAACCGGAAAGGCAACTTCAACATCTTTTATGTCGTCATTATGAATGTGTCTTACTGTTATCCCTTTAATAAGTTTTATTAACTCCGACTTGTTTGCATTGATTGCCAGTGACAAACAGCTACCATTCACATTCCCATTTGGTCGTAGGATATTGATATCTCCACCTAACAAAACCCCTGTTTTTTCAATACTAGTTGCTCTAGCCAGTCCCGTAGGGGTCGTATCAGATCCGGGAATGAGGACATCGCCATATTGACTAAAAGCTGGATTCGACGGTACCAAATTAGTCCTGTATTTCACAGATTCTGCAATCATCCCATAATCTGTATAGAGATTCCCGTATAATATGCATTCATTTACTCCATCAGATTGGACATCGGCCCAAGAAAGGCCATTGCCTCTGCTAAAGTTGGCAAATTCGCTTAATCTATGTCGTTCCCATGCGCTAGAAAAACCCTCAAAGCGAATTTCAGGAACTAACGTTTGAGGGCTTGTCATATACTACTTTATTGTAGCATACGGCAAGCCCTCTTTTAGATTATTGCCAGGGAAGACGTTTAGTCTACGTCGAAACCACCACTTGAAATGAATAGCCTCAGAATCTTATCAATCATCGCAGGCACGCGAAATGCCTTAATCGGCTTACCTTCCGCTTCTTCGAAATATGCTTTTGCAACATCTCTATCGACAGAGTCTTTCAGTCGGTCAAAGCGTCCAAAGGCATTCAATTCATCCATTGACACGCCACGATCCATAAAATCACGGAGCATCGCCTCGTCGACGCCAATAGCAACAGCGAAACGATGAATCCTGTCATTATGTGCTTCAGACTGATATTGATTAATGTAGTCAATTAGTGTCTTATCATCTTCGACAACAATATTACCTTGCTGAACATCCGTGAGGAAGATCCGCGCATACTTCTGCTGTTCTTGCGAAAGCACGGCAAAGGACTTGCGCAGTTCCTGCAACGCGGCGGTTGTCTCTACGCCGTCCTGCAATTGTTTGAGGTATTTGCGGAAACGTGTTTCCATGTAGTTGCGGTCAATAGCTCCGGTATTGATCTCCGTAAGATGGGGGTCAATCTCATAAGGCAGATCTTCTCCGGTTTCACCGCCCGGTTCGTCGCCAGGGACAAAGAGTTCTTTGTAACGAAGTGCCATAGATAGGAATGCTGTCTCATCAACATTGACTCTAATCTTTTCAGTTTTTCCATCTTCGGTTTCGACCTTATATTCAAGATTATCCCAAGTGAATCCCTGAATAGACGCCGATTCCAAATACGTATTGAATTCCTTGAATAGCTTCGCAAACTGTCCACGCGCAGCCTTGTCGTCCGGTAGCTTCTCAAAATCATCTAATCCAGAAGATTTGAACAGAGAAACGATATCGTCATAAACGCCATTCATCTTTTTGAGGTTATCTCCAAGTTTGCTGACGAATATACCATATGGACGGTCACCGGAATATAGCTTAAACGCCTCCTCCACATTCCGCTCCATTGTATGCGGCTTTCTATAATAACGAATGATGCCGAATGGCTTTTCTGCTGGATCAAACAGGCGGTTAGTACGTGAAAATGCCTGAATTAATCCCTCATAGCGGAGAACTTTGTCTAAATAAAGTGTGTTCACCCACTTTGAGTCAAAGCCTGTTAGCATCTGATCTACGACAATCAAAAGATCAATCTGTTTCGAGCGATCTTTTACTATGCCGGTATATGGAGACTTATGTGCCAGCCGCAAAGATAAGTCTTTCTTATAGGCCGTAAAGGTTGGAATCGTAAAGGTCGTTCCATAAGTAGCATTGTAATCGGTCAGTATCTCAACAAGGCCATCTTCTTTGAAAATTGCGCCCGGATTGTTGTCTATATTCGGGTCAAACAGCGGAGCGACCTTCAGCTCCGGAGCAATCTGCCTGAACATACGATAATATTTGATTGCCTCCGGAATGCTACTCGTTGCAAAAATAGCATGGAATTTTCCGTTATGACTCAACCGAATCCAGTTACTACGTATATCTTCAATTACGGCTTTCCGATGTTCGTCGCGATCATATTGCGCTTTTGGCAAATCATCCTCTATGCCACGGACATACTTGCCGTCATCTCCACGATATCCAGCCATTGGAACCTTCGTCGGATCCGTATAGGTATAGTAGATTTCTTCTTTCTTGGGGTCAGAAAAGACTTCTGCTACTGTTTCTGCTTTAGCCTTATCCAATGCTACAGCTTCACGAAGCTCCTTATCCGCATAGGTCATGACCATGGTCGGGTCGAATCCAAGAACATTCTTGTCACGAATGCCGTCAGCAATCGAATAGCGATGAAGCTCGTTACCAAAGACGTCCGTTGTAGTGTTCATTTTCTTCTTGTTTTCGTCATGGATTGGCGTACCGGTAAAACCAAAGAACATCGCGTTCGGGAATGTATTCTTGATATTAAGTAACATATCGCCAAAAGTATCGCGATGGCATTCATCGACAATGAATACAAGACGCTTTCGATTAATGATTTCAATATCCTTAGCTTTGTAACCGCCTTCCTCCATAACGCGGCTCATCTTCTGGATGGAAGTTACGATCAGAGTATTTGCTGGATCGCTACTTTTCAGCTTCGTAACCAGCACACCGGTATTTTCCGTGGCCTGCACGGAATCCGAGTCGTCAGCAAAACCGCGATACTCCTGAAGCGACTGCGTACCAAGCTCAATACGATCCATCAGGAATACGACCTTGTCCGCATCACCGGAATTTGCAATGAGCTGTGCAGACTTAAAGGACGTCATCGTCTTTCCGGAGCCGGTCGTATGCCAGATATATCCACCACGCTGACCAGGTTCCGACCATTTACGCTTTGCAACGGCCTGAGAAATCGCAGATGCAGCATAATACTGGTAGCTGCGCATAACCTTCAGTGTCTCATCGGTATTATCCGCCACGGTATAGAAACCAATCATCTGATGCGCCATTGGAATAGACAGCAAATTTGCTGCAATTTTATCCCATTCATTGACAGGCTCATTATTAAAATCTGCCCAGTGGAAATAATAATCCTGATTGAACTTTCCGTCAGGGCCTGGATTCGCAAAGTAGATTGTTTCCTCCGGCGTCATAGCAACAAAGATCTGGACGAGCGAGAACAAGCCAGTAAACACACCTTCGTGGGCGTATTTTTCAATCTGGTAGCATGCCTGACTGACCGGAATGCCGCTCTTTTTGAGCTCTACATGAATAACTGGCATACCGTTAATCAGCAACACAAAATCCCCACGACGGCTATTCAAAATCGGATTCTTAGCAGGGAAAACTGGCTGTTCCGCAATCTGATAGCGACTCTGACCTCCGGCAATCTCTTGACGATCATATATCTTCAAGCTCACCTCATGGCCAAAGTGTAATTGATCAGCAGGATTATCACGCTTTACAATAACGGTTTTGCCATTAATGAAGCCATTCAGCTTGACCGGTGTGCGCAGATTCTTTATTTGCTCCATAATCTGCTGCATTTCGCCATCCGTAAGCGGGGCATCATTCAAACGGTCTTGACTGTTGTTATTCTCGAAAAGAATGTCCGCCCAGTTTCGGATTAGGTCTTTTTCTGTTTTATAGCGCAAAATCTCGGGCTGACCAGTGGCATGGTTCACCCAGCCAGCGTTAGCCAGTCTCTGAATCAATGCGTTTTCAAAATCTAATTCCGATTCAAATACCATATTGCTCCTACTCCTATTATACAAACATCTTCTCAAGCATAGATTTCTTTATCTGTTTGAGCTTTTCATACTTACGCTGATGAAGGGTGATAAGGTTATCAATTTGGTCGAAGAATGCAGATATAGCCTCCCGTTCTTTCTCACTCGTTGGCAATGAAATAGTG
>CACXBF010000002.1 GCA_902765855.1 uncultured Ruminococcus sp. | reverse complement strand
GGCAAAAACAAAATGGATGCCTCCTGTACAATACAGGAAGACATCCATGTGTTCAGCTTAATTTATAAATATGTGTCCAGAATTCTGGGTACATATCATTTCAGGAAGCTGGGATGTCATGCTCTTTTTATATGCACAGTATATAAGTGAGTACAAATACATTTGTAAAGAATGACAATGGACAAACAAATTTATATATGATATAATACTGAAGTATAGTGAACTGTATGATTAAAATAGCAGGTATGAGATTATTAACGGGCGAAATCATATATACAGATCCACTTGATGCTGATACAGACGGTGATGGTTTAAAAGATGGAGAAGAAATTAATGAAGAAAGAGACGAGTACGGTAAAAAACATTTAATGGACCGAAATTGCCGTAAAAAAAGAATTTTCGGAATCTAAAATCAATTTTGAAAGCGGAGTGTTTCACAAGGGAGAACATAAGAAATGCTTTGCATATATGGGACAGGCTGTGATAAAAACAGATATGTAGTTGATGCTACAGTAAATCCGGGAAATGTTTATGACAGCTTAGCATTTGACGGATTGTATGACAGACTGACAGATAAAAATCCTGAGATTAAAGCAATAGTAGCAGACGTCGGATACAAAACATCGTGGATAAGCAAACGAATACTTGATGACGGTAGAATAACGATTTGCTCATTTTTATCTTTTTCTCGCCAATTAAAAAATTTTAACCTCAAATCTCGCTTGAATTTTAGGGCTATTCGACAGACTGAGGCAGTCGTATATATAAAACGACTGCCTTTTAAATTGTTATATTTACTTTTTCTTACTTAATACAACTTTTGCTTTATATATCTTTTGAAGAAATTTGCTTAAACTTTTAAAAAAAAGATTGAGTTTTTATATATCTTGTTATATAATAGACTTATGTTGACTTTTCTAAACACAAATGTACATCAGGAGGAAACAAATATGAAAAAATCTAAAAAAATTTTAACTACAGGGCTTGCCGCTCTTACTGCCCTCACATTATCATTAAGCATGACAGGTTGTGGAAGTTCTAGTTCAGGAATATCTTCAGCGAGTGGTGGCTCGAATAATGATAGTAGCAAAGTCTATAATATAGGTATTTGCCAGCTTATACAGCACGAGGCCCTTGATGCAGCTACAAAGGGCTTTAAAGATACTTTAACAGAAAAGCTTGGTGCAGATAAGGTTAAATTTGATGAACAAAACGCACAAGGTGATTCTGCAAACTGTACAACAATATGTAACCAGTTTGTATCATCAAATGTTGATCTTATTCTTGGCAATGGCACAGCGGCTTTACAGGCAGCCTATACAAATACAGATAAAATACCGATTCTTGGAACATCAATTACAGATTATGCAACTGCACTTGATATAAAGGATTGGAAAGGCTTTTCCAATATGAATGTTTCAGGTACATCAGACCTTGCACCACTTGAAGAACAAGCTAAGATGCTTAATGAAATTTTCCCAAATGCTAAAAATGTTGGTATTCTTTACTGCTCAGCAGAGGCTAACTCAAAATATCAATGCGATACCATTAAGCCATATCTTGAAAAATATGGATATACTGTAAAATCTTATACATTCTCTGATTCTAATGATATTGCCGCTGTTGCAAAAACTGCTTGTGATGAAAGCGATGTTATTTATATCCCAACAGATAATACAGCTGCAAATAATACAGGAATTATAAATAATACTGCTGTTTCTACAAAGACTCCTATAATTGCAGGCGAAGAGGGTATTTGTAAGGGCTGTGGTGTAGCAACACTCTCTATCAGCTATTATGAGCTTGGTCAAAAAACAGGTGAGATGGCATATGATGTACTTGTAAACGGTAAGGATATTTCTAAGATGGAAATTCAGTCTGCACCTAATGTTACAAAAATGTATGATGAAGAAAGATGCAAAGAACTTGGTATAAAGGTTCCTGATGGCTACAAAGCTATTAAGTAATAAAAATTAAAACATATGGAGAATCATTTATGGATATTGTTTCATACTTTTCGTCATTAGACTTTATGAGTTTCCTTAATGCACTTCCTGGAAATATAGCTCAGGGAATTATTTGGGGATTGATGGGTTTAGGCGTATTTATAACTTATAAACTTCTGCATTTTGCAGATTTGAGCGTCGACGGTTCATTTGCAACTGGTGGTGCAGTTACAGCTATTATGCTTATAAACGGTTGTCCTATATGGGCTGCTATGCTTGTATCTGTTGCAGCAGGTTTACTTGCAGGCTTGGTCACAGGATTGCTACATACGCTTCTTGGAATACCGGATATTCTTTCAGGTATTCTCACACAGATTGCGTTATATTCAATAAACCTGAATATAATGGGCAAATCAAATCTTCCGATAAGCTACAGAAACTATTCGTTAGTTATTTCTGCAAGTAATATAAATATGGCAATCATAATCGGACTGGTGGTAGTTGCACTTGTAATAGCTGCAATGTACTGGTATTTCGGTACAGAACAGGGAACGACTATTCGTTCAACAGGAAGTAACCCGGCTATGAGTAAGGCTCAGGGTATAAACATAAACTTTGCAAAAGTTGTTGCGCTCGCACTTTCTAATGCGGTTGTTGCATTTTCCGGCTCGCTCTTCTCACAATATCAGGGATTTGCTGATGTAAATATGGGCAGAGGTGCGATTGTTATAGGTCTTGCTGCTGTAATTATCGGAGAAGTTATTGGTGAAGCAATTTTCCGCAAGCATATAAACTTTATTATCAGACTTATTTTTGTTATTGTTGGTGGAATACTATATTATATCGCAATGGGAATTGTTCTCTGGCTCAAGATGCCAACAGACGACACAAAACTATTCACAGCGATTATTGTTGCAATCTTCCTTGCTGTTCCAAATATTCGCAGCAAAGCTGCAAATTCCTTTAAAAAGGTAGCAAAGCAAAATTCCAAAACACAAAAGACGGAGGGTTAATAAATGCTTGAAATTAAAGAAATTTACAAAACCTTCAACAAAGGCACAGTTAATGAAAAACATGCTCTTAACGGAGTAAATCTCACACTTAACGAAGGCGATTTTTGCACAGTTATCGGTGGTAATGGAGCAGGGAAGTCTACAACACTTAACGCTATTGCAGGCGTTTGGCCTGTTGATAGTGGAGCTATAATAATTGATGGCAAAGATGTTTCCGGACTTTCTGAGCATAAAAGAGCACCTTATCTTGGAAGAGTATTTCAGGACCCTATGACCGGAACTGTTGCTGATATGGAAATTATAGAAAATCTTGCTCTTGCTGCTCGCAGAGGCAAACGCAGAGGACTTTCTTGGGGTGTAAAAACCAAAGAAAAAGAAAAATATAGAGAACTTCTTGCAGAGTTTGAGCTTGGACTCGAAGACAGAATGAGTTCTAAAGTCGGACTTCTTTCAGGCGGTCAGCGACAGGCTATAACGTTGCTTATGGCCACACTACAAAAGCCAAAGCTTTTATTACTCGATGAGCATACAGCAGCACTTGACCCTAAGACGGCTTCAAAGGTCCTTGAGCTTAGCGATAAAATCATCAAGGAAAATAATCTTACTGCTCTTATGGTCACACATAATATGAGAGATGCTATTGTGCATGGTAATCGTCTTATAATGATGAATAACGGAAAGGTTATTCTTGATATTTCCGGCGAAGAAAAGAAAAAGCTTACAGTTGATGAGCTTCTCAAGAAATTTGAGATGTTAAGTAATTCTAAGCTTGAAAATGACCGTATGCTTCTTTCAAATTAACACATATTAAATAGTCCCCCTTGTTTTTAACATAGAAACAGGGGGGACATTATTTTTAAAGCGGTTTATTGTTTGGCATATCGTTTAAGGGCTTCTATATATGCAATAGCTAATTGGCTGAAATTTGATTTCTGGTGTGTGACTATGCCTATGTGCATATTTCCTTCTTTAATTAATGGCACTGAGGCAATGTTGCCATTAAGTTCTTCATCAATAACTCCACTGCAAACTGTATAACCATTTAAACCAATGAGAAAATTAAAGAGAGAGGCTCTATCACGAACTCTTATATTTTTAGGTCTTTCTACAATGCTGAAAATCTCCTCGGAATAATAAAAAGAATTATGTTCACCTTGTTCAAATGATAAATAAGGATATTCGTCAAGCTCTTCCATAGTAACAGACTTTTTATTTGCAAGAGGGTGACTTTTGCTAACGAATATGTGTGGTTGAGCAACAAAAAGCTCTGTAAATTTTAAATCTTTAGATTTAAGAATTTTATTAAGAACTACTTCATTAAAGCTATTCATATATAAAATGCCGATTTCGCTTTTCATATTAGCAACATCTTCTATTATTTCATAAGTTTGAGTTTCTCTTAGCGAAAAGTCATATTTATCGCCACCATATTCTTTTACAAGGTCTACAAAAGCATTTACAGCAAATGAGTAATGCTGGGTTGATACACAGAATTGTTTTTTAATTGTAGAATTTGTATGCTTGTATTTTTCCTCAAGTAAATCAGCTTGTTCAAGAACTTGTCTGGCATAAGATAGGAATTGTTCACCATCTTTTGATATTACTATGCCTTTGTTAGTACGAATAAAAATAGTGATTCCCATTTCCTTTTCAAGCTCTTTGATAGCTTTAGTAAGGCTTGGTTGAGATATATATAATTCATTTGCGGCCTCCGTTATAGTTCCTTTTTCTGCAACTATGGCTGCATATCTTAGTTGTAAAAGCGTCAATCATAACATCTCCAATAAAATTTTATACATATAATTATACTTTAAAATTCGTATGCTTTCAATATTAAGTGAATTGATAGTATATGTTAAATATGTTATAATATATTGCGAAATTCTAAGAAAATTGTATGTGATTTTACAATTTTCTTTTTATTTTATTAATTAAAAGAATGCCACAAACAATATGAAAAAATAATTGCTCTGCTTATAGTATTGTTGAAATTTATCACGAGACTGTAACCGCAATTAAACAAGCTTGCGGACGATGACGGTTCGGTTTAAATCAAAGTAAAAACAACAGCAGGAGTTTTTTGTCCTGTACTTGAAGTTTTCGAAATAAGTGGTGCAATAACAGTATGTACAGCTTAATTAAGAAACATAATTTATTTGATACCATAAAAACAGAAGATATACAGTTGTGATTCCAAAGGTTTATATTTAAAAAAGATAAGAACAAATAAAATTTATAATTGTTTGTTTGATTTTAAGTTTGAAAATTTAAGAATAATAAATGATTATGAATTATTCTTCTCCCAACTATACAAAATATTAATTTTGTATAGTTGGGGAATAATATTAAATCCTGCTTTTGATATTTTACTACATTATTGCTGTGAAATATTCTTTTATATATTCAGAAGTATATAAAATTAAATTTGTTTGTTTTTTTTATAAATTTATTGATTATATACTTGATTATTTACATCAAGATGTATTATAATATATGCAGGTAATTTTTTATCTGAAATTGGAGGTTTTGATAATGGCAAAAACCATTGCAGTATTGACAAGTGGCGGTGACGCTCCGGGCATGAATGCGGCTGTAAGAGCTGTTACAAGAGCTGCTTTAAGTAAAGGTATTAAAGTTTATGGCGTTCGCAGAGGTTATAATGGACTTCTTAACGGCGATGTATTTGAAATGAATCTTAGAAGCGTTTCTGATATTTTAAGCAAGGGTGGTACTGTTCTTTATACAGCAAGAAGCCCAGAGTTTAATACTAAAGAAGGTGTAAAAAAAGCTGCTGATAACTGCAGAAAGCTTGGTATTGATGGTGTTGTTGTTATTGGTGGTGACGGTTCCTTTAGAGGCGCAAGAGATCTTACAGGCGAAGGAATTCCATGTATAGGCGTTCCTGGTACTATTGATAACGATATTTCCAGCAGTGATTATACAATCGGTTTTGATACTGCTATGAACACAGCTATGGAAATGATTGATAGAATTCGTGACACTGCACAATCTCATGATAGATGTAGCGTTGTTGAGGTTATGGGTAGAAGATGCGGCGATATCGCTCTTGAAGTTGGTATTGCTATTGGTGCAAGTGCTATTCTTGTTCCTGAAGTTCCTTATGACCTTAAGAAAGATGTCATTGATGTTCTTCTCAAAAATCGTGAAACAGGCAAAAAGCATTTCATTGTTGTTGTAGCTGAGGGTATCGGCGGTATTGACGGTATCGTTAAAGAAATAGAGGCTCAGACAGGCATTGAAACAAGAGGAACTGTTCTTGGTCATGTTCAGCGTGGCGGCTCTCCAACACTTAGAGATAGAGTTGTTGCAAGCCGTATGGGCTATAGAGCGGTTGAGCTTCTTGAAGAAGGTCAAAGCAATAGAGTTGTTGTAATGAAAGATAACCACATTGTTGATTATGATATTACAGAAGCCCTTGCAATGAAGAAGCAGTTTAATACAAAGCTTTTCAACATTGCTCATGAAATCAGCATTTAATTAAAAATAATTAAATACATAATATTATCCAAAAGGCACAGAATTTGAATTCTGTGCCTTTTTAGTATATCAAAAGTTTTGCCTGACAGATATAAAAAAACTGACTCTGTTTTGTATCAACAGAATCAGTTTTTTTATTTTGTTTTTGAATCAATATTATCAACTACATTTACATAGCAAGTCATTTTAACTCCGTTATAGGCTTCGGCTATGATTTTAGCTTGGCCTGTTTTCACAGCAGTTACTAAACCACCGCATTTTGCAACACTTGCTGTTTCTACATCATTCGAAGAATAATATATATGATATGCAGCAGCTCCGTTTGGTACTGAACTATCAAGATCAAATTTTTCTCCTACATTTAATTTAAGCTTTGTACTATTAAGTGAAAGTTTTTTTGGTTCTTTTTTAACAGTAACTATACATTGAACTTTTACACCATTATAGGCCGTTGCTGTAATAGTCGCTGTACCTTCTTTTTTAGCTGTAACCAAACCACCTGCCGAAACAACACTTGCAGAATTACTATTATTGGAAGTATATTTTATGCTGTGTGCAGCAGTTCCGTTTGGCAAATAGCTATCAAGGTCATAGTTTTCCCCTATTCCCAAAGTAAGTTTAGTTTTATTAAGGCTCATAGTCTTAGGAGCTTTCTTAACTGTAATTGTACAATTCACTTTTTTGCCGTTATAAGTTGTAGCTGTAATAGTTGCTGTACCTTCTTTTTTAGCTGTAACTAAGCCTCCAGCCGAAACAACGCTTGCAATTGAACTATTATTTGAACTATATTTAACACTAAATGATGCTGTATTCTTTGGCAAACTACTATTTAAATCGTAAGTTTCACCAATTCCTAAAGTAAGCTTTGTCTTATTTAATGATATAGAGTTTGGGGCATTTTTTACAGTAACCATACAATTTGCTTCTGAGCCATTCAATCCTTTAGCTACTAACATTGCTGTACCTGTATTCTTAGCTGTAATTTTTCCATTGCTAACTGTAAAGATATTTTTATTGCTTGATGACCAAGTTACTTTGCTGTTTGCCTTAATTGTATAAGATTCACCTTTTCCGAGTGTAAGAGTTGATTTATTAAGTTTAACATTATTATATAGGTTTGGTGCAACTATAAGTTTTACGCTCTGTCCGGCATATAGATAAAGGCTGTCTATCGCTTGAATACAAGGACCTTCATCGCCGCCACAGTGTGTTATAAAATGTTTTCCATTATAGTAGCCAGCATAAACTGCAACATGTGCATAACGATAACCACTACTTTTGAAAATAACAACTGAACCTATTGGAATATCAGAAGATGTTTTAAGAGAGCCGTTACCATTCTGTGTAAAGCTTATACTCTTGCCAGTACCGTTATCGACCCATTTTCTTATAGCTGTTTCCCAGCTTTCTACACTACACTTGCTATAAGGTTGTGTAAGATTAGATGTGCTTATTTTTTCTAAATTAGGAAGGTAGTTATAATAAACATAACTAACATATGAACCGCAGCATAGACCATAATTCTCAAAATGTCTTATATTAGGTTTACCTGAGTTTGTTGTTTCAAGGCCACTGGCTATGGCACTAAGGCTATATGGAATATCACTTGTTACGCTTCTTGGTGTTCCGCTTGAGCCATAGTTTCTATAAATTGTTCCGTTAGAAATTTGCTTTTGAACATCGTAGCCTGTATATTCAAGTGCATTTAGAAATACATTATTTAACATATTATTTGGTACATTATTTGCGGCGGAAACATAAGGTGGAATTATTATTGAGACAAGTAGAATAGAAAATGCAATTATTATTGCTATAGTTCTTTTTTTGGACATTCGAATAAATGACATAAGTAAGTAACCTCCAAAATCGGTTTTATTTTCTGAAACCAGTTCAGAATGTTTAACTTATGTTACGATTATATCTTATTTGTAACAAATTTGCAACCATTTTGAAATATTTTTTAATATTTTCGTTACTTATATCACAGAAGTAATATACTTTTTGAATTTTTATTGGCAATTATATACAATAAAAATCCCGGACTTTAAATCCGGGATTTCATTTTTCTATATTAAGGGTTACATTTTTTACAAGGCTCGTAACCTTTAGAAATTAAATCGTTTCTATTTCCACGGTACTCTTCCCTATTTTTATCTGGAAGATTTTTTGCAGATGAACAGCTCTTTAAATGAAACTTTTTAGTATTCGTATTCAATATGTAAGTTATTTTGGTATCTGATTCAGATATAGACTTTTCATTTCCTACTTCCCAACTTTCACCTGTTTTATAATCTATTACAATATCAGGTTGAACATTATAACAATAAACATTGAAGCTTATTCCGTCGCCATTATCTTCGACAGATTTAGCCTCCATCTGAACACCGGACGCAAGAAGATTTTCTCCTTTAAATATAGGAGTTACTCTATAAAGCACATGGTTGTCAGTTTCCTTTACATAGTCAGCTACCATATTTTCAAATGGTAACATTCCCTCTACATTTAAATATCTTGTTCCGGTGATAAGATTTTTGTTATTTGCATTTTCACCCGTAAGCTGATAACCAATTAAATGACAGCGATTATATAGATATTTGCCATCAACGCAATCATATTTAACGGTATGCCAGCCTGATGGCTTAACTGAGCCTATGGCTCCTCTTTTTTCTGTTGGCATAATATCCTTTCCAACACAAGCATATGCAACGGAACATCTTCCAAGATTATCAAGCTCGCTGTATTTCTCAAAAGACTTTGTTGTCATTTCAGAATCTTTAAATGACGGAACATTATCATCTATTTTTATGTAAGCGGAATTGCTGTATTCCGGTATATCAGAAATCGAAATTGTTTTTGAAGAAGTTACACTTTTATCTTCAAAATTACAGGCGCTTACGCTAAGGCAGAATATTATGAACAAAGTCAATGAAATAAACCTTTTTCTCATTTTATATAGACCTCTCTTGTGATTTTATCGTGTGAATTACCTGTAAGTTCAAAACTATCTGCTAAATTCCAATTTTGAATAGGAATTTCAAGTTTCAAATCGCTTGGATACATTCTGTTCCATCTATATACTATAATTTTTTCTATTTTCTTTGAGAAGCCTTGTAAGCTATTGTCTTCAACAAAGCAATAATCTTCTTTAGTAGCATTATTCAAGAAATTATTATCAATAATTAAATTAGATTCCGAATTTTGAAAAAGATTTTCAGAATATGAATTTATAAAAAGTTTTTTTCCATTTATAAGCTTTAGAATATCCTGAATAACTACTTTATCTTTACTTTGCCTTCGATTATTAAACATCATTCCGTTTTTATCGTCCAAACATAAAATTACTATCATATTTTACCTCCTAATTTTATTATCTAATAAAACATATTACAAAAATTTGAATAACATTTCAAGAGTAAGCAGTAAAAAATTGATAGTTCAATGTAAGTTCGATAGAAAATCTAAAGTTTCGCTCAAGTCTTTTAAAAGGCTTGTAGGTAAGGGGCAACGCCCTTGTCGCTCTCCGCAAAGAGTGACATTCTATATGTTTCTATAAGCGCAGGAGGGTAGAAAAACATTCCTTTGGAATGTTTTTCGTAGGGAATCCTCGCAGGGGGTTCCCTAAAAGATAAATGTTGACTATAATTTTTAATTTAATGCTTTTTAAAAGTTATTATTATCTAATATCTACTATAAAGCCTATTCATTTCTAAGCGCGTCTACAGGTTTTAATTTAGAAGCCTTGTTTGCTGGATATATGCCAAAAATTATACCGGTAAATAAGGCAAATAAAACCGTAAATATAATAATATCATATCGCATATTAATTGATATTCCAAAAATAAATGCTCCGGCAAAAGATATTACAATCCCAAAAATCACCCCAAGAATACTGCCTGACATTGTAAGTATAGAAGCCTCTATCAGAAATTCCTTGAGAATATCTCCTCTGCCTGCTCCTATAGCTTTTTTTATGCCTATTTCACGCTTTTTTTCTCCAACTGATACAAGCATAACATTCATAATGCTAAGACTTGCTACAAATAAAGAAACTCCTCCAACTGCCGATAAAATCATAGTAACAATATTCATAAGCTGAGATAGGCCTTCTTTTTGTTTAGCCATACTTCCGGCTGTATAACTATTTTGAAAGCCCGTTTCTGTTGAAAGAGTTTTTACAAGTTTTTCACCAACCATATCCGGTTCAGCATCGTCGCTTACTTTTACTGCTATTCGGTGAAAATCACTCATAGCATATAATTCTTGCATAGTAGTATATGGAAAATACATAAATGTAGGAATATAATTTCCCATCATATTTTGTAAAAGTCCACTACCGGTTTTTATTACTCCTATAACTTCAAAATTTTCATAGCTACCAGAGCATAAAGCAGTAATTTTTCTGCCAACTATATTAGTGCAACCAAAATTTTCATTAGCAAAACTTTCGTCCACAAGACAAACTCTTGAATTGGCAGCAATATCCCCTTTGTTTATAAATCGCCCATACATCAATTTGAGAGATATAACATCCTTGGCGTTTTGGTCAATGCCCCATAGAAGTGCCTGCGTATCTTCTCCGCGAGAATTAACAGTTGCGGTTTGAAAAATTAAAGGCATAGCCTTGTCTACATATGGTGACTTCTTTATAATATTTAATTCATTATCGGATAATACCGCATTAGAATCAGCGTTTGTGGTATCAAGACTTACAGAAAGTCCGCCAACCCCAAGACTATCAAGTTCTGAATTTACGGCTACTGTTCCGCATTGTGAAATATTGCTTATTATGATAACTGCCGTAACACCAATAGCGATGCCTAATATTGTCAGCAAGCTTCTACCTTTTTTTCTTATCAAACCTCTCATAACACAGCAAAAAACTTCATTCATATGGTTCACTCACCTTCGATATGAATAGCTTGAGCCTCATTATCAGAAAGCTCAGAAATATTTTTTATAATTCTATCCCCGTTTTTTAACCCATTTTTTATTTTTGCACCATCAGTAAGTTCACTTTCTATAATTATATATTGTTTTTCTGCCCGGTTGTTATGAAATTTATAAACATAATCTCCTTTATCATCACTTCCAAGCGATTCATAAGGAACTATTATTGAAGAAGCATCAGAGGCGGTGATTATTGCACATTTTGCGGTATATCCTCGTTTAATTTCCTCATCGGGATTTTCAACTTTTATATCTACTTCAACAGTAGTTTCACGACCAATTTCGGTAGCGGTTTCTTCTGCCTCATCAGCTATTGAAATTACTTTTCCTGTATAACTCTTTTTATCAAAAGCATTTCCTGTTATAGTAACGCTCTGACCTTCTTGTATTTTAGATATTTGGTTTTCGTTTATATTAAGCTTAACTGACAATCCCGATTTATCTGTTATAGTAAAAAATACAGTTCCTTTTGTGATAATATCACCTTTTTGAATCTTTAAAGAAGTTACTGTTCCGCTTTCAGGGGCAACTATTGTTTTATATTCTGCTTGACTAATATCATAGTTTTTATATTTATCTATTATTTTTGATATATTATTCATATCTATATCAGAGGGCAATTCTACAACAGCCACTTTTAATATCTCATCATTCTTTTTAACATCGTCGTTTTCTTTTACAAAAATATCTGTAACTATACAGTCATAGCTGGCTTTTGCATTTTTTTGATTTATATAACCAACTTTACCTGTTGATTGCACTATTTCATCGGCTTTACTTTTAGTTACATTAAAAATATTGACAACTGGAGTTGTTGTTTTTACAAAATTACCAACTGCAAATATTGTTGTTATAGTTAATGCTGTTGTAAGCAATAAAATAATATATTTTTTAATTCTCACAGAAATTCCCCCATATAAACCAGCCTGTCTTTTATTTAACTAAGCATAGTTTATGCAAATTTTATACTCTTTAATCAACGCTTTATAGTAACTAATATTAGTAAAATCTGTACAAGAAGTCCCGATTTTCTACAAACAACTTATATTGTAGATTGAAAAAATCAGTTAAATAAGGTATAATATTATTCCATCTTAGAAAAGTTTTTTATTTTTCTAAAATTTTTTATAAACAAAGGGAGGTTTGTTATTATGATGGAAGAAGATAAATATAATCCCTTGTTAAGCGAACACGACATTGAACATAATACATATCTTCGTGTAAAATACGAATATATGGAAATGAAAGAAAAGCGTGAGAAGATCAATCGAATAGGAATTATATTTATAGCTGTATCCGCTATTGTGTTTCTGGCGCTTATGTTCAGTCTTGAATCAAAACTATTCTTTCTGGTTCTTTGGATTATTACAATTATCTTCGTAGTTGCTTATCTTATACACAACGAATATAAAATATATAGACTGCGTGTATATCTTGGGTATGAAGATGAAAATGAATCGGAAGAAAATGATGATGAAAGTGAGGACGAAAGCGAATGAAAAAGATTTTTTCTATCTTTAAGCATGACCTGAAAAAGATTTTCAGAAGTGTAATTGCCTTTATAGTGGTTATTGGACTTAGCGTTCTTCCTGCTTTATATGCATGGTTTAATATTGCTTCAAACTGGAATCCATATGATAACTCAGGAAATATTCCGGTCGCAGTTGTCAACCTTGATAAGGGGTGTAAAATCGGACCGCTAAAGACATCATTTGGCGACAATATAGTCGATAACCTAAAAAAGAATACTCAAATGGGCTGGGAATTTGTAGACAAAGATACAGCCGACCAGGGTATAATTGATGGTGATTATTATGCGGTTGTAGTTATTTCTGAAAATTTCAGCGAAAATCTTATAAGTATAACATCCGGTGAACTTAAAAGACCTGAAATTACATACCTTGTTAATGAAAAGAAAAATGCTATTGCACCTAAAATCACAGATAAAGGTATACAAGCTATTGAAACTGAAGTGAATTCAAGCTTTGTCGCTCAAATCACAAATATTGCTGCAACAGTGCTTAATACATCTTCTGATGAAATATCTGAGAATAAAGATAAGATTTGTGATAAAATTATTTCAACTCTTGATGATGGAAAAACATCTCTTGATTCATTGAAATCTACAATAGATGTAATTTCCGGAAGTATGGATTCAGTAAATTCCTTAATTAAGTCAAATAAGGAATCACTTCCGGAACTCAAAGAGAAGCTTAAAGATACAAATGAGTTTGTAAACTCTATTAAAGATGCAAGTAAGGCTATTAAATCAGCATCGACCGGACTTTCTTCAACTCTTGAAAGCACCATCAATTCTCTTGATTCACTTACCACATCTTTCAGCAATCAGCTTAATGCTGTTATTACTAAAGTAAATAATGGTTCTAAAGATGTTGCTGATGACATTCAGAACCTTACTGACATTTGTAATAAAATTATTGAAGTAAATAATGATATTATAAAAATTCTTAATAATCTTGATAATACAAGTTCAAGCGGTATTACAAGCTTAGTTAATACAATCGAAACTTCTATGGCAAAGATTTCCTCTCTTGCTGATTCTTTAAGCCAAAAGCTTGATACGGTATTTGATACTATTGAGAAAGATACATCAACCGCAGCAGATAAGCTCAACGAGATAAAAATTATCAACCAAAGTATAATTGAAGCTAATAATGAGCTTATTTCTACATTAAATACTTTATCCGAAAAGTTTGGAATAGATACATCTAAAGCAGTTGCAAAGCTTAATGCAATGAATACAAAACAAAGTGCTATTATTGCTAAGATAAATGATGCAACTCAAAAAATCAAAGAAACAGGTTCTATTCCTAAAAACTTAAAAAGCGATATTGATGCTATAATCAAAGAAACTAAAAATTCCATTACTCAAATAAAGACAGAAATAAATACACTTATTTCTAATGTTAAAGCTGATATTAAGGTTTCTGATATTGTTGAATTCTTAACAGATATGAATAAAACTCAAAATCAGATAATCAGTAAGCTTAATTCAGTTTCATCTACATTAAAAAATTCAAATGTAATTCCAGCCGACTTCGGTAATGAAATTAAAACATTGGTAGACTCTACAAAAAATTCTATTTCTAAATTTAAGAGTAATTATTTAACTCCTGCAAAAAATGCTATAGAAAAAATCGTCAATAAATCAGGTGACGCACTTGATAAGGTTTCAAATGTTCTAACATCTTCTACTGTTACTGACGATATTGAGGAAGCCTTAAATTCCGCACAAAAAATAGTTACTTCTGTAAGTAGCACATTTAACGATGTAGAAAAGCTAATTGATAAGGGAATTAAGAATCTTGACACCATTAAAGAAAAAGTTAAAAATTTGAAGGAAAATTCAACTATTGAAAATCTTATAAGCACTGTTTTTGGTGACCCAGAGGCAGTAAGTGACTTTATCTCAAGCCCTGTTAAGATAAATACAGAAAAGATATTTCCGGTATCTGACTATGGTTCAGCAATGGCTCCATTCTATACGGTTCTTGCTTTATGGGTTGGCGGTATTGTTTTGGTTGCGGTTCTTAAAACTGAGCTTAGTAAGAGCGATATAAAAACTGTTGGAAAGGTTAAACCTTATCAGGAATATTTCGGAAGATATTTAATATTTATGGTAATATCATTGCTTCAGGCCACTATAACAGCTCTTGGCGATGTATTCTTCCTAAAAATTCAGTGTGAAAACCTCTTCCTCTTCATTCTTACAACTTGGATAACTATTATTGTTTTCTCACTTCTGATTTACTCGTTGACAATTTCATTCAGCGTTATCGGAAAGGCTATAGCAGTTATTATATTAATTGTTCAGGTTGCAGGTTCAGGAGGTACATTCCCACCAGAGCTTTTACCTGATTTCTTCCAGAATTTAATCAGATTTATGCCATTTAACTATGCTATTAACGCTGTAAGAGAAACAATAGCAGGCGTTACTTATAGTGCTTATTGGAAGAACATTCTATATCTCCTTTGCTTTATACCTGTATCATTGATAATAGGAATTCTCTTCCGCAAACCGTGTATAAGAGCAATGAAGTTCTTCAATAAACGACTTGAAGAAACAGACTTGATTTTATAAGTTAAAACATAATATTTAAAGGAATGGAATCGTAGTTATAAAGCGATTCCATTTTTTTATTTAATCCGAATTATTTCTAAGTGACCTAATCATAAATAATTCTTTAATGCAATTCTGTATAGCTAATAGAAATTCAAAACAAAAAATAACCGTTTTACTAATAACAAAACGGTTATCAATATTATATCATATTTTATAATGGAACTTTATTGAAATATATAGATTAAAGTTCTGCCTGCATTTTTTTCAAGAATGTTTTTGTGCGTTCATTTTTAGGATTATCTATAACATCTTTTGGAGAACCTTCTTCAACAATAAGTCCCTTATCCATAAATACAACCCTATCAGAAACGCTTCTTGCAAAATCTATTTCGTGAGTAACTATTATCATAGTCATTTTTTCTGCTGCCAAACCTTTAAGAACACTTAAAATTTCTGCAGTAAGTTCAGGGTCAAGGGCTGATGTAGGTTCATCAAAAAACAGCATTTTAGGTTTCATTGCTAATGCTCTGGCTATTGCAATTCTTTGTTGCTGACCACCAGAAAGTTGATATGGATAGTAATCCGCTTTATCAGAAAGTCCCATTTTTTTAAGAAGTTCTTTTGCTTCTTCAGCTACTTCATCTTTATTTCTTTTTTGAACATGGATAGGAGCATCGCATATGTTTTTCATAACTGAATAATGTGGAAAAAGATTAAAATTCTGAAAGACTAAGCCAAAGTATCCTTGTATCTGTCTAAGCTTTTTCTTATGAACATAAACTGGATAACCATTTTCAGAATTTACAGCCTCTTCTCCACAAAAGCTCATACTTCCGCCATCAATTTTTTCCAGAAATGTCATACATCTTAAAAAAGTTGACTTACCGGAACCTGATGGACCAAGTATAGAAACAACTTCTTTTTCATTTACAGAAAGGCTTATATCTTTAAGAACCTGCAAGTCGTCAAAGCTCTTACTTATATTTTTAACTTCTAATAAATTCATAGTATTTTCCCTCCTTATTTATAATAATTCATTTTCTTTTCTATTCTTTCCATTATGAATGCAACTATAAAATTGAAAATGTAGTAGAATACGCCTGCAATAAACAATGGCATAATTGTAGTTTTAGATGCTGCAATTTGCTTTGCAATGGTAAACATTTCTGTATATGAAAGTGCGAATGCAAGTGATGTATCCTTAACAAGCGTAATAACTTCATTAGTTACTGAAGGAATGATATTCTTTACCATCTGTGGGAAAACTATCTTAAAGAAAGTCTGTGCTCTGCTATATCCGAGAACAGTACAAGCTTCATATTGACCTTTAGGTACAGCCTGAATGCCTGAACGATAAATTTCTGCAAAATACGCCGCATAGTTTACCGAGAAACCGATAATTACCGCATAGAAACGATAACTTGATGAAAGTTCTATACCAAAAAGATAATAAGGTCCAAAGAATACAACCAAAAGCTGTAACATAAGAGGTGTTCCTCTTACTATGGAAATATATATTTTTATAAGCCAGCGTATTGGTGCAATTTTACACATTCTGCCTGCTGCAACAAGTAAGCCAAGCGGTAATGAGAAAAGTAATGTAAGCACAAATATTGTCAAAGTTGCAAGCAAGCCCTCTAAAAGCTGTACTGTTATCTGACCAAGCTGCTGCCAAAAATCATTATTTGTTGTTGAAGTATCAGTGCTGTCTATGTACTTATCATCTGCGGAAAGACAAACGCTTTCTTCCAATCCCCACTTTTTGGCAATGTCCTCAAATGTTCCATCAGAAAGCATTTCAAGGAGAGCACCTTGAACCTCGTTTCTGAGTTCTGTATTGCCAAGCTGAAATCCTATAGCATATTTTTCAGTGGAAAGCTTATCATTAAGCATTTTAAATTTATTTCCACGAGATTTAATCTCATAATTTGCAACACCAATATCCATACATATTGCTTGAACTGCACCAGATTCAAGATTCATAAACGCACTGTTATAATCTCCTACCTGCTGAAGTTCTGCGAAAGATTTTGATAATTTTTTATTTTCATCTGTGGCATCATCGCCGGTCAGAGCAGCAAGAGCCGAACTATCGGCTTGAACAGCGACTATCTTTCCAGAAAGGTTTGATAATTCTTTAATATCTGAATCAGATTTAACGATAACAACTTGAGAATTATCTACATATGGTGTACTCCAGGTATACTTTGATTCTCTTCCATTCATTGTAAAGCCATTCCAGATACAATCAATAGAACCTGAACTTAATTCCATATCTTTAGAATTCCATTCGATAGGCTGTTTTTTCAGTGTCCAGCCCTTACGATTACAAACCTCTTGTGCAAGGTCTATATCAAAACCTACATATTCACCACTTTCGCTTTTGTAGCCATATGGTGGAAATTCTGCATCAAAGCCTATGGTAAATTCTTCCCTGTCGTTTGCTGCAAAACAAATAAGACATTGAAATGTCATAATCAATGTTATAACAGCTAATAAACACACTGTCATTCTTTTAAGCTGGGTTTTCATAATACTCTCCTTTAATAATTTACTACGCTAAATTATTACAACAGTAATAAAGCACATATAAATACGATACCTTATAAATTACACAATGTCAAGGAAAAATAAAAATTAAGAAGAATTTTAAAGAAAAAATACAACTTGCTAAGATTTTTTCTAAGCAAGTTGTATTTTTAATAACTTTATTTATAAAATAAATCCATATTTCTCATAAATAATTTTGAAGGTCTGTGTCCCCCATTCATAACTGTTTTATCGGTTTCTACTACATAATCAGCTATTTTTCTGCGAAAATTAGGTTTAATAAGCTTTTTGTTTAGTACAACTTCAAAAACCTCTTGTAAATCTGTCAAAGTAAAATAAGTCGGCATTAAATCAAAAGCCGTTCTGAAATCAAATTCTAACTTTTGCCTTAGTTTATTTAGAACGCAAGTTATAATTTTTGCATGGTCAAACGCTAAAGAATCAGATTTAATTATACTATACTCCATTTCTTCGTGGTAATTTTTATATAATTTTTTTTCTTGAATGACAGCAGTAATACTTTCTTTTCCTTTTAAATTGAGTTCGTATGTTGTTATACTTTTTCTGTCATCTTTTGTGCGTTCATAGCCATCGCCGACTATATCAAGTGAAACATCGAACCATTCCGCTTCCTTGGCGTCTCCACCAGCACGAATATTTTCCATAAGTTCCTTATCTTCACTGTTTATAAGAGCCATAAAGGCTTGTGAAATTATCCAACCACGAGGGTCTCTGCCTTCTTCATCAAATGTTCCGCACATTTCAATATAAGCTTGCTGCGTGCCTGTTTCCTCTAATAGCTCACGCCTTGCCGCTTGATTGATAGTTTCTCCCTTTCTCACAAAACCTCCAGGCAATGCCCATAGATTTTTAAAGGGTTCTTCTCCTCTGCGAATAAGCAATACCTTTAATTTTTTTGAAGGAAGTTTTCTGCAATCCACTATTTTTGTATCAGGAATAACAGTAAAAACCGCTATATCTGTTGCAATAGATGGACGCTCATAGCTTTCAATATTATATGTCGAAAGAAATTCATTTAAATCACTCATTGCTTATCACCGGACAAAAATTCTTCAAATTCAATTTCTGATGGCAAACGCAAGTCTCCTCTCGGACTTACTGAAACAGTACCAACCTTGACACCATCAGGCATACAGTTTCTCTTAAATTGTTGCCTGAAAAATCTTGTATAAAATACATTCTGCCATTTTTTGATTTCAGCATCATCAAATTTATATTCATCACTTTGCTTTACAGCAGTCTGACAAAGCTCGAAAATTTCATTTGGTTTCATTCCATAACGCAAAGTATAATATAAGAAAAAGTCGTGCAGAATATATGAACCCACTGTATCCTCAGTCTTTTGTGCGATTGTACCGTCCGCATTAGGAGGAAGCAATTCAGGGCTTACCGGAGTATCTATAATATCCTCTATAACTGCATCTATGCCGTCAAAACCATTTCTGCCGAGCTGATGTCCGATTTCATCAACAAGTGTTCTTACGAGTGTTTTTGGAATACTTGTATTTACAGCATACATACTCATATGGTCGCCATTATAGGTACACCAACCAAGTGCAAGCTCGGATAAATCACCCGTACCAATAACAAATCCACCCTCTTTATTGGCAACATCCATAAGAATCTGTGTGCGTTCACGAGCCTGACAGTTTTCATAGGTTATATCGTGTATGCTTTCATCGTGTCCGATATCTTCAAAATGTTGTCTTGTAGCCTTTACTATAGAAATTTCTCTTATATTACAGCCAAGCTTCTCCATAAGAATCATAGAATTGCTCTTTGTGCGTTTTGTTGTGCCAAAGCCTGGCATAGTAATTCCTACGACTGTTTTTGATGGAAGATTAAGATTTCTGACAGCTTGTGCCGCAACAAGCAAAGCAAGGGTTGAATCAAGTCCACCCGAAACGCCTATAACCACGCATTTGCTTTTAGTTGCCTCAAGTCTTCTTTGTAAGCCTGCTACCTGCATATTGAAAATTGAAGTACAGCGTTCAAGTCTATTCTTTGATGGAACAAACGGTGTCATAGAAACCTTTGCAAGAATTTCATTTTTCTGCATAAGCTTTTTATTGCATATAATCTTTATAAAATTCCTTCCATTAAACATTCTTTTGCAATCAGCAAATGATTTATTTGCTATTCTGTCATGGCGGATTTTAGTAAGATTGAAGTCACGAATCAGAATACCGCTCTCGAATGGCTTAATTTCTCCGAGAAGTTTGCCGTTTTCATACATAAGATTATGTCCACTGAAAACTATATCTGAAGTTGATTCATATATTCCCGCTGAAGCATAGGCATAACCACAAAGACAGGTTGAGGAAATACTTCCTACAAGATTGCGTCTATACTGCTCTTTACCTATAACCTCATTAGACGCTGAAAGATTAAGAATAATCTCTGCCCCATTTATTGCAAGAATACGGCTTGGTGGAATCGGCGTCCATGCGTCCTCGCAAATTTCGATACCGATTTTTACGGATTCACCCTTTTGTCCAAGTTCTATGATAAGATTGTTTCCAAAAGGAACTGTCATATCGACTATTTCTATATTTTCAAAGTCATATTCTCTGGCACTGAACCATCTTTTTTCATAAAATTCACCGTAGTTAGGAAGATATGTCTTTGGAACAACAGCAATTATTTTGCCATTTTGAATAAAAACTGCACAGTTATATAATTCACCTGAAACTTCTATCGGCGCACCGACAACTAAAGCCGAACCATTTTCTCCGAAGCCTTCAGTAAATTTCGTTAAAGCCATAAGACCGCTAACTGTGTTATCAAGCAGGTTTCTGTTTTCGAATAAATCTGCACAGGTATAACCTGTCAAGGAAAGCTCAGGCATAAGAATTATGTCTGCTTTATCTGCATATTCCTTATAGACACTCTTTATCTCATCACAGTTTTTTGTTACATTTCCGATATGAACTCTCGGAGAAGCTGTAAGAACTCTCAGTAAATTTTCCATAGTAAGAACCTTTCTATTTAGAATTTATCTCCATACATCAGCTTTCTTATATCCGCAAGAGATTGCTCTCTTACGATTTTTCCGTCCTTGAATACAGTTTCGAGAAGGTTATTTTCCTTTGGAATATCTTGGCTTGTATAGCCGTCCTTAAAGGTAAGATTTCCATTTTCATCACGATATACAAAACACAATCCTTTTTGGCTCTTTTTGAATCCGCCCTCTTTTGGATTCTTAAAGATAGGAATAGGTTTACCGTCAACCTCACAATAAGTCGCTTTAATACAAGAGCTGAATGTATCTCTTGTAAATGGCTTTAAAATTCCATCTTCTTCTATGCACTGCATACTAAAGCTGCCAACTCCAAGTGAAACATTACTGCAAGCAAAGCCATTTTCAATGAGAATTTTGTAAATTTCTTCGCAACGCTGAACAGTAATACTATCACCATAAATAGCCTTAACATGAGGGTCTAAAACCTTATATCCCTTAGAATTAATTGTTCCGCCGAAAATATCCCAAAGTTTGAAAGCTGTCTTTGTTACTACCTCAACGCAATCGCCGCTATCGCCCCTCATAAGCATACAACCATTATGCTCAAGAATTTCTTTTTTAAGCTGAGGAAGTACATTATCTATTATATTCCAATAATCATAAGAATCAAGTACCGCAGAAAAACTTGTATTAGGATAAATTTCTGTAAGAAGTCTGCGGAGGAGAGTTATTTCATCTCCATCAACTGCATAATTACTGCACATAACGGAATGTTCTGTACTTACCGCACCAAATGCGACAGGCTCTTTTTCACAATCACAGTTATAAATCTGCTCTAAGAACGGAATTACCGGAACTGTTGCAGTATTTAAGAAGGATAAGCACCAACCGGCGCTTGATTTAACTGCGGACTGCAAGCTTTCCTGACCTCTGAATGAAAAATCACCGATAGCTCTTGCACGAGGAATATTATCATCTACTGAAATATCATAATATTTATTGATAATATCACGATATGTTGCACCAACGGTTGCACTAAGCATAGGGTGCCACATTTCCGCACTTATAAGCGACTCTAATGCCTGTGGAAGCCATGCAAAATCCGGGTGAGTATTACTGATTTCAAACATAGGAACATGCATAGGAACTTTTGTACCCTCCGGTAAAGCTTTGATTTCAATAGGTAAATATCCGAGCTTATGGAGCTTTACAATCTTTTTACTGCTGAATGCCTCTTTACCAAGTGTTGCATTCAGAACTCTTTCATATTCTCCTACTACCTCATCAAGTGGCAAAGAGAAAAATTCATTATTGAAATAATCTATAAGATATACCTTTATAAATGCCTGTAAGCCGAACATTACAACATTATCCCACATCTTTACTCTGCTCATACGAGGTGTGAAGTAAGAAACGGATTTTTCAATTTTTTTCGGGAGCATATCCGAATGAACCGCCTTATAAAAATCTATCAGAAGCATTGGGTTAGTGTTTTTCATAACTTTAGTCCTTTCTCAAAATCAAAGAGTTACTATCTCTATTTTCTCATTTTCACAGTTATAAATACTGTCTGTTGTATAAATCTTCTTAATAAGCTCGCAATTTATCAATTTGCCATTCAGTATTGATTTTTCACAGTGCGATATAAAGAGATAAATATTCTTTGCACCAAGCTCTGCAAGCTTTTGAGCTGAAAAATAGAATGTTCCGCCAAAAGAGCATATATCATCTACGATAAGAACATCATTTTCCTTAATTCTATCAACTTCACCTGAAACAGATAAGCTCTTTATCTGTCCTGTACTCCAATCACGATTTTTAATTCCGAAACAATACGGGAGCGAAATCATTCCGCTATATCTCTTGCCTGCTCCCTCGTCGGGATAAAACATAAGTGGATTTTCTGAATTATCTCCTTTGATTTTGTCAATAACCTTATAGATATATTCTTTTGGAGATACAAGCTTTACATTATCAATAAGTGCAAGACTTACATTTGAGTGAGCGTCTAAAACTCTTACTTCACTAAAGTTTAAACTATTAAGCATCTGTGCAAAGTATTTGAGGGTGAATACATCTTCGTCATTCTTTACTCTATCCTGTCTTGCGTTTGGAATATAAGGCATATCAAGAATGATATTTTTAAAGCCTGATGCCTTAATATGATTTGTAATGAAATAAAGTGCTACAAGCTCTTCGTTATTTTCGTAATTCCACTTGATTGTAATGCTATCATTATCACAAGCAAACTCTTTTATATTACTTTTTAAGAGAAGTGTTCCGTCTGGGAAGTGTCCTAACTCAATTTGTTTGCCATTAATCTTAATCATAGATAACCATTCCTTTCTATCATTTAACTGAAATCTGACACATTTTCATTGTGTTAAGTGCGTTTATATGGCTTTCTGGTGTAACACCTGCACAACAATTTTCTAAAACTTCTATCTCAACTTCCGGCATATTTGCCTTAATAAGCAAGGCATTAGATATAATGCATATATCCGTACATAAGCCAACAAGAATTATTTTTTTAAGCTCTTTATTATTCTTTAAATATTCTGTAAGCTCAGTTGAGCCAAAGGTTATTTTATCAAAAATCTTTGTTTCAGGTTTTATCAGCTTTTTGAGCTCGCTATTGATTTGCCAGCCATTAGTATCTTTAATGCAATGCGGAATAGGAAGTTTTTTGCCCTCTTGAGTATCCGCATAATTTTCAAAATGAGTATCACGGGTGAAAACTACTTCTCCATCAAAGCTTTGAATTGCTTGATAAACATTTTCAATTATTGCCTGGGCCTCTTTTGTGCCAAGTGCTCCGTCAATAAAATCATTCTGCATATCAATTACTACAAGAACATTTTTACTCATAAAATTGCTCTCCTTTATTACTTATTATTTATTTGATACTAAGATTATATTCCTAATTTTTCTATTTGTCAATAACTTTTTTCAAAAAAATAATAAGTTATTAAATAAAAATTATTTTGGATATTCATTTAGTCTATATACAAGCGTTGATTTACCTAAGCTCTTCCTATAATACTTGCAAATTAAGCTTAATTATGCTATAATAATTACAGTTAGTTAAAACTAACTGTAATTTCTGCTTTACAATACTTTAAAAAGATATAGAGGGTTTATAATATGGAAGTATTCTGGGGAATTTTAATTCCTTTTCTTGGCACATCGCTCGGTGCGGCGTGTGTATTCTTTATGAAAAAATCAATGAGCGAAATTGTTCAGCGTGCATTAACAGGCTTTGCCGCCGGTGTAATGGTGGCAGCCTCTGTTTGGAGTTTATTGATTCCGGCGATTGAACAATCAACGGATATGGGCAAGTTTTCCTTTGTTCCGGCTGCGATTGGTTTTTGGGTTGGCGTACTATTTTTGCTCTTACTTGATAATGTCATTCCACATTTGCACCAAAATAGTAAACAAGCCGAAGGCCCTAAAAGCCATCTTCAACGCACGACTATGATGGTGTTGGCCGTCACACTGCATAATATTCCTGAGGGAATGGCAGTTGGAGTTGTCTATGCGGGTTATCTCGCCGGAAATTTGCAAATTACGGCGGCAGGTGCATTGGCACTTTCGCTTGGTATAGCTATTCAAAATTTTCCAGAAGGAGCAATTATCTCTATGCCACTGCGTGCGGAAGAAATGAAGAAAAGTAAAGCCTTTTGTGGCGGCGTACTTTCAGGAGTGGTAGAACCTATCGGTGCTGTGTTGACAATTCTTGCAGCTCAATTTATAGTTCCGGCACTTCCTTATCTTCTTAGTTTCGCAGCGGGTGCAATGCTCTATGTAGTAGTGGAGGAATTAATACCAGAAATGTCACAGGGCAAACACTCAAATATAGGTACGGTATTTTTCGCTGTTGGCTTTAGTGTAATGATGATTTTAGATGTTGCTTTGGGATAACAATGTATAAGCAAATAGGAGTATCTGATATATCGCAGATACTCCTATTATTTTTAAGGATATATTTTAAAGAGTTTTTTCCATCCAGATATGTGGGCAACCTTCATCAAAATATATGTCTCCGTATTTTTTATATCCAAGTTTTTCATAGAATTTGCGAACTCTTTCTTGTGCCGAAAGTCCAATTTTATTACCTGATCTTTTCTGTATTTCATCTTCTGCCACTTGGACGACCTTTGCACCGTAGGCTTTACCTCGATATTCCTTCATTACTGCAATTCTGCCAATAGCATAACATTTCTTATCTTCTGAATAATAGACTCTACATACTGCAATCGGTTTATTATCTTCACATAAGACTATATGTATAGCTTTCTCGTCAATATCATCAAATTCATCTTGAAAACCTTGTTCATTTATAAAAACTGCGGTTCTTATATCTATAGCCTCTTGTGGTAAATAATCATATATTTTAGCTTGCATATTATACCCCATTCTGAAAAGTATTTATAATCAATTTATAACTTTATTTTACATGATAATTATATCAAGTTTAAAGAATATTTCAATAGTTTTACATCTATGACTTAATTTTTGCACAAATTATTTCTTAAAAAAATTCTATTAATTCAAGAAAAATGATGACTTTTAATGAATATAATGGTATAGTATTGATGTGTGTATTTAATATAATAAAAGGAGTATCTTTAAAATGATTAGCAACATACACCATAGCAAAAGCGGTCTTAATATTATAATAGTTGGCTGCGGAAAAGTCGGTGCGGCTCTTGTAGAGCAATTAGTAAGAGAAGGTCACGACATTACTATAATTGATAAAAATCCTCAGAAAATTCAGACATATACCAATCTTTATGATATTATGGGTATTGTCGGTAATGGTGCAAGCTATAGCGTTCAGCAGGAAGCCGGAATAGAAAATACTGACCTTATAATTGCAGTTACCGGCTCAGACGAGCTGAATTTGCTCTGCTGTACCGTAGCAAAACAAGTTGGTAATTGCTCAGCTATTGCACGAGTAAGAAATCCCGATTATAGTGAGGAGAGCAATTATCTTCGAGAAAGACTTGGTCTTGCTATGATTATAAATCCCGACCTTGAAACTGCTAAAGAGGCCACACATATACTATGCCTCCCTACCGCTCTCGAGGTCAACTCTTTTGCCCATAACCAGGCTCAACTTATTAAAATTCAGATTCCAGAGGGCAATTTGTTAGATAATAAGTCTATTGCCCAAATCAGCAAGAGTTTAAATGCTAAATTTCTGATATGTGCAATAGAACGAGATGGAAAAATTATTATTCCATCAGGTAATGTAACACTTCGCAAAGGAGATAAGATTTCTTTTGCTGCTACGAGACGAGAAACTATAAATTTTTTAAAGCAGATAGGATTCAGAACAAATCAGGTTAAGGATACTATGATTATAGGCGGTGGAAAGACCGCTTTTTACCTTGCAAAAATTCTAAGTAATATGGGAATTTCTGTAAAGATTATAGAGCAAAACAAAGAACGCTGTGAGGAACTCAGTACACTACTACCTAAAGCAACTATAATCAATGGTGACGGTACAGACGAAGAACTTCTCAAGGAAGAGGGTATTTCTACCTGTAATTCATTTATACCACTTACGGGCATTGATGAAGAAAATATTTTCTTAACTCTTTATGCAAGTAAAATTTCTAATGCTAAGGTTATTACAAAAATAAACCGTAATGCTTTTATGAATGTTATTGATGACTTGAATCTTGGAAGTATTCTATACCCTAAGTATATAACATCAGAAACTATCGTTGCTTATGTTCGTGCGAAGAAAAATTCTATGAATAATAGTAACATAGAAACTCTTTATCATATGTTTAATTCTCAGGTAGAAGCGTTGGAATTTAGTATAGATGAATCTTCTGCTGTTACTGATACCGAAATTATGAATCTTAATATAAAAGATAATATCTTGATTGCATTTATAAACAGAAACGGTGCTATAACTATTCCGAGTGGTCAGGATTCTATTCATGTCGGCGATACCGTTATGATAGTTACTACTCATACGGGCTTTAACGATATTCAGGATATTCTGAAAGATTAAATTTATAGTTGTAAGTAACAGGAAGGTATTTATATGAACACTTCGATTATACGATATATTTTAGGCTTAGTTCTGAAAATGGAAGCCGCATTGATGGTTCTTCCTTGTATAGTTGCTCTTGTGTATGGAGAATATAAGGGCTTATTCTCTTATTTGTTTGTTTTATGTATATGTGCTATTGTAGGGTTTATCTCAACTCATAAAAAACCCGAAAGCCATGTTTTTTATCTGAAAGAGGGTTGTGTAGCTACTTCTTTAAGTTGGATAGTTTTAAGTATCATGGGCTGTTTGCCTTTTGTTATAACCCAAGAAATTCCGTCATTTACAGACGCTCTATTTGAAACTATATCAGGTTTTACTACTACTGGTGCAAGTATTCTTTCTGATGTAGAGTCTCTCTCCTACTGCAATATCTTTTGGCGAAGTCTTACTCACTGGATAGGTGGTATGGGAGTTTTGGTATTTCTTCTTGCAATTATTCCATTGAGCGGTGGCTCTAATTTCAATCTTATGAGAGCGGAAAGTCCTGGTCCGGCTGTAGGTAAGCTTGTTCCAAAGATTAAAACAACCGCAAGACTTCTCTACATAATATATATAGGAATGACATTTATAGAAATTATACTTCTGATTGCGGGTCGAATGCCTATATTTGATGCATTAACTACCTCTTTCGGAACTGCCGGCACAGGTGGATTCGGCATAAAAAATGATAGTATGATGAGCTATTCCCCATATATACAATGGGTTGTTACTATATTTATGATTCTTTTTGGTGTTAATTTTAATGCTTACTACTTTATTCTACTTAGACAATGGAAAAAAAGCTTACTTATGGAAGAAGTAAGATATTATTTTATAATTATAGGTGTTTCTACGGCTATAATCTTCTTTAATATTCTTAATCTTTTCTCAAATGCTTTTGACGCATTAAGACACGCCGCTTTTCAGGTTGGTTCTATTATTACAACAACGGGTTTCTCATCTGTCGATTTTGATATATGGCCAGAAACATCAAAAATTATACTTGTACTGCTTATGTTTATAGGTGCTTGTTCGGGAAGCACAGGTGGTGGTATAAAGGTATCTCGTATTATGATACTGCTTAAAACGGTGGCTAAAGAACTTCATTCTTATATTCACCCACGAAGTGTACGAAAAATTAAAATTGACGGCAAGCCTGTTGAACATGATGTTGTTCGTTCAACTAATGTATATTTCATTACATTTATGGTGATTTTTGCATTCTCGGTATTTGCTATCTCCTTTGAAAATATGGGTTTGGTTACATCGTTTACTGCTGTTACTGCAACAATCAATAACATAGGTCCAGGTCTTGAACTTGTTGGTCCTACCCAGAATTTTTCAGTATTCAGTCAGTTCTCAAAATATGTTCTTATGTTCGATATGCTCGCAGGAAGACTTGAACTTTTCCCACTGCTTATATTATTTCACCCAAGTGCTTTAAAAGATATGGTCAAAAAGAGCAATAACTACTGATATTAAGAAAGCTTGTCTGAATAAACAGACAAGCTTTCTTGTACTTAATATGGCTCAGGAGCAGACTTGTTTCGGTTTGTCAAATTGTTTTATTATAGTGAGATTATAAATAGAATTATATAAATTATTTGCCTTATATAATTTTTGTTGACAAATAATTAAATAAAAAGTATAATATAACACATAATCATATAAGGGTACAATGATTTCAAAATATGAATAATTGAAACACGATTATTTAAACAAACAACATATTAAAGAAGATTTTAATAATTATGAAAAAAATAATGATTAGTCTTTTGACCGTAATAATGACAATGTCAATTTGTGTATGTGGCAACGATACAAATACTTCTTCAAAGGAGTCAACAGCAAAATCATCAGCTTCGGCAAGTAACGATTCCTCAAACAAAAAAGAGTTGATATATGATTCAACTGAAGATTTCGATTATTCAGAAGTTGATGACGGAGTTATTATAACTTACTTTAACAACCATGATTATGTTGAATATAACAAAATCATCGTACCGAGTGAAATAGATGGTAAAAAAGTTGTTGGAATCGGTGATGATAAGAGAGATTATTATGTTTTTGGAGCTGTCTTTGGAAACTGTGAAGTTGTAATTCCTGATACGGTTACTTATATTGGTGATTATGCTTTTACGGGTGCAAAAGGATTAGTAAAGCTATCCGGCGGCGAGAATTGCAAGAAAATTGGCGAGTATACGTTTATGAACTGCGTAAACTTAGCTGAGGTTACATTCTTGGATAATGTCACTGATTTAGCTGATAACGCATTTGCCGGCTGCACAAAATGGAAAAGTCTGCATTGATGCTCTCTAAGAAAAAAGAGACTCTATATCAATAATTTAGATAGTTAAAACAGAATAATTCAGTGGGAGCAGTCGTGAAGTATTAATCGACTGCCTATTTTTATTAGGCATAACAACTTTTTCTGATGAATTTATGATATAATAAATTCAAATAATAGTTATATTGGAGGTACTTATGAAATATTTTAAAAATTTACCCGAAATCCCTACTCCGCTTTCAAAACTTATAGATGTAAGAAAAAATCAAGTTGTAAGTATGGCTCTTTCTAAAAAAGAAGATACTCAAATGATACTTTTTGCTTTTTCAGCTGGTGAGGGTGTGAGTGAGGAAGCTTATCCGAGCGATACACTTTATTTAGTTGTTGAGGGAAATATGAGCATAAAGCTTGATAATAACTCATACCAACTCAAAAGTGGCGAATGTATGGCTATTCCTGCGGAGAAACTTCATTCTTTCTGCGGAAATTCTGATTTTAAGCTTTTGCAAATAAATCTTTGCTAATATTTGCTGCAGGAGGTTAGAGAAGCATACAGAATGTCGCTCTCTTGAAGATCGACAAGGGCTTTGCCCTTGTCCTATGAGCCTTTTCAAAGGCTCGAGCGAAACTTTTAATTGTCGTGTCAACATAAGTTGATTTAGAATGGTTACGCACGCCGTTTTTTGCTGTAAAATTACAGTTTAAAAAACGGCTTTTTTATTCTGAAAGCATTTTAGAGTTATTTTCTACTTGTAAAGCCTTGGTATTTTTGGTATAATTATAAGGCACTTAGAGTAATAATGCTAAAATTTGTAAAATAGGACTGAATGAATTGAACGAATTATTATCAAGAAGAATCGTTGTTAAGGTCGGTACTTCAACTTTAACATACGAAAACGGAAAACTTAATCTTAAAAATTTCGAAAATCTTTGTAAGGTTCTGAGTGACCTTCAAAATATGGGCAAGCAAGTTATACTTGTAAGCTCGGGTGCTATCGGTGTTGGCTTTGGTAAGCTTAATCTGCCCGAAAGACCAAAGGAAACTCGCTATAAACAGGCTGTTGCCGCTGTCGGTCAATGCGAACTTATGTTTATGTATGATAAGGTTTTCGGAGAATATAATCATACTGTTGCTCAGGTTCTTTTGACAAAGAATGTTCTCTTTAACGAACATCTCCGACAAAATGCTTATAATACTTTCAGCACTCTTCTTGAGATGGGAATTATTCCGATAGTAAATGAAAACGATACTGTTGCTATTGATGAGCTTGTCGGAAATAACTTCGGCGATAATGATAATCTCTCTGCAATTGTTGCCGATTTACTTGACGCAGATTTGCTTGTTATTATGTCTGATATTGATGGGCTTTATGACTGCGACCCAAGAAAAAACAAAGACGCAAAACGCTTTGAAGTTGTTAAGCTTATTGATGACGATATTCGTAAAATGGCAAGCGGTTCAGGCTCAAATAGAGGTACTGGCGGTATGATTACAAAAGTTTCTGCGGCGGCAGTTGCAAATGAAGCCGGAATAAACTGCTGTGTTATGAACGGAAATGCCCCTGAAAGACTTTTAAATCTTATTCAGGGCGAAAGTGTAGGAACTATGTTTCTTGCAAGCAAGTAATTTTGAAATTGGAGTGAAACACATTGCTAAAGGTAGAACGAATCTCTGTAATGAATCTCGAAAACGCTATGAGAGGTGCAAGAAATCCGCTTAACAGTTGGGCAAAAAGTGATAGCTACTATGATGAAAACGGACAGTATATTCTTGGCGAAAATGACCTCGGACTTGCAAAGAGGCTTGCGAGAGCGGGTAGTGACCATAGAAAATATCTAAGACAGGTATTCGTTTCAGTTGATGTTACTGCACCTATGTACTGGTGGAAGGAATATGACACTTATAAGGTCGCTACTGTTGCAAATTCTACAAGCACTATGCATAAGATTCACAGCAAGGAATTTTCTCGTGATGATTTCAGCCTTGATAAATTAGATGAAGATTCCCTTGCTTTCTTCGATACCATTATTGCAAAGCTTGAAGAACTTCGATTGAAATATGTTGAAACTAAGGACAAAAAATATTGGTACGATATAATACAACTTTTGCCGTCAAGCTACAACCAGATGAGAACCTGCTCACTAAACTATGAAACTCTTATAAATATATATTATGCGAGAAAGGGCCACAAGCTTGATGAATGGCATACTTTCTGCGATTTTATAAAGACTCTCCCCTATGCTAAAGATTTAATTATGATAAAAGATGAGGTGCAATAAAATGACTATTCTTGAGGAAATGGGTAAAAAAGCCAAAGAGGCTGCTCGTACACTTGCTGTAATGGGCGAAGAAAAGAATGATGCATTAAAGCTTATTGCTAAGGCTCTTATAGATAATACAGACGCTATTCTTGCAGCAAATAAGATTGATGTTGATAACGGTCGTGCAAATGGTCTTACAGAATCTATTATAGACAGACTTAGTCTTAGTAAGGCTCGTATTGAAGGTATGGCTCAAGGCGTACTTGACGTTGCGGCTTTGCCAGACCCTGTCGGTGCAGTTCTTAGCGGAAGCAAGCGTCCTAATGGGCTTAATATAACTAAGGTTCGTGTTCCGATTGGTGTTATAGGAATTATATTTGAGGCTCGTCCAAATGTTACTTCTGATGCTGCTTCTCTCTGTCTTAAAAGCGGAAATGCAGTAATTCTTCGCGGAGGTAAGGAAGCTATAAATTCAAACAAGTGCATTGCAGATATTATGCGTTCTGCTCTTGAAAAATCTGCTCTCGATAAGAATTGTATCCAACTTATTGAGGACACAACTCGCCAATCCTCTGTTGAACTTATGGGACTTGTTGATTATCTTGATTTGCTTATTCCTCGTGGTGGTGCAGGTCTTATCAAAGCTGTTGTTGAAAACGCAAAAGTTCCTGTCATTGAAACTGGTGTCGGCAACTGCCATGTATTCGTTGATGAAAGCGCCGATATTGATATGGCTGCAAACATTATATATAATGCAAAAACTTCTCGCCCATCTGTTTGCAATGCGATTGAAACTATTCTTGTGCATAGTAATATCGCAGAAAAAGCCCTGCCTGTAATTAAGGCAAGGCTTGATGAAAAAAATGTTGAGCTTCGTGGCTGTGAGCGTACAAGAGAAATTCTTGGTGACAGTGTTATTCCTGCGGTTGAGGCTGACTGGGCAACAGAATATCTCGATTATATTCTCGCAGTTAAGGTCGTTGACAGCATTGATGAGGCTATCGCTCATATTACAAAGTATTCAAGCGGTCATAGCGAGTGTATTGTAACTGAAAACTATAAAAATGCTAACCGCTTCAAGAGCGAAGTTGATGCTGCCGCTGTATATGTTAATGCTTCAACAAGATTTACTGACGGCGGAATGTTCGGTCTTGGTGCAGAAATAGGAATTTCTACACAAAAAATTCACGCAAGAGGTCCTATGGGACTTAACGAACTTACCTCGATGAAATTTATCATTGAGGGCGACGGTCAAATCAGATAAGCAAATAAAGAAGTGCAAGCATAATGCCATTGTTATCATCTTCGCCGCTTAAAAGTACCAAAAGCAAAAGGATAAGACTTTTTTCCTTATCCTTGAAAAATCCCTCTAAAATATCATTTGATTTTTTACTCTCTGATATTTCAGGTGGTTTGGGAGGTTCCGGCGGTTCGGTTTCGGGAATTTCAGGAAGTTTTTCCTGTTGCTTTGGCATTTGTTGTCTGCCTGTTCTTGAGGCGGATATATTCTTTGCTCTTTGCTGCATATCCCGAACACGCCTTACAGCCTCCTGTTGCATTCTGCCTATATCGTCATCTGAAGAATTCATAACAAGCCTCCTTTATCTGAACATTTCAAACATATCTGTTCCTTTAAGAAGTGGCAGTAAACGCATTATTCTCATAAGACGAATTCCCTCATCGAGCTTTTTACGCCGTTCTTCATTTAAAAACGGTCTTAACGCTTTAAGTAGCCGGGTTGTTTCATCATCTTCTTTTAATGTATTTAATATAGGCATAATTTTCATCATTGTGCCCATCATATCCATAGGAAGCATTGATTCGCTCGGTTTAGGAGGGGGTTCGGGAGGCTTTGGTTTAGGCTGCTCCTGTTGTGGTTCGCCTTGACTCAAAAGCCCACTTAATCCCTGTATTTTGCTCATAATTTCGGGGTCATTCATCAATGACATAAGCTTTTGAGACATATCGTCCATAGGTTATTTCTCCCCTTTAAGCTTTTTCATAATGGCTTGTGCCTCAGGTGTTTTTAATATGCGTTCGGCTTCAGATTTATTTGCGAGTGCATTCATAAGCTTGCTTTTTTGCTCTTGGTCTAAAGAATTTATGAGCTTTTCGATTTCTTTTTTATCCATAAAAATCACCACCTGTATATATTTTATTCGTGCTGATAACATTATATGTTAATGGAGGTCAATATGAGAATAGTAGTTGTATCAGATTCACACAAAGATTTTTATTCACTTCAGAAAGCTGTATTAAGTCAGCCTTCTGCGGAAGTTGTTGTGTTTTGTGGAGATGGAAATGAGGATATGGATACCCTTGCCGTAACTATTCCTGACAAGATGATTATTTCTGTAAGAGGTAATTGTGACTGGTGTTCTGAAAAGCGTTATTCTGAGGAGATTACACTTGAAAATAAGCATATCTTTATAACCCATGGACATCTTTTCGGAGTTAAATCCGGTTATTCACAGATAATCAGTCAGGCTCATTCGCTTGATACAGATATTCTTCTTTTTGGCCATACACATGTTCCTTATACAGCATATGATGACGGAATGTATATTATGAATCCTGGTTCAATCGGATATACAGGAACTTATGGTATAGTTGACATTACCCCATCTGGTATTATGACTAATATCATAAAATTATAAATTATTTTTAGTGAGGTGCTTTTTCTATGCGTTCAGTTGATGTTTTAATTATCGGAAGTGGTCCGGCAGGACTTGCTGCGGCTATTTATACGGGCAGGGCTATGCTTTCAACAGTGGTTTGCGAAAGGGATTATATGTCCACAGGTCAAATTGTAGAAAGCGATTGTATTGATAACTACCCTGGTCTTCCAAATATCGAAGGATACGAACTTGGCGAGAAATTCAAGGCTCACGCACAGGCATATGGCACTGAATTTATTGAGGACGAAGTTATTAAAATTGAAAAAAGTACAAATGGTAGTTTTGTTGTAAAATTCAAAAGTGATAATCTGCTTTCTGTAAAGGCTATTATCTATGCAGCGGGTGCTTCTCATAGGAAGCTTGGTATTGATGGAGAATTCGCACTCAGAGGTGCAGGAGTTTCTTATTGTGCAGTTTGTGACGGTGCATTTTTCAAAGATAAAGTAGCTGTTGTTATTGGTGGTGGCGATACCGCACTCGGCGACGCTCTCTTGCTCTCGAAAATATGTAAGCAAGTATTCGTAATATATCGTGGAGAAAAACTTCGTGCGGCAAAATCATTGCAAAATAAGGCTAACGATACTGTTAATATTGATATTATTTACAATGCTATTCCGACTTCGTTTAATGGCGACAAACACCTTTCTTCTATCTCATTGAAAAATACAAAGACCGGCAAAACAGCCGAGCTTGACGCTGAAGGTGCTTTTATTGCGATTGGTTCTAATCCTAATTCTGAGATTCTTAAAGATATAGTTGAACTTGATGAAAGAGGCTATGTTATTGCGGACGAAACAGGTAAAACCTCTGTTCCCGGAATATTTGTTGCAGGCGATGTCAGAACTAAGGCTTTAAGACAGGTTGTAACTGCTGTTTCAGACGGTGCTAATGCAGCTGTTTCTGCAGAAAATTATATAAATCAATTATAATTAAAATTAAAGAGCAAACTTGGTTAATTTCCAAATTTGCTCTTTTACATTAAAAAGGGTATGACACTTTATGAAAAACAAGTGCCATACCTTTTTATTAAATTACTTTTCTTTTAAGAGCTTTGAAAGCTCCTCCATAAAGGAATTTATATCTTTGAATTGTCTATATACGGAAGCAAAACGAACATATGAAACCTCATCTATGTTCTTTAGCTTTTCCATTGCAAGCTCTCCGATATACTTTGAGCTTACTTCACGGTCAAGGCTACTTTGAAGTTTAGCTTCAATATCGTCTACAACACCTTGAAGTGTTTCTAAAGAAACAGGTCTATTCGCACAAGCTCTTAATAAGCCATTCAAAAGCTTTTCGCCGTCAAACGGCTGACGAGAATTATCGCTCTTAACAACAACTATTGGCAAAGTTTCTACAACTTCATAGGTTGTAAATCTTTTGCCGCATTTTAAACATTCTCTTCTTCTGCGTATACGCTCGCCTTCATCTGTCGGACGAGAATCAATAACCTTACTTTCAGCATAGGTACAAAAAGGGCATTTCATAATATTTGCCTCCGAGCTTATTATATGTGTTTTTAGTCTGTACTTATAACACTAATATAACATTTCTAATCAGAAAAATCAAGAATAACATAGAATTTTTTTAATTATATTGCCCGAAAGTTTAAAAGCAATATACAAAAATTATTTCTCGTTTTTAAGGAGATTGAGTAAATATGGAATTGCAAGTTCAAAGTTTACGCCATAAGCATTGGCACCTTTTTCTGCCGCTGTAATGCGGATACACTCAACTGTATAATCTGCGGCAATCTTAATTGCCTTATCGAGTGATAAGCCATTATTCAAAGCACCTACGCATACAGATGAGAATACATCGCCCGTTCCATGATAACTTGTAGGAAGCTTCTCGTGGAAATATGAAAAAGTGGTATCGTTTTCGCTATCATATCCTACAATTCCATATTTACCATTATAGTTTGCGCCAGTAATTGCAGCTTTCTTAGCACCCATTGCTGTAAGCTTATGAAGTATATCAAGAATATACTGCTCGTCATACTCTGTCTTATATTCCGTATCAGTCATAAGACAAGCTTCTGTAAGATTAGGAACTATAATATCAGCCTTTGCACAAACATTAGCCATAAGCTTTGCAAAATTATTATCAAAAGCAGGATATAGCTTGCCGTTATCTGCCATTGCAGGGTCAACAAAGATAATATTGTCATCTGTCTTATATCTATCAAAGAAATCGCATACAAGTTCCGTCTGTTCTGCTGAACCAAGATAACCTGTATAGATTGCATCAAATTTGAAATTTTCTTTCTTCCAGTGATCAGAAATAGGCTGAATCTGGTCTGTTAAATCTTTGAATGTAAAATCTGAAAACATTGTGTGTGTTGAAAGTACGGCAGTTGGAATTATTGCAGCCTCTACTCCCATAGCAGAAATAATCGGAAGTGCAACTGTAAGAGAACACTTACCGATACAAGAAATATCCTGAATTGTAACTATTCTTTTCATTATCTTAACCTCTTGTTTTTATAATATTTTTAAAAAAGCGTTTATATTATAACATACGTTTGCACCTATTAAAAAGTACAGTTTTGATATTTTCGGGGTGTACAGTTTGACAAATTGGTGTATATATTGCTATAATCTTATATTTTCGTATAAGAAAATAGCATAATATCTCAGATTATTCTGAAATGTTATGCTATCTAAATCTACATATATATTATAAGCTTATAATCAGGATTTTATCATTTGATAATTTTCCCAACGATTTTACTCCAATATCTGTCATATTGCGCTGTAAGACCTGTCAATGCATAGTCATAGATGATAAAGACCACATTACCAACTGCAAGTATTATCCATGGAATATATAATCCAAATACTGTATATGCCGAAGCAGGAATCATAAGAATGAAAGTTGCTATATAAAATATCGCTATCATAGCCACATTGAAAATTATCAGCTTAATGATTATCCTCAGAACTAAAGGTTTTATCTTTTCAAGCAACATTTTTAAGATAGGATAATATCCAAAGAAAAGTATAAAATTAATAGCTGTTTCTTTATCGGCACAAAGAATCAATGACATAATAGCAGTTACTGCATATGCCATTATTGCCCAGCCATAACCAACTTCTTTTATAAGCACGATATAAAGCAAGCTTGCAACCACAGGTACGGCATATGTTCCTATTGGTATAAGACCGGCAATTATCATTAAAAATAAAGCAAGGGCGGCTACCATTGAGCTTATGATTAGCTTTTTATTTTGCTTCATAATTTAAAAGCCTCCATTAACGGCAAGAATTACAGCAACAGTCACAGAAACAATCCGCACAAGCAAGACTTGTACAGATATCGCAAGGAGTGCAGCAAAAAACAGGTCCATTTCCCCTATCATATCCGCCGTTTGAACCATTTCTGCGATTTTTCATTCGGTTATATGCTGCATTATATTCTTTATTTGAAGGGTCCATTTGACAAGCTGTTTGAAAGCTGGTATAAGCATCGTCGAGCCAGCCTTTATTTGACATAATAACGCCATTTAAGAAATACCATTCAGCGTCACGACCTTCAACAGGAATACCATTAAGAATTTGTTCAGCTTCCTGAAACCTTCCGGTATTTAATAGATTTCTTACATCAGCATAATTTGAAGAGGTGCGGGCCGTTCCGGCGTTATAATATTCATTATTTCCCCCTTTTTTAGCGGCTCTCTTCTCGGATATAATTTGGTCATAAGCTTCATTTATCTCTGCCATCTTTTTAGAGGCATAATCTGCAAGTGGACCATCTTGATAATTATCAGGGTGATATTTTTTAGCAAGCTCACGATATGCTTTTTTTACTTCCTCCTCAGAAGCACTACTGTCAAGACCAAGAACGCTATATGGGTCATTCATCTATATCACTTCTTTCAAAATATTTCTTCTTATTAATAAATAAGCATTGTTTCTGTGCAGAAGCAAGCCCAAGGTTCATTATATTTTCTAAAACGGGTTTATATAGCGTTAAATCAAGAAGATTAAACGCAGAAATTGACATTGAAACAGTTAAATTAAGTGTAGAATTACAATAATCCATAATTTCAAAATTAGAAATGTTATCAGAATTGTTAAAATGGCTTGCAAAAGGATTAAATGATTTATTTTGTTTATCTTCAAAATAATCATCGGCAGCGTCCATAAGATAAATCCATCTTCCAATATAATACCCAAATTCTTTAAGAATGATTTTTTCATCATCATTTTTTGCAAAAAGCAAACATAAATTTGAGATAGCTTTTGCAGTAGGGTCCGCCGAACGGTCGATACTATTATTTTGACTTTTTTCAATTTCAAGCTGTTCTGACATCATATTCTTTGTGATTTTTTCAATTTCAGGATAAGCAGCAACAGCCTTTTTGTGACTTCTTTTGAAAATAAGCTTTAAAAACCTTGCTGCTGTCGCCTTAAAAAAACCTGAGTCCAAAATAGTGTCCTCAAGCTTATAGTAGGTCATAATTACAGAAACTGCGCCTGCAAAATGATAGCTTTCTCCATTTGAAAAACAAAAATTACATTTTTTCAGCGGATTTACAACACATCGTTTTTTTGAATAATTGATACTTTCATTTCTAAGCGACATTATAAGCATTGCAATTAATGTGCAGTCATAGCTGAGTGTAAGTCGTGAAACTATTCCATAGTCTTTGCCAAGATACTTACAAAGCCCACAATATACACTTTTATATTCTTCATATTCACGAATTTTAAGCTCAGGCTTATCAGGTTTTAAATAGCCAAACACATCATCACTCCAAATAAACACATCAGAAATGTGTTTATAAGTAATGATACTATATTTTGCTAAGTTCGTAAATTAATATATTGTAAATTCTCTGTTAATATTAAATATTTTTTTATTGTGAAAATAAAATAGTACAGTTTGCACTAAGTATTATATATAAAATAGTGGGTATATAAAGCTAAATGACAATCTTAAATATTAAAAGTTAAACACCAAGAAAATTCTTTTTAAAAGCTTTTCTTGGTGTTTTTAGTCTTATACTGCCATACAAATTAAATTTACTGCTAACGCTGTGACACAGGCAAAAATTGCTACAATCAATAAGCTTTTTTCCTTAAAAGCCAATATGCAAGCTACTATAAATCCTGCAACAGATGAAATGTAATTACCTGTTGAAAACAATATCGCTGGGAATGTCATTGCACCAAGCACAGCATATGGAACATAATAAAGAAAGCTTTTTATAAATGTGTTTGTGATTTTCCCTTTGAAAATTACAAATGGAAGAACTCTTATAAGATATGTAACACCCGCCATAATAAAAAGATAAATGAAAAAATCTCTTACAATCATTCTTTTTCCTCCTTAACAGGAAAGAAAATTGCACCGATTGATGCTGCAATTATTGTGCATATAATAATTACAAACCCGCTTGAAACATTATTTAAAACGGGTACCCATTTAAAGATACAGCTCAATAATACAGAAATTATTACTACTTTAAATATTGCTGAATTTTTCTTAGCAGGCGGAATTATTATTGCAATAAACATTCCATAAATAGCTATGCACATAGAATCTCTTACAACGCTTGGTAAAACGCTTCCGGCAGTAACTCCTAAAAGAGTTCCCCCTGTCCAACCTAAAATCGGAAGAAGAATTACACCATAAAGATATTTATTGCTTATTTCTTTTTCATTTCCCATTGATACTGCGAATATCTCATCAGTAATTCCAAAGCCCGTTATCCACCGATGTATGCCCTTTACGCTTTCATCGGTTTTCTGCGAAAGAGATAACGACATCAACGAATACCTAAGATTTATTATAAATTGGGTACAAGCCATTTCCATCCAAAAGCCTCCACCCCTTACCATTATATCGAGTCCTGCAAATTGTCCTGCCGATGTAAGATTTGTAAAAGAAATCATTACTGCTTCCCACCAAGCTAAGCCTACGCTTACTGCTTGTAGTCCGAATGTAAAAGAAACTGATATATACCCTAAGGCTATCGGTATTCCGTCCTTTAAGCCTTTTTTAAAATCTGTCATATTTTACCCCATACAGTTCTCAATAAGTGTTATATTATTGTTAAAACGCCTATTGATTTTAAGAAAAGTATAACAAGCATAATTAAAGCTATATATTTAATCATTACAATATATAATCTTTTTCTGCCCATTTTTTCACCATTTTTCTCGACCTCATCAATAACTGTTTTTGGCTTAACAACCCAGCCAATAAGAATACAAGTTCCTATTGCTACTAATGGCATAAAGAAGTTGTTGCTTATATAATCCATAATATCAAGAATTTGCGCAGTTGTACCGTTTGGTAATGGCATTTCAAAATAAAGTATGTTATATCCCAAACAAACAACTATACCTGCTGCAATAGCAATCGCTGTTTCAAGAGAGGCCGCCTTTACTCTCGAAAATTTGAATTTATCCATAAAGCTTGATACTATTGCTTCCATAATAGATACAGAGCTTGTCAATGCCGCAAAAAGAACCATAGCAAAGAAAAGACAACCTACAACATTTCCTATTGAACCCATAGCTGCAAAAACTTTTGGCAATGAAACAAACATAAGACTTGGACCGGATGCTTCCATTCCCTCGACACCTGCGAATGTAAATACAGCAGGAATAATCATAACGCCTGCAAGAAAAGCAACTGCCGTATCAAAAATTTCAATCTGATTTATTGATTTTTTAAGGTCAGCTTTATCACTGACATATGAACCGTAGGCAATCATAATTCCCATTGCAACGCTTAAGCTGAAAAATAGCTGTCCCATAGCGTCAAGCAAAACGGAGAAAAAGCTCTTTATAGTCATTCCTTCAAAATTCGGAACAATATAAACCATAAGCCCTTGTAAACCGGTTCTTGTAACACCATTTTCGTCTGTATGACTGATTGTAAGTGAAAATACTGCGATGACAACAACAAGTAAAATTAAAATTGGCATAAGAATCTTTGAAAATGATTCTATACCTTTATTTACACCTCTGAATATAACAAAGGCTGTTGCAAAAAGAAAAATCAAAAGCATAATAATAGGCTCGTAGTTTCCAGAGATGAATGATGTAAAATATCCATCTTGAGCGGCACTTGAGCCATTTCCTGTAAGATATACAAGGAAGTATTTAAGTACCCAACCACCGATAGCGCAATAATAAGGCAAAATAATTATAGGCACAAGACAAGCGATTACTCCTAAACCCTTCCATTTTTTATTAAGCTTACCATAGGCTGTTAAAGGACTTTGTTTCGTCTTTCTTCCGATTGCAATTTCTGTTATAAGCAGAGTAAAGCCAAAGGTAAGTGCAAGAATGATATAAATTACAAGGAACATTCCTCCGCCGTCTTTTGCCGCAAGATATGGAAATCTCCAGATGTTTCCCAAACCAACAGCACTTCCTGCCGCAGCAAGCACAAAACCTAATGAACCTTTAAACGAATTTCTTTTCGTCTGCGTATCCATAAATCAATATAATCCCCCAATCATTTTATTAAGGCATATTTTTCTGAAATTTTTAGATATATTTTAGTGTACCCCCTACACCAAATAAAATCTTACAAATTTAAAAATAAAATTATTAGCAAAAATAAGCCGTACTTAAATATTATATCACTAACAAACATACTTCTCAAGCTAACTATCACAAAACTTAGAAAAATTAATATAATTATGAATAAAAAAACCAGCTTATATTAAAAGGGTGTATAAGTCATCCTTAGCTTATACACCCTTTTTAAGTTATTTAATTATTCAGCTTTTCTGCATACTAAAGTGACATTCATATTTTCATCAGATATTTCTGCAAAAATATCTCCATTCATACCTTTCATAAGTTGACGACATATAAATAGTCCCAATCCATTACCTTGTTGAGTCTTTACATTTGAACCACGCCAAAAGCTCTCAAATATATGTGGAAGTTCAGAATCTGAAAGTGTACATCCACTATTAGATACTGTAATAAGGCGGCAATCTTCTTCGTTAGAAAAAGAAATAGAAATATATCTGCCATCACCATATTTTATTGCGTTTTCGATTATATTCTGCAAAACTTCTTCAAGTCTGTCTCTGTCGCCAGAAATCATACAATTAATATATGGTTCTATTTTAAAAGCTACATTAAGTAATTTTAGCTTTTCTGTGTAATAATCAGAAATTTTGTTTATGACTTCAGATAAATAAAAATCTGTTTTATTTATTTCAAAAGACATAAATTCACTACTTGATTTTCTGATTATTTCATCTACAAAATCCTCTATTTCATCAGCCTTTGTATTTATATTCTCAGCTATTTCTCTTTGTTTTTCAATACTATATACAGATTTTGAAATAGCCTTTGAATAGAGTTTTATTGCTGAAAGAGGCGTTTTTATATCATGTGAAAGCGAAAGTAGCAAGGTTTTTTCTTTCTTAATATGTTTTAACTCTCGATTTTTGGAAGTTTCAAGAGTTTCTCTTAACATATTTATTCCCCAGATATATTTACCAAAATATCGACTTTTATTTTCTTTTATAGGGGTAGTAAGATTTCCTTTTGCAAGGTTATAGGGCAAGTTACTTAGCTTACTAAATGGCTTTATTATATTTTTTCTTACATATAGAAGTAATACTACAACAAAAACAAAAGTTACAAATATTATAATGTTTATTGTAATTGGGATTTTTATATCATAATTAGTTATATTATCATTATATTCTATTCTATATAAACTATTATTTATCTTTCTTATTACATATTTATTTTCAGTTTTATATAAGTTTTCATCATCAGATTTATCATATTTATAAATACCAATAATAGTATTATAATCTTTAATGTTAATATTTTCGTTCACTGAAAGCTGATTTTCAATACGATTTATTTCTACCATATAAGTTTTATCATTATTAGAATCTGAATGAAACATCAGAATATTTATAATTATTAGAGATAAGATTCCAATAACAGCAAATATAAAAATCAATCTATCAAAGGTTTTCATTTTTGCTCTCCCAACGATAGCCTTTTCCCCACACTGTCAATATTTTTGTAGGATTTTTGGGATTATCTTCTATCTTTTCTCTAAGCCATTTTATATGAACTGTCAATGTCTGCTGTTCTGATTCACTTTCAGTTCCCCATATTTTATTAAAAATATAATCTTTGCTGAGAGTTTTTCCTTTATTTTCTATAAGCAAATATAAAAGTGCAAATTCCTTAGCTGTCATATCTATTGATTTACCATTTTTTGTAACTGTTTCAGTAGAGAGATTAAGTGTAATATTACCATCAGTTAAAATATCTATTGAAAGCCTCCGTTTAAAAATACCTTTAATTTTTGCTATAAGTATATCAATATCATATGGCTTTTCGATATAATCATCTGCACCCAAAATGATTCCGTTTAGCTTATCTTCTTTTTCGGCTCTCGCTGTAAGAATAATTATAGGGGTATTATCTTTTTCTCTTATTTTCTTACATACTGCAAAACCATCAATTCCGGGTAAATTTATATCAAGCAGGACAAGCCTTGCCCCGTATTTTTCATACAGTGACAAGGCTTTTTCCCCATTATTTGCGGTGCTGACAGTATAATTTTCTGCACGAAGAAAATCGCAGAGTAAGTTGCAAATTTCTCGATTATCTTCAACTATAAGTATATCAACCACTTTACCAACCCATTTCAATCAACCAATTATTCAATTCACGCTCTCTCTCACGCATAGAATGTTTCCTGTCTATATTATACTGCCCGTTTATGTTGCCGTCAACAATAAATAAAACCCTCGTACATTTTGCGGCTACTTTTGCATCGTGAGTAACGAGCATAATAGTTGTACCTTCATTATTGATATTGGTAAGCTCATTCATAACTTCCTCTGATGAACTACGATTCAATGCACCGGTAGGTTCATCAGCAAAAATCATATCCGGATAATTTATCATACTGCGACATATGCAAGCCCTTTGCAGCTGTCCGCCAGAAACCTCATTTATGTCATTATCAGCAATATCTATAATTCCAAGTTTTTTCATTAGTTCTTGACCTCTTTTAAGAGTTTCTTTTCGACTTTCGCTTGTCTTTTTAGATTTCACTGCGGGCAAAATTATATTATCAATTATCGAAAGATTTTTCATCATATACATTTGCTGAAATATAAATCCCATATCGTCAAGACGCATTTTAGCAAGTTCATTTTCATTTAGCTCTGACATATTCTTTCCACAGAAAATAACTTCTCCTGCGGTCATTTTATCCATTCCTGAAACGGTATAAAGTAATGTAGATTTTCCTGAACCCGATGGTCCCATAATTGCAACCATTTCGCCTTTTTCAATAGTGAAATTAACATTTCGGAGAACATTATTCTGCCTTTTATTTATAATATAAGTCTTGCATAAATCTTTTACTTCAAGTATGTTTCCCATATATATTCTACCTTTCTATTCAATATCAGAAGTATCTGATGCCTTGATTGCTTTTGTATGAAGTGATGTAAAAAATGTGCCTGCAATTATTGACACCAAAATTATAATAGGATAAATCACAAATACCTCAAAAGGTTTAATCTCGTATTCTATGCCACTAACCGCTCCCATAAACGAGAATATCGGGTTAATGCAAAGTTTGGTAAGTGGTAAACTAAGTGCCAATGAAATTATAGCAGCAATAATACTTACAATGACAAACCTTAATGTATGCTGTGCAATAACAGAACGACTTTTAAATCCCATTGCTTTCATAAGTGCAATTTCTGATTTTTCTTTTGTGATAAAAGAATGTTCCATAAGTATACTTATCATAGCTGTTATCAATAAAGAAATTATAAGCACAAGGTTTTTTGTACCGTTTACAGTATCTGCTGCACCAGTAGAGTCTTTTACAAACTCTTCTGCATCAAATATCTTTTGTGTATCGAAAATATCTTTAAGCTTTTCTTTTCTGTTTTCTATTTCTTTACTATTTGGCTTATCATCAAAATCAATTTGGAATGCCAGGGATGAACTTATTTTATTATCAGGAATTGAAACACTTTCGTGAAGTCTGCCAACATCACCAAGTTGGCAAAAGCTTTGAAAAAGTGCAGATACTATATACTCTTTCTCCTCACCACAGATATTTAGCTTTACCTTATCTCCTATACCTACACCAAGCCTTTCTGCAATAGGTTCTGTAATAGCAATTTCATTTTCATATTTTGGTGCAGTACCCTGACTATATGTATAGTCACTTGCTTTGGTATCACTACACTGTTGAAACATTACATTAATCTTAGTCTTGCTTGATGTAACAGGTATTTTGAACATTTTTTCGATGTGTACTTTACCAGGCATATTGTTTTCGGAAAGAAGATTTTCAATTTCTTTATATTCATCTTTAAATGTCTTACTTCCACCCATTACATCCATAACTCTACTGGTACTATTGAAATATAAATCACTCTTTGTTGTACCAAAAAGGAAAAGTAATTTTTCGCTGTTAAGTGTATTTGCAGTATTTGCAAGTATTATCACAAGCGATATACAAATTGTAAATACCAATGTAATTATAGAGAATTGCTTCGGACTGCTTAAAACATCGTTTATAGCAAGAAAACCATTTGTACCAAGTCGGCTTTTACCAAGATGTATAATACTCTTTTTGCGGAAGCGTTCACCAGTCTGTCCATTTCTTACAGCATCAATAGGCGACATTTTTTTGATTTTTCTGGTACAACTCCAGCAAAACAGCATAATTATTCCAATTACGGCAATGCTGCATAAAACACCTATTATAAAGGAATTATCATTACCTAATACCATATTCTGACTAATGCTTGAAAGCATTATATTCCCAAAAGGTATACTTGCAATATAGCCAATTACAGAACCGATAACAGCTATGCCGAGATATTTTACAAGGTAAAGTCCACGAATAGAATTATTTCTAATTCCTATGGCTTTCATAACACCAATTTCTCTGAATTCCTCATTAATAGTAAAACCTATCGTGAATTTCAGCACAACAAACGATACAAGTATAAGACATACGCTTACAACTAATAAAAGTCCTGCAATAATCATATCCAGAACATGAGTAGCTCTTATGGTTGAATCAGAGCCTTGAAACATAAGATTATCACAATCTGCAGTTGCTGATTCCAAAGCACTTATATTATCTGTATTTACATAATATATTTCGCCAAGATAGCCTGAATGTATCAATTTATTTTCATATAATTTTTGATAATCCTTATCATTTAGAATACAGCGTGGATTTCCAATCATATCACTACCAAGAAAAGCGTCCTTAGCCATACCTGCGTATTCAAGTTCAAGTGAAGTATCACATAAATTTAGTTTAAGCTTATCTCCGATTTTAAGCCCTGATTTATTTGCAAGAAAACTGGAAAAATAAACTTTTCCTTCATCAATCTTATTTATAATTTCATTGTTGCTATCAAAATAATTTAACTTTGCATCATCAATCGAAATTATAAGTGCAGGGTTACTAAAATCTGTCAATTTTTCATTATCGGTATTTTTAAAACTACTAGCAGAAGCAAAAATGATATTTTCTTTTTTGTAGCTTGAAACTGAACTTTCTTCGTCAAGAATTTTTGATAAATTATTATTTTCGTTTGTTTGTGATGATATAAAATAATAATCCGTCATACCAGCCTTATCAAAGAAATAATCCAAACCATTTGTGACGGTGATGATATTGCTTACGCTGCTTGCGGCAAACATAGCTGCTAAAATTACAAACAGCAAAAGAACAATATTCATCGTCTTTTTTCGCTTTAATTCATTTTTCAGTAATCTAAAATACATATTACCTCCTCGCTTTCTGTAAATGATTATAGCATAGCAATTATTAAATAATCATTAAATAAAAAACATAACATCTCTATTTCTGAAATGTTATGCTCTGAAATTTATATATTAAAAGGAAGATTAAATACTCTTACCGCATTTTTATACATAATATTATTGTAGTCATTTTCGGAGATAAGTTCTTTAAGCTCATTAAAATATTCCTGATAAAGACTACGGTCTCCAGTTTTATTATGAAGATAGGTGTCTTTGCCATCTATTGGATTATCACTGCCAAAGAATAGTTTTTCTGATGAGGAATTCTTTATAAGAGAAATTGCACTTTTAATTGGTACCCATGCAGTATCACCATATAAATTTAGCAAACTGCTTATAAGTTTTATCGATTCTGAATTATCACTGCCAAGTCCCATATGAGCCATAATAAACTTAACCTTAGGAAATTTCTTTGCCGCATTATATACAGTGATAGGTTCTGCCTCTTTACAGCCGCCGGTATGGATTATTATAGGTAAATTAAGTTTCTCTGCAAAACGGAGATATTCTTCAACTTCAGGACTATCCGTTGAGGTCTTACTATAATAAGGGTGAAGCTTTAAAGCTTTGATTATGTCAAGATTAGCTTTTACAGTATCTTTAATTTCTTGGGTAAGTCTTTCTGCATGTGGTTTAAACCAAAATGCCACACCTAATTTATCAGGATTTTTTCTTGCTATTTTAATGCAATCGTTAAGACATTCAAGCTGTGGCTTTTGCATTTCAATAGGTAACTCGGTTAAATCGGACGAGTATTCAACAGCATCAATATTTGAAATAATGGCATAATCAATATTATAAGTTTTCATTGAATATAAAACATCTTCTTCAGATAAATTAAAATCTAATGATGAACCTATGTGAACATGAATATCAATAATCACATATACACTTCCTTGAGTATTTTATAAAATGATAGCATTTCAAAATTGTTATGTCAAATATTATATGTAAAATATAGTAAATTTTTCGAAAGCAAAATAATCAAATATGTTTATATTAAATATATCCTTATTGTGCTTTGAGTATATTTATATTATTTACTGAACGAATTGCACAAATAAAACGCTTTTTACTTGGCAATAATAGAAAATTTTTCGGCAAAACAGAGAAAAAGCCTTAGTTTTGGCTTGCTTTTCAGCTCTGAATATAGAAAATGTATAAAAACTTTTAAATAGGTTGACTTTTATGGTTTAAGTAAACTATAATTTTAGCAAGGGGGCAGTAAAGTAAAATAAACTTTACTCGCAAAAAATTATATAAGGAGAGAAAAACCAATGAAAGTAAAGAAAATCTTAGCAGCATTACTCGTAGCATCTATTTGTTCCACAGCAGCCCTTACAGGTTGTAGCGTTTCTAAAAGCGATGGTACAAGTTCTACAGGAGGAAGTTCAACTACAAGCAGCACAGATTCCAAATCCTCTTCTAATGAACCTGTAACTATTACTATTAAGCAGTTTAAGGCAGAAATTGATGAGCAGCTTGGAAAAGCTATTGAAAAATATAAGAGTGTAGCTCCAAATGTAACTATTACATATCAGTCAATCGGTGCTGGTACAGATATTGGTACAGTTCTTAAAGCAGATATGTCCGCAGGTACAATGCCGACTATCTTTAATGCAATCGGTCCATCTGAATATGAAGTTTATAAGGATTATCTTGAAGACCTTAGCGACCAACCATGGGTTAGCCACGCAACAAAGGGTTCTCTTGACCTTCTGACAGTTGATGGTAAGGTTTATGGCTTGCCGGTTTCAACAGAAGGACTTGGACTTGTTGTAAACAAGAAGATTTTTGATGACGCAGGTATTGATATTTCAAATCTTAAATCTATGAAAGATTTTGATGACGCATTCTCAAAACTTGATGCAAAAATTAAGGACGGTTCTCTTTCAAATGTAGACAGCTGTAAGAATCTTAAATCTGTAACAGCCGTTCAGGGTGCAGAAACATGGGTTCTTGGTGACCATGCAGAAAATATCTTCCTTGTTCCTGAATTTGAAGGCGACCCATTTAAGGCATATAATTCAAAAACAATCGAAATGAAATATGCCAATACATATAAAGATTATACCGATATGATGCTCAAATATTCTGAATTTGCAGATAATAAGAAGGGTGCTGTAACCTATACATATTCAGGCAACGCTATTCCTGATATTGCAACAGGTAAGGTTGCAGTTATTCAGCAGGGTAACTGGGCATATGGTGAAATCAATAAGATTGATGAAGCAACAGCTAAAAATCTTACACTTCTTCCTATGCCTATCGGCGGAGATAATCAAGACGCTGCTATGGTTTCTATTCTTTCTCAGTATTGGACAGTTAACTCTAAGGCAAGCGATGCTGAAAAGACCGCTGCAAAAGATTTCCTCAACTGGCTCTATCAGAGTGATGAGGGTAAGGATATAATCGTAAATAGCTTTGGATTTATTCCAGTATTCGATAACTATGGCGACCTCACACCATCAGATCCACTTTCAAAAGCAGTTGTAGATCTTAGTTCTTCTGGTAAGGTAGTTAACGCAGTATTTAAGGGCACACCTGATGGCTGGGGACAAAATGTATTCGGTGCAGCAGTTCAGGCATATATCTCTGGTGAAAAGACTTGGGACGAAGTTGTTAAAACAGCACAAGATGGCTGGGCAGAGGCTAAAAAATAATTAGTACGAAAAAATAAACCGACGTAACATAAATTTATAATAATTATTAAAAGGGGTGCGGTGGATAGGTCTATCGCATCTCTTTTGTTTTTTAAGAAATGGAGGAAACAACACTATGAAACGCTCCAAATTGGGTTTTTGGCTTTTTCTTGCACCATGTTTGATTTCCTTTGCAATAGTAGTTCTGATTCCTACAATTATAGGTATCTACTATTCATTAACAGACTGGAAAGGCTCAGGAAACGCTAATTTTATAGGCTTTGAAAATTATATTAAACTTTTTACAAATGATAATTCAAATTTCTGGTATTCTTTTGGTTACACAGCACTTTTTGCTGTAACAGCTGTTATATGTATCAATGTAGTAGGCTTTGCACTGGCACTTCTCGTAACTAAGAAATTCCGTGGAGCAACTCTACTTCGAGGAATATTCTTTATGCCTAACCTTATAGGCGGTTTGCTTTTAGGCTTTGCATGGCAGTTTATTTTCAAGCAGGTTTTCAATGCAATTTATACTGCTACAGGAATGGAGTTTTTCCGTAACTGGTTGACAGACAGCACAACAGGATTTTTCGCATTGCTTATAGTTATGGTCTGGCAGATGGGCGGATATATGATGATTATTTATATCGCCGCAATACAGAATATTCCAGACAGCGTTATAGAAGCTTCTGCGATAGACGGTGCAGGCGGTTGGAGAAGACTCTTTAGCATAACAATTCCTATGGTTGTTCCTGCATTTACAGTTGGTCTTTTCCTTATGCTTTCAAACTCATTCAAGCTTTTCGACCAAAACCTTGCACTTACAAAGGGCGGTCCTAACCACTGCAATGAAATGCTTGCACTGAATATTTATAACTCGGCGTTTGTTTCTAACGAAACAGGCTATGCACAGGCTAAGGCAGTAATCTTCCTTATCTCAGTTGCAACAATCTCTATAATTCAGCTTATCGCTACTAAGAGAGCGGAGGTAGAAACATGACGGGTGAAAATAAATTCTTTAAATATCTGAAAATAGTAATAGGTTTTTTAGTAGCGATTTTATTTTTGCTTCCTATTTTTATACTTTTAATGGACTCCTTCAAGAACCAAAGGGGTATACTCACAGATGTTCTTGGTTGGCCAAATCCGTTTATATTTGATAACTACCCAAAAGCTATGGAGAAAATGAACTTCTTCAATTCTCTTTGGAATTCTGTATGGATAACTGTAGTTTCTACGGCTTTGATACTGCTATTTTCCTCAATGGCAGCATGGGTTCTTGTCAGATATAAAACAAAGATTTCAAAGGTTATGTTTATTCTTTTTGCAGTCGCACTTTTGATACCTTTTCAGTGTGTAATGCTCCCTCTTATGTCTATTATGGGAAGCAAAGAAGTTTTTTCAATAACACTTGGAGATGCAACCTTTGCACTTAACGGTCTTAATATACTTAATCCTTTCGGCTTAGTATTTACTTATCTGGGCTTTGGCTGCAGTATGGCGATTATGCTGTATCACGGATTTATAAAAGGGGTTCCGGAGGAACTTGAAGAAGCTGCTATGATTGACGGTTGTAGTATGTTTAAGACTTTTTGGAAAATAGTCTTCCCTCTTCTCTCTCCTATAAACACAACTGTTGCGATTCTTCAGATTATGTGGATTTGGAATGACTATCTCTTGCCAAGCCTTGTACTTAAAGAACAATCATGGTATACACTTCCGCTTCAGACAAGTAAATTCTTCAGCACATTTACAAGTAGCTGGGATATTGCGACAGCCGCACTTATACTCTCAATGCTGCCGGTTGTTATCTTCTATCTTATCGCACAAAAGAAGATTATCAAGGGCGTTGTTGACGGTGCTATTAAATAATACATAATAGATTATAAAAAGGAATGAAGCAATTATGATACTCGCAAAGGATAAAGCGCCACAGAAAGATTATGATAAAAAAACACGCTATCCTAAACACAGAATAACCCTATATCTTATGCTTTTTTATGAAGCCTTCTGGCGTATAATCGGAGCAAATCTTCTGTTTATACTTTTTTGTATTCCAATAGTTACAATCCCTGCTGCAATCGGCGGTTTAACAAGAGTTATGAGCCGTTTTGCAAGAGATGAACAGGCATATGTAATAGACGATTTTATGAAGGGTTTTAAACAGGAATGGAAGAAAAATACAACTTTTGCAGCAATTCAGCTTGCATTTATAGCTCTTGCATATGTTGCAATAGGTGTTTACTCAAAGATGATAGATAATTCTACATTCTCAGCAATTCTTGTAGCGTTGGTTTTGGCGGTTGCGATAATGTTCTTTGCGATTTCCAATTATGTATATGTTATGATAGCGTCTGTTGACCTATCACTTAAGCAGATAATAAAAAATGCTTTGGCACTATATCTCATAAAACCATTTGGAACTCTTGTTACAATGATAGTTCAGGCAGCAATTATATTTGTAGCAATAGGCTACTTTCCAGTAGGATTATTTCTGCCGATAGTATTTGGTTTTTCAATAATGAACTTTACAGCGTCATTTAATTCATGGCCACAGATTGAAAAATATGTAATAACCCCTCATAATAAAACGAAAGAAGGAGATTTATAATGGCAGATTTGTCATTCCGCAATATAAAAAAGGTTTATGACGGCAATGTAGTAGCTGTTCACGATTTTAATCTTGATATAAAGGATAAGGAATTTGTTGTATTCGTCGGACCATCAGGTTGTGGAAAATCAACCACTTTGAGAATGGTTGCAGGTCTTGAAAGCATTACTGACGGTGAATTATATATAGGCGATACACTTGTTAATAATGTTGCTCCGAAAGATAGAGATATTGCTATGGTTTTCCAAAACTATGCACTTTATCCTCATATGACAGTTTATAATAATATGGCTTTTTCAATAAAGCTAAGGAAAGTACCTCGTGAAGAGATTGACAGACGAGTTCGAGAAGCAGCGGAGATTCTTGGAATTACAGAGTTCCTGCAAAGAAAACCAAAGGCTCTCTCAGGCGGTCAGCGTCAGCGTGTAGCTATCGGTCGTGCAATAGTTCGTGACCCGAAGGTTTTTTTACTTGACGAACCTCTCTCCAATCTCGACGCAAAATTGAGAGCTCAAACAAGAACAGAAATCTCAAAGCTTCATCAAAGATTGGGTACAACATTTATTTATGTTACTCATGACCAAGTTGAGGCTATGACACTCGGCGACAGAATAGTTATTATGAAAGACGGCTTTATTCAGCAGGTCGGAACTCCGATAGAAGTATTCCACTTCCCAAGAAATATATTTGTTGCAGGCTTTATCGGCACGCCTCAAATGAATTTCTTTGATGCAGAGCTTATCAAAGATGAAAACGGATATTCTGTAAAATTATTAGGTATGGTTATCAGACTTAATGACAAAATGCAGGAAGTTTATACTAAAAATAATGTTAAGCCTATGCCGGTAATACTTGGTGTAAGAGCTGAAAATCTTGCAATAGTACCACAAGGTAGTCCATTATCCGTTGATACTATTGTAGAAGTAAGCGAAATGCTTGGTAATGAAGTTCATCTTCACGCTTATATTGATAATAAGGATACTGCAATTCGTATTCCTGCTCTTGACGCAGACGCAGAATCTATCTTCTATCAACCCGGAGATAAAATTACAGTCGGTTTTAATAATAAGGCATTGCATATTTTTGATAAGGAAAAGAAAACAAATCTTTATTATAATGATTAACCTTCTCATAATACACTTTATTTTTTAAGATGAGTATGCTATAATAATTTGTAATTCTTAGAAAAGCGGTGATGGCTTTGAATTATGGCAATATTAAAAAGACTGATATAGCAAATGGCACCGGAGTCAGAGTTTCACTTTTTGTTTCGGGGTGTACAAGACATTGCAAGAACTGTTTCAATAGTGAGACATGGGATTTCAATTATGGTAAGCCATTTACCAAAGAAACAGAAGATGAAATCATTAAGGCACTTTCAAAGTCATATATAAATGGCTTAACAGTGCTTGGAGGAGAACCTTTTGAGGTTAGAAACCAAAGAGAAATCCTGCCTTTTATAAAGCGTATCAGAAAGGAATTGCCTGCTAAAACTATATGGTTTTATACCGGCTGTACTCTCGAAAAGGAATTACAAACAGAGGGCTATTGGAGATGCGATATTACAGATGAACTTCTTGAGAATATTGATGTTCTTGTCGACGGCCCTTTCATAGAAAGTCTTTACGATGTTTCACTATGTTTCAGAGGTTCAAGCAATCAACGAATAATAGATATGAAAAAAACGCTTGAAAGCGGAAATGTAGTGCTTTGGCAAAATAAATAATAACACTTTAGATAAAAAAACAGGTACAACCCTAAAATGAGTTGTACCTGTTTTATTTTAAGCTTGATTTCTATGAAGCTTATTTAGTGAATGTTTACCCTCCCTGTGCATATACACACTTTGTACAAGGCCTACTCCAAAATACAGACACATAACTGATGTTCCGCCAGAACTAAAAAACGGAAGTGTTATTCCAACAACAGGGAAAATTCCAAGAACCATTCCAATATTAACAACCGCCTGAGTAGCAATAATTGAGAAAAATCCGTAGCAAATCATTTTTCCAAATACATCATCAGCAAGATGTGCATTTCTCATAGTTTTAATCACAATAAAAAGTAAAATCAGCAAAAGAATTGTACAGCCAATAAAGCCAAATTCCTCACCTGCAACTGTGAAGATAAAATCATTCTCTTGATATGGAACTATATCCTTCGCAACTCGTGGACCATTCATATAGCCCTCACCTGAAAGTCCTCCGGAAGCAATAGAAACCTTACCTTGATATTGTTGCCAACCATATGTGGTCAAGCTGTTATCATCAAGGTCAAATAGTACAAGAAGTCTGTTGCGTTGGTCATCATTCATAATCTTAGTGTAAAACAAAGGTGCTGCTACACACAATGCTACAAAAAAAGCTATGAAATATCTAAGCTGAACACCTGCCGCAAATGTCATTATCAGGAACATAAACCCAAAAACAAGAGCTGTTCCGTCATCGCCTTGCATATGAATAAGCAAAATCGGAATTGCTGCGTGAAACACAAGCGTCATAACACCAAAAAAACTTTTTAGCTTATCATATTTAACCAAAACTGAAATGTGTTTTGCAAAGGTTACTATAAAGCATATTTTAGTCAATTCAGATGGTTGAAATGTCATACTTCCGATTTTAATCCAACCAACATCATCTGTTCCTGCAATTTGTATGCCTATAAAAAAGACAAGTATTGTCAACGAAATTGCTACACCTGCAAAAAGCCACCAAACCTTGCCATAGAACCTATAATCTATACAAGATATAAATACTGCTGCAATATATCCTATTCCAACAGCCATAATTTGAGTTTTAAGAAAATTAGTGCCGCCGCTTCTTTGTTGACTATAAATCAATAGAAAACCATATATAGACGCAGTTATTGTCAAAAGCCAGAATGGTTTATCTGTTTTTTTAACATAAGTCAAGACAGAGCCAAAAATTCTTTTCATATAAACTCCTTCCCCATTTATTATAGGTAATGTCTATCATTTGTAAACATTATTATATAACGAGTTTTTCACTTATGCAAGGGGAAAGCTGTAAATGGGATAGGGTAATATTATGAAAAATCAACTAAATTTTTTAATCATAGAATATAATCACATATTTTCCATAACTAATATCTTATTTGATAGATTTTTAATAAACGGAATTTTGCCGATAATTTTATATATAGGCATAAAAACTTCCATACCTTTTGTCTTTATCGGCAAGGGAAAAATCATAGTTTAGCTTAGAAACAATCTCTATCGCTTTTTCATCATAAATACAATGTTTTTCCTTTTGTGATTCCTTTGCTCTTGCATAGAGCGTCTGCAACATTGTTTCAGGGACACCATTGATTAAAGTCTTAGTATCAGACATAGGCAGTTGCACCTTTCTAAATTTATTATTTTAATTTCCAGCTTGTAGCCTGCTCTCTGGCGTTTACAAAGCGTTTATATATTCCGTCCTGACTCATAAGCTCATTGTGTGTACCAAGTTGTGCAATCTTGCCCTTATCAACAACTACAATTTGGTTTGCATTACGAACAGTTTTAAGTCTGTGTGCAATCATAATTATAGTTTTTTCTTTTGTAAGTGCGTCAATAGCGTCTACAAGTTCTTTTTCATTTTCTGGGTCTACATTTGCTGTCGCTTCATCAAGAATTATAATCGGCGAATCCTTCATAATTGCTCTTGCAATAGAAATTCTTTGCTTTTCGCCTCCTGAAATACTTGCACCGCCCTCTCCGATAACGGTATCATAACCATTTGGCAAGCTCATTATAAAATCGTGACAGCAAGCTTTTTTAGCCGCAGCTATAACTTCTTCCATAGTTGCATTTTCTCTGCCGAACTTAATATTATTAGCTACTGTATCGGCAAAGAGATAAACATTCTGAAAAACAAAGCTAAAATTCTTCATAAGGCTATCCATACTATAATCTTTAACATTTACTCCGCCGAGCTTTATCTCACCACTGTTTACATCCCAGAATCTTGAAATCAAGTTACAGAGAGTAGTTTTACCGCCACCGCTTGGTCCGACTATTGCAGTAGTTGTTTTTTCAGGAATGTGTAAAGTAATGCCATCGATAATCTTTCTCTTATCATAGGAGAAAGTTATATTTTCTATATCTATATTATGATTTTCCGGCTGAATATCCTTGCCATCTATATCCATAGTATCAAGGTCGAGAATTTCCTGTGCTTTATCTATGCAAACATCAATAGTATGGAGAAGTGCAGAGTAGTTTCCGGCTTGTTCAAGGCTTGAATAGAGCATAAATGCACAAATTGACATACCTATGCAAATCATTAAGTCCATTTTTCCATTAAGATAGAGTGCAATAGAACTTATCATCATAATTGCACCTGTTAACTTTGTTACACAGACCTGAAGCGTCATAAACGGAATAAATGCAAATTCCATTTTAGTATTTATCTTAGCATTTTTATCTATAGCTTTATTGAGTTTTTTGGTCTGTAAGCCTACAAGGTTATAAGATTTAACCTCTGAAATTCCTTGTATGTATTCTATAATCTCACTTACGAGAGTATGGTCTGAATCAATCTTATCTTTTGAAAGCTTTTTTCCTGCGTTCTGCATACGCGTATTGACTATCAGGAAAACAATAACACCTGCTGTGCCGATAAGACCTATTCTATAATCAAAGACAATAAGCATAGCAAGAATCAATGCTGTGTTAAGTATTCCCTGTGTACTAAGCATAACAACTCTTGTTGCAATATCTCCAAGATTCTCCATAGTATTAGTTGTGACAGAAGTTATTGAGCCAAGACTATTTTTATTAAAATATCCCATAGGCAAATATCTGAGATGCTGTGCTATTTCAATTCTTTTAAATGTTGCTGCACCGTAGCCAGCTTCAGTCTGAAGCATATTAGAACGCATTCTTGTAATAAAATCTATAATCATAGAGCCAATCATAATTCCAAGAGTTGTGAAAATTACTCCGGTATTAAGACTATTATTCATAATAGCTATTAAGATAATCATTATTGCCGGAATTTTCATGGCCTCACAAAGTGCCTGTATAGCTCCCAGAAAAATAGAAATCTGAAACTTTCTTTTATTATTCTTTCCGCAAAAATTAAAGAATTTATGCAATATTTTAATCATTGCCTTCACCTCCGTTATCCTTTACGGATATATGAGCTTCCCACATCTTTTTATAAAGTCCATTTTCTGTAAGAAGTTCATTATGTGTTCCCTGTTCCTCTATCTTGCCATCATTGACAACAAAGATTCTATCTGCATCAGTAATCGTTGAAAGTCTATGTGCAATTACTATTAAGGTTTTGCCCTCTACAAGCTTTGCAACTGATGCCTGAACAATAGATTCATTTTCTGGGTCTGTATAAGCCGTTGCTTCGTCTAAAATTACGATAGGTGCATTTTTAAGCATAGCTCTTGCAATGGAAATTCTTTGCCTTTCACCGCCGGAGAGATGACCTCCTGCACCACCTACAACTGTATCAAAACCATTCTCCAATGACATTATAAAGTCGTAACAGCCACTCTTTTTTGCAGCCTCTTCAACTTCTTCATCTGTTGCATTAAGATTACCTTGTCGGATATTTTCTCTTACTGTTTCATTGAAGAGGTAGTTATCTTGAGCAACATAAGCAATGTTTTTATTGTATTCTTTCAGCGATAAATCTTTGATATTTACACCGCCAATTTCTATCTTTCCGCTATTTGCATCCCACAAAGACGCAATAAGCTTTGCAATCGTAGATTTACCGCTTCCGGAAGGTCCTACAATAGCATTTATAGTTCCTGACTTCATATCCATATTTATATTGTGTAGAACTTCTTTTTCGTGATAACCAAAGCTTACATCTGTTAACTTAACTGAAGCATCAGCAGGCTTTTTTCTGGATTTTTCAGGTCTGTCAAGCTCTTGATGAGTTAAAATTCCTGTTACTTCTCCTACAATACTGCCCATCTTGCCTAAATCATCTGTATAGCTTGTAACAGTCAAGAGCGGACCAACTATTCCGAGTGAAAGAATTATACACATAATGAAATTTGCGACAGAAAGTGTACCATTCATAATGAACATCGCACCAAACGGAAGAACTGTAAGCAAAGTATATGGCGTCAACACGAATGAAATACAATGGAAAACATTGCACTTTCTCATCCAGTTTATAAAGGCATCTGCACCTTCTCTTGCAGCAACTGTAAACTTTTCATATGAAGAATCGGCCTTGCCGAATGCCTTTATAACCTCAATTCCGTTGATATATTCAACTGCAGAATCATTAAGAGCCTTTGTTTTAACTATTGTGTTTTTGAAATTTTCTTCATAACCAACAAACATACCAAAGGTTGAAGCAAATCCTAAGACAACTGTAACCAAAGAAAGTAAAGCCATTCGCCAATCTATAATGAAAAGATAAACAACTACAAATATCGGCGGAATAATATTCGATGTAAATTCAGGAACGATATGTGCAAGTGTTGTTTCGATACTGTCTATTCTTTCTACCATAATATTTTTTAATGTTCCTGACTGCATATCCTTGACATATCCAAGAGGAACTCTTGAAAGCTTATCACAAGTATCCTTGCGTATTGCCGCAAGAACTGTAAATGTTGCTTTGTGAGAAAGTGCAGTCGAAATAGAATGGAATATCTCTGCAACTACAAATGAAGCGGCAATTAAAGCGACTTCGATAAGATATGTATTAAGATTATTTTCTCCATTTACAAGCTTAGATATTATATCTCCTATTATGAAATATGGTATCATCTTAAAAATAACATTGAATACTGCCAGAATAACGCTTACTATATACAAAACTTTATGTGTACCAGCCCATTGCATTATCCAGCTAAGAGAGGATTTTTCTTTTTGCATTTTTATTCTCCTTTTTTAAAATAGTTAGAAATAGCTAACCTTTGATGAATAAATTGCTCGTATCTGCTTTTATAGATACGAGGTTTATTTCAATGTTACTATTTCTGACAGGCAAAGTTTAAAATGAAAATCCTAACATTCTTTCCCAACCGCCTGTATAAAACTCCTTGATTTTTTGTACCCTTTTAATAGCAATATCCTTTTGCATATCGTGGGCAACAATCTCAAATACTGACAAAAACATACCACTGGTAATCATATGGACAAATTCCACATCTATTTCAGGAATTTCAACGCCAGATGCTCGCATATCATCTATAAATTTGACAGTTGATTTTACTTCTCGCTCAACAAGATTATGTATAAACGAAGTAAATGGTGTTCCGTCTGCCTTACATAGAAGTAATTTGAAATTATCATAATGCTCATAAATGTACTCAAGCATTTCTGTTATTCCACCAGATGATGCTTCAATCATATTTTTCTGTTGCTGACTTGCAGGAAGACTCTGAAAATCCTCTATTGTAACATCATATATGGAGTAAAGCTTATTGGCATATGGTTCTACAAGGCTCGCAAATAAAGCATCTTTCGTAGGATAATATTTATAGAATGCTCCGGTTGTAAGACCTGCATTCTTAACTATTTGTCTTAAAGAAGCCTTTGCAAAGCCCTTTTCCATAAATTCCTTAATAGCTGATTCTTCGATACGCTTTTTCGTATTTTTATCTATGGACAACGATTCACTTCCTTTCAAAAAAAGATAACAGTGTTATATAACACTGTTATCTTAGCATATCATATTCGCTTTGTCAATATAGTTAAATCAATAATTGCTCAATATATAAACTTATATAACATAATACCAGCTTTCGTCTTGCTCAAGCTCTGCCCTTTCAACAGGGTGTTCCGCATCATAATTACAGCTTAATTCTTGATTCTTTATACTTACCCTTGCCCCAGCTTGAATAGATTTCGTAATAAAAGCATTACCGCCAACAACAACATCTTTGCCGACAACTGTTTCTCCACCAAGAATTGATGCTCCAGAGTAGATTGTTACATTATCTTCGATTGTTGGGTGACGCTTTTTATTCTTGAGCTTCTGTCCACCTCTTGTAGATAATGCACCAAGAGTGACACCTTGATAAACCTTTACATTATCGCCTATAATTGTAGTTTCGCCGATAACTATACCAGTTCCGTGGTCGATAAAGAAATATTTTCCGATTTCTGCACCTGGGTGAATGTCTATACCTGTTTTACTATGAGCGTATTCGGTCATCATTCGTGGAATAAGCGGCACAGAAAGCTTATAAAGTTCGTGTGCAATTCTATTTATAAATATTGCATATAGTCCAGGATATGAGATAATAATTTCCTCTTTATTAAATGCTGCAGGGTCACCCTCAAATGCTGCCTGAACATCTGTTTCTATATATTCTCTTATATGAGGTATTTTTTTCAGAAATGTAAGAGCAATTTTCTGAGATTCCGCATAAAGACTGCTTTCATTGAGGTCTTTATAATCTTTGGAATATTTAAGCACTAATGAAATTTGCTTGCAGAGATTATAGAGAACATCTTCAAGAAGCATTGTAACATTATTCTTTAAAGTATAACTGCGATAGGATTTATTCTTGAAGTAGCCCGAAAAAATGATTTTCTGAAGCTTATTTACAATATCAATAACAACCTCTTTATCAGGCTGACTGAAAGTGTTGATTTTATCAATAGAACGACCTTTGTCATAGTCTGCGATAATATCATCAACTAAGTTTACTATTTCATTTTCTATTGTTGTCATATTGTGCATCTCCAATCTATAAGTATATCTTTTAACATTATACTCTGCACTATGTGGTTTTGCAAGCACATTAAACTTAAAGAAATAAACATTGACAATTATATATACAATGGCTGTGAATATTAGCTTACCTCCTTCATAAAATAATTGAAATGGGAGGGTTTGGCTTATGAAAAAAATTTTAATTATAGTAGATTATCAAACCGAATTTGTCAATGGCAAGTTCGGTTTTTTGCAGGCTGAAAATATAGAAAATAATATTGCTGAGAAAATCAAAGAGTATCGTAAGGATAATGCCACTATTGCTTTTACGCTTGATACGCATAAAGATAAAGTGCTTTATCAGTTTAGCGGAAAGCTATATTCTGCAAAAAAATGCGTAGGTAAACACCACGAATGGAGATTATTCGGCGAAATAAATGAACTATGCAAAGAAAATGACCCTTGCTTTATAAAATCAAGTTTTGCATCTATGGAACTTTTTGAATATCTTAGAAAGAAAGATTTCAAAAAGATTGAGCTTGCCGGAGTTTCGGCTGATATATGTGTTCTTGCTAATGCTGTTATAGCTAAAACAGCCTGCCCTAGTTCTGAAATTATAGTTGATAGAAGTTGTATTGCAAGTGAAAATGAAAAGCTTTTAGAAAGTGCTATCAACATTATGGAAAGTATGAAGATTATCGTTATATGAGTTGCATATTTAAACACAGATTGATATAATAAATTTATAAAATTAAGGTTGAAAGGAATTAAATAAATGAGTACATTTGAAACTAAAGATTATATTTTACAAGAAGATTTGGATTATATTGCAAACTCTTTTCCTGATATTGATAAGCTTAAAAATTCCACTATCCTCGTTACAGGTGCGACAGGACTTGTCGGTTCTTATACTGCAAAGGCTCTTGCAGCTATAAACCGTATTCATAATGCTGATATGAAAATTCTTGCTCTTGTAAGAAATCCTGAAAAAGCAAAAACTGTATTTGGCGAACTTCTTGAGCGTGGAGATATTTCACTTGTTATCGGAGATGTTCTTAAAAAAATTCAGACTGAATATAAAATTGATTACATAATTCACTGTGCAAGTGTTACTAACTCTAAAGAAATGGTCACTAAACCAGTTGAAACAATCTGTGTTGCTGTTGATGGCACACGAAATATCTTAGAGCTTGCTAAAGAAAACAATGTTAAATCGGTTGTTTATATATCAAGTATGGAGGTTTACGGCTCTCCTGATGCTTCTCTGCCATATGTGAGCGAAGATAATTACGGTTATGTAGATGTACTTAATGTAAGAAGTTGTTATCCTGAGGGAAAAAGAATGTGCGAGTGCCTTTGTGCTTCCTATGCTCACGAATATAATCTTCCTGTTAAAATGGCTCGTCTTGCCCAGACCTTTGGTGCCGGAGTAAGCAAGGATGAAACAAGAGTTTTCGCACAGTTTGCGAGAAGCCTTATAAATGAGGAGGATATTGTTCTTCATACAAAAGGAGAATCTACAGGAAACTATTGCTACACTCGTGATTGCGTGCTTGGAATATTATATATACTTATTCGTGGCGAAAATGGCACAGCTTATAATATCACAAATGAAAACACAAATATGACCATAGCAGAAATGGCTCAAATGGTTGCAGAAAAGAGTGGAAAAATCTCTGTTGTTTTTGATATTCCAGAAGATGCATTGAAATTTGGCTATGCACCATCTGTAAAAATGAAACTTTCCTCAGAAAAGATTCGTTCACTTGGTTGGAAAAGTGATGTTGATTTGCCAGAAATGTATGAAAGAATGATTAAAAGTTGGCAAAATTCTTAATCAGGAAAATTAAACCACATATAAGTATAATATAATGCAGTTTACATAAATTGTGTTATTTTCTTACAAAATTCGATATAATAAATAGTTATATACGCACAGATATAAAAAGTCACTTTTGTACAGTAATTTCTGAAAAAAATCGGCACTTATATTTATTCTCTATTTGAAAAATTAAATTTTAAAATAATACAACAAAGACTTTTGATTTTAAAATAAATAGTATAAAGGACTAATTTATTAATATAGTAATATACCAAAAAATCCCTTTATACTGCACTTTTGGCTACCAAAATTATTTTTTGGTGGCCTTTTTGCGTTTTTATATGAAATTTAATGATTTTTATCTTGACCAATTCGTTAAAAGTAAGTATAATAATGTAAGAACTCTACTTTTATTCAACTTATAAAAAGTCATTTTTATATTAATATTCTATCATTAAAAGTTTACACAATTAATTATATATGTATTTGAAAATTTATCACTTAAAAACCGAGAATATGAAAATCCGAAATCCGAAAGAACAATAAGGAGAATTTATAATGAATGAGCAATATGGTATGATAATTGAGCGTTTAAATGAATTTCTTGAAGAAATTCATCAACAGGATACTCCCCCTACTCAAGAAATAATAGAACTATATATTCAAGAAATATATACTGAAATAAATCATTTGCATATTGACGATAATCCATATTTATCAAATCATTCACTTTTAGAATACTTATATGATTTGGCGGAAATTGTTTGTGATTTTGCTGAAATTTTTGAAGGGAAATTCCAAAATCATCTTAATGCTCTTAAATTTCGCAATGCAGAATTGAAAATTGCAAAGCGATATAAGGAAGCTGGAGGAAATGAATTCTGGAGAGATATTTGGGAAGTATATTCAGATTTAGCTATACACTATTCCGCTTTAAATATGGATTTTAAAGCTCTTAGCCATGCTAAAACCGCTCTAAAGCTTCTACTTAAAAATGAGTCAAATCCAGATTATAAATGGGTTTCTTTTCTTAATCGCAGAATTGCCTATGCTTATCAGGATATTGCCCCTGATAAATCTATTACTTATTTTAATAAATCTTCAGATATTCTTGAGAATCAACCCGAAAATTGCTATGAAAACAGTATGATAATTGCGGTAAATAACATAAATATTGCTATAATTATGCTTGAAATTAATCAGATTGATGATGCTATCAGGCAAACTCAAAAATGTTTGGATATATTAAATGAGATTTCTGAAAAATACGGTGATAATAAAGATTTAATTAAATATATCGCAAATTCATATAGTATTCTTGGCAGAGCGTTTCTTGAGGCTAAAGACTATGAAAGCACAGAAAAAGCTATTGAAAATGGTCTTTCTTTCTGCGAGCGTATAAAAGAAAATAGCTTTAATGATTTCTGCGACATTATAGATATTCTTTATTCTACCCAAAGTCTTGTCCTTTGCGAAAAGCAAAAGTATATGAAGGCCATTGAAATACAATATAAACTACTTGATATATGGTCAGACTATGAGGAAGGCTTTAAGCGTTCAAATAAAATCAGTGATATATATACTGATATTAGTATGATTTTTTCAAAATGTCTTGATGAGCAAGGTATGGCTATTGAAACAGCAAGACTTGCTTTTAGACAAATTAAGCAATATACGGATAATGAAATTTTTAAATCTGACAAATATGCTTTATCTGTCCGCAGAAGATGCTATGTAAATCTTGCTGACACTTATTTCAGAGCAAGAATGTATCAGTCTGCTATTTCTTCCTATAACAATGCTTTAGATATAATGAAGGAAGAACTGAATATGGAATCTGAAAAAATTTCACTTATATACTCTTATTCATATACTCTTTATCAGCTTGCTATGCTCGATTTTAAATACGGCAAAAAGGCTGAGGGTTGTAAACACCTTAGCTATTCTTATAGAAGTGTTTGCACGCTCAAAAAATATGGTGGTATTTATGAAGTGCTATTCAATATGGTTCGAAATGCTTTATCAACTTATGAGAAAAAATTTGACGGAAAAATAATTGAGCTTGATACTGCACAATAATCTTGATACTTGTTTCTAAATGTAAAAAATCCCCGAAGTTATTCTTCGGGGATTTTTGATTGAATTATAGCTTTTTATAGCCTATGGAATGTAATAAAAACGAAATTACTGTATGCTTTACATTTGAAAAAATATAATCAAATTCACCAGCGTACTTTATAATCTCACCATTAAAGCCCTTTTTGAAACGATATACTCCGTAATTGGAGTGATTTTCTTCATCGCAATGTGGTATACCCATAAAATCATATATATCACACTTTGATTCAATAGCCCATTTCATCATGTTCCATTGCATTAGATAATTCGGCATAAGATTTCTTTGATTATCACTTGATGCTCCATAAACATAGCTGACTCTATTGCCATATCTTACTGTTAATGCTCCTGAAATCGCTTCACCATCAGGAGCATAGCACATATAAAGTCTGGTATTTTCTCCAAAGGCAGAGAAAAATTTCTCAAAATATTCCTTAGAGCGAATAGCAAAGCCATCTCGTTTTCCTGTTGCTTGCATAAGTTTACAAAAATCATCAAGCTTTTCTGCCCCATAATATTTACAAGAAACACCTTTGCGAAGGGCAAGTCTTATATTATATCTCCATTTTGAATGGAATGATGAAAAAACTTCATCTTCATTTCTATTTTTAATATCAAGTATATAGTTACGCTGGCACTGAATTGTATTATCTTCTGGTGTATCAGCGTTATATTCAAAGCCCAAGCGTTTTAAATTTTCTATGGATTCAACATCATCATATGAAATCATAGGGTCAATTTTAAGCATATATGCTTTATGTTTTTCTGCAAGAAGCTTTGCTTGCTCAACAATTTTATTAAGTACATCGAAATTATGATAATCGCACACAGGACCTCTTGGTGCATACATAAAAACTGTATTCATAAGCGGAACATTCCTAATCAGAATTTGCATAGTACCTAAAATATTTCCGCTCTTATCACGAATTATTATTCTCTCAGACTGCCATTCGTTTTTTATTTTGCACCAATTTTCAGATTGTGTAAAGCTACCCGAACTATTTAAAAACACAAATTTTTCATATTCCGACATATATTGTTTCATTTTTGAAATTCCTCCATAAAAACTCCTGCATTATCTTAATAAATCAAATATAATGCAGGAGCTGTTACAGAGTATTCTGTTTTTTGTAAGAAAGTTGTTAAAATGTGCTTCTCATACTAAAACCTGTAATTTTCTTATCGCTTATGCTGTAATATAAAATCGTATCTGAATATTTTGAAGTGTTGTCATTTCCACTTAAAACAAGTATCAGTTCATCTCCATTAGAAAAAACTGTATATTGTGAGTTTGAAATCATTGATGAAATAACTACTCTTATTGGAAACGCAAACTTATCATCGGCTATTGTTGAAAAAACATAATTTCCGTTATCTATATACATTTCAGGCATATAAATTGATGATATATAATCATATATTATATTACTCTCTAAGGGTTGTTCGGCAACATCTTCTTCATATTCGTTTTGTTCAGAAAAATACATATCTGTGAGTGCTAATTCAGAATATTGCGATTCCATAGGTTTCGTTAAGTAATCTATGATAGAACACACATCTTCTGAAATTTCTTTGCTTTTTTGATTTATTTCTTGAGAATCTGGTTTAGGTGGATTTTCACTTCTTACTCTGAAATATAAGATACTGTTATCTCCTAATTTCACAACTAAATCTAAAAGCTTTACTTTATTATTTTGGTTTGTATATTTGAAATCTTTTATATGCATAATTGATGCATTATTGTCAAATTCAACATTTTGAGAAAAATCTGTATTTTCTTTTGGAATATTATTTATATCAAGAGTTTGAATAACATAAAATATCATCTTATTAATGTTCTCCAACATAATCTTTTTCAATGCTTCATCGTCATAATTATATCTATCATCACCCAAACCATTTGCAAACGTATCTAAGCTTTGGTCATAAATGTGACTTGTAATATATGATGGTGCGGAAATCAATTCATCTTCACGATATGAGAGCCACGGATAAAAGCGAGAATTATCTCCATCATCTACAAAAATAAGCTGTGTTATATTTTTCTTTTCCTCGGTGAAAATTTCATTTTTATAATCAGGCAACATTTTTCCGCAAAGGATTATACCTGTTATTTCCGCTCCCATAGCAAGCGTTAAAAGCAAGGTCGGTAGTATGAATTTTTTTAATTTACCCATTGATTTTACCCCCACTTTGCTTTATACGTATACTTATAGTAGTGCCTTTACCAAGTTCACTTTCAAGCTCTATTTTTGCATTATGTTTTTTAGCAATCTCTGCACACAGAGCAAGTCCTAAGCCTGCTCCGCCAAGTTTTCTTGAACGGACTTTATCTGCCATATAAAACGGTTCAAAAATTCGCTTTTTATCTTCCTCGGCTATTCCCATACCATAATCACGCACTGTAATTACAGCATACTCTCCCTCACTACGACAAGTAAGCTCAATCTTTCCTCCCTCAAATGACGCTTTAACTGCATTATCTACAAAGTTATATATTACTGATTTAAATAAATCTGCATCTACATTTATTATTAAAGGCTCACTATAAGTAAAAAGTGTTATAGACTTAGCTTTCATCATAGGCTCAAATACTATACTAAGTTCGTTCAATATTGCATCTGTTCTGACCGGACTTAGTTCAAGCTTGGAATCTCCGGAGGAAACAAGCTCCATAAGCTTACCCGAAAGAGCTTTTAAACGCTTTGATTCCTCTACTATAATAGATGAATATTCATTAAGCTCAGCTGGGGTTACATTTTTCTTTATCCTTAAAATATCCGCAAAACCAAGTATAGATGTCAATGGGGTTTTCATTTCGTGAGAAAGACTGTCTATAAAGCGTTTTCTATCTTCGGCTATTGATTCTATTCTGTTATAATTTTCCTCAACAGAAACAGCCATAGAATTTACATTATTTGCAAGTTGTTGAAATTCTTCGCTGCCACTTGCAATTATTCTAAGGCTATAATCTCCTCCGGCTATTTTATTGATGGTTTTATTGATTCTGCCAAGAGGTCTGAAAAGTAATTTTATAAGTAAAAGTAAGATTACCGCAATCACTGCTGCCAAAACAACCGAAATAATCTGCACAAAAAACAATTCCTTATTTCTTTCATTATAAACTTCGGTGATATTATTAGCCGTAAAAACTTTATATTCCTTACCTTCAAAGCTTGATATTGAACCGACAAACATATATGTATTCTCGCCGCAATCCAATATTATTGAAGCGAGATTGTCTTCGCTTGTAATTCTTTCAGAAAGTGTTTTTATATCAGGCTTTTCTTAGCCGTAATAGGATATATTATTTTCGTTATCTGATATTATCGCAAGAGCATTTTCTTCAAGCTGTTGGGAAAGTATATGCTCGATAACTTTATCTATATCATCTTTAGAAAGCATAAAGGCTTCTGATTTCATTCTTTGATAGGTTATATTATTACTGATTGATGCACAAATAAACTCGTGTGAGGATACTGCACGACTTCTCTCACGAGTTATTGTCATATGCTGATTATTTGAAAGAACTACTAATGCTGTGGCATTTATAGCGGCAATTACAAGAAACAAAGCCGAAATAAATACCTTAAACCATAGCTTCAATTAGTTCACCTCTGATTATGATTTACTTTCAAGCCTATATCCAAGTTTCGGAACAGTTATGAGAGAATCCTGCAAGCCAAGTTTTTTACGGATTTGCTGAACATGAGTATCTACTGTTCTGGTTTCACCCATATATTCATAACCCCATACTGCTGAAATCAGGCGTTCTCTTGTAAGAGCTATATCAAGATTTTGCATAAAGAATAGTGTAAGCTCAAATTCCTTTGGCGTAAGCTGAATTTCTACTCCATGTTTCTTTATTATGTGGCGTGAAATGTCTACCGTTATATCGCCATATTTTATTATATTGTTGTTTTTGTGTCTGCGTCTTAGTATAACTTCAATCCTTGCAAGAAGTTCTACCGCCTCGAATGGCTTAACTATATAGTCTTCCGCCCCAAGCTTTAAGCCTTTTACCTTATCTGTAACATCTTGCAAGGCTGTGAGAAATATTACGGGAGTTTTTTCTGTGTCTATGTATTCCATAATTTGAAAACCATTGAAATTTGGTAACATTACATCAAGCAAAATTAAATCATAATCGTTCTCGTTTATTTTCTCAATAGCAGTTTTTCCGTCATAGCAAGAATCACTTTCATAACCGGCTATTGAAACAGTTGCCTCAAGCATTTTTACTATATTCTTATCGTCCTCGACTATAAGCAATTTTATCATCGAATTTCTTCCTTTAAAATCAATTTCTTATTTAAAAATTATAACATAAATGTAAAATTGTTTAAACCCGTTTGAAGATTAAATAATACGAAAAAATGTAATAATTTTGCAAAATTTTCTAAAAGCCATTAAATTCAAAGTTATTATTCACGATTATTTTTCAGGGAACCTCCTGTGAGAGTCCCCTACGAAAAACATTTTCTTGAAATGTTTTTCTACTCTCTTGTGCTTTGAGGAGCATAAAGAATTTCGCTCTTTGTGGAGAGTGACCAAAGGCTCTGCTTTTAGAAACTGCGAGCCTTTGAAAAAGCTTGAGCAAAACTTTTAGTTGTCTTAGATAAGTTGGTAAACTAATCTGTAGTTTAGTCCTCCGCGTGAGTAAATTTCATATACTCACTACGAGCGAGGCAACGCCGAGCGATTCCGTGTCTTGTCCTGTGCGGTCATACGCCGCTTTTTTAGCTATTCGTTGACACTTTTCAATCTCAATGCTATAATTACTTATATTCAAAAATTATTTTATTTTGTAATTAGGCAAGGAATGATTTTATGAAGGATAATCAATATTTCACAGACGACAATCAATATAGAGAATTTCTCGACAAAATTGAAGTCTTGAATCACGATGAGGAATTTGAAAAAATTATTGATGTAATAACAGAAATTCCCGAAAATGACAGACCTTATGAACTTAATGTACTATTATCAGGTGCTTATTTTAGTTTGGATAGATATGATGACGCCATTGAACTTTTAGAGTCTATTGAGCCTGATGATAACGAAGAAGAAATTGCTAAATATTATTTCTATCTTGGTATAAGTTATTATCATAGTGGAAATTACGAAGAAGCTATCCCTTGCTTTGAAAAAACTCACGAAATAGACCCAAAGGATATAGATACTTTGCTTTTTCTTTGTTTTGCTACATCTGAATATGGTAATGAAGAACTTTTTTCTGAATATTCTCAAAAGCTTGAAGCTTTAGACAAAGAATTATATGATTCGTATTTTAATTCTCAAAATACGGTAGCTGAAACTTATTCTGAAGAAGACGCCGTAAGCCTCGAAATGTTTATTGAAAACAATATAGGCGAATATAATAATGTTCTGCGTGATGTTTCAACTACTGATATAAGCTGTGACCTTTTGCTTATTCCACCAAATGATGAACACGATTTCTATACGCTCGTAACCTGTGGAATGGGAGCTCACAAAATGAATGTTCCGGATGGCGAATTTTACGACAGAGCTGAGCTTGTTTTATGCTTGCCAAAAAACTGGCATGTTAAAAGCTCAAATGAAAAATGGTTCTGGCCGCTAAGACTTATGAAATCTCTTGCACATCTTCCTATATTTGAAGATTCTTGGCTTGGTTGGGGGCATACAATCTCAAACGGAGAACCGTATTTTGATAACACTGAACTTTCGGGTGTTATTCTTGGCGATTCGCCTTTAATGGAGGATAATGTTTTAGAACTTCCGAATGGTGAAAAGGTTTGTTTTTATCAGATATATCTTTTATATGAAGAAGAAATGAACTATAAAATTGATACCTGTGCAGACGATTTATTTAATCTTATTGGAGAATTAAACCCTGTTCTTGATATTAACAGAAAAAATTTCTGCGAAAAAAGACGCAAAAAATATAAAATTCCAAAATCAATGATGAAAGACTTATTTGAAACGGAAGATTCACATACTGGTTGTTTTGCTACGGACAGAATAATTGTAGACGGTGCTGAAATCGGATTTATGTATCGTGAAAAACCTCTTGATAATCAGGATAGTGGCTGGAGATTTATGGCCGGTGATGAAGATGATGAATATATGAATGATACAAGCAAGGCTGGAATATATCATCTTAATACTCTTTGCAATTATGAACCAAGTATTCTTAAATTCATTGATGAACCATATGGCTCTATGTTTATCAGAAATAAAAATGGTGAATTTGTCAAGTTTGAGAGATAAGCCCTTATTTAGAAAGGAAAATTAAATGGATAAACAACAAACTTTAGAACTTGTTAAGCAAAAGCTTTTTATAGCTTCTGAAACAAGAAGATGCCCTAAATATCTTGAGCTATATCTCAATGATTGCTGTGCCTTTATCAGTTATGAAACTCCTACAAGACTTCTATGTATTGAATTTTTAATAAGAATAAATGATATCGAACGGGCTGAAAGACATATTCTTGATACTGATAATTCAGAGTGCAAGGACGAGCTTACTATACTCAGAACTATGCTTATGAACAGGCGTGGAGAAAGGCGTGACGGTCATACTTTGCTTGATGGCATTGATGCTGAAAATCTCAATGCTGAATCTATGAGATTATACATATCCGCTCTTGAGGAATACGCTGAGTTTGAGAAGGCTTTTGATATTCTATCTGAAAAAATTTCAAAATATAACAATGATAGCTTTTTGCTTTCTATGCTTGTAAGGCTTTATGATGAAAAAATCATAAAGGCTGAACTTTTTAATGAGCGTGAAAAAGCTGATGAACTTAAAGCTGAAAGAGAAAATATCTCAGAAATGCTAAAGAAATCGGGTGCTGACAACATTGAAGAATAATCTTCTGAAAAACAAACTTGTTGTTACACTTTTAGCTCTGCTTTGTACCGCTCTATGGGGAACTGCTTTTGCGGCAATTAAGCAAGGATATAAAATATTCTCAATAGAAAGTAATGATATTCTCTCTATGCTTGTCTTTGCGGGAGTAAGATTTTTTTCGGCTGGAGTGGTTGTCTATATTGCTCTTACAATAATGAGAAAGAAATTTTTCATTCCTAAACCAAGAGAGCTTATAAAAATGACCTCACTCGGAATAATGCAGACAGCATTGCAGTATATTTTTCTCTATGTTGCTCTTATCTTTGTTACCGGAACTAAATCCTCGATATATACTTCATTTTCGGCTTTTTTGGGAGTTTTACTTGCACCGCTTTTCTTTAAGGGCGATAAGATTACAGCTAAAAAGCTTATTGGCTGTTGCATAGGCTTTTGTGGTATTGTTCTTATAAATCTTGGTGGCGGAAATTCTATTGGGGAATTTTCTCTTATAGGTGACAGCTTTTTATTTCTATCTAATCTTTGTGGTGCTTTGGGCAATATTTTTGCAAAAAAGATTTCAAAAGATTCTGACCCTGTTTTTGTTTCGGCGGCACAGCTTACTATCGGCGGAGGTTTGCTGATTATCATTGGTATGATTTTCTCAGGCGGAATTGCTTTCACTTCGCTTGATTGTTTCATAGTTATGGCGTATCTTTCACTGATTTCAAGTGTATCCTTTGCTATATGGACTGTTTTACTCAAACATAATGATGTAAGCATCATAAGCACCTTTACGCTTATGATTCCTGTTTTTGGTACGATTACTTCGGGGATTGTACTTGGAGAGAATATTTTCACTATCCCTAATCTGATTTCTATATTGCTCGTAACTGCGGGCATTGTCTTTGTTAATCTGAGGAGGGTTAAATAAAAAATATAAACAGCAATGATTTTAAGCTTTAAAATTTATTAAAGGAGAATTAATTATGAAAAATGTAAAGATTTTATTTGCGATTATGTTGTCAACTTGCTTTGTTTTAGCAGGTTGCAGTGGCAATGAAACTACGACAAATACTCAAAGTGAAATTAGTAATGTCAGCAGTAGTACAAGCATTTCTAATTCTGATGTAAGCGAAATTTCAAAACAAATTGATTTAGATGAGTTTGAAAAGAAATTTAATGAAGCTAAAAATTATAATCAAAAATATAGTGTGCTAAAAGATTTTTATGATAATGTAAGCAATATTGAAAGCAACAATTCTGCCAAAAATCTTTTAAATACTATGAGGAAATATTTTAAAGATGATTTTGATAAGCAAATTAAGGTTTATACATTTGATGTAAATAATAAGAATATTAAATTGAACAATAACACCTTAAAGAATGCAAAAGAAAAGCTTAGTTCAATTTTATCTTCTATTGTAAAAAATAAAGACATTATCTTTACTGAAGATGAAATAAAAACTTATCAAGATAATATAGATAAGCTTATTATTTCATATGATAAATTTATAAAAAATAATGATAATAGTAGTTCAAAATCAGAAAGCTCTAAACCAACAAGTAGTAAAACCGAAAGTTCTAAAAAGCCTGCAAGCAGTAAATCAGAAAGCAGTTCAAGCAGCAATAATAACTATGAAAATAGTAACAGCGAAAGTCATCAACCAGCTGATGAAAATAACAGTTATCAAGAAAATTCAAAATATGAAGAATCAAGTAAACCTACTATTAGTAGTAAAGTTGATAAACCTGTCAGTAAGCCTGTAAGTAGTAAGCCTTCAACAAGCAGTAAATCAGAAAGTAGTAAACCAGAATCTTCAAGTCAAAGTAATGGAGTAAGATGGATTATTAATGAATACAAAAATGATACTCGTCCTAATGTAAAAGCAAGTAGAAAATTTAATTTTGTAAATAGAGGTATTCAAAGAACAATAACTATACCTGATTGCGTAGGCAGTGCTTATGAATTAAATTGTATAGTTTGGTATGATAGTAATGGCAATCCAGATAGTTGGAATTGTAAAGATAGGATTTCTGGTTGGTGTTGGGGTGATAATGGATATTATTGGAATAGTTCTGAACTTAGTGAATGGGGTTGGTGATTTCTTGTTTTTAATTAAGGGTGATAATAATGAAACATAATCATTAGCAATTATTACTTTTGTTAATCTAAGGAGAAAGGCTAATGAACATAACTAAAGTAATTTCAGCAATGACCGAATATTTTTCGGGCGACCCTAAGCGAGTCGGACATTTTCTTAAAGTCTATGCCTTTTCAAAGACTATCGGTGAAGCTGAGGAGCTTTCTGCTGAAAAACAAGAAATTCTTGAAATTGCAGCAGCGGTACATGATATTGGTATAAAGAAAGGCGAGGAAATCTACGGTAGTTCTTCAGGAAAATATCAGGAAATGCTTGGTCCTGACGAAGCTGAAAAGCTACTTAACAAGCTTGGTATTGATGAAAAAATAATAGAGCGTGTATGCTTTCTTGTCGGACATCATCACACCTATAATATGATTGACGGTCTTGATTATCAGATACTCGTTGAGGCGGATTTCCTTGTTAATGCCTATGAAGATAATCTCTCAAAAGATGCAATCGTAAATGTAAGAAACAAGCTCTTTAAAACTAAAACTGCAATAAAAATGCTTAATGATATTTTTGCATTGGAGAATAATTAAAATGATAAAACTTAATCAACAACAAATTAAAAATTCTGCACATCTCTTTAAAGGTATAAGTGATACCGCCCTTACAAGCTGTCTTGAGGGCCTTATGGGAGATGTATATGGCGAAAGCGAAAATCCTAAAATGGCAATCGCTGTTCTTGGCTATATCTATATCGGCGGTGTTCTTGATAAAGCATTTCTTAATGAATTTATGAATTTTATCGGAGATGGACACTTAGTCTTTATTTCAGATAATAAAGAAATTCGTGAGGAAATAATAAAGCATTACGGCGAAAAGGTACATATTCAAAGACGCTTTGAAACTATCAAAGAACTTCCTAACTTGCCTGAATATTCATACAAACTAACCGATGGTTTTGCTCTCAAACGCTTTGATGAAAATTTATACAATCAAGCTATGAATGAAAATTGGGCAGACGGTTTCTGCAATAATTTCAATGGCTGTGATGATTTTCTAAAAAATGGTTTGGGTTTTGGCATAACATACAATAATAAATTAGTTTGTGGTGCTACTTCTTTTAGCTATTATAGTGGCGGATATGAGGTTATAATCGCTACTAATCCAGATTTCCGCAAGCGTGGACTTGCAAGAATCGCTTCATATGAGTTTATTAAGGAAAGTATGAAACAAGGCAAGTTGCCCTCTTGGGACGCTGCTCACGAGGTTTCCCTACATCTTGCAGAATGGCTTGGGTACAAGCTTGATTATGAATATACCGGAATTTCTATATAATATGAGTTCGATAAATATTCTTAGTTAATAATAATATTTATAGTAGGGGCGAACGCAGTTCGCCCGTTGGGTAAAGAATGTTAAGGGCTTTGCCCTTAAAACCCACCAAAGGCTCTGCCTTTGGAATCCGCAAGCCTTTGAAAAGGCTTGAGCGAAACTTTTAATTTCTGTCGAACTAACATTATACAAGCTTAACACACAAAAACGGTGCAGAACCTTTTCGGAACTGCACCGTTTTTGTATTATTGTTTTTTATTCATTTGTTTTAAGAATAACTTCAAGCTGTGCTACAATCTCGCTGAAATATCTCGGATTTACTTCATCAAGTTTGAAAGATTTTTTATCATCGACTTCATCATAAACATAGCTTCCACGCTCTACTGTTCCCGGCTCATAGAATCTGACCTTTTCAATGCTGACATTTTCGTCATCACCTGCAACATACATTCCTGAGAAAGTAAGCTCAACAGCATTGCCCTCATACTTGATTACACCGTTGCCCATATCAATACGCTTTGTAATATCTTCACGATAGAATGTATAGAAACAACCTGCGTCCTGAACAGAACCCTTATACCAACCCATTTTGGTCATTCTGTTAAGAAGTGTATAACCATTCAATTCTCTATCATTAAATCTTAATAAATCAAGTTTGCCCTTTTCAGTGTCATCAACAGTATAGACTTTCTTTTCAAGCTGTTCCATTGGTTGGATAATTTCATAATCGCTGAGTTGCTCTTTCCAAGCCAAAAGTGTTTCTTCGTCTAAATCAATAGGGTGTGCCAAACCGATTGTGCAAGTCTTTGGAAGCTCGTATTCGTCCTCATCGCTTGTATTGAATGTGCCGTCCTCCATATATCTGAAGCTCTGAACGGCTTTATCATCTTCATAAGCTATCCATATCAAACCCATAGCAAATTTATGCATAACAGGATTCTTAACGAAAAGGCTTTCCCACGCATCAACTGTCCAGCGTCTATCTGCAAGCATAGCCGTTTCAAGACGAAGTTTCTGTATTTTGACAACATTTTTAAGCTGTTTCTTCATTTGCTTAAACTCTGCATTCGATGCCTTTGCAATATCCTCTGTATCCTTTGCACCAACGGTTGGAAGTGTTTTAAGCTTCTTATCCTTTTCGTCATAAACTTCAAGCTCAAGTGCTGTATTCAGATAAACTTTGAACTTTCTTGTTCCGTAATCAAAAATACGCTCCATATTTTCGTCAAAGCCGAGATTTGGAACAATTTTGTCGCCAAGCTCTTCTTTTGTAATGCCGAGTATATCAGCGGCATTTTGTAAAGCTTGGTTTGCGGCAGATTTAACCTGCTTATGTTTGAATTTATGGGCGATATTATCAACAGCCATAAGTGCGTCTGAACTTCCGTTCAATGCAAGAGCCATAACAGCCTCTGCGGCAATAGCTCCACGAGCTGCCTCCGACCATTCCTTGATATATTTCTGGAAAAACTCTATCATATTGAAACCGCCATATATACTTGCAAAATAAAGAATCCACTTTTTCTTAGCTTCAGCATTGCCTTGAATCCACTTGATGAAAATTTCAAGAGCAAAATTTTCAAGCTCTATTTTATTAAGATTTTCGGCAAGGATATTTGCTTCTTTGCTTATGCAGAAATTTGTCATATTTGAATAGCAAAGCAGAATTGCCTGTAAGTATCTATCGTCTGCCAAATTTCCGTTATTGAAATGAACAGGGCTATTCGGTGTTTCAAAGAGCCAAAGAACTTTTTTGTTTCTGCCACCCTTATGAAGATTATCTACAATCATAGTTGGACTAGCTTCTTCTTCCGAATTTGAACTGCTTGAACTAATCGCAAGCATAGAATGAATCTTATCTATAACCTTAGCGGTCTTTTCACGCTCTATCATTTCAAGTAGAATATCCCGGAAATTCTCTGCTCCCCATGCTTCAATAATGCAAAGTGCAGTATCTCTTGCGGCTGCCTTTTTTGCAGAAAGCATATTCAAAACCTTTTCTTTGTTCTCTTCGCTCTTGTCTTTTGCTACGATTTCTACAATATGGGTTCTTACTTCTGATGAAGCGTCACCGAACATACTGAAAAGTTCTTCTCTGCAAGCGTCTTCATTTATATGAGCTTTTATTCGTTTGTGAAGATATTCTACATAAATCAGTCTTGATTTAACGCCCATTTTCTTGCAAACCTTGTATTCCTCAAAATCGCCTGTCATTTCTTTAGCAAATATATTGATAAAAGGCTTTAATTCGTCCCATTCAAGTATGCACTCATATGCCTTGAAGCGGTACTTTAGCGGAAGTCCTTCCTCTTTAAAGGCTGTAATATACTTTCTGAGTATTCTGATTGTTGCGTCTGTATCTTCACGATTGATGTTTTGATAATTAGCAAGTAATGAAGCATGAGTAAGACCTAAAAGTACATAATATCTTTTTGCAAAATCAGAATCAGCTTTAGCGGCTTCATTTATCAAATCAGCCCTGCCTAATATCGCAAACTCGTACATTTTCAATTTGTTATTTAGCTTATCAAAATATGGCTCTAATTTAGAGAGTTCATCTTTGCCGGATAAGTAATCTCTTACTGCTAAGTAACAATCATTCGGAACATCTAAAAATTTAGTTATGACCCCTATGCTCAATCTCCTTAATACTTCTGAACGATTGATTTCAGCTTTTTCGAGAGACTCTGGATTTTGACTTTTTAATATATTATAAAGTGATGGGAAATAACCGCATATATCTGTCTGACTGAATGATTCTGAGCATATAAGAGAGATATATTCATCAGGAAAGTCAACAGCACAATTTTGTAAAAATTCTACTCCACAAGTAGAATAATAACCTTTATTATATGCAAAGCCTATTGCACCGTTAAATGCAAATCTTGTTGCATCGTTAAATATAAATCTTGCTGCAACCGCTATACACTCCTTTACAGTCTTTTCATTACTATCTTTTAAGTTAAGAATATTAAAGAGCCTATCTATATTATTTTCTATATATCCATTTATTCTCATACTATTAAAAATTCCTACAAGAACGCCGCTCTCTTCACCTTTAGCCATATTGCTTAGCTTTATTTCTATATTTTTAGAGAACTTTGAGGCAATAAAAGCAACAGTCATCATAAACTTAAATTTCTTGAAATTCTTAGAAGGGGTTGATTTGCTCATTTCAGAAAAGATTTCTAAACACGCAGTCTTTACTTGCTTTGCAAGCTCATCATCAGCTTCAAGCTCATCAGAATTTAAATTCAAAAAACCTAAGGAATAAATAGTATATTCCGAAGCTTCATATCTGTAATTAAGATAATTTACAGCATTAAAGTAAGATTTTGCATTGCTATTAAGCAAGGTGGATAAACCTAAAGACACTCCAGTATCATAATTTTCATCATTTACTGCCATTGCTATAAGTCTGCCTATGCTTTCTTCCTTGCTGTAATACTTGCATAAGGATTGTATAAAGAAATCTATAATATCAGACCTCAAATAATACCAAAGTATGTATCCGGCAGCAGAACCAAAAATAGCATTAGCTACTAAGATATATCTATCTATATAATCTCTGTCAAGGCTTGTTCTGCCCTCAATAAATTTTACAACAATATCTTTTGAATGCCACGCTATATCAGATGATATATGCCTGACATTTTTCTGTGTTTGTATTTCTTTTAGAAGTGAGAAATCAATCTCATTATCAAAATTGAGAAATTCTGAGGCAAGCTTTAAGTTATTATCATCAGTACCCGCACTGATTAAAACATCAATCATCTTCTTATAAAGCTTACCTTCTTCACCCTTGAGGCTGTTCTTATCAAGTAAATTCATCTTCATTCTCCTTTGTTAAATTATAAATAGCTTGTTTGAAAGCTGTTTTTTCTATTCCGACAGAAATATAATTATATATTTCTGCAAGCTTTAAGATAATCTTTGTATTATCCGTATTGTATGTATGATTTTTATTCTTTAGCATATTATAAAGCTCAAGAATTTTACTGCAGAGCGTGTTCAAGCCTGAACGCTCACACTCCTTAGAAAAATCATATATGCAGTTGTATAAATCGTAGGAATTGATTCCACTTTGAATTATATCACATAAAGACTGTAAAATCTCACCAAAAAGTCGAGAGAAAAATTCATAGTTCCCAAAATTGGACTTTGCATTGATATTTCGACTCTCTGAACTATCATTTATCTTAGAAAAATGAATTTCATCATAAATAGCTATTGGATAAAGAATACATTCACCATTGCTGATATACGCATTAGCAAGAATTGTATACTGATTTTCGGAAGCATTTTTCATAATTTCGCCGACTTTAACCAGAATTTCAAAAAATTCCTTGCCTGCATTCTTATATCTCGCTTTTATAGTAAGCCTTTGTCCGAGATAATCTTCTACTATAATGCTGTGAGTTTGGCTTATTTCGTCTGTAAAGGAGTCTATACATTTCTCAAATGTCACCATAACCAAATTTTCTTTTGAGGTCATTTTGCCGACAAGAACTTCATCTATCATTTTTCGGAAATTACGATAAACACTATCTATAACAAGCTTTTGATTTAAATTTACCTTGCTGAGAGTTTCGGCGTGGGTATCTGATGAGGAGGAAATTTTATTACCCGAAAGCTTCGGATTCTTCAATCTTAATTCACAAGACATAGCCTGTTTGAGATTTCCCGTAAGTCCCCACGGTGCAGAATATTGAACCCTATTTCTTTTACTTTCATAAAAAGTTGGTCTGACGCTTGAATATGTAAGATATTTATTTTCGCTATCGGTATTCTTATTCAAGAAATAATAGATTTCGCCCGCATAGCCTGACACTGATGAAATATTTCGTACCGCAAGCGGAATAAGCTCAAGCGTTTCTGAATCTGAATACGCTTGCTTGAACTCACCCATATATTCGGCAAGTGTGCTTTCTGAATTGCTGTTAAGAATTTTTCTTATAGAAATTAAAGCCTCCATAAGCTGGCTGAAAAGTATCTGAACATCAAATTCAGGAGAACGGATTACATAGCCTTTTAACCTGTTGCCTATTTCACGCATAAGACGCTCAGAATCAGCCATTTTTGCACTATGACACATAACAGCCATAGCCTCGGCGTGTTCATGAATATCGTCAGAAACTCGCACAAGTCCATTTGAAAATATATCATAAAGAAACTTTTCGACTTCCTTTGCGGTCTTATGAACAGCAGGGACATCAAAAGCGTTTTCGTCCTTTGAGTCGGCAAGCTCATCAAGCGAAACAATTTTATTCTTAATCTGCCACGCAAGAATTACAGCCGCTTTATGCTTACATAATTCCTTACTATGACAACTACAAGCGGAATATTTGAGTGGAGAAATCAGTTTAACCATAATTCCCTCATCATTAAGAACACCTGTAATCATACTTGCTTCTTCAAGCTGTGGAAACTTTCCATTTTGGGCATTTTTAAGAAATTTAGCTAAATACTGCTTTTTCATAGCACTTTTAATCAGCTTGAGCGGATATTCAGAAAGTTCTGCTATAAGTTCTTTGTTTATTGTAGATACTTCAGGTTCGGGAGTTTTTTTTACTTCTTCAGTACTACTTTCTGAAAGATTATTTTTCAGCCAAAGAATAGCGGTTATAATGTGTCTGCAAATACTTCTTGACGGGCAAGTACATTTGCTTTCTCCAAGCGGAGATACAATACTGCATTTCTGGTCAGCAACACTTACTTCTATTTTCGAGTCGCTATATTCTGCGGAAATTTCAGCCTCTTCCAAGTCCTTATAGGCTCTTTTAAGAGTACCTTTATTTGTAAGACCGATAAGGTAATCATCATCGGTTGTACTGATTATATTATTTAATTCTGACATACTTCACCCTCTCTCAGCTAATCATTTTTCCGATATAATCGCCAAGCTGTTCAGGAGTCATGGCTCCGACAAATGCCCCTAAATTAGCTAATTTCTGTCCGATATTTCTGTCGTAATCGGGGTTTGCCTGCTTATCGAGGGCGGTAAGAAATATCATCTTACTGCCTCCGCCGATAATATTTGCGGCAGTATGTAACAGGGTATTTACGCTACCGCCCTCATATAAATCCGTAACCGTAACAAAAATCGTTCTATGAGGATTACTGCAAAGGCTCTGACAGTAAGTTAATGCCTTTGCTATATCTGTGCCACCGCCAAGCTGCATACCCATAAGGACTTCAACAGGGTCTTCTACATATCCGCTTAAATCAACTATTTCTGTATCGAAAATTATCAGTTTTGTATCTATCATTGGTAGTTTAGCGAAAATTCCAGCCATAACCGCACTATAAATAACAGAATCAAGCATAGAACCGCTCTCATCAACTGCAATTATTATGCTCCATTTATTAAAGCGTTTTGTACGGCTATTGAAATATACATTCTTTAGAACAAGTTGATTATTTTTTGTATCATAGTTTTTAAGATTTCTTTGGATAGTACGCTTAAAATCAAAATTTCTCATAGACTTGACATTTGAAGGCATATTGCGGTTAAGTTTTCCGAGTAAGGACTTTCTTATATCCTGATTAAGTTTCTCGCTTATCTCGTCTACAACCTTTTTTATAATTCGTTTTGCTTCGTCTATGACATCACTTTTCATCATATGTTTAAATTGCAAGATAACCTTTAATAAATCTGTATTAGGTTCCATTTTCTTGAGAACTTCTTTATCAGTAAGCATTTCTGTAAGATTGAAATGCTCTATTGCTTGCTTTTCCAAAATTTCTACTGTCTTTTTCGGAAAAATCTTTCTTACCTTTGCTATCCAATCCGCTGTATAAAGTCTTGACGGACCATTACCACCAATACGCATAAGCTCATCGCCAAACTCCATTGAATAGAGAAAATCAAGTGTATTTTCCATATCCTCGTAGGAAATATCATCGCTATATGAGCCTGAAAAATCTATATGGTTTTCGGAATTTTTGCCGAGTATAAGACGCCATCTATTTAAACTTTGATTTTTATCGTAATTTTCAGACATATTTTTCCTCCGTAGAAATATCTTCACAAATTTGCTTATCAAGTTCAACTCCAAGTGCATAAATATCATCATAGATTACAAAGTCTTTTTTCAAATCTGAACTTGATTTTTCATAAAGTGACGCTGCTTTTTCTGCAATTTTATCTGTTTCTGAGGGGGTAAATTTACTGAACGCAAGTCTTAATTCCGGCATAACCTCCATAAAGTCATTTATTAAAAGTGAATTTATAAGGCTATCTATCATCTTTATAAATTCATAGCCAACAAGAACTATATCTCTTGCTGTTGAAAAAGCTCCTCGCAGAAATATCGCTCCTTGCTTTTTAAGCTCATCACTTCCTGTAAGATAACCAAAAAGTGCATTACTGATTTCTGACTTATAATTCGCATCATATCCATAAAGTAAGCCAAGAACAGCACCATATAAAGCCGGTTCCGGATTATCCTTTTCAATCATATCCTTGAACGCTTGAATTAGTTCAGGAAATCTGTCTGACAATATTCCCTCACAAGAAAGATTGTATAATATTCTGCAAATCTTAATACACTCCTCTGCCCTATCGGAATTTATATTTATTATCGAGGGGAGCATAATTACAATTCGACTAAAGCACTTTTCAAGGAAATATTCACTTTCGGAATTATCAATGCCATATAGTTTTTTTAGAGAAATAAGCATATTAAAGTAATAAATAGCCTTTCCTATTGAGAAAAAGTCGCCATCATTTATGATAATATCATTCATATGTTCAGCAAATTCCGCTGAAATATCTATCCCCATAAGAAAACATTCTACATATAGCTTTGCTGATTCACTGCATCGTTGTTCACTTCTCAACTGCCTTGCAGCAATAATTCTACAAGCTTCCTCAATAGTCGCACCATAAGCACTTGAATCAATTAAGGCTGTATCTGTAGCTATATTTCTTGCATATGTCCATATCTCTCTTACACGACTTCTATCAACATTATTTACGATATCTGAACCCTTCAAACGCTTTGCAAAACCTGTCTTTAAGAAATTCATACGATAGAAAAATCGACTTATCTCCATATGATTTTTCTTTGCAAAAATATCAAGCTCTACTTTCTGCTCAATAGCAATATTCACTTTCAGGCGATATTTTTTGCATTGTTCCTCAAAATCAGCTATAAGCGGAATTTTATCTTCTGTCTGACAAAGCTTGCCTATTCCCGAACCAGTAGCAATTTTGCTTAGTATTCTTAATGGCAAGTCACTTGCAGAATTAACTTCACCTTTTATAAAACAGCTTTGTACAGAATCGTATAGCTCATAAAGTCCAACGGATTTTTTATCTCTTATAAGGCGAAGTCCGTTATACATTGTTACGGCGGAGAGTATATCCGACATTGTGATTAGCAATTTTTCTTTGCTTGCTTGTTTTGCGGTTTTGAGCAAAATATCAAAAACTGTATTTTCATAGACAGTTTCTATAGAATCCGAATTGGTTTTAATTTTCTTCCATACACTTTCATAAAATCCGGGATTTTGCATACCTGACGCATAACCGTTCAGAGCGTCTGCCGCCTCAAGTGTATACGCCATAGCGTATACATTCTGCTGTTTTTCGTCAAAATGGTGCAGTCTTGGCGACTTGATTTCCTTTTCGGAATTGATAAGACTATAAAGTCCATAGCTATGAAATCCGCCTGTTACTACCAAAACTTTTTTATGAATTTTTGCAGCTTCAAGGATATTTTTAGCCATAAAGCTTTCACGAACCAAACATCCATCGTTTTCCATAATATTTTTAGGGGTATTCTGTCTGGTAAGATAGCAATATGACATCATTCTCGCAACGAAATCTTCTGTATCCATAAACAATGCGTCTATCTCAAAGAATTTCTCCCAAAATTCCTCAAAGCTACGCATATGAGTTTTTTCGCATATAGCATCAAAAACTTTATTTTCTGATAAATAATAATCGTCATTATAGTTTGGAATTTCACTTTCTTTGCGTATTCCTGTATCAGCTTTTGTGTTTATCAAAATTTCGCCATATGGCAAATCTATAAAACTACCTGTGATATTTAGCCTTTTCGCTTCTAACAGTGCGTTATATTCAGGTGACGTATTCAAAAATGGATAGTAACATTTATAACTATCAGCATTTTCATCAATCAACTTCCCCTTGTCCTTATAGAAATAATAAAATGCAACCGGCATATTCGTATCTTCATCAGTTAATATCGGAATCAGTCGGTTTGCGTTTTGCGGACCTTCAACAAGAATACAATCAGGCTTATATTTTTCTATTGTTTTTATTAAGTGATAAGAACAAGCGGGGCTATGATGCCTTATCGGAAAAAACAAAATATTTTGTTCATAATCAAACGGGATTATTTTAAATATATCTTTATTACGCAAAATTTCTTCCATATGTCAGCAACCTCAATTATGGCATAAAGTAATACAATAATTATATCACAAAAAATATAACAGATAAATACTTATTTACTTATAAAATTACTAAAAGACACTTAAAGTTTAGGTCAAGCTTTTTTAAAGGCTTGCGGATTCCAAAGGTAGTTACCTACGGCAAAGCCTTTGGTGGTTTTTAAGGGCGAAGTCCAAACATTTATTGCTCTTTTCGCCCCTACACTTAATCTGTTAGTTTATCGGTAGTTTCATCGACCGCGGCAACAATCTTATCTAATAAACTGCGAGTGAGGCAAAGCCGAGCGATTACGCGTCTTGGTCGCGGCGGCTCGTCGCTTAAGGGCTTCGCCCTTAAAACCCACGAGTGACTCCGTCCCTCGACCTTGCAAGCTTTTGAAAAAGTTTGAGCAAAACTTTTAATTGTTTTGGGAACGGCGGCTCGCAATAAAATAAAACTGGCACCGAAAAACGATGCCAGTTTTATTTCATAGATTATGGTTAAATTTTAAAATTTAAGATTTATTAAATCTGTAAAGAATTGATGCGACCAATGCAGCTACGATAAAGACAAGTGCAATTCCCGCAGCTGTTTCGCTTGCTCCTGTTGCAACTGTTCCAGCGTCTTTGCCGTTAGATGTATTTGTGCTATTTGTATCATCTGCATTGCTATTTACTTCGGAAGGCTCATTCTTTGATGACTCTTCTGAGCTTTCAACATCACTTGGCTCTGATGGCTCATTTGATGACTCGTCAGAAACAACATTTGAATCTTCGTTTGAAGGCTCATTGTTTGAAGATTCCTCTGATGATTCAGGAGCAGATGGTTCTCTGTTTACTGTATAAGAAAGTGTAGCAGTATCATAACCATTCGCCTGAATAACAATCTGATATTCTCCGTCTATACCGAATACAGGGCCGTATTCGTAAGTTGTTACAGCACTTGGACCTTTACCGGTTGTTGTAGCAGCTGTATACTGTGCATCAACATCTATAACACCATTTGCATCAAATATATCCGCTGTGTAAGTAGGCTTGCCTCTTTCTTTTTCGATATACTTAATAACATCGCCATTAGGGTCAGTTATAGCAATAGATGTGAATGCTGAGATATAATCTGCAACACCGTCTGTCTTATTATCAAGAAGAAGTTGACCGTCTTTGAGTGATGCCTGAGCGGTTGTCTTGAGTGTGAAATCTGTTGAAACACTTGCATATTTGCCCTTTGCATCAGACAAAACTGCTGTATACTTATTAGGGATTGCATTTGTGAAATTGAGTTTATCGTTGCTATATGTGCAATCAAGTCCCTCGACTGTAACCTGTGGTTCAAAATCGTTTGGAATATCGCTTATAAGGCAACTTGTTGAACCGTCTGTAATATAAGCATCATTAACATTAATGTTACCATTGTGCTTGATTGCAACATATTGATTCATTGTGAAATTATAGATGCCGTTAGCTGTGATATACTGTACATTATCAAGAGTTTCACCCATAATTGCTTCATAAGGTTCTGAACGAAGTGGGCAACCATGTGCTTCTGTTGTAAAACCTGTTGACCATGCAAGCTCGGTATTTCTCCAGATATTCTCCTGTGAATAAAGACCGTAATCATCGCCTTCTGCTGTTTCAAGAACTACGCCATAAACAACATTATCATTGAAAATATTGTTTACATCACTAAAGGAAATCTGATAGTCACCATATCTTGAGTTTGTTGAGAATGTATAGCTTGCATCTACAGTTTCTGTTTTTCCTTCTGCTTCACCAAAGGAAAGAACACCATTATCTACTGTAAGTTCCTTATATACTGCCGGAGCTTCTGTAAGTTCTGTAAAGCCAAGCTCGTCAAAATTGCTTGCTGATTTAAGTTCTGCATAATCTTCTGCTGAAACTTTTACGGGGAAAATAACACCGTTGATATATCCCATTGTGTTATCTGCATTTTCTGAAGTATATGTACCTGCATTGAGGCTTTGATTTTTATACTTATTCATAGTAGCAGAGCTTACTGCATCAACATAATCAGTGCTTGTAACACCTTTTGTTGTATCAACATTTTCTCCTAAATAGAAATCGTGATACGAAATCTTCATTGTACCGTAAACATAGTCTGCGGAATTTTTACTGCTGTTTGACGCAAATGCAGCACTTGATGTCACACTAAGAACCAGTGCTGCCGCCAAAACAGTTGAAACTGTTTTTTTGCTGTTCATAACGAACCTCCCGAAAATATTTTAGTTAGCTTTTACTAACCTTTGATTAGTTATAACTAACTACCTTTATTTTATACCTATTTTTTCCAAAAGTCAATAAAGCAAAATAAAAAATTTCTAATTTTTATGAGTAAATTATTTTGCAAGAGAATAGCCTGATGATTGGTAAATTATAGAAAAGCTTTCTTTTAATTCATCTGTGACATAAATTTTCTTATCATCGGTTATAAGGATAGCTTCTATACCGTATTTTTCGCAATATTCAAGAGCCTTGTCCTTACCTAAGACAAAAAGCGTTGTTGAAAGTGCGTCGCAAAGCATACCATCTTCATCGACAATCGTTACAGAAACCAAGCCATTTTCTGCCGGGTATCCGCTCTTAGGGTCTATTATATGATGATAACTCTTACCGTTTTCCTCAAAATATCTCTGATAGCCACCAGATGTTACAACTGCCTTATCTACTACTTCAATACGACAAAGCTGTTTTGAGGAATCCTCCGGATTACATATAGAAACTCCCCACGCACTGCCATCGGGTTTTGAACCTATTGTTTGAATATTTCCGCCAAGATTAAGCAAGGCACTCTCTATTCCCATAGAACGAATTTTATCTGCGGCTTTCTTACCGGCATAGCCCTTTGCAATTCCGCCAAGGTCTATTTCGATATTCTTTGGAACGGTTACCGTACTCGCTTTTTCGTCAAGCGTAATCTTTGAACTATCAACATATTCAAGATTTTTTGAAAGCTCTTCCCTACTCGGAACTTTATACTTCCCTGTTGTAAAACCCCAAAGCTTAACTATCGGATAGATTGTAATATCAAACGCACCATCGCTTTTTTTATTGACATCAAGAGCGGTCGATATAAGTGTAAGCGTATCTTCTGAAACCTTTATCGCATTATTTGCTGAAGAATTTATCTTTGAAATTTCGCTTTCAGGGTTTGTTACAGAAAGCTTATTCTCCAAATCTTCTACAATAGTTGACGCCTCGTTTACAGCAGCCTTTGCGTTTTCTCCATAAGCCTTAAAATTCATATATGTGTCCATTGCGAAAAATGACAGGCTTTTCTCGTTGCTATCATCATAATCACTGCCAAGAGAAATTTCATAAACTGATGAGGTTTCTCCGTTTGAATTATTACAAGCTGTAAGGCTCAAAGAAAGAGTTACCATTATTAAAGCTAAAATTTGTTTTTTCATATCAATTCTTCGCACTGTTCAAAGCCTGTTCAACCGCTGCCATAATACCCTCTGAGGAGTATGTAGCACCGCTTGTTGCGTCAACATTCGTACTTTGGTTTGAGATAATTTGTGATGTTACATTCTGAACACAGCTCTCAAAATACCAAGGGTCGCTTTCATCTGATGTTGCCTCTATATTTGTGATTTTATCATCCTTAATTGTGATTGTTACATAGATATTCCCATCATAACCATAGGCTGAACCGCTGAACTTTCCGTCCTTATATTTATTTTGTACAACAGGTGCTTTTGATGTTTCTTGTGCTGACTTTTCAGGCTTTGAAACAGTATTACCACTATTTGACGGCTTATTTGTAGATTGGCTTGGCTTAGAAGTTGATGGCTTTGAACTTGTATTATTTTTACTTGATGAGCTGTTGTTGTTATTTGAAGTAGACGGTTTACTGTTTTGTGTGTTATTGTTATTAGAAGTGTTACTGCTCTTTGTTGCAACTTGACTGCTTTGAGAATTGCTCTTTGATGTTTCTCTCTTTGTTGACTTACTTTCTACTTTTGATGAAGTCTTTGAGCTTTCAGAAGTTGTTGATTTAGATTCTTCTTTGTTTTCGGTTGAGGTTGTTTCTGATGTCTGGCTTACTTCTGAGGTTTCAACAGGAAGCTGGCTTTCCGAATTGGAATTATCAGCAGTAGCAGCGGAACTTTCTGCAGAATACGCAAAAGTCCTGACCGGTGTTCTTGCAGGTGTTGCGGTATTTCCATTGCCTAAGAATACAAAAAGGCAAACCGCTCCGACAATTCCTGCTGCACAAACGCCTGAACCTGCATTAAGAGCAAGTTTGATATTTGAGTTCTTTTTAAGAAGATATTTTCTGACACGCATTACAAGGTATACACCAAAAACTATTGTATAAAGAATAAGGCTAAGTGCATAATCTCCTCGACGAGCCTGTGCACTTGAATATGTCAAAAGGAAGATATGAATATAAATCAAAGCATAAAAAGCATATGCAAAACGCTGAAGTTTTTTCCAAAGCTTTGGTTTCATTTTCTTTCTTACTTTTGGGAATGACATTATTGCAAGTGGTATCATAATCACAAGCATTAGCAATGATGCAATAGCGGCAAGAAGCTGTGTTACAGGCATTGTTGAAGCTGATGTGAAAAGTCTTACAAAATAGGTTTTCCCAAAGAAAATATTATGGCAAAGTATCATTATTGAAGCCATAATCGAAAGTTCTCCGCGAATGACAATCAGCTTTTTCATTATTGCAGAACCATTTTTTAACGCTCCTGTATACATAACAATGATGAAAATTGCTGTTGCAAGAGAACCTCTCCTGAATAAAGCAAGAATGTAATTATTGACAAAATCGGGTACGCCGTCAAACGGAATGAGTGCCAATACAGCAGTTATTATTCCTGCTCCGATGTAAAATAAATTTGGGTGCTTTTTGAGAGCTTTTCCACATAAAAATACAAAAGCTACTGCAAGCACAAGTGAAATTATAAGCAGCATTATTATCCCTCCATTTTTTATTTTTGCCGAAATTTATGCTACAAAAATCCCGACAAAATCTTCCCTATAAGCATTAAATAAATTCCCACCTTTTGAATTAGTATTAACTAACTTTAAAAACTATTAAATTTAAAGTTTTAGCCGACATTTACCTTTTAGCCCCCTACAAGAGTTCCCTACAGAAAAACATTCCATTGGAATGTTTTTCTACCTCCTGTGCTTTGAAAAGGCTAGAACGAAACTTGTCGAGCAATTATGCGTCTTGAGCAAGACTTTTAATTTATATCAACTTCTTGTTTTTTAACACAAAGTATTTTATTAAGTCTATTAAGAAAAGTTCCCTTAGCAAGACTCCTATCAAGAAATTCAGTGATTAAACCTGTAATCAGGCCTGTTATACAGCCTGCAATCAACAGTACAGGCAAATACCCAATAACCGTCCACGAGCCTAAAACTACAACTGCGGCTAAAATTTGTCCTATATTATGAAAAATTGCCCCTACGACACTCGCAAACCACACTGTCTTTTTCTTTGTTATGTATAGAACTATACTCATCGCAAGTAAACTAAGTATACCGCCCGAAAGGCTATAAAATAAAGACATTATCTGTCCGGCGAATATTGAAGCCAAAATTACCCTTACAATTAAAACTGTAAATGCAGAGCGTTTATTAGTATTTACAAGCAAAAACAGCGTTACTATATTTGCAAAGCCCGGCTTTATTCCGGGAATATTAACTACCGGCGGCATTAAACTTTCAAGCACGAATATTGTCAATGATATTGTAACAAACATTGAAAGCATCGCTATTTTTCTTATATTTAAGCTATTATTTTTTCTCAATTCACATCACCTAATTCGCAACTGCATCTATGGAATTATCTGTATTATCCGAAATTTCTATGATAATTTTATTCGGCAAACAAACAACAGGTACAGATGAATTGTCTATAAATCCTGTGTCTATACAGATATGGTCGGGACAGCTTGCGTTTATAATTCCTATACTGCCATTTCGTACTTCTACTATATTTTCAGATTTATCCTTACCATCTATGGTCAATCTATATGTTTCCTTAACAGAATTTAAATCTATTGTATAGATAAGTTTTTTATCCTGATAAATGCGAGCTATTTTTTCATCTTGATTTTTTGCATTGTTATTCATTGCAAGTGCTGCAACGGTTGAAGTTATTAGTATCAGCACAAAAATTATGACACAAATAATATTTCTTTTTATGCTTATCACCTCTTACTTTAGTTAGTTTTGATTAACTATTCTTTAAAAAATATAGGGATTTCTCCCTAAATAGTAAAGTTATATTTCAGAAATACATAATTTACCCCTATGGTCAATATATTTCGCCACAATGGTAATATATTCCGTCCGCCGATTATTTTATCACAACGGAATTTTGTTGTCAATGATAAGATTTTTTAGGATTTTAATTTATATCAATAAGTTTCCTCTTGCTTTGTCGGTATAAATCCACCTACATCAAAAAGATTTTTGTTTGAAAGCGAAATTAGATTTACACCATAATTCAAAGCAAAAGTTTTCATATTATTATAGTTTTTATGAGCTTTTATATCGCCACAAAACGCAAGAATATCATTAGAAAGCTTTCCGCAAGAACCACCAATAAAACCATAATCGTAGCCTTCTATTTCGATATATCCACTCTCTATTTTAAGTACGTCAATGCTATTTTCAATACAAGCCTTATATATTCCGCTATCTGAGGTTATAACTGCACTTTCAGCAACAACAGCAGTTGAACAGCGAGCATAGCCTTGCTTAACTGAAATAATTTTAATAGAATTTGTCTTGCAATATTCCATAAGCTTATCATCAATAGATAATGCACGACATATCATTTTATCTCCTAAAAGCACTGCATTAAGTGCCGTACAGCTTGGATACTTGCCAGAAATTATTTTTCCCGACAGCGAAACATTATAACCGAGAGAGCTTAATTTATCCGCAAGAAGAGTATTATTTTTAGCAACAAGCAAATTATCATTGCACAAATGAATTGCCGAAATATCGGCGTGATACTTTTCAGCACCACATACTTTGGAAAGCTCATTAGCTTCTATTAGAGAAATTCCAAGCCTTTTAAGCTCATCTATAACAAATTTATATCTACCGGAAACTATAAGCTCCGAAACATCAGATGTTGGAAGATTCGATTTTTCTACGAAAATTGATTTATTCATTGAATTCACCACCAAACATAATCAAAAATAGCTACGGCTTTTGCTTAATCTAAAGCAACCGTAGCTATTTTTTATAAGTGCATTACACGGTCTTTAATCTCCTGTGTACGACCTTGATTCCAATATTGTGTGCCTATGTATCCACAAGTTCTTCTCGCAACATTCATCTTAGTTTGGTCACGATTATGACAATGCGGACACTCCCAAATAAGCTTACCGTCCTCATCTGTGACAATCTGAATTTCTCCATCAAAACCACATACCTGACAATAATCACTCTTTGTATTTAATTCCGCATACATAATATTATCATAGATGAACTTAATAACATCGAGAACAGCCTCAATATTCTGCTGCATATTAGGAACTTCAATATAGCTTATGGCACCGCCTGTTGAAAGTGCTTGGAACTTTGATTCAAAACTAAGTTTTGTGAAAGCATCTATATCTTCTGTTACATGAACATGATAGCTATTTGTGATATAGTTTCTGTCTGTTACGCCCTTAATAATTCCAAAACGCTTTTGTAAGCATTTTGCAAATCTATATGTTGTGCTTTCGAGCGGTGTTCCATATATACCAAAGCCGATATTTGTTTCTTTCTTCCAACGCTCACAAGCTTCATTCATATGCTCCATAATCTTTATCGCAAATGGAGTTGCCGATGGGTCTGTGTGAGATTTACCTGTCATATATCTTACGCACTCGCAAAGTCCTGCATAGCCAAGAGAGATTGAAGAATAACCGCCGTATAAAAGCTTATCTATTGGTTCTCCCTTTTTAAGACGAGAAATCGCGCCATACTGCCATAAAATAGGTGCGGCGTCTGAAAGCGTACCCTTTAATCTTTCATGACGGCACATAAGCGCTTCATAGCAGAGTTGAAGACGCTTATCGAAAATATCCCAGAATTTATCAACATCTCCACCTGATGAAAGTGCTACATCAACGAGATTGATTGTTACAACACCCTGATTAAATCTACCATAGAACTTATAGTTTCCGTTTTCGTCCTTCCAAGGTGAAAGACAAGAACGACAACCCATAACAGGAAAACAGTTACCCTCTTTAAGCTCTTTCATCTTCTTTTCGGAAATATAATCAGGAACAAGACGCTTTGCCGTGCATTTCGCAGCAAGCTCTGTGAGGTAATAATATTCTGAACCTTTCTCTATATTATCTTCCTCAAGGACATATATAAGCTTTGGAAATGCAGGTGTAATCCATACTCCTGATTCATTCTTAACACCCTCATAACGCTGACGGAGTGTTTCCTCGATAATCATTGCGAGGTCATGCCTTTCAGTAGCGTTCTTAGCCTCATTTAGATACATAAATACCGTTACAAAAGGTGCCTGACCGTTTGTGGTCATAAGAGTTACAACCTGATATTGAATAATCTGAACACCACGCTTGATTTCTTCACGAAGTCTGCGTTCGACAATATTTGAAACAACTTCTTCATCAAGTTCTCCGTGAAGTTCCTCTGCTTCTCTGATAACATCTTTGCGAATCTTATTTCTTGAAACCTGTACGAATGGTGCAAGATGTGCAAGACTGATACTCTGACCACCATACTGACTACTTGCAACCTGAGCTATAATCTGTGTTGCGATATTACAAGCTGTTGAAAAACTGTGTGGTTTTTCGATGAGAGTGCCGGAAATAACTGTTCCATTCTGTAGCATATCCTCAAGGTTGACAAGGTCGCAGTTGTGCATATGTTGTGCGTAGTAATCCATATCGTGAAAATGAATTACACCTTCCTCGTGAGCCTTGACAATCTCTCTTGGCAAAAGAAGACGCTTTGAAATATCCTTGCTGACCTCACCTGCCATATAATCACGCTGAACGCTATTTACAGTTGGATTTTTATTTGAATTTTCTTGCTTAACCTCTTCGTTATTACATTCGATAAGACTAAGAATCTGATTATCAGTAGTATTTGCTCTTCTTACGAGAGTACGATTATAACGATACTTTATATATCGTTTAGCAACCTCAAAAGCTCCTTGCTCCATAATCTTCTGCTCAACCATATCCTGAATTTCTTCGACGCTTGGAGCACGATTTATAGAGTTGCATTTCTGTTCAACCGATGCAGCTATTCTGACAATCTGTTCACGAGAAAGCTCTTTTGAGGAATCATCTGCATTATTTGCTTTTGTAATTGCTGCAATAATTTTAGTTATATCGAAAACGACTTCTGTACCATTACGCTTAATAATTTTCATTTTAAATACTCCCTTAAAAAATCGCAATAAAAAAGCCTGCTTGCAAACAGGCTTTCAGAATATAAAGCTAAGATATTTTCCTGTTTGTGATACAATATATAGTAGCACTATTAGGAAAAGTTGTCAATATATAGATTTAACAAATTTTTATAAACCACAAAATGTAGAGTACCCTAATCAAAATGCGAACATAAATAACTATACAACAAATTTTGCTAAATAATTTTACTTCAAGGAAATTTAAAAAATAAATCTTAAATTTAAAACCATTGATATATATAGTTTATTTAATAATTGTATATTGATGATTATTCAACAATAGAAATGAAAGCACTTAAGCCTCCACGCTTACCGTTTGTTGCTCTATGCGAAAATAGAAGGTCACTGTTGCATTTTGTGCAAAGGTCACTGACAAGAATATTTTCAGGCAATAAACCCGCATTAAGCAAAGTTCTGCGGTTTACTTCCTTTAAATCGACAATATGCTTTCCCCTGCCAAGTGATTTTGTGAAATATGCCGGACGCAAATCTATCATTGAGGCAAATTTCTCATAAACAGGTGTATCGACTTCATAACAGCAACCACCTATCGCAGGACCTACAACTGCTATAATATCCTCTGGGTCACAACCATATTCTTCGGTCATTCGCTCAACCGTAACCTGCCCCATTCTGCTGGCTGTGCCTCTCCAGCCGGCGTGTGAGGTTGCTATAACACGCTTTTCTGGGTCGGCAAAAAGAAGCGGCGTACAATCCGCATAATGCGTCACAAGCGTAACATTAGGCTCATTAGTCATAAGACCGTCTACACTGAGTATATCCTTAGGACGCTCAATTCCTATGCCGCAATCCGCAGAAGTAACCTTGCGTACAAAGGTATGATGGTCTTGTGCAGAACTTACAAGCGTTGAGTAATCAAAACCCACTGCATCGCACATAAGCTTATAATTCTCTCTGACATTTTCGTCAGAATCCCCTCTGCCAAATGCAAGGTTCATAGACTTAAATTCGTTATCACTAACACCGCCAATGCGTGTAGAAAATGCGTGCTTAACAAAATCCAATTCTGAAAGATTAGGAAATGTTAAAAAGCCAACTCCGTTGACAAAATTTAAGTTTGTATTATCGCTCTTGAATATCACATTCATTCTCCTAATACGATATTTGCAATATTTTGCAAAAAGTGTTATAATAGGTCGATAGACAATAATACGCACTTCGGCGTTTATTTAAGATAAGGAATGATGATTTATGATTAACCTAAATAATATAAAGCTGCCTTTTCAGAAAAAACTTTTCGGCAACAATATTGAGCCAAAGTGCGAATATTGCTGTTTCGGTCGAGTTAAAGATGACGGAACTATTCTTTGTTACAGCGGTTCAACACCTCAAGAGGGCGGCTGTAAGAAATTTAAATATGACCCTCTAAAGCGTGAACCAAATAGGCTTCCTCCGCTTCAGAAATACTCTCCCGAAGACTTTATGTTATAATTAAATTTTGGGCTTAATCCTTGTCTGCATCTGCGAAAACCTCATCAAGATGAGATGTGCAGTGTGGACAGCGTGTAGCCTTAATATCAATCTCTGTCATACAGAAAGGACAAGTCTTGACGGTAGGCTCTTCAGTCTCCTCGGGCTTGTTTTTCTTTCCGAGTCTTGATAAAGCATTAAGTCCCTTAACAAGCAGAAAGATGACAAATGCCATAATGATGAAGTTGATAACCGCTGTTAAAAACGAACCATACTTCACACTTACGCCGAAAATCTCAACAGACAAATCTGATAAATCTGTTTTTGCGACAAGTCCTATCAAAGGCGACATAATATCCTTTACAAGTGAATTAACTATTGCTTGAAATGCCGCACCTATGATAACACCGATTGCAAGGTCCATTACACTTCCACGAAGTGCAAATTCTTTAAATTCTCTAAAAAACTTTTTCACAGTATATCATACCTCTGAATTTATGGGCGAATAATATTCGTCCTTTATTTTATGCAAACTGGCGGTTAAGACTATCTACTGCGTCATCGAAGTCTGCACGAGTTACAAGTACAGAAATTTGTGATTCACTCGTTGTAATAAGCATAATCTGTACATTTGCCTCAGCCAAGGTCTTAAATACCTTTGCAGCGACACCCGGGGCATTCTCCATAGCAACATCAACTATAGAAATAATGCAGTTTCCGCTAGAAACTATTGGCTTTACAGAGCCATCTTTGAGCTTAGATGTATACTCCACAGTTTTAATAAAATCATCGTCCTTGACAGTAAAAGCAAGAACTGAACGGTTACTGTTTTCTGAAAGTGAAATCATATTTACATCTACAGAAAGTTCTGCAATTTTTCCGAATACCTCTCCTATAAACGCCATATCACTCGGTACATTCATAAGTTTAATCAATGTGACATCTTCACAGGTTTTAATAACAGGGTTAAATTTACTCAAAACAAACAGCTCCTTTCAAGTTATAAAATATTATTATTTTATTTAATATGCAGCCTTTCATATGCTATTTCATTTGAAAGTGTTGCACCATTAAAGCGTGGCCATGCGTCTATATCATCGTTATTCTTTCTTGGAATAATATGAATATGAAAATGCGGAACAGACTGTCCAGCGCTTTCTTCATTCGCATTTAATAAGTTTATGCCGTCATATCCACACTCATTAACACAATGTTCTGACACCAATTTAACTGTGCTAATCAGTTGATGAAGCGTTTCCTCATCACAGTCAAGAATATTTTTAATATGCTTTTTAGGAATTGCTAACATATGCCCGTTCACATCTTTTGCAACATCCAAAATAACAAGAACATTCGAGTTTTCATATATTTTCAAACTTGGAATTTCATTTTTAATTATCTTACAAAAAATACAATCACACATAAATAACTCCTAAGAATTTTAATTTTGTGCGGAGAGTAAGTCGCTCATATCGTACATTCCGGCTGACTGACCGTTCATATATACTGCCGCATTAACTGCTCCGACTGCAAAAACTGACTTTGAACGGGCAGAATGACTTATTGTGAAAAGCTCATCTGTACCTGCAAAAAGTACTTCGTGTTCGCCGACAATATTTCCACCACGAACAGCGTGGATGCCGATTTCACGCTTATCACGCTTTTTTCTGTATGCGTGGCGGTCATAAACATACTGTGCGTCATTTTTTGCGTACTCTGTTATTGCATCAGCTATCATAAGTGCTGTACCGCTCGGTGCATCGAGCTTTTGGTTATGATGCTTTTCGATAATCTCTATATCAAAGCTTTCACCAAATACCTTAGCGGCTTTCTTGGAAAGCTCGATTAGAAGATTTATACCGAGTGACATATTTCCTGAATAGAAAATAGCAATTTCCTTTGAAGCTTCCTTAATCTGTGCAACCTGTTCAGGGCTATAACCTGTTGTGCATATTACAGCAGGCAACTTCTTTTCAATGCAATATGCAAGCATATCATCGAGACAAGCAGGATTAGAAAAGTCGATTACTACATCGGCAGTTTCTGCTATTTCTGCAAAACTGCTGTATACCGGGAATCCTAAGCCTTCTTTTTTTGCAATATCAACGCCTGCAACAATTTCACAATCGGAACGATTATCAACAGCAGCAGCGATAGCTGCTCCCATCTTTCCGCAAGCTCCACAAAGAACTATCTTTGTCATCGTTTACACATCCTTTTATTTAAAAATCATAGTAAGCTAACACACTTATATAAAACATAAGAAATTAAGCGGCGGACAAAGTCCGCCGCTCAAGAGTAAAGGATGTTAAGGGCGTTGCCCTTAAAACCCATGAGGGACTCCGTCCCTCAACCCTGCGAGCAGCTTTCACCAGCAAAGCTGGTGTAGAAAAGGCTCGAGCGAAACTTCTAAGTTTCTTGGGGCAGTGCATTAGCTAAGCGATTCCGCGTCTTGACTGCGGAGCGCTGCTTAAATAAGGCCGTATTCAACGAGAGTCTTTCTCAATGCCTCGTGACCGCTTTCGCTCATAGCAGTAAGTGGCAAACGGCAGTCTCCACAGTTGAAGCCGAACATATTCATAGCTTCCTTAATCGGAATAGGGTTGACATCTGAGAAAAGCATATCCATAAGCTTGATATACTTCTTCTGCATCTCAAATGACTTCTTGAAATCACCTGCAAGTGCAGCAGCTACAAGCTCGTGGCTTTCCTTAGGGCATATATTTGCAAATACGGAAATAACACCCTTACCGCCCATAGCAGTAATTGTGAAAGCCTGACTATCCTCGCCTGAATATACATCAAGGTTATCTCCGCAAAGAGCCATTGTGCGTACAAGTGCTGATGTATCGCCGTTAGCTTCCTTAGTAGCCTTGATATTCGGGTGCTTGGAGAGTTCGTAATATGTTTCCGGCTTAATGTTACAGCCTGTTCTTGACGGAACATTATAAAGAATAATCGGAATATCAACATTATCTGCAATAGCTGTATAGTGGCGGATAAGTCCTGCCTGAGAGGTCTTATTATAATATGGTGTAACGGAAAGAATAGCGTCTGCACCAACAGCCTGAGCGTGCTTTGAAAGTCCTATTGCATAGTTTGTGTCATTGCTTCCTGCACCTGCAATAACAGGTACACGATGTGCAACCTTCTTGATAGTGTACTCAATAACCTCGCAATGTTCCTCGTTATTGAGAGTTGCGGATTCACCTGTTGTACCACAGGTTATAATTGCATCAGTACCATTTTCGATTTGGAAATCGATAATTCGTCCAAGCTCGTCAAAGTTTACTGAGCCATCGGGATTCATAGGTGTAATAATAGCAACGCCTGAACCCTCAAAAATGTGTTCTGACATAGTATCACCCCGTTTTATAGATTTTAGATTTATTAGGATTAGAATTTAATTAGTCAAAATAACCTTCTGCTGCAAGAAGTTCTGCAAGAAGAACTGCACCGCCTGCTGCACCTCTGAGAGTATTATGTGACATACAAACAAACTTGTAAGTATACTGAGTATCCTCTCTGAGTCTGCCAACAGAAATAGCCATACCATTTTCAAGTGTTCTTGCTGATTTAATCTGTGGTTGGTCTGGCTCTCTGAAATAGTGGAGGAATTGCTTTGGAGCACTTGGAAGCTGAAGCTCTTGTGGCTTACCGCTATAAGATTCCCAAGTTTCGATGATTTCCTCAACTGATGGCTTTTGCTCAAGTTCTACAAAAACTGCTGCTGTGTGTCCGTCACTTACAGGAACACGGAGGCACTGAGCTGTGATTGCAGGAGTATTAGTCTTAACGATTTCGCCGTTTTCGATTTTACCCCAAATCTTGAGTGGCTCTTGCTCGGACTTCTCTTCCTCGCCGCCGATATATGGAATAAGGTTATCTACCATTTCAGGCCAACGCTCGAAAGTTTTTCCTGCACCTGAAATTGCCTGATATGTGCAAGCAAGAACCTTCTTAACACCATACTTGAGAAGTGGGTGTATAGCAGGAACATAGCTCTGAAGTGAGCAGTTAGATTTAACAGCAACAAAGCCTTTCTTTGTGCCAAGACGCTTTCTCTGAGCCTCGATAATTTTAAGATGCTCGTCATTGATTTCTGGGATAATCATAGGAACATCAGGTGTGAAACGGTTAGCACTGTTATTAGAAACAACCGGGCACTCTGCCTTTGCATAAGCCTCTTCCAAAGCCTTGATTTCGTCCTTCTTCATATCAACAGCACAGAATACGAAATCAACCTTAGACGCAACTTCTTCTACATTTGCAGCATCAAGGATAACCATATCTTCCATAGCTTTTGGAATAGGTGTTGTCATAGCCCAACGATTAGCGACTGCTTCTTTATATGTTTTGCCTGCTGAACGAGCACTTGCTGCGAGAGCAACAACATTGAACCAAGGATGGTTCTCAAGAAGTGTAGCAAAACGCTGTCCGACCATGCCTGTAGCACCGATAATACCTACATTGTACTTTTTCATAATATAAAAACTCCTTTTGCATTGCCTTATGGCAAAAAATTTCGTTATCCCGAATAAAAGAGCAACAAAAAACCGGTTCAATAAAAACCGGTTCATACTTCTGATATTATTAAGCTGCCTCTATATTATATAAAGAATAGCTCTCCATCATAAGTATGATGACAGCCATATGGAGATGTTCCACACGGCCAGCGAAAGGTTTTACCATAACCCTACGCTTCGGCGATAATTCTATTCGCAAGGTATCTCAGATTTCGGAACTCTCCTCCTTGCTACACGAATTAACGCACCTCTATCCCGGAATTTAAAAATTCTTACAGTTCATAATATATCATTTATACGACTTTGTGTCAACCTTTTTGAAGCAACTTTAGAAAGAAGTTTTTGCTATTATAAAATAGTAAAAATTAAAGATTTATTTTGTACAATATTATTTACAAAATTTTACAAATATGATACACTTAAATAAAAACAATGTATATTTCAGGAGGGTTTAATATGATTTGCGAATCTTGCGGAGAAGATAGTGGCAGATATAATCTGTGTAAAAAATGCTATTATCTTTCTAAAGATGGTAAACTTATCAAGTGTGAAAAATGTGGCAAATGGCATAGTCCAAATTCAAATTGCGAAAGTTCCTCAACTCAAAGTAATGATACACAACAATCTCAAAAATTTATTTATAATCCTAAGCCGTCGCTCATTACTGAAACAGAAAAAGGATTTTATAATGCTATTAAAGAGCTTATCCCCGATAACTACTTGCTTTTTCCACAAATAAATCTCGCTGCTGTCATTTCTAAAGATGACGATTCTTCTCATTTTCAAAATGAACTTTTCAGAAACATAGATTTTTTAATTACAGATTCTGAATTTAAGCCACTTATATTTATTGAAATAAATGATTCATCTCATAGTTCAAACCAGCGTAAAGAGCGTGACCAAAAAGTACATAATATATGTGATGAAGCAGGCATTCCAATAATCACTCTTTGGACATCTTATGGTGTAAACAAAGAATATATCAAGAAAAGAATAGATACTACTCTTTCGGAATTACCTATAAAAAGAATTGCTCACAGCAAGCCTACAGAAAACAGTCAAAAAACTCAGAAAAATTCAGGTGGCTGTTATGTTGCAACCTGTGTATATGGCTCATATGATTGCCCACAGGTTTGGACTTTAAGACGATTTAGAGATTTTAAGCTAAGCAAATCTTTTCCTGGAAGATTGTTTATCAAAACATATTATAAAATTAGCCCAAAAATAGTTAAGCTCTTTGGGAAACAAAAATGGTTCAAGGTTTTTTGGAAGAAACGACTGGATAAAATGGTTTTCAGACTACAAAAGGATGGATATGAAAATACACCTTACTATGATAGATAATTATAACTTTGCTTTGAAGAATGATAGGATTTCTGACCAGATCTCGTCCTGAAAGAAATGCTCGTCTGCATGGTCTGCCCCGTCAATCGCAATAAGCTCTACATCATTACCAAATGAATTTAATTTTTCATAAAGTTCCTCACCTTGTGAAAATGGCACTGTATTATCATTTGTACCATGAATAATAAGGCTTGGTGGCAAATTCTCTCTTACAAAATTTACTGGCGATGACTCTAAGGCAGATTTTTCATTTGAAAGTTCTGCTCCAAGCATAAGTTTTTCTGGAGAGGTAGGATTTGTATTCATAAACTCAGCAAGATTTGTCGGCGGATACCACATACAAGCCGCCTTGACTTCACTTGAATAATCAAGATAAGCTCCAATATCAAGTGATTTATCGTTATCAAACGCTGCCATAGCTGTAAGATAACCACCAGCAGAATCTCCCATTATGCCTATTCTTTCAATATCTATATGATACCTTTCAGAATGTGCTTTTAAATATCTTATACCGGCTTTCACATCTTGAATCTGAGATGGATATGAAGTTTCATTGCTTGTTCTATACTGAACACTTGCAACAACGAAGCCCTCTAAAGCAAGTTTTGAAAGATAAGCCATATGAACAGATTTGTCCATAGAAAGCCAACCACCACCACATATCCACACAATGCAAGGATATTTCTTTTCGGTATGTTCTTCTGGGAAAGTTATATCAAGCTTTAAGTCCATTCTTGCGTGTCCGAACCAATAGTCAACCTGTGCATAACTTAGATTTGTAACAGTAATATATTGAGGTTTTGTAGGATTTATAGAAATAGTTCTTTTCATAAAAATATCCTCCTGATTTTATAAGCTATCTCAATATATAAATTATATCACTAAGGTCACACTATGGTCAATAGTTACCAATTATTATTTATATTATTAAAAAACTATCTATTATAACATATATCAACAATTTTCTCTAATTTATTAAAAGCAAGATTTATCACTGGTAGTCAGGTTGACACCTATATACAAAAATGCCACAACTCATTTTGCTTTGAGCTGTGGCATTTGATTTAATATTGATTTTTATATTAGCGAAAAGCTTTAAACATTATGTACTGCATCTGCCATTTCCTTGACATAATCAGCAACAGGCATTACGCTATCCTTGCCATATTTCTCGATTATACGGACAACTGCACTTCCTACGATTGCACCGTCTGAAAGCTTTGCCATATTTGCGGCTTGTTCTGGTGTAGAAATACCAAAACCAACAGCACAAGGAATATCCTTAGCTTGTTTGATAAGCTTTACCATTTCGCCTATATCTGTCTTTATCTCACTTCTTACGCCTGTAACACCAAGTGATGATACTACATACACAAAGCCCTCAGCTTCTTTTGCGATTGTAGTTATTCTCTCGTGAGATGTCGGGGCAACAAGAGATATAAGGCGAACATCATTAGCCTTGCAGATTTCTGAAAGCTCGTCCTTCTCCTCAAATGGTAAATCAGGAACTATAAGTGCATCAATTCCACATTCCTTGGAATTTTTAATAAAGCGTTCACTGCCATATACGAAAATCGGATTTATATATGTCATAAATGCAAGCGGAATATCTGTCTTTGTTCTGATAGATTTAACCATAGCGAAAATCTTATCTGTTGTTGTGCCGCTTGCCAAGGCTCTTTCATCAGCTTTTTGAATAACAAGTCCCTCTGCAACAGGGTCAGAAAATGGTATTCCGATTTCTATAAGGTCTGCACCGACCTCTGCCATAGCGAGAATTACTTTCTCGGTGGTTTCAAGGTCAGGGTCGCCTGCTGTAACAAAAGGTATAAATGCTTTTCCTTTTTCAAATGCTTTACTTAGCTTATTCATGAATATCCTTCCCCCTATATCTTGCAATCGCTGCAACATCTTTATCTCCTCTGCCTGAGATATTTATAACCATAATCTTATCCTTGCCGAGTGTTGGAGCAAGTTTCTTTGCGTAAGCAACCGCGTGAGCACTTTCAATCGCAGGAATAATGCCTTCGATTCTTGAAAGATATTCAAACGCATCGACAGCCTCATCATCTGTAACAGGAACATATTCTGCTCTGCCAATATCGTGGAGATGTGCGTGTTCAGGGCCGATTCCAGGATAGTCAAGACCTGCTGAAATTGAATAAACAGGTGCAATCTGACCAAATTCATCCTGACAGAAATAGGATTTCATTCCGTGGAAGATTCCAAGCGTACCTTTTGCTATTGTTGCCGCAGTAAGTCCGGTATCTACACCTCTGCCGGCAGCCTCACAACCAATAAGGCGAACATCTTTATCTTCGATGAAGTTATAGAAAGCACCCATAGCATTACTTCCGCCGCCTACACAAGCGAGAACTACATCAGGAAGTCTGCCCTCTTTTTCGAGTATCTGGCTCTTAATCTCCTTACTTATTACGGATTGGAAATCACGAACTATTGTTGGGAATGGATGTGGTCCCATAACCGAACCGAGAACATAATGTGTATCTTCTATTCTTGCTGTCCACTCTCTTAGAGTTTCGTTGACAGCGTCTTTAAGAGTCTTTGTACCGCTTGTTACAGGGTGAACCTTTGCTCCGAGAAGCTCCATACGATAAACATTGAGTGCCTGACGCTCTGTATCTGTTTCGCCCATATAGATTTCACATTCCATACCCATAAGTGCGGCAACAGTCGCAGTTGCAACGCCGTGCTGTCCTGCGCCGGTTTCAGCTATGACGCGAGTTTTGCCCATTCTCTTTGCAAGAAGCATTTGTCCGATAACATTGTTTATCTTGTGTGAACCGGTGTGGTTTAAATCCTCTCTCTTGAGATAAATCTTAGCACCGCCTAAATCCTTGGTCATATGCTCTGCATAATAAAGAAGTGATGGTCTGCCTGTATATTCTCTGTTAAGTTTTTCAAGCTCTGCATTAAATTCAGGGTCATTTTTATATTTGTTATATGCCTCCTCAAGTTCGATTACGGCATTCATCAGCGTTTCAGGAATATATTGTCCTCCGTGTACGCCGAACTTTCCTTTTGACATTTTTAAACACTCCTTACAATTTTAATTGCCTTTTCTATTTTCGTTTTATCCTTAAAGCCATCAGTTTCTACTCCACTGCTTATATCAAGGCAATATGGATTTACCTTTGCAGCAGTAGCTATATTTTCAGGTGTAAGACCACCTGCCAAGAAAAACGGCTTACTTATTTTCGGAATTATATTCCAATTAAAAGCCTTACCTGTACCGCCATAGACATTATCAGCATAGGTATCAAGCAAAAGATAATCGCATTGAATATTCTCGTTCGCAAAAATATCTTCGGCGGATTTTACCCTTACTGCTTTGATTATCGGTGCAGAAGTTTTCGAGCGAAGTTCTTGTATATATGCGTTATCCTCATCGCCGTGAAGCTGTATAACATCTATGGTTCCGCTCTCAACAAGCTTGAGAATAAATTCAATCTCTGCATTTACGAAAACTCCGACTGCTTTTATGCTGTTATCTAAATTCTGTTTAAGCTCATATGCAAGTTCCGGACTTATACAACGCTTTTTGCCCGCAAATACAAAGCCGATATAATCTGGCTTATATTCATTCACAGCATAAATATCTTCCAATCTTTTCAGCCCGCATATTTTTATCTTGGGCATTTAATCACCCCGTTTCAAAGTCCTTTGAGGGCATCAAGTGCCGCCTTTTTATCTTCGGCTCTCATAAGAGTTTCTCCGATAAGGACTGCATTGACATTTGCAGAACGAAGTCTGTTTATATCCTCGGATGTTTTAATTCCACTCTCCGCAACAAATATTATATCATTCGGAACGAGTGAACGCAGACGCATACAATTTTCTATATCGACTTCAAAGGTTCTGAGGTCACGATTATTTACACCGATAACTCTTGCTCCCGCATTAAGCGCAGATTCAACTTCTTCCTCGGAATGAGCCTCTACCAAAGCGGAAAGACCTAAGCTATCGCAAATTTCGATATAGCTTTTGAGAGTTTCTGTATCAAGCAAGGCACATATTAAAAGCACCGCTGACGCTCCCATAAGCCTTGCCTCATAAATCATATATTCATCAATCGTAAAATCCTTACGCAAAAGCGGTGTCGGAACTGTCTTGCTGATTTCGTGAAGAAAATCGTCACTGCCCTTAAAATATTCAGGCTCGGTAAGAACGGATATAGCGTCTGCACCGGCTCTGTAATATTCTGAAGCAATCTCAAGATAAGGAAAACGCTCTGCAATTATCCCCTTTGAAGGCGATGCCTTTTTAACCTCGCAGATAAATGCCATATCGTCCTTCTTGAGAGCGTTCTCAAATTCAAAACCGCCCATTCCAACAAGGCTTGCTTTTCTCTTTATCTTTTCTAAAGGAGTTATCAGCTTTCTTGCCTCAACACGCTTTCTTGTAGATTCAGCTAATGTATCGAGAATCATTTTATCTCTCCCTGTTATCAATACTTATTTGTAAGGCTGACATATTTTTCAAGCTGTTCATATGCCTTTCCGCTGTCAATAAGCTCATTTGCAAGCTTTATGCCGTCCTCAACAGTTTCTGCTTTATCTGCAATATAGAAGCAAAGTGCAGAATTGAGAACAACTGTGTCACGCTTTGCACCTGTGAGCTTGCCTGAAAGAATATCACGAGTAATTTGTGCGTTTTCCTCAGGTGTACCTCCGATAATATCTTCAAGGTTTGCTTTCTTAAAGCCAAGTGTTTCAGGATTGATTGTGTATTCCTTGATTTCGCCGTTTTTAATCTCACAAACGAGGTTATCTCCTGTAACAGTAGCCTCATCAAGCTTATGGTCACCGCAAACAACCATTCCGGACTTGATTCCAAGATTTTTAAGTACCTGTGCCATCGGCTTTACAAGTGCATCTTCATATACACCCATAAGCTGCATTGTAGCAAATGCAGGATTTGTAAGAGGTCCGAGAACATTAAATACTGTTCTTATTCCGATTTCTTTTCTTACAGGTGCGGCATATTTCATAGATGAATGATAGCCTGGTGCAAACATAAATGCAAATCCGCAATCATTAAGAACCTTTTCATTCTGTTCTGCTGTGATGGTGATTTTAGCACCGAGTTTTTCGAGAACATCAGCAGCACCACTCTTACTTGAAACACTTCTGTTTCCGTGCTTTGCAACAGTAACTCCGCCTGCCGCAATTACGAATGCTGAAGTAGTTGAGATATTGAAAGTTCCTACTTCGTCACCGCCTGTTCCGACAATTTCGAGTACATCTCCATTTGTTTTGAGTCTTACTGCCATATCACGCATAACTTTTGCACAAGCTGTAATCTCATCAACAGTTTCGCCCTTGATTCTGAGTGCTGTCAAAAATGCTGAAATCTGAGCGTTTGTAGCCTCTCCGCCCATAATCTCACTCATAACTTTTTCTGTTTCTTCTGTACTAAGATTTTCTCCAAGTACTAATTTATGAATTGCTTCCTTTATCATAAAAAATTCACTCCTTATATTAGGTTTTATCTAAAACTAAAAATAATTATCATTGATAAGCTATTGCACTGCCCCAAGACAGCTAAAAGTTTCGCTCGAGCCTTTTCAAAGGCTCGCAGGGTTGAGGGACGGAGTCCCTCATAGGTTTTAAGGGCAACGCCCTTAACTTATCTTGCCTCTTTAGTGGCGAACTTTGTTCGCCACTAAAATTTCTTTTGTTAACAACATTAGTCACCAAGTGCGGACTTCGTCCGCACTCAGAAGTAAAGAATGTTAAGGGCTTCGCCCTTAAAACCCACCAAAGGCTCTGCCTTTGGAATCCGCAAGCCTTTAAAAAGGCTTGACCTAAACTTTAAGTGTCTTAGGGAAGTTTATTAACTAATTGGTCATATGCCGAGGAAATTCTCCATTATAATTCTACCTTGAGGTGTCAGGATTGATTCAGGGTGAAACTGTACTCCGAATATATTCTTTTCCTTATGCTTAACCGCCATAATCTCACCTATCGCATCTCTTGAAACCACCTCAAGACAATCCGGCAAGCTTTCTGTCTCTGCTATAAGCGAATGGTATCTTGCAACTTCGATTTTCTCAGGCAAGCCCTTGAATATCTCGCATGAATTATCAATATCAACAACACTCATCTTACCGTGCATAAGCTGTTTTGCGTGAATGATTTTTCCGCCGTAGGCTTCACATATCGCCTGGTGACCTAAGCATACACCGAGTATCGGAATATCTCCAAGCTTTACTGCGACTTCTTCGCAAACTCCTGCGTCCTTAGGATAGCAAGGACCAGGTGAAAGTATGATATGTGATGGCTTGAGTGCCTTTATCTCATCAACTGTAAGTTCATCATTTCTTATAACCTTGATATCAGGATTGATTGAGCCTGCAAGCTGAACAAGGTTATATGAAAAGCTATCGTAGTTATCAATCAGAAGTACCATTTTAATTCATCTCCCTTTATCAAAGCTCATCGGCATTTCTTACGGCATTCATTACAGCCGCCGCTTTATTTGCGGATTCTTCGTATTCATTCTTCGGAACGCTATCAGCAACTATTCCGCCGCCAGCCTGAACATATACATTTTCGCCCTTTTTATACGCCATACGGATTGCTATGCAAGTATCGAGGTTTCCTGTGAAATCCATATATCCCAAAGCACCACCATAAATATCTCTTGGAAGCGCCTCTTGTTCCTCGATAATCTCACAAGCTCTTATCTTTGGAGCTCCTGAAAGTGTTCCTGCCGGAAGTACGGACTCAATAGCGTCCATAGCGTCACAATCATCTCGAATGTTTGATTCAACCTGTGAGCATATGTGCATAATCTTTGAATATCTGTGTATAACCATATATTTAGTAACCTCTACGGAATCATACTTTGAAATTCTGCCAAGGTCATTTCTGCCGAGGTCAACAAGCATATTATGTTCAGAAAGCTCTTTTTCATCGCTGAGAAGTGACTTTTCAAGAGCTATATCCTCCTCATCGGTCTTGCCACGAGGTCTTGAACCGGCAACCGGGAAAGTATAAAGTCTGCCATTCTGAAGTCTGACAAGAGTTTCCGGTGATGTGCTGATAATCTCGTCATCGTCAATATTCATATAAACCATATAAGGTGAAGGATTTATCGTTCTGAGTACGCGATAGGCATTTATTAAGCTGCCGTCATATTTACAAGTAAACTTTCGTGAAATAACTGCCTGAAAAATATCTCCGTCACGAATATATTCTTTTGTTTTCTCAACTATATCGCAATATTCTTTTTCGCTGACATTGCACTCAAAATCAGATTTCATTCTGCCTTTAAGCTCTGGTAAAGGAGATGCGTCATTTATAAGATTTATTATTTTCTCAATTTCTGCGGTAGCCTTGCCGTAATTTTCAAGAATTTTATCTGTTGATATATTAACTATAACACAGATTTTCTGCTTTAGGTGGTCATATGCAATAACCTTATCGAAAAGCATTACATCATAGTCGTTGAAATCTCCACTCTTGATTTTAAGCTTTGGTTCAGCATAGCCTATCATTGAATAAGCGAAATATCCAACCAAACCACCTGTAAACGGCGGAAGCTCTTTAAGGCTTGGTGACTTATAATCTTTGAGTATTGAACGCAAAACCTCAAGAGGTTTTTTAGTTCCGATATTCTCCATTTTGCCATTGCGGTCGATTGTTACAACAGCATTTTTACAGCTTACACGCATAATCGGGTCATAACCTATAAAGGAATATCTTCCCCACTTTTCGCCGCCCTCGATGCTTTCAAGCAAGAAAAATCTTTTCTTGGAAGCTGCTATTCTTCTGAGCAATGTAATCGGTGTAATTACATCAGCCAAAATTTCCTTACAGACAGGAATTGTGTTGTAGCTTTTTGCAAGCTCCATAATTTCGTCACAAGACGGCTTAATCATAGTTATTACCTCTCTTTTTCAGTATTTTAAAAATCAAAAAAAGCTTTCGTCACAAGGAACTTAATCCTTGGGACAAAAGCTTTGAAACTTCTGCGGTACCACCCAAATTGGTTATTTATAAAAAAAACCCACTCATTTTGCGTACTTCATACGCACTCTACTGATAACGGACAGAGTTCCCGTCAGCCATTACTTCCGAAATAATTCGGTTTCCTGCTGCCCTTGCAAGCCCATTCAAGTAAATCTGCATAACTGATTCGCACCAAACATCAGCTCTCTTAATACGCTCGATAAACTCTACTCTTCTTGTTCAACGGTTTACTTATTCAATTAACTTTAGTTTGATTATACTACCGAAAATTACAAAAGTCAACAATTTTTCAAAAAATTTATTCAGATTATTCTGCCGTCGCTAATTTCTACCTTGCGTTTGCATTTATCAGCCACTGTTGGGTCGTGCGTTATGATTATAACGGTCTTGCCAGATTTATTAAGCTCGGTAAAAAGCTCCATTATTTCTGACGAGGTTTTGGTGTCTAAAGCACCTGTCGGTTCGTCTGCAAGAATGAAAGAAGGGTCATTGACTATTGCCCTGGCAATGGCAGCTCTCTGCTTTTGACCGCCCGAAAGCTTAGAAACAGGCTTTTTAGCAAGGTCTGATATACCTACTCTTTCGAGAGCTTTCATAGCAAGTTCTTTTGGCTTGCCAAGCTTTTTCTTTGAGAAATTTAATGGAATCATAACATTCTCGATAACGGAATATTCATCAACAAGGGCGAAATCCTGCATGACTATACCAACTTTTTCATTGCGGATTTTCGCAAGCTTGTTATCTGAAAGGCTATGTACATCTGTTCCGTCTATTGTATAACTACCTTTCTCGAATTTATCTATACAACCGATTATATGGAGAAGCGTACTTTTGCCTGCTCCAGATTTTCCGATAATGGCAAGCATTTCTCCGTCTGCCACCTCAAGCGAAACATCTTTCAGAGCTGTAAAGGCATTAGACTTTTTATAATTATATGTTTTAGTGAGATTTTCAATTTTCAGCATATCTTCCACTCCTTACTTCTTTGCTTTTATGACTTCGACAGGTGATGTGAACCTTATTATGCCAAACGGGATAATCAATGAAAGAAGTATCATTGCAAAAATTATTCCAAGCGAAATATAGAGGTTATTCCACTCATAAACCTGTCCGACAAGATAGTTCAGATTGATAAATTTCGAGCAATAGAGAAATATTCCCGAAAGTACTCCTGAGAAAAGCAGTATTATTGAGATATTCGCAAGAGATATTTTAAAGCAATCGCTCCATTTTGAACCGCAAAGGAAGTATATTCCGTAGTTTCTTATCTGAGTTACAGTATTTATCGCAACAGAGCCTATAAGTCCGATAAGAACTATTGCCGCAACAACAAGTATTATTGGAAGTATGTCTATATAACTATTTGTTATATATGTATCTGTGCCAGCCTTTATCTGTGAAAGTGGTGTAAAGTCTGGTTTCATTGGGAAAAGGTCTGTATTATCTTTTTGGAAATCAGTAATTTTTTGCATAATATCTTTATTATATTCTATATCGGCTTTTGAGATATTATCATCATATACTATAAAACAGCTAAGATATGTCACATCTTTATTGCCATTTAAAGCCTTATATGCACTTTTAGCTAAAATAATTGCTGAATCGCTATATTTCAGTTCATCTGAACTGCCAGCCTTAATTGCTTCTATTGCCATTTTATAGTCGGCACTTCTATAAAAGCTGGTTATATTATCCTTTTCATTGTCATAAATAGAAAAATTCGGAATATATGTAACTTCAGTGAGAACGCCCGAAACTACACATTCGCCTACACCGTCAGCGGTAATTGTTTCGCCTACGTTTTTCATATAATCTGGCGATACAACTACATAAGGTCTGCCCTGTTCATCTGCGGCAGTTTTTGGCCAAGAACCACTCTGCAATGGCATACTATATTTAAAAAATATATCATCATCTGTAATTATACTTGAACCAAAATTCTCTGATGAAATAATAGTTGCTGATTTAAGCTTATTAAACAAGCCATAAAACTCAGCTGCCTCTTCTGATGTTTCCCATATAGGCTCAAAGGCACAATAATAGCCCTCTTTATTTATAATATCTGAAAAGGGTTTTACCAATACCATTTTACTATTTGCAGAGCCTATTGTAACATTTGTTGTGACAAGAAGCGCCATAACCTCAAGCACCATAATAAGAGTAAATACCACATTTTTGCTGATTGAAAGACAGCCGTATCTAAGATATTTCATTAGTCACCGCTCCTTTCCATCTCAACAGCAGATTTGTTTATAAATCTCGAAATTGTAAGCGACATTATTAAAATTGAAATCACAAAATATAATCCGAAGATTATAAGATATGTTTGTGGAGTCATACTTAATAAGAAATTCGGGTAGCTTACCGCTATCGGCTGTAATATAAGCGTGTGGAAAATTAGTAAAGCTATGCCAAAAGTAACTATAAGTGTAAGCATAAGTTCTGTTAGATAAATCAAGAATATCTTTTCCTTACTTGCACCGCATATATTCATAACGGCAAAAGGCTTCTTTCTATATGTAAGAACATAAGAATATACTCTACTTATATTCAGGATAATCATAATAATAACTGCGGCTGTAATACTATAAGCAAGCTGTATATTTTGAAGTTCCTCAAGAACTCGTGGTTCTGGAGGAGAAAATTCTTTTTCATCACCAAAAAGTTCTTTCATTTTTTCTGTTATTTCTTCACATCTTTTAGGTGAACAAACTTCTTTTGTGGAAACATACATACCCGTAGCAAGAGAATACTTATCTACAGAGTTATACGGAATACTCATTGTTTCACCAGATGAATGTTTAGCTATGGTATACTCTTCTCCGTTTATATCAATTTTATCACCAATATTAAGTGATTTTCCATATTTTTCTGTGTAATAATCATCTTTTGGATTTATTTCTACTATCTTTTCGTTTGACATCTCAAATTTTTTTATATCCTCATTATCATAACTATCTATATCACTATAACCTGTTGAAAAATATAAGCCATCTTTTTTATTTGTTGTTGCAAACAAAGAAAAACGACTAAAATCATCGCCAAGAAATTTAATAAGTTCATCTATTTTAGGTTTAAGAACTTCAAAATTAGAATCTTCAGTATATTCAAAACTAGGAGTATTTTCATCATATGGAATTAAATTACCATCTTCATCTTCTTGATAATATTTGCCATCTTCCCCTAAAAAATAATTATTTGCTTCATCTGAATTAGCAATTACAAGAGAAATATAAAATTGTTTACTGCCTTCATTAACTACCTTTTCTGCTCGATTAGCGTTATCAATGAAACCACACACAAGAAAAATAATTATAGCACAAATTATTTGTGATATTACTAAAAATGCAAATAAAAACGGCTTATTCTGTATGAATTTTTTGATATTTTTAAATACTAAAGATAACCAAGTCAAGATTATCGCCTCTCTTTCATAAAAATGATTTTGCCTATGGCAAACTAAAATTAAAATTTCCATAGGCAGAACCATATTTATATTATATTTTACTTTCTTGGTGTGCCTGTTCTAAAAGAACCAATAAGATATTTTTTCAAAATTCCAGATTTTTTTTCAGCAGTACGAAATACTTGGCCATTATATACAACTTTGCTTACTTTTCCATCAATATATGCAGTTGGTGATATAATTTCAGACTTAACTCCACTATTATTTACGGTCTTTTTTACATAATGAGATCTAGTGTCTTCATTATATCCATATGTAGTAACAGAAATATACTTATAACTATCTTTATGGTCTTTACTAGGAGAATAAACAAATCCCCATCTTCCACACGCTGACATTCCAAGATAAGTTGTTTCTACTGCGTGAAAACAACTACCAGGGGTACAATAATGATAGTATGAATTTGGATTATCTTTTGCATTAACCCAACCTTCATTGCTTGCTGCAAAAGCAGTACTACCTGCCACTGTGAGTGTTAGTGCAGCCAATGCGGCTGCGATAATTTTTTTAAACATAAAAATTATCTTTCCTTTCTGTGTTTAATTTTATAAATGTACATTTATACTTACATTATATCATAATTTTAGCGAATGTCAATATTAAATATACATTTTTAAAAAATAATGAATAAATTTGATATAAAATAATATAAATAAAGATAAGTTACTATAAATTATATCATACAAATTAATAAATTTCTACAAAGTGGTAAAATTTGACGGTTTCTGGTAAACTTTGTCGAATAATTCTATAAAAGAAAGATTCTTGACCAAGTGCATTTAACACCTAATCAAGAATCTTTATCAAAGCAATTCTGTGAATGAATATATATATTTGTCAGCTATGGATTTTAGTATTTCAACATCGTCCGCCGAACCCTCGTCATATACGGCAATGGTTTTCATTCCCGCAAGCTTTGCACCATTTATGCCGTCAATTATATCTTCAAAAACTACACATTCTTCGGGCTTGACACCAAGCTTTTTTGCGGTTAAGAGGTATATATCGGGGTGACGCTTATCCACACCAACTTCTGAGGTACAGCATATCGTATCAAAGTAATCATAAACGCCATTATTTTTTAAGACAGGTTCGGCAAGAATGGGTTTTGACGAGGTGGCTATACCGATTTTCACACCAAGCGTTCTTAGCTTTTGCAAAAGCTCCTCGGCATTATCTTTGAGCCTGACATTATGTGCATATTCATTTAATGCCATACCAAGCCATATCGACATAATTTCTTGTGGGCTTTCCTTAAACCCAAATCTTGCGATTGTATATTCGGCGGCGGTTTCAAAGTGCATAGTCTTGATAGCCTGTTCGTAATCAGGCGGAACTTCTAAACCTCTTTCCGCAAGAAAATCTACATCTATCTTACGCCAAACATACATAGAATCTATCAATGTACCGTCAAGGTCAAAAATTACTCCCTTTATCTCGCTCATAGTACCTCCTTTTTTAGAATATTAAGAATTTTGCGTGAAGCTTCTGTAATATTCTTTTGTGCTATAATTCCCGAAACAACTGCTACTCCGCTTATGCCACTTCCGGCAAGTTTGGCTACATTATCGGCATTTATTCCACCGATAGCGACTACGGGAATATTAACTGTATGTGCAATCTCGCTGAGAACTTCAATAGTATTTTTCTTAGCGTCTTTTTTGGTAGTTGTACCAAAAACTGCACCAACGCCGAGATAATCAGCACCATTTCTTTCCGCAACAAGTGCAAGCGGAAGTGTTGGTGCGGTTGCACCGATGATTCTTTCGTTGCCGAGAATTTTTCGTGCCTCGTGCAAAGGCAGGTCGCTTTGACCTATATGTACACCGTCTGCACCGACAGCAAGAGCAATATCAACTCTATCATTTATAATAAGCGGTACTCCACGAGTTTGCAAAAATTCCTTGAGAGCTTTTGCAGTATTATAAAAATCTCTTGACGAGAGGCTTTTCTCTCTTAACTGAACCATAGTACAGCCACCATCAATGGCTTTTTCAACAGCTTCTTCAAGAGTTTTTGTTGACATAAGCTCTCGGTTTGTCACAAGATAGAGCTGATAAATTTCTGAATTTGTTTTCATACTCTCACCGCTGAATTAGAGTTCTGAGCAGAACTTAACTTCCTTGCCCTCAAGGATAAGATTTGTAGTTCTGACAGCACACATCTTTCCGCACATTGAGCAGGTATGACGCTCGCTTACTGGTGTCGACTCATAATATCTCTTAGCCTTTTCCTTATCAATAGCGACCTCGAACATAGCGTCCCAATCAAGCTTGTGTCTTGCGTCTGCCATTTTATTATCAATATCTCTTGCACCCTTAATACCGTTTGCAATATCTGCTGCGTGTGCGGCAATCTTAGAAGCAATGATACCCTCCTTAACATCGCTGAGGTCTGGCAAACGAAGGTGTTCTGCCGGGGTTACATAGCAAAGGAAGTTTGCACCGTTATTTGCGGCAATAGCTCCGCCGATTGCTGATGTAATGTGGTCATAACCCGGTGCAATATCTGTAACAAGCGGTCCGAGAACATAAAAAGGTGCATTATGGCAGATTCTTTTCTGAATCTTCATATTTGCAGCAATTTCATTCATAGCCATATGTCCTGGACCCTCAACCATAACCTGAACATCTTTTTGCCATGCTCTTTCTGTCAATGCGCCAAGCTCTATAAGCTCGCTGATTTGTCCTGCGTCTGTGCTGTCGTCAATACAGCCTGGTCTGAGTGCGTCACCAAGACTTATTGTGCAGTCATATTCTCTGAGAATATCAAGAACTTCATCATAATGCTCATAGAAAGGATTTTCATTTCCTGTCATTTCCATCCATGCAAAAAGCAATGAACCGCCACGAGAAACAATATTCATCTTTCTCTTATCACGCTTTAGACACTCAACGGCTCTCTTGTTAATACCTGCGTGAATTGTCATAAAGTCTACGCCCTCTTTTGCATGAGCCTCTACAACCTTTAAGAAATCCTCTGCCTTTATATCAAGGAGGTCTTTTTCAAGATAACCGATAGCGTCATACATAGGAACTGTACCTATCATTGCAGGAGAATATTCAATAAGCTGTTTACGGAAAGTGTTTGTCTTGCCGTAGTTACTTAAGTCCATAATAGCCTCTGCTCCGAAGTCGATAGCCATTTTTACCTTTTCAAACTCAAGAGTATAGTCCTTGCAGTCGCCGGAAATTCCGAGATTGACATTGATTTTTGTTTTAAGTCCGTCACCGATACCCTCAGCACTGAGAGATTTATGGTTGATATTCGCAGGAATAGCAACTGTACCCTTTGCAACAAGCTCCATAAGCTCCTTAGTATCCATCTGCTCTTTCTGTGCAACGGTTTCCATTTCTTTTGTGACTATGCCCTTTTTAGCGGCTTCCATCTGTGTTTTATAGTTCATAATTGCAATCCTTTCGTATATAATTCATAAAAATGATTTGTCGGTCCATGTCCTTTTCCTATCGGAAGTGAATGTTCAATCGCTGTTGTTATGTAAGATTTTGCTTTTTCAACAGCTTTATTTAAGTTTAAGCCATTTGCAAGATTTGCGGCAATAGCTGACGAAAATGTACAGCCTGTTCCATGAGTATTTTTAGTGTTTATGCGTTCTGTTGTAAAGGTATAGAACGATTTACCGTCATAGAGTAAATCTATTGCATCACCTGAAAGATGTCCGCCCTTAATCAAAACATTTTTTGCACCAAGCGAATATATCTTCTTTGCAGCCTCTTGCACATCTTCTTGACTTTCTATGCTCATTCCTGTAATAGTTTCTGCCTCTGGAATATTCGGCGTAAGAACATATGCAAGTGGAATAATTTCCGTTTTTAAAGCTTCAAGTGCTTCAGGTTTCATAAGAGCGTGTCCGCCCTTTGCCACCATAACAGGGTCTATAACAGTATATTTCGGTTTATACTGGCGGAGCTTTTCCGCGACGGCTTTCATACAAACTTCTGATGAAAGCATACCAACCTTGACAGCATCTACTTCAATATCTTCAAAAACAGCGTCAATCTGATTCTTAATCATTTCCGGAGAAATATCTTCAACTGATATTACACGAGAAGTATTCTCTGCAACAACTGAAACAATTACACTCATTCCGAAAACACCGTTTGCTGAAAAGGTTTTCAAATCTGCCTGTATTCCTGCTCCACCACTGCAGTCCGAGCCTGCAATAGTCAAAGCTGTTTTCATAAAATCCACCTCCTAAAAAATAAAAAAAGCCTGCACAACGGCAGGCTTAATAACTTGAGAACTAAAATAAGCGGTATAATCCCGCTTATATTTAAGGATAGTAAAAATCTCAATTTCTACAAATTTACTTCCCTACCACGGTATCAACCGACAGGTTCAAAGGGTTTAATTCTCAATCGGACGCTTATCCGATACCCCCGTAAATAATTTATTCAGTTTTTATATTAAATATAGTACCGTATTTTACAAGAATTGTCAAGTTAGCTACTGCACTAACTAACAAAATTATCAATGAGCTAACGCACTTTCCTTATACAGATAAAAGTTTCGCTCGAGGCGGAGTGCCTCCGCTGTCAAGACGCGGAATCGCTCGGCTTCGCCTCGCTCGTAGTGAGTGAAGGAAGATAGTTGACGCGGTCGAGGAATTTTCCAATGAACTACCGATTAGCTAACGCACTTCCCTTAGACAAATAAAAGTTTCGCTCGAGGCGGAGTGCCTCCGCTGTCAAGACGCGGAATCGCTCGACAAGTCTCGCTCGTAGTGAGTTAGGGAAGATAGTTGACGCGGTCGAGGAATTTTCCAATCAACTACCGATTAGCTAACGCACTTCCCTTAGACAGATAAAAGTTTCGCTCGAGCCTTTGAAAAGGCTCGCGGTTTCCAAAGGCAGAGCCTTTGGTGGGTTTTAAGGGCAACGCCCTTAACCTATCTTGCCCTCTTAAGGGCGAACACAGTGCGCCCCTACACTTAATCTGTTAGTTTATCGGTAGTTTCATCGACTGCGACAACATAAGACGATTAAGAGTGTCGAGTGAGACTTGTCGAACGATTACGCGTCTTGGCTGCGGCGGTTCGCCGCTTAAGTGTCTTGGGAAAGTGAGTTAGCAAAAATGATTATCACGCATTATTTCAGGAAGCCGTTGATGATTTCCTCCTCGGCCTCTTTTTCGGTAAGTCCGAGAGTCATAAGCTTGATAAGCTGTTCGCCTGCAATTTTACCAATAGCCGCCTCATGAATAAGACTTGCGTTTTCATCATTTGCAGTTATCTCCGGGACAGCTGTAACTTTACCGTTATCCATAATAATAGCGTCACACTCAGTATGACCATTACAAAGATTATTACCATTGACGCAAGATATAAATTTCTGGTGAGAATCACCCTTCGCAACGGAACGAGAAACTACATGAGTACCGCTATTTTTACCATTGAGGTCTACATGAAATTCTGTGGTAGCCGTCTGCTTGCCGTGAGTCATAATCTTTTCGTGGATAACAAGTGTAGCCTTATCCTTAAGAACAGCCTTTGTAAGACGATATGTTGAATCAACACCCTTAATCTGTGCTGTTTCCATCTCCATATATCCGTTTTCATCAATCTCAACTATTGTTGTAGGATTCAGTATTCTTGAACCGTTGCCGTCACCCTCGCCATAATGCTTTTCTATATATTTAAGGCGAGCATTTTTTCCGACATGGAAGGAATGTATGCCATCGTGTTCGGAATCCTTATCCCCTGCATTATGAATACCACAGCCGGCAACAACAAGAACATCTGCTCCCTCTCCGATATAAAAATCATTATAAACGAGGTCATTAAGTCCTGTCTGCGTAAGAATAACAGGAATATCTACTCTTTCGTTTTTAGTTCCTGGACGAATTATAATATCTATGCCCGGTTTATCCTTTTTTGTAACGATTTCTATATTTTCAGTGCAGTTTCTTGATTCAAGCTTACCATTAGAGCGAATATTATATGCACCCTCTGGTACGGATTCAAGATTTGCAACTTCTTTAAGTAAATTCATTTGGATTTTATCAAGTGCCATATTATATTCCCTCCCTTACATCTTATCTGTGAGTGCGGCACAGGTTTTTGCTGTGAGAAGTCCATCAAGAACATCTTCTTTTTTGCCGTCCTTAACGATTTCACCATTTGCAATAACGATTATTCTATCCGCAATATTAAGGATACGCTCCTGATGAGATATTATAAGGATAGTACCGCCTTTTTTCTCATACATTTTTTCGAATACAGAAATAAGATTACTAAAGCTCCAAAGGTCTATTCCTGCTTCCGGTTCATCAAAAATAGTAAGCTTTGTACCTCTCGCCATAACCATAGCTATTTCGATTCTTTTAAGCTCACCACCCGAAAGACTTGCATTAACCTCACGATTTATATATTCTCTTGCACAAAGCCCGACATCTGAAAGGTAATCACAAATCTGAGCAACAGAGAGCTTTTTGCCTGTCGCGAGATTGATTAAATCCTGAACGGTAATACCTTTAAAACGGACCGGCTGCTGAAAACCGAAGCTTATACCCATTCTTGCTCTTTCTGTGATACTCTTTCCTGTTATATCGATACCGTCAAATATAATCTGTCCGTCTGTCGGGGTATAGATTCCTGCGATAATCTTTGCAAGAGTGGATTTTCCTCCGCCGTTAGGACCTGTCAATGCTATAAAACGTTCATTAAGCTTTAAACTTACATTGTGTATAATTTCTTTTTTCCCCTCGTCATTTTCTGCCGAAAAGGAAATATTCTTTAATTCTAACATCTTAGACTCCTTCTATATAATAGATTCCATAATTTATATTATACACCATTTTTTGCATTTTGCGAAGTAGTATACCTTATTTTTTTATTTTTTATTTCAAAAACATAAAAAGGCATAATTCTTACGAACTATGCCTTTAAATACCCTTTTTATATTTTACTGAGCAACCTTTTCACTTGCATAGGACTTAAAGTCACTTACTGTGAATGTAGACTTTTCGCTGATATTGTAGCCATTATCATTCATATATGGGAATTGCTTTGATAACTTAGCTCCTGTATTAAGCTGACTTGTTGAGAAAACAACGAATGTATTCTTATCAGCAAATGAGTTTGGAATTGTGTAAGAATATGTACCGTCACCATTATCTGTCATAGCTTCACCAGGCCAGTTAGCATTCTTGAACATATCATCAGTATAAATATAAGCATACATATCAGTCCAATCATCCGGCTTTTCTGCCTTGATGACAATTTCAGAAGCTGCAGGCTCTGCAATACTTTCAGCGGAAGAACTCTCTGTTGAAACTTCTGTTGTACTCTCTACACTTGCTTCAGCAGAGCTTTCAGCCTCTGAACTTTCGTCAGATGTAACAACAGCTGCTACAGAAGACTCAGAAGCCGGAGCAGAAGACTCTATAGTGCCTGAATTAGCAATAGAATCTGCAACTGTCGGAGTTGTAGATGAAGAAACACCAGCAGTAATAATCAAAGCCGCAATTATACCAATAACCAAAACGATTGTAACAACCCCAACAACAAGAGCTACTTTAGGATTTTCTTTCTTCTTGCCTTCGTTAAGAATAGCCTTAGCGACATGCTGTTGATTAACCTGGGTTAAATTCTCACCGGCGTGGCCGCCACGAGAGCTTGGAAGTGGAAGCGGAGCACCGCAACTCGGACAGAAATTCAAACCTGCTTCCGCTAACGCTTTACATTTTGGGCATACTATTTGCTGCATTACAAACACTCCTTAATATAAAAGCAAAAAACATCAACGAACTTTTTTGCTTTTTTGTCGTTGGTAATATTATAATATTTTATCCAATCTAAGTCAAGGAAAATATCGACAATTTTAGTACATAAAACACAATATACAGCATAATTTTGGAGTCAAAGCGGTAAATTACTTGTATAGTTTGCTCTATTAAAGCTTAAAGAATTACTTTTACTTGGTTATAGAATAATCTCATAGCATAATAGGAGGAATTATTGACTTTATTCAATTATCTGATATAATTATAAAAGAAATTATTGAAATTTTATCAAAGGAGCTTTTAAAATGTCAGAATATAAAATCAATACAAGATGTGTACAGGGTGGCTATACACCCGGCAATGGCGAACCTCGTCAAGTACCTATTATCCAATCAACTACATTTAAATATGATACCAGCGAGGCTATGGGCAAGCTTTTTGATTTGGAAGAATCAGGATATTTCTATACAAGACTTCAGAATCCTACAAATGACCATGTTGCAGCTAAAATAGCTGAGCTTGAGGGTGGCACTGCGGCTATGCTCACATCTTCCGGACAAGCGGCAAATTTCTTTGCACTTTTTAATATTTGTGAGTGTGGAAGTCATATAGTTGCATCATCATCAATCTATGGCGGAACATTCAATCTTATTGCTGTAACAATGGCTAAGATGGGCATTACCGCTACATTCGTTTCTCCTGACTGCACAGAAGAAGAACTTAATGCAGCATTTCAGGAAAACACTCGTGCCGTTTTTGGCGAAACTATTGCAAACCCTGCTCTTACTGTTCTTGATATTGAAAAATTTGCAAAGGCAGCACATTCACACGGCGTTCCTCTTATAGTTGATAACACCTTCCCTACACCGATAAATTGCCGTCCTATTGAGTGGGGTGCAGATATTGTCACACATTCAACAACAAAATATATGGACGGACACGGTGCAGCTGTCGGCGGCGCTATTGTTGATTCGGGTAAATTTGACTGGATGGCTCATGCAGAAAAATTCCCCGGTTTATGCACACCTGATGAATCCTATCACGGAATTACATATGCAGAAAAGTTTGGCAAGGAAGGTGCATTCATAACAAAATGCACAGCACAGCTTATGCGTGATTTCGGTTGTATTCAATCTCCACAAAACGCATTTATCCTCAATTTAGGTCTTGAATCTCTTCATGTTCGTATGCCGCGCCATGTTGAAAACGGTCAGGCTGTTGCAGAATTCTTGCTCAATCACCCAAAGGTAGCTTATGTTAATTATTCTGGCTTACCAAGTGATAAATATTATGCACTTGCACAAAAATATCTTCCTAAGGGTGGCTGTGGCGTTGTATCTTTCGGCTTGAAGGGTGGCAGAAAAGCCGCAGAAGCATTCATGAAAAATCTGAAACTCGCTGCAATCGAAACTCATGTTGCAGATGCAAGAACTTGTTGCCTTAATCCTGCTACATCAACACACCGTCAAATGAATGATGAGCAACTCAAAGCAGCCGGTGTTCCTGCTGAGCTTATCCGCATTTCCTGCGGAATAGAGGATAAAGAAGATTTGATTGCAGATTTGGCTCAGGCACTTGAAAAATGCTAATCTGAATTTTATCCTAAGATGAGTAAATTTTGTTACTTATCTATAAATTAACTTTTATAAAATGGCAGCCATAACTCTTTTTCTGAGTTGTGGCTGTTACTTTAATATGAATCGAAAAACTCCGCTCGACAAAAGCTATATCGAGCGGAGTTTTCTTATTATATATTGAAGGTATATTAGAGGATTAATCTATTACTTATTAAAGCTGAATACAGAAATACCCGGATATACTGCACTTTCGCCAAGCTCTTCCTCAATTCTGAGAAGTTGATTATACTTTGCAACTCTCTCTGAACGGCTTGGAGCACCTGTCTTAATCTGGCAAGTGTTAAGTGCAACAGCAAGGTCTGCGATTGTTGTATCTGCTGTTTCACCTGAACGGTGTGAAGAAATTGCTGTGTAACCAGCCTTATGTGCCATCTTGATAGCCTCAAGTGTTTCAGAAACTGAACCAATCTGATTGAGCTTAATGAGGATAGAGTTACCGCACTTATTGTCAATACCCTTCTTGAGTCTTTCTGTATTTGTTACAAAGAGGTCATCGCCAACAAGCTGAACCTTGTTGCCAAGCTCTGCTGTGAGGAGCTTCCAGCCTTCCCAGTCTTCTTCGTCAAGAGCATCTTCGATAGATACGATAGGATATTTCTCAACAAGCTTTTTCCAATGCTCGATAAGTTCTGCTGATGTAAACTTTGTGCCTGCCTTTGGAAGAACATATTCGCCCTTCTTTTCGCCTTTCCATTCACTGGAAGCTGCGTCCATAGCAATCATAAAGTCCTTGCCAGGCTCATAACCTGCATTCTTAACAGCCTCAAGAATATATTGAATAGCTTCCTCATCACTTGCAAGGTCAGGAGCGAAACCGCCTTCATCACCAACAGATGTTGCAAGACCCTTAGACTTGAGAAGTGCTGCGAGTGCGTGGAAAACTTCTGAACACCAACGAAGTGCCTCTTTGAAGCTTGGAGCACCAACAGGCATAATCATAAATTCCTGAACATCAACTGTATTAGCTGCATGAGCACCACCATTGAGAATGTTCATCATAGGGACAGGAAGACGGTTGCCTGAGATACCGCCAAGGAATCTATAAAGTGGAATATCCATAGCTGTTGCTGCTGCTCTTGCTGTTGCAATAGAAACTGCAAGTATAGCATTAGCACCAAGATTAGACTTATCTTTTGTACCATCAGCCTTAAGCATAGCTCTGTCAACTGCATAAATATCAGATGCGTCAAGTCCCTTGATAGCATCATTAATTACTGTATTTATATTATTTACTGCCTTAGAAACGCCTTTGCCGAGATATCTTGACTTATCGCCATCTCTAAGCTCTAATGCCTCAAATTCTCCTGTTGATGCACCACTTGGAGCTGTACCTCTTGCAACAGTACCGTCAGCAAGAGTAACCTCTGCTTCTACTGTTGGATTTCCTCTGGAATCAAGAATTTCTCTTCCGATAACCTTTTCAATTTCTAAATAACTCATTAGTTAAATCTCCTTTAACATCAGATAAGTTAGCATATTCTAACCAAAATTATAATAACACCTCTGTTCTGGTTTGTCAACCCTAACTCAAAATTTTTACATACCTTTTATAATCTTTTTTACTTATCAGGCAAAAACTTTATTGGACAGCGGTTGACTTTATCTATTCAATTTGTTATATTTAGAAGTGAAATTCTAATGAAAATTAAACAATTTCAGAATAAAATTTATACAGAAATGAGATGCCTATATTATGAGAACTTATATTGTACAGATTGCTGATAAGACAGTACATCTTACCTGTGAAGAAAAACTCGAAAATGCTGTTCGCTCTTTGGCTGAGGTTATCGCTCAGCTAAATTCTCAAAAAGATATTTTCAATGAAGAATTTACCCTCTGCGCAGGCTGGTCCTATTATTACTTCAAGCAAGAAGAAGACTATTGGGATATTCTTGCTCCTGACTTTCATCGTGACCCACATAATGCAAGAACAAACAATCTTACAATTCCGCTTATGGTGCAAAATCTTCAAAGTGAAGCTATGCACACAGCAGGTATTCAGGTCGTTCCAGGCACTATGCCTATAACTTTTAAGCATAAAATGCTTGTACTTAAAGACGCTCTAAATGCAAAAGACATTTATTTTTCACGCTCTGAACCTGAAAATGAGGACGATTCCGGCTGGTATCTCGGCGTTATGGGTGATGACGAATCTCAGCACGAACCTGATGATTACGCTGAAATTCAAACCTGTGAGCTTCTCAAGTTCAGACCGCTTGCTGTCCGTATTCTTTGTATGCCGGTTGGTACTCTTGCAGTTTTCGACGGCAACAAGATGACTGCACTTGTAGACAAGGACAATAATCCTCTTAAATTCTCTACTGACGGAAACGAAAATAAAGGAAGAACAGAAACAAATGTATAAGCTTATTAAAACAAACGGTTCTGCCAGACTTGGCTCTTTTACAACTGCACACGGCGAAGTTCAGACACCGGGCTTTATGAATGTTGCCACCTGCGGTGCAATAAAAGGTGCTTTATCTGCACTCGACTTAAAGGAACTCCGCTGTCAGGTTCAGCTATGTAATACTTATCATCTGCACCTGCGTCCTGGTGATGAGAATATCAAAAAACTTGGCGGACTTCATAAATTTACCCGTTGGGATGGGCCTATCCTTACAGATAGTGGCGGATTTCAGGTTTTTTCCCTCGCAAAGCTCAGAAACATAACTGAGGAAGGCGTTACCTTTTCTTCTCATATTGATGGTCACAGAATCTTTATGGGACCTGAAGAAAGTATGACTATTCAGTCCAATCTCGGTTCTGATATTGCTATGGCTTTCGATGAATGTATCGAAAACCCTGCCGAATATAATTATACGAAAAATTCCTGCGACAGAACTTATCGCTGGCTTGTTCGTTGCAAGAAAAAAATGATAGAGCTTAATTCAAGAGAAGACACTATCAACAAACAACAACAGCTTTTTGGAATAAATCAGGGTTCAACCTATGAGGATATCAGAATTGAGCATATGAAGGCTATCAGTGAGCTTGACCTTGACGGTTATGCTATTGGCGGTCTTGCTGTCGGTGAAAGTGCAGAAGAAATGTACCGCATAATAGAGGCGGTTGAGCCTTATGCTCCGAAAAATAAGGTTCGCTATCTTATGGGTGTAGGAACTCCGCTCAATATTCTTGAGGCTGTAAGGCGTGGAGTTGACCTTTTCGATTGTGTTATGCCTTCAAGAAATGCCCGCCACGCTCACCTCTTTACTTGGAGCGGTAGAATGAATATGTTTAATGAAAAATACACTCTTGATGATTCGCCTGTTGATTCACAGTGCGATTGCCCTCTTTGCAAAAATTTCTCTCGTGCATATCTCAGACATCTTTTCAAAAGCGGAGAAATGCTTGCTATGCGACTTTCAGTTATTCATAATATTTATTTCTATAATACTCTTATGATGAAAATTCGTGAAGCACTCAAAAATGACGAATTTGACAAATTTTATAATGAATATGCAGAAATTATAGGTAGACGAATCTGACACATTCCCCTTGCATATTACTGATTAAATTGCTATAATATCATTATTAGTCTTTATGGAAACTTGAAAAATCTTCCATTGGACTTTTTGAAATTGAAAGGAATGTAAAAAGAATGAACTTTAATTTACTTGATAATGCTGCTTCTTCGGCAGATGTAGCTCAACAACAAGGTCCAGGTCAAATATGGATGATTCTTGGTATGTATGCTCTTCTTGCTCTTGCTATTTATTTCTTTATCTTCCGTCCTAACAAGAAGAAAAAGAAGGCTGAGGAAGAAATGAAAAACAGCCTTGAGATTGGCGATGATATTACAACCATCGGCGGTATTATGGGTCGTGTCGTTTCTATTAAAGATGATGACTCTCTTGTTATCGAAACAGCAAGTGACCGTTCAAGACTCAGAATCAAGAGATGGGCTATCTCTACTATCGATACAGAAAAGAATCCTGAGCCTAAAAAAGCAGAACCTAAGTTATTAAAAGATGAAGAGCCTAAGAAAAAGAAAAGATTCTTTGGCAAAAAGGACGAGGATTGATTTTTTCTCAAAAATAAAATATCATATTAAGAAACCCTTCCGAATACAATTAGAATATAATTGTTTCGGGAGGGTTTTTATGTGAGAAACGAAAAATCGCAACAAATCACAATAAAGTCTATGGCTCGTGCTGTAATTTTCGGCGGATTATTCGGTGGCGTGATACTTATATTGATGTTATTTTTAAGTGCATTTTTCGTGCTTAAAATGAAATCCCTATCACAAACGGCAGTATTCGCGGCGGCGATTATTTCTTCTTGTGTATCGGCATTTTTAGCAGGCTTTCTCGCCTCACGCATACTTAAATCTCGTGGAATTATAGTAGGTGCTTTATCGGCATTGTTTTTATTCATCATTGTTCTATTGACAGGAACTATACTTTCCTCTGATTCAATAAACCTTGATACACTTATGAGATTTGCCGCAATGCTTTTATCAGGTTCATTTGGCGGAATACTTGGTGTAAATCGTCGTCCTCGCCGCCGTTGAATTGGCAGATTCGCCTAAGAAACTCAAAAGTTTTGCTCAAGCTTTTTCAAAAGCTTGCAGGGTCGAGGGACGGAGTCCCTCGTGGGTTTTAAGGGCAACGCCCTTAACATTCTTTGCTCCTAAAGAGCGGACTTTGTCCGCTCTTTTTTCTTTTGCCCGTAATAAATATCGGGTTTAAGTGTAAAGGTAAAATTTATTCACCCATTCGGAGGCTTGTAAATAACATCAGTAAAAAAGCGGTGGACATAGTCCACCGCTTGAGATGAAAGAGATGTTAAGGGCTTCGCCCTTAAAACCCACCAAAGGCTCCGCCTTTGGAAACCGCGAGCCTTTTCAAAGGCTCGCGCGAAACTTTTATTTGTCTTTGGAAAGTTGGTTAGCTAATCGGTAGTCCATTGGAAAATTCCCCAACCGTGTCAACTATCTTCCCTCACTCACTACGAGCGAGACTTGTCGAGCGATTCCGCGTCTTGACGGCGGAGGCACTCCGCCTCGAGCGAAACTTTTAAGCGTCTTAGGAAAGTTTGTTAGACTTTACTATACTAATTCATAATCTATCGTGCCAAGTGCTACTGTTGCGGCAGTAACCTTGACTCTTACACTATCACCAATAGAATAGCTTATTCCGGAACGCTTATCGGTTGTAGTTGTTGTGCCATTATATTCAAAAAACGCATTTTCAAGTCTTGAAAGGTTTACAAAACCCTCTATTCCGCAAGGAATTGATACGAATATTCCCTTTGCGGTTACACCTTCAACTACGCCATCATAACATTCGCCTATATGTGCTGTCATATATTCTGCCGCATAACACTTTTCTGTATCACGCTCACCATTTACTGCTCTGACTTCTCTTTCTGATGACTGCTTTGCGGATTCCTCTGCGAAATCTTCATATTTTCTTCTGATTTCTTCAACAGACATTCCGCCGACAAGAGCTGAAAGAATACGGTGGATTGATGTATCCGGATAACGCCTTATCGGAGATGTAAAGTGGCAGTAATCTGCAAGCGACAAACCAAAGTGTCCGATTGGCTTATCGTCATACTGTGCCTTTGCCATAGTGCGGAGAACCTGCATAGACATAAGCTTTTCGTATCTTGTACCCTTTGCCGCTGAAAGCAATTCTGCTAAATCACGCTGTGTAAGTCCCGGCTTTATCTTATTAACTCTGAAACCGCAAGCCTGTGCTAAATCTGAAAGTGTTGCAATTCTCTCTGCCTCAGGCTTTGCGTGAATACGATAAACAAACGGTATATTCTTTTCCTTAGCCAGTTTACCGGCAGCCTGATTTGCCATAATCATAAACTGCTCTATCATTTCTTCTGATTTGCCACGAGTTCTTGTTGAAACATCTATACATACGCCTGCTTCATTGAGGACAAATTTAAGTTCAGTTGTTTCAATTTCAAGCTCACCACGCTCTTTAGCGTTTTGCTTAAGAACTGCATAAAGCTCTTCGCCGTCTTTGAGAGTTTGTGCAACTGGGGAATATTTTTTTATAAGTTCATCATCAGCAGTTCCTGCAAGAATCTCATTAACCTCGGAATAAACTCCTCTTACCTTTGAATTGATAATGCTCTTGCAAAATTCAAAATCGCAAAGATTTCCCTTTTGGTCTATATTCATAATAGCAGAGAAGGTCAACTTATCTGTTCCGCTATTAAGCGAACAACAGCCGTTTGAAAGCTCCTCCGGTAGCATTGGAATAACTCTATCTGCAAAATATACGGAGGTTCCACGCTCAAAGGCTTCCTTATCAAGCTCACTTCCCTCTCGGATATAATGCGAAACATCGGCGATATGTACGCCGAGTATCCAGCCGTTTTCAGTTTTCTTGACGGAAATTGCATCGTCAAGGTCTTTTGCGTCCGCACTGTCGATGGTGAGGATTGCCTCATCACGCAAATCTCTGCGTTTTGCTATTTCTTCTGCTGTGATAGGTTCTTCCGAAACTCTCTTTGCCTCTGCACGAAGTCCCTTTGAAAATTCGCTCGGAATACCATATCTGTCTATAATTGCATCAGCACATATCTTTGCACTGTTTGCCTTGCCGTAAATACTCAAAACTCGGCAATAAAGCTTTCTTTCGTGCTGGTCATACATAAGAGCAGCACGAACCTTATCGCCGTCACGGGATCTGAGCTCTCCGCCCCTTACAATCGGAATACTATATCCGAATCCACCGTCTGCAATAACAGAAAGCTTACTTTTATATCTCTCGACCATACCTGTTATAAGTCTGTCGCCCTTTTTTACTATACGGAAAATTCCTGCGGAAGGACCTTTTTCCTCTTGGCGAATATCTTGCAGAAGGACAACATCTCCGGGAATAGCGTCCTTCATCTTTTCGCAAGGAATAAATATATCAGGTGAACCGTCTGCCGGTCTTGCAAATGAAAAATATCTTGAGCTTCTGAGAATTGTTGCCTTTACATATCCCATTGCTTCACTCAACACAACATCTTTATTCTTTATAAGGATAATATCGCCGTCCTCCTGAAGTTCCGAAATAGCAAGATTATAGCTTGCCTTATTGGATATTCCTGAAAGCTTAAAAAGCTCATCACGAGAAATCTCTCTGTTTTCTTTTTGGAGGGTTGTAAGAACAATATCCTTTGTTTTTAGTTTCATAGAATCTCCTTTGGTGTTTTAAATCACTTTGTCATAAATAAAATTCCTAATGTATTCGGACCACAATGCGATGAAATAGTACAGCCCGCTCTCGAAATAATAATTTCATTAAATACATTCTTACTCTTGAGATAGTCATAAACAAGCTTTAAACGCTCATCAGATATACCTGAATGTGTTATAAAAGCTCTTTTCGGGTTGATATCATCAAATTCTGAGAGCTTATCATCAATATATTGCGGCAAAACCTTTTCGAGTTTACCTCTATACTTTTTGCCAACAGTCATAGAACCGTCCTTATTATTTACAATGATACTTGGCTTTAGGCTGAGGAGATTTGCACCAAGCATTGCAATAGTTGAACATCTTCCGCCTGCACGAAGATAATCAAGCCTATCAACAACAAAACTTCCATAAGTTTTCGGAGTTAATGCACGAACATTTTCTGCAATTTCCTTGCCGGACATTCCCTTTTCAGCCATTTCAGCGGCTTCAAGAACGAGAAGTCCTGACGCACCTGAAAGATTGCAGGAATCGACCGGATAAACATTACCAAGCTGTTCTGCGGCAATGCAGCAATTCTTATATGAAGCAGAAAGTGCTGAACCCAAGTTTATGTGCACTATCTCATAGCCTTGCTCTACAAGTGGTGAAAATCCATCGATGTATTCCTGAACATTGACAGCCGAAGTTTTTGGAAGTGTTCCTGAAGCCTTAAAGTGCTTATAAATCTCATCAGGTGTTATATTCACACCATCATCGTAGCTTGTTCTGCCAAGAATAATATGAAGCGGATATATTGAAATATTATATTTCTTTTTAATCTCTGCCGGCAAATCGCAAGTGCTGTCTGCCGTTATCAATACCTTTCTTTCCAAAGAAATCACCCTTTCTTAATTGTATCATTATACTGCATCTGACGAATATCCCTGCCAATAAATTTAAGCCTGAGCATCTCTCCTATTATTCTTGAAACCAATCTCTGATGATATGATTTTTCAAGTTCTTTAAGCGTAAGGTTTGTACTTATTATTATTGGCTTTTTCAGCAGCATTCTTGTATTTATTATATTATAAATTTTTGACAATGTAAACTGTGTAAGAAATTCTGTTCCGAGGTCATCTATAATTAAAAGGTCACATTCTTTAAGAAGATTTTCTGTTGCGTCAGTGGTTTTATCATCGTTGAATCTCTCGCTCTCAAGCCTTGAGAGAATATCAGGCGCAGAGGAATAGACCACACCGTAGCCGTTGCCGATGACTTCCTTTGCTATTGCAAGCGAAAGGTGAGTTTTTCCAAGTCCCGAACCGCCCTGAAACAAAATACTTCTTGATTTTGGTGTGAAGTTTACCGCATAGCTTTCGCAGAAATTAAGAATTTTCTCCATTCTTGCATATGGAGAAATCATTTTTTCACCCTCACGAATAGGCTCTCGACTGTAATAATCGAGCGAAAATGTCTTGAAATCCGAAAGTGAAAGTGGAGAAACGCTATTTAGCTTATCATATGCCTTTTCACGCAAAAGCTTTTTTAAGCATAAACACATTTTTCCGTCAATATATCCCTTATCGCTACATTCTTTGCAACTATAATGTATGTCGAGGTAATCTGACGGATAACCATTTTTTTCTAAAATTGTTTTAAGCTCCATTTGCAAGGCAAGATTTTGTGTCTTGAGCTTTTCGAGCATTTCTCTTACGCTTATTCTGTCGGCAAATACCGCACGAGCCGCCATTGTACTTGTTTTTGCAAGGCTTTCTTCTATCTCCTGTACCCTCGGCAATTTTTTGACAAGCTCTGAATGCTTTACCATTGCATCATATTCTGCTTTATTTCTTCTCGCTTTCAGTTCCTCCAAAGCGTCATCATATATATCTTTGGAATATCCCATTGTTTATATCACCTTATTCGTCAAAAATGCTTGAATTTTCATATGCGTCCAAATCGTATGTCGCCTCTGATTCGCTTGAGAATTTGGCTCTTTTGGGCTTTTTTTCTGCCTTAGCCTGCTCTAAGGTTGTAATCTGAGCCTTATGCCAGCGGTCAAGTATGGATTCGACATAATTAGGAATATACTTACCCTTAGCATCAACGCATCTTTCGTATGCTTCACGAATCATATCTGCTGTGAAGTGCCATTCGTTTACCCATCTCTCAGCTTGTTTGAGTTCCTTATCTGTCGGGGAATGTTCCTCAAGACCAAGCGTCTGAACTATCAGCCTAAAGGCAGTTCTGCTATTGGTCATACGCATAATTTCCTTTTCGGCTCTGTCAACGGTTGTTATTTCGCTATCTCCCCAACTTTCGGCAACCTTTTCTATGTATTTCATATTGGTTTTGCCCATATCCTGAAGATACTGCAAAAGCATTATTATAACTTCAACTGGAAGTCCGTAATATTCGTTCAGCATAAGCAAGGTACATTTATCAGCATTACTTGTCATTCTGCCAAGAATATTATCTGCCTCTTGCATAAGAAATGCGATTGATGGGTCAGCAATCATTCTTTCTGCAAGGTGTGCGGAATCCGGCTTTTGTGGTCTTGAAAGTGGTTTCTTAGGCTCGCTTTGCTTTTTTTCAATCGGCTGTTCGACAGGCTTTAGTTCTGCTTTTAAAGTTTTAACCTTAGGCTCTATTTTAGCGGTAAAAGTAGGCTTTTCTGTAAGCTTAAAGCCAAATGGTGCAGAAGTTTCATTTACAGAAGGAGTTATTGAACCACTTTCTTTATCTATGGTTATAATGCCTGTTGCTATCCAGTATTGCATACTGTCACGGGCATCGGCTGGACTCATTGAGAGTGCAGCCGCCATATCTTCATCGGAGAAATTTTCTCCTGCGTGACGCAAAAACCACAACAAAACCTTTAGTTGAGCCGCTCCCGCAAGTTTTATATGTTCATCGACAACACTGCATGGAACAGCGAAAATGCTATTCCATGCACCAAGATTCATTTTATAATTCATTATTTGCCTCCCATAAGACAATTAAAAGTTTTGCTCAAGCTTTTTCAAAAGCTTGTAGGTCAAGGGCAAAGCCCTTGTCGCTCTCCGCAGAGAGCGAAACACTTTTGGGCGAAGCCCAACATTCATTGCTCTTTGAGCGGCGGATAAAATCCGCCGCTTTTTCTTTTGGTTAGCAACATTAGTCAATGAGGGCAGACAAAGTCCGCCCTTTAGGGGCAAAGAATGTTAAGGGCGTTGCCCTTAAGCGGCGAGCCGCCGCACCCAAAACGCGTAATCGGTTTTGCAAGCAAAACCTCGACATCTGCAAGAGTGGTTTATTGTCGCGTATAAAGTAATTGCCAATGAATTACTAAAGGCTCAAGCGAAACTTTGAAGTACCTTTGAGGATTTTTTCAACCTATCGGTAGTTCACTGTGAATTTCCTCGACCGCGTCAACTATCTTCCCTAATCCACCACGAGCGAGGCAAGGCCGAGCGATTCCGCGTCTTGACAGCGGAGGCACTCCGCCACTAATCTATTGGTAATAGAACTGGTTGACGCTTTTCAAATACTGTTACATAAGAGAAACCGCACCTTTGGGCAAGTCTATATCCTTCCTCTAAGCCTGAGCCGACATCTCCCCATCTATGTGCATCTGAACCGATTGTAATATATTTTCCGCCAAGCTCTCTGAAGCGTGAAACTATATTTTCTCCCGGAAGTGTCATTCCTATTCTTTGTCTTAAACCAGATGTATTTATCTCTAAGGCTTTCTTATTTCTGACAAGAACTTTCAAAACCTCATCTATCATTTCTTTATATGTATCGTATTTAATTTCTTTGGTAACATTGCCAATTATATATCTCAAAGGGTATGTCATATGTGCAAGCGTATCAAAGCGGTTATCTACTGCAAGTTCATAAAGCTGTGTGAAATATCTCTCGAGCAGGTCATTAACATTATCATCATTATATTCAAGAAAATAGAAGTCCTGTTCATTTTTGAGATTATGCAGAGAGCCAATAACAAAGTCATAATCACACAAGGAAAGTACATCATCGGCGGCAAGCTTATTTTGTGTTGGCTGACCAAGCTCTATACCCGTATATACCTTGATTTTAGAGCCATAGCCTGCCCTTGCTTTGCCCGAAGCCATAACAGAGGCCTCTATACTTTTCCTTACATTATTAGAAAAATATTCGTTACATTCGCAGTGGTCGGTTATAGAAATGCTATAAAGTCCAAGCTTTATTGCCTGTTCACAGAGCATTATAACAGGGTCGTTTCCATCAAAAGAATGTTTGCTGTGGGTATGGCTATCTGAGAAAAAACGCTTATTCATATTTCATATACCCTTTCAATGTTTCAGTTCTTAATCTGCCATTATAGATTATAACACACTAAAAAAATAATTTATACGGATATATTAACAAAAATATCTATAATCGAATTGATGGAAATTATTAAGTTTGCGACTGTTTACTTATTTTACATATTTCTATTGTATTTTCTATATATTGTGCTTTCTCGAGAAAATTATATTTAATCATCAAAAGACTTGACAAGTTGGGGAATATGTTGGATAATTTAATATAAACTTATAAATTAGGAGGAATAACAAAATGCGTGCTGTTATTACGGTTCTCGGAAAGGATAATGTCGGAATCCTTGCAAAGGTTTCTAATGTATGTGCTGATGCTGGTGCAAATATAATTGAGGTAACTCAGAGCGTTCTTCAAGAAATGTTCGCTATGATTATGTTTGTTGAAATCGGAGATATTAAAATCCCTTATTCTGAACTCTCAGATAACCTTGTTGCTCTCGGCGATGACCTCGGACTTAAGGTTCATGTTATGCACGAGGATATTTTCAACACAATGTACCATGTCTGATATTTAACACCTGAATAATTTGAAGGGATTGATTTTCTAAAAATGATAAATTCACATGATATACTTGAAACCATCAGTATGATTGATAACGAAAATCTCGATGTTCGTACAATTACTATGGGTATCTCCTTACTCGATTGTATCGACTCTGATATCGACAAAGCTTGCGATAAAATCTATGATAAGATTTGCAGATACGCAAAAGACCTTGTTAAAACAGGTGAAGACATAAGCAAGGATTATGGTATTCCGATTATTCATAAGAGAATAGCTGTTACTCCTATCGCACTTATTGCGGCTGCTTGCCCTACAAAAAATCCTGTTAAATTTGCTAAAACTCTCGACAGAGCATCTAAAACTGTCGGCGTAAACTTCGTTGGCGGATATTCTTCTCTCGTACATAAGGGTTTTGCTCCTGGCGACTATGCCCTTATTGAGAGTATTCCTGAGGCTCTTTCTGTTACTGATAATGTCTGTTCTTCTGTTAATGTCGGTAGCACAAAGACAGGTATCAATATGGACGCTGTTGCTAAGATGGGACGCATCATCAAGGCTACTGCTGAGGAAACTAAGGACAGAGATTGCATAGGTGCAGCAAAACTTGTTGTTTTCTGTAATGCTCCTGAGGATAACCCATTTATGGCAGGTGCTTTTCATGGCACAGGTGAGCCTGACTGCGTTATCAATGTTGGCGTTTCCGGCCCTGGCGTTGTAAGAGCTGCTCTTAGTAAGGCTGGAGATTGCAATATCACTGAGGTTGCTGATATTGTTAAGCGTACTGCATTTAAGATTACTCGTGCAGGTCAGCTTGTTGCTCAAGAAGCTGCAAAAAGACTTTGCGTTCCTTTTGGTATACTCGACCTTTCACTCGCACCAACACCTGCTGTTGGTGACTCTGTTGCTTATATCCTTGAGGAAATGGGTCTTGAGCAGTGCGGTGCTCACGGCACAACTGCTTGCCTTGCTCTCCTCAATGACGCTGTTAAAAAAGGCGGAGCTATGGCTTCATCTCATGTTGGTGGTCTTTCTGGTGCATTTATTCCTGTTACTGAGGACGCCGGTATGATTGAAGCAGCAAGAAGTAAGGCTCTTTCTATTGTTAAGCTTGAGGCTATGACTTCTGTTTGCTCTGTCGGACTTGATATGATTGCTATTCCTGGCGACACAACAGCCGATGTTATTTCCGGAATTATTGCAGACGAGGCTGCTATCGGTATGGTTAATACAAAGACCACTGCTGTTCGTCTTATTCCTGCTATTGGCAAAAAAGTCGGTGACGAACTCAACTTTGGTGGACTTCTCGGCGGCGGACCTGTTATGGAAGTTAATACAAAATCTCCTGCAAAACTCATTGCAAGAGGCGGTAGAATTCCGGCTCCTCTCCAGAGCCTCAAAAACTAATAGACTTCTCTAAGAAACTTAAAAGTTTCGCTCGAGCCTTTTCAAAGGCTCGCAGATTCCAAAGGCAGAGCCTTTGGTCGCTCTCCGCAGAGAGCGAAATACCTTTGGGCGAAGCCCAACATTCATTGCTCTTTGAGCGGCGGATTTTATCCGCCGCTTTTTCTTTTGTTAGCAACATTAGTCCTTAAGTGCGGACAAAGTCCGCACTTAGAGAGCAAAGAATGTTAAGGGCGTTGCCCTTAAAACCCACCAAAGGCTCTGCCTTTGGAATCCGCAAGCCTTTAAAAAGGATTGACCTAAACTTTAATTGTCTTTGGGAAATTTATTAACTAAACGGTAGTTTAGTCTTCCGCGTGCATAATCTTCTCTAACTCACTACGAGCGAGGCAATGCCGAGCGATTCCGCGTCTCGTCCTGTGCGGTCACGCACCGCGTCTTGACAGTGGAGGCACTCCGCCGCCGATGGCAAAAATCAACAATATTTTAAACAAGTTTATTACAAAATATATATTTGAACAAATTGATTATACAAGGGAAGTTTCGTGTCTAAATTTGAAATTTTTGACTTGATATTAAACGCCAACTGTGATATTATTATGTGGTACACAAGGGGGTGTGGTGGGACTTAATCTTACTTATATTTCTTAAGAAAGATTTCGTTTCTCCACACCTGTTTATTTATAGGAGGTGTATAACTGGTGCAAGATATGATTTCAAAAATAGTCGAGATGGACGAAAAGGCTCGTGAACTTAATGACGAGGCTCTTAAAAGCAAAATCGACTATGAACAGGAGATTGCTGTTGCTAAGCAAACTATCATCAAAGACTATCTTGAACGAGCAAGAAAGCGTGTACAAATCAACGCACAGTCGGAACGAGATGCTGCCGAAAAGGAACTCGCTCAAACTCGTGAGGCTCACGCCAAAATCGAAAAAAAACTTGATGACCTCTACGGCTCAAATTGTGACGGCTGGGTTGACGAAATCTTCAAGAGAGTAATATCGGGGTGATTTTATGCTATCGTCTATGTCTTCCAATGCTATCCTCGCTAAAGCAAGGACTATGTATGGACGCAGACTGACAGACAAGGATTACGAGGATTTGCTCGCCTGCAAAACCGTTCCTGAGGTTGCAACCTATCTTAAAAACGAAACGGTATATTCAGAAATTCTTTCAGGTCTTAATGAAAATGATGTTCATAGAGGCCAGCTTGAAACCTTACTCAGAAAGAAAATTTTCTATGAAAAGGTTTCTCTCGCAAAATTTGATATGAACTCAGAAAAATTTCTTTCGGTTTTCTTCATAAATCGTACAGAAATTGAGCAAATTATGAGATGTATATCTCTTCTTAATATCGGAAGAGCTTCTGAATATGCCTACGAAATGCCTGTTTTCTTTGAGAAACACACAAATCTCAATCTTAAAGCCTTCTCTGAGGTAACAAATCTTAGTGAGCTTTGTGATGTTCTCGGCAATACTAAGTATGCTAAGATTATAAGGCCTTTCATTCCACAGGGTGACGAACAGCTTGATGTTCCGAAAATTGAAACCGCTCTTTATACCTACAACTTCAATTCTTTGTTTGAATCTATCAACAAAAATACAAGAGGTAAAGAGAAAAAGGAACTTCTTGCTCTTCTCAATGCTTTTATTGATTTCAGAAATTTCGTAAGAATTTCTCGTCTGAAAATGAGCTATCATACCTCTGAGGACTATACAAGAAGTATGCTTCTTCCCTATGGAAGGTTAAGCAAGGCTCAAATCAACTCCTTGCTCGAATGTGAAAGCTCTAATGAGCTTATGAACAATCTGAAGGCTACCTATATAGGAAAGTCCCTCAACAAAGCCGAATATAATACTCAAAGCCAGATGATAACTGCTCTTAATTCTATATACTGCAAGAAAAACATCAGACTCTCTGTAAACGCTTCGGTAGTTATGCTTTCTTATGTTATGCTTTCGGAAATTGAACTATCTAATATTATAAATCTCATTGAGGGCACTCGATACGGATTTTCCGAAGAAGAAAAATCAAGACTTCTCGTGAGATGAAATGAGGTGATTATGTGTCCGTAAGACCTATGAAAGCGGTCGGCATTATTGGTCTTTCATCAGAGCTTGATAAGGTTATGCGATATTGCGGAGAATCTGGAATCTTTCACCCCGATGACGCTATGAATTTCTACGAGAATACCGGAAAGTTCGTTCCGATAAACGAGAGAAATCCTTATCAAGACCCATTGGCTGAGCTTACCTCTTCGGTTCAGTCAGCCGGACTGACACTCGAATTTCACAAGACAAAGAAATTCACTGTCAGCGACAGTGGTATCAAAAAATATGTCAAGTTTGTTTCTTCTAAGCTCGATAGATTTACTACCGAAACGCTTAAAATTAACGCCGAGCTTGATGAATGCAGAAAAAACCAAGAGGAGCTTAACCACTTTATAGGAAGTAATCTTGATATGGAAAAGCTTTTCGCCTGTAAATTTATCAATGTAAACTTTGGTCGAATCCCAAAGGAAAGCTACGACAGACTTACAGAGCTTAACAGCAATCCATACATTCTTTTCTTCCCCTGCACGAATGACCAGACTCATTACTGGGGCGTTTATTTCTCGCCGCTCGGCAGTGAGGACGAAATCGACAGGATATTCGCAAGCCTCTACTTTGAAAGAATGAATCTTCCAAAGGGCGTTACGAATCCTGAAAAATATCTCGAAAAGCTAAAAACTAAAGAGATTACGCTCAGACAACAGTTAACTAAAATTCAGCAACAACTTGATGTTTTCTGGACTGCTGAGAGCGAAAAGTGCAGTATGTATTATAGTAGGCTGAAAGAAATGAATACCTACTATACCATTAAAAAATATGTCTACTGCTATCACAAAAACTTCATTCTTGTCGGTTGGATTCCTGCCGACCAAGAAAAACAATTTGCTCAAGGGCTTGACAAGATAAACGGTATCGAATATACCTTTAGCGATGGCAAGGACGAAATTAAACATTCGCCGCCTGTCATTCTTAAAAATCCGAGATTTGCTAAGCGTTACGAATACTATGTTAAGATGTTCGGCTTGCCAAGCTATAACGAAATCGACCCGACTATGCTTGTAGCTATAACCTACACCATATTCTTCGGAATAATGTTCGGCGATTTCGGTCAGGGTATTGTCCTTTCTATTGTTGGCTACCTTATGTGGAAGCTGAAAAAGATGGACATCGGAAAAATTCTTATCCCCTGCGGTATTTCCTCGGCTATATTCGGATTTATCTATGGCTCATGCTTCGGCTTTGAAGAAGCCTTTAATCCGATATATAAGGCAGTCTTTGGACTTGATGAAAAACCCGTTGATGTAATGGCTCCTGCAACATCTAATATGATTGTTTATGCATCAGTCGGTGTCGGTGCAGTGATTATTATGATTGTTATGCTTTTGAACATCTATTCTTCACTGAAACGCAGAGATTACGAGAGCGGAATCTTCGGTCCGAACGGTATAGCAGGCTTTGTATTCTACACATCGCTTGTTGTCGGTCTTGTCTGCCAGATGGTTCTCGGAATTCAACTTATGAATATCGTATATGTCATTGGCTTGATTATAATACCGCTCATTCTTATCTTCCTGAGAGAGCCACTCGGAAGACTTGTTTCAGGAAATAAGAACTGGCAACCGCCAAAGTGGGGCGAATATTGTGTTCAGAACTTCTTCGAGCTTTTTGAAACTTGCCTGAGCTATGTTACTAACACAATGTCTTTCCTGCGTATAGGTGCATATGTCCTTGTTCATGCCGGTATGATGCTTGTTGTATTCACACTCGCAAATATGTCCGGCGGATTTATGTACTATATAGTCGTTCTGTTGGGCAACGCAATAGTTATGGCTCTTGAGGCACTCCTTGTTGCTATTCAGGTGCTAAGACTTGAGTATTACGAATTGTTCAGCAGATTCTATGTCGGTCAGGGCAGAGCCTTTGAGCCTGTCCGACTCGAAGAAAATCAATAATTCCATATGAGCTTAAAAGCTCATATGTGGGTTATAAATAATTTTTTTAAATTAAATGGAGGATTTTAATTATGGAAATCATGGAATTTGTATTGTTGGCTGTACCTGTTGTATTTTTAGTTGGTTCTATCTTGCTCGCTTATAAGGCTGTTAAGAGCGGTGCTAAACGCAAGACTGCTGTTTTCACACAGATTGCTTCTTTCTGCATTGTCGGCCTTGTTTGCCTCATAATTCCTATGACAGTTAGTGCTGCTGACACAACTGCTGCTGTTGATTCAACAGCTAATGGTCTTGGTATGCTCGCTGCTGCTCTTGCAACCGGTATCTCTGGTATCGGTGGTGGTATCGCTGTTGCCGGTGCTGCTCCTGCTGCTATCGGTGCAACAAGTGAAGACCCTAAGGCATTCGGTAAGTCACTTATCTTCGTTGCTCTTGGCGAAGGTGTTGCTCTTTACGGACTTCTCGTTTCTATCCTTATCCTTAACAAGTTCTAATTCTAATCGGCGAATTACAAATCGCAAGTTGCGTAGCGGCGATCCGCCGCACCCAAGACGCGTAATCGGTTTTGCAAGCAAAACCTCGACATCTGCAAGGGCGGTTTATTGTCACGAATAAAGTAATTACCAATGAACTACCAAAGGCTTGAGTGAAACTTTTAAGCTTCTTGGGGCGGTGCAAGCGATTATGTAACTTAAATAGCGGTGGCACACCGCAAATCTTAAAAACTACATAAAGGTCAGGTGAGATTATGAGATTTTATTTAATCAGCGACAATGTTGATACGGCAATGGGTATGCGTCTTGCGGGAATCGAAGGCGTTGTCGTTCACGAGGACAGCGAGGTTCGTGACGCTCTCACAAAGGCTATGGACTATGATGATGTCGCAGTTATCCTTATGACCGAGCGTCTGGTTTCTCTTTGTCCTGACCTTGTCTATAACCTAAAGCTAAACCGCAAACAACCGCTTATAGTCGAAATTCCCGACAGACACGGAAGCGGTCGTGCAAAGGATAGTATCACAAGATATGTTCGTGACGCTATCGGTGTTAAAATCTAATAAAAATCTCTACGGAGGTGACATTATATGGCAGAAGTTCAGAGCGGCTCTGAAAACTTCTTGAAGGCTATTGAAAAATATGCCGAGGAACAAAGAAATAAAATTCGCTTTGAGTCTGAATCCTTCAAAAAGCAAGAGCTTGAAAAAGCTGAATCAGAAGGACTAAGAGAAGCTTATACCCTTATTCAAAGAGAAATGGCAGCCATAAGAACGGAAATTTCAAGCCAGCTTTCTCGTGACGAGATGGCAAGCAGAAAGAAAATTTTCGAGAAAAGAAATAAAATGACTGAAAATGTCTTTGAAAAGGTTACTCAAAAGCTTGTCGAATTTACTAAGACAGCAGATTACGAAAAGCTTATGCTCGAAAGCGTAAAGAAAATTGCACAAACTCTCAAGGCAGACGATGTAATCTTCTTCGTTAAGGAAAGCGATTTAAAGCTTGCTGATAAGATTAAGGCTGCCTATACAGCAGAAAGATTAAAGGATAAAAAGCTCGCTGATAAAATCAAGTCGGCTTTCTCTCCTTCTTGCGAGGTTAAGTCCTCTAAGGAAATTAAAATTGGCGGAATCACAGGCAGAAGTGCAGGTCTGGGACTTATCGCTGATGAAACTCTCGATACAAAGCTTGATGGTCAGCGGGAGTGGTTCTATCAAAATTCAGGTCTGAGAGTTACTGAGTAATTCCCAACCGGAAAATGAGATGAGATAATGGCAAATAAAAATGTAATTTACGGAATCAACGGCCCTGTCGTTACCGTTAAGGACACAAGATCCTTTTCTATGATGGAAATGGTTTATGTCAGCGACGAACGCCTTGTCGGCGAAGTTATTGGTATCACAGATAAGCTTACTACTATTCAGGTCTATGAGGAAACAACCGGCTTGAAGCTTGGCGACCCTATCTACGGCACAGGCGAGCCTATGAACATTCTTCTCGGCCCTGGTATTATTGATAACATCTTTGACGGTATTGAAAGACCGCTTAAAGCTATCGAGGAATCAACAGGTTCTTCCTTCATTTCAAGAGGTGCTGCTGTTTCTTCACTTGATGACAAAAAGCAGTGGGATGTAACTATCACAGCTAAAGTCGGCGATTACCTTAAGGCAGGTCAGATTTATGCTACTTGCCCAGAAACACCTATTATTGAGCATCGTTGCATACTTTCCCCTAAGATTAAGGGGGGTAAAGTTATCAAAGTTGAACCAAACGGCAAGTATAAAATAAACGACACTGTCGTTACTATTGAAGATGATGAAGGTGTTAAGCACGAGCTTACACTTTGTCAGGCTTGGCCTATCAGAACACCAAGACCATCAGCAGAAAGACTTTCAGCCGATGTTCCGCTTATCACAGGACAGAGAGTTATTGATACACTTTTCCCTATCTCTAAGGGCGGTACAGCTGCTATTCCTGGCGGTTTCGGTACTGGTAAGACTATGACACAGCACCAGCTCGCAAAATGGTGCGATGCGGATATTATCGTATATGTTGGTTGTGGTGAGCGTGGTAACGAGATGAGCCAGGTTCTTACTGAGTTCTCTGAACTGGTTGACCCGAAGTCAGGCAGACCTATGACCGACAGAACCGTACTTATCGCTAATACATCTAATATGCCTGTTGCGGCTCGTGAAGCTTCTATTTATACAGGTATTACACTTGCTGAATATTATCGTGATATGGGTTATCATGTCGCTATTATGGCTGACTCAACCTCTCGTTGGGCTGAGGCTCTTCGTGAAATCTCTGGTAGACTTGAAGAAATGCCTGCTGAAGAAGGTTATCCTGCTTATCTTCCATCAAGACTTTCTGAATTCTACGAAAGAGCCGGCAGAATTGAGGCTCTTTGCGGAGCAGAGGGTTCAGTTACTATTATCGGTGCGGTTTCACCTCCTGGTGCTGACTTCTCCGAGCCTGTTACACAGAACACAAAGCGTTTTATCCGTTGCTTCTGGGCTTTGGATAAATCACTCGCTTATTCAAGACATTATCCTGCGATAAACTGGATGACAAGTTACAGCGAATACTTTACAGACCTCGACCCTTGGTTCAGAAAGAATCTCGGCGAGGACTTCATCAAGTATAGAAACAAGATTACTGCTCTTCTCCACGAAGAAAATCAGCTTATGGAAATCGTTAAGCTTATCGGTTCTGATGTTCTTCCTGATGACCAGAAGCTTGTTATCGAAACAGCTAAGGCTATTCGTGTTGCTTTCTTACAGCAGAACGCTTTCCACAAGGACGATACCTTCGTTCCGCTTGAAAAGCAAAAGCTTATGATGAAGACTATTCTCCATCTCTATGAAAAGGCTAAACATATTGTTGCTGCACAGATTCCTATTTCGCAGGTTCTTGAGCTTCATCTCTTTGAGAAAATCACAAAGATGAAGTATGATATTCCGAATGACAAACCCGAAATGTTTGATGAGCTTAATAAGTCTATTGATGACGCTCTTGCAACAATCTCAAACATATGAGCGGAGGTGCGTGACCGCACTAAACAAGATGCGGAATCACTCAACAAGTCTCGTTCGTGGTGAACACAAAAGTTTTTTCCACGCAGAGGACTAAACTACCGCTTAGCTGACATACTTCTTTAAGACAGATAAAAGTTTCGCTCGAGCCTTTGGTATTTAATCGACAATTACTTTATCTGCGACAATAAACCACCCTTGCAGATGTCGAGGTTTTGCTTGCAAAACCGATTACGCGTCTTGGGGGCGGCAGCTTGCCGCTTAAGGGCAACGCCCTTAACATCTCTTGCCCCTACATTTAATCCGTTAGTTTGTTGCTGACAAAAGAAAAGGGCGGCGGACAAAGTCCGCCGCTCAGGGGCAAAGAATGTTGGGCTTCGCCCAAAGGTGTTTCGCTCTCTGCGGAGAGCGTCAAGGGCTTTGCCCTTGACCTACAAGCCTTTAAAAAGGCTTGACCTAAACTTTGAGTGTCTTTTGGGAAGTTTGTTTCAGCACCCACATTTATTACTACTTATTTAAGGAAGTGAAATGAATGATTCTCGATTATGTTGGCGTTAAGGAAATCAACGGTTCGCTTATCGTTCTCGATGATGTCGAAAACGCTTCTTATGAAGAAATGGTTGATATTCGTCTTGATGACGGCTCAATTCGCCACGGAAGAATAGTTCAGACTCAGGGTAAGCGTTGTGTCGTTCAGGTATTTGAAGGCACTAAGGGTATGTCACTCGACAATGCACGCACTCGTCTTAAAGGACACCCTATGGAGCTTGCTCTCTCACCTGAAATTATGGGTCGTGTCTTTAACGGCTCGGGTACTCCTATTGATGGTCTTGGCGACATTTATCCTACTCACAAGGCTAATATCAACGGTACTCCGATTAACCCTGTTTCAAGAATTTATCCACAAAACTATATAAATACCGGTATCTCTACAATAGATACTCTTATGACACTTATTCGTGGTCAGAAGCTACCGATTTTCTCCGGTTCAGGTATGAAACATAACGAACTTGCTGTTCAGATTGTTCGTCAGGCTCAGATTGCTGGTGCCGGTAATAAATTCGGTATCGTCTTTGCGGCTATGGGTGTTAAGAACGATGTTGCGGAATACTTCCGCAAGAGCTTTGACGAGAGTGGTGTTCTCGAAAGAGTTGTTATGTTCCTTAACCTCGCTAATGACCCGATTATCGAAAGAACTCTTACACCTCGTTGTGCCTTGACTGCGGCTGAATATCTTGCTTTTGAGCTTGATATGCACATTCTCGTAATTATGACTGATATGACCTCATATGCTGAGGCTTTGCGTGAATTCAGCTCATCTAAGGGCGAAATCCCGGGCAGAAAGGGTTATCCTGGTTACTTATATTCAGACCTCGCTTCTCTCTATGAAAGAGCAGGTATGATTAAAGGCAAGAAGGGTTCTGTTACTCAGATTCCAATTCTTACTATGCCTAACGATGATATTACCCACCCTATCCCTGACCTTACAGGTTATATTACAGAGGGACAGATAGTTCTCGACCGTTCTCTCGAGGGTGCTGGTCTTTATCCGCCTGTTTCGGTTCTTCCATCACTTTCCCGTCTTATGAAGGACGGTATCGGTGAAGGCTTTACAAGAGCCGACCACTCCGCACTTTCTAACCAGCTCTTTGCAGCTTATGCAAGAGTTATGGACGCTCGTTCACTTGCTTCTGTTATCGGTGAAGAGGAACTCTCCCCTATCGATAAGAAGTATATCGAGTTTGGTAAGCTCTTTGAGGCTTATTTCGTAAATCAGGGCTACAACGAGAACAGAACTATCGAACAGAGCCTTGACCTTGGTTGGAAGCTTCTCTCTACTCTTCCTCGTGAAGAGCTTGACCGTGTTGATGACGCTATTCTTGATAAATATTACATCGAGGATAAGGATTCTATCGTTTTTGAAACATTTGCCTCTTCTGAGAAAAAAGATGATGACAGTGACGATGACGATATTGCTTAATTTTTCGGGAGGTGACAGATATGGCAGTTCAGGCTGTACCTACAAAAGGAAACCTGATGGCAACAAAGAAATCTCTTGCACTTGCCAAAAATGGTTTTGAGCTTCTCGACAAAAAGCGTAATATCCTTATCCGAGAAATGATGATGCTTATCGACAAGGCTTCTGAAATTCAGGATAAAATCGACGGCACATATCATAAGGCTTATAAGGCTCTTGAGGTTGCTAACATTACCCTCGGTTTCTGTGACGAAATCTCGAAATCAGTTCCTGAGGAAACAAGCCTCAAGCTCTCCTACCGAAGCGTTATGGGTGTTGAGATTCCGATTGTAACAATAGATGAAAATTCTAACAACGGAATTTATTTCAGTATTGCCAATACGAACTCCTCTCTTGACGAAGCTTATCTATGCTTTCACGAGGTTAAGGAGCTTACTGCGGTTCTTGCCGAGGTAGAAAACAGCGTCTATCGACTTGCTGACGCTATTAAAAAGACGCAAAAGCGTGCCAACGCTCTTAAGAATGTTATGATTCCAAAATTTGAGGCAACAGTTAAGTTCATAACTGAGGCTCTCGAAGAAAAAGAGCGTGAGGAATTCTCAAGACTTAAAGTTATAAAAAGTCAAAAGGCAGCTAAGGCTAATACTTAATTGCAAAAACATAAAACAGGGGCGAATTTATATTCGTCCCTGAATTTTTTTGTCTATATATAAAAAGATTTCGCTCAAGCTTTTTTAAAAGTCCTGAGCGAAATCTTTTACTTTTTCTGTGTAGAATATCAAGCAATTATGCGTTCTCGCTGTGATTTTCAGATTGTTCGTGGTAAGATTTTTCAGTATTAACTTTCCAAATTTCCGATTTATCGGTGTTTCCAGATTTTATATGTTCAACTGCACGAATAGCTGTAAGCATTGAATGGTCCATATTATTATAACGGTGCTGACCATTTCTACCAACACAATACAAATTAGGAATTGTGTTTAAATATGCAATAAGCTCATCGATTTGAGAATAAGTATCAAAATATGCAGGATATGCTTTCTTAACTCGCTCTCTGTGTGAATCAAGAACATCTCCGCTTGAAATAATACCCATCTTTTCGAGTTCCTTTGTAGCAAATTCTATGCACTCGCTGTCACTCATATTCCAGAAATTATCGCCCTCTGTGCAGAAATATTCCAGACCGATCCAAACAGTATGCTCAACATCTTTTACCATATACGGCGACCAGTTATTGAATATCTGTATTCTGCCAAGCTTAACATTTGTATCCTGAACATAAATCCAGCAGTCAGGAACGATATTGCCCATAGTTTTAATTTCAGTTTCATTTTTTAGAGCAAGTTTTGGTACAAGCAAACCTACTGTAACGAAATCACGATATGGCAAACCATTTGCAATATCAGCAATATTTTTAGGTACAGCCTGTCCCTTGATGCCCGCTGTCAAATCTTTGAGTGGCATTGAGGAAATGAAAATATCACCATCAATTTCAGTTAAGCCGTTTGGAGTTTCACATTTAACGGATTTAATTGAACCACCTTCGAGGTTGATTTCCTTAACAGATGTATTCATAATGATTTTTCCGCCGAGCTTTTCAAACTCCTTAGCAGCAGTTTCCCAGAGTTGACCAGGGCCAAACTTAGGATACCAGAATTGTTCTATAAGGGAAGTTTCAACATTTTTGTTATCTTTTTTGCCAAAGGCTTTAGAGAACATATCCTTGAGAAGTGTTTTTATAGAAAGACCTTTAACACGCTGAGAACCCCAGTCGGCAGCAATTTCTCTCGGGTGTCTGCCCCAAAGCTTTTCAGTGTAGCCCTCAAAGAACATAGAATAAAGCTTTTTACCAAAACGGTTTATATAGAAATTTTCAAGTGAGGTTTCCTTTTTCTTGGCAATAGACGATTTCATATAGCTACAGCCTGCAACGAAGGTTGTGCCAAGTCCCATATTTTTGATTGTCTGAGGTTTCATAGAGATTGGATAATCGAAGAAATGCTTTTTATAGTAAATTCTTGAAACTCTATGACGAACTAACATAACCCTATCCTCTTTTTCAGGGTCAGGACCATTTTCGTATATAGGACTTTCACGGTTAAGAATCTTATCATCGTAGGATTTTTTGCCCTGAAGTGGCATAAGTTCTTTCCAACGGTTCATAACCTCATCGCTCTTTGAGAAGAAACGATGGCCGCCTATGTCCATTCTGTTTCCGTTATGATAGACTGTTCGGGAAATTCCGCCAATAGCGTTGGATTCTTCAAGGATAACAACCTCATATTGCTTACTTCCATCGGAGAGAAGTTCCAGACCTGCTGTTAAACCTGCAGGACCTGCACCAATTATTACTACCTTTTCCATATTATTTCATTCCTTTTTAATCTTATATTCCAATCAAAGTATAGGTTATTGCAGACGATATGCAGAAACAAACTGTAATTGCACAAACTGCAATTCGGAATACTTTTACTGATTTTGTTTTTTTGCCAAGAGTTTTTGTCAGCCATAGGCCTATAAACACTGCACCGACTGTTATTAGCGGCACAACATATCTCACATTCTGAGTACAAGTAAATGGAAATTTGAAACAGAATATATAATAAGAGGCTAAAATTATAGCGGTAAGAGTTGCAAAGAAAACCTTAAAGGCAGGTTTCATACTCTTTTTTCTGATAAGCATATAAATAATTGCAATAAAGCCAAGCAAAGCAAGCACTACGCCAGACCAAAAAAGAACGATTCCGCTATATTTTATTTCAGGATAATAAGTATCGTTGATAACCTCATCAAACATAGCAGTTTTAAAGAGAGCAATAGTTGGGTTATACTCAAAATATTTTCCCGAATAGAATACAAATTGAGTATATACGCTTTCAAACTGGCTGAAATTGAAATCAAAAAGCCTATCAAGAACGCTATAATTACCGATATACTGAGAACTTGTTTTTGAAAGCTCCGGAACATAAGTAAACGGAACCTTATACATAAGATAGTTTCTTACACTCCAAAAAAGTCCAATAGGTATACTTACGACCCCAAAAGCAAGCATCTGAAGAATAAGCTTTTTAAATTTATCTCTATTTTGTATAAGTACAATAATAAAAACTATGGCAACCGCAGGAGCAACCATCCAAACAGAAAGCTTTGTAAGCATTCCTAAACCTATGCACAAGGCTATTTTTAATATGTTTTTTATGGTTTGATTTTTATACCACACAAGTGTATTTAAAATCGCCCCAAGCATAAATGCCACTGAAAGAATATCGTTATTTACGCTTCCTGCAAGAATTATAAAAGTCGGATGAAAAGCAACTATCGCAAAAGCTACGATAAGTCCTGTTCTTCTTAATCTGAGTTCCTGCATAATCCTATAAGAGAGATACATAGATATGCTTGAATAGAAAAGCGAGAGATATTGCAGGCCCTCATATGATGCTTCAGTAGCTATGCCAAGATTACTCTGTATTTTTAGCCAAATAGCCGCAATAAAATGATGCAGCGGCGGATGATAGAACTGCCAGTGCATTCTAACATCAAAATCCGGTAAATACCAATGATTTAATATGTAGAGTATATATGCGGCGTGTCCTCTTGAAGCACCATCAAAGTTTTCGACATCGTGCTGTCTTTGATGAACTGTTGTATATAGCACATATGCAAGCTTGAGTGCAAAAGCAAGTATAAAAAGTATCATAATAACTTTTTTTGTATCAAGCGTATCATTTATATAGCAATATAAACCATAAATTACCGCAAGAAATACTGCAAAGAGAAAAAGAAAAGCTCCTGATTTCTGTTGTATAGATATTATGCAATAGCCTATAAAAAATAGGATTGCATAACCTGATGATTTAACTGCTGTCACCTTAAATTTTTCATCAGTTTTACTCTGACTGAATGTTATGATTATAATAAAAAATATAACGCATAATAGAAAAATTATTCCTGTACCTGAAAAGGGTTTAGTACCAAAAATAACTGCTGAGCAAAGACAGATAAGTCCCAACATCAAAATGGGATGTTTTGCAAGATTAAAAGATTTATGCTCGTTTTTTATAGTATCACCCATATAGTTTCTCCTGTCTGAAATTTACTGTTAAAATTGCTCAATCAATCTATATTTTATCATATTTGGCATAATTAGTCAAATAATAATGATGTATTTTTTTATAGTTTTTTTTGAAAATCAAATTAAATAATATTATATCAGCAGCAAAAACTAAAATAATTGTCAATCACAAATTTTTTAAAGTTGATTGTAAAATATTTTTGAATATTTTAAAATTACTATTGCAAATTCAGAATTATTTGATATAATAATTATATTAGATGTGTTTTCAAATACTTTCGATTTTGTTTATAAGGCCTTTAATTTCTGAGAGTCTTTGAAACATGTAATATAACAATCATACAATTACATCAATATTATGCAAAAGTATTTTTAAATTTAATATAGTGTAATTGTAAAATACTTTAGTGAAATGGGGAAAAACTGATGTTAAATGTAAGAATTCGTGAATTAAGATCCGCAAGAAATATTACTCAAGTAGAGCTTGCAAGAAGCTTATCTGTTTCCAAGCAGAGCATCTCTAACTGGGAGAATGACAATATCCTTCCTTCAATCGAAATGCTCGTTAAGATTGCTGATTTCTTCTCAGTAAGCACAGATTATCTTCTCGGTCTTGACGATAAGAAGTATCTCTTGATTTCCGGTCTTAACGAGGAGCAGATTGCTCACATTCAACAGTTGGTTGATGATATCGCAGTTAATAACCAAAAGTAATTTCGTTTGTTATTAATCAACTGAAAATCTGATTTAATTTCCGCTTTATCAGATTTTTTAAAAACACTTTAAAGGCCTGAATAAAAACAACATAAGAAACGCTACAGCTTATAAGAATGTAAGTTGTAGCGTTTTTTGTTATATTGACTTATACCTAATAAAGTTATATTAATACAAAAAGCACACACAATTCTTAGCCCGAACCGTGTGTGCAATCTAAAATATAAAATCTTATTTCTTTACTTCGAGAACAGCTCCCCTGTTACCTGATGTTACGAGAGAAGCGTATCTTGCGAGATAGCCTGTTGTAATCTTAGGTTCTCTTGGTGTCCAAGCTTTACGGCGTTCTGCAAGCTCTTCGTCAGAAAGACGAACATTAATTGTATTTGCAGGAATATCAATATCTATAATATCGCCATTCTTGATGAGAGCAATATTTCCACCAACAGCAGCCTCAGGTGATACATGGCCGATAGCCGCACCACGAGTTGCACCAGAGAAGCGTCCGTCTGTGATGAGGGCAACTGTGCTGCCAAGTCCTCTACCCATAATAGCAGATGTAGGATTGAGCATTTCACGCATACCAGGACCACCCTTAGGGCCTTCATAACGAATGACAACAACATCACCGTCTACGATTTCACCGCCATTGATAGCAGCCATAGCGTCCTCTTCGCAATCATAAACCTTTGCCGGGCCTGAATGTACAAGCATTTCAGGAGCAACAGCAGAACGCTTAACAACGCATGAATCAGGAGCAAGGTTGCCCTTGAGAACTGCGATACCGCCGGTCTTTGAATAAGGATTATCAGAGTGACGGATAACATCAGTATTCTTATTGACAGCATTTGCAATGTTTTCTGCAACAGTCTTACCAGTGCAAGTGATAATGTCAGTCTTGAGCAAGCCAAGCTTGTCAATTTCTTTCATAACAGCGTAGATACCGCCTGCCTCGTTAAGCTCTTCCATATAGTGACTACCGGCAGGAGCAAGATGACAAATATTAGGTGTCTTTTCACTGATTGCGTTGGCCATATCAAGATCAAGCTCAATGCCACATTCGTGAGCGATAGCCGGAAGATGGAGCATAGAGTTTGTACTGCAGCCAAGAGCCATATCCATTGTGAGAGCGTTCTTGAATGCGTCAAGTGTCATAATATCACGAGGTTTAATATCCTTGCGGAGAAGCTCCATGACCTGCATACCTGCGTGTTTAGCAAGCTGAATTCTCTCTGAATATACAGCAGGAATAGTACCATTGCCACGAAGTCCCATACCGAGAACCTCTGTAAGGCAGTTCATAGAGTTAGCTGTATACATACCTGAGCAAGAGCCACAGGTTGGACAGACTTTGTTCTCAAATTCCTCAAGCTTTTCAGCAGAAATTTTTCCTGCATTATAAGCGCCGACAGCCTCAAACATACTTGAAAGGCTTCTCTTGCAACCATCAACAAGACCAGCAAGCATAGGACCGCCACTGACAAAGATAGTTGGAATATTAACACGGGCAGCAGCCATAAGTAAGCCCGGAACATTCTTATCACAGTTAGGAACCATAACAAGAGCGTCTAAGCCGTGAGCCATAGCCATAGCCTCTGTTGAATCTGCGATAAGGTCACGGGTTACAAGGGAATACTTCATGCCCTCATGTCCCATAGCGATACCGTCACATACGGCAATAGCCGGAAAAACAACAGGAGTACCGCCAGCCATAGCGACGCCCTGCTTAACAGCATCTACGATTTTGTCTATGTTCATATGGCCCGGAACGATTTCGTTATATGAACTTACGATACCGACAAGAGGCTGTGCGATTTCTTCGTTAGTCATACCGAGTGCGTGGAGGAGCGACCTTCTCGGAGCCCAGTCAACGCCATTATTAAGCTTATCACTTTTCATTTGGATAACCTACTTTCTTAAATGAAATTCATAGATATATTATAATCTTTTTTTATGTAGGTGTCAACGAAAGCTTCATAATATCACTATGACAATGTTAGTAAAGTTATTTGCAAAAATGTTTCTTTACCTAATAAATGTTAAATTTTGGTATATGATTTATTTTGCTAAATTGTACCTTTATCTGTTGATTTATCATAGAAGTGGGTGTATAATTTTCTGAGAGAATTTAAATAAAGGTGTGCGTATAATGAAAAAATCCCTTGCAGTAATTTTTGCTATGGCTATATTGCTTTCACTTGTCGGCTGTGGTAAAGATAATCCAGAAAGCTCAAGCCCGAATACAGAAAGCAAAATTGAATCTAAAGTAGAATCAAAGGCGGAGTCTAAGACAGAATCCAAAGCTGAATCAAAGACGGAATCTAAGAACGAGTCAAAGGCTGAATCAAAATCGGAGTCTAAGACCGAGTCAAAAACAGAATCTAAAGCTGAAAAGCTTCCTGCTAACAGCGTAAACAACAAAACTAAAATTCCTGAAACGAATATTACCTTTAATAGTAGCTTTGCCTTTTTAGGAAATTCGCTTTTCGGAGATTTAGAAGAGTATAATCTTGTGGATAAGGCAGATGTTTATTCATATATCGGAATGAATGTTGCAACAGTTTTTGACCAAAAGCTTGATAACCACAAAAAGCCTATGCTTGATGAAATGTTCTCTAAGGATTATAAAAATATTTTTATAATGTTTGGCGTTAATGAGGTTGGCTGGTCTTATCCTGATATTTTTACCGATGATTACGCAGAACTTGTTGATGAAATACATACAAATCTACCTAATGCAAATATATATTTACTTTCTATTACGCCGATAACCCAAAGCCTTGAAGCTAAAGGCGAGGACGGAATGAATACCAAAAATATTGCAAAATTCAATACAATGATAAAAAATATTGCGAAAGAACATAATGCCGTCTATCTTGATGTCAATAGCTATCTTAGGAATGAATATGGTTATCTTGATGAGGACGATTCTCCGGACGGCTACCATCTTCAGCCCAATGCATATTTAAGAATGGTTAATGCTATAAAATATCTAATCGCATAATAAATAATAAAATATCAACATAAAAAGCCATAGTTCTTTATTTGAGAGCTATGGCTTTTTATTATAGATTTCGAAATTCGTACAGTATGTCGCTTTCTGTGAAGAGCAACAAGGATGTTACCCTTGACCTACAAGCCTTTAAAAAATCCCAAATAAAATTTTACAACAAGCCATCTCCCCACTTAGCAAATTCTATATTGACTTTTATAAAATCATATATTATAATATTAAAAATACAATATGGAGGTAATAAAATGTTTCGTGAAAATAATATGTTCAAAAAATCAGTGATTTTGTCCACAGCACTATTATGTACAATAGGGGTATTCACAGCTTGTTCAAGCGGAAATGAGAATTCAAGCTCTGTTTCTCAGTCAAGTAATGTTGTATCTAATGAAAATGTGTCTACGGTTTCGAGTGAGGAAAAATCCTTGATTTCAAGTGAAGCTGTATCAGAGTCAAGTGAGGCAAGTCAGTTTGAGTATAAGGTACCATCGAGTTTAAATGATGATTATACATCATACACATTCAGATTTCAGGGAGATATTTATACGATGCCGATGCCAGTGTCGGAACTTACCAAAAACGGCTGGACTATTGTAGCTCAAAATGATAGCATAAAAGCGGGTCAAGAAGCACTTTTAGGCTTATGTGTAACGAAAGATGATATGGAGTTCCTATTTAATGTTAAAAATTTTACGGATAAGACGATTAGTGCCAAGGATGCAATGGCAACAAGCGTTTATATTAACAGCACACTTAATAAAAATGTAGATTTTGAATTGTCTGGGGGTATTAAGTTTGGAATGAGCGAATCTGAGCTTCTAAAGATTGTGGGTGCAGAAAACTTACAGAAGAACGATACTCCGACAGGTTGTGAGTATATGTATAATAGTCGTCAAACACAAGGGTATAAGGGATATACTTTTATTTTTGACAAAACCGGAAAATTCGTGGAGATAAATATGAACAAGACCGTTCTTGATTGAGTCCAAAGCTATTAGAAAACAAACACTAACCTTTAGAGATGTGATGAGGGTACTTGAATACTTCAAGTACCCTCATATTTTATATTATCATTGTCTTAACTGCGGAATCACTCCCCCGCTTCTTGCCCTGTGCAGTCACATATCCACTAAAATTTTACATTGTGGATTATTACGCCACGATTATCAACAGGCGTTTTATTCCTTATGTATTCATCAATATCCGAAAGTACCCAAGAAAATTCGCTTACCTTAATGACACTTCCGCAAAATTCACAGCGTCCTGCATTAAGTGCTGTTACCTCTGCACCACAGTTCGGACAAATAACTGTCTGTATGCCGCCCTTAATCTTTGTCTTTTGGTCAAGCGTAAATCTTCTCATAAATTTAAGCTGATAAACTGTTTTCATATCCTCTGAGATACTTCCCTCAATAGGAATATTTGAATTTCTGCGTGTATCGAGAACATAATGTCTATGAACAGATGTCAGATATATTGTGAGATATTCAAATCCGGATTCTCTCTCATATTTATTCAGAAAGCAGCCTAAAAGAGAATAAATCTTATAGACATCTTTGCGGTTTTTCTTAATGTTATCCTCAAAGAGCGAACGCATCTTATTATATAAGTCATCACTTACAAATATTCTCGCCGCCTCCATATTGCCAATCGTCCAAGCGTCCCAAAATATTCTGAAACACTTCTTTCCCCATTCGATAAATTCAAGCGAATTAAAAGTAGGGTCTGTACTTTGCAGAAATACCATAATCTCGCTTGTATAGTTATTTGGAGAAATATATGGTGAAGGCTTTTGCTTCGGATTAGCAAAAGATTCCGGGTGGAAATTCTGAGGAGTAAAGCCGTCACGAATAAGATTTTCGTCTTCAATCTCATTGATTTTAAGATAATCATCTATACTCTTAGGATTTTTCTTTGCCTTGATAAAATAATAAGAAAAAATAGCAATTATTCCAATAGTAATAGCAACTAATATATATGGAATCGCAGGTGCAAGAACAGTAAAACCTAAGAATATAATATCCTCATCACTTGCCTTTCCCTTTGGGCGAATGCCAAAATTCTTTACATAAAGCTCAGTATAATTTATATATATATATAAGAAATATCCTATGGCTATACCAAAAATTATAATACAGGCAGCAGCGAAAATATGAACTTCTTTCTTCTGCTTTTCTTTTCTTGCCTGAATAACATCTTCATCTTCATCAGCTATTGCCTGATTATATTCGTGAAGTCTTTTATTAAGCTCATCATAAGCAAGTCCGTCAAGAGATTCAGGACTTATATTATCGTATTCATCATTATCAAAAAAACCCATTTCAAATTCTCCTTTTAAGTTATTCTGAATATTCCAGACATACCGAGGTCTGTTCCGATTTGAGTTTTTCTTATTGCGGAAATTCTCCAGCTTGACTTTGTTGTTTTGACAGTTTGACCACAGAATCTACATTTTCCGGCAATAACCGAATCAATATTAGAACCACAGTTCGGACACTGACAGCTTGAAACACCTGTGCCTATAAAACTTTTTTCTCCAAGTTTACGCCTAAGTGTCATACTATAAATAATAAAGTTATCCATATATTTATTACCGTGAATAGAATCTCCTGTTACAATATCTTCTATATATTCAACAGCTTTAGCTTTTATGTAAAGGCTTGCATATTCAAATTTATCATTATATTCATATCGATAGATATAATCTGTTTGAAAGTTTATTCTGTTGCATATATGAGCAATGCCCTTTTCAATATCGTCTTCAATTATTTTTTTATCATCAAAGAATATATCTTCTGTAGTAAGGTCTTCTATAAGTTTAAGATTTCTCTCGCCAAAAGCGTCTTTATATGCTATAAAATAGTTTTCCGCAAACCATATAAATCTATCTCCGCTGAAATTTTTATCGTTCTTGCGAATTTCATTAGCGATTTGCTCTGTTAAATTCTTTGGTTCACCGAAGTTATGAGAATTTACCTGAGCCATTTGTTTATCTCTTTCACGAATAAATCTCTCACCGGCATTATCGTCTTTGGTTTTTTGGTACTGATATTTTATAAAATAATATCCACCAACAGCAATAAATACCATTAACAAAATCCAAATGCCAGAAAGGTCGTTTGATGATGAAGAAGAACTGCGATTAACATATCTTGTCATATCAGATATTTCATAACTTGAAGCATACGCACTAAGACTGAATGTTCCTATGCAAAGAATTATAATAAGTACAGATAAAATTTTTCTTTTCATACACTACCCTCTGATTTTAATTTTTTAATCAAAATCTATTGTTATTATTAAAAACTACACCGCTGATATCATCAACAAAATTATTATCAACAGGCTCAAATTTTGTGAGAATCCAGTCGGATTTTTCAGCTTGAGTGATACTTTCGCCATTCATAATTGTAGTTTTTACACCGTTAGTTTTTGTGAAGGTCATCTGATAAATAGTATCAAAAACTTCTTCTTTTTTACCAGTAATAATGCTGCCAGATGCTTCATCTACAATATAATCATTCATAGTTGCTCTGATACTTACAATAAGACTTTCAGAATTTTCGTCTACAAGCAGTTTATGAAGGTAAGCGTCTATAATATTTATATTGTCCTTAACCTCTATTCTGCCAAGACTAATAAGCTCCTGTATCTTAGCATTATGCTGTTCAAAAAGCTCTTGAGATTCAAGTGTATAAATTTTTTGCCAATCTCTCTGTGAAAAAGCATTTTCAAGAGTTAAAAAGATATTTTTAGCCCAATTAAGAAATTTTTCCATATCGAAATTCTTATCTTTTTGTTTGAGATATACAGCAATTTGCATATTAGAATTATGTGGAAACATCGGCGGAATATTGCTATAAACCTTTGTCGATTCCTTCTTCTTTCTCTTAAAAGCTATAAATATAAAGGCAAGCACTGCAAGAACCGCTACCGAATATATTATTGCAACAGCTATATTTCCGGCTATACCCGAATCACTTGAAGTGGTGGTTGAGCCCCCTATATATGAACGGCTACGATAACGAGAGCGGGAACGATGACGGCGAGTCTGGGAAAAATGATAGTCAGTAGTAGGTTGATTATCATTTTCATAGTTATTGTTTACATAGGCAGGCAACTCATAATATGCCTCAGCAACCATTGTTGTGGAAAGTGAAAATATCACTATTATAGAAAAAACTATAGTAAAAATTTTTTTCATATTATTACGATTTACTCCAATCAATCTTTATTATCCTTTTGTCCCTCATCTAAAAGAACTATACAATTTTTATAAGACTCACGAGAGCTTGAACTATCTATATGTATATCAGAGATAGTCCACTTTATGATACTACCACAATATATACATTTTCCAAAACTATTAAGTTTGAATTTCGCACCACAGAAAGGACAAGTATTATCACTCGAATTTTCTCGTCTACACCTTGTCAGAGTAATGCAATATCTTGGGTTTATATTTCCTATACATTTTTTAATAGTTAATAAATCATCATTAGAATTTTTATTATTTCGCTTTCTTTTAGAAGGTGTATTATGTTTTTTTATCTCAACAAAAGAATTTAATAATTTATTTGCATTATCCTTATCAAAAAGTTTTGTCCATGCTACACCTTGAACTTGAAATTGGGCATCAATCAAAACAGATAAATGCTCTGTTTCTTTATCACGAACATATTTAGTCAGCTTAACCTTTTGTACTTCTATTTTTCTAATGCAATCTTTTTCTCCTATATGGATATATTCATTTAGCCAAGACTCGTGCGAGGCGAATGCTTCGTCGGTTTCAATAGAGCGGATTGTTTTTAAATCAAACTGGCTCAATGCTTTTTCTCTAAGAATAAATATATCTTTTATATATTTAATTAGACCTTCAGCATCAAATGATTCATCATTTTTTTTCATAAAATCAAGAATTTTTGAAGTGCTTCTATCATGAGTAACAATCATTAACAAGCAAATTAATAACGCAATTATAGCAGGTGCAAAAGCCAGCAAAAAAAATTCTAAATCACTATCTATTGTAGAATCATGGCTAGAATAACCGCCACCAAAATGACCGCCACCTCCGCCACCTCCGCCACCACCATAGTCATGATGGTTACCAACATCAAGTGGAAGGTTATAATATGCCTCAGCAACCATTGTTATAGAAAGTGAAAATACCACTATGAACAAAATAACTGCAAAAAATTTTTTCAATTTCACATACCCCTATTGGTTTCAATTATTGATGAAAACTACTCCTCGTGTATCATCAACGAAATTTTCATCAACAGACTCAAGATTTGAGAGAACCCAGTTAAATTCGCCAGAATGAATAACACTTCCGCAATATTGGCATTTGCCAGCACTTGAAGATTCAACCTCCGCACCACAATGCGGACAAATACTTACAATTCTACCCTTCACAATATTTGTTTTAATTCCCTTGCGTCTTGTAAAGGTCATCTGATAGATAGTATCAAAGACCTCATATTTATCGCCTGCGATTACCTTGCCTGATTTTTCATCTATTATATAATCGTTCATAGTTGCTCTAAGACTTACTATAAGATGTTCATAATTTTCGTCTATACCAAATTTATGTAGATAAGCGTCTATTATTTGAATGTTATCCATAACATTTATTCTGCCAAGACGAATGAATTCTTGTAGTTGTATATTATGCTGTTCAAAAAGCTCTTCTTTTTCGAGAGTACGGATTTTTTCCCAATCTCGCTCTGTCCAAGCAGCCTGTAAGGCAATAAATACTTTCTTAGCCCACGAAAGAAACTTTTCCGTATCGAAATTCTCATCATTTTGCTTAATAAATTCAGTAATTTGCTCTGTAGCATTATATGGGAACATCGGCGGAATATTCTTATATGTCTTCGCTTTTCGGGAGGAAGTTGACGGAGACTTAACAAAATATATAACAAGTGAGATAAATATTATAAATATTGAAGCACATAAAATTATTGCGCCTACATCATCTAAATTATCACCCGAACTGCTTCCACCAGTTGTTGTGTGAGAACGAGAACGAGAACGGGAACGAGAGGAACGGTGAGAACCACCACCGCTAAATCTATGATGGTTACCCGCATCAAGAGGAAGATTATAGTATGCATCAACGGCTAATGCCGTAGGCATAGAGAACGCAACTATTGCTGAAAGGATAATGGCAAGAATTTTCTTTCTTATATTTTTCATTTTTTTACACCTCAAATTAAAATTGGTTTGTACCATCAAGAAAAATTATGCCACGATTATCATTTACGAAATTCTCATCAACAGATTCGAAATTTAAAAGAACCCAGTTAAATTCATCTGTATAAATAATACTTCCACAATATTCACATTTACCGGCATTTTCAGACCTGACCGTAGCACCGCAGTTAGGACAAATATTCATAACAAAGCCATTGACCATATTAGTTTTAATACCACTACTTCTTGTAAAGGTAAGCAGATAGATATTATCAATAACTTTCTTTTTATTACCTATAATAACCTTACCGGATTTTTCATCTATAACATAGTTATTCATAGTTACACGCATACTTACAGTTAGATTTTGAAAGTTATTGTCAACTACAAGCTTATGTAAATAAGCGTCTATAATATCTATATTTTCAATAACATTTATCCTGCCAAGGCGAATATACTCTTGCAGCTGTTTATTATGCTGTTCAAAAAGTTCTTCTTTTTCAAAGGCACGAATTTTTTCCCAATCTCTCCGAGTCCAAGCAATTTGCACTGTACAAAATATTCTTTTAGTCCATTCAAGAAATTTTTGGACATCAAATTTTTTATCATTTTCTTTAATGAATGAAGAAATTGAAGCAGTAAAATCATATGGAATCATTTTTTCAGGAAATTTTTTCAATTTGGGCTTAGAATTTGATTTCTTTATATTGCTGATAACTGCTCTTAAAATGGCCAAAATAATAAAAATACATGCAATAGCTGTAACAATAGTCAAAATACGATTAATATTTTCATTAAATATTGAATTAGAATTACTTGATGATTTTTTATCTAAATCAATAAAATCATAATATGCCTCGGCAACTATTGCCGTAGGAAGTGATAAGGCAACCATTGCCGAAAGGATAACTGCGAGAATTTTCTTTTTCATTTTAATTAAATTTACTCCAATCAGTTCTGGGTATTATTGTTATTGTTATCTAAAAGAATTACACCACGATTATCATTCTTAAATCCCGGCTTAACTGCCTGCATATCAGAGAGAACCCAGTTATATTCACCGGAATGAATAATACTTCCGCAATATTCACATCTGCCGGCACTTGCAGAATCAACAGGTGCACCGCAATGTGGGCAAGAATTAGATATAACACCATTTATAAGTGTAGTTTTAATGCCCTTGCGTCTTGTGAATGTAAGGAGATATGTCATATATACATCATTGTCCTTGCTACCTTTGAGGAGCTTACCTGATTTTTCATCAATGATATAGTCAATCATTCTGACCTTCATACAAACGGTCAAATGTTCGAAATTCTCGTCACGGACATACTTATGTAAGAATGCCTGATTAACATTTATTCTTTCAATGCAATTTATTCTGCCAAGGCGAATATATTCTTGCAGTTGAGCATTATGCTGTTCAAAAAGCTCTTCCTTTTCGATAGTACGGATTTTCTCCCAGTCACGCTCGCTCCAAGCAGTTTGTAGAGTAATAAAGATATTTTTACTCCATGCAATAAACTTTTCTGCATTGAAATCTGCATCATTTTGCTTGATAAATTCAGTAATTTTATTTGTGCAATCAGCAGGCATATATTGAGCAGGTGTTTCATAAGAACTGTAAGAAGTATTCTCATTGTTGCTTTTGTTTTTAGAACGATTATTAGAAATGATAGATATTACTATAATACCAATAAAAATGATTGCAGTAATGATGAAACCCTCTGGGTCATCTGAAACACTACTACTTGAGTATGTAGTACCACCATAATCAGTAGTACCGCCATAATCAGTAGTACCGCCCCAATCGCCACCACCGCCATAATCATTGAAGTTACCGACATCTAGTGGAAGATTATAGTATGCACCGACTAAAGCTGAAGGTATTGATAGCGCAACAAGAGCAGAAAAAATAATTGCAAGTATTTTCTTTTTCATAATATAACACCTCTAAATTATTTAATAATGTAATTGCACTGTAATATTTATATAATTTAATATATCATAATTTAACAAGATTTTCAATATACAAAATAAATTAAATAAGAAAAATTTGTCTAAATATGTCGTTTTAGCTAATGGATTCCCCTAAGACAGCTAATCGTAGGGGCGAACAAGGTTCGCCCGCTCGGTAGTTTCATCGACCGCGGCAACAACCTTATCTAATAAACTACGAGCGAGACTTGTCGAGCGATTCCGCGTCTTGGGGGCGGCGGCTCGCCGCTTAAGGGCTTCGCCCAAAAGTATTTCGCTCTCTGCGGAGAGCGACCAAAGGCTCTGCCTTTGGAATTCGCAAGCTTTTGAAAAAACTTGAGCAAAACTTTTATCTGTCTTAGAGAAGTTTATCAGCTAAGCTGTTTTACGGGAAGTTCGTTCGCTAATTATGAAAAAACACACGCAGTCCATTCTTAAAACTGCGTGTGCAAAATGATTAGCTATAAATTATCATTGAAAAATAGTTTCTACGATTTTCAGAGAAGATTCCGGTGAATATTGAAAACGGTCTATATGTGTGCCATTATAAAAATAATTTGGCGGTGTTGGCGTTCTGTCACTCATAAAGGCATCAATTATTATTAGCTTAATTTTCATTCGTGAGGGTATGATATTCTTTATGTAAACGCTCGCTTGCTGTCCTGCTTCAATATTTGCGTGAGTTTCGGCAAGTCCTGCAAGATTAGGTGCAAGCTCTACAAATGCTCCGTAATCCTCAACCGAACGAATTACTCCCGCAACAGTTTCACCTATCGAGAATTGCTCTGCATTTTCCTCCCAAGTACCCAAAAGCTCCTTATGGCTAAGACTTATCCTGCCGTTATCCTTATTTTTGATTATGGCCCGAATATCCATTCCGACAGAAAAACGCTCTCTCGGGTGGTCTATCCTCGAAACCGAAATTGAATCAATCGGCAAGAGCGATACTATTCCACAGCCAATATCCGCAAATGCTCCGAATGAATCAAGATGCGTAATTTTTGCGTTAATAATATCACCGGGAATAAGCTCATCAATATAATTCTGCATACAGCGTTCCTGTGCGGCTCTCCTTGAAAGTATCGGGATAAGATTGCCGTCAGAACCCTTCATAAAGTCCTCAACAACAAAACACACAGGCTTATTTACTCGTGAAATAATCGCAATATCTCTTACAGTACCTTCTTTTATTCCGATAGCACCCTCTTCACGAGGGATAATTCCTCTTATTGAGCCAAGCTCGACTATAAGATTATGCGAAGAATCGCAGACAATGGCTCTTGCCTCAAGGGTAATGCCTTCTTGCTGTGCGTCCATAAGTCCTTGCAGAGAGCTTATCTGCAATTTGTTTTCGGGCTTGCCTATAAGCTTGCCTTCGGGATAATATTCTATCATTTTAGGCTTCATTCCTTTCGTGCGGATTATATTGAGACTTTGCTTTCCGCTTACTGCTTTCCTCACATTATATGAGTGCATATTGCCATATATTCCGCCGAAATCCCAGCAAACTATTTTATGCTTGCTTTATTCGGCAAGTTAGGATAGAATATATATTAGAATAATTGTAAAAATATTACTATGGCAATTCCATAATTCAGAAAGGAACTAATTATGAAAAACAAAAGAATAAAAACTATTATTGCTCTTGCTATGATTGCCGCAGCCGTTGCAACAGGCTGTTCAAACAGCGGTTCTACCGAAAGTAGTTCAAAGGCTGAAAGCACTTCTTCAGTTTCAAGCACAACAACAGAATCAAGCAAGGAAACAACAAGTTCTACAAGCTCAACAGATTCATCAGATATTATAAATAAGGTATTTGTTGAACCAACTGTCTATGATGATAAGGAGCACGAAATCGGTTATCAGCTTGAAAAGCCAAAGGCAGGCGATACCGTAGCTATTATGGAGACCTCTGAGGGTACAATCAAGATAAGATTTTTCCCTGAGGCAGCACCAAAGGCTGTTGAGAACTTCGTAACTCACGCAAAGGACGGCTATTATAACGGACTTACCTTCCATAGAGTTATCAAGGACTTTATGATTCAGGGCGGCGACCCTCTCGGTAATGGTACAGGCGGAGAAAGCATATATGGAAAGAGCTTTGAGGACGAATTTTCAAATAAACTCTTTAACATTCGCGGTTCGCTCTCTATGGCTAATTCCGGTCCAGATACTAACGGCAGTCAGTTCTTTATCAATCAGAAGGACAACTCTACAAAGTTCGATTGGGATAGCCTTTCAAGCAACTTTGAACAGTATAAATCCGTTGTATCAAGTCAATGGGAAAACTATAAAAAGAGCTATCTCGAAACAACATCAGGCAGTGAAGATGATATTCTTGCAAGCTACCGCACAGCGCTTGCCTCAACCTACGGAAATATAACCGATATGACAAAGGTTACAGACGCCGTAAAGAAGCTTTATGACGATAACGGCGGAAATATCAATCTTGATGGTGCTTTCAATAATCTTGACAGAGGACACACCGTTTTCGGACAAGTATACGAGGGAATGGATATTGTTGATAAGATTGCGTCAGTAGATGTTGACGACAGTAATAAACCAAAGAAAGATGTAACAATTAAAAAAATCACTATTGAGGAATATAAAGGCTGATTTAATACAAAATAAGTCTCATAAGGAGGATTAAAATTATGAGCAATGTACTTCACCCAGTTGTAACAGAATTTGAAAGACTGCTTAACAGCGACGAAATTCTAATGGCAGATTTTTATGCAGACCGTTGTGGTCCTTGCAGAATGCTTGCACCAATTATCGAAGAAATCGCAGACGAATATGACGGCAAGGTTACTGTTGTAAAGATAGATGTTGACGGTGATGGCAGAGAGCTTGCATATAAGTTCGGAATATCAAGTATACCAACAGTTATGTTCTTTAAAGACGGCTCTGAATATACAAGAGAAATAGGCTATATGCCAAAGGAGCATTATACTGAAATTCTTGAGGATATGCAATAATTTCATAATATTTAAAATACGCCATAACTCTTTTATCCGAGTTGTGGCGTATTTTTTATTTCGTTTTTATCTTTTCAAAGTATAATATTACACTAAAGACAAGGCTAATTTTATCATATCATTAAATGAGGTTTGGCGTTCTTCAGAAGATGCGCTTTCACCTGTCAAAGGGCAATCAGAAATCGTACATATACAAAGTGCATTTTTACCTGCTCGCATAGCATTAAAATAAAGTGCCGCACTTTCCATTTCTGTCGCTAAGATACCAAGTTTTTGCCACTGTTTGAGTGTATCGGGGTCATCGTAATAGAAATTATCCGTTGAAAGTATCGTACCGACATACACTGGCATATTCATTTCTCTTGCTTTATTATATGCAGAATCAAGCAAGCCAAAATCCGCTGTCGGAACGGCTGTTCCCGGTAATTTATATTGCTGGGCATAGTTTGAATTATAGCAAGATGCCATTGCAAGAACTACATCTCTGATATGGAGTTTATCGCTTATTGCACCAGCCGTACCTGTACGGATTATGTTTTGAACGCCATAGAAATTATAAAGCTCATAGGAATAAATTCCCATAGACGGCATACCCATACCACTTGCCATAACCGAAACTTTCTTATCTTGATATTTTCCGGTATAAGCATACATTCCTCTTACAGAATTGATAAGCTTTGCATCTGTCAGGAAATTCTCGGCTATATGCTTTGCTCTGAGAGGGTCACCAGGCATAATAACTGTTTCGGCGAAATCTCCATATTTCGCCTCGATATGTGGTGTAGGTGTAAATTTACTTTCATTCATATTAAGTCCACCTTTCAATTTAGTTTACTAACTTATCTAAGACATCTAAAAGTACAGTTCGCCTGCTCGGTAGTTTCTCCGACCGCGTCAACTATCTTCACTAATTCACTACGAGCGAGGCAAAGCCGAGCGATTCCGCGTCTTGGGGGCGGCGGCTCACCGCTTAAGGGCAACGCCCTTGTTTTTCTACCCTCCTGCGCTTAGAGAAGTATAAAGTGTTTCGCTCTCTGCGGAGAGCGACCAAAGGCTCTGCCGTAGGTGACTACCTTTGGAAACTGTGAGCCTTTAAAAAGGCTCAAGCGAAACTTTTAATTGTCTTTAGAAAATCTGTTAGCTAATAAGTACTTTCACGCAAAAAACTGCCAGAACTTCAAGTACAAAAATCACCGGTATGCCAAGCATAAATTTGAGCTTTTTGGTCTTGTGGTGAATTATACGCATAGTTATATACATCACAACACAACCACTCATTGCAGCTAATATCAGGAGCGTGCTTTCGGGTACTCTCCATTTATGCTTTATGGCACTCTTTTTATCGTGAATTGTCGCATAAACCGCCAGAATATTTATAATTACAAAATATGCAATTAAAATCCATTCCACTTTTTCACAACCCTTAGAATTATTTACTTGAAATAATTATATAATTATAATAAATAAAAATCAAGGTGTGTGGCAAATGAAAAAAAATCTTATAAATCTGATTCCTGCTTTTATTTCTGTATTTCTGATGATTTCTGCGGTGGTGCTTTCTATGATTTTCCCTTCCATAAAACCTTCCATAAACGAAACCGGCGAAAATAGTATTACTGAGTCAAAAACTGCCGTTAAAGCCATAGAAACGGCTGTAATCAAAGAAAATACCGATGAAGAAATGCGTGCCGTATGGATTCCGTATATGTCGCTGAATATGAGCGGTACAGACCGAAGTGAAAAGGCTTTTCATCAGCGTATAGACGATATTCTCGAAAACTGCACAAAAAATAAGCTCAATACGATTATAATTCATATTCGCCCGAATGGCGATTCGCTCTATCCATCAAAGTATTTTCCGTGGTCGGATATTATCAGCGGAACACAGGGCAAGAACCCAAACTATGACCCTCTTAAATATATCATAGATGCCTCACACAAAAAGAATATCAAGGTTCATGCGTGGATAAATCCCCTAAGAATACGCTTTTCAAAGACACCCTCTGCCCTATCCTCAGATAATCCCTATACCATTTGGCAAAACGATGATAACGAAGAAAATGACCGATATACCTTTCAAAGCGAAAAGAATATTTACTATAATCCCGCATATAGCGAAGTTAGAGAGCTGATTATAAATGGTGTTCGTGAGGTCGTAGAGAATTACGCAGTAGACGGCATACACTTTGACGATTATTTCTATCCCGAAAGCGATATGAAATGCGATGAAGTTGATTATAAAGCATATCTTGCAACAGTTGACGAGAATTATTCTCCGCTTACACATTCAGAATGGCGTAAGGCGAATATAAATGCACTTATTTCGGGTGTATATACGGCTATTCACGAAATAAAAGACGATGTTGTGTTCGGAATTTCTCCGCAGTGCAACACAGAAAATGACGAGAAAATTTCTGCCGATATAAAGTCTTGGGGCAGTATTTCAGGCTTTGTAGACTATATCTGTCCGCAAATTTATGTCAGCAATACACACCCATATTTGCCTTTTAAGAAATCTGCTGATGAATGGCGAAAGATAATCAGCAATAAAGGTGTAAAATTCTATATTGGTTTGGCGGTATACAAGGCTGGCTCTGACAGCGATAGCGGAACATGGCTTGAATCTGACGAAATTCTGAAAAATCAAATTCTTTATGGCAGGAGTATAAATTGTGATGGCTTTATGCTCTATTCATACGAATATCTTTTCACTGACCAGACCGCAACCGAAGTCAAGAATGCCATTGCGATGTTTAATTAGCTAATGAACTTCCCCTAAGACAGATAAAAGTTTTGTTCAAGGCGGCGAGCCGCCGCTAAAAATCGTATGAATTTTCATAGGCCTCAAGGTCGTAAGTGGCTTCATAGCCTTCAGAACGGCGACACTTGCCCTGTTCAGTGTCACGAGCTATCCAAGTGTTGATATAGGCTTGCATATTACAGCTTGGCTTTAAACGCTCACGATTAGCCTCTAACCATATCCGCAAATTACGCAAACATTCGTCTATATCAGTTCTTGGATAGGCTGATGAAAGCTTATCATAAAATTCCCTTTTGAGAATGTAATACCCATCACTTGTCGGAAGACGGAATTTTTCGTCTGCTGTACTTTCCTCTACTTTACTTTCATTTATTTTACTTTCTTTTCCTTTACTTTCCTTTATGTCATTTTTCGTGGAATTATCCTCATTTTTCTTGGAAGAATTATATCTTTTCTTTGATAATTCCTCCCCATTATAAACATTTATGAAATTCTCGGTTTCATTTTCGCCGAGCAACCAGTATTTTTCATCAACATTTACAGCTGTTTTTCTTGCCTTACTTTTAATAGCCTGTTGGTATCTATCCTGAATACTCTTTGAGGTAAGTACATTCTCTTCCTCGAAAAGCCTTTTATCAAACATTTCCTTTTCGATGAGAAAATCGAGTATCTCACATGATTTCTTGAAATCAATCTTCAAATCTGATGATACTATGTAATTAAAATCTTCATCAACTTTGATATAATATCTCTCCTTGAATATCGTACAGAGCAAATAGACATATAGTGCGAAACCGTCTGTACCGTATTTTGCGACAACGATTTTGATTTTTCTATCTGCAAAAATATCTACATCAAGCGGAAAATAAAGTAAACCCTCCGTTTGCGGACGAGCCATAAGCGTCACTCCTTATAATAATTTAAAATAACCTTTCACTTTACCCTACCAAACAAAAAAAATTTGACCTCTAAAGGTCAAATTTCATAAAAAGTTTATAAATTATTTACAATTATTAAAAATCAGAATCTCATATACGCCTTAAGCCCTTAGGATATTTATTCTTCATTCTGCCGTTTGAGCATTTTCCAAAGCCAAGCGAAACTCCCTCAACCGCAAGAAGTGTATAACCTTTTTGATTTTCGCAGTCAATTTCTTCTCCGCAAAGGAATTTTTCTACACGCTCATCGCTTAATTTAAGGTCGAGAACATTTTTAAAATATTTTGATGTATATGCTGAGAATAATGCGTGTGCAGGTTCTATGCGATTTTTCTTGATTTCTCCAAGAAAAACTCCTGCACGAATAACTCCAAGTCCGTTAAGCTTAGGAAGATTTTCCGGAAAAATGTAAATTCTATCGCCGATAAGCTCAATATTTCCGTTCGGCTTTACGCTGAATACCTCATCAATAAAGCTCGAAACAAGTTTGTTTTCATTTTTGCTAAACTTATAATCACTCTCGGAAACAGGTTCATCACCATTTTTCCTGAGCCTTACCATAAATTGTCCCTCGCCGCCCTCAAGCGGACTTATCCTGACACAGCCCTTTAAATCAGATTTTCTGCCAAATGGATATTCCCTCTCATCAATCAAAAAATCTTCATTGCGTTTCAGAAATTCCGATACAACTCCTTCATTTTCCTCATAAGAGAATGTGCAAGTAGAATAAACCATTACACCGCCTGCTCTGAGAGCTTTCGAGGCCGATTCGAGTATAAAAAGCTGTCTTTCTGCACAAAGCTTAACATTATCTTTGTTCCATTCGTCTGAGGCATCGTGATTTTTCCTGAACATACCCTCTCCAGAACAAGGTGCGTCCACAAGAATTTTATCAAAAAATCCCTCAAGACCGTTACAAAGCGTATCGGCACTGCAATTTGAAACAACAAAGTTTCTTGCGCCCATTCTTTCCAGATTAGAAAGCAAAATCTGCGAACGGGATTTCACATATTCATTAGACCAAAGCAAGCCTGTATTATTCAATAAAGCAAGTATCTGCGAGGATTTTCCGCCAGGAGCAGAGCATAAATCAAGTATACGCTCTCCCTCCTGAACCTCAAGCAATGAAACAGGTGCAGAAGCTGATGGTTCCTGAACATAAAATGCTCCTGCGTGATGCAGTGGATTATTTCCTAAGCCCTCAATTTCACTATCAATATAGTAGCCATTTTTATACATAGGTGTTTTTTCAAGCTTATATGGCAATAATTCTTTAAGTCTTTCGGCAGTAATTTTAAGAGTATTAACGCTTATCCCACGATAAGGCTTTTCATCATATGTTGCAAGAAATGCGTCATAGTCTGAGCCAAATACAGACTTTGCGTCCTCAAGAAAGTCTTTCTTTAAAAAATCTATATTCAATCTAATCACCCAAAAAAATCTTTTTCTAAATCATACCATAGATAAAGCAAGTTCTCAATAATTTTAATACAAAATAAATTCAGAATTTAAAAAGCTCAAAAACATTCTATATTATGCTATAATTTTAAAAATATGTTTACTTTTATATAAATTTATGATATTATTTTAATATAATATTATGGAGGTTGATTTATGTCTAAAGAAAAAAATAATTTAAACGATACTTACTATACAGGCTATAATGAAAATGAGGACTATACAAAACCAGAAGATGTTGAAATGATACCCGGCTTATCCAACCGCACCTATAGAAAACTTTTAGCGATTAATATTTCTCTCTGCATATTTACAGGCATAATGCTTGGTATAGTTTCTACTTATATATTTATAAATTTTGTATCGCGAGAGATTACTTTTAGCTTTTCTGCATTTTTAGCTGTTTTCTCAGCCGCCCTTATGATTAAAGTCTGCAAGAAACATCAAAAAAATGTTAAAACATTTAATATGGTTTTATTCACCATATCCGCCTTATTATACGGAATATGCGTATTTTTCACACAATATGTAAAATCTTTTATACTTTTTATTTGTCTTTTTATTATCGCATCTATTTTTGCAATAATTACTGTTTATCTTTTTAAGGAAAAAACAAAAAAATATTTTATACCTATATTAGCAGTATTTTTTCTATTAAGTATATTAAATGCCTCCGAACAGCTTTCTTGGTTTAAGAATCAAGTAGAATTTTCAGCCGAATATTTCTATGTATCTTCAAAATTATCAAAATACCCTAATGACCAATCAAACTATTACTCAAGAACTCCTTTCACTGAAGAAGAGTTTGAAAAAGGCTGTATAAACCATTTAAATATAATTACAAACGAAAAAGAAATGTATAGTGCTTTTTATGATATAAGAGAAAAAAATACTAACCTGATAATTCCTTATGATTCAAAAGGAATGTCCGAAAAAATAGCAGGTATGATAAGCATATCAAAAACTAAATATGACGAAAACTTTTTTAAGAAAAATAATCTTTTAATAGTAAATATTTCATCATTCTATCCTATACAAAAAAATGAGATAAAAGAAATTTATTTCAAGGGTTCAAAAGCAAACATTTTATATGATGTATATACAAATTATTATGATTACAGAAAAATAAACGAAAATACATCTCCGGTGGAAATTTGTGTAGCTCTTGTGGCCATAGATAAAAGTTACGATATTCCAAAGTTTATAAGAGGCGGAGAAATAACACCAAATATAATTTTTAACGATTAAGTATTTTTTCTTGTCTGAATAAAATTCAAATCCCTGTCAATAATATAATTCAGAAGGGGGTGAGATGATGAGCAGACAAAATCAGCAGAACAACCAGTCTCAAAACCGTCAGCAGAACAACCAGTCTCAAAACCAGAACAATAACAACAACTTCAACAATCAGCAGAACAATCAGTCTCAAAACCACAAGAATAACAACAATTTCAACAACCAGCAAAACAACAACTTCAATAACTAATAAAAACAAAAGCAGAAAGGAACTCAGTCCTTTCTGCTTTTACTTTGTAAAGACGAAGTGCCTCCGCTGTCAAGACGCGGAATCGCTCGACAAGTCTCGCTCGTAGTGAATTAAGGAAGATAGTTGACGCGGTCGAGGAAACTACCGAGCGGGCGAACACAGTTCGCCCCTACGATTAGCTAACGCACTTTTTTAAGACAACTAAAAGTTTCGCTCGAACCTTTTCTACACCAGCTTTTCTGGTGAAAGCTGCTCGCAGGGTTGAGGGACGGAGTCCGCCCTATCGGTAGTTAATTGGTAATTTCTTCGACCGCGCCAACAAACTTCCATTGCAAATGTCGAGGTTTTGCTTGCAAAACCGATTCCGTGTCTTGGGTGCGGCGAGCCGCCTTGAGCAAAACTTTTAAGTGTCTTTGGGAAGTTGGTTAGCTTAAAGTATCTTAAAAAATAATTAGCTGAATGGGAATGGCAATATTTCATCAAAGCCAATTAACTTATATTCATTCAATGATTTTGCTAAGATTACTACGAAATCCTTATCGCAAAATTCACTCAAAAACTGTCGGCACATCCCACAAGGCGGACAATATTCCAAGTCCGAATTATCCACTAAGCCACCAACTATTGCAATAGCCTTAAAATTACGCTTATCTGATGAAATCGCCTTAGAAATAGCTGTTCTCTCCGCACATATTCCGACAGGATATGATGAATTTTCGATATTACAGCCACTATAAATTTCTCCGTCAGCACAAAGCAATGCTGAACCAACCGCAAATCTCGAATAAGGCGAATAGCTCAATTTCCTTACAGAAAAAGCTGTATGAATCAAATCTGAAATTTCTTTATCAGTCAGCCTATACATCAGTCATTCACAATCTTCCATTTAACACCTTGTGGTGTATCCTCAAGAACGATATTTCTTGCTTTAAGTTCATCACGAATCTTATCAGCTGTTGCCCAATCTTTATTTTTACGAGCTTCATTTCTTTGTGCGATAAGTGCTTCAATTTCATCATCGAGAGAAGTTTTTTCGTCTACATAAAGCAAACCAAGAACATTTGCAAGCTCCATAAAGATTTTGAGCGATTCCTCAGCAAGCTTCTTCGAAGGTGCATTAGCAATATTTGTATTTATATCCCTTGCAAGCTCGAACATAACGGTTATAGCGTCTGCTGTATTGAGGTCATCGTCCATAGCAGATATGAATTTCTGACGATGCTTGTCATAAGCTTCAATAAGTGCATTATCACCGTCATTTTCAGCAACTGTTGCATTTTCGATAGCAAATTCAAGGTTATTTTTGCAGTTATAAAGACGCTCAAGAGATGCCTTGCACTGCTCGATAATCTCAACAGAATAGTTAATCGGCATACGATAATGTGAAGAAACCATCAGATAACGGATAGGTTCATAGCCGTATTTCTCGGCAACATCTCTTACTGTAAAGAAATTTCCGAGTGATTTAGACATCTTTTTATTATCAACATTGATGTAGCCGTTGTGCATCCAGTAATGTGCAAAAGGAACGCCGTTGCAGCATTCGCTCTGAGCGATTTCGTTTTCGTGGTGTGGGAAAATCAAGTCCTGACCACCGCAGTGAATATCAATAGTTTCGCCGAGGTATCTTCTTGCCATTGAGGAGCACTCAATGTGCCAACCCGGTCTACCGTTGCCCCAAGGAGTTTCCCAAGATGGTTCACCTGGTTTTGCACCCTTCCAAAGAGCGAAATCCATAGGATTTTCTTTTCTTTCGCCGATATTTATTCTTGCACCTGCCTCCAAATCTTCCAAAGGCTGATGTGAAAGCTTACCATACTCGCTGAATTTTGCAGGTCTGAAATAGACATCTCCATTATCAACAGCATATGCATAACCCTTATCAATAAGAGTTTTAATCATATCAATGATTTCGTTCATATTTTCGGTAGCTCTTGGGTGAACACTTGCTTCACGAATATTCAAGCCCTTAGCGTCAATCTTATATTCCTTGATGAATTTTTCCGAAACAGAAATATAATCCGAGCCTGTTTCATTAGCCTTGTTGATAATTTTATCATCAATATCTGTGAAATTCTGAACGAAAGTGACTTTAAATCCTCTGTATTCAAGGTAGCGTCTGAGAATATCAAAAACGCAAATAGGTCTTGCGTTACCAATATGAATATAGTTATAAACTGTTGGTCCGCAGGCATAAATCTTAGCTTCACCCTCTTTAATAGGGATAAATTCCTCTTTTGTTCTTGTCAAGGTATTAAAAATCTTCATAAAAATTCTCCTTTTTATAATATAAAAAATCCCGCTCCTGAAAATTTCAGGGGCGAGATTATCGCTGTTCCACCCTAATTCGACAGAGAAAATTCTGTCCTCATTAAAGTCCTTAACGCAGACAATACGCACAGCCATTTCCTGCTATGTGCTGGCGGGTGCATTTCGCAATATCGCATATAGAGATCTTTCAGCGATGACCTCCTCTCTGTGATAGGCGGATATTGTTACTTCTCCCGTTAAACGCATTTTTATATTTAAAATTATTCTACTTGATTGTTTATGTTTAAGATTATATACCATCGAATTTCAAAAGTCAAGGCGGAGTGCCTCCGCCCCCAAGACGCGGAATCGTTCGGCAAGCCTCACTCGACATCTACAAGGGCAGTTTATTGACGCGGATAAAGTAATTACCAATGAACTACCGATTAGCTAATTCACTTTTCTAAGACACTCAAAGTTTAGGTCAAGCCTTTTTAAAGGCTTGCGGTTTCCAAAAGTAGTCACCTACGGCAGAGCCTTTGGTCGCTCTCCGCAGAGAGCGAAACACCTTTGGGCTTTGCCCAACATTTCTTTTTTCTAATCGGCGAATTTTATCCGTCGATAAATTTCTTTTGTCAGCAACATTAGTCCCTAAGGGCGGACTCCGTCCCTCGACCCTGCGAGCAGATTTCACCAGCAAAGCTGATGTAGAAAACTTTTAATTGTTTTAGGGAAATCTGTTAACTTATCGGTAGTCCATTGGGAATTTCCTCGATCGCGTCAACTATCTTTCCTAATTCACTACGAGCGAGGCTTGCCGAGCGATTACGCGTCTTGTCCTGTGCGGTCACGCACAGCGTCTTGTCCTGTGCGGTCACGCACAGCTTCATATATTACATGATTAAGATACAAGCCCTCCGGCGGTGCGGTAGGACCAGCTTTGTGACGGTCTTTTGCTTGTATGATTTCCGGTATGCTATCAGGCGGAAATTTACCCTGTGCTATTCGCAAGAGAGTACCTACCATTATGCGAACCATATTATACAGAAAGCCGTCAGCCTCTACTGTAAAATATACCATATCGCCGTCACGAGTTACTGACGCATTACGCACTGTACGGCGAAAATCTCCGATTTCTCTTGAATCGAGCGTACAGAAAGATGTGAAATCGTGATAGCCGATAAAATCCTTTGCCGCCTTATCAAGAACCTTTTCATCGAGCGGATACCAATAATGCAAGGCGTAGCCCTCAAGAAACGGGTCACGAATTTTCGCATTATATATCTTATAGACATACTCCTTACCAAGTGAGGAATATCGTGCGTGAAAATCTTCCGGAACATAACAAGCCTTTTTAGCGGCTATGGTCTTTGGAAGATAGGTATTAAGTGCGGCTACAAGCCTTTCTGGCGGAATAGAATGTGTAGTCTTAAAGCTTATACAATATTCATATGCGTGAACGCCTGAATCTGTACGACTTGAGCCTTTTATATCGACACGCTCTCCGATAACCTTATATAAAGCTTTCTGAAATTCCTCTTGAACAGTGACAGCGTTTTTCTGGATTTGCCAACCATGAAAGGCACTGCCGTCATATGAAATTGAAACAAGAATATTCTTCATCTCACTGGAGATGGTAGGAATACATTGCAAAGTATCACCCCAACAAATACTAATACTGAAACGCTTAATGCGATAATATCTCTCGGCTTTATTTTCAGAACCTTCATTCGTGTTCTGCCGTCACCGCCGTTATAGCAACGGCACTCCATAGCAGTAGCAAGATCGTTTGCTCTGCGGAATGACGATATAAAAAGCGGAATAAGTATAGGAACAAAAGCCTTAATCCTTGCAATAAAGTTACCGCTCTCAAGGTCAGCACCCCTTGATTTCTGTGCATTGCTTATCTTATTGAATTCATCAAAAAGAGTAGGTATAAATCGCAGTGCAATAGACATCATCATAGCGATTTCGTGTATTTTTATATGGAAGATTTTCAGCGGTTTCATTATTCTTTCCAAACCGTCTGTGAGGTCTGTCGGAGAGGTCGTAAAGGTAAGAACTCCACTCATAAGCACTACAAGTATGACTCTTGCAGCAACAAAGACAGCATTATTTATGCCTGCCTTAGTTATCTCCATAAAGCCCCATTTGAATATCGGTTCTCCACTGCCATAAAAAAGATTCAGAATTGCTGTGAAAAGAACTATAACAATAACGGCTTTTATGCTTTTTATATATTTGAAAAGACTTATGCCCGTAAGTAGCATTATAAAAATCGTAAAAGCTGTTATAAGTGCCATTGAAAAGTAATTTCCGGCTACAAATACAAAGGTTATACCGCAAAGCATAAGAATCAGCTTCACCCTTACATCAAGGCGGTGTATAAGCGACCTGCCCTCTACATATTGTCCTATCGTAATATCACTCATAAGCTTTCCCCCTTTGAAAGTAAACTCACAAGCTCAGCGACAGCCTCATCAACTGTAAGGATATCATCACGAACGGCACAGCCTCTTTGTTTTAAGCTTTTCATTATACGGGTTATCTGTGGTATACCAAGAGAAAGTTCGGAAAGTCTTTTCTCTTGTGAGAAAATTTCTTTTGGTGTGCCGAATATCTCGCACCTTCCTGCATTCATAACCATAATTTTATCAGAAATTCTTGCGGTATTTTCCATACTATGAGAAACGATAAGTATTGTTGTGCCTTTTTTATCTCTTAATTTTATGAGATTTTCTATAAGATTTCTGCCACTTCCCGGGTCAAGACCTGCGGTCGGTTCATCAAGAATAAGGATTTCAGGTTCCATTGCAAGAATACCTGCAATGGCTGTTCTCCTCTTTTCACCGCCGGAAAGCTCAAACGGCGATTTATCCAAAAGTTCACCACGCAAACCTACAAAGCTCGATGCCTCAAAAACTCTCCTGTCGATTTCTTCATTATCAAGTCCCATATTCTTAGGGCCGAACGAAATATCCTTGAAAACGCTTTCCTCGAAAAGCTGATATTCAGGATATTGAAATACAAGTCCCACTCTGAATCTTGCTTTTTTCAAAAGCTCAGAACTGCTGAAAATATTCTCGCCGTCAAGACAAACTGTGCCTGACTTTGGCTTTAGCAAACCGTTGAGAGTTTGAACGAGAGTGGATTTTCCAGAACCTGTATGACCGATTATAGAGAGAATTTCTCCCTTTTCGAGCGAAAAGCGGACATCATTAAGTGCGGGATTTCTGAATTTGCCCGTTCCGTATTCAAAGGTAAGATTTTTAACTTCGAGTAATGACATTTTACACTCCCTTAATCAGCTTAACCAACGCATCGACACATTCATCATCGGAAACAATTCCGTTTGGAAGTTCAAAGCCAGCCTTTTTTAATTTATAAATCAACTCGCTGCTTTGCGGAACAGAAAGACTATGCGAAAGCAAAAGCTCTGTTTCGGAAAATACCTCTTTAGGCGTACCCTGTGCGAGAATTTCTCCGCTATCCATAACGATTATTCTATCCGCAAGAGTTGCTTCCTGCATATAGTGCGTTATAAGAACTATGCTTATTCCCTGCTCGGCTCTTAGCTTTGTGACAGCCTCAAGAACTTCCGCTCTGCCCTTTGGGTCGAGCATTGCTGTCGGTTCATCAAGCACAATGCACTTAGGCTCCATTGCAAGAATACCTGCAATGGCAACTCTCTGTTTCTGACCGCCCGAAAGCTTGTGTACGGCACTTCTTCTATGCTCATACATATCAACCGCCCTCAAAGCCTCATCAACACGCCTGCGTATTTCCTTTGGCTTTATGCCAAGATTTTCAGGTGCAAAGGCTACATCTTCTTCAACAATACTAGTCACAAGCTGGTTATCGGGATTTTGCAAGACAAGTCCAACTCTGCTCCGTATATCAAAGATATGTTCATCGTCTGCGGTGTCCATTCCGTCTACAAGTACAGTTCCATTATCGGGAAGTATAAGTCCGTTCAACATTCTTGCAAGCGTGGATTTTCCCGAACCATTGTGTCCGAGAATGGCAATAAATTCTCCCTCGCCTACATCAAGTGAAACTCCCCTTAAAACATCTGGCTGTTTCTTTTCGGTGTCTTCCTCATCGGCAGGATATTTATAAAAAACATTTTTTACTTCGATAAGCTTATTCATAACTTACTTTTCCCAGATAGCTGTACTTCCGCAAGGAAGTGTCATACCTGATTCTGTGACATGAAGTCCGATTTCCGAGCTTGAAACCTTACCGCCAAAACGCTTTTTAAGCATTACACCGAGAAGATATTCCATAACCGCAGGTGAAAGACCTGTTGTATATGAATTGAGGATAAAGAAAAGTGCATCGTCACTCAGAATCGGCATACAAAGCTCAACAAGAGAATAAAGCTGTTCCTCGAGCTTCCATACCTCTCCGCCCGGACCTCTGCCATAGCTTGGAGGGTCCATAATTATGCCGTCATATTTATTTCCACGCCTTTGCTCACGCTGTACAAATTTAACGCAATCATCAACAAGCCAACGAACAGGCTTGTCCGCAAGACCACTTTTCACAGCATTTTCCTTTGCCCACTGTACCATACCCTTAGATGCGTCAACATGGCATACGGACGCACCAGCCGAAAGGCAAGCAAGAGTTGCCGCACCGGTATATGCAAACATATTCAGAATTTTTACAGGTCTTTTGGCAGATTTGATTTTATTTATAGCAAAATCCCAGTTTACAGCCTGTTCGGGGAAAATACCTGTATGCTTAAAACCCATAGGTTTTATGCCGAAAATAAGGCTTTTATATTTAATCTCCCATTGCTTTGGGATAGGCTTATAGGTTTGCCACGCACCACCGCCGGTATTTGAGCGGTGGTATCTTGCGTGTGCCTGTCGCCAAAGCGGATTTGTTTTTTCAGTATTGAAGATGACCTGAGGGTCAGGACGAATAAGGATAATATCGCCCCATCTTTCAAGTCTTTCTCCACAAGAGCAATCTATAAGCTCATAATCTTTCCATTGTGCTTCTCTCATTATATACCTCCATATTGGGGAAGTGTATTCGGTAGTTACTTCCGCCGCGTGAATAAAATTTCCTTACGAATGTCGAGGTTTTGCTTGCAAAACCGATTTCGCATCTTGGGTGCGGCGGCTCGCCGCTTAAGGGCAACGCCCTTAACATTTTTTGCTCCTAAAGCGGTGGACTTTGTCCACCGCTTAAATTTCTCTTGTCAGCAACATTAGTTCTACAGGGAACCCCCTGCGAGATGTTTTTCTACCCTCCTGCGCTTAGAGAAGTATAAAGTGTTTCGCTCTCTGCGGAGAGCGACCAAAGGCTCTGCCGTAGGTGACTACCTTTGGAAACTGCGAGCCTTTAAAAAGGCTCGAGCGAAACTTTTAAGTGTCTTGGGGAAAATTCCTTAGCTAAGGCGTTTTTTGATAAGGTCGGCTGTTTCTTGGGCAAGCTTTTGGATTTGCTCCTCAGATTCGCCCTCAAGCATAACTCTTACGAGCGGTTCTGTACCAGAAACTCTTACAAGTATTCTTCCGCTCTCACCAAGAATATTCTTAACGCTGTCTATCTTCTCTGCAATATCTGAATCTGTGGCAAATTTTGCCCTGCCCTCAGGTGAAACCTTAATATTTATAAGTACCTGTGGATACTTCTTCATAACATGACGAACATTTGAAAGCTTTGCATTTCTGCGGTTTACAATGCTCAAAAGCTGTGCCGCAGTAAGCTGACCATCACCAGTTGTACCGTAATCGAGGAATATAACATGACCTGATTGTTCTCCGCCGAGATTATAGCCTTTTGCGAGCATTTCCTCAAGAACATATCTATCGCCAACACTTGTTGCGACAAAACCAATATTATTATCTGCACAGAAACGGTTTACGCCCATATTTGCCATAACTGTTCCGACCATAGTTTCTTTTGCAAGAGTACCTCTTGAACGCATATCCATTGCACAGATTGTCATAATAAAATCGCCGTCAAGAATTTCGCCGTTTTCATCAACTGCAAGGCATCTATCGGCATCACCATCAAACGCAATACCTGCATCAATGTCGTTATGAGTTTTTACATACTCAGCGAGCTTTTCCATATGAGTTGAACCGCACTTATCGTTTATGTTCTTGCCGTCTGGGGTATCATTGAGCATAACGCAATCTATGCCTAAATCTGTGAAAAGCTTTTTCGCTGTTCTTGACGCTGAACCATTCGAGCAATCAAATGCAATTTTCATACCAGAAAGAGAATCGGAAATTGTGGACTTTATATGCTCGATATAATCCTCAGCACCTTTTTCAGAACAGGTAACAGAGCCTATACCGTCGTGTGTTGGGCAAGGATAAGGCTCACTTCTGTCAAGTACGATAGCCTCTATTTCGTTTTCTAAAGCGTCAGGAAGTTTATAGCCACTTCCACTGAAAATCTTAATTCCGTTAAATTCAAAAGGATTGTGTGATGCTGAAATCATAATTCCTGCATCGGCATTATACTTTCTTACAAGATATGCAACCGCTGGCGTAGGAACAACGCCAAGCAATATAACATCTGCTCCGACTGAGCAAAGTCCTGCGACAAGGGCATTTTCGAGCATATCAGAAGAAATTCTTGTATCCTTTCCTATGAGGATTTTCGGGTGCTTATCCTTACTGTCTGTCAGAACCATTGCTGCCGCCTTACCGATATTCATTGCAAGCTCACAGGTAAGTTCTGAGTTTGCTACACCTCTTGCACCGTCTGTACCAAATAATCTGCCCATTATATATAAATCTCCTCTTAATAAATATATTTAAGTTCTTTGCCAATTTTCTGGCAAAGAGTTATTATCTTATAATATAAGCTTCAAGTGCTTTTCTTGCACAATTTGAAAAACTTTCAGATGCTCCCCAGTCGAAAGAGAAAATTCCCTCTCCACCACCGCCACCAATAGACCTTACATTTGTTACGCCATTAAGATTATCAATAACAACTGTAAGAGTAAGTCTGTTGCCGGCTCTGTAATAATGTTTTTCAAAGACCATAACCATACAAGCTACACCGTTACTTTCATAGACGGTGTAATTATCAATCAAAGTTCCTGTTATACTTCCATTTACAACATAATCATAAATATAATTAGCCGCATCTTTCGGAAAAAGATTCACTCTGAATTGATTAGTTGCCATAAGTTTTCCTCCTATTACGGAATATACTTAATCAAACGATATTTGTGCGTCCTGTACATTAGGAATATCATAGCCTAAATGCTGACAAGCCGCACGAGTTATACAGCGACCTCTCGGAGTTCTGTTCAAAAATCCTATCTGCATAAGGTATGGTTCGTAAACATCTTCTATTGTTACCGCTTCCTCACCGATTGCGGCGGCAAGGGTTTCAAGTCCGACAGGACCTCCACGATAAAACTTGATAAGTGCCTCTAACATTCTGCGGTCATTTGCATCAAGTCCCAGTTCGTCAATCTCAAGCTTATCAAGAGCAATCTGTGCTGTTTCGCAGGTTATCACACCATTTGAAATAACTTCCGCAAAATCACGCACACGCTTTAAAAGCCTATTAGCTATTCTCGGTGTACCTCTTGAGCGTGAGGCTATCTCTAATGCTCCGTCTGTTTCAATTTCTATTCCAAGAATTGACGCACTTCTTGTTATGATTCGTGCGAGTTCTTCTGGAGTATAGAGTTCAAGTCTTAGCACAACACCAAAACGGTCACGAAGTGGTGCTGTAAGCTGTCCGGCACGGGTTGTCGCACCAACAAGCGTAAATTTCGGCAATGGGAGATGATATGATGCTGCCATCTGTCCCTTGCCTGTTATAATATCAATCGCAAAGTCCTCCATCGAAGGATAGAGAACTTCCTCTACCGCACGGGAAATGCGGTGAATTTCGTCTATGAAAAGTACATCGCCCTCATTAAGATTCGTTAGCAATGCCGCCAAATCGCCGGGTTTCTCGATTGCAGGACCGCTTGTAATTCTAAGATTTACATTCATTTCATTTGCTATGATTCCTGCGAGAGTTGTCTTACCAAGTCCCGGAGGACCGTATAAGAGAACATGGTCGAGAGTTTCTCGTCTGCGTTTTGCAGCCTCTATAAAAATCGAAAGATTTTCCTTGACCTTTTCCTGACCGATATAGTCGTTCATAGTTCTTGGGCGGAGAGGATTCTCGCCCTCGTTATCCAAGGCTATCTCTGAGGGGTCTAATATTCTATTTTCAAAATCAAAATCTTCCATTTGTGTTTTCCTCTAAATTATTTATTCGGAATAAGTTGTTATCAATTATTATTAGCTAATCAAACTTCCCCAAGACACTCAAAAGTTTCGCTCGAGCCTTTTTAAAGGCTTGCAGGGTCGAGGGACGGGGTCCCTCGTGGGTTTTAAGGGCGAAGCCCTTAAGCGGCGAGCCGCCGCAGTCAAGACGCGGAATCGGTTTTGCAAGCAAAACCTCGACATTCGCAATGGAAGTTTGTTGACGCGGTCTAAGAAATTACCAATTAACTTCCGATTAACTAACAGATTTCCTAAAGACTCTTAAAATTTAGGTCAAGCCTTTTTAAAGGCTTGCAGGGTCGAGGGACGGAGTCCCTCGTGGGTTTTAAGGGCGAAGCCCTTAACATTCTTTGCTCTCTAAGTGCGGACTTTGTCCGCACTTTTTACTAATGTTGCTAACAAAAGAATTTAAGGGGCGAACATTGTTCGCCCCTTAGGGGGCAAAAGAATGTTGGGCTTCGCCCAACAGTTTTTCGCCGTCTGCGGACGGCGACCAAAGGACTACCTTTGGAAACTGCAAGCTTTTGAAAAAGCTTGAGCAAAACTTTTAATTATCTAAGATAAGTATGTTAGCTAAACGGGAGTTTAGTTCTCCGTGTGAGTAAACTTCACATACCCACTACGAGCGAGGTTTACCGAGCGATTCCGCGTCTTGACAGCGGCGGCACGCCGCCTCGAGCGAAACTTTTAAGTGTCTTAGCGCAAGTGCATTAGCTAAGCGGTCACGCACCAATCTTTTTTAATGTCAGCTTTATGATTTCCTCAACGGACAAATCTGGGTCTATGCCTGCCATAAACGGCAAAACATCATCGCTTGCATATCCCAAAACTGCCAATGCTCCAACAGCTTTTTGTATATTTCCTTGAGCAGCTTGCGGAGTAGGTACAAAATCTGATGAAGCACTTGCAGATGTTGTCGAAATTAGTTTAAGCTTGTCCTTTAGCTCGAGAATAATTCTCTCGGCAAGCTTTTTTCCTACACCATTGGCACGAGTAAGCGTTTTACTATCACCGCCAGAAACCGCAATAGCAATTTGTTCGGGGCGAAGCTCTGAAAGCAAGGCAAGTGCAAGTCTTGCACCAACACCACTTATTGACATAAGCAGCTTAAAGCAATTTAGCTCCTCCTGACCAGCAAAACCGCAAAGCTCTATTGCATCATCTCTGACGAGCATATGCGTATAAATTGTACAGCGTTCGCCGATTTTTGGCAAAAGCCTTTGTGTATTTAAGGTTGTCAAACACTTATAACCAACGCCCGCACATTCAATAACTACAAAAGTAGGTTCAGCATGGATAAGTGTTCCGCATAAGCTATATATCATCTCAAATTATCCTTTTCTTTTCGGTGGTGAATTTTTCGGGAGAATAGACTTTGAAGCGTCAGCCTGTGGATAGAGCGTTCCACGAGTGTTTCCACTCTGATTTAAAAGCATTTTTAGCTTAGTGCCGGCTGACTGTGCGTGACAAAGTGCCACTGCAAGTGCATCTGCGGTATCATCGGGTTTCGGGACCTCCTTTAAACCGAGATGTCGCCTTACAATCTCCATCATTTGTGGCTTTTTCGCTCTGCCATAACCCGTTAAGGCTGTTTTTATCTGAAGTGGGGTATACTCAAAAACAGGCAGTTTGCTTTTTTGTAAGGCAAGCATTATTACACCTCTCGCCTGTGCAACATCAATGGCTGTCTTTTGGTTATTCTGAAAATAAAGCCTTTCTATTGCCGCAACCTGTGGTTTAGTCTTTGCAATAATAAGTTCAAGCTCATCATAGATAAGCTCAAGCCTTTTCGTAAACGGTGTATCGGAGCTTGTAGTTATCGCACCATAGCTTAGTGTCTTATATTTTCCACCGAAAAAATCTATGATTCCATAACCGATTATTGCATAGCCTGGGTCTATTCCAAGTATCCTCATAAATAAATTTCTCTCCAAAAATAATCAAAGGTGACAATGAAGCCTTTTCACATAACATCAGCTTTATGTCACCTTTTTATTATATCACAAGCAATAAGTCTTAGCAATATTTTGAAAAAATTTATCCTGCTGGATACCTCGCACTAACTTTTTTCCAATCAATAACATTACACCATGCGTCAAAATATTTATCTCTTTGTTGCTCGTATTTAAGAAAATATGCGTGTTCCCATACATCTATAAGCAATAATGGCTGTAAAATAAGAAGTGGCGGGGGGGCTTGATTAGGTGTTTTTACTATTCTTAACTTTGAGGTGCTATCATACATAAGCCAAGCATAACCTGAACCAAATTGTGATATTGCTACAGCTTTCATCACTTGGCACAATCTTTGCATAGAACCAAAATCTCTTATAATAGCTGTTCGTAAGTTTTGGCTTGGTTCTGTCTTATTAGGTGTCATTCCGTCAAAATACAGATAATGATTCATAACACCTCCACCATTATTTTTTAGGGCAGTTTCCATTAAATCCTCAAAATCGGAACTATAAGCAATAAGGTTATGTAAACTCCAATCCTGATAAATAGGATTATCTTTAAGTATCATATTCAGATTATCAACATATTTTTTGAACATAATATCGTGGTGTATGTGCATCGTTTCTGTATCAATATATGGTTCAAGTGCATTATAGGCGTAAGGCAGTGGCGGCAGAGTAAACGGGTAGTGCTGGTCGAGCATTATAAATAACCTCCATTATGAAATTAAATCCTTGATTTCTCCGAAAGAATATCCCATATCTTCCCATTTTGTAAGGAGTTCATCAAGTATATCGCCATTTGTTTTCGAGGTGCTGTGCAAAAGTACAATCGCACCTGGGTGGATTCTTTTCAAAAGCTTATTAAAGGCCTCTTCTTTAGTTGGCTGTTTGTTTTCGTACCAATCTACATAAGCAAGGCTCCAGAAGATTGTTTTATATCCGAGCTTATCAGCCATTTCAAGATTGCTGACACAATATTTTCCTTGTGGTGGTCGATAGATTTTCAGAAGTTCTTGACCTGTGGTTTCTTTATAGAGAGATTCGAGCGACTGCAATTCCTTTTTGAAGCTCTCCTCATCAGAAATCTTTGACATATCAGGGTGTGAATATGTATGATTTCCGACTGTATGCCCCTCCTCTACCATACGCTTGACAAGTTCAGGCGAGGTTTCAATATAGTTTCCTACAAGAAAAAAAGTTGCTTTGACATTATGTTTTTTCAAAGCATCAAGAATTTTTTCGGTATTACCGTTCTCAAAGCCCGCATCAAAGGTCAGATAGATGGTATTTTTTGAGGTATCTCCGATATAATAAGCATTGTGTTTTGCCAAATCCGCAACAGAAGCATTGCCTGTTGGTGGTTTTCCGTCCTCCTTGAAGCCAAGTCCCCAGTTAGTATTTTCTGCTACGGTTTCTACTGCCTCATTACTGCCAAAAGCCCCTATTACCGCCGGAATACACAAAGCAAATAACAAAACCGTCATTGCGATTATGACGGTTCTTTTTTTAAGTATAAAGTACATACAGCCACCGCCTTATAATAAGTCTGTTTAATAATATGCACCTACTTTTATAATTATTCTGTTTATCTAACGCACTTGCTCTAAGACAATCAAAAGTTTCGCTCGAGGCGGCGAGCCGCCGCCCCCAAGACGCGGAATCGCTCGACAAGTCTCGCTCGTAGTTAGTTTAAGAAGTTTATCCACGCGGAGAACTAAACTGCCGATTAACTAACTAACCTTCTAAAAGACAATTAAAAGGCTCGCAGTTTCCAAAGGCAGAGCCTTTGGTCGCTCTCCGCAGAGAGCGAAACACTTTATGCTCCTCAAAGCGCAGGAGGGTAGAAAAACATTCCAGTGGAATGTTTTTCGTAGGGAACCCTCGCAGGGGGTTCCCTGTAAGACTAATATTGCTAACAATAGAGAAAAAAGCGGTGGACAAAGTCCACCGCTTTGGAATCAAAGAAATGTTAAGGGCGTTGCCCTTAACACCTATGAGGGACTCCGTCCCTCAACCCTGCAAGCTTTTGAAAAAGCTTGAGCAAAACTTTTAAGTGTCTTAGGATAGTGCATTAGCTAATCGGCAGTTAATTGGGAATTTCTTCGACCGCGGCAACAAACTTCCATTGCGAATGTCGAGGTTTTGCTTGCAAAACCGATTCCGCGTCTTGACTGCGGAGGCACTCCGCCGCGTCTTGGGGGCGGAGGCGCTCCGCCGCTAACAATTACTTCAAATAATAGTATGTATTATTTGAAAGCTCTATCTTTTTTGAACCCTCAAATTCAACACTTCTGAATTCGCCCTTAATTTCCTCGCCGTCAAGCATATATATAACACCTTTGCCGTCAATTCTGCCATCGACAAATTCTCCGGTAAATCTATGGTCGCTATAAAGTATTGTACACTTTCCGTCCGGTTTCCCATTTTTTAATCTACCCGTAAACTGTCCGCCATCTAAAGCGTATTCAACAACATAGCCTGTTCCATTGCGATACATATCGTATTCACCATCGGCAAGTTCATCACACTTAGGAAGCTTTTCAATTTTACGGAGAATTACGCTCATATTCTTTTGTTCACGACCAGCCTTAAAGATACCCTCAAAGCTTTTTTCGCCATATTCATTGAAGCTTGCACCGAAACCGTCACGCACACCATTTCTGACATTTCCGTCAAATATCAATGCACCGTTTTCTTCGGAATACTCTCTCATATAAACAAGCTCACCTGATGAATAAATGCACTCACGAATGATTTTTCCGTTTGAAATTTCATTTATTCTTCCATCTTTTTTGCCTTCTTTGAATACGCCGACGCAAGAAATTTCGCCATTAGAATAGCAAATTCCACAACCATTATATTCGTTTTCGAAGAATTTTCCACGATAAATCATAGAACCTTTTTCGTATTCACAACCATAGCCGTTTTTCTTGCCGTCCTTGAACGAACCGGCATATATAAGCAAATCATCTTCGTAAAGTCTGCCCTCGCCGCAGTAGACGCCTTCTGAAAATTCACCGTCATATACCTTTATGCCCTTGATATATTCAGTACCCTTGCCAAAACGCCTTCCGTTTTTCCATTCACCTGAATAGACAAGCTCGCCCTTTGCAGTATATTCGGACATAAGACCGTTTGCCTCACCATCGGAGAAACGACCTTCATAGTATGAACCATCAGAATTATAAACTCTGCCGTTTCCGCTTGAAAGATTATTTGCAAATAAGCCTTCATAAATAAGTTTACCGTTTTTATCGTACTGCTTGCCCTCACCTTCGGCAGCACCGTATCTGAATTCACCCTCGATGAAACCGCCATCTGTGAGATAAAGAATTCCTTTGCCGTTATATCTTCCGCCACGCCATTCGCCATTATAATGGATTGTGCCGTCTTCGTTGTATTCAATACCCTTGCCGGAGCGTTCGCCACGATTCATTTCACCGCTATAAAGCAAAGCTCCTGATGGTGCAAAAATCGTACCTCTGCCAGTAAATTTACCATTCTGATAAATTCCTACGACAACATTTTCGCCGATAGTCATAACGCCTGCACCGTCACGCTTGCCGTCCTTGTATGTACCGAAATATTTAAGCTCACCCTCGCTATTGAAGCTTGCTCCCGAACCCGATGGTTTATCATTATGCCATTTTCCTGTATAGCAAGCGCCATCTATGGAATACGCCGTTCCAAGACCTTCACGCTTATTTTCGTCCCACGCACCAACATAGCAAAGATTGCCCGATTTGAAATAATAAGCACCAAAACCGCTTCTTTTATCGTCCTTATAATGACCCTCATAGGCTGTTATACCGTTTTCCATAGCGGTGCGGCCTCTGCCGTCACGCATATCGTCCGTAAGCTCTCCAAAATAGAAATATCTGTCCTTCTCGGTTTTGATTTCCTTTTTCGGAAGATTTTCATATGGACAATCTGATGCAAAAGCACAAAGTGTTTCTCTGAGTTCCTGCGGAATTACCTGTTCATAAACAAAGCCCTCGTCTTCGGAATTTTCATCTTCTTTGTCTTGGTCTTCTTTTGAAATTTCTGCGATAAATTCATCTTTTGTAACAGTTTCAAAAACGCTGTCATCTATGCTTGGGATAGGAAGTTCCTCGTTTTCATCTGCAATTTCGGTATCGGATTCTGCTGAAACGATAGTATTATCTTCCTTTTCAGAAGTTTTATTTTCAGATTTTTTCGGCTTAACCTTGATAGTATGCTTTTCTGTTTTCTCGATTTTTTCAATCTTATCAGTTTTTTCTGAATCTTCGGCATTTTTCGCCGTTTCGATATGCTGAGGCTCAGGCTTTTTAGCGTCAGTTTTTTCATAAACCTCCGCTTCGGAAAGATTTATATGCTTTCCTTCGCCGTTTTCTGCTATTGTAAATGCTGATTTTACAGTTTCAACATCTTCATCGTTTTGACCTTCAAGTAATTTTTTCAATGCGGCAGTACGAACCTCAATTTCGTCTTTAGTGCAGTAATAATATGCACCTGTACTTGTCTTACAGAATATCTGCGGCTCGCCTGTAAGTCCGTTAAGCTCTTTGGTAATATCCTTGCCCGTGCGTTCAGTAAAGGCATAGAGCTTCTCGTCCTGATTATTCACAGTTTTTATAATGATATATTCGTTATTTTCAATAGACGGAGTGAGAATCATAGTCGGAACAACTCTGTTATCAGCAAAAAACTCTACACGAATGATTTCGTGTTCAAGACTGAAGAATATTTTCTTATAGAGGTGCTTGGATTTATCAAAACACTCTATTCTATAACCACCCTCACAAGGAACAGTTCTTTCGCACTGGCTATTTCCGCAAAATTTTCTCCAGTTAAGGACCTTGCCTTGCTCCATATTATAAGAAAGCTTATATGTATCATCGTCACATTTTAGAGTAAGTCTGCCCCTTATGTTATGCCTTGCTTTAAAAAATTCCTTTCGGATATCATAAAGACCGTCTGAGGAATCAGCCTTTTCAATATCAAGGTTATATATAGACAATATAGTATCATTGCTCTTTGGAGCATTTTTAAGTTCATAATCCATTATCTTCAGTCCTTATTTAAAATTGCTTAGTGGATTTTTGCCAATTAGCTAATACAAAAGAAGTTTATTAACGCGGAGGAAATAGCTGCCGAGAGGCAAACACAGTTTGTCATTATTTAGCGTTCTTGACAAATTCTCGGTTATCCCACATATATATTATACCGGAAATCAAGGTCAGAGCAACTACTATCCACATCAGAACATCACTTGCAACATAAAATATCGAGCTTATAAGTCCTATATTTTCAAACGATATACAGCCCATCGTGTTAAGCTCAAGTATATACTGCATAATCAGTATAAGAAGTACAGCTACAATCTGACTTACCGTCTTAGCCTTACCCCAGTTATTTGCAGCAACTACCTTGCCTTTACCTGCGGCTACAAGTCGCATTGATGTTACCATAAATTCTCTTGTCAGAATCAATATAAGAATTATTGCATTCGTTAAGCCTACTTGTACAAAACAAGCAAGTGCCGCAGTAACCATTATTTTATCTGCCAAAGGGTCGGCAAATTTTCCGAAATCTGTTATAAGATTATTCTTTCGTGCAATTTTTCCATCGAGATGGTCTGTATATGAAGCAGCTCCAAAAATTATTGCCGCTATTATGTAATGATGTGGAATCTGCGGCAAAAGCAATACTGCTACAAAAAATGGTACAAGTATAATACGCAAAACTGTAAGTTTATTCGGCGTATTCATTTTTGAAGCCACTCCCTTTCGTTCTGTAAAAAATTATGCTTTATATTCTCCAATAAGGTCAACATCTATATAGTCTGTAATTTCTACATCTATAATATCGCCAACTGCCGGCTTTTTTCCGTCTACTGTAAAGAAAACCTTACCGTCTACCTCCGGTGCGTCTGCGGAACTTCTGCCATAATAACATTCAGCGTATCTGTCAAAGCCTTCAAATAGAACCTTTATGGTCTTGCCAATCATAGACTCACATTTTTCAGCCATAATCTCTGCCTGCTGTTCCATAATAATATCTCTGCGGTGCTTCTTGACATCATCATCAATCTGGTCTGGAAATTCCGCCGCCGGAGTATCTTCCTCAGGTGAATATGCAAAACAACCCATTCTGTCAAAACGCATATCTCTTACAAACTCTGAAAGCTCTGTGAAATCTTCCTCAGTTTCTCCCGGGAAACCTGTTATAAAGGTTGTACGGATTGTAAGATTCGGAATTTTAGCTCTGAGCTTATTGATAAGCTCTGTAAGAACCTCTCTGTCACCATGACGATTCATACGCTTTAGTAACTTACCACTTGCGTGTTGAAGTGGTAGGTCTATGTATTTCAGAACCTTAGGCTCATTTGCGATGGTATCTATAAGCTCATCTGTCATTCTGTCCGGATAACAGTATAGCACTCTTATATAGAAATCGCTGTCGATTTTACATAGCTCTCTCAAAAGTTCAGGAAGCATACGCTTTTTGTATAAATCTTCGCCATATCTTGAAGTATCCTGTGCGATAAGAATAATTTCCTTTACGCCGTTATTGACAAGGCCTGTTGCCTCTTCAACAATATCCTCAATTTTACGACTTCTGAATTTACCTCTGATTTTTGGAATAGCACAGTAGGTACAGCAGTTATCACAGCCCTCTGCAATTTTAAGATAGGCATAATAAAACGGTGTTGAGCGAAGTCTTGGTGCATTGATATCAAGACATAGCTTATCAGGGAATTCCTCAACCTTTTTGCCCTTGAGAACTTCTCTTACGATATTTGCAATATCGCTGTTTGCACCAATACCAACAACAGCGTCAATCTCATAAAGCTCCTTAAGAATTTCAGTCTGATACCTTTCAGCAAGACAGCCTGTAACAATTATAGCTTGGATTCTACCCTCTTTTTTAAGCTCTGCAAGCTCTAAAATTTCATCAATACTTTCTTGCTTTGCATCTTCGATAAAGCCACAAGTATTGACAATCGCAACATCGCTCATAGCCGGGTCTGCAACAATCTCAAAGCCTTCTTGCTTTAAAGTAAAAAGAAGCATTTCTGCGTCTACTCTGTTTTTTGCACAACCAAGACTTACCATACCGATTTTAGTAGCCATATTTTAAAAATTCCTCCTGCACAGAAGCACTTGAGGGCATAGTTATACCCTCAAGTGTCATTCATCTTCATATTCTGATAATACACTGTTTATATCATAATAGGAGTATCCCAATGCCGCAAGAGCATTTGCTGTTCTGCGGCGGGCTTTTATATCTCCAAGTTTATTTCTGAATTTTGTTTCAAGCAATGAGCGAATCTGCTCTTCGGGGTCTGGGGTTAATTCTTCGATAATCTCATCAATGATTTCCCTGTCTATTCCCTTTCGCAAAAGCTCATAGCTTACACGCTTAGGTGCGTATTTTTTTCTGCGGAAAAGTTCTTCCGCAAAATCTCTTGCAAATTTTTCATCATCAACAAGTCCAAGCTGAACCATTTTATCGGCGGCTGCCTCTGCGGCATCATCGCCATAAAGCGGTTTAATCTTTTCGATAAGCTCACTTCTTGAACGACTTCGATATTCCAAAAGATAAAGAGCCTTTTCCTTTGCTCGGCTGAGATTTGATTCTATGACAATTTCGTGCAGTGTGTCGTCATCAATTTCCGAACCAACCTTAACACCGGATTTTGCAAGAGCAAAGGTATCAAGCTTCATAGCATATTCGCCGTCAATATAGACGGCACTCAAGCCCTTTTTCTTTTCCTCAATAGCTGTAATCTGCATAATTATTCAACCATAATGTCTATATCTGCGTCATCAATACGGTCGGATTTTTCTTCTTTTGTATCTTCCGCCTGAACATCTTTTGTGTTTTCTGATTCTGAGCTTTCCTCATCTTCCGCAGATTTAGATTTAACAGCCTTGCCCTTTGGCTTTTTAGCTATCTGACCAAGAAGTTCGTCCTTATGCTTTAAAGTTTCCTCCTCGATTTCTTTAGCAAGAGCAGGGTCGTTCTTGAAAAGTTCCTTGACTTTATCTCTGCCCTGTCCAAGACGGGTTTCCTTATACGAGAACCACGCACCGCTCTTCTTAACAACATCAGCCATAACAGCCAAATCAAGAAGTTCACCTACACGAGAAATACCCTCGCCATACATAATATCAAATTCAGCAACCTTAAAAGGCGGTGCAATCTTATTCTTAACAACCTTAGCCTTAGTTCTTGAACCTATAATCTCACTACCGTTTTTGATAGGTTCGCCCTTTCGGACATCAATTCTGACTGTTGAATAGAACTTCAATGCACGACCGCCCGGAGTGACTTCAGGGCTGCCATAAACAACACCAACTTTTTCACGAAGTTGGTTGATGAAGATTGCAACGCAGTTAAGCTTTGAAATTGAGCCTGTAAGCTTTCTGAGAGCCTGTGACATAAGGCGAGCCTGTACACCAACATGAGTGCTGCCCATTTCGCCCTCAATTTCAGCCTTTGGTGCAAGAGCCGCAACCGAGTCAACGACTATAATATCAATCGCACCGGAGCGAACGAGTGCCTCTGTAATTTCAAGAGCGTCCTCACCGGTATCAGGCTGTGATACTAGCAAGGAATCAATATCTACACCGAGAGCTGATGCGTAGACAGGGTCAAGTGCGTGTTCAACATCTATAAACGCCGCTGTGCCGCCGGCTTTCTGAGCCTCTGCAATACAATGGAGAGCAAGTGTAGTTTTACCGCTGGATTCCGGACCATAGATTTCTGTAATTCTTCCACGAGGAAGACCACCTATACCGAGAGCCATATCGAGAGTGAGAGAGCCTGTTGAAATAGAGTCAATCTGCATAGCTGCGTTTTGTCCAAGACGCATAACTGCTCCCTTACCGAATTGTTTTTCTATTTGGCGAAGTGCCGTTTCAAGAGCTTTTTCTTTATCAAATGCCACAATAATTCATTCCTTTCTACACTTATGCACTTATCTTCGAAACTTAAAAGTTTCCTAAGACAATTAGTTTTGCTCAAGGCAGAGTTCCTCCGCTGTCAAGACGCGGAATCGGTTTTGCAAGCAAAACCTCGACATTCACAATGGAAGTTTGTTGACGCGGTCGGGGAAACTACCGATTAGCTAATAAATTTTTCTAAGACAATTAAAAGTTTTGCTTAAGCTTTTTCAAAAGCTTGCGGTTTCCAAAGGCAGAGCCTTTGGTGGGTGTTAAGGGCGAAGCCCTTAACATTTCTTTGCTTCCAAAGCGGTGGACTTCGTCCACCGCTTAATTTTTTCCGTAAGCAACATTAGTCAATAAAGGCGAACTGCGTTCGCCTAAGAAAAAACAAGTGTTGGGCTTCGCCCAAAAGTTTTTCGCTCTCTGCGGAGAGCGACCAAAGGCTCTGCCTTTGGAAACTGCGAGCCTTTAAAAAGGCTCGAGCGAAACTTTTAAGTTTCTTGGGGAAGTGCGTAAACTTACCGTGGATTTATTATATCATCTCATCAAAATTATGACAAGCATTTCAAGAACAAATTTTCGATATTTTAACGCACTGTTCCGAAAACTGCCCTATCCAAATCCGCCATATCTTTCAATACATAAATATCCTCAAGATTATTTTTCTTGAAAAGTTCAACAACCTCATTTGTCAAATCTTCGCCAATCTCAACACCAATAAAGCCGTTTTTCTTAATTTTGTTTTTCCAATTTTCCGCAATAAAATTATAAAAAATCATTCCGTCTTTTCCGCCGTCAAGTGCAAGCTTAGGTTCGTGCTGAACTTCTTTTGCAAGAGTTGCTATGACATCTGATTTTATATATGGCGGATTTGAAAGAACTGCATCAAACTCACTGTCTGAAAATTCCTCATAAAGCTTGAACATATCGCCCTTTATGGCTTTAATATTTTCGCAAGCATTACACTTTATATTTTTTTCAAGATAAGTAAAAGCCTTATCTGAAAGCTCTACCGCAAGAATTTCAGCCTTTGGATAAGCCTTTGCAAGAGCAATAGCCACCGCTCCACTTCCACTGCAAAGGTCTATTATTTTAGAATTTTCAACGCCCTTGATACGCTCTATTGCCTCTCGCACTAAAACCTCTGTATCATCTCTCGGAACGAGAACACCCTCTCCCACAAAAAGCGGAATATCCATAAATGTCCATTCTCCGAGAATATATTGCAAAGGATAGCCTGATGAACGCTTTTCAACAGCTGCAAGAAATTCTGCTTCAAGCTCTGCTTTTGGCGATTTATCGCCACTAACTACAAGCTCTGCACGATTCACTCCGAAAAAATGCTCCATAAGGCACATTGCATCATATTGCGGGCTATCTATTTCTGCGTTGCGGAAATCCGACCTTGCTTTTCTGTAAAGCTCAGACAATGTCATCCGATTCTGTCCTCTCCGTTTTCAGGAATTACATACTGCATAGCCTTAATGGCAACCTCAGCCATATCAGGGTCAGGCTCTTTTGTGGTAAGGTGTTGCATCCACATACCCGGTGCAGAAATTATACGAGTGATTATATTATCGTGTCTGCCGCATACTTTGATAAGTTCATAGCCTAAACCTACGACTATCGGAATACAAAGGACTTTTGTAAGTGTTCTTATAAAAGGATTTGTAAATGGTATGAAACAACCGACAAATATTCCGAGAATGAGTATGATTATAATAAAGCTTGTTCCGCATCTTGGGTGGAATCTTCTTTGCTTCATAACATTTTCAACAGTAAGTTCAAGACCGTATTCATAACAAAAAATTGTCTTATGCTCTGCACCGTGATATTTGTATAGGCGTCTGACATCTTTATTAAGCAAGCAAAGTGCCATATATCCGAGGAAAAGCAGTATTCTTACAAAGCCCTCAAATACCGAACGGTAAATCATATGGCTTCCGAGCCATTCTGAATTTGGAATCATCTGCAAGAGGTTAAAAAGCCAAGTTGGTACAAAAAAGAATAGTGCTACGCAAAAAGCAATAGAAATAACCATTGCAATGCCCATAAAGATTTTGAGAAATTTATCTCCGAATTTATCGTCAATCCACTTCTCGAATTTGCTCATTTCTTCTTCGGGCGTTTCTTCTACATCGTCAACTGCCAATTCTGCCGACCTCATAAGAGCCTTATAGCCTGTTCCGAAAGAGTCTATCATATTAACGATACCCCTTATAATAGGCACTCTGAATATTTTAGCCTTTTTACCAAGACCGAGAGGTTCCATTTCTTCAAGCAAAATTTCCCCGTCAGCCTTTCTGACTGCAATAGCAGTTTTCTTCGGACCTCTCATCATTATACCTTCCATAAGAGCCTGACCGCCAATTGAGGTTATCAGCTTTGTTTTTTCTCTTTTTTCCAATCCTATTACCCTCCTTGCAATTTGTTGCCATAAACGAAGTAATTACCAATGAACTACCGATAGGGCAAACTCAGCTAGTTCATCGGTAGTTTAATTCTCCGCAGCAATCAACTTACTTTTCCATTATCGAGCAAGACTTATCAAACGATTCCGTTAGCAGCTTATTTAACTATTATTTCTTTCGGTTCTTCTGGTTCTTCCTTTAAAATCGGTATCGAAATAGAAACTACTGTTCCTACTCCCTCTGTACTTGCAATATCCAATATTCCTGAATGTAGCTTTACTATCTCATCAGCAACAGCAAGTCCTATACCTGAACCTCTCTGTGTCTGATTTGCCTTATAGAACTTTTCCTTAACCTTAGACAAATGCCTTGCCGGTATACCACAACCATTATCAGAAATCTTGATAACAATATTTTCTTCAACCTGTGATACCTCAATATTGATAATGCCACCCTCTGGTGTGTATTTTAAAGCATTATCTATTATATTTATAAATACCTGTCTTAGTCTGTTCTTATCGCCAAGTACAGCCGGCAATATTTCAGGTTCTTCATATATAAGGTGTTTATTCTCGCTCAAAGCTCTTTCTCTGAGCATATATATAGCTTCATCAATCTCTGCAAGAATATCTATCTTATCCATTTTAAGAACCATTCGGTTATTCTGTATTCTTGAGAAATCAAGAAGTTCCTCGACTATTCCGCTAAGACGTTCAGATTCGTTAACGATAATTTTCAAACCCTTTTCCATAGTCTTAGCATCACAAGAACCGCCCATTTGCATAGTTTCCGCCCAACCTTTAATAGCGGTAAGCGGTGTTCTGAGTTCGTGAGAAACCGAGGAAATGAAGTCATTTTTCATTTTTTCAGCGTTTCCGAGTTCGCCTGCCATATAATTTATGGTGTCGCAAAGTTCGCCGATTTCGTCATCATAGAATTTTCCGATTCTTGCGTTAAAATCGCCTTGAGCAATTCGCTTTGCCGTATCGCCTATTTCGCGAACAGGCTTGACGATTGAACGCAAAAAATATGTACTCGATATAATTATCAAAAAAAGCACCAAAAGTCCAACAAGCGAAATTCCCGATATTGTTATGAATATCCGTCTGTCTGCCTCTTCAAGAGAAACTATATACCGCACTGCACCGACATATTCATCGTCACTGCCATAAATCATTCTTGTAAGAGCCATAACATTCTCGCCCGAATTAAGTCTGCCTGTCCAAGTAGCATATTCGCTTTTTTCAGACTTAGCCTGTTCATAATCAGGCATAACCTGTTCTTTATCGGGTTCAAAGCCCGTAGAAGTTATGACGACATCACCATTTGAATTTATGACCATAAGCTCCATAAGCTCTTTATCGGGAAAATTCTCGACATAAACTCTCGCAGTAGAGATAAATTCATCAGGCTTATTAAACATATTTGCAAGCTCTGATGAACGACCGCTTATGGTCTGCATTATTCCGTTGTAATAAAACGACTGCACAAAAAGTGCAAAGACAACTACAATCAGCAGGAGTATTGCCATTATTACGCCCATACTGTTTATAAGCCATCTTTTTGTAATACCTTTCAAAAAACAGACCTCCCGAATTCAAAAAGAATACAATTTCAAAGACTTAGCGTGTAATTGTCATTTTTTCTTAGGTGCAATATTTTCATTCTTGCTTGATTTAATTTCATCGGTCAGAATTTTAAGACCGTCCATAAGTGCGTGGTTTACGATTTCGGTACGGCTCTTAAATTCATCGCCCTTTTCCATAAGAATATAATCAAGAACAGTCTTAACATCACCATCAACTACGAGAGTTATTCCCTCAACTGTTCTGCCGTCACTGCTATCCAAATCGCAGTGCATAAATACTATCTTACCCATATTTTAAGCCTCCCATTTGTAGCCAAGTCCCCATACTGTGACTATATTTTTTGGTGAGGAAGGATTATCCTCTATCTTCATACGCAAACGGCGAATATTAACATCAACAATTTTTTCTTCACCAACATAATTTTCTCCCCATACATGACGGAGAATATCCCCTCTATCGAGAGCCGCTCCCGGACTTGAGAAGAAATATTCCATAATCTGAAATTCAACCTGTGTAAGGTCAATAAGCTGACCACGCTTTGTAAGTGTATGATTGCGCAGATTGAGAGCGAAATCGCCTGACCTGATTTCTTCCTTGAAGTTATTTTCTGTACGCATTTCTGCGATAGCAACTCGGCGATAAAGTGCGTCAACTCTTGCAACAAGCTCTGATGGGCTGAACGGCTTAGTCACATAGTCGTCAGCACCAAGCATAAGTCCTGAAACCTTATCCATTTCCTGTGTTCTTGCGGTGAGCATAATAATTCCAATAGAGCCGTTTCTCTTTCTTAGCTCCTTGCAGACCTGAAGTCCGTCCATTCCAGGCATCATAATATCAAGAATGGCAATATCAAAATCTCCGCCCTTTTGTTCATATCTTTCAAGTGCGGCTTCTCCGCAGTCCGCTTCCGTAACATTATAACCCGCACGCTCAAGATTAATTACAACAAATTCTCTTATGGCAGTTTCATCTTCTGCAACAAGAATATTTTTCATACCTATTCTATCCTTTCGTAATTTTTTAACTCATCAGCATAAAACATTCATTTAGTTCTTCCTCAGTAAGAGAAAGTTTATTTTTAGAATTTTCTATCTTAACGGCATAATAGCTATTATCTGTTTTTCTCAACAAAATCTTTTCACTTGAGCTTTCGGAATCCCATTCTTTTTTTGAATATACATAAATTGTAAATAATTTATCTCCTATATAGCCTGTATTTGTTTCGTCAGAAAGCCACTCGTATACCGAAAGTGTTCTATCTTCATTATTAATTCTCGCAGTAACATAGGTAGGCCAGCTATTTTTCTTATCTGTAAGCCATTTTTCAGGTATTTTCAGATAATATCCGTCCTTATAGTTAATTACCATATTGAGAACAACCTTAAAGGAGTTTGTCTTTAGCTGATATTGATTCCATGTTGTAAGACTGCATATAGTTGTGGCATCTTCTTTATTTCCTGCCGGCATAGTAGCTACTGACGGAATTTCGATTATACCATCATTATTTATATCCTTGCTTATAGTAGAAGTTGTTCTTGTAGTTACATTAGTATTTGAAGAGGTTTGAAGTAATGTACTCAGCGGATTTTTTAGAGCCTGTTCTTTATTATCCCAATAAATAATCTGTGTTGAGATTGTACCGCTATGACTTTCACCATCAATAATCAAAGCTCTTGTATTAGAATCCACCATACCAACGCTTGCATTAGAAATTCTTGTAAGCTCGGAATCAAGTGGTACTGATGAACTCAACATAGGACGCTTTTCATTTGTAGAATACTTAAAGAACTTTGCAAGAGAACCATCATCTTTATTTGCAATAGTAAGCAATATTAGTTCAGACTGATTATCGTTATCAAAATCCGCACAAGCAAGCTCATTATATGTTGAATCTATTGGCATCTCACGAATCTGATTATGTTCATCATCAAAGGCATATGCACTTATTTGTTTTTCGTTGCTTCCGAGTGAAGTCCAACCTATAAAAAGTTCAAGCTTATTATCGCCGTTTATATCAGCAAAAAACATTCTGTCAACGCCTGCCGCACTACTTTGTATAGTTGCAATACTTTTCCATGATTCGTCTTGCTTTGTCATAATCATAAGATTAATCTTTGCGTTTTCATTGCCTGATGAAAATAACGCAATCGCCTCATCAGAGCCGTCATTATCTAAATCTTGCATAGTTACTGCCGAGCGATATTCTCCTGATTGCGGATACACAAAAGTAAAGCCCGAGCCCGCTTTTTCTTCTATTATATTTTGAATTTCTGCCTTATCACCAGTCGGTCTTGGCGGACGCATCATATTTCCGCCGTCTGTAAAGTTTGCCGAGCATCCCGACAATACAGCTATCGACAGTACCATAATTAAAGCGAGAATCCGCTTTTTCATACCTCAATCGTTTCCTTTCCGCTCTTAGGCTTCTTCAAAACAGGCATTTCCTTTAGCTCAGCTTTTTTCGCTATAAGGAATTTTATTTTTATGCCCTCATCAGAAAACATCTTTTCGTGTTCGGTCATCAGGTTTGGCTCATAGCCTGAATTATGTAAATCACGAGTTATATATACTATTTCAAAACCTGATTCTGCAAAATATTCAAGACTTTCCTCAAAAAGCTCATCATCGTCTGTCTTAAAATGAATCTCTCCGCCGTCAACAAGAAAATCTCTATACTGTATAAGCTGACGGGTATGTGTAAGACGGCGTTTCTTATGCTTTCCACGAGGCCAAGGATTACAGAAGTTTATGTAAATTCTTTCTGCATTATCCTCCTTGCCAAGCATATTAGAAACAAGCTCAATATTATGAATAGTTAATATAACATTTTCCGGCTTTTCGTTAGTTTTTTCAAAAGCTTTTACGATATTACGCTTTGCAAGACCGAGCATTTCGTTTTTAATATCAATCGCAAGATAGTTTATATCACGATTGAGATAAGCCGCTTGAGCCATAAAGCCGCCCTTACCACAGCCAAGCTCAATATGAAACGGCTGTTTTTTCGGATAAAGCTCTGCCCATCTGCCCTTATAGTCATCAGGATTATCTATATAGAAACCACATTCAAGTAGTTCAGGTCTTGCCCAAGGTTTATGTCTTATTCTCATAAAATCTATCACCAAATTCTAAAAATTAAAAAATAAATAAAAAAATCACATAATATTATACCAAATTTTAATATAAGTTATTTTCTATATTAGAATTATATGTCGATTTCTGAAAAAAAGGTATTGCCCGAAAGCAATACCTTAAATCTTAAAATAATTTAGCACTCTATAATTACCGGGAAACCGTCAAGTTCAATTTCGCCATTCTTGACGAAAACTGTCTTGCCATTGATTTTATTTTTATATTCGCCGTCCGGAACTTCTGCCTCAACTATGCACTCATAGCATTTCATACTAAATGCACCGAAAACAATGCCCTTATCCGACTTGTATGTAATAGTTACAGCGTTTTCGCTATCATAGGCTTTAAGCTCATATGTACCGTTTGTGATAACCTCACTCTGCTTTACACGATAAAGATTATGAAGAATCGGTGTAAGGTCAAAGCCTGTATTCCAATCGACCTTATCATAATCAAAAAGGCTTGGTGTATTGGTATTTTCTGTTTCCTGACCTGCATAAAGCAAAGCTGTACCCTTTAGCATATACATAAAGGCTGTATAATTGATAACCTCCTGTTCAGTAACAAAAAGCTTTTTTGCTCTTGCTCTGTCGTGATTTTCAAGGCAACGAAGTTTTATGTAATTTTCAGGATAAATATACTCTTGCTGATTAAGTGCGTCTATATAATTGCTAAGAGGAATTTCTCCGTCAATGTATGCAAGATACTTTGGATAAACGTCATAATCATATAGCATATCAAATGCCTGATAAAGCTCTGCGTCTGAAAGGCAGTTAAAGCCTGTATCACGAGCATATTTAATCAAGCCATATTCAACGGATTCAGCAAGCCACAGGCAATCGGGATTTACCTCTGCAACCTCTTTTCTTGCACGATTCCAAAATTCAATCGGCACTAAGGAAGCAACATCACAGCGGAAACCATCTACAATCTTTGCCCACATCTTTAGGGTTTCAATCTGATAATCCCAAAGGTCTTTATTTGTATAATCGAGGTCTATAACATCTGTCCAATCGCCAACCTTGTTGCCGAAATTACCGTCAGGCTTTTTATAGAAAAACTCAGGGTGTTCCTTGCTAAGAACGGATTCGTGTGAGGTATGATTATAAACAACATCAATCATACACTTCATACCCTTTTCGTGAATGGCTGAAACAAGTTCCTTAAAATCTTCCATTGTACCATATTCAGGATTAACTGCACGATAATCGCTTATAGAATAAGGACAGCCAAGCTCGCCCTTTTTATTAATTTCACCTATCGGGTGAATAGGCATAAACCAGATATAATCAACACCAAGAAGCTTAATTCTATCGAGGTCTTTCATAACTCCTTTAAAATCTCCGCTTTCGCTGTGGTTACGGACATAAACGCTATAAATAACCTTATTTTTGAGTGATTTGCTTGTATTGCTTGCCATTTGTCGATTCCTCCAAAATATTTTATAAAAAATTTTTGTAAATCATCTTTTTATATTTTACACCAAGCAACAAATAAATACAAGTGATTTTATGTAAATTTCCAACAATAATTATGCAATATTTTTTGCACCTCCATAAAGAGCATAATTCGGAACTTCACCGACAATTATAGTTTCTGCAATTACGACAGTTGTAGTTACGCTTGTATTTTCACTTGCCGGCGGAACTAAAACCGTCATATCGGTTGTTATAGTAAGTGAAAGTTTATGTACGGTTTGGTTAATGCCACCACTTTCAAATTCAGAAACAAAGTCTGTTTCTGTACTGCCCGACATAGAAATATGCAAAGGAATATCAGGTCCACGCATATATAATAAATTAAGCCCCATAAGAGTTCCCATTGGAACATCAATTCTACGGTTTTTTATATCCTCGAGCTTTTCACCTACTCTAAGGCTGACTTCGGTTTTTAGCTTGTTGACATTTGCCATATTTGTTGCGATTTCGAGTACAGAACCGTTTTCCGCTCGTGTAGTTTCGGCAAGCTTTTCATAGGAAAGCTCCAATTCGTCCATAACCTCTGAAACGGCTTCATTTATTACTTCTGTGCAAAGTCTTTTCCCTTGAACAATCGCAATAGCCGAAACTGTTGGTCTGACACGAATTTCGAGAAAAATAAGAAACAATAGTAATATAACAAGCACAATGATAAGCCAGCGTTTTAATCTGCGTCTTTTTTTAATAGCTGCAACAGTCATAAAAAAGCCCCTGTGCCATTATACACAGAGGCTTTGTCTTATGTTACAATGCAGTAAAATGATACTTCCAAGATGGGTCATCTACTATGCAGGCGGACACAGTTCGCCCATACGATTAGCTAACGCACTTATCTAAGACAATTAAAAGCTCACAGTTTCCAAAGGTAGTCACCTACGGCGGAGCCTTTGGTAGTTCCATTGGTAATTACTTTATCCGCGACAATAAACCGCCCTTGCAGATGTCGAGGTTTTGCTTGCAAAACCGATTACGCATCTTGGGGGCGGCGGCTCGCCGCTTAAGGGCAAAGCCCTTAACATTCTTTACTCCTGAGGGCGGACTTCGTCCGCCCTTAATGACTAATGTCACTGACAAAAGGAAATCGTATGAGCGAACACAGTTCGCCCATACGATTAGCTAACGCACTTATCTAAGACAATTAAAAGTTCACAGTTTCCAAAGGTAGTCACCTACGGCGGAGCCTTTGGTAGTTCCATTGGTAATTACTTTATCTGCGGCAATAAACTGCCCTTGCAGATGTCGAGGTTTTGCTTGCAAAACCGATTCCGCATCTTGGGGGCGGCGGCTCGCCGCTTTGAAAAGGCTCAAGCGAAACTTTTAAACATCTTATAGGAAGTGTTTTAGCTAATTACATAAAGAACAAATGCTCAATCAAAATCTTTGTGCCTATTCCTATGAGAACTATTCCGCCGAGAATTTCTGCTTTATTTGAAAGCAATGAACCGAATTTTTTGCCTAAATATACTCCAGTAAAAGAAATTACAAAGGTTATAGCACCTATCATCAAGACAGCTATAAGCATAAGCATTATAGTGCTTGCTCCTACTGCTGATGGCAAAATAACTCCTGTCGCAAGTGCGTCTATACTTGTAGCAACAGCCATAAGCAAAAGTGTCTTTGTCGATGTGGCGGTTTTATTGTCCTTTTTCTCAACTTCTTCGCCCTTAGATTCCTTTATTCTGTCCTTAATCGCTTCAATAAGCATATTTCCACCGATAATCAAAAGAAGTATAAAGGCTATGTAGTGGTCAACGCTCTCTATGAGCTGTTGTCCAGCCTTACCAACTATCCAACCGATAACCGGCATCATAAACTGAAAGATTCCGAACGCTGCCGCAATCTTTATAGCAAAGCTTGGTTTAAAGTTCTTTACAATAGCTCCATTTGTTACAGATACTGCGAATGCGTCCATCGCAAGACCTACGGCTATGCCTATAACTGCAATATAATCCATATAAATTACTCCTCAAATTTTTAAAGCTTTGGTTTAGCCATTATCCTTGGCTTTTGTGGTATTTCAGGCACTTTAGAACTTGCCCTGATTTTAACTTTCTTCTTTGGTTTACGCTTTGGCTTTATTTTTTTCCATAGTTTTGTTAACAAAACCGATATAAACGAATAAAGCTTATGAAATAAAATCCTAAATGGATTCGTAATAAAAAAATATATCTTCGCAAAAAAATCAGTAATAGCTTTTGAGCATTTTAAAATAATTTCCCCGATAAAAAGATAGAATAAGAAAAAGCCTATTAGTTCACCAAAAACAACATAATAACGCAGACTTCCCCAAGTCGTCGCTACTGAATAAAAAAATGTTGTAAAGGTACATACAAGCATAAATAGTATATCCATAACAAACAGTAATTTTTTACTTGGCGGAGATATTATTTTAATTATACCCATAGCGGTATATATTACCGCAAGAATCACACCCAAAACGCAGGAATATATAAAAGCCTGGGTCTGAGCCTCTAAGGTAAGCTCCATAGGCAGATTCTCCTATCTAAAAAGTCTGGAAAAAAATCCGCCATTATTTTTGTTAATTTCCTGATAGCCGAGAGAATCAATTTTTCCTTCAAGGCTAAGTTCTCCACTCTCTACGCTAAAACCTTTAATCTGTAAAGAATTGCCTTTTATAATAAGCTCGCCAATATCCGTAATAAGCACAACTGTTTGCTCATCAAAGCTATCAACATCGGATATGCCTGTTAAAGTAAGCGTTTTTCTATCTTCCATAATAAGGTTATGTTTGCGTTTCAGCACTTTGCTGTTTTCCTGCATAACTAAGCCCTCCCGAAATCATCTCTTAAGCAATTATATGATTTCGTCCATAAATTTATGTGTGGGGCTAAGTACTTTTGATGTCAAGATATAGAATAACTTGTCCTGTCAATTAGCTAATAAACTTTTAAGTGTCTAAAATAAGTTCATCAGCTAAACGGTAGCTCATTGGAAAATTTTCCGACCGCGTCAACTATCTTCCCTAACTCACTACGAGCGAGACTTGTCGAGCGATTCCGCGTCTTGACGGCGGCTCGCCGCCGCTTATTCTAAAATCTTATACATCAAAGGGGCATCTTCTTTTTTGGCATATTCATTTATGCTGACGACCTCTGCTTTTATCGGCTTTGTGCCAAGAGCTATTTCCAATATATCACCAACCTTTACATCATAAGATGCTCTTGCCGGCTTGCCATTAACTATAACTCTGCCTGCGTCACAGGCCTCATTAGCAACTGTTCTGCGTTTGATTATTCTTGAAACTTTTAAATATTTATCCAATCTCATATATCTATCCCTCCATAAAAAAGAAATCCGACTGCCACTGCGTAGTCGGATTTTCTGAATTAAATTTTAAATTACTTGTTGACAGCGTCCTTGAATGCCTTGCCAACCTTGAATGCTGGAACCATAGATGCAGGAATCGGTATCTTCTCGCCTGTCTGTGGATTGCAGCCTTCTCTCTCTTTTCTTTCTCTTCTCTCGAATGTACCGAAGCCTACGAGCTGAATCTTCTCACCCTTAGCAACTTCTTCTACAACTGTGTCGAGGAGTGCGTTAACTGCTTTTTCTGCGTCCTTCTTAGAGAGTTCTGCTTTTTCTGCAACAGCAGCAATAAGTTCTGTCTTGTTCATTATTATATTCCTCCTACTTCATTGAACTCATAGAAATGAGTTTCTTTTTGAGTATATATATCTAAGCCTTACTTTGATGAATTTTCTTCGAGTTTTCTAAAGTTCTCTGTAAAATCATCACAGGCACGATATAGCGATTCTTCCGGGTTTACATCAACCATAGCAGCAAGATTTATAACTGAGAAAAGCAATTCTCCGATTTTGCGGTTATTTTCTGCCTTGTCATCAGAAGCTTTTGAAAGAGCTTTCAATTTTTCTTCTGTATCCTCATATGCAGCATCATAACTTTTAGGTGCATAACCTGCTTTTTTAGCCTTAGAGCGAATTTTATCTGCTCTCATAAGTGCCGGCAAGGATTTTGCAACACTATCCATAGCCTCGCTTGCTTTGGTCTGGGACTTGGTTTTCATCTTAATATCGTCCCAATTTTTGAGGACTTCCTCTGGTGTATCTGCGGTAATATTGCCAAAAACATGAGGATGACGGATAATCAACTTTTTACATATTCCATCGGCAACATCTGAGAAATTAAAACTATTCTTTTCTTCCTCAATTCTTGAATGGAAAACAACTTGCAAAAGAGCATCTCCAAGCTCTTCCTTAAGAAGCTCAGTATCTTCATTGTCGATTGCCTCGATAACTTCATATGTTTCCTCAATAAAATTTTGGCGAATAGATTTATGGTTTTGTTCCCTATCCCAAGGACAGCCATTTTCGCTTCGGAGGATTTCCATAATCTTAATCAGGTCGTCAATTCCGTATTTATCCTTAAAATTAAAATCCATAGAAACATCTCCAAATCTCTATAAATGCTATACTTGGTGCTAAAATAGTATACCCTATTAAGCTGATATTTTCAAGGCATTTTTGGTATTTTTTATATATTTTTTAAAAACCGTATAAATTATAGCTTTTTTAGGGCAGTTTACGTAAAAACTTTGGCTATTTTACTATAATAAACAGTTGAAATCCACATTTTAAGGCTATTTCAGGGCGACATTTTTATCGCCGATTCTTCGTTTAAGTTCTCTTATCATAACATCATTGAGGTCTACCCACATATTTCTTGGCACTCGCAAAAGCTTTTTACTATCCTCAAAGTAGAAATATACAGGAGTAGAACCGTCAAATATATTCAAAACCTGCTTTGCACGAATAAATTCATTACATTCCTGATTCTTAAATCTCAGATAAAGCCCTGATTTATCGCTACTGCCTTTATTATTGTTTTGTGTTTTTATTTCGGGCTGCTCAGTTTTTTTCTGAGATGAACTATACATCGCCTTAAATTGTTCAATCTCGGCATCTGTTTTTGGCGCTGGGTAAACTCTGTTACACAAAAGTTTGGTTTCTTCGTCCTCCTTGATGCTTACAGTACATTCCGCAAGAATAGCCTTGCCATCTCTTATAAGCGTACTGTATTCCATAAGTGTTTTCGGAAAAACAAGCATTTCTATACTGCCGAATTTATCTTCAAGAGTCACAAACGCCATAGTAGAACCGTTTTTTGTAATCTTAGTTCTGACCTCATTTATAAACGCAATAACCCTTACACGCTTGCCGTCATTATAATATGCTGAACCTTCAAGAATATTGTTTATAAGGTCGGCATTGAGAGCCTTAGACGCATTTTCATATTCTGCAATAGGGTGTCCTGACAAATAAAGACCAATAACTTCCTTTTCGAGCTTTAAGCGTTCATTTTCGTCAAATTCATCTATGCTTTTTAGCTGATATGTGGGTTCTTCATTATCGTCACTCATGCCGAATAAATCAAGCTGTCCTGCGACATTGTCACGATGGTCCCTCGCAAGAGAATCTACCAAACCATCGAGAGAATAAAGCATTTGTCGACGATTTGCACCGAGTTTATCCAAAGCACCGCATTTTATAAGACTTTCAACCGCTCTCTTATTCATATCCTTGCTATAAACTCTATTGCAAAAATCATAGAAAGAAGTGTATTCGCCGTTTCTGCGTTCATTTATTATATTCGTGATAAAGCCTTTTCCGATATTTTTAATAGCCATAAGTCCGAAACGGATATTCTTTCCGCATACGGTAAAGCCAATATCGCTTTCATTTACATGAGGCGGAAGAACTCTGATATTATGCTTCATACAATCATCAATATATACGGCAACCTTGCCCGAATTATCAAGCACGCTTGAAAGCAAGGCGGCATTATATTCACAAGGATAATGGCACTTCAGATATGCCGTTTGATATGAAATCATAGCATAGCAGGCCGCATGAGCCTTATTAAAAGCATAGGACGCAAAGCTTTCCATTTCTGCGAATATTTCCTCGGCAATGTTTCTTGGAATACCTCGTCTTATACAACCTTCAACCTCAACACTGCCATCTTCTCGCAAAAGTCCTTCTATAAATATTTTGCGTTCGTGTTCCATAACATCGGCTTTTTTCTTGGACATCGCCCTTCGCACAATATCCGCTCTGCCGAGAGAGTATCCCGCAAGACTTCTGAAAATCTGCATAACCTGTTCCTGATAAACAATACAGCCATAAGTAACCTCAAGTATAGGCTTTAAAAGTTCGTGCTTATAGGTAACCTTTTCGGGATTGTGACAGTTTTCTATATATTTCGGGATAGAATCCATAGGTCCTGGGCGATATAGAGAAATAACCGCAATCAAATCTTCGATAGTTTCAGGTTTTAGCTGTGTAAGAACATTTCTCATACCGCTTGATTCAAATTGAAAAACGCCCTCGGTATCTCCCTTAGAAAGCATTTCAAAAACTTTTTTATCATCATCGGGAATATTTTTTATCGAAAAGAGCGGCTCATTTTTACGAATCATCTTTTCTGTATCATCAAGAACAGTGAGGTTTCTAAGTCCAAGAAAATCCATTTTCAGCAAGCCGAGTTCATCAAGTGTGGTCATCGTAAACTGTGTTACGATAGCCTCATCATTTCTCGAAAGTGGGACATACTCGCTTACAGGCTTATCAGTTATAACGACACCTGCCGCATGAGTTGTTGCGTGACGAGGTGTTCCCTCAAGTCTCATAGCCATATCAATTAATCTATGGACTGCCGGTTCGTTATCATATCTCTGTGCAAGCTCATCAGAAATCGTAAGAGCCTTTTCAATAGTCATTTTCAGGTCATACGGCACAAGCTTTGCAACGGAATCAACCTCCGCATAAGGCATTGCCAAAGCTCTTCCGACATCTCTTATAGCACCTCTTGCCGCCATCGTTCCGAATGCAACTATCTGTGCCACATGGTCAGAGCCATATTTTCTTATGACATAATCTATGACTTCCTGTCGCCTATCCTTACAGAAATCCACATCAAAATCAGGCATACTTACTCTTTCCGGATTGAGAAATCTCTCAAAGAGCAGATTATATTTAATCGGGTCTATTCCTGTAATACCTATACAATACGCCGCAAGACTTCCCGCACCAGAACCTCTGCCCATTCCGACAGGTATTCCGTTCTTTTTTGCATAGCTTACATAGTCATTGACAATAAGGTAATAATCAACATAACCCATTTTGATTATTACAGAAAGCTCATATTCAAGCCTATCAATAAGACTTTGGCTTGGATTTTCTCCATATCTTCTATGAAGTCCTTTATAACATTCCTCACGGAAATACTTTATATGGTCTTTGCCGTCCGGAACATCAAAGCGTGGCAATTTTGTCTTACCGAACTCAAATTCAACATTACATCGTTCTGCAATCTTGACTGTATTTTCGTAAGCCTCCGGCAAATTCGGAAAAAGCTCACGCATTTCTGCTTCATTTTTAAGATAAAATTCATCTGTCGGAAACTCAAATGAATTTTCGTCCTCTATTGTATGGTTTGTCTGTATGCAAAGCAAAATTTTATGCAAATCCTTATCTTCACGCTTGATATAATGGCAGTCATTCGTTACAACAAGCGGTATATCACATTCTTTAGAAAGCTTTATTATGTCAGGATTTATGCGTTTTTGTTCAAGTATTCCGTGGTCTTGAAGTTCAAGAAAGAAATTATTTTCGCCGAAAATTCCCTTGTACTTCAAAGCTTTTTCCTTTGCAAGCTCATAATTTCCACGCATAAGTGCTTTAGGAATTTCACCCGCAAGACAAGCGGAAAGTGCAATTATTCCCTCGTGATATTTTTCCAAGAGTTCCTCATCAATTCTCGGTTTACCGTAAAAACCGTCTATCCAAGCCATAGAAACAAGCTTTATCAGATTTTGATAGCCGACATTATTTTCGCACAAAAGTACCATATGGCGATTTTCTCTATCAAGTTCAGCGATTTTATCCGTATATTTTCTTGGAGCAACATAGACTTCACAACCAATAATCGGTTTTATTCCCTCTTTTTTAGCGGCTTTATAGAAATCAATAACGCCATACATACAGCCGTGGTCGGTTATGGCTATTGCCGGTTGAGATAGCTCTTTAGCAGCTTTTACAAGATTTTTTATTTTGCAAGCACCGTCAAGCAGGCTATATTCAGTATGGACATGAAGATGTACAAAACTCATGGTATCACCTCACAAATAAAAATAGCTAATAAACTCCTAAGAAGACACTTAAGGTTTAGGTCGAGCCTTTTTAAAGGCTCGCAGTTTCCAAAAGCAGAGCCTTTGGTCGCTCTCCGCAGAGAGCGAAACTCTTTATACTTCTCTAAGCGCAGGAGGGTAGAAAAACATTCCGGTGGAATGTTTTTCGTAGGGAACCCTCGCAGGGGGTTCCCTGTAAGACTAATGTTACTAACGAGAGAGAATTTAGCGGTGGACTTCGTCCACCGCTTTAGAAGAAAGAAATGTTAAGGGAGTTGCCCTTAAAACCCACGAGGGACTCCGTCCCTCGACCCTGCGAGCCTTTGAAAAGGCTCGAGCGAAACTTTTAATTGTCTTTGGGAAATCTGTTAACTTATCGGTAGTTTCATCGACCGCGTCAACTATCTTCCCTAATTCACTACGAGCGAGGCTTGCCGAGCGATTCCGCGTCTTGACGGTGGAGGCACTCCACTATCCTAATTCTTCGGCTAATTCCATTATTCGCTCAATTCTATGATTAACTCCAGAACGGCTTATCGGCGGACTTAACATCTCACCCAATTCCCTCAAGCTACTTTCCGGATTTTCTACCCTCAAAATTGCTAACTCATACAAATCATTCGGCAAGGATTCTAAACCCCTCTTTTTCTTTATCTTATCAATAGCCAAAAGCTGTTTTGCAGAAGCCTTTGCAGTCTTATTGCTATTCGCCGTTTCTGAATTTATTTTACGATTAACAGTATTTCTTACAGATTTAAGCATCTTTTCTTGAATAATTTGCAAGGCTGACATCTGAGCACCTATTAAAGTAAGAAGGTCGGATATGCCATCGCTGTCTTTCAGATAGACAATAAAACTACCCTTGCGATTGATAATCTTGGGCTTTACTGCTAATTGTTCTATCTCCTCGATAAGATAAGATAAATCCTTTGCAAGATTCTGAAAAGGTGAAACAAATTCCAAATGATAATCCTTTTGTGGGTCGGTAACATTTCCGTATGATAAAAAAGCCCCCCTCAAAAATGACGGAAAGCTTTCCTCTGAATCAAAGTTCGCACGATTTATATGCAGACTAAGTTCGTCACCGCTATGACCGAAAAATTTAAGCAAAATATTTCTACTTGGAAAATCCGGTGAGGTAACAGTAATCTGCTTATCTCTAAGAGATTTTCTGTTCAGCGGTATATTAACATCAAAAATACTGCCCGTAATCAGCGTCATAAGCTGAGAATATGTTCTTGCAACTGTTGGACTTTCTGTTGCAAAAAGTACCTTATCCGAACGCTGTAATTTTGAAAAAATAGTCATTCCGTAAGCCTGAGCCTTCATCTCGGAAATGGTTTTGCACTCCACTCCAGCAAGCTCAGACTTAACCTCTTGAGAAAATGACATCTACTGCACCGCCTTATGTTCTTCTTATATCTCTGTGGTGGACTGACGCACGATAACCCTTTTTAATAAGGTATTCGTAAAGGTATTGTGCAGTTGCAACAGAACGGTGCTTACCTCCTGTACAGCCTATTGCAATCATAAGCTGGCTCTTGCCCTCATCGCAGTAGAGCGGAAGCATATATTCGATAAGAGAAATAAGTCTTTCAAGAAAACCCTTTGTCTGGTCCCATTTCATAACATAGTCGTAAACATTTTTATCAAGACCGGTGAAGTTTTTAAGCTCAGGAATATAGAAAGGATTCGGCAAACATCTTACATCGAAGATAATATCAGCCTCTGATGGTGTTCCATACTTAAAGCCGAAAGACATACAGTTGACAACAAGTCCGAATGACGAATCGCCAAGAAATAATGCAGAAATTCTCTCCTTTAGCTGTGAAGGCGAAAGGAAGGAAGTATCTATTATGTAGTCTGCACGATTTCTTACCGTTTCGAGCAAACCTCTCTCAAAGCTGACCGCATCTGAGGTTGAGCCATGATAAATATCTGCGAGAGGGTGCTTACGCCTTGTTTCCTTATATCTTCTGAGTATTACCTCGTCCTTTGCATCAAGGTAGAGGATTTTATAATTATTGTTATTGCTTTTGAGCTTGTTAAGTGCATCAAACAATGCGTCAAAAACATCTCCGCCTCGAATATCAGTAACAATAGCAACTTTTTTCATATGCTTGTCGGTTGATTTTTCGCAAAGCGAATAGAATGTCGGTATCAGTACAGGCGGAATATTATCGACACAATAGTAGCCAATATCCTCCATAATCCTCATAGCGTTGGATTTTCCTGCTCCTGAAAGCCCTGTTATAATTATAAATTCCATATATAACACCTCGTTTTATGCTCCGATAAATTTTACCTCACAGTGAAGCTCTACGCCCTTTTGCTTATACACTTCTTTCTTAACATAAGCAATAAGATTTTTGACATCTTCACAGGTAGCATTATTTTTATTTATTATAAAGCCTGAATGTTTTTCGCTGACCTCAGCCCCTCCGACACTTGCTCCTTTAAGTCCGCATTCCTCGATAAGCGCCGCCGCAAAGTATCCTTCAGGTCGCTTAAATGTACTTCCTGCACTTGGGTATTCAAGCGGCTGTTTACTCTTTCTCTTTCCCATCAGTTCGTCCATTTTTTCTCGGATTTCATTTTGCGGTTTATTTTCAAGCTTGAAAAGTACATCTGTTACAATATATTCCTTATCAGTAAAAACACTTTTGCGATAGCTAAAATCAAGCTCATCACGCTTAAAGCTTTTCAAAACGCCGTTTTCATCAACGTAGCTTACTGCCTCAACAACATCTTTCATTTCTCCGCCGTAAGCACCTGCATTCATATATGCCGCACCGCCTACTGTGCCGGGTATTCCCCAAGCAAATTCCAGTCCGCTAAGCGAATTTTTAAGTGCATAGCTACAAACAGACGCAAGAGCCGCTCCCGAACCGCAGCGAATCAAACCGTCTTCAGTAAGGTTCATCTCAGAAAATTTTCCGCCAAGCCTTATGACAATTCCTCTTATACCGTTATCGGATACAAGCAGATTTGAGCCTTTTCCTATAATGAAATATGGAATTTCATTTTCCTTACATAGGCCAATAAGCTCCGCAAGAGCCTTTTTTGTCTTAACCTCGCAGTATACATCGGCTTTTCCGCCAATTTTAAAGCTTGTATGCTTATTCATCGGCTCATCAAAGCTTATTTCTATATCTTCCTTTGTAAAATTATTTAAAAAATCAAAATTATATTTCATAAGCAGACAAATTCTCCTATTAAAGAGATGTGTTCCTTTCTCTCAGATAATCTAAAAAACTATCACCAATCAACAGATTTCTTTTCAGGCTCTGCATCATAAACTAAGCCTAAGCTTGCGAGCAACTCCTGCGCGGCATTATAGCCCATCTTCTTCTGTCTGTTATTCATTGCGGCAACCTCAATAATAACTGCTAAGTTACGGCCAGGCTTAACAGGTATAGTCAGAATCGGAACTTCTATTCCGAGAATATCCGTCATTTCGTTATCCATACCCATTCGGTCATATACTTTTTGGTTATCCCAAAGCTCAAGGTTGATAACCATATCAATATTTTCCGTCAGCTTAACAGCACCCATACCGAAAAGTCTTCTTGCATTTATAATTCCGATACCTCTTAATTCTATAAAGTGTCGGATATTTTCAGGTGCAGCACCAACAAGCGACTTTTTAGAAACCTTGCGAATCTCAACAGCATCATCTGCGATAAGTCTGTGTCCACGCTTGATAAGCTCTATTGCAGTTTCGCTCTTACCAACTCCGCTATCACCGACAATCAGCAGACCTTCACCATAAACTTCAACAAGAACGCCATGTCTGGTAATTCTTGGGGCAAGCTCTACATTCATATAAGAAACTATTGCCGCAGAAACCTCACTCGTAGCGTCAGCCGTACGCAAAATTGGAATCTGATGCTTTTCAGCAGCATCCATAAGCTCATGATAAGGAGTTATTCCTCTCGTAACAATAACAGCAGGAGGTTTCATTGCGAATATTCTGTCTATTACATGCTTTCTCTGTTCAGAACTGAATTTATTAAGATAAGCATTTTCAGTATTTCCGATAAGCATAAGACGGGTATTATCGAAATAATCAAGAAATCCGGTAAGTTCAAGACCAGGACGAATGACATCTCTTGAAGCGATAAGAATATCATCAGGATTACCCGGCATATATGCAGTATCAAGCTGAATTTCCTTTATAACTTTAGTAAGCGAAACAGAAAAATTATTATCCATAATAAATTAGCACCTACTTTCTTCTGATTTTACAAAATTCCGATTCTTGAAACATAAAATTTCAGTAAACTTTCTATTATATTATACAATAAATTTTCAAAAAATAAAAGCCCCAAAGTTAATTAATCTCGCCAATATTTTTTGTTAACTAAAAGTGGATTTTATTTGCTGCTTTTTAATGTTACCGATAAGCTTCCGAGCAGGCGAATACAGTTTATCCCTACTTATAACCCAATAGTTTGTTGTTTACAAAAGAAAAAATGGCAGACTTTGTCCGCCATTTAGATTAAGAGATATTAAGGGCGTTGCCCTTAAGCGGCAAGCCGCCGCCCCCAAGTCGCGTAATCGGTTTTTGCAAGCAAAACCCCGACATCTGGAAGGGCGGTTTATTGCCGCAAATAAAGAAATTATCAATGAACTACCAAAGGCCCGACCTAAACTTTAAGTGCCTTGAGATAAATTTCTTTTTGTCAGCAACATTAGTAAATAAGGGCGGACAAAGTCCGACCTTATGAAGTAAAGAATGTTAAGGGCTTCGCCCTTAAAACCCACCAAAGGCTCCGACGTAGGTGGACTACCTTTGGAAACTGCAAGCTTTTGAAAAAGCTTGAGCAAAACTTTTAATTGTCTTAGATAAGTGTACCAGCTAATCGTAGAGGCGAACTGTGTTCGCTCGGTAGTTTCTTCGACCGCGGCAAAAAACTTATCTCACTAATGTCGAGGTTTTGCGAGCAAAACCGACTCCGCGTCTTGACGGCGGAGGCACTCCGCCCGCGTCTTGTCCTGTGCGGTCACGCACTGCTAAATTGCTTTGCTGTAAATTTCTGCAACCTCTGCTCTATCAAAAACCTTTGGAGCATTATTCAAATTTCCAATCGAAATTTTCATACAGTTATCGGTCATCCACTCAACATCATCTTGAGTAATGCCTAAATCTCCAAGCTTTACTTCAAGGTCGATTGACTTTAAAAAACCTCTTATGCTGTCTGCACAATCTTTCTCATCTTTTCCGCCAAGTATCTTTGAAACCTCTGCGAACTTTTCAGGAAGTGCAGGTGCGAGCCTTTCAACAATAATCGGAGTAAGTGCCGCAAGACCTCTGCCATGAACGATATTTTTCAAACCTGAAGCAGGGTGTTCCATACCATGAGCCGCCGAAACTCCGGCAACACCGATTACCATACCGCCAAGTGTTGCCGCCAAGCTTACAGCCTCCCATGCATCATCGTTATTATAATCATTCATAAGCAGTGGAAGATTTTTTGCAATGAGTTTAATTGCAAGCAACGCCTGAGCGTCTGTGAGAGGATTCGCTTTCTTTGAAGTATAAGCTTCTAAGGAGTGAGTAAAAGCATCAAAGCCTACCGAAGAAAGTATATGCTTAGGCATAGTTTTCATAACATCCGGGTCAATGATAGAAACGCTTGGCAGAATGTTCATAGTATAGAGAGCCTTTTTATCCTTAGTTTTAGGATTTGTCAAAACAGCAATCTGGTTGCCCTCGCTTCCCGTTCCACAGGTTGTAGGAATAAGGATAACTGTCATAGCCTTTTTGCCCTGCTTTAAACCGAAAATATAATCAGAAATATCGCCCTCATTATTCATACAGAAAGCTATGCTTTTTGCAGCGTCCATAATTGAGCCACCGCCTACTCCAAGAATAATATCACAGCCTTCTTTTTTGGCAAGCTCAACGCCCTCATAAACAGTTGTTGTCAACGGATTCTGTGTAACCTTATCAAAAATCACCGCACCAACACCGTTTTTTTCAAGGCTTGCAGTAACTCTGCCAAGCAAACCAGATTTCTTTGTGCTGTTTCCGCCTGTTACAACGAGAGCCTTTCTGCCATAATCCTTGCAAACCTCGCCGACAAGCTCCGATTTGCCTTTTCCGAACATAAGATTTACAGGAAGCGAATAATTAAAATTCATCATAATCAACACCTCAACGAATTACTGTTCTAAAATCAGTTTGGGCTTTGCCACAAACATTTGAGAAATATTTTTCCCAGTTGTCCGAATAGCAAAGCCACTTTAAACTGTTCTATTATTTTTCAAGAGCCTTTACAGATTCAGCAATAATTTCAGCCGCCTTATCGCAATGCTCTTCTGTAAGAATAAGCGGTGGAACCATACGGATAATATTAGAACCGATGGCTGTAACAATAAGCTTTCTATCAAAGCATCCATGCTTAATATCTACTGAATTAAAGCCGTCCTCAAACTCAACACCAACGAAAAGTCCAAGTCCACGAACTTCCTTGACATGAGGAACAACTTCTCTGAGCTTATTCATGAAGTATTCGCCCATCTTCTTTGCATTGCCTGCTAAATCTCTGTCGAGAAGCTCTCCAATCTGAGCAAGTGATGCAGCACAAGCAACAGGGTTACCACTATATGTACTTCCGTGTGAACCGCTTGTGAAATGCTTTGCAACCTCGTCCTTTGCACAAATTGCACCGATTGGAAGTCCGCCGCCCATAGCCTTAGCCATTGATACGATATCAGGCTTAATGCCATAGTGCATATATGCCATAACTTCACCAGTTCTGCACCAGCCAGACTGAACCTCATCAAGGCAAAGTAACAAGCCACGCTCATCACAAAGCTTTCTAAGACCTGTCATAAATTCCTTAGTAGCTGGGTGAACACCGCCCTCGCCCTGTACAGGCTCAATCATAATAGCGATTGTCTTATCAGTGATTGCGTCTTCAAAAGCCTTGAGGTTGTTATACTCTGCATACTTAAAGCCAGGTGTCATAGGGCCGAAACCTTGCTGAATAGCTGAATCAGGTTGACCTGTTGCTGACATTGAACCAAAGCTTCTGCCGTGGAAGCCCATCTTTGCAGTAACGATTTCATACTTTTCAGGACCATACTTATCTACGCCATACTTTCTTGCAAGCTTAATCATAGCCTCGTTAGCTTCAGTACCTGAGTTCTGATAATAAATCTTATCCATACCGATAGTATCGCAAATCTTCTTAGCAAGCAATGCCTGAGGAATTGTATAAGGATAGTTAAATGTATGAATAAGGTCAGCAGCCTGTGACTGAATAGCCTTGACAACCTTTTCGTTGCAGTTACCAGCACTGTTTACGGCAATACCTGCATAGAAATCGAGGTAAGCGTTGCCCTTTTCGTCATAGATATACATATCCTTGGCTGTTTCTGCGATGAAATCGAAACGCTCATAGGTTTCAATCATATACTTCTTAACCAAGCCCTTTAGTTCTTCGGCAGTAAGTCCTGTTTCGCTGAGTTTCATAACAAATTCCTCCAAAATTTTATAAATTATTTTATAGCTTTTTGATACCAAGATAATCCATCTTGATTTTTACATAGCTTTCAATCAGCTGTACGCACTGCTCTATGCCAACCTTTTCGCTGTTAAGAGTAAGGTCATAGTTGATTGGATTTGTCCAGTAGTTGCCCTTCGTGTAATACTTGTAGTAATTAGCACGATATTTATCGGTCTGAACGATGTTTCTTTCTGCAACGGCTTCATTAACCTGCATATGCTCCATCGTTCTCTTTAAGCAGAAGTCACGAGGTGCTTCAATATAAAGACTGATTACATTATCTCTGCCTCTGAGTATCCAGTCGGCACACTTACCGACTATTACGCAAGATTGCGTTGCCGCAAGCTCCTCAATAATTTTTTTCTGATATTCGAAAAGCGTATCATCAGAAACGAATTTTCCTTTTGTGATATAGTTTCTTGCTCTCGGCAAGCCTTTCATAAATGCCGCAAAGCCACCTTTTTCTCGAACACGCTCATTAACCTCATTAAAAAGCTCCTCATCAAGACCGCTGAGCTGAGATGCAAGCGTAAGAATTCTGTTTTCGTAGCAGGATATTCCCAAATCCTTTGCGACCTTTGAGGCAATTTCCTTACCACCACTACCGAAACCACGAGCAACTGTAATAACAATATTATCCATTTGCTACAGCCTCCGTTTCAGCCTTGTTCTTCTGGTCATTAAGGAATCTTGAGAGGAACTCTCTTGTTCTCGGATTCTTAGGATTATAGAAAAGTTCCTTCGGAGGTGCGTCCTCGACAATATAACCTCTATCCATAAATATTGTTCTTGTAGATACATCTCTTGCGAATGCCATTTCGTGAGTAACGATAATCATTGTAAGACCTGTGTGTGCAAGATCTTTCATTACATTAAGAACACCACCGACCATTTCAGGGTCAAGAGCGGAAGTCGGTTCATCAAAGAGCAGAACCTCTGGATTCATACACAAAGCTCTCGCAATAGCGACACGCTGTTTCTGACCACCGGAAAGCTGAGATGGATATGCGTTTATATAAGGCGCCATACCGACTGCTTTGAGATGCTTAATAGCTCTCTCAAAAGCTTCCTGCTTTGATTCGTGCAAAACACTTGTAACCGCAATCATACAATTCTTGAGAACAGTCATATTTTCAAAAAGATTGAATGACTGGAAAACCATACCTACCTTTGAGCGGTATTCATTGATTTCTTTTTGTCTGTCTGCAACTTCCTTGCCGTTGAAGTAAATCTTGCCGTCTGTCTGCTGTTCAAGTTTATTGATGCAACGGAGCAGTGTAGATTTACCTGAGCCTGACGAACCAACTATACAGATAACCTCGCCCTTCTCGACAGCAAAGTCTATTTTTCGGAGAACCTGATGGTCGCCAAAGGACTTGCTTAAATTTTCAATAGCAATAACCTTTTTTGCTGTTTTTTCTGACATAGTTTAATCTCTCCTTATGCTGATTCTTTCATATACTCAACTGCAAGCACATAATCCTTCTTCTTTGCAAGCTTCTTTTCGAGCAAGAGGAAAAGACGATTCAGTACGAAGCAAAGTACAAAATAAATAACTGCAATTACGAGGTATGATTCGAAATACTTGTAGTATGTACCACCGGCTGTCTTTGCAACAAGAAACAGCTCGGAAACGCCGATAACATTCAAAACAGATGTCATCTTAAGGTTTGTAAGGAATGTGTTTACCATTTCAGGAACAACATTCTTGAAAGCCTGTGGAAGAACTACTCGGAACATTGTAAGCATTGGTGACATACCGAGCGACCAAGCGCCCTCTTTTTGTCCCTTATCAACAGAATTGATACCGCCTCTGACTGTTTCTGCCATATAAGCACCTGTATTAAGAACAGTAACAAGAATACCTGCGAATATTGGGGATATCTTAACATTTGCCTGAAGTAAACCGTAGTAAACGATCATACCCTGTACTATCATTGGTGTGCCTCTGAAAATCTCAACATAAACAAGGCAGATAATTTTCAGGGTTCTCATAAGTATGCGCTTAATTAAATTATCCTGCTTGTTGATTTTAATATCCTGAACCATACCAACAAGATAACCAACTATAAAGCCTACCAATGTACCTATTACGGCGATATAAAGTGTTATCCAAAGACCTTCAAGGAACATATATTTATATTCGTTCGCTATATACACTATCCATTCAAACATATTACTAGGATCGGAAAAATTCATAAAATGTTCTCCCCTTATTCATTGCTATTCTTATAATATCTGTGGCTGCCTTTTACAGCAGCCACAGTATCAATTATTTACACCTGTGTGTTTAACTAAAATTCCTATTTAACTTATTGCTAATTTCTTAATCTGCGATACTACACTTAGTTAGCTGCCGGCTGAGCTGCGATTGCCTTTTCCATAAGCTCGTCCATCTTTGACTTATCGTTCCAGCCAATCTTATCCATAGCGCCCTGAATCTTATCTCTTAGCTCTGTATCATTCTTTCTTGTTGCGATACAAACATTTGTCATTTCCTGGTCATTCTTGAAAGTATCGTTTTTATCAAGCTTGATAATCTTCAAGTCCTTATTTGTAAGCAATGCAGATTCAGCTGTCGGTACATCAATAACTGCAACATCAGCAACACCATTTGAAACCGCCATAAATACTTCACCGGTTGTTTCGTAATTAGAACCAAGTACACCATCAGGAATCTGATCGAGCAAGTCAACCCAACCTGTACCAAGCTGTGTTGTAACCTTTACATTCTTACCCTTGAGCTGTGATAAACCTGTAACCGAAGCAATATCTGAATCAGCCTTTACAACAATGCAGTTATCTCTGTAATAATACGGTTCTGTGAAAGAATAGGATTTTGCTCTGACAGCCGTCTTACCCATACCAGCGATAACGCAATCATACTCCTGAGAATCAAGTCCAAGTCCGATTGAATCCCATTCAACCTTATGAACTTCAACCTCCATATCAAGTTCCTTTGCAATCTTCTGTGCTACCATAACATCATAGCCATAAGCATATGTGTTCTGTCCGTAAATCTTTACAGCTTTTCCACCGTCACTAGCTGTTTCCGAAGACTGTGTCCAGTTAAACGGTGCATATGTACATTCCATACCGACACGAAGAACCTTTTTATCGCTTGAACCTGTTGAGCCTGCCGTATTGCTTGCAGATGAGGTTGCTGTTTCTGAACCTCCGCAACCTGCAAAAATTGCCATCGTCATACAGCTTGCCATTGCGATTGCCAATACTTTCTTAAACCTGTTTTTCATACTTACCCTCTCCTATCAATATAAATGATTATAAAGAAAGGCGTCACTTCATAATTTGCTGAATCCCTCTTTTCAGCACATCGAAGCGACGCCTTTGTCCCTATGTGAATTTTTGTTTTCATTATAATTACATAATGAAAACTGTTACCTTAAAAGCAAACTTTACTCATCGGAAACTCCTCCTGAACCGACTAAACTGAAAAAGGTCACTTTCAGGTTTCCGCACATCTTTGTTGCGTACTCACTGAAGTGACCTCATTGTCTTACTTAAATTTCATCAAGTGGTTTATCTCACTTGGTATGTTTGTAGTATAGCACTCCGTTTTTGAAATTGCAAGGGGTAATTTGCATTTTTTGTCGAATTTTTGGAACTTCGTGCATTTATAACTAAGCTTAATAACCAAGTTAGTATTTTATATACAAAATGAACTTATAAGTCATAACAAAGAACAAATATAGAATTTTATTTGCTGTTTTTTCTTTTGTTGACAACATTAGTTTAAAAATGGCGGACGAAGTTCGCCATTTAAGGAGCAAGAGATGTTAAGGGCGTTGCCCTTAAAACCCCACGAGGGACTCCGTCCCTCGACCCTGCAAGCTTTTGAAAAAGCTTGAGCAAAACTTTTAATTGTCTTGGGAAAACCTGTTAGCTAATCGTAGGGGCGAACTGTGTTCGCCCGCTCGGTAGTTTTCCAAACCGCGGCAACTATTTTCCCTAATCCACTACGAGCGAGGCTTGCCGAGCGATTCCGCGTCTTGGGTGCGGCGGCTCGCCGCTCAAAGTATAATGCAAATCAAACCGTTACAGCCCTCATTGATAATGCGTTCAATAGTTTCCTTGAGTTTATTTCTTGCGTCGGCAGGCATACGATAAAGCTTATTGTGCAGACCTTCGTTGACAAGCTCGTGCAGAGATTTTCCAAAAATATTCGATTCCCAAATCTTTGACGGGGCCTCCTCAAATTCTTTGAGCAGATATGTCACAAGCTCCTCAGATTGCTGTTCCGAACCGACTATCGGTGTAATTTCCGTCTTAATTTCTGTCTTGAGCATATGCACTGATGGTGCGCAGGCTCTCAAACGAATACCATACTTTCCGCCCTGTTTGATGATTTCAGGTTCTTCAAGGGTAAGCTCTTCCATTGTCGGCATAACAATTCCGTAGCCTGTTTCGTTTACATCTTCGTATGCCTTGCGAACCTTCTCAAAATCCGCTCGCATTGCAGAAAGCTCCATAAGAGTATCAAGCAATGCTCCCTCGTCCTCAATCTCAAGTCCTGTCTTTTCTCCAAGTACCTTATAGAATAATTCAGGGGCGAGCCTTACCTCCATTCTTGCGTGACCTGTACCAAGGTCTAAGGCTGTTGCGACCGCAGATGTTACATATTCGCATTGCTGTATGCCGTCGGTTATTTCTTTAATCTGACGAATACGCTTTGCCTCTCTCGATGAATCCTGTATGCACTTGAAAACAGAACTTCTGAGCCAATGATCCTTTTCAAGAGAAGTAACCCACTTCGGCATATCAACCTTGATTTCCTTTATCGGAAATTCAAAAAGTACATGGGCAAGAATCCTCTTGATTTCCTCCTCATCAAGTTCAGGACAACTTACAGGCTCAACAGGAACATTATACTTTTCCGAAAGCATTTTCGCAAGATTTCTTGTTTCTGCCGCATTCGGATACATTGAGTTAAGAAGCATAATAAACGGCTTATTTATCTCTTTAAGCTCATTTACAACTCGTTCCTCGGCTTCCTCATACTCTCCACGCTCAATATCGCTGATAGAGCCATCGGTTGTAATCACTAAACCAATCGTTGAATGGTCTGTAATAACCTTTTTCGTGCCGATTTCGGCAGCCATATTAAATGGAATAGCCTCCTCAAACCACGGTGTTTTTACCATTCGTGGCTGTTCGTCCTCGATATAGCCTATCGCACTCGGAACGATATACCCAACGCAATCAATCATTCTTACACGAAAGGTTGCGTTTCCGCCAATATTAACCTCGACAGCCTCTTCAGGAATAAACTTCGGCTCGGTAGTCATAATTGTTCTGCCTGCCGCTGATTGTGGAAGTTCATCTGTTGCCCTGCCACGAGTTTGCTCATTTTCGATATTCGGAATAACGAGCGTATCCATAAAACGCTTGATAAAAGTGGATTTACCCGTTCTGACAGGTCCTACAACGCCAATATAAATATCGCCGTTGGTACGCTGTGCAATGTCGCTGTATATATTTCTCTCTTCCATTGTGTTTTCCTCCCCTTACATCGGTATAAGAATCATTCCGCGAGCAGATATAACATCATCAGCTAAATCATTTTGCATTTTTATAGCTTCAACACTTGTGCAATAGTTTCTTGCTATACTCCAGAGATTTTCTCCTGCGTCTGCATAATAAATCGTAAGAGCCGCTGTTTTATCACGCTCACGCTTCTGTTCCTCATCTGCCGTAATCTCATTGACTATTCGCTTTGAGATACTTTCAGAAACAGCCATATGCAATGAAATTCCTGCACGAGCTTCAAGGCTGTTTTCTCCTGAGATACGGTAGCTTATACTAAGTGGGGCAACAATCGGTTTGCAGGAAGGATTTATCACCTTTCCAATATCATATTCACGATTGAATTCAATCGGTTTTTCTGTATAGAATACTGCGTCATTCTCGTCACAGCCAAGTATACAGCAGGTAAGTTTGCATTTAACCATCAGCTTACCCTCTGCTTGCTGAAATTCGCACGAACACTGTGGAGAATCTCCATAAATATCAATTATTCGTGAGATAGCGGAATCAAGATTTATGTCGCTCTTTTCACTGATTTCGTCATCTATAACTGTTGCAATGTGTCTGCAAGAAATTTGCTTATAGGTTAAATCAAGCTCATAAGCTCTTGAATAAGCGTCATCTATAATCTTGACTGTATCTTCGTTATATACAGTCGCCACTACACAAAGCTTTGCTTCAAAGCTTATAAGGGTGCTGTCATCATCAAAATCAGATTTCAAACCAGCCTCATAGCTTTGAACAGTAAGCTCCATATCGCAAGTATCAGAATCACTTATTCCCGATGCATCAAGCATTTCATTTATCGGAATACTAAATTCTGCTGTATCAAGCTCGCCTGTTTCGAGGTCTGTAACATATAATATTTTCAGAACTGCCTCGCCCTTAACAATCAGCTTTTCGGCAGCAATTTTCGGCTCGGAATGGCTGACTGTAAGTTCAGTTCGGATAATTGTCTGCGGAGCGGGACGATTTTTTCCAATATCAAGAGTTTCATTGATGTTGATAATTCCGCTTGAAATTCCCACAAGAGAACTTATTGGAACTGTACTGCTTTTCTGTTCAACATCGTCCCCTTGAACAGTTTCCGGAATTTCCTGCTGAGATTCTTTAAGCACCCTCGCAGAAACGGTAAACGCACCATGAATATCAAGTCTTCTTGGTGTCAAGGCTCGGCAGTTGACATATTCCGTCTTTAAAGAAACGCTTGCAACAGCGTTTTCAGAATCTCCCTTGATAGTAAATGAGCAAGAGAACGGCGAAGTATGCTCACAGCACCTTATAGTTTTATTTTTAGAATCGAGATACAAAACTTTAATATTAACTACACCGTCAGTTTCGAGGTTTCCTCCCGAAAGATTTTTCATTGATATGTACGGAGTTGCCGTACACTTCAGAATTTTCTCTATATCGGGACAATAATCAGGCAAAGTGAAGTCTATATCGACAGGCTGTTCACTGCTGCCCTCAAACACAGCTTCGCACACACTCAATGCCTTTTTCAACAGAACATATTCCATACAATATCCTCTCCTTTTTTAGTTCTAAAAATTTATATGCAACAAAAGCAGAGAATATAACCAATATATAAAAAGGCGGTGCGTGACCGCACAGGACAAGGCGCAGCGGAGTGCCTCCGCTCCCAAGACGCGGCGGAGTGCCTCCGCCCCCAAGACGCGGAATCGCTCGGCTTTGCCTCGCTCGTAGTGAGTGAGGGAAGTTTATCCACGCAGAGGACTAAACTACCGAGCGGGCGAACTCAGTTCGCCCCTACGATTGGCTTATTCACTTCTCTAAGAAAATTAAAGTTTATGTCAAGCCTTTTTAAAGGCCTGCGGTTTCCAAAGGTAGTCACCTACGGCAGATCCTTTGGTAGTTAATTGGTAATTTCTTTATTTGCGGCGAGCCGCTTAAGGGCGAAGCCCTTAACATCTCTTGCCCCTGTAAGGGCGGATTTCGTCCGCCCTGTTGCTAACATACTACCAAGTAGGCAAACAGAGTTCGCCCTTAATGGCTAATGTTGATAACAAAAAAACGGCGGATAAAATCCGCCGCTCAAAGAGCAATGAAATGTTGAGTTTCGCCCAAAAGTTTTTCGCTTTCTGCGGAGAGCGACCAAAGGCTCACGCAAAACTTTTAAGTTTCACCAAACTTACATTATTTATTAACTTCAAATTTTGAGTACTCGCTCATATCAAGCTGCACTATGCTATGACTCGTTTGTCGCTGACTTGCAGGCGGCAACTTCATATAATCTCCGTAAAGATAAGTCAAATACTTATCATATTCCTTTGGAATCGGAAAATCGTGGCCATGAATCTTTACATAAATAACTTCATCAAGATATGATTTCGGGAATGCTCCATGATAAACATTTCTGCCCATTCCATCATAAAGATACTTCGCATTTTTCTTATGCTTGAATATTTTAAATATTCTATACTGTATCCACTGTGAAACTCTTATCGGGAAAATCGCTTTCAAAATATTCGCAACGAAAGACTGTACTTTTTTCTTATTGTTAATCTTTCGGTGATTCCACTTATTGAATATCATAGCACGAATCAAAAGTGTAAACTGCAAATGGAGCTTTTGTCCCAGTGCAGAATTTGCGGTATTATCGTGAGCAAATATGTCAAACGCCATACCGTTATTCATTTTGCCGTGCGTCTTTGAATACTTTGTTGCGAACATAGTATTATCAAGCCTGATTTTTGCAAATGGATAGTGGCAATATTTATCTGTTTTAGAGGTTTGCAAGGTCAAACCTTCCGGCAACTCACTTTGGGCAATTTCGAGGAATTTATCGTAATCCTCTCTTAGCATCATAATATCTGCATCATCGTCCCAAGGGATAAAACCTCCGTGTCTTACCGCACCGAGCAAAGTTCCTCCGCCAAGAAAATATTTTATATTATGCTTTCGGCAAATTCTATCGAACTCAAGAAGATAACCAACCAAAACATTCTGTATATCGACCATCTTTCCTTCGTGAGAAGCGTCATAACCGAAAGGCTCATCAGTCTGTCTGCTTTTTACGCAAAGCTGAATTATTTCACTAAGCTCAAGGAGAGGCTCACAACCGGAATTAACTATCATAGCATTATTCATTGCAGTGCCATAATAAGGGTCATTTTCACAAGCTGTAAGTTCTATTTTTGCAAGGTCTGGGTAAATGTCATAAATCATACTTGCAAGCATACCGACTGAAACTGTAGCATTTCTGCTTATAACATTAAATACAGAATTTTCCTTAAATTCATAGAAAGCATAAAGCAATGCGTGAATTACTTCATTCAGATATGTGAATGAATATTTTTTGCGTGTATTAGGCAAAGAAATTTGTTTACCCTCTGCAACTGCATTAAAAAGCTCATCTGTGAAATTTTTCGGAAGTTCAGCCTTTGCACCAAGTAAAATTCCTGAACGCAAAATTACTGTTGGCAAATTAAACTGCTTTGCATATGCAGAAAAATATGTTTCTATTGAAACAGCTGTGGTTTGCGACATATCGCCGTTATTTGAGAATGGAACAAAGCCTGCTTCGTTTTCAGAAATTACCAAACCACGCTCAAGCTCGCCATATACACGATAATCTGAAAGCAAAATACATCTTTCAAGACAATTTTTTGCTGTTGAAATAGCTCTTGCAAAATTGTTTGTTATTCTGCAATACTCCGCAGATGTTCCGTCAAGCTCTAAACCGCATATACCAGTTGAGATAAAGAAAGTATATTCAGTAGCGGCAGCTTGTTCATAACTGCAAAGTGAAAAATCATTTCTTTCTGTAAGCTTTTCAGAAAGTTCATTGCCATTACCAAGCATAAGAACCTTGATAGAAAGATTTTCTTTGTCATTAAGAGCAAGCAAGCTCATACATACAGTAAGCTTCATATATTCAGACTCGCCGTCAACAACAATCGTCTTTCCGCTCAATTTCTTGTATGGGAAATCCTCTACTCCGAGCATTGCAAGAGCGTAATCTCTTTCATATTCACCCAATATTTCAGATATATTCATTAAGCAATTCGCCCTTCTTTATAAATTAAGAACCTTTTGTACACCCTCTTCAAGAGTGAGGTGTTCTTTAAAACCAAGATTTGAAAGTTTTTCACCATCAAGAATTAAGCAAGGCGTCATAAATGAGCTTTCCTGTGGTTCTTCTGCTGTGAGATTTTTCTTTTGAAGTTTTTCTGCGGTAGTAAGTATCATACGGAGAGTAGCTGTATTATTCTTGAAAGCTATATTATAAGCCTCATTATCTTTACCATTTAGTAAGATAAACAATATTGCCCTTACACAATCCGCAAGATAAACTACGCTCATTTTTTCGTCAGCAAGCTTTGGCAAAATTGCTATATTGGTTTTAGAATCCTGAATAAGCTTGAAAATTTTCTTGCTATTTTTTGAGCAAAGTCCTCTGCCATAGCCGTACATAATAGGTAATCTCGCAAAGCTTACGGATATGCCTCTTTCCTTAGCAAAGCTACTTACTAAGGTTTCAGAAAATCTTGCATCTGCTCCACTGAGATTTTTTGAATCTGTAAGAGAAATATATCCGACTTCATCTTCTTTTATAGGCTCAAAACCGTTATGTACTGAGCCATAAATATCCATAGGAGAAACGAATACAAGTCGAGCTTTTTTTCTTGCGGCAAGAGCCATAACAGATGAAATCATCGTCTTGCTTTTTGCAAGAAGTGTGCCTATACTTGTCTTTGATTTAGCTATATCATATTCATTTGTAGAAATAAAGATTATATAATCAAGCGTACTTTCTGCTATTTTATCAAAATTTTCAAATAAATCATTAATAGCTGTGAAATCACTTCTATCCTGTTGATTAAGCTTTCCGACAGATATTACCTTTATATTATCGCCAAAAAGGTCATTTCTCAATAAAAGCGAAAACGCTGTACTTTCATTTACAGCGTCATTTTCACCAACTATGAGAACCGTTTTATTCTTCAGCTTATCAAAGTTTAAATTTGAATTTGCTATATATTTGAAATCATCAAGCATATAGCTATATTTGTTATCGCCAAAAAGGCTTTCAATTTTTATCATGCTACATCTCCATTACAGTACATCAGGTAATCTCTTTCTTAGTCTTGTAAAGTTAAAGATTCCTAAGAATACTATCACTACAAATTCTGCAAAGAATATAATTGTTTCCGTTGAATTATCGAAAAGCGGTGCTCCTGTAAGGAAGGCTTTTCTATAACCGTTTACAAAATAGTTAATAGGATTGAAGTACATTATCTTTCTAAGCCAGTCGTATTCTATCGTATATGAATTGTAGATAATTCCTGAAAGCCAGAAAAGACCTGACATAAAGGAAACTATCATATTTTCAAAATCTCGGCTGAACGCACACATCGGAGCCGTAGACCACGAAAGTGCCAAGAAGAACATAAACATCAGCGGACAATAATAGAAAAATTCAAGATTAGACCACATCGGATGTATTCCTGCAAGAAGCATATATAAATACATCAAAACAGACAAGAAGAAATGTACAAATAGTCTTGAAAGAGTGACATAAGACATTATTGTGGAAACAGGAAACGAAACCTTTGTGACAAACTGACTATTGGTTCGAATTGATTTAGAACCCATAAGAATTGCATCATTTATAAAGAACCACGGCACAAATCCAACCATAAGGAATATGAAGTATGGAGTTCCGTTACCAAGCTCGTCACGAGCCGCACCTCCGCGAACACCAATAGCAAACGCAAACCAATAAACAAACAATGTAAATACCGGTTTAACAACTGCCCAAAGCGGTCCGATTACCGCACCCTTATAAGTTTTAATAAGTTCATTTTTTGCAAGAATAAAGATTTGCTTTCCAAAACCTTTATGGTCATTCCAAATCATTCCCAAATTATAACACCGCCTTAAATTTTTAAATAAAAAATACAGATAAAACTTATTTTATATAAAATACGAACCTCGTTCGCACTTAGAGGGTAAGAGATTTTAAGGGCGTTACCCTTAAACCCCATGAGTGACTCCGTCCCTCAACACTGCGAACAGATTTCACCAGCAAAGCTGGTGTAGAAAAGGTTCGAGCGAAACTTTGCGGCGAGCCGCCGCAGACAAGACGCGGAATCAGTTTTGCACTGCGAAACTTCGACATTGATAAGGTAAGCCGATTGCTGTGAAAAAATAACTGCCGAATGATTATTTACTGCGTCTTCAACATATATTGAAACCCATACTTTTTCAATTTACCATGCACTATTTATTCTATTGTTTTTTGGGCATTTGTCAATATATATATAGGAATTTCAGCTAATTTCCTACTCATTTTAAATTTATTTCCTAATTCTGTCTAATTTGCTAATACATATTCTGCACTTTTCAACTAATTTGCCTTTTATAAAAGTTGATTATCTATGAATATTTTCTACAAAATTCTTTTTTGGTTTTACAAATTTTTAGGAATGTATAGTGACAATAATTTGATTTTTTGCTATACTAAGCATGGAATATTATATATAGGAGGAATTATAATGCTTGATTTTTCATCCGAAGTCTTTTATCGTGGAGAATGTTTCTATGCTTATAAATATTTTGGCGCTCATATAACTGATGGTGGTGTAATGTTCCGAGTATATGCACCTGCTGCTCGTAGAATTGAGCTTATCGGAGAATTTAACGGCTGGAACGGCGAAAACAGTGCTATGAAAAACGATGGCAGAGGTTTTTACGAACTTTTTGTTCCTAACGCTTGTGAAGGTCAGATGTACAAATATAGAGTATATCAGGCTAATGGCAGAATAGTGGACAAAGCCGACCCATACGCTTTTGCATCTGAACTAAGACCAGGTACAGCCTCTATTATAGCATCGCTTGATAAATTTAAGTTTACCGATTCTAAGTGGATAAATTCACGCACAAAGCTGTATGATGAACCTTTTAACATTTATGAGATTCATTTTGGTTCTTGGAAAATGCCTAACGGCGGTATCACTGAAGAAAGCAAGCCTGATGAACTTTGGTATAATTATAGCGAAATTGCGGACGAGCTTATCGCTTATGTAAAGGAACATCATTTCACACACATCGAAATACTTCCGCTTGCAGAACACCCATTTGACGGCTCTTGGGGTTATCAGGCTGCCGGTTATTTCAGTGCGACAAGCCGTTATGGCAAACCTCAGGATTTGATGAACTTCATAAATAAGTGCCATAATAATGGCGTTGGCGTCATTATTGACTTTGCATTCGTACATTTTGTCCGTGATGACTACGCAATGGGTATGTTTGACGGCACACCACTTTATGAGTATCCACCGTCAGATGTAAATCAAAGTGAATGGGGTTCTTATAACTTTAATCTCTCAAAAGGCGAGGTTCAGAGCTTTCTTATGAGTTCTGCTGCATTCTGGCTCGATATATACCACTTTGACGGTATTCGTATGGACGCTATCAGCAATGCTATCTACTGGATGGGCAACAAAGACAGAGGAATTAACGACAGAGCTTTGGATTTCGTCCGTAAGATGAACTGGAATCTTGATAATACATTCAGAAATGTTATTCTTATTGCAGAAGATTCAACCGACTTCCCGAATGTTACCCGCCCTGTTGAAAAGGGTGGCTTAGGCTTTGATTATAAATGGGATTTAGGCTGGATGAATGATACTCTTGAATATTTCAAGCTTGACCCATTCCTCCGCCAATATCATCACAATAAAATTAACTGGTCTATGGCTTATTTCTACAATGAACGCTATCTGCTCCCACTTTCACATGATGAAGTTGTTCATGGAAAGGCAACTATCGTCAATAAAATGTGGGGATTATATGGCGAAAAATTTTCTCAGGCTCGTTCACTCTATGCATATATGTTTACTCACCCCGGTAAAAAGCTTAATTTTATGGGTAATGAAATTGCACAATTCCGTGAATGGGACGAAACTAAAGAGCCTGACTGGTTCTTGCTTAAATATCCATCACACAACGGATTTGCAAGATTCTTCAATGATATATCCGCAGTTATGGAGGCTCACCCCGCTTTCTATAAACACGATTATGACAGCAGCGGTTTCTTATGGATTGATGCTAATGATAACCACAACAATATTTATTCCTATATAAGAAAAAGCGAAAAAGATGCCTTTATAGTTATTATGAACTGTGCTCCTGTAACTCATGAGAATTTCCCTATCGGGACAGAATATCCTTGTGAACTCACTGAAATTATCAATACTGAATGGGATATTTATGGTGGCTGCAATGTAAGAAATGATAAAAAAATCAAATCAGAAGATATTCCTTATAATAACTTCCCTTGCACTGCGAAAGTTACTGTGCCGCCTTTTGGAACTGTTATCTTTGAAGTGAAAAAAATTAATAGACCAATCAAGCGAATGACAGCAAAGCCAAAGACAACAAGAAGATAAGCTGTTGCTCTATTTACTCTGATATGCTATAATATTCAAAAATCAAACGAAGGAGAATTGCAATGAAAGTAAACGGAGAACAGATTCAGCTAACAAAAGCGACAACACTTGAGGAATTTCTTAAAGAACAAGGCTATAACATTCAAAGAATTGCCGTAGAACGCAATGATGAGATTGTACCACGAGAAAATTTTTCTGAGGTTATTCTAAATGACAGTGACATAATAGAAGTTGTACACTTTATGGGTGGCGGTTGCTAAAAGTTAAATGCAAAAAAACTTCCGTAGTTTTATATTAAGCTACGGAAGTTTTTTATTTTTATAATTCTAATGATAGCAACAAACTGTATTTGCTTATTTGGTAGCTTGTTAGCAATATCAGTCATAATGGCGGACCAAAGTCCGTCCTTAAAGGAGCAAGAGCTGTTAAGGGCTTTGCTCTTAAGCAGCGGGTCGCCGCCCCAAGACGCGGAATCGTTTTTTCAAGCAAAACCTCGACATCTGAAAGGGCGGTTTATTGCCACAAATAAAGAAATCACCAATGAATTACCAAAGGCTCCGCTGTAGGTAAATACCTTTGGAAACTGCAAGTTTTTAAGTGTCTTAGGAAAGTCTGTTAGTTAATCGGTAGTTCATTGGAAATTTCCTCGACCGCGTCAACAATTTTCTCTAATCCATCACGAGCGAGACTTGTCGAGCGATTTCGTGTCTTGTTCTGTGCGGTCACGCATCGTGTCTTGACGGCGGAGGTACTTCGCCTTGAGCAAAACTTTTATTTGTCTTTGGTAAGTTGGTAAACTAATCGTAGTAGCGAACTTTGTTCACCCGCTCGATAGTTTAGTCTTATGAAATTGGTAATCAGTTTATGTCTAATAACTTTTCAGCGTCTTCTGATGAATCGAGAGTTGCTACTGTACTTAGCCTACGATTTATAGCTCTTGTTCGAGTACCAACAAGCTTTTCAAGTTCATCATCGGCTTGTTTTAAGCGTTTTCTTGTATTATCAAGAACTCCCTCAAAGGTAGCAAATTCTTTCTTTGCTCCCTCAAGTATCTTCCATACTTCACCGCTCTTTTTCTGTATAGCAAGAGTTCTGAAGCCCATTTGTAAGCTATTGAGCATAGCTGCCATAGTAGAAGGTCCTGCAATATTGATTTTATATTCTTTCTGCAAAACTTCAACCAAACCCATATTAACTACTTCAGCATATAAGCCCTCAAATGGTAAAAACATAATCGCAAAATCAGTAGTATGCGGAGGGACAATATATTTATCATGAATACTCTTTGCACATCTCTTAATTTCAAGCTCGAGAGTTTTTCTTTTTGTTTTGAGTTCATCAGCATTTCCGCTATCATATGCCTCAAGCAAATTAGAATATGTATCGCCAGGAAATTTTGAATCAATCGGAAGATATACATATTCTCCGTCTTCCATACCAGGCAGTTTTACGGCAAAATCAACTTTTTCACTGCTGTTCGGCTTTACTGCAACCTGTTCTTCAAATTGTTCCGGAGCAAGTATTTCGCTAAGTATTGCGCCAAGCTGAATCTCGCCCATAATGCCCCTTGTCTTAACATTAGAAAGAACATTTTTGAGGTCTGAAACACCGGACGCAACATTTTTCATTTCGCCCAAACCCTCATAAACTTCCGCAAGACGCTTATTAACAGTTTCAAAAGATTTAGAGATTTTATCGTCAAGTGTTTTTTGAAGTTTTTCGTTTACTGTGTCATTGATTTTATCAAGGCTTTCTGCATTTGAATTGCGTATATCGTCAAGATTTTTAAGAATCTGCTGTCTTATTTTATCAAGACTTTCGGTATTTTCTTTTGCTGTATTATTGATTTTATCAAGACTTTCAGTATTAGAACGGCGTATATTTTCAAATGTTGCAAGAATATCTTGTCTGATTTTATCAAGATTTTCAGTATTTTCCTTTACTGTGCCGTTTATTTTATTAAGACTTTCGGTATTAGAATTGCGTATTCTATCAAAATTTTCAAGAACTTCCTGTCTGATTTTATCAAGACTTTCGGTGTTTTCCTTTACTGTGACATTTATTTTATTAAGGCTCTCTGCATTTGATTTGCGTATACTTTCAAGTGTTACAAGAATATCCTGCCTGATTTTATCAAGACTTTCTGAATTTTCCTTAATGAGAGCAAGCATTTTATTATCAATTTTGGCAAGTATCTCATTGGCTCGGGTTTGCTGTCTGCCTTGCTCATCTCTAAGGCTATCTCCAAGTATAGAAATTTGTTTTACAGTAGAATTTCCTTGTGATATAGATTGATTCATAAGAAGATTACTTTGTGCGTCAAGACTTGATTTCAGCATATCAAGCTTTTTGTTCAATTCCTCGATTTCACCATTGTTATTATTGCTTACAACAGTTTTGCCTGATTTCATTATCAAAAAAACAAGCAACGCAACAATAATAATACAGCATATTAAGATTACAATGTCCACTTAATCACATTCCTTTCAATATTTGTTTTATGATTTATATTATACCTTATAATCTCGACAAAGGCAACATTGTATATTATTTTCGTATTTTCCCTTATAATAAACAAGTCCTTGCAGACATAGGCAAAATATGATAAAATATTTTATATTGTAAAGGAGGGTTTTTAATGATTGCTGTTATAGATTATGGTGCAGGAAATATTCAGAGCGTTGTCAAAGCTTTGAAATTTATCGGCTGTGACTGCATTGTTACAAACAAAAAGGAAGAACTTCTCAAGGCTGACGGCGCAATTATGCCTGGAGTTGGCTCTTTTGGAGATTCTATGGATTCAATGATAAAAACAGGAGCTAAAGACGCTGTTTTGGAGTTTATTGAAAGAGAAAGGCCGTTTCTTGGTATCTGTCTTGGTTTACAGCTTCTTTTCTCCGAAAGCGAAGAAAGTCCAAACGCTAAGGGTTTAGGTTTGCTTGACGGTACAATCACAAAGATTCCTGCGGATACAGGACTTAAAATTCCTCATATGGGTTGGAACTCTCTTAAAATACTCAAACACGATGGAATCTTTAAGGGCATTGAGGGTGAGCCTTATGTTTATTTCGTACATTCTTATTTTCTTACTGCAAAAGACCAGAGCATAGTTTCTTCACAAACTGAATACGGCGTAAAAATTGATGCCTCAGTTCGCAAGGATAATATATTTGCTACCCAATTTCACCCTGAAAAAAGCGGTAAAGTCGGCTTGCAGATTCTCCAAAACTTCATTGATATTACAAAACGCTAAGGGGGTTTTAAAATGTACGCAAAAAGAATAATTCCCTGTCTTGATGTTAAAGACGGCAGAGTTGTAAAAGGTACTGAATTTGTTAATCTTCGTGACGCCGGCGACCCTGTTGAAGCAGCAAAAATCTATGACCAGCAGGGTGCAGATGAGCTTGTTCTTCTCGATATAACAGCCTCCTCAGACGCAAGAGGTATAATTGTTGATATTGTTCGTGCTGTTGCAGATAGCGTATTTATTCCGTTTACAGTTGGTGGCGGTATCAGAACTGTTGATGATTTTACAGAAATTCTTCGTGCCGGCGCGGACAAGGTTTCAGTTAATTCAGCGGCTATAAAAAGACCTGAAATCATCAACGAGGCAGCTTATAAGTTTGGTTCTCAGTGCGTTGTTACTGCGATTGACGCAAAACGCCGAGCAGATAACAGCGGTTGGGATGTATATATAAACGGCGGAAGAATAAACACTGGAAAAGATGTTCTTCAATGGGCTATTGAAGCCGAAAAGCGTGGTGCTGGCGAAATTCTTCTCACAAGTATGGATTGTGACGGCGTTAAGAATGGCTATGACCTTGAACTTACAAGAGCTGTTTCTGAAAATGTAGGTATACCTGTTATTGCCTCAGGCGGTGCAGGAAGTATGGAACATTTCTATGACGCTTTCACTGAAGGAAAGGCTGACGCTGTTCTTGCGGCTTCTCTTTTCCACTTTGGCGAGATAGCTATACCAGACCTTAAAGATTATCTTTCTAATAGAGGTATTTCTGTAAGAAAATAAAAATGCTTAGCTTAAAAGCTTTCCCTAAAACACTCAAAAGTTTTGCTCAAGGCGGAGTGCCTCCGCAGTCAAGACGCGGAATCGATCGACAAGTCTCGCTCGTGATGGATTAGGGAAGATTATTAATGCGGTCGAAAAAATTTTCAATGAAATACCGATTAACTAATAGACTTCCCTAAGATAATTAAAAGTTTCGCTCGAACCTTTTCAAAGGCTTGCGGTTTCCAAAAGTGGTCACCTACGGCGGAGCCTTTGTTAGTTCATTGGTAATTTCTTTATTTGCGGTAATAAACCGCCCTTGCAGATGTCGAGGTTTTGCTTGCAAAACCGATTACGCGTCTTGGGAGCGGCGGCTCGCCGCTTAAGACTTTCGGTATCAACAAACTACCGAATGGGCAAACAAAGTTTGCCCCTAGCAGCAAGCCGCCACTCCCAAGTGTCATCAAATTCATATTATAAAAAGCATAAATGGCTAATTTCGCTTTGAATTTTAGCCATTTATGCTTTATTTTTATCTATCGAAATTTTAAACTTTAAGTATATCGTTTGGCTTATCTATTGTAAGTTTTGCACCATTTTCAAGCAGATAAACCTTTTCACGAAATCCCCAAGTTACTATAATTGAATCCATATCAGCATTTTTGGCTGTCTGAATATCAACCTCAGAATCTCCGATATAAACTGCCGTTGATTTATCTGCATTAAGCTTTTTCAAAACCTCTAATACAGAATCAGGAGCAGGTTTTTTTCTTACATTTTCACGCTCACCTACTGCTATATCTATCAAACCCGGGAAATATCTCTCGCAAAGCTTTTGTACAGCATAATCTGCCTTGTTTGAAACAACGGCTATCTGACACTTCTCCGCTCTCAACTTTTCTATAATTTCAATTATATCATCATAAGGCTTTGTCTTATCCTCACAATGAACAGAATAATATTCCTGAAAGGTCTTATAAACCTTGTCTATATCTGCTTTTTCAGTATCAGTTGGTACGCCTCTTTCTACAAGCTTATATATACCGTTTCCTACAAATCTTCTTACTTCATCTATGGTTCTTTCCGGATAGTTATTTGTTCTCAGCGAATAATTCAATGCGTCTGCAAGGTCCTCAAGTGTATTAAGAATTGTACCGTCCATATCAAAAATATAAACCTTATATTTCATAATAAATCACCTCATAAAAAGTTCTTTTTCAATTATATCATAATGCTTATCTATTGAAGCTTCACATTTAGCCATATCTCTTTCTTTTATCGCAGAAATTATATCAATATGTACCTCTTTCAAAAGCTTTTTTGTATCACTATCAGCATTAGAAAGAACCTCATCTATCCACTCTCTATAAATATCCATAATAGCTTCCATAAAACATATCCAAAGCTTATTGCCTGTGGCATATACCAGTGAATAATGAAAAAGTCTATCTCGCTCAGCTTCGCCATATTTATCGGATTCAAAATCGAGTATTTCTGACATTTTATCAAGCTCATTTTCACTTATTTCAGATTCCATTACCACTCGGCAAACAGATTTTTCCATATCTCTACGAAAATGGCATATATCAAGCTTAGAAATGCTTTTAAGCAATATCATATATCGCAACATTTCAGACATCTGCATAGAAACATTATCTGTCAAGTAATTTCCTGAACCGTGAACACTTTTAAGTATTCCCATATGTTCTAAAATACGCAAGGCTTCTCTTGTAGAATTTCGGCTTATTGAAAGTTCTTCGGCTATTGCTCTTTCAGTAGGAAGCTTAGAATTTATAGTAAGATTTCCAACTTTTATTTGAGTGCGAATATAATCAATTACCTTCTCGTATTCGTGATTTTGTTCAGCCAAGCATTTCACCCCATTTATTTCAGAAACATAGAAAATACAGATGCTCCTATTACAGTAAGAATACCTGATACAACAATCGAAAGACTGCTCATAGCACCCTCAACTTCACCGATTTCCATAGCCTTTGATGTACCCATTGCGTGTGATGATGTTCCGAATGCAATTCCCACTGCGATAGGTTCTGTAATATGAAAAATTTTGCATACAAACTTGCCCATAATATTGCCTATAATCCCTGTGACAATAATAACAGCAACTGTAAGGTTAACATAGCCGCCCAATTCATCAGAAACGCCCATACCAATAGCTGTTGTAATAGATTTAGGCAAGAAGGTTACATATTCCTCGTGGCTAAGACTAAAGAAAACCGCCATAACAGCTACACTAAGCAATGATGTAATTACTCCGGTACCGATTCCAGCAATAACCGCCTTGATGTTTTTCTTCAAAAGTTCAAGCTTTTCATAAAGCGGAACAGCAAGACAAACTGTTGCAGGTGTCAACAGATAGCTAAGATACTTTGCTCCATAATTATAAGTATCATAATCTATGTGGCCTAAAGTAATAACAAGAATAGTTACAACAATCGAAATTAAAAGCGGATTTAAAATAGCAAGCTTTGTTTTTTTATTCAGCACAACTCCCAAACCATAAGCAAGTAAGCTTACTGCAACACCAAAAAATACTGAATTCTGAAAATAATCATTCATACTTTTTTCTTCTTTCTGTCCATTCTTATAATAACCTGTGTTACGATACCCGAAACTGCCATAACAATAATTGTAGATATAACAGTTATTACAGCATAAGCCAATAGATTTGATTGTATAGACCCCCACGATTCAACCAAGCCAACCGCTGCCGGAATAAACATAATCGGCATAATTTCTATAAGTAATTTTGCTGTTTCTCTGACATCTTCTGGCTTAATAATATGAAGCTTTAAGCATAGGAACATAAGTACAAGTCCCCATATGCTTGCAGGAATAGGCAAAGGTATGAACATATTCATAAGTTCGCCTATAAAAGAAATGATAATAATTATCCCGAATTGCTTTAAATATTTCATTATTCTCCTCCTAAATTGGTACTACCAATTAGTCTATACTCAAATAAAGTCCTTGTCAATGCAGATAAAATAATTTCTCTATTTTATATATAATCACCATTATAGGTTGATTTATATAAGCTACTTTTACAAAATAGGCATAAAAATATTGCACAGGCCAATTAAAACCAAGCCTGTGCAATTCAATTTTTACTTAAAATAATATATAATTATAAATTATATTAAATTCATTTAAAAAGCTTTTAAATTTTTTATCAAACCTTAACTAATCTTTTATTTTCTTCATTATTTCACTTATTTCTTCCCCATTTGGTTTATCTTCACTTTTCATACAATCAACCTTTCTTTTATTCTTATAAATCATATATAAAATCCTTTTGATAAAGTTAAATATACAGTATTATAATATATTATAAATATAATTAGAATCGCAACACAAAAAACAACCAGTCTTGTATATCGAGCCTTTTTGTAATATCTCAATTTAACCTCATCGCTAATATCAATTACAGAAAAAGGAATATAAACTGCTCTACGAATTCCTATGTTAGCAATTATTAAGGAATCAGCTATATTCAAAAGTCTATCTAAATCTGAGATAGCCAAAGATAAAGCTATAAGTAAAAATATTGAGGAATATAATACAGCCCTTATGATATTGGTATATGTACTATAATATATCAACAATTCTTTTCCGCACTTAGGGCAATTCGTAACCGTATCTAAACCAATAGCAGTTGCCGAACTTCGTTGTTTATAACTTATACAATACTCACCACAAGCAGGACAAGGCTGTTCGTAAAAATTAGCTATATATTTTTCAAATAGTTCACTCAATATAAACACCTATTACAATCATTATACACTACTTGACTATAATCTGTAAAAATATTTTATAAATATTATTTCTATTTTATACCAAACTAAAAAATAAAGGAGCGAACTATGTTCGCCCCCTCAGATAGTTACTTTCTTAAAAAGAAGAATTTTTTATTATATAAAACTCTTACTCATTATTTTTAATCATCTCAAGCTGTTTTTTAGATTTCAGAAAGTAATATACTACTCCTGTCATATCCGCTAATGCCCAACCAATAGGTACAGATACCCAAATCCCTATAACGCCTATCGCAGGAATTGCCGAAAGAATATATGCCAAAAGAACTCTTGTGCCTAATGAAATTACTGTAAGCACCACCGACATAAATGGCTTATTTACTGCACGATAATAGCCATATAGTAAAAATAGTATTCCAATTCCAATATAGCACGAACCCTCTATGCACAAATATACAACACCAGCTGAAATAATTTCTGTTTCCTCAGGATTTATAAATATACACATAAGCGGTTCTGCAAAAACTATTACCAACAAACTTATTATAGCACAGAAAATTGCTGAAGTAACAAAGGCACTTTTTATTCCCTTGCGAATCCGTTTTTGTTTGCCGGCACCATAATTCTGAGCAACATATGTAGAAAAAGCATTCCCGAAATCCTGTACAGGCATATATGCAAAGGAATCTATCTTTACAGCCGCCGCAAAAGCCGCCATAATTACTGTTCCAAAGCTATTTACAAGTCCTTGCACCATCAGAATTCCAAAATTCATAATTGACTGTTGCAAGCTCGTCATAACCGAAAGATTTAATATAGCAGAAAGATTATTTCTATTCCAGTTCATATCCTCTTTTTTAGGAATAAGTTGTTTAAATTTCTTGAAAGTATATATAGCTATACCTATTGCAGAAATAAACTCCGAAAAGACCGTTGCTATTGCCGCACCCTTAACTCCCCAGTTAAATACAAGAACACATAACAAATCTAACACAACATTCAATATAGCGGAAACCGCAAGAAATAGCAACGGAACAACGGAGTTTCCAATCGCTCTAAGCAAATTTGCAAAGTAATTATATAGAAATGTTGCCGTAATACCCAAAAAGATTATTTCAAGATAATCTCTCATCATAGCCTGAATTTCATTCGGAATTTGCAAAGCCCAAAGTATAAAATCCATACCAATATATACGATAATATTCAGAACAATAGACATTCCCGCAATCAAGCAAAATGACATAAAAACACTTTGACGCATTTTCTTGCTATCTCCGCTCCCATACTGCATAGAAATAGCCGCTCCACTCCCCATACAAAGCCCAATGATTATTGAGGTTAAAAAAGTCATAAGGGTATATGATGAGCCTACTGCCGCCAAAGCGTCTGAACCTAAATATCTGCCAACAACCCATGTATCAGCAATATTATACATTTGCTGTAATAGATTTCCAAACATTAAAGGCAAAGCAAAAAGCAAGATATTTATTGTTATTGGACCTTTGGTTAAATTTCTTTGCATTTCAACTATTCTCCCAAATCATATATAAAACTGTTTTCATTATAACATTAAACTCAGGATTTGCAAATTTCCCATAAAATTGTCTAAGGCACAGTCCGCCAATTTAGACTGTGCCCTAGTAATCTATTATATATAATGCTGTGGGGCTATTGTCACGAACATAGAGTCGTTGGCTCAGCCATAACTATTGCTATGGCATCAACTCTTATGTATAGCCGAGTTATTTTTATATTCACAGCTCATTTGCTATGAATACATTCTATCTGCCGAACCTTAGATAAACCTTAAAATTTCATATAAAATAAAAATTTTTTCAATTTATTCTACAGTATTCAGCTTTTCAATTATATTCTGATTAATAATAGAACGAACTGCTCGTTTTACTGCTATTCTACTTCCGGAATAGAGTAATATTACAGTTGCTACAAAAACGGGTGCGACATAGAAAAGATATATATCCCATAATTTGATATTTCTACCAAATATAGAGAAAAATGCTACTATTGCACTACCCAAAATAGTTCCTAATATAATTCCGGTAGTCAATGTACGATTTATTTCATTGATAATCAATTTTTGTACGGTTTCTATTCTCGCTCCTATCGCTCTCATCATAATATAGCTTTTAAGATTTGAGCAAACCTGAATATAACTCGAAAAAACAATCGCTATTAAAATTATTACTATGAATATAAATACACTAACAATAATTTGTAATGTTTCTAAATTCACTTGGTCATAAAATTCCCTCCGCATTTCTGCAAAATTATAGTATTTTGTTTTTAACGAGGCCGAATTAAGCGTATCAAGATTTTGTTCAAGTTCTTCTGTCCAATTTTTATCATCAGGTGCAAGATTTTTCAAAAGTAGATTATCATAATTCATACTTGGATAAACTGAAAAAATATATTCCGTAGATATAATAATTCTATCGCTGTCACATTGCTCTTTAGAATATGTTGCGGCAACTTTAACCTTAGCGACCTCAAATTTTATATGTTCATTTATATCTCTTTCAGTTGCATCTTTATCAGGAATTGGAATAATCATAGTAAATTCATCGCCAATAGAACATAAATCATCAGGTGCTATTACTTCTATTCCATTTTTATAGCCTTTCTCATCAAGCTTGCCATCAACAAACTTAAATTCGCTATCTATCAGTGAGTCGTATGATCGACACAAAATAGACATACATAATAATTGGTCTGTACCGTTATTATTTCCTCCTGCAAGTTTAATTATTTCATCTTTTTTACTATTGTTAAATACGAAATTATATTCCGGAGGACGCAATTCAACAGCATATTTATGTAGTAATTTATTTTCAGGATTTTTAGAAGTAAGATAAAGTACCCTGAAAAGCTCTGAAGATGAGGCGTCTATAACCTTTACCCTATCATCAGAAATAATTCTATCTGCCATTTTATGATTTATTCCGCTACCAATAGGAAAATCTATATAATATTCGTTGCTACTTCCTCCACCTAATGTATGTACAAAGTAATCCGCATTATTCGGAAAACCTTCCGGGTCGTAAAATGTTGAACCTCTTGCGGCAAACAGTGGTACAAAAGAACCGAATATAGACATTCCAACGCAGAAAAATATAATCATAATACAGGTTATATTTTGAAGTCTGTATCTTCTGCCATAAGCCTTATGCCAGCATTTTTTAATATTTGTCTGTGATTTTCTTGCCTTTCTTGGTGTGTAAATTGCTTCTCTCAACGGAGTATTTCTATAAAAACGACCAAGCAAAATATTAAACGAAATAACAATTACTAATATTCCAAGCAATGCGGTAGATATTAAGCTTACAAGATTCAAATTTATGAACATCTGCTTAGATGAAAACGACGATATAAACTGTAATAACCAGAGTACAATTATAGATGCAATGACCGCAATAGTTAAAGCACTTAACCATATTATTAAGCTTTGAATAAACAAAAATCTTCTTGATTTCCTTTTTGAAAATCCTATACATCTAAGTGAATTTAAATATTGCTCCTGCTCTTTAAAGAAATATACATAAACAGATATAATTCCCATAATAGTAGTAAAAACAAAGAATAAAGACATTGAATTTAAAATTAAACCGCTTGCTTTTAAATTTGAAGTATACTCAATTTTGCTGTCATTAAAGTAATAATACTCCGTATTAAGATTTCTTGATACATAAGAATCTTCCTTTGCGAATATATGAATATAGTTGGGAGTAACATCTTGATTTACTGTTAATATTGAAGGTATTAAAATATCTTTTGTTTCATCATTCAAATTCTTTAATTTATTGGAAAAATTTTTTGTGATTCCAGTTAAAATAAAGCTTTTCTTTTCTGATTTTCCGTCCGAATTTTTAATTGTAAATTCTACTGTATCACCTATTTCACTACTTAAATTAAGCTTATCATATGTACTCTTTTCTATTGCAACTTCATTTGCTGATTTTGGCATTTCTCCTGATATAAATTCAAGCGGTAAAAGTTTGTATACATTCTCATTTGCATCACCAATCCAAATATCATTTTGATTATCGTAAATTTTCCAAAGCCCTTTTAGAATACCGTTTCCTTCATCAATAAGTGTACTTTCATTTTCAGATACCGTAAACTTATCTACATTAAATCCAATATATTCATATAAACCATTTTTTATTTTTGCACTTTCTACAATAGTATATTTAAAACTATCACTGTACCAAAGAATAGTAAGAAAAGCAAACAAGAATAATGATATACATAAAACTATGCCTATACATCGTTTCGGATATGATTTTATGTACTTTTTAGTAAGATATAAATAGCTTTTCATTATATATCACCGCCCAAAATGCCATCACTTATTGTCATAATCCTTGAAAATCTTTTCGCTATATTTTCATCGTGAGTTACTACAAGAAGCGTAACTGAAAATTCTTTTGACATTTCAAACAAAAGGTCTATTACCGATTGTGTACTCTTTTTATCAAGATTTCCTGTAGGTTCATCACATAATAAAAGACAAGGTCTATTTATCAAAGCTCTTGCTATTGCTACTCTTTGTTGCTGACCACCTGAAAGCTGTCCCGGCAGATGATTTATTCTGTCTTTAAGCTCAAGGTGGTCTATAATTTTATCTACATATGACTTATTTATTTTCTTATTTTGAAGCATAAGAGGAAGAATTATATTTTCATATGCAGTAAGTTCAGGCAAAAGATTGAATGATTGAAAAATTACTCCGATATGTTCCATACGAAAATCATCACATTGATTTTGCGACATTTCAGAAAAATTGATATCGTCATAACTTATAATTCCACCAGTGGCTTGCTCAAGTCCTCCAAGTAAATGCAGAAGCGTAGATTTTCCAGAACCGCTTGTACCTGTTATTGCAATCTGTTCTCCATTGTTAATTTCAAAATTACAAGGCTTTAGTGCCTCAACTATAATATTACCCTGCTTATATGTTTTTGATAAATGTTTTGCTGATATTTTCATATAACCACCAACCTCACAAATAATACTTTATTAAATCTTCTTTCAATTCAATAATATATTTTGTACATAAAAAACACCTTCTTATATATAAAATAAAGCTGTTATATTTAAGTATATCGGATTGAAAACTTAATCCTTTCAACTTAAATATAACAACTTTTAATTTATTACAAAATAGCTTTGTGATAGTTGGTGCTTATTTTGTTATACTTGGTATTTTCAACATAACACTTACCTTAAATATTTTATCCTCCTCAGATATATTAACTATTCCATCATATTTTTCAGCGATATTTCTTACTGTTTTTATACCATACCCATGATAAAGCTTATCAGGTTTTGATGAAAATAGCTGATGATTATTTTCTAAAACTGATTTTTCAATACAGTTCATAAAAGTTAAAATATAATAAGCTCCTTTTTCGGACATCGCTATTTGAAGATTACGATTTTCAGGAGATATAGTCTCTAAGGATTCAATGGAATTATCACCAAGATTTCCCAATAATGAGATTAAATCAGAACCATTTATTTTCTTAAAACTGCTTTTTACAACAACCTTTATATCAATATGATTTTCTGTAGCTTTTTTATAAAGCACATTTAAAATAGAATTGAGATATAAATTATCCGTATTAAAGACATAAGATGTTTTATTTAATTCAGATTCGATATTTTTGCATAATTTCTGTGTCTCGCTTATGTTTTCATCTGCAAGTAATTCAGACATACATAATATCTGATTTTTCATATTATGCTTTATAGTCGCAATTTCTTCAATATATTTTCGAGCATCATCTATCTGCCTCTTATACATTTCCTGTTCAGTTTGCATAACAAGCTCTTTACTTTTTTTCTTACTATTTTTGATAATAGTATCAATAGGTATAATTATCAAAAAACTTATAATCATTGCCATAAGCACATATTTATAATAATCTATCTTGTTATAGTTCTGTTCCATAGGTTCTAAAGCTTCATAAAAGCATTTGCCGACTACTATAATAGCCACAAGCGGAAGTATTATATATACCAGCATATCTATATAATTTCGGTTTTTATATCTGATTTTTTTCCTGCGGTCTATAAGATACAATATCAAAACACTTAAATAAATCCACGATGTATAGACTAAAGCCTTGAGCTTATTACTTGATATGTACAAAAAATTATTATATATAATTTTGTCGGCGTAGAGATATAATGTCACAAAGACGACACCAAAAATCAATATCGAAAGAATCAACCATTTTATTATACGAGGAATCTTAGTCATTGATAAATGCACTCCTTTTAAGAAATTCCGACTTAACAAACTGAATTTTATTTCTGCTTACAGGCACTTTCATACCATTTGAAAGCAAAAGTTCTTTATCACTTATTAAACTAATATAATCAAGATTTACAAGATAGCCTATATGACATCTTATAAAACCAAAATCTTTCAATATATTTTCCAATGCTGAAATGGTATTTCTCTCTTTAAAATTTTCATTTTTTGTATGTACAATAATACTGTTTATGAATTTTTCTATATAGTAAATATCAGAAAATTTTATTTTAATAATCCCAGTATTGGTTTTAAGGGTTAAAAAATTGATACGCTGATTATGCTTTTCAAAGCGTTTTATAACGCTTATAAAATCCTCTTTCAATTTGTTTTTCCTTATAAATCCAAAGGAATCGGTGGCGTTATAAGCCTCAAAAACTAAAGCTTCTTTATTTGTAACAAATACAATCGCTGTATTATTTTCCTCATAATATTTAGCCGCTTGTATTCCGTTGATTTTGGGCATATCAATATCAAGAAAAATTAAATTATAATCTGTGTTTGATTTTAAAAGTTCATCAGCACTTATAAAAGTATCCACAATATCTGAATTATTTTTTGTATAGTCTTTTATCATCCTCGAAAAAAGTTCAATAAATTTTTTATCATCATCGCATAATGCTATTTTTAACATACTTAAACACACTCTTTATTTTAATAATCCTAATTATATATAAGTAATATACTTCATTTGTAAATCTATTCAATTATACTGTTAATGATATAAAATTACAAGCACTATTATATAATGAATAATCTCAGAACATAAAAAAGCATAATCCCCAGTTCTTTTTAGGGATTATGCTTTTTATCTTACTGCTGTTTAGATGAAATTTTTATCTGAGCATTTGTCCACAATGATCGCAAGTAATAGAATATCCATCAACAGGGGCACCACAATGTGGGCAGTAACTCTGTTGCTGTTGTGGTTGCTGTGGTTGCTGATATGGATTGTTGCCAAAATATGTATTTGGCTGATTATAATTATTTTGTTGTTGATATGGATTTTGTCCATTTTGTGACGGATATTGTGGGTACTGAGGGTATGAAGGTCCCATAACGGCAACTATAACTATACCCAATACTCCTAAAAGTCCAAACCACATATACGAACTTGGCAAACCTTTAGATTCTGCAATTTTTTTGCAAATCCATACAAATAATGCACATATGCCTACGACTAATGCAATCCAAAAAAGAAATATAATTAAAACAACAGCTATTTCCATAAAATAATTTCCCTTCGATAAATTATTTACCTGTTCTCATCTTATCCTTATCAACAATCTTCTGATAATCCATAATTTCCTTATATATACGCTCGCAGTTATTATGGTCATGGAAATTATAGAAATCATCAACTCTATCAATATATTTCTGCTTCATCTTACAGCCCTGACGCATATATTCGCAAAGAGTATCTACAAGCTGCTCTGAAGTTGTGCAAATTTCACCAAAGCCCATAGTATCGTAGAAGAAGCAACCGTCATCATAATGAGCGGGAAGTTCTGTTGGGTGGAAATATACAAGTGGCTTTTTCATATAAGCAAAGTCAAACTGTACACCAGAATAGTCAGTAACCATAAGACTTGATTCTGTAAGAATTTTCTCATAGCTTAAATCACCCACTGATGGTATAACCTCAACCGCACTATTTGGAGTATAATCCTTTGCCTGAGCACTTACAATCGGGTGAAGAAGATACTTAATCTTATAGCCACATTCCTTGGCTGTTGAGATAAGCTTTTCATTATTTATAAGGTCATTATAAATCTTATAATAAACTGTATTCTTGAAATCAGGATTATATGCTCTCTGTTCACCCTCACTTGTAGTAACAGGCATAGCATTATACATTCTCCATGTAGGAGAAAGCAAGATTTGCTTTTGGTCATTTGATACAAGTCCGTCATATCTGCCGATACCTGTAAGACGAACATAATCAAAGCCCTTATAACCATATGCATGGTGCATAAGGTTATTATACTCATACTTTGATGCGATAAAATAACGCTTTGTATTATCAACTATTCTCTGTTGAGCCATAGCACATTTCTGAACCGTAAGTCCATGCTGTAAGCACATTGTAGAGAAATTACAAAGTCCACGAATAAATCTTGAATACTCCATAGAATAGCCATTAAACGGGAAAGTATTGCTGTTTGTAATAAGGATTACATCAGCATTGAGGAAAGCCATCTTATGCTTTAATGAATGGTTTTTAAGTGGCTTCATACCGTCTTTTTTAAGCTTACGATAATCCGGAGTATTCTTATCTATAATATAGTAGCGAGTAATGCCGTCCTTATTTCCTTTACAGAAACGATAGAGATATTCACTCGAATCTCCGCCCTTATAGAGCTTATCATACATAATCCAAATTTTTTTATTTTTGAAATACGGTCTTGTAACCCAATAAGCAATTCTTCTGAGGAACATACTCTTACTCTGTGGGAAAGTATTTTTAAGGAAATTCATTTCCTTTTTGAAAGTATCCTTAGCGCTTGCCTTAGTTATAAGAATTGTGTTGCTGTCATAAACTGCTGTATATTCGTTAAATCTCCAATAAGCGCCCTTTGGTGAAGCTGTAAGCTTTGCCCAGTGATGTAAGAAAGAAATTCCAAGATTTACTCTTTCACCATTTACAACAGCATAGAAATACAATCTCTGTTTGTTTCTCGCTCTTTTGAGGTCCAGAGCTAAATGGAAAGTAAATTTCTTATAAGCGCTTATTCCAAAATATTTTGTAAGAGAATATCTGTCGTTATTTTCAAGCTCATAATCTACGCCGTTAAAGCTTGCATAGAGCTTATAGTTTTCAAAAGGCATAATTCCTCTGAAAGAACCGTCTATAACAAGCTGTCCGTTATGATATTCCATAACATGAATACCGACCTTGAGCGTACTTACTGCAAGCAACTCAACATCATTAAAGTTAATTCTGACATTTCTCTTGAAATATGTGTATGATAAATCTATATCGCCGTCATTTTTAATTCTCTCAAACATCAAAGCGGCTTCTGCACTATATTTCAGAATCTTATACTTATTCTTATTTAAGATAGTTGCGTCATCAATAAGGTTAAGAATTGCACGAACCTTTCTGAAGAAATCCTGAAGTTCTTCATCGTCCATTGTACGCTTATTTCTATTATCAAGGTTAGCAAGAAAACGGATTGCAATATGGAACATCGCTGCAACCTGAACAAATTCAGGTGTTTTGCCATCTTCGTCCTTAATTTCGCTCAAAAGCGGGATTAAAAATTCAGTTGTTTCCTCTGTATACCATTCCTTGAAATGTGCAGGAAGATAATACATAAATTGGTCTTCCTGTGGCATACGGAAGCTATAATAGCAATCAGAAACCGTCGATAGAGCCATTTTCTTGGCTTGAAGTCTTATAATATAATCATTTCCTGCATCATAATTAAGCTGTTCATTAAAGCGTAATTCTTTTGCAGTGCTTGTCTTTATAAAACAAGCATAGATTGAATCGTGAAAAAACTGCGGTGTTCTATGAAGGTCGATAATCATAGATCTATTATACTTTGAAAGATTGAAAAGATATGCTTCCTTACTTGTGGTAATAGCCTTATTTATACAATAAGCCATAGTGGAAACAACATCTGTTCCAGGCGTTTTTCTAAATCTTTCAAGTCCTGATGAAAGGTAATTATTGTTTATAATATCTCCGCAGTTAATTACTGTAAAAATATCTGTTTCAACAAGCGGTAATGCAATATTCATAGCTTTCGCAAGACTATCCGCAGGAGAACTTACCATATTAAGAATATTGCCAAAGGTTTTCTTATATTTTTCTTTTTCGCAGGTTTTTCTGCAAGATTTAGAATTTATACCATTTATAACAATAACCTTAATCTGATTTTGTTCAATATCTATCTGATCGAGAATCGAATCGAGAGTAGCACTCAGTTTATTTTTGAAGGTTCCGTCAAAAATTGGTACAATAACAGTCAATGCCGAAGGATTAAAGCTGCTATTAGTCATTGACATTGCTACTTTATAATCCATTTATATAGCCTCCGTAAAAATTCAATATCTAAGATATTATACCACAATTCTGACATATTTCAATCTTTACGAAACAATTTTAACTAAATATACAAAATAATGAATTATATTTCCTATTATACACTCAAAAAGCTACTGCATCTATATAAGATATGTTATTCATGTGTATATCAAACAATAAAAATCCTAAATCTGAATTAAGCCATACTTTCTTGCTAATACTAAAAAATATCAAAGAAAGTGGGGTTTATATAATGCAATTTTCAAAGGTTGAAATTTGTGGTGTAAATACATCTAAACTTAAAGTTCTTAGCGAAAACGAAAAAAAGGCTCTACTTAAAATTATGCACGAGGGAACTCCGGAACAAAGAAAACAAGCAAGAGAAGATATGATAAACGGAAATCTCAGACTTGTTTTAAGTGTTATAAAACGCTTTGCCAACAGAGGTGAAAACCCTGATGATTTATTTCAAGTCGGTTGTATCGGTTTAATAAAAGCGATTGATAATTTTGATAATTCTCTTGATGTGAGATTTTCTACTTACGGCGTACCTATGATAATAGGAGAAGTGAGAAGATTCCTTAGAGATAATAATGCCATAAGAGTTAGTCGCTCTATGCGTGATACAGCATATCGTGCAATGCAGGTAAGAGAGCGTATCACTGCCGAAAAAAATCAAGAACCTTCTGTTGAAGAAATTGCAAAGGAACTTGGCATAAAAAAAGAAGAAGTTGTTTTAGCTCTTGAAGCGATAGTAGAACCTGTGTCATTATATGAACCCGTCTTTTCCGACGGAGCAGACACTATTTATGTAATGGACCAAGTCGGTGATGCAAACGACGATATGAACTGGCTCAATGAAATAGCACTAAAAGAAGCTATCCGCTCACTTGAACCGAGAGAAAAGCGTATACTTTCCTTAAGATTTTTTGCAGGAAAAACGCAAACAGAGGTTGCAAAGGAAATCGGAATAAGTCAGGCACAGGTATCAAGGCTCGAAAAAGGTGCATTAGAGAAAATTAAAAACGAAATTTAGAGGCAGTAATGTAATAATCAGCGAATTATATTTGATTTTTTAGAAAGCATCTGATTTATCATACCGTATGCTTTTTGTCATCAATTTTTTTATCAATAGTGCATAAAAAATTGTAAATAGTGGATACAATGTCTTGATTTTATCTAACTATATGATATAATCATATTAAGAACTTTAAAAATAATTCTTTTTAAAAAATTTATAAAGACTTGATTTTTATATGATTTTTTAAATAACATATTTTGGAGGGTAAGTCTGATATGATAAAAAAGTATATTTATGGTTCTCCGATTGAAACAGGTGCGGTTGTAGTTAATATCTTTCCGGAAAATGATAAACCTGATATGTTCTATGAAGAGGACTATAAGCCAAATTGCCTCGAATTTGGTATGACTGACGCTGATATTATATATGGTCTTGGTGAAGCTAATCGTGGAATAAATAAGCGTGGATATATTTATACAAGTTTCTGTAATGATGACCCTGTTCATACAGAAGAAAAACGCTCACTCTATGGTGCTCATAATTTCATATTAATTGATGGCTTTGAGCGTTTCGGTGTTTTTGTAGACACGCCTTCAAAGGTTACATTTGATATCGGCTTTACTGACAGTAATATACTTTCTATTGATTGTGAAAACGGAAATTTTGCTCTTTATATTATTACAGGCGAAAGTCTTTACGATATTGTAAGACAATTCAGAGGACTTATCGGCAGAAGTTATATTGCTCCAAAATGGGCTTTTGGTTTTCAACAGAGCCGTTGGAGTTACCGTACGGCTGACGATGTTCGCAAGGTTGTAAAAAAATATCGCGAGAGCGGTATTCCGCTTGACGCAGTATATCTTGATATTGATTATATGGAGCGTTATAAAGATTTTACAGTTGATAAAAAATCCTTCCCTAATTTCAAGGAATTTGTTTCAGAAATGAGAGATGAAGGTATTCATCTCGTTCCTATTATAGACGCTGCCATTAAAATTGAAGATGGCTATGATGTTTATGTTGAGGGTGTTCGTGATAATCATTTCTGCAAAACTGCTAATGGAAGTGATTTTACCGCTGGAGTTTGGCCCGGAAAAACACATTTTCCTGATTTTTTAAACTCAAAAACCCGTAAATGGTTTGGAGATAAATATAAAACTCTTGTTGATGACGGAATAGAAGGTTTCTGGAATGATATGAATGAACCGGCAATCTTTTATAGCGAGAAGGGTTTGGCATCTGCACTTGAGGCTGCAAAAGAGGCACAAGGAAAAGATTTGGATATAAATTCATTCTTTGAATTAAAGGATAAATTCACAGGTCTTTCCAATAGCGACAAGGACTATGCATCTTTTTATCATAATATGGACGGCAAGGTTCTCTGCCACGAACTTGTGCATAATCTTTATGGTTATAATATGACTCGTGCTGCTGCGGAAGCTTTTGAAAGATTCGACCCAAATAAGAGAATGTTGATTTTCTCAAGAGCGTCATATATCGGTATGCACAGATATGGCGGTATCTGGACAGGCGATAACCAATCATGGTGGGCTCATCTTCTTATGAATATCAAACAAATGCCATCGCTTAATATGTGCGGTTTTCTTTATACAGGTGCAGACCTTGGTGGTTTTGGCGGTAACTGCACAAGAGATTTATTGCTCAGATGGCTTGCTTTCGGAATATTTACTCCACTTATGAGAAACCACTCAGCCCTCGGAACAAGAGCTCAGGAATGCTACAATTTCGGTAGCACAGAAGATTTCAAGAATATAATTTCAATCAGATATAGTATGATTCCATATATTTATAGCGAATATATGAAAGCGGCTCTTTCTGATAAGATGATGTTCAGACCGCTTTCTTTTGATTACCCTGAAGATAGTTTTGTATCTTCTGTCGAAGACCAACTTATGTTTGGTGACGGACTTATGCTCACTCCTGTATATACTCAAAATGCAAGGGGAAGATATGTATATCTGCCTGAAGATATGCTTTATATTAAATTCACAAGTCCAACACAAAGAAAATATGCGCTTCTTCCAAAGGGTTATCATTTTATAGATGTCGCATTGAATGAAGTACCACTCTTTATGAGAAAAAATAAACTTCTTCCACTCTGCAAACCAACAGACCGCACAGACAATATTGATACTTCTCGTTTTGAAGTTATAGCGTATGCAGATAAGCCTTGCGAATATGTTCTTTATGATGATGACGGCTACACCACAGATTATGATAAGCCTGAACATTTCGATTCTATCGCAATCAAGGAAGATGATAACGGTAAGCTTGTAGTATTTTCTAATAAGCAAATTGTCAAGGTATCATTATTTAATTAAGGGTGATTGCTCTGAAAAAGATGATAATTTCTTTAATTCTTGCATTCCTTACAGCAATACCACTGACAGCATATGCTTATGAGGGTAACTCAAGAGCATATATTGAGCAGCTTATCGTTGATAAGCTTGAAAGCTTCAATGATGAAATTGATATAAGCGGATATAATATCCAAAAAAATGATGTCAGCGAAATTGTTACAAGTATTATAGAGAAAAATCCTCAATTATTTTATGTTGAAAAGGAATATAAAGTAAGCTATTCGGAGCAAACCGACGAAGCCATCTCAATATACTTTTCATTTAAATACAGCGATTCTGAACTTGGAATAAAGGTTAATGATTTTAATTCAAGAATTCAACTTATAACTGATGAGATTATGAAATCAGAAACCGATTTTGATAAAATACATTCCTGTCACGATTATATAGTAAAAAATTATAGCTATGACGAAACTAAGGGAAGTTCTGATGTATACAATATGCTTTTGACTGGTCAAGGCACTTGTATGGCATATACCGGACTTTTCGGCTATGTTATGAAGCAGTGTGGCATAGAAAATACTACTGCTAAAAGCGAACAACTTAATCATATATGGAATGTAGTTAAGCTTAACGGGGAATATTACAATGTAGATGTAACCTGGGATGACCCTATTGGCGGAGTATCATTTTCAATAAGTCATAAATATCTCTTAAAAAGTGATTACTATTTTGATTTGCATAAACACGAAGGCAGAGAATCTGAAATTGATTGTACAAGTACGCTCTATGATTCTTATAAATGGTCTGATGAGGGTATTCTTACTCAGGTTGAAGATGTAGATGATGTATTTGAATATCTTACAGCAACAATGCCGGCAATATTCATAGTATCGGTCATAAGCATTATTATAATAGTAATAAGCATTATAATAACAGCTATAAGAAAACGCAAAAGAGGAGATTCCAGCCCATATTATTGATTAAATATTTCAGCTATATAAAAAGTCCACAGCTCATTATTATTTGAGCTGTGGACTTTTAAATTTTGTTTAAAATTTGTTATTGCTGTGACTCCTCAGATGCTTTGATTTTCTCAATCATTTTCAAAACCGTTGCTCGCTTAACCATCTTTCCATCTACATAAACATATTCGTTCGGGTCGCCCTCAGCATATTCTTCAAGTTCTTCTGCCGTAAGCTGTGGTAGCATAACTTTTTTTTCTTCCTGTGGCTTTTTCTCTGTTTTAGAATCAATAACAAAATCCTTTATTGCAGGATATGAGTTATAACCAATTACAAGAAAAATAAGAGTTGGCAAAATAATAAGCACAAGTGCCGCAAGAACACAAATAACAATAGTCATATCAGAAATAAGAATAGTTACAGAAAATATCAATGCAAATATAAACAACATTGCTAATAGCGTTTTTACATTCTGAACTATCGCCATAAATGAAAGCAAAAGCGAGTTTTTGAAAATATCTATTGATTTCAGCTTTACTGTTACCGTCATCATACCCATATTAAAGGTCATAAAAAGATAAATCAGTGCAACTATTATGCTTGCTACTAATGCGGAAATTATGAGCGGATTTGAAAGGTCGCTCCGATAAAATTCAAACGCAAAATAAAAACCGGTGAAAACAAGGTAATGTATTATTCCCTGTATAAAAAACTGAAACGCATTATCCTTAATACCACGCTTAAACTGCTCTACAATTTTTATCTTTTCACCCTTGGCTATGTTTCTTACTATATAGAAAACACCTGCCGAAAACGGTGCAAGCAATGGAATAACAAGCATTACAATAAATACATAAATTCCGCCGAGCAGATATGATATTAAGGCTATGATTCCGGCTATTATTACAAGCGGTATATCAAGCAATAAATTTGTAAGAACAAGCTTTTTAAAATTCTCTGTCAGAACATTGGTGAGAAAATCAATTAAAGCACCGTTCTTTTCAGGCTTACTGTTAGAATTGGACATTATTATTTCTCCTGAGTTTTAATAGTCCTGTCGATATCCGCTATGTCAAGATAAGCTTATTCGACAAACTATTTTATATTATATCACTTCAAGAAAAGGAAAACAAGCCCGAAAATACAAGCGAAAACAGCATATCTATAACAGATGCACCTGCAAGAACTATCAATGCCCAAAATATTCTTACTATGTAAAGTCGAAATTCTCCCGAAATATCAGATTTATATCCTCTTAGCGAAGTCATAATATCCCAAGAAAATCTGAAACTCTCTTTTGATATTATAATTAAAATCAAGGCTGAAATAAACGCCCCCGGAAGTACAACAAGAATATTATAGAAAATTCCTGACGCACCATATGCGGCATACATATAGCCTGTTGAAATTCCAAAACCAAAACCTTTAAATAGTGGTATGGCAGGCAGGACGAAAAAGCCCCACGAAGAAATTCCAAGCAGAAATGTTGCAAGCAGCAGCAAAAATCCAGAGGCAAAGCTTGCAGAGAAAACCGAAAACAAGCCCATATTACGCTTATTTTCAAAATCTGTCAGAAATAGAAAATCAAGCTTTTCTATAAGTGACTTGTCCCCATTTCTTGCACAGATAACGCCTAAAATTACTCCAACGAGCAAAAATAAGCACAGCAACAGAAACATAGCATTTTTTCTGATGTCAAATTTCGGTCTGTTGCGTCTGAAAAGATTTTTTAAAAATTTTGGTTTTGTAAAAACTATGCCCTTCATAATTATTTAACTCCTCTACCTGTTTTACATCTCGTTAAATAATATGAAGGGCGGATATGTTTTATGACCTATAAAATATCTACAAAGACTTATTTGCCTAATTCTTCAGCTCTCTTTGTGCAAGCTGCCATTCCCTCTTTGATTGCCTCAGGAATACCCTTTGACTTCATTACATCAAGTGCAGCTATTGTTGTGCCACCCTTTGATGAAACCTTTTGAATAAGTGTTTCAAGAGTATCTCCGCTCTCAAGAATCATATGAGCACTGCCCTCCATTGTCTTTGCAATAAGTTTAAGAGCAGTTTCGCCGTCAAAGCCAGCCTCCTCGGCATATTGTTTCATTGCTAAAGCAAAAAGATAGAAATATGCTGGACTACTGCCGTTTATAGAAATAACCTCATTCATCTTGCTTTCTGGGAAAAGGCAAACCTCTCCGCTGAGTGAGAACATCTTATAAATTTCGTTAAAGTCTTCATCAGAAATATTCTCTGAACGGCACATAGCTGTTGCACCATAGCCGAGCAAAAGTGGAGTATTTGGCATAACTCTTACAGCAGGACAATTTACACCAAGAGTTTCTGTAACATAGCTTATAGAAATTCCTGCAGCGATTGTTACGAAAACCTTTTCTGCTGTTACACTTGATTTAATACCAAGAAGAACTTCTTCGTAGTTCTGTGGCTTAACTGCAAGAACGATAATATCGCTCTTTTCAACAGCCTCATTAGCACTTGCACAAGCATTTACACCCTTTTGCTTCATAATATCAAGCTTTGCATTGTCTAAGTCAAATACATAAATCATAGATGGTTCTTTTGCCTTATTGCCAATCATTCCGTTGATGATTGCAGTAGCCATATTGCCTGCACCGATAAAGCCTATTTTCTTATTACTCATTATAAGCCCTCCAAAATCTGTTTTTCTTTATGATAATACATTTATCTGCAAAAATCAAGGACTGCCTTGCAGTTGTCTGCCCTAAATGATATAATCGTATCAAAAGACTTTGAGAGGTATAATATGAGAACAATAGAAATTGGTAAAAATGATGCCGGACAGCGTCTTGATAAGTTCCTTACAAAACGCTTCAAGACTATGCCAAAGGCTCTTATGTATAAATATATCCGCACTAAATATATCAAGCTCAACGGCAAACGCTGTGAAATTTCTTCAAGGCTTAATGAGGGAGATATTCTTACTCTTTATATTAAGGACGAATTTTTCGAGCCGCAAAAGGCAGAATATGACTTTATGAAAGCTCCTTTAAAGCTTGATGTTGTATACGAGGACGAGAACATTCTGCTTATTGATAAAAAGCCCGGACTTATTGTCCACCCTGACGAAAACTATCACTTTGATTCAGCTCTTGCAAGAATACAGCATTATCTTTACGAAAAAGGTGAATACAATCCAGAGCAGGAAAATTCCTTTGCTCCTGCACTTGTCAACAGAATTGACCGCAACACAGGCGGTATCGTAATCGCCGCAAAAACAGCCGAGGCTCTGCGAATACTCAACCAAAAGATGAAAGACAGGGAGCTTATTAAACTATATCTCTGCATTGCTGTCGGAAATTTTGAGAAAAAAGCTGACACAATGACCGCCTATCTCGAAAAGAACGAAAAACAAAATCGTGTGTATATCAGTAGTAAGCCTCGTGAAGGTGCAAAGACAATTAAGACAAAATATAGTGTTCTTTCTGAAAAGAATGGTTTGAGTCTTGTTGAAGTTGATTTACTGACAGGGCGTACACATCAGATTCGTGCTCATATGGCTTATATAGGACATCCTTTGCTCGGCGATTCAAAATACGGCAAAAACGAATACAACCGCAAAAGTGGTTATAAATATCAGGCACTTTATTCATATAAGCTTGTATTTAAATTTACAACTGACGCAGGCTGTCTTGAATACCTCAACGGCAAAAGCTTTGAGGTCAAGAATATATGGTTCTTAAATGAATTTAACGATTTATAATAGCTTTAACGCTTATCGCTATAATTGCTTAGGAACATAGCCGTACCGCCTTCCATAACTTTAAAGCCATATTTTTCATAAAATGGCACATTCTTCTTTTCCTCTGGCATAAGCTCTATGTAAAGATAATTTTTATATTTCTCTTTTATGTACTTAACTAAATGAGCCGCAATTCCATTACCTTGATATTTTGGATTTACAAGAAGATAGTGGATATAAGCAACTAATTCGCTGTCATCTAAAACTCTTACAAGGCCAACAAGCTCTTCCCCACTCCACGCTGTAACAACTGTTGAGGAATTTTTCAAAGCTTTATATAATCTGTTTGGATATTCTCCAGATACCCACCCAACAGATAGAAAGAGTTTTTCTATCTGTTCTTTAGCGAATATTTTTTCTTCGGTATATCTTATTTCCATATATCTCACCCTTAGTTATTATAATCGCATTTCTGACATTGCAGCAAAGTATTTTCATTGTCTTCCTTATGATACGCACCTGACCATTTACAAATACTTTGCAAAATCGGTATTACTGATTTGCCTTTTTCTGTAAGGCAATATTCCACTCTCGGAGGAATTTCGTCATAAGACTGCCTTGCAACAATCCCATCGGAGATAAGCTCTTTTAAAGTAGTTGCCAATACAGCGTCAGTGATATTACTCATCTCCTTGCGGAGCATACTATATCGCAAAGTTCCTTTTTCAGCAAGGACACAAATAATTCTTGATTTCCATTTACCACCGAAAATTTGAAGTCCGTATTCGAGCGGACAACGAATATCTTTTTCCATTTTATGCTGATACATTTTAATCAACTCCATATAATATTTACTGCACAATACACTAAGAATAAAGCAAGAATGACATTGCATACTTTGAAATGTGCTTTATAAAATTTTTCCAGCTTTATTCCGAGAAAAGCCCAAGTCAGTGTTGCAGTGCAACCTATAAATACAACAAAAATTCCCATCAATAAAACTGCTGTCATATCCGACATCATTGGAATAATATATGCTGAAAGCAAGGTCATACAATAAAAATATATCTTTACATTAACAAGCTGCATAAAGAATCCAACCGTAAAGCTTGCTTCTTTTTTATTGTTCTGTTCGTATTTTTTGCTTAATGCTATATGTAATGCAAACCATATAAGATATACTGCACCTAAATATTTTATATATACCATTGCATTATTTAAATAAGCATTCAGAAAATATACTGCAAGCGTACACATATACTGAACCACAAGATAGCCTATACCTATTCCTAAAACTAAGCGTCTTCCTTTTTTCCAGCCGTAATTTACCATTGTGTTTAAGGCAAGTATATTTCCAGGTCCTGGTGTAAATGAACTTATCAGCATATAGCCAAGCATATTAAACAGCATCTAAAATTCTCCATTCATTTATATAACAACATAATTATAAAAAAATCACTACACAAAAACAAGTCACTATGAAATTTATTAGTAACTCATAAATTAACTTATATCTTTTACTTCGGAAGTAAATCTCATATAATAAGCACAAGCTCAATGAGCAAATAAAAACTTTCGGAGGTTATCAACTATGAATGTAAAAGCTTATTTGGAAATCACAATGAAAATCAGCAACAATAATCGTCCTGCTGCCGCTAAGGTATATAATGACTATCGTCAGCCATTTCTTGATACTATCAAGGGTGCTTTGACCAAGAATTTGCTTATTCGTGATGAAGATGTTCAGGTTCTTCATGGTTTTGACTCTGTTGAAAATGCACAGGCTTATCTTTCAAGCGAACTTTTCAAGAATGATGTATTTGTAGGGCTTCAGCCATTATGGGACGCTGACCCTGAGGTTAAAATCTATACGGTTGCTTAAAAGCTTTATAATCTAAAAAAATCACCCTATATTCAGATAAATTGAATATGGGGTGATTTTCTTATGCTTAATTTTATAAAAACATCGACATTGTTAAAAACAATGCCGATTTTCTGAAACTTAATTTAATTTTTTATTTCTTTTACGAAAAGAAATTATAACTACAACCATTGATATAGATATTGTTAAAACAATTATCCAAATTGTTGATGAATCACCTGTTTTTACAGCCTCGCTATCTGTCTTATCAGATGAAATTATGCTTTCCGAAGTATCTGAACTTTCTGGGATATCTGAACTACATATTTCAGAGGATTCAGCTTCTATACGAGCCACAACCTCTATATCGCCTTCAAATCTTGCAAATGCAGGTATTGAAAATGCCATAATCAGAAACAAATATAAAACTAAACAAAAAGCTTTTTTGAAAATATCTGTATTCATATTATACTATCTCTATTGTTTTAGACTATTGAAGAGGTAAATACCATATTTTCAGTGTATTCACCTGCTATTTCATATATATCTTTGTCATAAAGCTGTTTCTGATTTAGTCTAAATGTTCCTGTTATCACTTCTTCTGTTTGTTTGAATGTCGTGACAGCCATAGAAAGTGCTAAAATTCTTCTTGCTTTCATAATGACTCACCCTTTCAATATAAAAGTATAATTTTGTTTCTTATATTTAAACTGTAAGTATTGAAGAAGTAAATACCATAGTTCCGCTATAATCGCCTGCAATTTCGGATATATCCTTGCCATAAAGTTGCTTTTGGTTAAATCTGAGTGTTCCTGTGGTTTTTGCACCTACCTTATCAAAAGCTACAAAAAAATATCCGTTAGGTTCTGTCATCGGAACAACAGCAAAAGGAAGATAATAATCCTCTATAGGAGAAACATTGTATACATCATATATGAATTTTGTATTAGGTGATGTTTTTTGAGTTAAATAGAATTTGCCATCCTCTTCAGTTGCATCCTTGTCCTTAATACGAACCAATACATATTGATCTTCAGAAAGACCCTCTATATTCACTGCTGTAACTTCATAAGGTACATCTTTAAAGCTATCAGTATCAGTTTCAGGCGGTGTTAAAGTTCCGAAGTCAACCTTATCAGGAATGGTTATAACATAACTTATTTCTCCAGAAGCTTGAATATTTGCTGCTATTTCAGTTTCTCCGACTGGAGAATTTGGAGTCAATTCTGCTGCAAAAGCTGCTGTTGACGCGGTAACCATTGTTGCTACTGCCATAGATAATGCTAAAATTTTTCTTGTTTTCATAATGACTCACCCTTTTGATATAAAAGTATAATTTTATCTATTTAAAATGTAAGTATTGAAGAAGTGAATACCATAGTTCCACTATAATCGCCTGCAATTTCAGCTATATCCTTGCCATAAAGTTGCTTTTGATTAAGTCTGATTGTTCCTGTTGCACTTTGTCCTTGATTTTTAAAGTATGCAAAGTTATATCCGTCATTACCCATTTCACCCTCAGCCAAATGATTATCACTTTCTCCTATTGTATCTGTATCATATACTAAGTACATAAGTTTTGTGTTAGGTGAAGTCTTTTGAGTTATGTAAAATTGGTCATCATCTACAGTTGCATCTTTATCCTTAACAGCAACTGCTACACGATTGTTATCAGAAAGATTTTCTATTTTTGTTGCAGTAACAGTAAAGTTCACATCTTTAAAACTATCAGTATCAGTTTCAGGCTGTGTTAAAGTTCCGAAATCGACCTTATCAGGAATAGTTATAGTATAGTTTACTGCTCCAGGGTCTTGAATATTTGCTGTTACTTCTGTATTTCCGGTTTGAGAACTTGGAGTCAATTCTGCTGCAAAAGCTGCTGTTGATACAGTAGCCACTGTTGCGACCGCCATAGATAATGCTAAAATTTTTCTTGTTTTCATAATAAAACATCCTTTCCAAAATAAAATATATGTTAATATCAATTAACAACCAGTTTAAATTTAGACTTTGCAGAATTAAGTGGAGATTGCTCTTCGTCAAGCGTTACGCATTCATAAAAAACTTCTGCATCATATGTGCCTTTTTTAAGAGTTTGTTGAAGCGGAACTTCTGTTAAGCCATATCCCGGTTTTAAAAGCTCTGATTTATACAATACCGTGCCGTCTTCAAGCTGGAGTGTTGCATAAAATCCGCAGTTATTTTCTTTAGGATTTCCTATGCTTAAATGCAGTTGAGTATCCCCTGCTTTCATTTTTGCTGTACCGTATCCCGGAATCTGTGTACCACTTGAAGAACTTTCTGTAGATTTTTTTGATTCTTCGGGAAGCCCTGTATTCCAGCCAGCTGATACTTTGCCGACTACTCCATTTGAATCTGCTTGCGTTTCTTCATTATTCATAGATTTAATAATAAAGAATGCTGATATGGCTAAAGCAAGTACAATAACAACTGAAATTATCACTATTATTAATGTCTTTTTCTTAGTCTTTTTCAACTTTTCTCCTCCTTAGCCATGATGTAAGCACAATTACTGCTATTGATGATATAATTAAAATATATACAAAAGAATAATTATAATCTCCTGTGTTTACAACAGAATTATTTATTGAATTATCTTTTGAACTATCATTCGGTTGGCTCGAAGTATTACTTGAAAGTAATGCAAATGAAGCAATATTGTCTGATTTGAATGTGAGCTTGCCGTCATTAATAGAAAGCACTTCACATTCTTTTATTTCTCCATCGTCTGTAATTCCGACAACAGAAAGCTCGTTTGAAGAACTTACAGGAACTGAAATTTCTACTCCAGGCAAATACCAAAGATTAGATGGAATATAATTTCCGTCTGAGTCAGTAAGAGTCAAATTATAAGAAGAAACTATATTTTTATTGCCTGCATAGCTTAGAAGCTTTTTATAGTTTTCATCATTAGCATTAAAATCCTTGCTGTTAATTTGAAGCGAACTATGCATTAGACCTTTTATTTCAATTCCATTTTCAAGGTTTTTAGACAACTGCTTATAAAAATCACACTTTATTGTTGGGTAATTATTATTGAGTTTAGTATTTGCATTATAAATCCACTCAACTGAATCATCTGTAACAGAATTAAGCTCATCTACAAATTCTTTGGTCAGCATTTCTGATTTCAGCTTATTCTTATTTGTATCATCAGGAATAACTGTTGAATTGCTTCCGACAGCTTTAATACCATTTGTAGTATGATAAAATACATTCTTTACATTTTCAGAAGCATTAAGACCTGCAATAGAGCCTGCATTTTCGTCAGTTGCATTTGAAATCTTAGCAGAAGTATATGAAGAAGCTATTGAACCGAAGTTCTTTCCTGCTAAGCCGCCTTTTAATTTTGAAGATGAATTACCTATTGTGATATTGCTTGCACAACCATATATATTTCCTTTTTCGTTGTTTATGCCTGTAATTCCTCCACAAACCTCTGTTCCGGCTACCACAGAAGCATTTCTGCACCCTTTTATATTTCCGTTATTTACAGCAGCTACACCACCACTTGTAACGCCTTTTATATTGGAGTTATAATCTGAAAGCTTTATAGATTGTCCATTTTTATCAAATGTACGACCTGTGGTTAAAGCAATACCGCTTATGCAGTGGTCTATCAAGCCGTCATTTATTGCAGCAATACCGCCAGCATATTCCGAAGTAGTATTATAATCGCAGTCTATAACGAATAAATCTTTGACTATTCCTTTTGTTCCTATTCTTTCAAAAAGACCGCCATACCCGGAATTATTTACATTCAAACCGAAGATTATATAGCCGTTTCCGTCAAAGCTTCCGTTGAAAGGCTTATCATAAATTGCTGAACCTATTCCCTTTGTCCACTCAGAATCATTTGGTGCAACTATATTATTTTCGAGAATATAATCAGCAGAACCATATAAAGAATATTCATAATCAACAAGCTGAGAAAGTGTTACTAAGTCATTATATGTTTTTATGATAAATTTTCCATTTTCGTCTTTATCAAAGGCATAAGATTGCTCTCCACCTATGTTAAGAACTGCTGCTCGGCTTATAACTTCACTATAATCATTACCATTTTTAGAATGTTCGGTAACTATGCAACGATAAACGGTTTTATCAAGATTTTTTGCATTAGCCTCATTGATAACGCCATTTTCTGCAAAATATGCTGCATTAAATGAACTTGATTCTCCAAATTCCTGCTCTATATCTTTCCATTCTGCAAGATAAGTGCCTACAACAAGTTTTTGCCACTTGTAGCTGAGAGTATTTTCAGGATTACTCGAAGCAGCATTTATATTGAATATCGGTGCTTCGCCAATATTTTTATATAAATCCAATGGTTGTTCTACTATAATTGCCTCGGTAGAACCACCCTTAGTTTTTCCATAAGCATATGGGCCAAACACACTTGAAATTCCGCTGGCATCTTTAGTAGAATAAGCCTGCAATTTAAAGTAATATGTAGTATTTTCGTTAAGTCCGTTTACAGTATAGCTATCAGCCTCACCAGAAATAACAACATCTTTTCCGTTTTCTCTTACAGGTGAATAGTTGCCTGTCTGCGACTTAGAATAGTACATTTTATATGATTGTGGTTTTTTTAGATAGTTTACAGTATTAGTCCATTTTAATGTTGCACTATTATTTGTTGTTGATGAAACATGGAGGTCTACCGGAAGCTTTGGCGGTGCTGCGTCTGCACCCTCAACAAGACAGCCTATAACACTTGTAGCATTTGTAAGTTCTATGCCATCAACTGTCTGAATATTTGAACTGCCCAACTCCTTCGGATTCCATTTTACTTCTTTTGCGGTAAACGCATAAGCTGATGATGCTGTTCCAGCAGAAGTAGTTTCAGTTTTTGCGGATTCAGGAAGTGAAGCAAATGTAGTTGTATAAGTTATATTTTCTGAATTTGCAGTTGCCCATGTACAGCCACCACCTAAGCTTACAGAACCCGATATTTTAAAAGTCTGTTTTGCTACAAAAATTGAAGCTACATCTACACCAAATGATATAGATGAAGTGGCACCTAATTTCAAAGAAAAAGAAAAACCATTACTTGTTGAACTTGAGCTTCCCTCTCCCATAGCTATTGAAGTTGTTGAACTTCCATTTACATTAACAGCCGCTGCATTATTTGAAACGCTATAGCTTTCTTTATCATCTTTATTTAATGAGCTTATTCCAAATTCATCAGTAGCATAAGTAGATGGATCACCCGGATTTCTGCCAGCATATAAGCTATCAACATCAACTGTCTGTAACTTATAATTATCTTCTGCAGTACGATTAAATTCTTCAACAACCTTATTATAATCCGAAACAGGTATACATGAGTTAGCAGGATTTAATTGCACATTGACACTCATTTTTTTAAATTCTCCCGGAACGACCTCCCCTACGCTTGGGCACTTTCCATCTCCATTATAATATTCAACCTCTTCTTCAGTTACTTCATGCTCTGGTATCCATTGGTCATAGTGATATGATACTATTGGCACTGTAATAAGTGCAACATAATCTTCACCTCCGCCTGAAGTAAAAGTAAGCGTTTCGGTTTTTGTATGTGATGTCTGATAACTTCCTACATACTGGCCTGCTCCATCAATGTTAAATCCAAAAGAACAGTGTTGCCCCAATACACCTACATTAAACGAAGCTGCAAACGAAATTCCAAGACCAAGATTCCAATTTCCCGTTGTTGTATTAGTAGTACCTGTTGATATGCTATATGAAGTCGAGCCTCTTGCCGTCATAGCTGAACCATAGTCAAGCTCACTCCAATATGGAGCACTTAACATTACGCTATGTACCGCAGGGTTAGACCAACCGACTGTTTTTCCTGTATATTTCATATATGTAGTATCATTATCAATATCTATTGGCCATAAAGTAAAGAAAGTAGCATAATCATCTTCATCAGCTTTACTGAAATAATCATTATTTTTGCATTCTATTTTTATTGAACCACCATTAAAATGACACCAATATATATCAAGATAAATTTTATCTTTATCTCCACTATATTCATCACCTATTACAACGAGAGTTTGCTCAACAAGACGGTCACTTTCTACGAAAGAAGCACTTACTGCAAGATGAACAAAGGCATTATTATCTCCCGTACTTCCATCAAACTTTGAATTCGTATTAAATTTACCATTCTTTATACGCTCATTTGCCGTTTCGCCATCTGTTGAAGGAATAAAATCGTAAAATACACCTTCTACAAATAGTGTAGCTTTTTCGCTATTTTGATTAAACCTTGTTCCAGTTATTGCAACAGGCTCTTTTCTGTCTTTATCCTTTTTAATCCAGTCAATAGCCTCAATAATTTTTGGTTCGCTCCAAGCATTGCAGTAGCTACCGTTTTCCCAAAGAACTATATTAACAAGATTTTCACTTTTGCTCATATCTCCACGGCTTTTTTTATTACTATAATTATAGTTTTTATTAGCCGCAATTACTAATTCCTTGTTGCCGTCACCATCTAAATCCATTGTTGCAGATGATGTAAATTTCATTCTTCCGCCTGAACCTTCACCCTTATCACAATATTTCTGGGCAGGCTGATTATTTTCCCATTTATAAATAGCTGTGTAACCATCTTTGCAGAAATCGTGGTCATTGCTGTATGGCATAGTAACGCTTATAACGAGGTCATCACTGCCTGAAATATCTGTTGTGCTGAGGGATACAAGCGGACGATTTGTATCTTTACAGCAATTAAAATCAGAAGAAATAGACTTTAAATCTACACTATATTTCCATTCAAATAGTGGCTTATTTTCATTTTTGCTTTGCGTGAATATGCCTATCTTAGGATTATTCCTATATGAGAAATAAACCGCAATATCTTCATAATTATCACCGTCAAAGTCACCTACGGTTATACCCATATATCCACTGGATTCCTGAACTTCTATATCCTGAACAAACTTACTCTTATCATCAAGTATTTCAATACGCTCAAACTTTTCTTCGAGCTTATTTTCGCCAGATTTTTCTTTACTATAATCGTAAACTAAAAATCCGAGCTTGCTCTTCTTATCATCATTTCCATCAAGAAATAAACTGCATTGAATAATTGAATCTTTTATATAATCTTCTCTACTCAAATCACCAAGCTTTATACTCCTTGTAGTAGATGTCTGATACTGCCGTTTTCCACGAGCATTAGCCTTATCATATTTATATTGGTTACTATAAGAAAGCTTGTTCTTCTTGAATGTTTCTATATCCAAGCTGTTATAATCCTTGGCATTTTCCAATATATATGCTTCGCAGACATCACCTTTACTATGGTTTCCTTGTCCCATATAAAGCTCGCTCAGAATAGATGGTTTATAGCCCTCAAGAGGGTTAGTCGTATCATTTTCGTCAAAAAGCTCTGGGTCTTGAAATGAATTAAATCCAAGCTGAGAATACTGTTCCTTACTCATATAATCAGCTCTGCCATCATCTTCTGCCTGACTTTCTGATGAAACCGATTTCTGGCTAATTTTTTGAACAGGAATACTTTCCGTACCTTTTTTTTCATTATTCAGAGCATTTGCAGAAACTGCAAACATAGACGAAGAAATACACATTGTAAGCAAAATTGACAATGCTTTAACAGAAAATTCCTTTAACATATTTTTCATCTCCATTACCTTTATGCTGTATTAAGCAAAATTGATGCAAAAAACACTCCGTTTTCATACTTAAAATCAGTAATTCCATCATATTTTTCTACAATATTCTTTACTGAAATTAAACCTATTCCTACATCATTGCGTTTTGATGAACGATATTCCTTGCCCTCTTTTATAGGTTTTTCCTCACAACTATTATCAATAGTAATTGAAATTGAATTTTCACCAATAAGCTTGCCACAAATTCTTATAAATTTTTCGCCGCTTTTTTTTCTTTGACAAGCTTCAAGTGCATTTTCTATAAGATTACCTAACATAACGCATAAATCCGGCTCTGATATCGAAAGCTCCTTAGGCAATTCAATATTGGTATAAAATTCTATATTACTCTGCCTTGCTTGCTCCGCATAATACCTTACCAAAACATCTATTGCATAATTTTTGCAATAGATTTGCGATGTATCTATCGGAAGTGTTTTCTTATACACCTCCAGATAATTTTTGAGAGCCTCTTGGTCGCCACTATCAATATAGGCTTGTATAAGGTTCAGATGTTGACGCAAGTCGTGTCTAGCAATTCTCGTTTCTTCTATATGCTTTAATATAAGATTATATTGTGCTTTTTGTAAGTCGTTGATTGCCTCTGCTTGTTTCGCTCGTTCCTCAAGCATAGCGCTCTTACGCAGTATATCGAATGAACGCAGTAAAACATAATAGATAACAAATGTACAAATAAGCAAACATATTCTTGTGATAAAGAACTTCCAGCTCTTTGTAATATCATTATCAAACGAACCCGTAAACATCATAATTAAAAAAATCGTAAAAGCAGGTACGAGCCATATTGTCTTCCATATATCTGATTCGGGGGAATCTAATATTCTTTCTGCCGTTTTATTATACAAAATAAGTATAAGAGGAAGTGCAAGCATAAAGAATACAATCTGTATAATACTGTTTTCGATTGAGTAATATAAAGTTGAATCCGGAAAGATAAGCCCTGTAATAAATACTGATAAACCTCGTATAATCATTGTATATGCCGCTGTAAAAAAATAGAAGAAAACTAATTTAAAGAAATTTACTTTTACACATAAACTATATACTACAAGACATATAGCTGAGGTAATAACATCTGAATATCTTGGATTAATTCCATTTTTCAGACATAAAAGCGAGCTATTTACAAACACAAATTCGCTTATTATAATCAATACAATAACCAGCCACTTTTTGCATCTAAGATATTTCCACATAGGGCAATAAGCTAATATACAATAAGGCATGGTCGAAACTATTACATTTATTATAAGCTGAAGTTCAATGCTCATAAAAGGCTCCCTTCCTCGTTTTATCAAAAGCATATGTTGCATAGGCATTTCTTATTTCTATTTTTTTTGAACGACTTATTGGTACTCTTTCATCATTTTTTAAAATTATTGTTTGTTCTTCAAGTTTTTTAACGTTATCAAAATTCACTATAATTCCTCTGCAGCAACATTGAAAACGAAGTTGGTCGGGAATAAGATTTCTCAAGCCATCAAAGGTCATATATGCACGATGAACTCCTGTTGATGTATGAAATTCCGCATAGTGATTACGCATTTCTACAAAATACAAATTATCAAGCATAATCTTAACCGTCACACGACTTTCTTTTATACTGATATATTGCGGCGTTTCCATATCACCTAATATATGGTCGAGAACTGAATATATTTTATCGGGATTGAAGGGCTTGAGTATATATCCTACCGCATGAACCTCATAGCCCTCCAATGCAAAACTTCTTTCTACTGTTGCAAATATAATATTAACTTTTTTATCTATTTTCCTTATCTCATGTGCAGCCTGCATACCTGTCATTCCTGACATAGATATATCTAAAAAGATAATTGCGAATTCATGATTTTGAAAATCTCTGAGAAATTCTTCAGCTGAACTATATGTATACATACTGCAATTTATGTTTTTTATATTCAGATAATATGAAAGTATTTGGTAAAGCTTTTCTCTATCATAGTTCACATCATCAACCAAAGCTACCTCCATTAAAATCAACCCCTAATTATATAAATCATACCATCTGTACTAAAAATAAGCTCTAATGTCATTTTAATTATAGCATAATAAACGATATATGTAAAATTAGAAAGTTTTATATAAAGGCGCTTTGAACTTTTAAATATATTTTTAAATACTTAAAATTTATTTTCTTTATCTATATCATTTCTTGCAGTAATCATCTTTTTCAAACAATGAAGCTATCAACTTAATACCGTAGCTCATAAGCATTACGCCTATCATAATTCCAATAAATCTTGCTACAAAAATAAGATGGCAAATTCCATATATTCCAAATATTAGCATTATTATACCAAGTACAAGTGCAAGTATCCAAGATTTTGATGTTGAGGCCTTTTTCATAGCGAACGATTCTGCTATTGATGAAACGCCATCTAATATCATCCAAATTGCAAAGATAATAAGTATTATTAAATCAAGTACAGCTTGAATACTTGGAACAAATATTGCAAGTATTGAAACAACGGCTGCTGCAATACCTACAACAAGTCCGAATACTCCGTGTATGCCTTCTATCATAAGGTTCTTATATATTTTTTTCTTGGTAAAGTAAAAAATAATCGAGCATATTCCGAATATTCCAAGAATAGCTGTTATAACCCAACCCGCATTAATAAATGACATTCCCGGGAAAAATAAACAATAAATCGCACCAAGTATAGATAATACTCCTATTACACCGTTAATTACTTTCATAAAAAATTCTCCTTATCACTTTTTTAAATATAACTAATCAATGGCTATCTTGCAAACATTGCATTATTCATCTTTTTCACCCCTTAATATACAAATTTCTCCATTGATTTTGTAATTTTATTCTATTTTATCAAATAAAAAAATTCAATCTATTTTTCGTAAGGTGTACTTTTTTTACCCGAATTGTACAATAGAGAAATAAAACAATTCCCAAACACATAAAGCAATATTTTTATGTTTAAATACTTCTAAAAACGAATAAATAGCCTTCGGTTTTTCCGAAGGCTATTCTATAAAATAATTATAACTTATTGTACATTTGAATTATTATTGTTATTATTTCTGTTATCGCCAAGAATATCTTCCGCTCCGCCAACTACTCCGCTGACAACATCTTCTACACCTCTGCCAACGCCGCTGATTACATCTCCGGCTCCACTTGCAACATTGCTGACCACATTTTCGCCGTCTCCGATAATTCCGTTTCCGTCTGTGACAGTTCCGTTATTATTAGCGTCATTGCCATTAGCAGTATTGTTTCCATTGTTGTTATCTCCATTTGCATTAGGGTTTGGATTAGGTGCAGAGTTTATTGTTCCTGATGAATTATTGTTGTTTGTTACCGTTGAGGATTCAGCATTTCCGCCACTTGAGCCGTTACCCATATTCTGTGCGGAATTTCCATTGTCATTACCGTTACATGCGGCAAAGCTCACCGTTAGAAGTGCCATTGCCAAGATTGCAATAATTTTCTTTTTCATACACATTATCTCCTTGAAAATTTTATATGCACTGGTTTTCATAAAGTGTCGTGCTTTGATAAGGCTCGTCACTTTCTTTATTATCATTCGTAATTTTTTGCAAATTATCAATCTTGGAATAAATTTTGTCAAAATTTTATTTAAAAGACAAGCAAAACAAAATATTCCACGCATAAAAATTAGTAAGGTTAAATTTTTTATGGAGGTGCGTTATGTTTGATTTAATTTTAAAACTTCTGAACCAATTTTCTATGTTCTTCATACTTCATGTTACAGGAGGAGGCTCATTTCCGAAACCTCTTTCGGCAAAGGAAGAGCGTGAATGTCTTTTAAAATGGAAAAATGGAGATATAAAAGCAAGAAACAAGCTTGTTGAGCATAATCTAAGGCTTGTAGCACACATTGCAAAAAAATATTATGCTTCTTGCAGTGATACAGACGAATTAGTTTCAATCGGCACAATCGGTTTGATTAAAGCCGTAAATACCTTTGATATTGATAAAAATATCAGACTCTCAAGCTATGCCTCAAGATGTATTGAAAACGAAGTTCTTATGTATTTCAGAAATAGTAAAAAATCCGCTCAGGATATGTCGCTTGACGACGCAATCGACTCCGATAGTGACGGAAATAAGCTTACGCTTATGGATATAATGTCTGTAGAAGACGATTTTGTAGACAATCTTGATATAAAACTTAAAAGTGAAAAGCTTAAAACTTACATAGAAAAATGTCTCACACCAAGAGAAAAACTTGTAATCACTTTGCGTTACGGTCTTGATGGCAGTGACCCGCTGACTCAGCGTGAAATTGCAAAAAAACTAAATATTTCACGATCTTATGTAAGCCGAATTGAACGAAAAGCATTAGATACTCTCAAGGCTCAGTTTATGTAAAGTTCTTATCTCCCGCAATATGGACTATCATCTGCACCTAAACTTTATTGCAAACATATTATATAGTATCAAGTCTGATTGCGGGAGGTAATCCTATTGATAAATAATTCTTTTTGCGTTATAGGTGGCGATTTGCGTCAATTATATTGTGCCAAAGCTATATTGAATGACGGCTATTCTGTCTGCATTTCTTGTTTTGAAGAATGTAGGTTTTCTTTACCCTTTGATATGCTTGATTTCAAAACTGCTATAAGAAAATCTGAAATCGTTATACTTCCACTTCCTGTTACCAAAAACGGTACAACTCTTAATGCTCCATTTTCTAAAAATTCTATTACACTTGATGACTCTTTCGCAAAAATCTGTTCAGGCAAATATGTTTTCTGCGGTATGAAGGAAAATCTTCTCTCTACAAGCTCCCTCTGGAATTCCAGTATGGTTTTTGATTACTCTAAAAGAGAAGAATTTGCCGTTATGAATGCCGTTCCTACAAGTGAAGGTGCGATTGAATGTGCTATGCACGAATATGACGGAACAATAAATGGTTCAAACTGTCTTGTAATAGGTTATGGAAGAATCGGCAAGGTACTTTCAGATATGCTTGGAGGTCTTGGTGCTAAAGTTTCTGTCAGTGCCAGAAAGAAAAGCGATATGGCATATATTCAGGCAAAGGGATTTAAATCACTTAAAACCAATGAGCTTTCTCTTATGCCACAAGGACACACCGCATTCGACTTGATATTTAATACAGTGCCATTTATGATTTTAGATTCACATACTCTTGCTCGTATCGCTCCAAGCGGTTCGGACACGATTATTATAGATTTAGCCTCACTACCAGGGGGTGTTGACCTCGAAGCCTGCGAAAGAATGGGGCTTAAAGCCATGCGGGCATTATCGCTGCCAGGGCGTGTTGCACCAAAAGCGGCCGGAGAAATCATAAAGAACGCTGTTTATAATATAACAGAGGAGGATTTACGGTGACACGCAAAACGGTGGGATTTGCTATGTGCGGTTCTTTTTGCACCTTTTCACGAGCAATTCCCCAGATAGACGCATTGATAGATGCGGGCTATGATGTGCTTCCAATAATGTCATATAACGCTTCAACTACTGACACCCGTTTCGGCAAAGCACAAGATTTTATTGAGGAAATCGAAGAAAAAACAAAGCGAAAAATCATAAGAACCATCAACGACGCTGAGCCTATTGGTCCTAAGGCTATGACGGATATTATGCTTATTGCTCCCTGTACGGGAAACACCATCTCAAAGCTTTCCTATGGGATAACAGATACGCCAGTAACAATGGCAGCTAAATCCCATCTAAGACAGGAAAAGCCGCTTATCCTTGCTATTGCAACAAATGATGCTCTCGGTGCTTCTGCTCAAAGTATAGGCAGAATGTTAAATACAAAGCACATATTCTTCGTACCATTCGGACAGGACGCTCCTATAAAAAAGCCAAAATCATTAGTTGCCGATTTTGAATTGATTCCACAGGTTGTTGAAGCAGCATTTATGGGTAAACAGCTTCAGCCAATTATAATTGCTCCAAAAAATGGGTAAAAATAAGCTGTCGTATATCTCAAAAAAGATATGCGACAGCTTTTATTAGGTATATTTAATGCTTTGCGGCGATTTCTTTACGGCTCTTGCGATTCTTGAAAAGTTGTAAGCCTATTACTATTACTCCACCGATAAGGAACGGAATAATTGAGAATGTCGAGAAATCCATCATCGGTTTTGGCTCATCAAGTGTTGTAGGTCCCATAACTATTGCATAGAGAGAACCAATCATAAGTCCGAAAATAAAGAATATCGTCTGTGCTCTGAACTTTTCCAAGCAAAGCTTCACAAGCTTAATAATCAAAACGATTCCAGCAATTACTCCTAATCCAAAGCAAATTATCATTGGCAAATATTCAAAATGCATATGAAGTAATTCTTTTATTGATGTAATGACAGGTAAATAAAATCCAAAAATTAAAAGAAGTGTTGAACCTGAAATTCCCGGGAGAACCATTGCAGTAATTGCTATCATTGCTACAAAGAACAGGCTTATTCCAAGCTGAAAACTTGGTTGTCCGAGGTTTATACTACTTTCTCCACCGCTCGTAGGATTGAAATATGTAATGCAAAATACAAGTGCTGCACCAAGAATCACAAAAAACGCACTCCAATATTTTCCTTTAAGGCTTTTCTTTTCTTCAATGAAAACAACCGGTATTGCGAAAAGTGTTAAACCAATAAACAATGAGCTGATTTCGTAAATATAAGTATCGAAAAGCTTTGTGAGAATCAAAACGCAGGATACAAAACCAACTACCCAACCAACTCCAAGCTTAGCTAAAAATTTTAATGCTTCAATTTTTTCAGCTTTCTTTCCTGAAATCAAATCATTCAGCGAATTGATGAATTTATCATAAAAACCCATCAGGAAAGCAATCGTGCCACCCGAAACTCCGGGGACGCTATCCGCCATAGCCATACAAAAGCCACGAATCATATCAATAACGACCTTCATATTTTTCCTCCAATATTTAAAATTTTCATACACTTTAGGATTATAATTGTATATAATGAAAATGTCAAGTAAAGTCTAATTAAGTAAACAAGATTTTACCATAATTTTACATAAGCTAAATTGCATAATATGTTTTATAACTAAACATAATAATAACAGTTATGAATAAAATGCGTTTGCTATTCATAACAAAACGGCAGAATCCAAAGTAAAAACGGATTCTGCCGTTCTTATTATTTAAGCTCTAATTGTTCGCCCTCAAGTTCTTCTGCTGTCGGCAGCGCTCCTGATGACGGAATAGACTTTGTTCTATATCTTTGAGGCGTTTGAAGCATACCATCATGATATAATTCCGCAGAAATCAGACGATGACCTTTTCTTTGCTTGAATACAGCTACACCTTGGGTATTTCTTGTGGTTTTTGAGGCAATAGCACCTGTATGCAATAATAATGCTCTGCCAGACGATGAACGCATAAGAATTTCGCTATCCTCATCATTGACAAAAACTATTGCACTAAGTTTTTCTTTATCACTATATGCGCCTGTCAGCTTTTTACGGTTGGTCTTTGTTTCATATGCTTTAAGGCTAACTTTAGCAACCTTGCCGTTTTCAAAGAAAAAGAAAACATAACCCGAATAGTCGGTAGTGGCAATCATATAAATAGCACTCTCGCCCTCGTCCATATTCAGCTTGGCAGGGATAAATTCTCCAAGTACGCTTGCTTTGGTATCAGAGAAATCACGAGCCTTTGTTTTATAAACCTGTGATTTATCACTGAAAAACAGCAAATCCGTATTATTCATAGATTCTTGCGATTGCTGTATGACATCTCCCTCTTTTAGCTTCTGTTCACCGCTCATTCTTAGTGAAAGCGGAGTAATTTTCTTGAAATATCCCTCTTTTGTAAAGAATAGATTTACAGGATAATCAGGAATCTCTTCCTCAACTTCAGCTTCAACAATATCAGAAGCATAAATAATCATACTCTTTCGTGGCTGACCATATTTTTCAGCAATAGCGGTAAGTTCTTTTACGATTATATTCTTAACCTTAGTTTTGCTTTCGAGGATTGATTTAAGCTCGGCAATATCTTTCTCAAGATTTTCAATTTCATCTGTGCGTTTAAGAATATATTCTCGATTGAGATGACGAAGTTTAATTTCAGCTACATATTCAGCCTGAATTTCATCAATTCCGAAACCAATCATAAGATTTGGAACCACATCGCTTTCTTCTTCGGTTTCACGAACGATTTTTACAGCCTTATCAATATCGAGGAGAATTTTTTCAAGTCCCTTGAGAAGATGAAGCTTGTCCTCTTTTTTGTGCAAATCATAATAGGTTCTGCGTTTTACACACTCAACTCTGAATGCAATCCATTCGTTAAGTAAGTCCTTAACGCCAAGAACTCTCGGTGTTCCTGCGATAAGAACGTTAAAATTACAGGAGAAACTATCCTCAAGCGGTGTGATTTTATAAAGCTTCTGCATAAGCTTATCAGGGTCAATATTTCTCTTAAGATCGATTGTGATTTTAAGACCGCTTATACCTGTTTCATCACGAATATCAGAAATTTCTTTAATCTTGCCAAGCTTTACAAGCTCAATAATCTTATCAATTATAGCTTCTGAGGTTGTTGTCGGAGGAATACTTGTTATATCAATACAATTATCAAATTTATCATAGGTATAGCGTGAGCGAACCTTTATACTTCCTCTACCTGTATTATAGATATTTTCGATAGTTTTCTTATCATATACAATCTGACCACCGCCCGGAAAATCAGGTGCAATAAGCGTTTCGGAAACATCGTGCTTTTCGTTACGCATAAGCGCAATAGTTGTTTCGCATACCTCTCTAAGATTGAAAGGACAGATAGAACTTGCCATACCAACAGCAATACCTGTATTCGCATTTATAAGTACGGACGGAAATGCTGCCGGAAGAAGTGTTGGTTCTTTAAGAGTGTTATCGTAGTTATCAACAAAATCTACGGTATCCTTATCTATATCACCGAAAAGCTCTGCACATATCGGGTCAAGTCGTGCCTCGGTATATCTTGATGCCGCCCACGCCATATCTCTGCTATAAAATTTACCGAAGTTACCCTTGGAATCGACATATGGGTGCAGCAGTGCTTCATAGCCTCGGCTAAGACGAACCATAGTATCATAAATCGCACTATCACCATGCGGATTAAGTTTCATTGTTTGTCCGACTATATTTGCGGATTTAGTTCTTGCACCACCGAGAAGTCCCATTTTATACATAGTATAAAGCAATTTTCTATGTGACGGCTTAAAACCGTCAATTTCAGGAATTGCACGAGAAAGTATAACACTCATAGCATACGGCATATAGTTTTCTTCTATTGTATCAGCTATTTTTTGCTCTACAATCTCACCTGCTCCTGCAATATATCCATGCAGCTTAGGTTCTATATGAGGTGTATTTTTCTTCTTTCTTGCCATATCATTACCCCTTGAATTTTTGTACTGGAGCTTTTCCAAAACCCCACGAGAGACGCTGTCTCTCGACTCTGCAAGCCTTTAAAAAGGCTTGACCTAAACTTTGCGGCGAGTCACCGCTCCCAAGACGCGTAATCGGTTCTGCCTTGCAAAACTTCGACATTGATGAGAAAAGCTTGTTGCCGCGAATTTGGAAACTATCGATGAACTACCAAATATTAGGACACATCTATATTATCAATGTACTTTACTCCGTTTTCTACTATATATTCTTTTCTGCCGTCAAGATTATCTCCAAGCAAGATATCAAATATCTCACTTGTACGCTTTGCATCATCAGGCAAAACCTTTATAAGTCTGCGTGTTGACGGATTCATTGTTGTAAGGCTCATCATATCAGGCTCGTTTTCACCAAGTCCCTTTGAACGCTGAATAGTGAATTTCTTATTGCCTATCTTCTTAATAAATTCTTCCTTTTCCGCTTCGGTATATGCAAAATAGACCTCATCTTTAGTGTTAAGCTCATAAAGCGGAGATTCTGCAATATAAACTTTTCCCTCGTCTATAAGAGTTGGTGTTAATCTATAAAGCATTGTGAGCAGAAGTGTTCTAATCTGAAAACCGTCAACATCGGCATCAGTACAGAGTATAACCTTGCTCCAACGGAGATTATTTATATCAAATGAGGATAAATCCTTATTAGCCTTAGATTTAACCTCTACACCACAACCGAGAACCTTTAATAAATCGGTGATAATTTCGCTCTTGAAAATTCGGTCATAGCCCGCCTTTAAGCAGTTAAGTATCTTACCTCTGATTGGTATAATTGCTTGAAAATCCGGGTCACGGGCCTGTTTACAAGCACCAAGAGCCGAATCACCCTCAACTATAAAGACCTCTCGTCTTTCTACATCTTTGCTTCGGCAGTCAACAAACTTTGCAACTCTGCCCGTCATATCCATATTGCCTGTGAGTTTTTTCTTTATGTTAAGGCGAGTTTTTTCAGCGTCTTCACGACTGCGTTTATTGATTAAAACTTGATTTGCGATTTTCTCTGCATCAAGTGGATTTTCTATAAAATATATTTCAAGCTGATGACGGAGAAACTCTGTCATAGCATCTTGAATACCCTTATTTGTGATAGCTTTTTTAGTTTGGTTTTCATATGAGGTTATGCTTGAAAAAGATGAAATCACTATTACAAGGCAATCTTCTACATCAGAGAAATTGATTTTGCTTTCATTTTTAGTATATCTGGAATTTTGCTTTAAGTAAGAGTCAATCTGATATACGAAAGCGTTTCTTACAGCCTTTTCAGGAGCACCGCCATGTTCAAGCCAGCTTGAATTATGATAATATTCGGCACAGCTAATCTTATTTGAAAAGGCCATTGCAATATTAATTTTAACCTTATATTCAGGCTTGTCCTCTCTGTCACGAACTATTCTCTCTGTTTTCCATGTCTGAACCTGTGTCATACCATTTTCGCCGATAAGCTCTGTTACATGGTCTGTTATGCCGTTATCATACTTAAATTCAGTTGTTTCAAAATCTTTACCGACTTGATTTCTGAAAATAAATGTAACGCCTGCATTTACAATAGCCTGACGCTTGATAATCTCTATATAATATTCCTTACTTATATCAATATCGGTAAAAACCTGTAAATCTGGTCGCCAATGGATTCTTGTGCCCGTATCCTTCTTGGAATACTTTTCTCGCTTTAAACCACCGATATTTTCGCCTTTTTCAAAGTGTAGAGTGTAGCGTTCACCGTCACGACGAATATCTACATCCATATATTCGGAGGAATATTGCGTTGAACAAAGTCCCAAGCCGTTAAGTCCGAGAGAAAACTCATAGCTTTCTGCATCGTTATTATTGAATTTACCGCCGGCATAAAGCTCGCAGAAAACAAGCTCCCAGTTAAAGCGTTCCTCATTTTTATTATAATCTACCGGAATACCTCTGCCGAAATCTTCAATTTCAACAGATTTATCCTCATAGCGTGTAACTATTATTTTATTTCCGTAACCCTCACGAGCCTCATCAATAGAGTTTGAGAGAATCTCAAAAACCGAATGCTGACAACCCTCTATACCGTCCGAACCGAATATAACGGCAGGACGCTTACGAACTCTATCCGCACCCTTTAAGGTTACTATACTTTCATTTCCATATTCTTGTTTTTTCTTTGCCAAAATAGCAGCCCCTTTTAAACTAATATATCAATAATTCATCTAATTACTTGTTATCCCCTGTTCTCAGCTTTTTAATTTTATCTCTTAAAAGGGCTGCGTGTTCAAATTCAAGAAGCTTTGCAGCCGCTTTCATTTCCTTTGTAAGCTGTTCTATGAGTTTTTCCCTTTCTGCTTTTGTCAGTTTCTTTTTGGATTTCTTTCCGTCGTCGGAATGAGTAGAAATCTCAATAATATCACTGACTTTTTTAATAATTGTTTTAGGAATTATTCCATGTTCTTCGTTATATTTCTGCTGAATAGCTCGTCTGCGTTCGGTTTCATATATTGCCTTTTCCATAGACTTTGTAACCTCATCAGCATACATTATTACTTCGCCATCAGCATTTCTTGCGGCTCTGCCGATTGTCTGAATAAGCGAACGGTCACTTCTCAGGAATCCCTCTTTATCAGCGTCAAGTATAGCAACAAGTGAAACTTCCGGAATATCCAAACCCTCACGCAAAAGGTTTATTCCGACAAGCACATCAAATTCGCCCAAACGCAAATCTCTTATAATTTCCATACGCTCGACCGTATCAATATCATGGTGCATATAGCGAACCTTTATACCCATTGTAGTGAAATATTCAGTCAAATCCTCTGCCATCTTTTTGGTGAGAGTGGTTACAAGAACACGCTGATTTTTCGCCGTACGCATATTGATTTCTGAAATCAAATCGTCCATCTGACCATCGGTCGGCTTTACGGTTATAAGCGGGTCAAGAAGTCCCGTAGGACGGATAACCTGTTCAACAATCTCGGCGCTATGCTCTTTCTCGAAATCGCCCGGGGTTGCACTTACAAAAACCGCTTGATTTATATGCTCGTAAAACTCATCAAAGTTCAGCGGTCTGTTATCTAAAGCGCTTGGCAAGCGAAAACCATATTCTATAAGGCTTTCCTTTCTTGCTCTATCGCCTGCAAACATTCCCCTTACCTGCGGCAGCATAACATGAGATTCATCAACAAAAAGCAGAAAATCATCAGGGAAATAGTCGAGCAAGGTAAAGGGCTTACTGCCGGGTTTTCTGCCCGAAAGTACTCTTGAATAATTCTCAATACCTGTGCAAAAGCCTATTTCACGAAGCATTTCTATATCATAGCGGGTTCTTTGCTCTATGCGTTCAGCCTCAAGCAGCTTACCCTTATCATTGAAATATTTTATGCGTTCCTCAAGCTCTCGCTCAATCTCTGCAATAGCTATTTCCATCTTATCTTTTGGAACGATATAGTGCGACGCAGGATAAATCGCAACATGCTTTAGCGTGCCACGAATTTCTCCGCTGACAGCGTTAATTTCTGTTATACGGTCTATTTCATCGCCGAAAAATTCAACACGAACAATATTCTCATCAGAGTTTGTCGGATATATCTCGACAACATCTCCCCTGACACGAAACTTATTACGGGTGAAATTTACATCGTTTCGCTCGTATTGAAGTTCAACAAGCTTTTTAAGCAAATCGTCACGACTTTTTTCCATACCCGGACGAAGTGAAATTACCATTGTGCGATAATCAATCGGGTTACCCAAGCTATAAATACATGAAACCGACGAAACAATTATTACATCTCGGCGTTCGGAAAGTGCAGAAGTTGCAGAATGGCGAAGCTTATCTATCTCGTCATTTACAGCGGAATCCTTTTCTATATAGGTATCGGTTGTTGGAATATATGCCTCAGGCTGATAGTAGTCATAATATGACACAAAATATTCAACAGCGTTTTCTGGGAAAAATTCTTTGAACTCACTGCAAAGCTGTGCCGCAAGAGTTTTATTATGAGCAAGAACAAGCGTTGGTCGGTTCATTCTTGCAATAACATTTGCCATTGTAAAGGTTTTTCCTGAACCTGTTACACCCATAAGAGTTTGTTCTCTGTTTCCTGCCTCTATACTTTTGCATATAGCGTCTATTGCCTGTGGCTGGTCGCCTGTCGGCTTATATTCGGAATGAAGCTTAAACTCTGACATATTCAACCTCCTATACATCGCATTATAATCCCAAAGCTTGGTACTAAACAAGTCGAATTTTGTTTTTCATAAAAATTAAACAAAATTAAGCCCTAAAAAGGGCATTTCATAACTTTAAATTGATTAACGATTTAGCAAAAATCTATCTTTTAATTAGAATTTACAATTGCTAATTTTTTATTATAACACATATAAACAAAAAAGTACAGAACAAATGTTTTTATTTGCTCTGTACTTTCTAAATTATTCACTATAAATTATGATGTAGGAACTATTATATTTTACAAAAATCGTTAAAGCTTGATTATCAGATTGAAATTTTTCAGAATTGATATTATCTGAATGGGTTATTCGCTTAACTTTATAGCGAAATACATTGCCATATAGGTCTGTGAATATAATCTGCTCTCTTACCTCAATTTTATCGGCGAAATTAAATTGATTTTCCAAATACCTCCCCTCTATAATAAGTGAATAATTATATATACTTCCGCTATAAACTTTTGGCATATACTCCTCAAATTCTGAATATATCGGTAGCTTTATTCCATAGCTTGGCACTTCAATAAGTCCGATAAAGTCACAGCCATCTATTTCAATACTTGGCATTTCACAAGCAAAACTGTTTGAAACACCAACCTCGCTTTTTTTCGGAATAAGCTTTTCTATCTTTTCAGCAATTATTGATAGGTTTTCATCAGATTTATTAAATTTCTGCAAATTAAAAATCAATAATAACAGTAAACTTAATATAAGCACCAAACCTGTAATTAGTAATAATCTATTAAATTTTTTCATTAAGCTTATTTCTTTTCCTTGAAATTATCAAAACAGTTATAATTAAAGCTGTTCCAAGTGTTGCAAATGCAATAGTATAAATCTTGCTATTAGTATCGCCAGTCTTTGGCGGAGTGGTAATTTTTTCTGAAGAAGTGTTCACTATAACAAAGCTTTTTGCATTTTTCTCTATGCTGACCTTATAACCATTTGGAATATTTCGCTCAACAACTGTCCATTCACTGCCATCGTCAACTGCTCTCCAGAAATACGACCAGTTATTCTCGCTATTAAGAGTCTTGCTCTCTTGAAACTCTCCATTTTTATATATAGCAATCTCAACACTGCTTGGTCGTTTATCACTATTTGAATCTTTCCACAGCTTTACTGCTTCATACTCAACTTGACTATTTACTGGTTCTGTTTTAATAGATTTAGGTTTTGCATTAATACTGTAATTCAGTTTACCATCATCATTAACTATTGGAATTGAAAGTACAAATTCAGAAAAATGATATATTTGATTGTTTTCTGCAGCGTCAACTGCCGATACCAAATACAGGCCACAGGATAAATCCGAAAATACTGCCTTACCATTGTGGTCTGTTATGGCTGTTTTGGTCGGTGAAATATTATCCGCAAGCATATATGAATTAAGTGTTGTACTTAATTGTTTCCATTCACTTTGCGAGGATATATCATTTATGCTTATAGGATAATTTGCAAATTTTCCGATCAAAGTATACTGAAAATCTTCTGAAACCTCTGCTACTTTATATAATTGTACATTCAGTTCATCAAATTGCATTTCGCCTGAAGAATAAAGCAATTCCAAAGAGCAGAGCCTTGTTATATCAATTTTTTCTTTAGCATCGACTGAGGATAATGCCATTGTAGTTGATATAGGCATAAGCATAGATAGCATAATTGTAATTATAACAATAAGCCTCTTTTTCATATTTCCTCTCCCTCCTCTTCTAATGGCAGTTTTTGCTTTATTGGTTTAAAGAATACATAAATTATCAATAAAAGTAAAATAGGCAATGCAACGGCAGAGGTAACTATAAATTTATCTATAATATATGCATCTGATGTTATTGATAAATTTTCTTCTTCGATATTTTCAGTTCTTACGCCACGAACAAGCAATCTGTGGGTGTTTATTCCATAGGGTGTACAAGTCAGCAAAGTGCAATAATCCTTACCGCTCTCAAGCTGAACATCGTTTATATCCGCAGGATTTACTATTCTTATTTGGTCAACCTTATATGTCAATATTCGATCAAGAATTGTAATCTTAAAAGTATCTCCCTCCTCAAGCTTATCTAATTCGGAAAATAGCTTTGCTGAGGGAAGTCCTCTATGTGCAGATAAAACCGAATGTGTGCCTTCTCCTCCGATAGGAAAACTTGAACCTTCAAGATGTCCGCAAGCAGAGCTAAGAACTGTATCACTTGTACCATGATAAATAGGAAGTTCCACTCTGAGCTTATCAATAGAAATATACCCTATCATACCATTATCATTGATATTCAAAGTATCTTCGTAATTTTTAAGCTTTGTATATTCCGTAAGCGGAGAATCTAAATCAGCAAGACTTTTATTATAATTTTCCGCCTGTTCAAATATCTTGCTATAATCTTCAGGCTTAATATTTTTTACATAGTCATTATAGTCCTCTACGGCTCTCGATTGTCTTTTCATATTCCAATAATTGCTCACTGATGGATATAGCAATATCGACAAGCCTATAAAAAATATGCCAAGTAATATAAGGCTTATAATTTTTCTTTTATTCATAGCTATCTTCCCATGCTTATCATTTTATTTAGGGTTCGATAGTAGCTTTGAAAAGCTATCAAGTTCAAGGTTTTAGCAACATTATCTTTCAGTGAACCCCCTGCGAGGGTTCCCTACGAAAAACATTCCACCGGAATGTTTTTCTACCCTCCTGCGCTTAAAGAAGTATAGAGAGTTTCGCCGTCTGCGGACGGCGACCAAAGGCTCTGCCTTTGGAAACTGCAAGCTTTTGAAAAAGCTTGAGCAAAACTTTTAGCTGTCTTAGGAAAGTACAGTAGTTAATTGAGAATTTCCTCGACCGCGGCAACAATCTTCCCTAATATATTACGAGCGAGACTTGTCGCAGATAGTCATCTGATGCGATTCCGTGTCTTGACAGTGGCGGCACGCCACCGCATAAAAATCGAGGAAGAGCGGAGTTTCGCTCTCCCTCGGAGAAATACTTTATATAGCTTTAAATATCTTCTTTGCTCATTCTCTTATTTGTTACAAGGAATAAACCAGCACCCACAGCAATCAACGCACCAAGTGATATAAAGATTATTGTACCTACCCCACCTGTTTCAGGAAGAAGTGTACCCTTTGAGTTAGCTAATGGAGTTATTACGCAGTTTATATCATCAATAGTAGCATCAGAAGTATCTTTGCTTACTGTTACATTAACAGGGTCTTTAAGCTGGTTATAGCCTGCCGGTGCAGCTGTTTCAACGAACTGATAACCTCCGTCTTTAAGACCGATTATAAGGATTTCACCATCAGCAGGAGTTATAACTTCATTTAATACACTTGTCGTATCTGTATATACACAATCTGCATAAGCTTGTGTTGTAGCATTATTGATATAATAAACATCGTTCATACTCTTGGACTTCAAAAGTGTGATAACATTTCCGTTTGAATCTTTAAGCTGGAATTTTGCACCTGCAAGCGGTGTACGCTCTTCTGTATTTGCAACATATTTTAATATACCAAGACCAAATGTATAAGTAACAACTGTCTTTTCTTCGTCGTTATATTCGCCCTTGTCAGTTATCCATTGAAGTTCAGCTGTATTTGTGTTTTTCTCTACATCTTCAACGCCAATATCAGCATTTGCCATAAGTGTTCCGCTATATGTCAATTCTATATCAATAGTAACATTTATACGAGAAGTGTCATTCGGATATAGCGCCTCATCAACAATCTTTCCGGATTCTTTACTCCATTTGTATGAAACAACATTTTGAATATCTGAATGTACGGAAATATTGCCGTCTTTAGGTATAGAATTTTGAATATAGAAATTTGGTTCCGGTATTGATATATAAAATTTCTCACTCTTATTGCTATTTCCGTATTTAGCCGTTACTGTAATCTTATCTGCCGGGTGCTGTGCTGTAATCTTTATCCATACATATTTTTGCATCCATTTTTCGTTTTCTATTTGTTTGCCGGGGTCGTGCAAATTCCAGAGAACAGCGTCTGTCGGGTCGGTAACAGTCCAAGTGGCGTGAGCTTCATTGGTATTTTCATAGAAAACTCTGCTTTCGCCGACATTCATTTCTATAGTTGAATTTGCTCTGATATAAGTTCCTGTGGTGACATTTACAGAAGCCACCTGATATATAGAAAAGCTTTCAACAGGAATGGTAATACTTCCATCTTGATTTGATTCTGCTTTATGTTCGGTATATGCAATGCTATCATCTGATTTTTCTGCTGATGAAGGAACTGCATTAAGCTCATCTTTAAATAATGGCAAGCTTTCTTCAGAAAGCTCGGCAAATTGAAGTGTGTCGGAATCTATCGCCTTATCTATTGCCAAAGTATCGTCCATAAGATGAGCAACAAATAAATCATATTTTTCAGAATCGTAACTGCCATTAAGCTTTTTAATATTCATTTTAAGCGGTTCGCTTGGAGTAAATTTATGACCATACTTATCCACTACTGAAATATCCAATGTATCAAGCTTAACCTCAAAAGGAAGTTCATCTTCCAATCCTTGAAGATTTTCCTTGATGTAATCGGACATTTTTTCAGATACATTATTTAGCTTGAGAATGCTATCCTTTGGAAGCTTACCAGAAACGCTTACAGAAAGTGTTTCTGAATTTGCGTTCAATTCTTGCTGTGAAGCAGTATCGTTTAAAAGTTTCTGATACTTTTTCTCAAAGGTTGATTGCTCGTTTTCATTAAGACTTATCCAAAAATCCTCAAACTCGCTATCACCAAGTATAGACCACAATTCATCGAGTGTAGAGGCTTCAAGCACTTTTTGATAGGTACTTTCATATGCGCCATAATCTATATCTTTCCATTGTGCTATGAGAGCGGCATCTTCTGTAAGCTTATAGGCACCTGCTGATTTGTATATCGTTCCGTCAGATGCTTTCCAGCCTATAAAGCATTTATCTTTTAATATAGGTTCTTCTTTCGGCAGAGTATATATCTCATCGCTTGAACCTGTTATTTTTTCAAATACTCCGTTTCCACCATTAGTATCAAAGCTTATGTTGCACTCATTAATTATTTTTATATTTATGCTTTTTTCTGATAATTCTGAACCTAAAATAACTGTTGTACCCTTAGGAATATCTTTTTGAATTGTCAATAAGCCGATATCACTATCAAAATTTATGTAATCGCTATTGTTAACTTTAAACGAGCTTGTATTACCACTGAAATATATATTTTGTGTTTCTTGCGTTGACCTTAGATAAATTGTTCTGCCGATAAAAGACTCTATATTGATTGAGCTTTTTTTGCTTAATTCTTGACACTCTTTAAGTTTTCCGTCTGAAAGTTCATATATTTGTGGCAGTTTTTCTTCTATGATAAAAGAATCTGATGAAGCCTCTAAGGTAATTGCAGGCAATATCAACGCATATGTTGTCACAAATACTGCTATACTACACAGCACTGAAATGATACGATACCACACACGCTTTCGCCTATGTCTAAGGTTCAGTTTTTCAAGCTCAAACTGAAATTCATTTCTCATAACTTATGCCTCTCTTATCGTGGGGTATTTCCATTGCTTTAGTTCGTAAATACAATGGATATTCTTGCATTAAAAAATGCTACTGAAGTAACTACCAATTATGTTTTTTGTTTATAAACTCTGAAAATTATTTTTCCGACTATTTCTTCCCTATTTACACAGCCGACCACCGATTTTCTGGAATCTATGCTTGTTTTTCTATGATCACCCATTACAAAAAACGAATTTTCTGGTACTTGATAGGGATATTTTATGTCATTTTCGCCATAGGATTTTTCAGTTACATACGGTTCGTCTAAAAGCTTATCATCAACATAAACATTTCCCTTATCATCTATATTTACCCATTGCATAGAACCTGCGACTATTCGCTTAACAAGTATATGGTTATTATAGTAGAATGCAATTATATCTCCTGTATTATAATTTCCGTCCTTAACAGAAACTACTATATCCCCTTCCGAAAAGGTCGGTGACATTGAGTTTCCATAAATCTGCAATACAGGCAAAAATAAAGTTGCTACTAACACACTGAAAGCAGATACAATTACAAGTGCAAAAAATGTACTTCGCAAAATCTTCCTATACTTCGATTTATACTTTTCTCTGTGTAATTCCTTTTCAAGCTGTTCTAAGGTCGGAATTTCTTTATATAGATGTTTACTACGACTTTTCATTTTCTTTTCCTTTCGATAGTTTAAATTCAACGCTGTTGTCGGCTATTACTTCATCAATCGGCTTTTCTGCTACGGAATTAAGCATTTTAATATTATCTATATATTGTTCAGCCGCCTTTTGTGCCGCAATAAAAACACCATTCAACTTTAAGGCTGCTTCTGCAATAGAGCCTGATTCCTTAATAGCTATACGCCTTTCACTAAGATCCGCCTCAGCTTCATCAAGCTTTTTCTGAAGCCGTTCCAACTTTTTTTCTTGCATAATAAGCATTTCAAGAAGTTCTCTGCGATTCAGTCTTCTGAGTTCTTTCTCTGTCATTTCATTTTCCTCCTACTATAACATTAAAAATGTACTTGACCTCTTTAAGGAAGATTGATATATCAACAAATTATTTATATGCAGACAGACCTTTCTTCTATTCATTTGGATTTATAAAAATTTCAAAATAAAAAGCACTCAATCCCAATAAAAATGGAATCAAGTGCTTTTATATAATATCTTATTTTAAATTAAAATTAATAATTATCTTTTTATCCTTTGCTTATTTTCTATTTTATTCACTATATGCATTGTAATCTTTCTGAATAACCAGAAAATCAAGACGCAAATTGCAAATATTACAACTAAGTTTATTGTCATTTTACCAGTAAATAATGTAAGCGAGAATAGATTTCTAAAGCATAAAATACCTATTGCCAAGCCTGCTATCATCGTTACAAAAAGTGCAATTCTAAGCTTATTAAACGGCAAGCATTTTTCAAAGAGAACTATTATTCCCATAACGGAAACCACTGCTACTGCAAGCGTTACATATTGCTCATGAGAAATTTTAAGTATACTTTCAGAAATAATTACAAGCATAACGCTTACAACCGACGCAAGTCCTCCAGGCAATGAACTTTTAACAATATTATTAAAGAATGAACCTTTAATTCTGTTTTTATTTGGCTCAAGTGCAAGTATAAAAGACGGAATACCTATTGTAAATGCATTAACAAGCGTCATTTGAATTGGTTCAAATGGTGCGGCAGTATTTACGAAAAGGAAGATTATAGCAAGAACCGTCATATAGATTGTCTTAACCAAGAATAACGATGCTGAACGCTCTATATTATTTATAGTTCGTCTGCCCTCTGCAACAACCTTTGGCATAGATGCGAAATTAGAATTTAGCAACACAAGCTGCGATACATTTCTTGCAGCATCACTTCCTGAAGCCATAGCAACACTGCAATCGGCCTCTTTAAGTGCAAGAACATCATTAACGCCATCACCTGTCATAGCTACTGTATGTCCATTAGCTTGAAGCGCTTGTACGAACTTTTTCTTTTGTGCCGGTGTTACTCTGCCGAATACGGTATTTTCAAGTATCGCTTTTTCTATATCTTCGTCAGTTTTGAGAGTTGTTGCATCAACATACTTATCGTAGTTTTTAACTCCCGCTCTTCTTGCGACATCAGAAACAGTGAGAACATTATCGCCTGAAATAACCTTAATCTCAACACCCTGTTCATCAAAATATTGCAAAGTTTGCGGAGCTTCTGCACGAATTTTATCGACAAGAAGCAACAAGCCACAAATTTCCAAATCATCTGGTAAATCTCTATCATTAAAGTCATTCTTTGAATGAACTATTATAAGCGAACGATAACCCTTTGAATATTTCGCTAAAAGTTCTGAAAGTTCATGAGGAATTTTATCCTTTAGAATAAATTCAGCCGCACCGATTACATAAGTACCTTCTTTCTCAAAATTAGCACCAGACCATTTCTTTTCAGATGAGAATGGCATAATGTTATTCCCTACCCAATCGGTATCATTAGGAAATTTTTCTCTGATTGCGGCAAAGGTAGCATTATTATCATCAAGTGCTGAAGTTAATGCCGTAAGGGCTTTTTCAATCTGTTCGCTTTTGTTATTACCATAAGGAATAACATCAACAAGTTCCATACAGCCCTCTGTAATAGTACCCGTCTTATCAAGACATAGCACATCTACTCTTGCGAGGGTTTCTATACAGTAAAGCTCCTGTACGAGAACCTTATGTTTTGAAAGCCTTATGACGCTTACAGCAAGAACTGTACTTGTCAAAAGAACAAGTCCTTCCGGAATCATTCCTATAAGCTGTGTTACAGTTGAAAGAACTGTTTCTTTAATATTTCCATGAAGACTATATTGATGAATTGCAAGACCTGCTCCAATAGGTACTATAAAGAAGGTTACTATTTTTATAATCTTCTTTAGAGTATCCATAATTTCTGAATTGATTTTCTTAATATACTTTGTCTGTGCCGAAATAGATGAAGCATAATTGTCTTTACCTACACATTCTACTCTCGCACGACAGCTGCCACTTACTATAAAGCTTCCCGAAAGCAATTTATCGCCTTTTTGTTTATGTATAGAATCTGATTCACCTGTAAGAAGTGATTCATTAACATCACAACCACCTGAAATCAATATACAGTCTGACGGAATCTGATTACCATTAGAAAGCTCTAAAATGTCATCAAGTACAATATCATTTACTCCGATTTCCTGTATTTTTCCATCTCTGATAACCTTAACCTTTACAGACGAAATAATAGAAAGCTTATCAATCGTTCTCTTCGCACGAATTTCCTGAAAAATTCCTATTGCTATATTACAGAACATAACACCAAGGAAAAGCATATTTTTATAAGAACCAACAAGAAAAACCGCTATACCGAGAACAATATTAATTATATTAAAAAGCGTAAGAGTATTATCAAGAATAATTCTCTTTATACTTTTCGTAGGAACATCTGCATTATGATTAACTAAATCAAGTTCTATCTGCCGCTTAACCTGTTCCCCGGTTAAGCCAATCTTAGGGTCAGCCTTTATACGCTGCCGAGCTTGTTCTTCGCTCATAAGCTACACCTCTCATTTTTAATTTTAAATATTATTGATATAGTTATATACAAACAGCTACATTTAGAATTATATCAATCCAAATATTTATTGTCAATTAATAAACTCTTACATTTTGGTAATAAATCAATCGCTGTCATAATCAAACATTCTCGAAAATGGCGGCGTTGATGAAAGTGAGATATAATCTCTATCAGCAACAATAATATGGTCAGCAAGATGTACCCCTATGGCGTCTAAGGCATCGGCTATATCGGCAGTTGCCTCTAAATCTGCCCTCGACGGAAAAGCTATTCCACTTGGATGATTATGTGCAATTATAACTGTAACAGCTTTGCACCTTGCCGCTATACCGACTATATCCTTTGAAAACATAGGTGCAGAGCTTGCATCGCCCTTAGAAATTATACCTGAATATTTTTCTTTTCCCTTAGCATCAAGAAAAAACGCATATACACATTCTTCATTTTTTCCTGCAAATAGATGAACCATCTTTTTACCTATGTTTTCATCTGTAATAATCTTTTCCTCGTTATCAAATTTATCGCTTTGATATGCTCTCGAAAGGTCAGGTATCATATGCAAAAGAACGGCCGCATTATAAGAAAGTCCCTGCTGCATTAAAATATCTATCGGTGCGTCAAAAACAGCAGAAAGCGAACCGCAAGCCTCTAAAAGTCTATGAGCAATATCATTCGTATTCTTTCTTGGTACAGCATAAAACAAAAGCATTTCTAATATTTCGTGCTGCTCAAATACATCTATGCCCTTATTGACATATTTATTCCTCATTCTTTCTCTATGCCCTTCATGGACATTTTTCTTTTTATTTTCCTGTTCCAAAAAATCACCACCAAGTAATTGAGGCTTTTATATAGATTAAAGACATATGATACTTTATTTCTATTAAAAATTTCCATTTAATTATAACAAAATTTTTAATTTATAGCAATATAAAGACTATTTATTTTACAGCTTGTTTATAATTTTCAAATTTATGGAGTTTTTTAAATTTTTTTCAAAAAAGCTATTGACATTTCAGAAATTTAGAGTATAATAGTCTATGTTGTCAATCAACAAACGGCAATAAATCAGTTTTGCGGAATTGTGTAAAGGTAGCACAGCAGACTCTGACTCTGTTTGTCTGGGTTCGAATCCTAGTTCCGCAGCCAACTAAAACCTCGCTCTTTGAGCGAGGTTTCTTAAACGAGGTGTAGCTCAGCTTGGTGGAGCGCTGTGTTCGGGACGCAGAGGCCGCTGGTTCGAATCCAGTCACCTCGACCATACTGTAATAAACTCGCATAAACAAGCCGTTTGTGCGAGTTTATTTTTGTTTGTACACGCTTTTTACACGATTTATTATGCAAAAATAAAAAATAATGTTTTCAGGGCAAACAAAAAGAGCTGTACCCACACGAAAGTGTGATATGTACCCAGAATTCTGGACACATATTTATAAATTAAGCTGAACACATGGATGTCTTCCTGTATTGTACAGGAGGCATCCATTTTGTTTTTGCC
>CACXBF010000001.1:129116-492049 GCA_902765855.1 uncultured Ruminococcus sp. | reverse complement strand
AACCCTAACCGCATAAGAATATGTACCTGCACTTGTTGGAGTATGCTTATAGCTTGTTGCCGTTGTTGTTTTAAGCGTTGTGTAGCTTGAGCTTGAAGGCGACTTGCATAAATATGTGTAGGTATAAGGTGATCTGCCGCCTTCTGCTGAACCCTTCATTGTAATTGAACTACCTTTTTTAATAGATGTCGCACTGATTGTTGAAGTGTTCATAAGCTCATATGTGTAATTTTCAGCTACGGTTACATTTGCAGTCGCTTTAAGACCGTTTGAGGTAGTAGCTGTAATAGTAGTTACACCCACTGACTTAGGTGTAATCAAGCCGTTTGATACCGTCGCAACAGAAGTATTGCTTGATGTCCAAGTAACTGATTTGTTTGTTGCATTTGACGGAGTAATTGTTGCTGTTAGCTGTTCTGTAGCTGTAACATCAATATCAATATTTGTTTTGTTAAGAGTAATCGCCGTTGGCTTAATTTCCGTTACTCTTTCAACAGTTCTAACATAACCGCTTGAATTGTAGTAACCATTCTTGACATACTTGAGGTCATCAGTCTGATTACTGCCATCATTGAATATAACCATTAAGTTGGAATCTGTTGTGTCATATTTAAAACCGTAAAGACCATCACCGAGGTCTTTCATGGCTGTGCCAGGCCACGAAGCACCTACTGTCTGATTATTGCTAAAGAAGTATACATTAATATTAGAACCCCAGCCAGACGGCTTTTCAAAGTATACACCGTCACCATCAAGATATGTAATTGTCTTACCAGTGACGGTTACGGTTACGGTTGCAGTTTTGCCATTAGAAGTTGTAGCCGTAATAACAGCAGTACCCTCTGCAACACCCTTTACCTTTCCACCAGATACAGTGGCAACAGATGTGTTGCTTGATGTCCAAGTAACCTCTTTATTAGTTGCATTTGAAGGAGTTACTGTTGCTGTAAGCGTTGTTTCTTTTCCTGCCTCAACAGTAGCTGATGTAGGAGAAATGGTAACGCCTGTTGGTTTTACTATATTTGGATTCTCATTTACTTTAACGGAAACTGTTGCAGTAAGTCCATTAGAAGTCTTTGCTGTAATTGTAGCTGTACCTACAGAAACACCTGTAATTTTTCCGCCTGCAACTGTTGCAACGGTTGGATTGCTTGATGTCCAAGTAACAGTCTTATTTGTTGCGTTATCAGGTGTAACCTTTGCAGTAACAGTTTCAGAATTGCCCTCAAGGATAGAAACAGAAGACTTGCTTACTGTAATACCAGTTGCAGGAATTTGCTCTATTGTTTCAGGTCCGATAAGTTCTGCTGCACCACCGTCTGTGAGATATTTGCCGTTTGTAATAACTCTGCCAGGAGCAGGAGTCTTAGCTGTATCAAGAACATAAACCTTCATGTTACCCTTGCCGGAAACATTTGCTGTAAGTGTTCCGCCGCTTACATTCTGAACATCGCCTGTAACGGCATCAACATATCTACCATTAGGAATACCTGAGAATGTTGCACCGCCAGAAATTGCTACGCATACAAAGCTATCTGTATTAGAGTCTGTATAACGACGCTTAAATGCCATATTACCAGAGCAACCCTCTGTTGAATATTGTCCCTTTCTAAGAGCAGGGATAGCCTGACGGATTCTGTTCAATCTCATAATGTGCTGTGAAAGTGTAGAATTAAGTGTATTCTGAACCTCACCGCTTATATTTCCGAAAACTGTGAAGTCAGATGTAGAAACCGTACCTTCAATGTGGTCACCATAATATGCACGACCTGTTTGACTAAGAGGGGAATTAGGACCAACATCTATTGGCTTACCAGCTTGGAACTCTATTTCACTTCCGTAATAAACACAAGGGATTCCGCGGAATGTAAACATAAGTGAAAGGTTTTCTGCCCAAGCATCAGTACCACCTGTATATCTTAAAGTTTGGCATTCATCTGGGGCATAGTCGTGAGAATCAACATAAACAACATTCCAAGTAGAATCGTTGAAATATTTATCTTCTCCACGAGCTGTGTTAAATGCTCCATTAGCGCTATTAAAGCTCCAGTGCATCTGGAAGTCAATAACATTCATATCTGATTTATCAGAATAGTTAGGTGTATGATATTCATTTCCTTTAAGGAAAGCATTATCACTTGTTGGCTGTTTGCTTGTATCATTATGTGACTTATAATGTTCCTCTACCAAAGATTCGTTAGACGCTGTGTTTGTTGTCCAACGACTCTTCCAACTATTATCATCGTCCCATGTATAGAAACTGGTCGATATACCGGGCTGGTCACGATACCATACATCATGTCCCTTGGTACAAACTTCACCAAACATATAGAAGTTATCTCCACCTGCCTTTTGGAAAGCCGGCATAAATACAGTATTCAATGTAAGACGATTAATATGCTTAACTGTATCAACACGGAAGCCATCAACACCCATGTTGATATATTTTGTATAACAATCTACTAAATAGTTATAGACCTTTGGATTTTCTGTTTCGAGGTCGAAGCAGTCATCAGCGATAGTTTTTCTTTGAGCCTCGTAGTTATCCCAGTCACCGCCACCACAGAAACCATTGTGATGATAAATATTTTCAGTATCTAAACTTGCACCAGACGGCATTACATAGTTACTGCGTCCACCACCATAAACAGGGTTATCAATCTTAAGAAGATTTTTTTCACCCCAGTTACAAGTATGGTTAAGAACGACATCCTGAATAACCTTCATACCTTTTGCATGAACGGCGTCAATCAAATCCTGATATGTAATACCATTAGATTCATATCTCTTATCAACTGCACTGAAATCATATGCATGATAACCATGATAATCGTAACCTGAATTATTTTCTACAACTGGAGTAATCCAGATTGCAGTAAAGCCAAGAGCCTTGATATAATCAAGCTTGTCAATAAGTCCTTTAAAATCGCCACGCCAAGATGGGTCACTCTCAGGGTTCTTAGCTTTTTCATCTTCAGAAGTACGAGCATTGTTGCTTGGATCTCCATCATAGAATCTTGTAGTAATCAAGAAGTAAATAGATTCATCACGGAAATCTGTACGAGAATTTGCGTAAATAACGCCTCTTTCTGAGTTAGAAAGAACATTTGAGCTTGCTGCTTCTGCTTTTATCGGATTAATAAATAATCCGCTTGTTGCAACAGCAGCTACTGCCAGAAATCCTGAAAGACAACGCTTGAGAATTCCAGCAGTACTTTTTCTTTTTTGCATTGCAAAACCTTCCTTTCAAATTTTTGTTAAGCAGTACGAAATCATCACAGCACAATATATAATTTCGTACAATTTCGCATATTTATCATACCTTAATTTTACAGATTTTTTATTCTACATAAGAAATAAAAATAAATCTACAATTAAAGCATAATATAGCTATTTTTAACAGTCTTATTGAGCATTTTCACCAATAATAATTAATAATTATGCTAATATTCTATTTTAAAATAATAATGTAATAATATTTAATTTATATTCAAGCTATCTTATCAAACCATAAAAACACCTCCTATGGAAAACCCAATAGGAGGTATTCTTATTAGAATTTAATTGCTATGCAATTTAAATTATTTTACAGTAACATCAAATACTCTTACTGCATACTGATAATTAGCAGCCTTAGTTGGCTTATGTGTGCATGTTGTTGCTGTTGTTGTGCCTGTAAGAGCTGTCCAATCGAGGGCGCCACGAAGTCTGTAGAAATATACATACTTATATGGTGTTGTGCCGCCTGTTGCCTTTGCTGTAAGCTTAATTGATGAGCCAAGGTTAATTGATGTTGCACTGATTGTAGAAGTATTTGCAAGTTCTGTAGCCTTATTAACAGTTACATTAAATGTTTTTGTAAGATACTTACCTGTTGAATCAATCAAATACTCTTACTGCATACTGATAATTAGCAGCCTTAGTTGGCTTATGTGTGCATGTTGTTGCTGTTGTTGTGCCTGTAAGAGCTGTCCAATCGAGGTCTCCACGAAGTCTGTAGAAATATACATACTTATATGGTGCCGTGCCGCCTGTTGCCTTTGCTGTAAGCTTAATTGATGAGCCAAGGTTAATTGATGTTGCACTGATTGTAGAAGCATTTGCGAGAACTGCAACCTTCTTAACATTTACATTAAATGTTTTTGTAAGATTCTTACCTGTTGAATCAAATACTCTTACTGCATATTGATAGCTAACTGCCTTAGTTGGCTTATGTGTGCATGTTGTTGCTGTTGTTACGCCTGTAAGAGATGTCCAATCGAGGTCTCCGCGAAGTCTATAGAAATACTTATACTTATATGGTGCTGTGCCGCCTGTTGCCTTTGCTGTAAGCTTAATTGATGAGCCAAGGTTAATTGATGTTGCACTAATTGTAGAAGTATTTGCAAGAGCTGCAACCTTCTTAACATTTACATCAAATGTCTTTGTAAGATACTTACCTGTTGAATCAAATACTCTTACTGCATACTGATAGTTAGCAGCCTTAGTTGGCTTATGTGTGCATGTTGTTGCTGTTGTTGTGCCTGTAAGAGCTGTCCAATCGAGGGCACCACGAAGTCTGTAGAAATATACATACTTATATGGTGCTGTGCCGCCTGTTGCCTTTGCTGTAAGCTTAATTGATGAACCAAGATTGATTGATGTTGCACTGATTGTTGAATTGTTTGCAAGTGCTGTTGTAGTAGCCTTTACAGTAACTGTAAATTTCTTAGTTTGGCTATCGCCTGCTGCGTCAGTAACCTTAACTGCATAATAATATGTGCCTGCACTTGTTGGAGTATGCTTATAGCTTGTTGCCGTTGTTGTTTTAAGTGTTGTGTAGCTTGAGCTTGAAGGTGATTGGCATAAGTATGTATAAGTATAAGGAGCTGTACCACCTGTTGCTGCTGCCTTCATTGTTACAGAACTACCCTTATTGATAGTTGTAGCACTGATTGTTGAATTATTCTTGAGAGGTAATTGTGGATCTACGCCACCTTCTGCTGTATAAGTTTTAGATGTTGTAGCAGTTGCACCCTTTGAATCAGTGATAATGCACTTGATTATGTGCTTGCCGCTTGTAAGATTCCAAGTATAGCTGTCCTTAGAGGAGCTTGCCTGTACTGTTGTGCCATCAACGATGAACTCATACTTGTAGCCTGTTTCTGAACCACCGTAGCCGATACCCTTAAGTGTAAGAGCTGTGCCAGCCTCCTGAGGAGCAGAACGGTCAGCACCGAAGTTTACCTGAAGTGGAAGATCTTGATCTGGATCAGGAGGAGGTGGTGGTGTAGTACCGTTACCTATTCTTGCGAAAGAAGTTGTGATATTGTCTTCATCGCCCTTTTCAAAGCTGTTCTCTGGGTTAGATCCTGGATCTGACTGGTCTGCATTGTCGTTCATTGTAATATCATACGGAATGCAATCCATACCCGAAGCACCTGAACTATGAACGAAGAGAACACCAATACCGCTGTTTTCTATATCGCTCTTTGTTATACCAAGCTGGCTGAGCGGAATGGAAACTTCATAGTTGTAGTCCATTGTTGCACTGTTATGGCTCTTTGTATTAAAGTCTACCCAATCGGCAGAATCACTGCACATATCGCCGATTACACGATTATTATATTCGCCATAAGCACCGTTGATACCCCAAACCTCTTTGCTGAGTATGCCCTTGCCTGTTTTGTATACAATACCGGAGGTTGTTGAATTTCCAAGTTCTACCGGATTTATTCCTGTACTGTCGCCACCATAAATATAAGGACCGTTTTTACCAACACCTGATGACATAGCAATAACTCTGTTGAAACTACTTGTAACAGTTGTGTTGCAATCCCAAAGTGTGCCGCCTTTTTGAGTCTTACCGTTGTTTCCGATAGCATCACTCTTGCCTGTGTCAATATAGATAAACATCGGAATATTATCAACTGATGCATCATTATCCAATGGGTGACGATCATTAGAAGCAACTACATCCTGAACATTTGTCATCTCTATCATAAGATAAAGATTTTTGTCGTCCCAAGCACCATAAAGTGCATAAGCATCATATGGGATTTCGTACATTGAGTTTGGACGGTATACACGAGGGTCATCATTAGCTGCACCCTGTGCAATAAGCATTGAGCTATTCCAATCAGAAACATCACCGTCAACTGTTATTGTCTTACTAGAACCCTTACCTACTGCATTTGTCTTATAGTAGCTTGCAAGTGATGAATTGCTTGCTGCTGTAGCTGCTACTGCTCTTGCAGCCGCCTTAGTTGAAAGTTTTTTAGTTGAAGATGTCTTCTTGACATATGTCTTCTTATAGGTGAATGTATAATTCTTTGTTGTACCCTTAGAATCTGTTGCAGTAGCTTTGATTGTTACATCAGAGTCACCGATTTTACCTTCGCCTATTGTAACCTTTGTTGCGCTTGTGAAAGTCTTTGTAGGACCGTTATCAACAGAATATGTACCTGATACGGCATTTGAAAGACCAAGTGTAACATCATAAGTTTCTGTTGTGAAAGAAGAGCCTGAAGCCTTATCGGCTGTTACAGTTGGATCTGTTGTTGGAGTAACTGATGTATAATTTTCCCACTTATTTCCAGCCTTAAAGATTTTTGAAGAATCGCCAATCTCAAGACCTGGTTCCATATCAGCAGGGTATCTGTTTGTTGCGGAATTTGTTCCATCAGAGAAAATTACTCTACCATTTACAAGATTATCCGGAACCTTATATTCATAAAGTCCATCAGCATTTTTTGTCATTGCAACACCTGGCCATGCAGCATTTTCTGTTGCTGAAGAAGCACTTACCTGAGTAGCTACTGCCTTAACTGATACAGTTGATTCTGACAAACTTTGCATAGCACTTGCATCCCATGGTTTTGCGTTATCGGCAGAACCATCAAGATAATAGCCTGTAACTCCGCTAAGTGTCAAATCGCCTGTCTGTGTACCATTACCATTATTAAATACAACACTTGTTGCTCCACTTGGTATTGAGATTTTGTAATTTGTTTGTCCAAATGGATTAGTTTCATAGCTGGACATCTGAGTTCCAGGCCATTCTGAACCACATGTTCCGCTATCATTGAAGAAGTATGCGTATACATTACCCCAGTTCAAACTGTCTGTAAAGCAAATATCACCAGTTGTTACTGTTGTACCGCCACCGCCGCTGCTTCCGCCGCCGCTTTCACCATATACATAAGCGTAAACATTGCTCCAGTTGTAGCTTGAGTTATCAAAGTAAATCTTTGTAACTGCATTCGGGTCTTTCTTTGTGTAGATATACTCTGCTGTTGCAGTAGAACCATCTGACTTGGTACCTGAGAGAGTAACCTTAACAGTACCGCCGACAGCAGTAGATGCACCTACTGTAATCTTCTGACCGTCTGTGTAAGAACCTGATGCACCTTCAGATGTTGTGTACTTAGCGTTTGTAACATCTTTAGCACCCAATGTAACAGAAAGTGTATCTGTGGTGAATGTTGTGCCTGTTGCAGGTGTTGCAGAAACGCTACCGCTTATAACATTTTTATAAACAACTGCGATACCCTTGTTACCAATCTGACCGCTAATCTGACCACCAGAAACTGTAAATGTGTTACCAGAAACATGGTCAGTATATGTGCCGTCCTTCATCTTGTTGACTTTAGCATTGATTTGCTGAGAGTTGCCGTTAATATTAACAATAACAACACCCTCTGTTCCACGCTCAACAAGAACATTATTACCGCTACTGGACATATACTCAGATTGTCCTACAAATGCGTTGTGGAACTTATTAACTTCAGCAACCTCTGGATTTTTCCAACTTGTGTTGCCACTTGCTTCACCCATCTGAGCATTAAAATTGCTTGGACGGACATAATACAACGCACAGAAAGCACGGGCTGCTACAATAGCCCATGCTCTGTTAATTTCATCTTGAGAGAACTTTGTAGATTCGCCTGTAAATCCATTAGCTGCATACGTATCATGAGATTCAGACCAAAGAACTATTTTATTTGCAGGTACTCCATTATATTTAAGTGAAGAATTAGCTGCCTCACCTATATTTCCATTTTTAACACCATAACGAGTTGCATTTCCTGATCTGTTGTCTGTAACGGCCATATACTTTGTGTAGTTAGTAATATCTGTTGCAGAGTCATCAAGAATTTCACCATAGCAGAAGATATTTACACCCTTAGATGCCGCATAATTATTAGCACCATTTATTACTGTTGGCCAAAAATCAGAAGCTCCGCCTGGATCTGTTGGAAGCTCAATATGCTTTGCAGCATCAAAACGGAAACCATCTGCACCGAGGTCGATACATTCTTTCAAGAGGTCTATTACAGCGTTCTGAACCTTCTTGTTACCTGTATTAAGGTCAGGCCAACCGCCGAAACCGTGTGTAAGGCTTGATGTATCTCCGTTACGATGCTGATTATTATAGTCAATACCAGTTGAACCATTCAAATGCCAGCAACTGTCATCATCACGGAATGTCGGGTCATTTTGGTCAGAAATATCAGCTCTGGTGTTACCAATATGACCAGTATTATTTGCCATATGGTTAGCAACAACGTCAACGATAACTTTAATTCCATACTTTTCAGCTTCGTCGCACATTGCTTTAAATTCAGCTTTTGTGCCGAACCATGGGTGTCCTTCAGGAGCGAAGCAGATTGTAGTAGGCTGATAAACCTTCCACCAACCTGTCTGATCACTGCCTTGTGAATAATCCTTAGGACGCTGAACAGGTGATGTCTGAACAGAAGTATATCCAGCTTCAGCAATATCCTTCATATTATTCTTAATAGCAGTAAATGACCAGTTCCAAGCATGAAGAATAACACCTTCTTCTGCCTTGTCCGCAAGACCATAATCATTAGCCGCAGAAACTTCCTCTGTCGGCTGAGTTGACATAAGAACAGTGAGCATAGATGCTGCCATAAGTAGCGACATAAATATGCTCATTACTCTTGTGCTGAATTTTGTTTTTGTTTTAAACAAATTTTTTCCCTCTTTCCTTTGTTGTTTAGTCAATTAGTTTGTTTTTAGCTACGAAAATAATTCCTTAGATAAGCTAAAATAAAAACCCCCAATAATTATTTACAGCTTATCACGAAACTACCTTTGATGGCTTCGTCAGCCCGGCGTAAATTCACCTCCATAACGCCTTTCAAATAGTTGATTAAACGGTGATTAAAGAACAAGTCTTTCCTTAATCTTCATATAAAAAGATAACCTTTTTCTGCCTTTTTTTAATTCCTTATTGTAATTATATGACTAAATTTCAGTATTTTGTATGGTTGACTAAATGGCACTTTTTTATTTTAGTTAATATGCTTAATAAATATGAATAAATAATGAATAAATTTTATCATTTAACTTAATTTCTTAACAATTTTCAAAAATTATCAACACAATTTAAAATCATAATTTTCTTTTTCAAATCAATTTATAAAGTGGATATAAAAAATATACAAAATCATTCATTATAAAGATATGATACATTATGAGCACTTTTCAAATATTCTCTTCAAATTAACTCCAAATAATTGCATTTAATAAATCTTGTTTATTGACATTATGCACATTAAAAGGTAGAATTATATTGTATTATCGGAATAGTATAAATACCTACTTTTCGATATAAACAATTCTCTTACATTATATGTTGTAAGAATTTCTAAATTAAGGAAGTGAAAATTTATGCCTGCTTTTGTTGAATTTCAAAATGTATTCAAAACCTATAAAATGGGGGAAATTGAGATAAATGCTGTCAATGATGTTTCATTTGCAATCAATGAGGGCGAATTTGCTGTTGTTGTAGGTCAGAGCGGTGCGGGCAAAACAACCATACTAAATATTCTTGGCGGAATAGACAACTGCTCAAAAGGAAGAATATTTGTTGGCGGTCGTGAAATAAGCCGATTAAGAGGTAAAGAATTGGCAGCCTATCGAAGATATGATATAGGTTTCGTTTTTCAGTTTTATAATCTTATCCCAAACCTAACAGCAAAAGAAAATGTTGAGCTTGCAACTCAAATCTGTAAAGACTCTCTCGATGCAGAAAATGTTCTCGTTGATGTTGGACTCGGACATAGAATCAATAACTTTCCCGCACAGCTTTCAGGTGGTGAACAGCAGAGAGTTTCAATTGCAAGAGCTTTAGCAAAAAAGCCTAAGCTCTTACTTTGTGACGAACCGACAGGTGCTTTGGATTTCAATACAGGTAAAAATATCCTCAAGCTTCTCCAAAGTAAATGCCGTGAGGACGGAATGACAGTTATTCTTATCACTCATAACTCAGCCATTACACCTATGGCAAACAGGGTTATAAGTATGCGAAGCGGTCAGGTTGTAAGCAACACCATCAATAAAGAGCCTATGAATGTTGAAGACATTGAATGGTAATCAGATGGCATTTATTGGAGGTGATATATAAAAATGAAATCTCTCAGAAAGAATATATTCCGAGAAATCTGGCAAACAAAGTCGAGGTTTATTTCAATACTTGCAATCATTGCTTTGAGTATCGGATTTTTCTCCGGAATAAAGTCATCTGCACCAAGTCTTATAAAGACGGCCGACGATTACTTTATTGATAATAATCTTATGGATTTCAGACTTGTTTCAACGGTCGGTTTTGATGATGACGATATTTCCGCAATAGAAAAAGCTGAAGATGTAATGCAGGTTATGCCGTCATATATGGCAGATGTCATTACAACTCTTGGAAATCACGATTCCGTTGTAAGAATACATTCTGTACCGGAATCCGAAAGCGGTACGCCAATCAATAAGCTTAATATTATTGAGGGCAGATTCCCGCAAAATTCTGGCGAATGTGTCATAGAAAATTCAACTCTCAGCTATGGCAATCTTAATATCGGCGATACACTAAAGATTCAGCCAAATGTCGGAGATACCAAAACAAGCACATATCTTAAAAAGACCGAATTTAAAATTGTCGGTAAGGTAGAATCTCCTATGTACATAACCTTTCAGCACGGCAATACTAATGTCGGAAACGGAACAATTTCATTTTTTGCAATGATTCCTGCGGAAGATTTCGCATATGAAAAATATACCGAGCTTTATGTCAAAACAAAGGCATCTGCCAGTGGATATTCAGCGATTTCCGACGATTATAAAAATATGATTAAGGACGAAACCACTACTTTTGAGAATCTCTCAAAAGATGCCGCAGAACGCTTTAACTCAGGCACTCTCGCAGACGCTAAAAAGAAATTAGCCGATGCTAAAAAAGAATATTCTGATAAAAAAGCCGAAGCAGAACAACAGCTTGCAGACGCTAAGAAAAAATTAGATGACGGACAAAAAGAGTTTGATGAAAAAATTGCCGCCGCTGAAAAAGAAATCAAAGAAAACGAACAAAAGCTAAAAGACGGCAAAGCAGAACTTGAGTCCTCTAAGAAAACTTATAATGAGCAAATCGCCGCCGCTGAAAAAAAACTTAAAGACGGTGAAGAACAGCTTAAAAATGGCAAGCAAGAATATCAGGACGGACTTGATAAGTATAACAAAGAAATCAAAGCAGCCCAGCAAAAAATTGATACTGCTAATTCTGAATATCAGGAACAATATAATAAATTTACCTACGAAACCAAACCTCAAGCCGAGGAAAAACTAAATGACGCAAAGGAACAGCTTAACAACCTTGATACACTTCTAACTGTTGCCAATGCTTCTTTAGATGTTTTGAAAAAAATTCCGGAGGAATATCTCACGGATTCACAAAAACAGAAAATCAAAGAGCTTGAAACAAAAATTGCTGAATACCAAAAGCAATATGATGAGGGTTTAGCTCAATACGAAGCTGGCAAGAAACAACTCAATGACGGCGAAAAAAAGCTTGCGGAGGCTAAACAAAAGCTTGATTCTGCTCAAAAAGAACTTGATACAAAGAGCAGTGAAGGTAAGGCTACTTTAGATGCCGCCAAGGATAAAATCACAAGTGCAGAAAGTGAACTTCGTGAAGGCAAGCTTGAACTTCAAATTCAAAAACTTTCTGCCGAAGCAAAATTCAAAGATGCCGAGCAAGAAATATCTGACGGAGAAGAAAAACTCGCCGCAGGAAAAACAGAGCTTGAAACTCAAAAAACAGCCGGTCAAAAGAAAATTGATGCGGGTAAGTCTGAATATGAATCAGGCAAAAAAGAAGCCGAAGAAAAGCTCGCTGAGGGCGAAGAAAAAATCAAAGATGCAGAGGATAAAATCGCAGATATTCCTAAATATAAATGGTATGTATATAACAGAGATGACAACAAGGGCTATTCAGGACTTGGAGAAGACGCCGAAAGAGTCAACTCCGTTGCCGTTGTATTCCCTGTATTCTTCCTTATAGTTGCTGTTCTTGTCTGCATTACAACTATGACAAGACTTGTCGAGGAACGCCGAACAGAAATCGGTACACTAAAAGCACTTGGCTACACTCCGTTCTCAATTATAATGAAATATTTCCTATATGCTGCTATTGCGGCTATCTTAGGAAGTATCATAGGTTCGCTCATAGGTATTGCGACACTGCCAAGAATTATAGTTCAAACCTACGGCATACTTTATACTCTCCCAGAAATGCACCTTTCAGTAGATTATGGAGTTGTGTTAATATCATCAGCCGTTGCTATAATCGCAACCTGTGCAGTCGCAATATTCACTTGTGTAAAGGAATTAAAACTTAATGCCGCAACTCTTATGCGACCTAAAGCACCTAAACCAGGCAAGCGTATTCTTCTTGAAAAGATGCCATTCATATGGAAGCATATCAACTTCACATCTAAAGTTACAGCAAGAAATCTTTTCAGATATAAAGCAAGATTCCTTATGACAGTTATAGGTGTTGCAGGCTGTACAGCACTTATAGTTGCCGGTTTTGGATTGAAAGCATCTATTTCAGTTGTTGCAGAAAAGCAGTTCGGAGATATTACAAAATACAGTGCGGTTATGGCACTTAAAGAATCTGAACGCTATGAGAAGTGCAAGCCTCTACTTGATGAACTTTCAAAAGACAAGAACTTCTCAACTATACTCGCAAGTAACACAAGCAGTACAAAAGCTTATGTAGATTCTTCAAAGAAACAGCTTGAACTCAGCTGTATAATTCCACAAAATAATGAAGATTTCAAAAAGCTTATTGACCTAAGAACTCGTGTTAATAAAACACCTGTTGAACTCACAAACAAAGGCGTTGTAGTAACTGAGCGTATGTCAGATATACTTGGTGTAGGCATAGGCGATAAATTCACAATGCTTATATCTGATGAACCTTACGAGGTTACAATCACAGGCATTACTGAAAACTATGCAAGCAACTATATCTATATGATGCCCAGTTATTATGAGCAAATCACAGGAAATAATATTCGATATAACACCATTTATGCTCAGATAAACAATACAAATAGTGAGCTTGAAAGTTCTCTCGCAACTAAATGGATGAAAAATGATAATATTATTACAATAAGCTTTGTTTCTGATATTATCTCGTCTGTTGATGATATGCTTCAATCATTGAATGTTATCGTTCTTGTACTAATCATTTGTGCAGGTGCTTTAGCAACAGTTGTTCTCTATAACCTTACAAATATCAATATCGCAGAGCGTGTCAGAGAAATTGCTACTATCAAAGTGCTTGGATTCTATAATGGAGAAACTGCGGCATATATCTATCGCGAGAATATAGTTCTTACAATAGTAGGTGCAATAGTCGGACTTCTCTTAGGTTCAGTATTCACAAAATTTGTTGTAGAAACTATTCAGATGGATATGGTTATGTTCTCTAAAGAAAATAATCCAATGAGCTTTGTATGGGGTTTTGTACTAACAGCGGTATTCTCAGCAATAGTAAATATCATAATGTATCGCAAGATGAAAAAAATAGATATGGTCGAATCTCTGAAATCTGTTGAATAACCTCTCAAATAACAAAAATGACTTACCCGTTTTCGAGTAAGTCATTTTTCGCAGCGAGCCGCCGCTCCCAAGTCGCGTAATCGCTCGACAAGTCTCGCTCGCAATAAGTTAGGGAGGTTTATTCACGCGGAGGACTAATCTACCGATTAGTTAGCAAATTTTCCTAAGACGATTAAAAATTTCCCTCAAGGCGGCGAGCCGCCGCTCCCAAGTTGCGTAATCGCTCGACAAGTCTCGCTCGCAATGAGTTAGGGAGGTTTATTTACGCGGAGGACTAATCTACCGATTAGTTAGCAAATTCTTTAAGACAATTAAAAACTTGCAGGGTCGAGGGACGAAGTCCCTCGTGGGTTTTAAGGGCAAAGCCTTTAACATTCTTTACTCTACTAAGCGGCGGATAAAATTCGCCGCTATTTTTCTTTTAATATCAACGTCAGTTAAACAGGTCACCCTCTGCGAGGATTCCCTACAAAAAACATTCCGGTGGAATGTTTTTCTATCCTCCTACGCTTTGTGAAGTATAAAGTATTTCGCCGTCTGCGGACGTCGACAATGGCTTCGCCCTTGATCTACGAGCAACTTTCACCAGCAAAGCTGGTGTAGAAAAGGCTCGAGCGAAACTTTTAATTTTTTATCAAGCTAACATTTTTATGAATTTTTCTCTGTATTATTATTTTCAAAGTATTCTTTTACAAACTTAGGTAAGATTTTATATATCCCATATCCGATAATAATTCCAATCGAATTTAATATAACATCATCAATATCAACAGTGCGATAAAAACTATTAGTTGATATACAAATTATAAGCTGTGTCAATTCAATAGCAAGCGGAAATATCAAAGTATACACTAAATAATTATACCATCTTTTCCTCTTAACCATAAACGGTATAAAAATTCCATAAGGAATTGTCATAATTATATTTCCTATAATTTGTAAAACTATAGTCCATAATGTAGCATTTTCAAGAAGATTTGTAATCGTTGAAAATGGAACTAAAATTATACTTCTATCATTTATAGGCATTAGCTCTGGGTCAATAATTAGCGGAAAAATTGTAATTGAAACTACAACCGTCATATATACAATAAATAACGAAATCAGTATCTTTTTAGAACGATCTTTTTTAGTTATGCAAGAAACAATTATCCAAAAAATTAAAGCCACTATTCCAGAAAAAAATGCTACTGGTCTTCCTAAGGTCATAAAAGCACCTCTTAACACTTCTCTAATTAAAAACAACATTGCTATTATATAGTACCAAATCTTTTAGGTCAATTATCAAAATAACAGTTTTTTCTAAATAATCAATTACAATTATATAAAAACAAAACAATTCAAATCTTTTAGTAAAAAATTCTTTCAATATAATAAAATAGGCAAAAATAGTTGTATTTTGGCGAACGATTTATTATAATATAGTTTGGTTTGTTTAACCTATAAAAAGTAAAGAAGGGTTCAGCTTGTTTAGTAAAGAAATAGACTCATTATGTGATGCTGCTGTCAAAAAAAGCGATATGTCGAAAAATTCTCCGCTTAGATATATGACTTCAGCAATTATCGCAGGTTTTTTCATTGATGTTGCAATTATCCTATCTAATATCACCGCTGCGGTTTTTTACAAAAGTTCTCCTGAACTTTCAAAGTTTCTTGGTTCGATCTTGTTTCCAATAGCAATCGTACTTATAGTCTTTGTTGGCGGTGACCTTTTCACAGGCAACAATATGACTATGGCTTTTGGGCTTTATAACAAAAAAGTAAAGTTTGGCAGTGCTTTAAGAATCTGGGGTATGAGCTATATAGGAAACTTTATAGGAACATTTATCATTGGTGGATTATTAGTTTTAAGCGGTTGTGCAAGCGGAATATTAACTGATTACTATTCAGCAATCATACCGGGAAAATTAGAGCTTGACCCTTTGACATTATTTATCCGCGGAATACTTTGTAACTATCTTGTATGCCTTGCGGTATTCATTGGCACAAGAATGAAAACTGAAAGCGGAAAGCTTGTCATTATGTTCTGTATAATAACCGCCTTTGTCATTGCAGGTTTTGAACACTGCATAGCAAATATGGGAATTTTTACCGTATCAGGTTTCTTGCTCGGCGGACTTCCAACACAAGAAGTAATAAACAATTTTATATTCGTAACACTTGGGAATATGGTCGGCGGAGCAATCCTCTTTGCCCTACCGATACAGCTTGTAACAAAAAGAAAGTAACAAAAATGCTTGCAGAAAATCAACTCTGCAAGCATTTTTATTTAGTCATCATTTTTAATATTTGCTTTAGACATAAATTCCTTTGTAAAGCCTTTAATAGCTTCAAAGGTTTCTGCACTTATAACATGCTCTATTCTGCAAGCGTCCTCAACAGCAGTTTTCTCATTTACACCAAGGCGCATAAGCCAAGTAGAAATCCACTTATGACGCTCATACATAGTTTCAGCAATCTTTTTGCCCTTATCAGTAAGGGTTATATATCCGTCACCGTCAACATTAACATAGCCATTCTCACGAAGATTTTTCATAGCGACACTGACGCTTGGTTTTGAGAAACCAAGCTCGTTTGCAATATCAATAGAACGAACATAAGGATTTTTAATTCTCAACATTAGTATAGTTTCGAGATAATTTTCTGCAGATTCGTGAATTCTCAAATTTCTCACCTCTATTAGTGTAAAATTTTATAGATTATTTTTATTATTTTAACATAATTTTATGCAATATTCAAGTATCAATTATTACAAATGAAATGGAGCAGTACAAAATGAACTGCTCCATTCATTGAGTTTAAATTTTATTAACCAGCATCTGGTTCAAGAAGTCCATATGTGCCGTCATTTCTTATATAAACAACATTGATTTCGTTTGTATCACCATTTCTAAACATATAGAATTGATGTCCGATAAGGTTCATCTCAAGAATAGCCTCATCAATAGTTTGTGGCTTAACAGGAAAACGCTTTGTTCTGACGACCTTATATTCTTCCTCAATAGCTTCACTATCTGTTTCGTCAACCGGAGCGAAATATTGGTCAATAGAATCAGCACGCAAACGCTTACTAAGCTTAGCCTTATTCTTTCTGATTTGACCACCTAAAATATCTACAACGCTGTCGAGTGCATCGTTCATCTCTGACGCTGAACTTTCTGCACGATACAACATTCCATTATCTCTAATAGTAACCTCGACTACTTGGCGATTCTTTTCAACTGTTACAGTAACAGTAGCATTTGCATCTTCACTGAAAATACGCTCAAATTTGCCGAGCTTCTTGTTTACACGCTCTTTAAAATTGTCTTTTAGTGTGACCTTTCTTCCAACGATATTAACATTCATACTTAGTGCCTCCTTGATTAATCATTAGGACCTTTGCTAAGATAATTATATCACAATAAACAAAAAAAGAAAAGCATTTTTTTGAAAATTATCAGAATGTTATTAAATTTATCATAAATTACGAATTTATGAACTTGCCTCCTGCTATAACAGCCTTTGGCTTTTTCATAACATCAAGTGGAGAACCGTTAAAGAGTACAATATCAGCATCTTTTCCGACTTCTATTGAGCCTACCCTGTCATATATTTTACAAATTTTTGCCGTAGTTGACGTAATTGAACGAATAGCGTCATATTCGTCCATACCCTCACGAACTGCAACAGCCGCCGTCAATGGCAAAAATTGAATCGGAGTTTCCGGATGGTCGGTAATAATAGCAGTCTTAATGCCATTGTTGCTCATTATTCCAGTTGCCGCTCTGCTCAGATTTTTTAATTCGGGTTTACTTCTATCCGTCATATAAGGACCTGCAAGAACCGGAATATTTTCCTCTTTAAGTTCGTCAAGAATCATATATCCCTCTGTTGCATGAACTAATACTAAATCAAGATTAAATTCCTTTGCAATGCGTATCGCTGTAAAAATATCATCTGCCCTGTGCGCGTGAAAATGTGCAGGAATTTTTCTCTCTAAAAGTGGAATCAAAGCCTCGCATTTTGCGTCATATTCAGGTTCGTCAAGCTCGTCATCAGCCTGTGCCTTTGCTTTATCTTCCATATAGCGTTTAGCCTTATATAAAGTTTCTCGGATAAGTGCCGCCGTAGCCATTCTTGTAACAGGCATCTGACTTTTATCGTTATAAACACTCTTAGGATTTTCTCCAAGTGCAAACTTCATAGCCGCTGGAGCGGATATAATCATCTTGTCGATACGCTTACCATAGGTTTTGATTGCGGCAAATTGTCCCGCAATCGGATTTGCACTTCCCGGACCTGTCAGAACAGTTGTAATTCCGCCTTCTAAAGCCTCCTCAAAACCTCGGTCAAATGGATTTATAGCGTCAATCGCACGAAGCTGTGGTGTAATCGGGTCTGTGGATTCATTTCCGTCATCGCCCTCGAAGCAAAGTCCGTCCTCGAACATACCTAAGTGCGTATGTCCGTCTATAAAGCCCGGATAAGCACTTGCACCATCAGCATCTATAAATTCATCACCATTTGAAACATAGCTTAGCATATCCCCTATTTCAAAAATTTTTCCATCTTTAATTTTTATATAGCCATTTTCTACGATAGTATCTTTATCATTCATTGTGAAAATTTTTGCATTTATTATATCCATAAAATCCCCCATATTTAGAAACACGCAAGAAATAATCCTGCGTGTCGCTAAAATCAAATTATTTTTTTGTTTTTTCTTTATTTTTCATTTAAAGAAGTGTTATTATAACTTTTATAAAATCAGGTGTTCTTGTCTACCTGATGAAATTTTTTGAGGTTGCCGGTCTTGTTACTTCTCTTATCAAGCTCTGCCATAACATCTTCAACGGCGATACCTTGGTCAACCATCATAACGAAAAGGTGATAAATAAGGTCTGAAATTTCGAGAACTGTTTCGGAATTATCGCCATTTTTTGCAGCAATAATTGTTTCGCTACATTCCTCGCCAACCTTTTTAAGAATCTTATCTAAACCCTTATCAAAAAGATAGCAAGTATAAGACCCCTCTTGCTTATTGGATTTTCTGTCAAGAATTGTTTCATAAAGTGCCTTTAATGTATCGTTTGTCATTTTAATCATACCTCTCATTATTTTAAAGTAAATCCCTAAAGAAACAGCTATGACTTCCGGTATGGCAAGCCGCTCCTGTTTGTTCAACCGTTACAAGCAGTGTATCCTTATCGCAATCACCCTTGATAGAAATAACCTTTTGAAGATGTCCAGAAGTTGCACCTTTATTCCAAAGTTCCTGTCTTGAACGACTATAAAACCATGTATAGCCTGTTTCAAAGGTTTTACGCATAGATTCACGGTTCATATACGCAAGCATAAGAACCTCTCCTGTATCTTTTTCCTGAATTATCGCAGGAATAAGCTCAGATTTCTGAAAATAATCCTCTATAAAATCAAGATTGCTGGTAGTCATAGCTTGCACCCTTTCCCTTGTTTTCGGCAGCATGAGCAATTTCAACAGCTGCTCTTAAATCAAGACTTCCTGAATAAATCGACTTTCCGCAGATTGCGCCATAAACATCAAGGTCAGTAAGATTGATAATATCCTTGAGGTTGGCGACACCGCCAGAAGCAATAATTCTGCAAGAAACAGCCGCTTTAAGCTCATCAAGCTGATTAAGATTAGGGCCTGAAAGCATACCGTCCTTAGAAATATCCGTGAAAATAATACAGCTTACACCAATTTGCTCCATACGCTTTGCAAGTTCTGTAAAGCTGATTTCTGATGTATCAGTCCAGCCCTCAGCAGAAACCATTCCGTTGAGTGCGTCAATTCCTACGGCAATCTTTACGCCGTATTCCTTTACAGCCTCTTTTACAAGCTCCGGATTCTTAACAGCCGCAGAACCAAGAATAACTCTGTCTATGCCTTGGCTAAGATAATACTCTATAGAAGCCATATCACGAATACCGCCGCCGACTTCTATATGAAGTGAAGTATTCTTTCGGACATCAAGTATAACTTTGGAATTTTTTCTTTCGCCGTCCTTAGCACCATCAAGGTCTACCATATGCAGCCATTTTGCACCCTGCTCAGCAAAGCTTTTTGCAGTATCAACTGCATTTTCAGCGACCTTATGAACGGTAGAAAAATCGCCCTTATATAGACGAACACAAGCACCATCTTTAATATCAATAGCAGGTAAAATAATCATTAAAAACCACCCTTTCTATGGGGCTTACCCACAAACTGTTTAATTATTAATTTTAAAATATTTTATTTATATAATTTTATTGTTTGCTCTATTTTTAACAAACTCTACCATCTTTTCATCTTTGCAAAGACCACATAAAAAGTCTAATGAAATTTTTTGCATTGAATCCAATAGTAACCAAGAAACATTCTCTTCAGATTTATATATTTCTGGTATGTAGTTCTGTATATCTTTTTCATCAGGTGAAAAAGATATACTTTTGCCTTTATAATCATATTTTTCGACATGACACAAATAGCAAATGCTATCATCATTTCCTAATGTTAAAAGCACATAATCTGGCTTGCTAGCAATGGGTACATGAGTTGAATATGTTACTTTACCATTTACTACAAAATATCCTAAATATATAGATGAAATATCCATACTGCTTAATCTTGGATCTTTATCCTCAGATAACTTTAACATACGAATTTCCATAATTATTCTCCTTTAAATTTAAGAAAATACATTTTTATCAAAGAACACCCTTTGTCGAAAGAGTTCCCTTGCCTGTTTCTTTCACAGCCACAGCAAGAGCGTGTGCAACAGCCTTATAAATACCCTCTGTTGCATGATGTGAATTTGTGCCGTATAACAGCTTAATATGAAGTGTAATTCCTGCGTTGAAAGCCAAGGCTCTCATAAATTCCTCTGTCATACAGGAATCATAACCGCCCATTCTCTCCTCTTTGAATTCAGCATCAAAAACGAGGAACGGTCTGCCACTTATATCAAGCGAACAAAAAGCAAGTGATTCGTCCATCGGAATATAGAATGAACCGTATCTTGCGATACCCGACTTATCTCCGAGAGCTTCTCCGAGTACCTTTCCGAGAACGATAGCAGTATCTTCAATAGTATGGTGACAGTCAACCTCAAGGTCGCCCTTTGTTTTAACCTCAAGACCAAAACCGCCATGAACACCAAATGCTGTAAGCATATGGTCGAAAAAACCTATTCCTGTATCAATCTTTACATCTCCGCCGTCAAGATTGAGCGAAACTGAAACATTCGTTTCCTTTGTAACTCTTTCGAGCTTTGCACTTCTCATTTTTTAAGCAACCTCCTTTACTGTCGGTTTTCCGATTTAGCCTAACTTCGCAAAAAACTTTTCAAGAACTTCAAGAACGATTTTATTTTCTTCCTCTGTACCTGTTGAAATTCTGATGTGGCCGTCCTTAAACAAACGGATAGCTATACTATTTTCAGCAAGGAAGTCTGTAATCTCTTTTGATAAATCAGTCTTTATATATAAGAAATTAGTGCAAGTCGGATAAACAGTCATTGGCACAGAATATTTCTCTTTCAATGCCATAATTCCATTATACAGTGATTTTGTTAAAAATATAAGGCTTTTACGGGAATTTTCCAAAATTTCTGTATTTTTATATATAATTGTACCGATTGCCTGCGAAATTGAGTTCACATTGTACGGTGCTTTAACACTTCTAAGTGCTTTTGTAATAGTTTCATTAGCTATTGCAAAGCCTAAACGCAATGACGCTGAACCAACAGCCTTAGACGCTGTCTTTAAAATGATAAGATTATCATACTTTTCAACTTCATCTAAGAGTGATTCATTCCAGAAATCCATATATGCTTCATCAAGAACAACCATAGCATTAACGCTTGTAATCAGTTTTCGCATATCTTCCTTAGACGCACCCAAACTTGTCGGATTGCAAGGGTTCGATAGAATAATCAAAGCGACATTTTCTTCATTAGCTTTTTTGATAACCTCATCAACATTGAATGTTAAGTCATCATTCTTGCTTGCTGTAACAACTCTATGACCGCCTGTTGCGGCATAAAAGCCATACATTGAAAAATCAGGATTTACTGTCAAAACAACTCCGTCATCTTCAATCATTGTATAAACTATAAGAGAAATAAGTTCATCAGAACCATTTCCAGCGGTAACTGTTTTCGGAGAAAGCTTATAGTAATTTGAGAAAGCCTTTATAAGTTCAGATGCTGTTGGGTCAGGATAGCGGTTAAACTGAACATTTTCAATAGCCTTTTGAATATCAGCTTTTAATGATTCAGGAAGCTGATAGCAAGATTCATTCGCATCAAGGCGAATATTATATGTACCACTTATAGGCTCATAAGGTTCAAGCGAACGAACCTTTTCGCATAAAATATATGACATAAAAATCATTCCTTTTGATAAAAATTAAAAGTTTCGCTCGAGCCTTTTTAAAGGCTCGTAGTTTCCAAAGGCAAAGCCTTTGGTGGGTTTTAAGGACAACGCCCTTAACATTCGATAAATAACGGGAATCCTTACGGATTCCCGTCTGGAAAGCTTGTTCTTATTTCTTTCTAACAATAATAGAATTTGCGTGAGCGGTTAAGCCCTCTGTGTTCGCAAATCTTATAATGTCATCGCTGTCATTTTGGAGAGCGTCCTCTGTATAGTAAATAAAGCTTGATTTCTTAACAAAAGTATCAACAGAAAGCGGTGAGAAAAATCTTGCTGTACCTGACGTTGGAAGAACATGGTTAGGGCCTGCAAAATAATCTCCAAGCGGTTCCGGAGAATAGTTACCCAAAAATACAGAACCTGCATTATCAAGCTTGCCGACATACTCCATAGGATTTTCACAGCAAACCTCAAGATGTTCAGGGGCAAGCTCATTTGCAAGCTCTATTGCTCTCTCCATAGTGTCACAAACGATAATAACACCGTAGTTATCGAGAGAATATTCAATAATATCCTTTCTTGAAAGTTCCTCAACCTGTCTGTAAATTTCTTTTGTTGTATCCTCTGCCAATTTATCAGAAGTTGTAATAAGAATAGCAGAAGCGAGCTTATCGTGTTCAGCCTGACTCATAAGGTCAGCCGCAAGGAATTTTGGATTTGCACTTTCGTCTGCAAGAACGAGAATTTCGCTTGGACCTGCAATCATATCAATATCAACTGTTCCGTAAAGCAATTTCTTTGCAGTAGCAACAAAGATATTACCAGGGCCGACAATCTTATCAACCTTAGGAACGGATTCTGTACCGTATGCAAGAGCCGCAACAGCCTGAGCGCCACCCATAAGGAAAACTCTGTCAACGCCTGCAATGGCTGCGGCTGCCATAATATCTGGATTAGGCTTGCCGTCCTTGCCAGGAGGAGTTACCATAATAAGTTCAGAAACTCCGGCAATTTTTGCAGGAATAGCATTCATAAGAACAGATGACGGATAAGCTGCTGTACCGCCCGGAACATAAAGACCTACACACTTTAAGCCACGAATACGCTGTCCCATAATAACACCGTTGTCTTTAGTTGTAAGCCAGCTTTGTTGTTTCTGTCTTTCATGGAAATTGCGAATATTATCAGCAGCCTTTTTAAGAGTTGCAATAAATTCAGGGTCACAATTAGCAGTAAGGGCTGTAAGCTCTTCCTTTGGAACTTCAAAAGCATCAGGAGCCTTACCGTCAAATTTAACAGTATACTCACGAACAGCTTTGTCACCGTTCATCATAACATTATTGATGATTTCACTTACTGTTTCTGTTACATCTTTATTGGTGTTACGGCTTCTTTCGCCGAGTTTTGCAAGAAATTCTACTTCTTGAACACCATCTGCTTTAATTTTTCTAATCATGAGGATTTTCTCCTTTCCTCTTCCATCTTTTGTGCCAATGCCTCAATTTCTGCTTTTCTAAGCTTCAGACTTGCTGTATTTGCAATAAGTCTTGCAGAAATCTGAGCGACATTATCCTCTATAATAGTAAGTCCGTTTTCTCTGAGAGTAGAACCTGTTTCAACTATATCAACAATAGCGTCTGCAAGTCCGAGAAGCGGCGCAAGCTCAACAGAGCCTTCAATCTTGATAACTCTTATATCCATACCCTTGCCCTCGAAAAAGTTTCTTGCGACATTAGGATATTTAGTTGCGATAGTTTTTTCGCCATAACCTGAGAAAAATTCCTCAGCACTTCTTCCACCCTTACCTGCAAGTGCAAAACGGCACTTACCAAAGCCAAGGTCGAGTATCTCAAAGAAACAACTACCGTTTTCCATAATTGTATCTTTTCCGACAACGCCTAAATCGCATACACCATTTTCTACATATGTAATAACATCGGCAGCCTTTGCAAGAACAACCTCAATATCTCCGTCGCCTATCGGAAGAATGAGCTTTCTGCCCTTTTCACGAACGGCTGTGCAGTCATATCCTGCCGATTCAAGCAAGCCTATTGTATCCTTTTCAAGTCTGCCCTTTGTAAGAGCAATTCTTAATGGCTTCATATATATAAAATCCTTTCAAATCTTAATTTAAGAGAACAGTTTCGACTTCTTCATTAACGAAATCGATTCTTACTATGCCTTTTTTCTTTGCATATGCAATAGCTTCATCTCTTGTAGAGAATACGCTGTTCTCGCAGATAAGTCCACTCTGTGTAAGAGCCTGATAATGCTTGATAGACTTAACCTCAAAGCTATTATCACCATGAACAAGTACATCAGGCAATGGTTTCATCTTAATCTGACCTCTTGAAAGCATAACCTTTGCAAGAGCGTCTACATTTATACCAAAACCACTTGCAGGCATAGATGAATCAAAAATATCAAGCAACTTATCATAACGACCACCGATAAGTACAGGCTCGCCTGAACCCTCAACATAGCCTGAGAAAACTATATCACTGTAATAGTCGTTTCTTTGGGCAAGTCCGAGGTCAATCATAAGCCTTTCACCAAGACCAAACTTTGTAAGGCAATCATAGATTTCCTTGAGATACTCAAGGGGACGAAGTGCGTCCTTATCATCACAAAGCTCAGACGCCTCGTTAAGAACTTCCTCACCGCCAAAAAGTCTTGGCAATCTTCTGATTGCTGCAACAGCCTTAGTTTGCTCAAGAGTATCAAGAAAACTATTAAGTGCGGAATAGTTCTTTGCCTCGATGAATGAATGTATATCTTCGCGCTCATTATCAGATACAGGCAGCTTATTCAAAAGAGCCTTAAAGAAACCGGCGTGACCAAGTTCTATTCTAAAATCAGGAACACATCTTGTCAATGCCTCAATAGCAGTAGTAATAATCTCAAGGTCTGCACGCTTTCCAGAAACACCCAAAAGCTCTATACCAGTCTGCATAACCTCGTTGCTTCTGCCTGTCAGACCACGATTATTTCTATAAACTCTCTGATTGTAATAAAGTCTGATTGGCAAAACTTCATTTTGAAGTCTTGTAGCAGTCATTCTTGCTATCGGGAGAGTTGAGTCCGGGCGAACAACCATAAGTCTGCCCTTAGAATCGCTCAATTTAAACATATTTTCCTGCGGAATCAATGCAGCAGGATTTGAGAAAACATCATAAAATTCAACTCCGGGAGTCAGAACTTCATGAAATCCTCTCTGAGAAAAGACCTCGCCCAAAATATGTGAAACTGTCCTTGTGGAAAGGCATTCCTCAAAAAGAAAATCCTTTGTACCCTCAGGAGTAATTTTGCTGTAATTTTTCATAATATACCTCATCTCAATTTCGTGCTTTTACTTTAGCACGCTAATGTAATAATAGGATAACACAAGCATATGATTTTGTCAACCATATTCTTGCATTAAATAAATCTTTCAACCAGCAAGGTCATAAATGATTTCTTTAGTATTGCAGTTTATAGAAGCAGTTATGGTATGACCACCTAAAATATTAGTATCTTCAAAGTTGCCGTTTATAACTATTGTAATTTCATCATCGCTCTCAAAAATATCAATGTCATCTACACTGAGATTTTTCTTTATGTACTCTATGCTTATTGAATTGCCATCTGAATCTTTTTCATCCCAATTATCACAGAATTTCTTTGCTTCATCATAATAATCGCTCAATATCTTTTCTTGATTATCATAAATTTCCTCCAGGCTTTTTAAATATAAAGTCTTAAATTTATCATTATAATCAATAATATATATTGAGGGATTAAAATTTCCAAATGGTAGGCTAAAACATTCGCAATAAAGCTCATTAGTCTTTGAGTCTTTTTCAAAAGATACCTTACCGAATTTATCATTTTCTATTATTTCAGTCGATATAAATTTTTCACGATATTCCTTAGCTTCTTTATTCGCTGTTTTTACCTTATGATTCAATAATAATGCACTTATAATCCACCAAACAATCACCGATATTATAAATCCAAGTAAAGACCTATCATCTTTAGTTTTTATAATAATAAATATAGATAAATGGAGCAAAAGTCCCACTATAATCCATATCACTGAAAGTATCTTTTTTATTTTTTTCATAAAACTTATTCTCCACACATACTCAATTTACTTATATACTACATTCAACAATTACTCCAAATGTGCATTATAGTTTATATATAGTAGGTAGTCTGCCATCAGTGTATGTATAACTGTTTCATAGCTATCAAATATAGTATTTGTGCGATTATAAAACAACTTGCTAAGTTCATTTTTATCTGAAAGGTTCAAATCATCGGGAAGGATACATAATAATGACAGATTAGGGTTAGTTTTAAAGCTGTAATTTTTGCTTATAAAAGCATTATCCAGAATATAAATTCTAAGCTTGTTATCTTTAATAAAGCCTTTAAAATTCATTGCATTATATAAGAAATTCAAAAGCTCATCATTCGGTTTATTACCAATATTAAAAGCTGTCAATGTATATTCTTTATCCAGCCTATCAAGAAAATCACTGCCATCAGCACAAATTATTTCGCAATACTTTTCAGCATTTTTAATCTTATAGAACTTAGAAAGCATATATTTTCTCCAAGGAATATAAACCGCAGCTGCTGCATAAACCCCAAGCGGTGCAAAAATCACAAATCCAGTATAGCACATAAATCCAATAACTGCCACACATACAAGTAAACTAATTATAAAAACAATTATTGCTTTCCAAACATCTGATTTTTTCTCAAATATTATTGCCTCTGCAAAATTATCATATCTTATTGAACTTTCAAATTTTCTACGCCTGAAAAATATTATAATAGGCGAAAGGAACATAATAGCCCCTGCAAAAATTGCAGTGAAAACAATCGTTGCATAAACTGCATCGCCCTTTAAATTAAGCAAACCAAAAAAGCAGACAATAAGTACAAAATCAATAAACAGCACTGCCAAACCTATAAGTTCCCAAAACAAATAAGGGTGTCTTTGACTAAATTTCATATTATCACCAAATTTTCAAATAATATTAAACACACTCAACCTATAAATTTAACAATATCAAGTGTAAATTTATTTAGGGTAAATCCGTTTTTTTCAATACCAACTTTGCTAAACCCAATTTTTCTCAATATTGTTTCACTTGCAGGATTTTCACAAACAACTTCTGCATTAAATTCAGCATTTGGAAATTTACCCCGTATATAATTTATAAAAGCTTCTACCGCCTCGCTTATATATCCCTTACCCCAATATTTTTTCATTAACTGATAATACAAACCAAAAACTGCCTTATTTTTATCAATGATAGGAGAACCAACTATTCCAATAGCCTTACCATCTAATAATATAATAAAGTTATTCACAACTTCATCATCTGTATAGTTGATAAACATTTCTATCTTTTCAGAACACTCATCAATAGATTTTAGCTGTGGCATATATGTATATTTTATTACCTCATAGTCGCTCCATAGCTCAAATAAATCTTTTGCGTATTTATTATCAAATCTAACTAATTCAAGCCTTTTGGTTTTTATCATATTTCCACCTCATCTTGTCTATATACTCAAAAATCTTAGGCTGAATTGTTGGGTAAGTCCAGCTTATTGGAGCTTTATCGGTTATAATAATTTTTTCAATCTCGTTGTGCAATTCCGTTTCAAAACTCCTGATATTCGCATAATACAGCATACCAAAGGTTTCCGCACCATTAAAATTATTCTTTTCAGTAACAGAATAAACTCCGACAGGCTCAATGTCAAAATCTATCGCACCAGTCTCCTCATAAAGTTCACGCTTTGCGGTATCATCTATGGCTTCATTTTCTTCACGATGCCCACCAGGGATTTCAAGGGTATCTCTTTGCTTATGCTTGCAGAAAATATATTTTCCGTCGTACATAGCAAAAATAACTGCAAATTTTAGTAAACTATCATCAACGCTGTCATAAAATTTAACCACTATTCTTACCCTCCTCGACAGTAAAAGTCATATTATCCTCTGCGAATTTAACTGATTTATTTAGCTTTGCAAAATATCTTTCAAGCTCATGCTTAGCGTCCTCATTTGGTTCATCAAGATTAAAATATTGACCCCCGCAGGCATCGTGAAAATGAACATAGACAGAAAGTTTTTCGTCCATATACTTTTTGAGTTTAAGGACTTCATCATAAGTAAAAGCCATAATTTTCCTCCTTATAATAAAATAGGGCTGATATAAAATCAACCCTAAAACAGCTAAAAGCTTGCATTTTTCAAAGAAACCGTTTATACTTCTCAAAACTCAAGCTGTCATCAAATTTCAATTATTTTAGAATACCAGACTTACGAAGTGCTTGGTCGAGGTCAGCAATAATATCTTCAGCGTCCTCAAGACCGACAGAGAAACGCATAAAACCGTTATGGAATTCTTCTGGATAGAGATACTGTCTTTCGTCATCTTCGCCGAGAAATACGATAAGGCTTCCCTCGTGTCCAAGAGAAACGGCAGAAACAATCATTTTAAGCTCGCTGATAAACTTGTTGATTGTATCATGGTCAGCCTTAAGTCCGAATGAGAATACACCACCGCAACCGTTTGGCATTTGCTTCTTTGCAAGCTCATAATACTTACTTCTCTTAAGTCCTGGATATGCAACAAAGCTTGTGCAAGGAAGTGATTCAAGGTATTCTGCAACAGCTTGAGCATTTTCGTTGTGCTTTTTCATTCTGAGTGGAAGTGTAACAGAACCACGCATAATAAGCCAAGCATTCATCGGGCTGATTGTAGCGCCGAGATTAACCTGAGATTGTGCTCTGATAATATCAAGGTATTCTTTCTTACCGATAATAGCACCGCCCATAGCATCGCCATGACCATTGATATACTTTGTAAGACTTTCAACAGTAAAGTCTGCACCAAGCTCGCAAGGACGCTGATTATAAGGCGAAGCAAAAGTATTATCGCAAGAAAGGAGAATATTATGCTCGTGTGCAAGGTCTGCAATAGCCTTAATATCAGTAACATTAAGGGTAGGGTTACCTGGAGTTTCGATATGAATAAGCTTTGTATTAGGACGAATAGCCGCCTTTACAGCTTCAATATCTGTTGTATCAACAATAGTAGTTTCAATATTAAACTTATTATTGAAAAGTTCATTCAAAAGGCGATATACAGCGATATATGTAACGCTTGAGAAAATAACATGGTCGCCGCTTTTTAGAAGTGCAAAGAAAAGGCCTGAAAGAGCCGCAACACCACTTGCAAGAACTACGCAATCCTCACCGCCTTCAAGAGAAGCAAGCTTTTCTTGGAGATAACCTTGGTTAGCACCGCCGTTTCTTGTGTAGATGTTTACATCTGCGTCACTCCAGTTAAGAGTTGTTGCGTCATAAGGGAGTACATAGCTGTTAGCCATTGTGATAGCGTGCTTAATAGCACCTGTGTTAGTATCGATACCATTGCCAGCGTGTACGGCACGGGTAGCGAAGCTTTGTTTTTCATTGGTATTGCTCATAGTTTTCATTTCCTCTCTGATTATAATTTTGCGGAGTGCCTCCGCAGTCAAGACACGGTGCGTGACCGCACAGGACAAGACGCAGAATCGCTCGACAAGTCTCGATAGTAGTAAGCATAAGCAGCTTGTTCACGCGGAGAAAGTAGCTACCGAGTGAGTGAATATATTTCGCCCCTACAATAGTTTACTAACTTATCTAAGACAGATAAAAGTTTTGCTCAAGCTTTTTCAAAAGCTTGCAGGGTCGAGGGACGGAGTCCCTCGTGGGTTTTAAGGGCAAAGCCCTTAACATTTCTTTGCCCCTAAATTGGCGGACAAAGTCCGCCAATTAACGCTTTTGGTAACTATTTTTCTAAAAAATAAACGCTGACCGTAACTTCTAAATTAATAATTTTTCAAAGCCATTATGTCAAGCATCATTTTCTGTACTTTTCTGCACCGAATTTATATACATCATTGCCAAAAGAATCAACAGCAACTACTGCCGGAAAATCCTCTATAACAAAGCGATATATAGCCTCTGTACCTAAATCTTCATAGGCAAGAACTTCACTGCTCTTAATACTTCTTGAAATAAGAGCCGCCGCACCGCCTATTGCTGCAAAATAAATACCCTTGTTTCTAACGATAGCGTCAATAACAGGCTGAGTTCTTGCACCCTTACCTATCATACCTTTCAAGCCTAAATCAAGCAAAATTGGCGAATATTTATCCATACGATAGCTTGATGTAGGGCCGGCCGGGCCTACTGCGTGACCAGGTTTTGCGGGTGCAGGACCTACATAGTAAATAACCTCACCTTTAATATCAACAGGAAGTTCCTTTCCTTCTTCAATAAGTTCATAAAGCCTTTTGTGAGCGGCATCACGACCTGTAATAAGACTGCCTGAGATAAGAACGCTATCTCCTGCATGAAGTTCTTTTATATCATCATCTGTAAGCGGAAGAGTTATCTTGATTTTTCCGTCATCTTTCTTTGTAATCATATAACCGCCTCCTTATGTCTTGCAGCGTGACAGCAGATATTAACTGCAACCGGCATACCCGCAATATGTGTAGGATATGTTTCAACATTAACGCCTATTGCCGTTGTATTTCCGCCAAGACCGGCCGGACCAAAACCCATTTTGTTGATTTCTTCTATGAGTTCGTCTTCAAGCTTTGCATAGCGCGGGTCTTCGTTTTTAGTATTTATCGGTCTGAGAGTAGCCTTTTTTGCAAGCTGCGCCGCTTTCTCAAATGTTCCACCGATTCCAACGCCGACAACAATCGGTGGACATGGGTTAGGTCCTGCATATTCAACTGCATCAAGTATAAATTGCTTTACACCATCAATTCCGGCAGACGGCGTAAGCATCTTAATCTGCGACATATTCTCACTGCCAAAGCCCTTACAACCTGCAAGAATTTTAATTTTATCGCCCTCAACAATATCCGTATAAATAATTGCAGGGGTATTATCTTTAGTATTAATTCTATCAAAAACCGGGTCGGCAACTACGGATTTTCTCAAATATCCGCCGACATATGCTCTACGGACGCCTTCTTCAATAGCTTCTTTAAAATTGCCGTCAATAACAACCCTCTCTCCATATTCAACAAAAAGTACAGCCATTCCTGTATCCTGACAAATAGGAATTTCTTCTTCAGCAGCAATTTTATTATTTTCTAAAAGCTGAGCAATAACAGCCTTTCCGACAGGCGATTCCTCATTTTTCTGTGCGTCACAAAGAGCCTCGCTTATATCATCTCCAATATTATAATTCAAGTCTTTAAAAAGCTTTTCTACTGTATTAGTAATAGTTTCCGCTTTAATAGTCCGTATCTCCATTTCTGAAGCTCCTATCATTTAATATTATCTCAATTTTAAAAACAGCCATATTTATATATTATACAGCATATTTCAACAAATTTCAATGCTAAGTGATTCAAAAAATCGTTGATTAGCCATATTTCTATTTACAAATTATGAACTTTCTGTGAATTTTTCCTTGACATAAACCGAGATTTATAATAGAATAAATATATATTTTTATAAGGAGGGGTGGATATGAATGAATCTAATTTTCAAATAATAAATTCAAATAATGAAATTCGCTGGTTTGACGGCTCACCGCTTTTCATTTGCTGTGCTAATTTATATAAAGAAAATGATTCTGATAAACTTTTTGCCAATGTAAAATTTATAAATATCCAACCCGAAATACTTACATCTATTAGAATAGACATTATATGCTATGGTATAATCAGAAATGAAATTTCACGAATTGAAAATTACACCTTTGAAAATCTCAATGCAAAAAGAAATGAGTGTTTCGGAGATGAAAATTTAATTCCCATAGAAAATTCTGAAACTATGGCGATTGATATTATTCTAAAAAGTGCTTCTGATTCTGACGGTGAAGAATGGATTAATGAAAGCTCTCAAGCTTTTAATATTCCAATTAAGCAAAATAGTATTTCCTCATATATGGGTAGATACTTCGGAAAATTTAGGGATTTATGGTCGGAAAAAGGGCTACCTGACGATAAACTTCTCTATGCACCACAAATAGGAACCAACTATTGGCTTTGCGTATGTGGTACATTCAACTGGCCGGTTGAGGAAACCTGTTGTGAATGCGGTGCTGAACTTGAATGGCTTCTTGAAAGTACCGATGTATCAACTATGAACCAAAATGAAAATTTTCTAAAACATCAAAGCAATGAAACAGAGTCTTTAACAACAAAAACTGAAAATATTTCCCCCAAAAAACAGAATAATTCACTTAACACTCAACCAAAGCCTTCAAAAACCTCAAAAAGAAAAAAGGTAAAGGCTAAAAGCAAAAAAAAGAAAATAACTGCATTCACAATAATACTTCTTATTATTGCAGTACTAACTTTCTGCACCTATTATTTTCTTATTCCTGCAAGCAATTATTATCATGCAACCGCACTTATAAGTGAAGGAAAATATGACCAAGCAATAGACGCTCTTTCAAAGCTAAATGGATATGGTGATAGCGAACAGGAAATTCTTCGTGCAAAATACCTCAAAGCAAAAACTCTTTTTAGCAACGAAAAATATTTATCGGCGGCTGAGATTTTTAGCCAAATAAATTACAGCGATTCTTCTGAGAAATACCTCGAATCTATGTATAAATACGGTGAATATCTTTATTCTCAAAAGGACTACATTTCCGCTCTTAAAACGCTCATAAATTTAGACGGTTATGAAAATTCAGAAAAACTGGCAAAAAAAGTTGAAGACTCTCTGATGAGTAAAGCGTCTGCACTTTATAATAAAAAGCATTATTCAGAAGCAAGCGAACTTTTTATGCAGATATATAATATAACTAAAAATGCTGATGCTCTTGAACAAGCAAATTCCGCAACACTAAGTCAGGCAAATTATCTATATGAAACCAATAAATATGTCGAGGCACTCAAGCTTTATGACTCTCTATCAGGTTATGACCATGTAGATTTAATTCTCAAAAAACTTGATGCTCTTAAAAAAATACTAAGCACATCAATTCATATTGGCGGAGGTTCGTCAGTCTGGGAAAATACAACTATGCAATGTACAAAATGCCATTCGCCTACCCTTGTATATAGGTTTGTTTTTAACGATGATGGAACATATTCATTATATCGTTACTGCACTACACATAGTAAGGAAAAAGATTACGAAACCTTCAAGGGTCAGTATAAAATTGAAAATGATATAATATATACACTCAAACACAATGCCGGCTCAACAGAATGGGTTGAGTTTGCCGCAATAGAAAATCTCGGTTTTAATGATAATGTTTCTAGTAAAAATGCCAGACTTGTTATAACAAATCCGTTCGATCAAAAACATACTTCTCTATCTCTTTATGGAAATATTGTTGGAGAAAATCCTTCTCCAATCTAAACAAACCTCCTATGTCAGATTATAATTTCTGATATAGGAGGTTTTTTAATATAAATTTGTGTAAGTTTAAAATTAAAAATTAGTTAATCGTATCAGTCAAGTTCTTTGCCAGTTCATAAGCTTGCTTTTCATATTCAGCAATATCCTTAATCCTATCTGTTTCTGCAACACAAATTTTTCCAAAAAGTTCAGTGTTCATAATTGTGAACATTCGTGAAAGCTGTTTTTCTATAATTTCAAAACCACTTTCATCATTACTTCCACAAGTAAGCAATAAAACAGCCTTTTTATGCTTTTTTATCGGCGGTTTAATACCGAGCGAAAATCTCTTTGAAAAATATCTCTGACTCCTATCCACCAAAGCTTTCAGCGGTGCTGGAACAGACAAATTATATACAGGACTCGCAAAAACCAAAGCCTCCGCCTCACTAAGAAGTGCATCATATTCATCTAAATCATTAAATATACAAACATCAGCTTTTTCACATTTTCCGCAATGTATGCAGGGCTTGGGCATAAGCTTATAGCAATCTAAAATTTTAATATCATACTTATTTTCCGCAACCATCAAAAAAGATTCAAGCAGTTTTTTAGTATAGCCGTTTTTTCTTGGAGAGGAAAAGAGAACAAGCATCAAAGGCTTGTTCTCCTGATTATTATTTATGAGTGCTGTTTTCACAATATTCGCAGACAAGCATATCACCATATTTCTTAAATCTCTTAGGCAAATATGTTTCCTGATGAGTTATACAATGCTCATTAGTGCAGATAACATCTTTATAAGGACTATCATTTTTATACTTTTTAAGTACCTTTTTTTCGCCATCAAGCATTGTCATAAAAAGTGCCATTCTTGCATACATTCCATAAACGGTTTGTTGGAAATATTTAGCCCTTTCGTCATCATCAACTTCATAATCTATCTCATCAACTCTTGGAAGTGGGTGAAGAATACGGAGGTCAGATTTTCCTAAATCCAGTTTTTCCTTATCAAGTATGAAAACACCCTTTTGGCGTTCATATTCCTCGTCATTTTCAAAGCGTTCCCTTTGTATTCTTGTCATATAAAGAACATCAAGTTCGCCCATAGCTTCTTTAAGGCTTGTGAGTTCAGTGTACTTACAACCAGCATTATTCATAATATCTTTAATATATTGTGGCACTGCAAGTTCAGGAGTAGATATAAGAACAAAACTGTTGCCTTTAAATCTACTCATAGTTTTTATAAGAGAATGAACTGTTCTACCATATTTAAGATCTCCACAAAGACCAATGCAGAGATTATCAAGTCTGCCTTTTTCGTTATATAATGTTACAACATCAGCAAGGGTTTGTGTTGGATGAAGATGACCGCCATCACCGGCATTTATAATAGGTGCAGGCGAATACATTGCAGCAGCTTCAGCAGAACCCTCAAGCGGGTGACGAATTGCAATAATATCCGCATATCCGCCTATAACTGTAAGAGTATCTTTAAGAGTTTCGCCCTTAGAAACAGATGAATTCATCGGATTATCAAAGCCTATAACATTACCGCCAAGACGCATCATAGCTGTTGAGAACGACATTCTGGTTCTCGTTGACGGTTCATAAAAAAGAGTTGCCAGTATTTTTCCCTGACAAGCATTTGCATATTCAGACGGATTAGCTTTAATCTTATTGGCAAGGTCGATTATATCAAGAATCTCCTTAACAGAGAGATCCTCAAGGTCAATAAGGTTTTTAGATAACATAAAAAATCATTCCTTCCCTATTTTCCCTATATTTTAACAGATTTCCTATAAAATATCAAGCATAGTCATCTCACAGATGAAAAATCATCAGATATCATCCAATATTTACATATAAAAATTCCAAATATTAAAATTTTCTAAAAAGTATACTTGCAATAAATTAATTTCTAAAAGCGTTACTCATTTAAAAATTTCCACAAACTAATTATAAATTAAAATAGACAATAACATATCAACATGTTAACATTCTAAAAAATGTATCGTTTTGTATTAAACTGCTTATAGCTAAAATTAATAAAATAATATTGAAAATTGAAGTTCTATTTGGTATAATAAATTAAATATCGTGTGGAGGCTGAAATTATGGAATCATGCTCACAGTTATATATTCATAAAATAATAGATTCTATTCTAAATAATTTAAAGCAGCGACATAATAACATAATTTTTGTTAAATATTATAATACTTTAAATCTTAGGGAATCTGAATTAAGAGAGGTTTTTGAATCTCAAGAAGAGGATATTGTTTTTTTATATCATGAATTTTCTTCAAAATATATGCATAGTGTATTCGAGCCTTTTCTTGATTGGATAATGGAACTTTATCAGAGATTTTATAGCGATATTACTGTTGATGAATTTCTCGAAAAAGCCGGCGTATATTTTCAGGCTCGTCCCGTTATAAAAAGCTATATTGAAACCGGAGTATGTCATCGAAATGAAAATATTATTTTCATAGAATACGAATATGAAGAAAAAAGATTTACAGAATCTATATATAATATTCTTGCCTATGTTTCTAAAAAGCATACTCTCTTCATGCTTCTTAACAAACTTCATTTTTCTGAACAATCTACTATAAAGCTTCTTATTGAGCTTATAAAACATGGCAAGGAAAATCTTGCTTTCCTTGCAAACTATAATGAAGTTTATAATGTTCCGGAATATATAAAAAAAGATTGGAATACTATGATTGACTATATTGATAGTCATAATATGATTGTTGATTGGAGTCTGCAAGACAGCCACACTTCAGAAAGCGAAAGAATAGAACTTTTTGACCCTATTCCCAAAGACTTGAATACATATGTCAGACTTATTAACAATATGGTTTCCTGTGCAATGATAAATCAGGCTAACTATTATCTCGAGCAAATTCATAATAAATTCGAGGTTGAAAAAATCACTATTCCACTGATGGATAAACTTTCCTATCTCAAGCTTTATAGCCTCGTCGCACTATGTCTTGATAACTCAAGAACTGCACTTATGCTTTGTGATAATATCAATAGTTCTATCAAAAAAACTACAAGTCTTGAGGAAAAATTCAGCTGTTCATATATTTCCGCATTATCTCAGTTTATATACGGTCAAAAGGATATTGCAAATAAGTATATTCAAAAATGTTTTGATATTGCAGAAGAAATTGATAATGATGAATACCATTTTAAAGCAAAGCTTCTTGATTATATTATTACTCTTAACTGTTGGAAAAATATTTATTCTTGGGACGTTAACCTCATTGTAGACGATAACTTTGCTAACGAGGCAATCAAGTATAAATATTATAATCATTTGGCATATATCTATCTTTTCGGAACTTGCAATGATATTATTTATTTTGCCAATGGAGAAAAAAGCATCGAAGAAGCCGAGTCGTTTAAACGAGGTATGGCTTTGGCTAAAATGCTTAATAATGAATCTTTGATGATAAAAGCTTGGCAAAAAAATGTTATGATGGCGTCTTCTTATGGCTACTTCTCATCTGTTGATTATTTTTATAAGAAAACTCTTGAAATTATTGAAGGGCAAAATAATAAATTCGAAGAAGCAAATACATATAACGGGCTTGGCTATAATCGTATAGTTAGTGAAAAATATGGCATTGCAAATGAATACTTTAATAAAGCATTGGCTATCCTTTATGAGCTTAATAATCCTGATATGGTTTGCGAAACTCTATATAATATGGCTACTAATGCCATTCTTGCACACGAATACTATTCAGCTATTACATATCTGACTATTGTTCTTGAATTTCTCGATGCACTTGATAAGCATAAGCTCAGAATTTGTAACCTTGGTAAGATTTACGGTTTCCTTGTTCTCTGCAACTGTTATCTTGGAATAGAATATAATGCAAATCTCTATTTCAGTAAGCTTGAAAGGTCAGTTTCTCATATGCTCAAAAAGCCTATCGAATCAAGCTTCTATCTTTGGGACGATGATATGTTTTTCTACTTCTTCACAGCAGGTCTAATTGCCAAAGATGAAGATATTGAAAAGGCACAGAAATGTTTTGACAGAGCAAAAATCCATCTTTTCCGCTCAACAGGAAATCTGTTTTTTGCATATTATCAATTTGCTATTGCACAAGCTGACCTCTATGAAATTCAGGAAAGACATGATGACGCTGTTAAGATATTAAATGAAGCGCTCGAATTTTGCGAAACACATAGTTATGAATTTAAAGCTGAAATTCTTCGAGCAAAGCTTGAGGGCAGACCGTTTCCACATCAAAAAATTGAACTCAAACTTGAAAGCGTCACACAAAAACAACTTGAATCTATGTCTAAGCGTTGCAAAATTGAACACGAGCTTAGTAATAAAAATAAGGGTATAAATTTTCTTATTTCGTGGCAAGACTTGCTCAATAAGGATTATTCTACTGATAAAGAGCTTGTTAATAATGCTATGAATAATATTCAGAATAGCTACAATATTGATTATGCTCTCTTTATAGAAATGAAAAATCATAGCCCTAAGGTTTCATATATGAGCAAAAGTCTTAATCTAACTAATAAGGATATAAAAGATATAACTAATTTCTTCTTAGATTATCGAAAAGAATTTATTACATCTCGTTTTGATAAAACTTTTGATGATTATGATATTATTCTTAATATCTTCGGAAAAATAGAAGTAGCATCATTGATATGTATACCTATGTATAATAATGAGGTTCTTCAAGGTGTAATGATTGCTACTGTAAAAGTTCACGAAAACTTATCATCTAATATATATTTCTTCGGAAGCACTGAACTTATTATATTTAAGTTTGCAGCTTTACAAATTATGGACGCCGTTGAACGACTTAATGCTAAGATAGAAATTAAAGCTATAAACGCAAAACTACAAAAAAGCTCGATTACAGACCTGCTTACAGGCTTGCTTAATCGTCAGGGATTTGCGAAAAAGCTTGAGGATTTCTCAGATTATTCAACAAAGCAAAACTTTGAGGAACAAGAGACAACTATTCTATATATTGACCTTGATAACTTCAAATACTGCAACGATACTTTCGGTCATGATATTGGTGATCTTATGCTAAAGAAACTTTCATCACTATTTACTGAAATAGTTGGTGACAAAGGCTATTGTGTCCGTTATGGTGGAGATGAGTTTATAATCGTTCTTCCCGATTCTTCAACTGAATATGGTGTAAAAATTTCAAAACAAATTTACGAGCAAATTGAAAAAAACGGATACTTTATAAATGATATTTCTAAAGCGTTAAAGAGACCTATAAAAATTGATACAAAACACAGAATTTCTTGCTCTATTGGTATCTCAACGACGCAAAAATACAATCAAGAATCAATTATGGAATGTCTGAAACACGCTGATTCAGCCCTTTATGATATAAAAAAGGGCACTAAACACGATTTTAAGGTTTGGCAAAAAATTTAAAAATAATCCCAAAAAGAAACAACTCGAATTATAACCTATTCAGGTAAATAATTCGAGTTGTTATTTTTACTAAAAGCTTATAAATTTAATGTTCCATCGCCTGCCATTTGTTTTGTCATTTCCTCTATCTTTTCAAGTGGAAATGGTGGAAGTGCAACCGGCTTCATTGCAATAGACATCAACTTCATAGGGTTATCATCTGCCGCTATACGATTTGAAGAAAGTTCTCCGCATATTCGGCAACGATGAATAATAGCCCATTCGCCATTCTTGCGTACCCATACTGCAATGGGTTCCATTATACCGCCACAATCAGCCTGACGGTCACCTGGTTCTATATCGAGATGTAGACTGCACAGGCAATTCGGACAATGATTGCGATGGTCACTACCTGCTCCCATTGGCACAACAAGTCTGCCACACATTTTGCAGGTAAAACTTTCATTGCATTTATGATTTTTATAATAAGCTTTTTCGTATTGTTTTCTTTTATTTTCTCTATTCACGAGATTATCCTCCTAAAAGTCATATATAAATAATAACTCTTTTGGGAGGCTTGGATTAAGATTGTTTTTTCACAAACCTCCCGGTTAGTGTACAATCTCCGATACCAAATATTTCTTCAAACAACTATCTCCTTTAAATTAAAAATTATTTTCTAAAACGGGCGAAAACAGTTCACCCTACTTTTAGCTTAGATTTATTTTTCAGGTAAACCTCTGTGAGATTTTCCTACAAAAAACATTACACTGGAATGTTTTTCTACCTTCCTGCTCTTTGAGAAAGATAAGGTGTTCCGCTCTATGCTGAGAGAGACCAAAGACTCTGCCTTTAGAAACTGTGAACCTTTGAAAAGTTTATTAGCTAATCGGTAGTTTCTTCAGTCGCGGCAGCAATCTTATCTAACCAACTACGAGCAAGGCAATGCCGAGTGATTCTGCGTCTTGACATCAGAGGTACTCCGCCCTGCGCAAAACTTTTAAGCGTCTAACATAAGATTTATAAATTAAAAAATTAATCTACTAAATCTGGGTTGAAGCTTTCTTTCCATGGAAGCCCCCATTTGTTGAGTGCGTCCATAAATGGGTCTGGATCAAACTCCTCTATGTTATATACGCCCGGCTTTTTCCACTTGCCTGTGAGAATCATAGACGCGCCTATCATTGCAGGAACGCCTGTTGTATAAGAAATAGCCTGTGAGCCTACTTCCTTATAGCATTCCTCATGGTCACAAACATTATAAAGATAATATGTTTTATCCTTACCGTCCTTCTTACCCTGGAAGATACAGCCTATATTTGTCTTACCCTTTGTGCGTGGTCCTAAAGATGCAGGGTCAGGAAGAACAGCCTTTAAGAACTGAAGCGGAACAATTTGCTTGCCCTCAAATTCAATAGGTTCAATAGAAGTCATTCCAACATCTTCAAGGCACTTGAGGTGCGTCAGGTAACTCTGTCCAAAGGTCATAAAGAAACGAATACGCTTAATGCCTTTGATATTAAGTGCCAGCGACTCTAATTCCTCATGGTGAAGAAGATACATATCCTTTTCGCCTATCTCTGGGAAATTATAAACTCTCTTAATTTCCATAGGCTCTGTTTCTACCCATTTGCCATCTTCAATGTAGCTTCCCTTTGCGGAAACTTCACGAATATTGATTTCAGGGTTAAAGTTTGTTGCAAACGGATAGCCGTGGTCGCCTGCATTGCAATCGAGAATATCAATATAATTGATTTCATCAAACTGATGTTTCTGTGCATAAGCTGAGAAAACACCTGTTACGCCTGGGTCAAAGCCACTGCCTAAGAGAGCAGTAATTCCTGCCTCCTTGAATTTCTCACGATATGCCCACTGCCACTTATACTCGAATTTTGCCGTATCGAGTGGTTCATAGTTGGCTGTATCAACATAGTCTGTCTTTGTTTCAAGGCAAGCATCCATAATTGTTAAATCCTGATATGGCAAAGCAACATTTATGACAATATCAGGCTTTTCTTTATTGATAAGAGCAACAAGCTCTGCAACATTATCTGCATTAACCTGAGCAGTTGTAATTTTTGTCTTTCCGCCGTCAAGCTTTTCCTTGAGTGCATCGCACTTGGACTTTGTACGGCTTGCGATACAAATTTCCTCGAAAACTTCTGAATTTTGGCAGCACTTATGAACTACTACGCTCGCAACACCACCTGCACCAATTATCAATGCCTTTGACATTTTGATTACCCCCAATTATACTAAAATATACTTTTATTTTTCACAAGATAGTTTACCATCTTGAACCTTATATATCATATTTTTACTGCTATCCCAAAAACTAAAATATACTTTTCCACCATTTTTTAATTCATTTCTAAATTCTTTTGTATTTGGAAAGCAAAACTTCAAAAATTTTGATAATGAATTCATTGGAACATCTTCAAATTTCAAGAGATTGCTACATAACCATCTTTTATTACTATAAACAACCATAACTACATATTCTGATGATAAAACTTTCTTGGTTATATCAACTAAATATTGAAAACTATCATCGTCATAATAAATATGCATATGATATTCTAAAAAGAAAAATATTATTTCATTTTCATCAAAATGTATAATAATATTTTTATCTTCATAATTTATGATTTCTATCTCTAAACAATCATCTTCTATGCTTTCTTTAATATTATATTCACTAAATTTTTCTATAAATTTAGTTTTAAATATTTGAGATTGTTCCATTATTTTAACTCTTAGTCAAGCTGTTCTAATACATAATTTGGCAAGGCAAAACTACCCTTATGAAGTTCTGTATTATAATATTTTGTCTTTAAGTCAAGCTTATTCCACGCATCTGCATCAAGGTCTTTTATCGGGTCAAACTTCTTTGAGGCAAAACCAAAAAGCCAATGACCTGACGGATAGGTTGGAATATGTGCCTGATATACCCTTACTATCGGGAAAAAGTCCGCTATCTTCTTATGAGCAAGACGCATAGCCCTTGCGTAAACTGAATAATATGGGCTTTCGTGTTGGTTTACAAGAATACCGCTCTCGTTGAGAGCCTTATAGCAATTACCGTAAAATTCCTGTGTGAAAAGTCCCTCGCCAGGGCCTACCGGGTCAGTGGAATCTACTATAATTAAATCATACTGATTTTCACAGCTACGGACATATCTCAAACCATCATCAATATGTATAGTAACCTTTTTGTCGAGGAGCTTGCTTGAAACATCTGGTAAATATTCAAGGCAGGCATCAACAACCATTTTATCTATCTCGACAAGGTCTATATGCTCTATACTATCATACTTTGTAAGTTCAGCAGTTACTCCGCCATCGCCTGCTCCGATAACAAGAACATTCTTAATATTCGGATTAACAGAAAGCGGAACATGCGTTATCATTTCGTGATATATAAATTCGTCCTTTTCAGTCAGCATAATTCTATCATCAAGGATAAGAATTTTACCAAACTCGGGAGTAGAAAAAATTTCTATTCTCTGATAGTCTGATTCTGCCGCATAAATCTGCTTATCACAGCGAATCGAAAAGCGGACATTCTTTGTCTGCTCTTCAGTATACCAAAGCTCCAAAAAATCAACTCCTTAAAAAATATCTGCAAATAAATTATACCACACTTATTTGAAATTTAAATATTATATGAGTAAATTTTATAAAAATACTATCCAATCAGAAAATATTTAAGAACTTGTATTCCAAGAAGAATAAGGCAAGATATTAACATACCTACTTCATAAGCAATCTGTTTTATCTTGTATATTTTCTCGGTAACATCTGCAATCGCCCTGCCATTGCTTGTTCTGCGTTCAAGGCTATATTCCTTATCACCTATTTCGGCAAAATCAAATATTAAAAAATCCTCGTCCATAACATATATTGTAACCGAATTCAGGCTTAAAGCTTTTTCATATGACGCACACATAGGATAATTAGATGTAAGAGTTATTTCTTTTTGAGTTTCAGAATCAAAAAATTTTACAACAGGATAATATGTATATATTGTTTGTATCTCGGATTCCATAAGTGGCTTGCCGAGCTTTTCATCTATTATCTTTGCTCTGAACTTTTTGCCATCAGCCTTAAATCTATTTATCTTTCTTTTAAATTTAATCATAGTCGAAAGCTTCAGAATAAAATATGCAATAATTGGTCCATTGAAAATAATGACTAATACTAAGATAGTTAATTTTGCTACATAATCAAGTTCGCCCTTTAAGCCCATAACAAGACTTGCAAAGAATAAACCTATATTCAGCATAAACATTACAATAAACATCAATATATCGCCTATATTTATTCTTTGGTCTTTATAACAAAATCTTTGTTCCATAATATTTGCCTCCAATTATTTCAGAACATTCAGCTTTTCTGTGTTCATATCCTCTGTGCCGAGAAGTGTTGCACCCTTTTTCTTGGCATAGAGAATATAATCGAGCGAATCCTTTGTTACAAGCTCACCCGGAGCAAGAATAGGTATTCCAGGCGGATAACACATAACAAATTCCGCACAAACTTTGCCGACAGTTTCTTCTATGGGAAGCTGTACTTTTTCATTATAGAATGCGTCCTGTGGAGAACATACTACTATTGGCTTTATATATTCGTGGTCGAGCAAGCCAGCACTTGTCTTGGAATAAAGACGCTTAATCTCTGAAAGTGCTGCAACAAGCCTTTCGACTTCTAAAATTCTGTCACCAACAGAAATTATAGCAAGAATATTGCCAATATCGCCAAATTCTATTTGAATTTCATACTTATCACGAAGTAAATCATAGACTTCTATTCCCGCTAAACCAATATCTCTTGTATGTATAGAAAGCTTTGTCGGGTCAAAGTCGAAAACTGTATCTCCATTAATAAGTTCACGGGAAAACGCATAATATCCGCCTAGTTTATTTACTTCACTTCTGCCGTAATTTGCAAGCATTGTTACATTCTCGAAAATCTTTTTGCCGTTAAGAGCAAGATTTCTGCGTGAAATATCGAGAGATGAAGTCAAAAGATATGAACCGCTTGTTGTCTGGGTAAGGTTTATAATTTGGCGGACATAACCGACATTCATACCTTCACCAAGCAACAATATTGAGCTTTGTGTGAGCGAACCGCCTGTTTTGTGCATACTTACAGCAGACATATCCGCTCCGACACGCATAGCCGCAAGAGGCATATAGTCGCCAAAATAGAAATGTGTTCCATGTGCTTCATCAACGAGAACCTTCATACCGGCTTTATGGGCAATCTTAACAATTTCACGAAGATTGGAACATACACCGTAATAGGTTGGATTATTTACTATGACAGCCTTTGCGTCAGGATTTTCGTCAATAGCTCGCTGTACATCTTCAACAGCCATTCCAAGCGGTATGCCAAGGCGGGTATTAAGCCCTGGGTCAACATATACGGGAACAGCTCCGCAGATGATAAGGGCATTTATAGAGCTTCTATGAACATTTCTCGGCATAATAATCTTTTCGCCACGCTTACAGACACTCATAACCATAGCCTGTACTGCACTTGATGTTCCGTTCACCATAAAAAATGCGTGAGCCGCACCAAATGCCTCTGCTGCAAGCTCTTGTGCCTCTTTGATAACGCTTACGGGGTGGCAAAGATTATCAAGCGGCTTCATAGAATTGACATCTACGCTCATACACTGCTTACCGAGGAAATTCGTCAGCTCACTATTGCCTTTTCCCTGTTTATGACCTGGGACATCGAATGAAACTATTCTGTTTTCTTTATATTCTAAAAGTGCTTCATAAAGTGGAGCGTCATTTTGTGAAAGACTCATTTCTGCTTACCTCAATCATAAACATTTGTACCGCTGAAAATCTCTATCATTTCCTTGCGGAGATTACTTGAGATTTCAAGGCGTTCTTTCGGCGGAAGCTCGTAAACATCAGTTTTGAATAGATAATTTTGAAGCTCAATCTCTTTAATGAGCATCTGAGTATGAAAAATATTCGACTGATAAACATTAACATCAATAGCGTCATATCTGCGGAGAGTTTCCTCTCGGATATAATCTTGAATTGAGGTCATTTTATGGTCAAGAAACAACTTTTTGCCGCTTTGGTCACGAGTAAAGCCACGAACTCTATAATCTATCGTGATAATATCAGAATCAAAGCTATCAATAAGGAAATCGAGTGTATTAAGCGGGGAAATTGTTCCGCAAGTTGATACATCAATATCGACTCGGAATGTTGCAATAGCATTATCCGGGTGATATTCCGGATAAGTATGAACTGTAACATGGCTTTTATCGAGATGTGCTGCAATTTCTTCACGCCATCTGCCACAGTTGCAGGATTCATCTATCGTTTCAGGATAACCTTTTTCAGAAATAAGCAAGGTTACACTCGCTCCTTGTGGGTCATAATCTTGCTTAGAGATATTAAGCACACTCGCTCCTATCATATCTGTAACATCGCAAAGAATATTTGTTAAACGCTCAGAATTATACTGCTCGTCTATATACTTTATATAGTCTATTTGCTCACGCTGAGATTTAGCATAACAAACATCATAGATATTGAAGCTAAGAGTTTTTGTGAGGTTGTTAAAGCCATATAGCTTAAGCCTTTTTTCCAACCCTAACATCACGACCTTTCAGGCAAAATACATCAATTTACTATATCACAAAATATAAAGGAAAGCAATAATATTTGGTAAGAATTTAAGTGTTTCTTATTTACTGATATTGAATACAAATAAAAATTAGGGTATAATTTGAGAAATGATTTTATTAAGCTGCAATGATATAAAAAGAGGTATATTAAAATGGCTGGTTATATAACCTATTTTCCAAAAGAACAAATCAAGACTTTAGAAAAAGATAAGGACTATAGATCTATTAAAGTAATTTTCGGGAGCATACATACAAAAATGCCATCAATACAATCTGTAAAAATCGGGGATATTATATACCCTGTTACTATTATGAACGGAAATTTATATGCTATTGCACGCTTACCTGTTGAGAATATTGAAATAGCTTATGATTATCTTGTGCGTGAACTCGGCAATTCTTGCGGAGCATTAGTACCAGACGGTATTGATTGGAAAACTTATTACTATACTCCCCTACTTCCACACAAAAAACATCAGGAACCTTTTAACTGCTGTGCGAAATTGGCAGCGACAAGCACAAGCGGTTCTACCATAGAATCTCGTCAAATTCCAAACGAATTACTTGAGGAATTGCGTTTTGGTCCAAGCAAAAGTAAAGAAAAAGGGTTACGCTTTGATAAAAACGGGAAACCATCTATATTGTCTGTAAGCTCTGTTGTTAGAAAAATGAGTGAAGAAACTCAGAAAATTTTTGAGGCGTTGTTTGTGTAAATTGAAAGGAGATTTGCAGTGTGAGCATTTACAATCCCGCGTTTAGCTCTGATAAATATGACGAAAAAATCGCTGCTACTCTTCCTTATTATGAAGATTTTTATAAGCAGATTTCTGATATTCTTCACTGTTGTTTTAATGAAAAAATAAGCTGGCTTGACCTTGGCTGTGGAACCGGCAAAATGGCTGAAACAGCTTTTCGGGAATTTAGTATAGAGCGTTTTGTTTTTTGCGATATCTCTGAAGATATGATAAATATTGCAAAATCACGCTTTAAAAATACACATTCGGAATTTATTATTTCACCAACTCAAAACATCAAATTCTCAGAAGAATTTGATGTTGTAACATCTATTATGGTAAATCACTTTTTAAGTGATTCCGAAAGGCGTTTAACTGTTTCTAATTGCTTTAAATCTCTCAAAAAGAATGGCTTATTTATTTCCTTCGAAAACTTTGCTCCCTTTACACAAGCTGGCGAAAAATTATTTTTGGAGCGTTGGAAACGCTTTCAGATTAGAAACGGAAAAAATCCTCAAGATGCCGAAAATCACATAAATAGATATAAAAAAGATTATTTTCCATACACGCTATCACAAATTATAGAATTATTTAAATCAGCAGGCTTTAAACAGACAGAAATAATCTGGCTTTCTAATATGCAAGTAGGAGTCATTGGAATTAAATAATATTTTGAGAGAAAATATATAATATTATGAATTGCTTAATATGTGAGAGAATAGAAATGATTAAAAACGGTATAAATCCATATTTTGTTTGTGAACTCGAAACGGGCTATGTCGTCTTAGGCGACCATCAATGCTTTAAAGGATATACGCTGTTTTTATGCAAAAATCATGCGACAGAGCTTCATCAACTTCCGCATGATTTCAAGATGAAATATCTTGAGGAAATGTCACTCGTTGCTGAAGCTGTTTATAACATCTATAAACCGGAAAAAATGAACTATGAGCTTCTCGGAAACGGTGATTCTCACATTCATTGGCATTTATTTCCGAGAGTTGAGGGAGATACTCCGACAAAAGGCCCTGTATGGTGGCTTCCGAGAGAAGAAATGTGGAATGATAAATTCCGTCCCAGCAAAGAAGAATTAGAGCTGAGAACCAAAGAATTAAAGAATGAAATTATCAGATTGAAAGGATTTTCAGAATGAGTATTACATATAAACAAGCAAATCTTGACGATATAGAGCTTTTAGTAAAATCAAGAATAATCGTTCTTCGTGAAGCTAACCACTTAGATGATTCCGCAGATATGTCAGAGATTGAAACTCAATCTTATGATTATTACAAACAAGCTATTCCAAATGGTGAATGTATAGCCTATCTCGTTTTTGATGATGATAAGTTAATCGGCTGTGGCGGAGTTAGCTTTTTCAGAGTTATGCCGACCTGCCACAATCCTACCGGCAAAAAGGCTTATCTTATGAATATTTATACCATTCCCGAATATAGACGAAAAGGTATCGCTTATAAAACGCTTGATTTACTCGTTAAAGCGACAAAGGAAAAAGGGGTTAAACATATTACTCTTGAGGCTACTGCTATGGGACGCCCTATGTACGAAAAATATGGTTTCACAAAAATGAATGATGAAATGGAATTATTATAAAAATCAGAATAAAAAGGTAGTCAATTCTAACCTGCCCTATAATTAGTCAGCTTTTAATCTGACTTTTAGGTGCAAGCATCAGAATTGGCTACCTTTTTATTTTAGATTTTACTTAGTCTTATGGTCTATCAGAAAATTCTGAAACCTTTTTTAGATTTTTTATCAGCGTGTTTTGGTTGAGCTGTTGTTTGCTTTACACGCTCTTGTGAAGTTGGTGCTTTTCGCTGATTTTGTGCAACTCGCCTTGCCTCTGAAGGTTTTTGGGAACCTCTCTGTTGATTCGGGTTTGCATATCTCGCACCACCACTTGAACGCTGTGGCTGTGCAGGTCTCGTTTGTCTTTTAGGAGCTTCTGCATAGCGAATCTGCTGTGTTGGCTGTCGCTGTGGTTGTACTCGCCTTTCGACTGTATGCTGTTCCGATTGACGAGGCGGTTCTGTTGGTCGCTGTCTTTTTGGAGGAGCTTCTGCATAACGAATCTGTTGCGTTTGCTGTCGCTGTGACTGTACTCGCCTTTCAGCTGTATGCTGTTCCGATTGACGAAGCGGTTCTGTTGATTGCTGTCTTTTTGGAGGAGCTTCTGCATAGCGAATTTGCTGTGTTTGCTGTCGCTGTGGCTGTACTCGCCTTTCAGCTGTATGCTGTTCTGATTGACGAGGTGGCTCGGTTGGTCTTGGACGATATGTCTGTGAAATTTTCTGCTCTTCAGAATGTCCAACCTGTTGTTTTTTAGGGACATCAGAATATATTATTCCCTGATGCTCTACTTCTTCATACTCCTCTTTTGGTTCAGTAACCTTTTTAGGCTGCTGTTGTAATTTCTTTTCAACTGGATTTGTAGTTTTTTCAACTTTCTCTTGCTTAGGAGCTTGTTTTATAATAGGCTGCGGCTCAGGTTTTGGTTTTACTTCTCCAAAACCTCCTTTAACATCAGCAGTAGGAATTTTATTACTATATTCAAAATCGTAAATTGCATTCGCAATGCGCTTGCAGTTATTTCTATCATCAAACGCAAAAAATTCTTTTCGGCGTTTGAGATATTCTGCAGATACCTCAAATTTTGAATTTATTGCTGAAATAACCTTTTCTACAAGTTCATCTGAATCGATAATCACATCACCAAAACCATTCTCACAATAGCTAAAGGATGAAATATTATTTTGTAAAGAAACGCTTGGATTTTGATAGTAAATTACAGGTTTTCGCATATACGCAAAATCAAATGCTATATTGCTGTAATCCGTAATCAGCATAGCTGATTTTTCCACTGTTTCTTTATATCCTAAATTTTCAAATGATGAAACAGAAACATATTCGCTCTTATTCCATAAATATTCCTGCTTGGCAAGCTCTTCCGGCAAAATCAAAATAAGATTGCATTTATTTTCGTGAAGCGCTGAAAGAAGCTTTTTATCTGCAATAAACGAATTGAACACAGAATAAAGCGGTTCTGTCGTGAAATTCTGGTAACCAATATGGGCATATTTTGCAAAGCCTCTGCGCATAGCCGGGCATACAAGAATCTGCTTTGATGGCACCGACATAAGAGTATCCATATGAGGATAACCAAACGCAAATAGGTGCTTTTGGTCATATCCATATATTGGGTGAATAAGTCTTTCATATTCTTGTTCAGAACTGCAAAAACGCAATGCTGTATTATCGTACATCTTGTTCTCAAATTGCGCGGAACGAAGCATAGATACTCCATCGCCAAAGGAAACTATATCTGCCATAAGCAAATCTCGATAGTAGATTTCCTCTCCATCTTCAAAGCCAAGATTTTTATAAACATTATGTCCGTTTGAAATTATCACATCGGCATTCATTGCAATAATTTTTTGAGTCAAAGTACCACTTGCAAGATTGTTGCTTTGGAATGCTGTCATAATAAAACTATCGTCAGGGTTAATCTCCCTATGCGAATAGAATACCTCTATACCTCGCTTATCGTGCAACGAGTTGATGTAGTTATATATATCGTGAGCATCTTCCGAATTGGCATTCTTACTATCGCACATAAGCCAAATTCGTCTTTCAGCATATTTTTCAATAGTTGAATGATAGCGCTTTCTAAGACGCTTAATTTTTAGATATTTCTGAACAGGAACTGCTTTCTTTACATCAGAAAGGAAAAGCCTCTCATGGTGGCTCTGCATAAAAGATGTTGCTCTACGAATTGTTATAGAGCGTTTTTCCAAATCAAAGGTAATCAGTCTGCCACCTGAAACACAATAGCTATGCGGAAATTTTTCAGTAAGGTGAGCCGCCGTTGCACCGAAGGAAAATCTTAGCTTATAGTTTATCTTATCAATAGAAATATAGAAAGAAATAACTGTCATTTCCTTTATATTTTTAAGTGGAACAGTAATTGTAAAACCGTGATCTTTATCAAAAGGGATTTCAAAAAGAGTTTTAAGAGAATAGAAAGGATAGTCCTTAAATGGTATTTTTTCTCTATTTGAAACAGCAAACAACTTATATTCTATTCTATCAAGGAACGAAATATCTGTAACACAACCACTTATATGAAGATTAGAACCTTCAGCCTTAAGCGACATAATCTTAACATCAATATGTTCTGATGATGAAATCAATGCACCGCCAAGAGTTGCTATAAACCCACCATTTGTTTTCATCTTACGGGGACGAAGCGATGCATCTCTAAATTCAAACTGACTTAAATTTCCGATAGGAAAGAAATCCAAGTCAGGCTTTAGTGCCTTATTATGATATTTCAACCTAAGCATTTTAAAAGTGAGCGTTGATGGGAACAAAGCTCTTCTTGCTATATTTCTATTAAGAATAACGGCATCGTCTATATTTTTCATAGCATCGCTTATAAGGTTAAAAAAATCATTTACACCATTAGGACCCATAGTAAACATATATCTTTCGCCAAGCCCACAAGCAAGCTTTATGTAAATTAAATACATTACCATATTCATAATCACAGCAGAATTACCCTTTGTTTCGAGCATAGGTATAGCAAATCTCATTATAGAATCTGTGAAATATGATTTATTATACTGTTCCTTTAGGTTTTTTATATCATTCTCGGCAGGATATGGCGATATAAATTTAAACTTTGATGTATAAACATAAGAAGCGATATGATAGAAATAATCAAGGATAAACGCCATTGTAAAATCACTTGAAAGGCTTTTTTTGAAACGAACATTAGTAATGGTATCGCTTCTAAAAAAGTATGCCCCAAGAATAAGACTTAATTTATCAGGATTAGTTTTAAGTCGAATTGTTCCGTCTTTAGCACCGAAATTATACGGAACCAAGCTATTTCGGCGTTTAGAAGTTTCAGCGGCAATACATATTGCAGGAGCTTTCATAAATGCAGGTTCTTCTGAAAGTCTTTTAAGTGCTTCGTGAGAATATTCATCTCCGGCACGAATAAAGCTTACATAACTTCCTGTGCAAATAACTCTTGCATCGCTAAAGCACTCTGCCATATTTTCGCCTTGGCAGTCAACAAAATATATATTTTCAGGGTAATCATCGGTGTATTTAAGGCATAACTCGGTACTCTCTTTTGTTACAAGAGAGTCGATTAAAACAATTTGTATGCTATTGCGGAAAAATTCCTTATCAGCAGTAATTGATGCAATAGTAGCAGGCAAAAGTTCCTCGTTATCTATATACACACTTATACTGAATTTATAATCTTTAGCCATACCCTACCCCGATTAAACACTATATACTTTAAATAATTCTGAACTACAATTCAGAATTTTGAAAATTACTCAAGTCCGTACTTCAATTCCTCACGAGCAAAGCTCTTATATCTCTCATAATAATAGTGTGAACGCAATGTCAATAAATCTTCAGGCGTTGTTACTTTGATATTATCACGCTCACCTATATAAATATGAATTTCCTGTCCAAGCTCTATAAGAAGCTCGCTTGAAGATGTAGGCGAAACTATTCCACGCCTCTCAGCCTCAAGGTGTGCTCCCATAATCTTTCTCATAGTATAACCCTGTGGAGCTTGGGTTATATACATAGAACCTCTTGGCAATGCCTTAGAGCAGTGTTCTCCGTCATCGCTCCAGAGAACAGAATCTATACTTGGCGTTACAGGAACTGCTGTTTCATATTCTCTTGCAAGTTTAATGCAATTTGAAATAAGCTGTTCACTCATAACCGGACGAACACCATCGCAGATAAGAACAATATCTTCAGGCTTTGTAAATTCATCTACACGAACAAGTCCATTATGGATTGATTCGTGACCTGTTGAACCGCCCTTAACTATATCAACTATTTTGGCAACCTTCCACTTTTCAATAAGCTTCCAAAGTTCATCAATCCAAGCCTCAAGGCAGGAAATAACTATTCCGTCAACCTCTGGGTGTTTTGAAAAATTTTCGAGTGTTCTTATAATAATAGGCTTTCCGTCAACCTCAATAAACTGCTTAGGAATATCGGAGGTTTTCATACGAGTGCCAGTACCTCCTGCAAATATCATTGCGTTTACCATAATTTCAACCGCCCTTTAATTTTATAATTATATATTTAATTATGCTCTAATAATGACAAATCAAACTTAAGTTGTCAAGATATTTTTCTTTAAGCTTGCATTTATTATAATACAACTCCTACCTAATGTCAATTTTACGGCTTTTATCGCTTTTGCAGAGTTGATTTTTTAGGACTGTGCATTTTTAGTTTCAAAAAATAAATATATACAAATATCTGACAAAAAATCGTTTTGTTAGGTTAAACTAACACAAATTCGTATACACCGCTTGACTTTATAATAATTCTATGCTATTATAGTTCCGCTGGTTAGTTTAGACTAATTATGAAATTGTTTTATATTAGATAGAATATAACAAACTTTATATTTTTAAGTTGAGGTTAGTTATATCTAATTCCATAATTTAAATGGCTTTCTCTTTGAATTTCGGGAAAAACTATTTATAAATAGTTTACTTTGGAGGTGTAGAAAATGCTTGCTAATTTGCTTGTAGAATATTGCTCTCCTACTCTTGCAGGAATCAAAACTGCAAATCTTTTTAACTACCCATATGGTTCACATTCTCGTGCAGAACTCGCCTTTATACTCGCTCTTTGGAACAGACGGCTTAATTCTAAAGGTGTTTCACTAAAGATTCTAAGATTTTCAAAAGGAAACGCTCTGCTTTATGTATATCGTGAAAAGCAGCTTAAAGAGGATTTCAACAAAAATGGCGTTGCTGAATTTCTTTTCTCTTGTGGATATGATATTACTAATATTCAAGGTTGTATCGAAAGACTAAGCAAAAGAATTTGCGAATCAAAAAGCTTCCCTCACGAGATAGGTTTGTTTCTTGGGTATCCTATTGGAGATGTTATGGGGTTTATCGAAAACAAAGGAAAAAATAGTCTATACACTGGCTTTTGGAAGGTTTATTGCAATAAAAATGAAGCTCTGAAAACCTTTGAAAAATATAAAAAGTGCAGAAAGGTCTACCAGAAGTTATACAATGGAGGAAAACCTCTTATGTATCTCACCGCCGCAACTGTGGCAAAATAATTTCGCGTATTTTCGCATTAGATAAAATCTGGTGCGATAATATATACATATCTAATATTTAGAAAGGTTGAATTTATAATGAGTAAAATAGCAGTAGTATTTTGGAGCGGTACAGGCAATACAGAAGCTATGGCTGACGCTGTTGTTGAAGGCGTAGAGGCTGCCGGTGCAGAATGCTCTAAATTTAGTGCAAGTGATTTTAATGGCGGAATGGTAAATGATTTTGACGCTATTGCTTTCGGTTGCCCTTCAATGGGTAGCGAACAGCTTGAAGACAGCGAATTTGAGCCAATGTTCAACGATTGTGAATCTAATCTCAAAGGCAAGAAAATTGCTCTCTTTGGCTCATACGGCTGGGGCGATGGCGAATGGATGAGAAACTGGCAAGCAACTTGCGAAAATGATGGTGCGGTTCTTGTTGCAGAACCTGTTATCTGCAATGACGCTCCTGAGGCAGACACACTTGAAGCTCTTAAAGAGCTTGGCAAGGCTCTTGCATAATAAATCTTAATCTGATAAGTAACATACAAAAAGCTAAGCAGTTTTATTCTGCTTAGCTTTTATATTTTATTTAATATAGTTTTGATAAAAATTAAAAGTTTCGCTCTAACTTATATTAATATTATGTGATAAGACGAATGAATATCGTTCGTCCCTACATAATTAAAAACTTTTAAATGCAAAAATGCCGTATCCCGATTGAGATACGGCATTTTTATGATTACTAAATTTGAAATTAAATTTATATTCTATGCTTATTTAAGTTGGCTCTTGTTCCAATAGTCAAAGTCACTTGCATCCTTTGATTTTTCATTATCCTCATCGAGATAATGTTCACTGTTTTTAAACATACCCTTACCGATAGTATACCCTTGGTCTTTGGACATTTTATTGCCAACAACTAAAAGTATAATTACAATAATTGCAGTTATTACATATACCATCAGAATAACCTCCTCAAACAGGGAGAATAAACTTATAAAATCAGATTAAGCCTTGTCAACAGAACCGAAGAGTTCCATCTTTTCCTTAACAGTAGCCTTGATAGCCTCAAAGCCCGGTGCAAGAAGCTTTCTTGGGTCGAAGCCCTTGCCCTCGAGATCCTTGCCTGCTTCGATGTACTTTCTTGTAGCATCTGCGAATGCAAGCTGGCACTCTGTATTAACGTTAATCTTAGAAACGCCAAGAGAAATAGCCTTCTTAATCATATCTGCAGGGATACCTGTACCACCGTGAAGAACGAGTGGCATAGCACCTGTGAGCTGTTGAACAGCATCAAGAGTTTCAAAGCTAAGTCCCTTCCAGTTTGCAGGATACTTACCATGAATGTTACCAATACCAGCTGCGAGCATTGTTACGCCGAGGTCAGCAATTTGCTTGCACTCGTTAGGGTCTGCACACTCGCCCATACCGATAACGCCGTCTTCTTCACCACCGATAGAACCAACTTCTGCCTCGATGCTGAGTCCCTTCTCATTGCAGATAGCAACGAGTTCCTTTGTCTTTTCGATATTTTCAGCGATTGGATAGTGAGAACCATCGAACATAATTGAGCTGAAGCCAGCCTCGATGCATTTCTTTGCACCTTCGTAGCTGCCGTGGTCAAGGTGAAGAGCAACAGGAACTGTGATGTTGAGTTCCTCGAGCATACCGTTAACCATACCCACAACTGTCTTATAGCCGCACATATACTTACCTGCACCCTCTGAAACACCGAGGATAACTGGTGAGTTAAGCTCTTGAGCAGTAAGGAGGATAGCCTTTGTCCATTCGAGATTGTTGATGTTAAACTGACCGACAGCATAATGACCTGCCTTTGCCTTTGTAAGCATTTCCTTTGCATTAACTAATGGCATTTTTATCACACTCCATAATTATTTACGCATTGCTACTTTATATTCGCCTTGCGTTGCATATATATTATACAATATTCTGATGAAAATATAAAGCCTTTTCCCTAAAAAATATGCAAATAGATTTTAATGTTAAAAGTTTCAACTTTAAATTATCTTTAGTTTAATTCTTTAAGGCAATCTTCAACAGCCGCTTTAAGAGCTTTGAGTCCCTCTATAAGAGTTTCTTTGTCAATTACAAGCGGAGGCATAAGTTTTACAACAGAATTGTCTCTACCTGCAAGCTCTATTATAAGTTTATGGTCAAATGCCTTTCTTGTAACCTTATCGCTGAAATTCTTATCAGGGAATTCTGAGCAATCAATACCCCAGATAAGACCAATTCCACGAAGCTTCAAACGGCTATCAAGTGGAAGAATTTCTTTTTCGATAAATTCCTTAACGATAGGTGCTTTTTCCTGAACTTGCTTTTCAACCTTATTTTCGAGCATATATTCAAGACCGGCTTTAGCGGCAATGAATGAAAGCTGATTGCCTCTGAAAGTTCCGTTATGTTCGCCCGGTGTAAAGCAGTCGATTGCAGGATTAACAAGTGTCAATGCGAGCGGTAAACCATAGCCACCGATTGATTTTGAAAGGACAACAATATCAGGAACTATTCCAGCTCTCTCAAATGAAAAATATGTGCCTGTTCTTGCACAGCCAACCTGAATATCATCTACGATAAGAACTATATCATTATCATCGCAGAATTTTCTTGCAGCCTTTAACCATTCTACATCAAGAACATGAATTCCGCCCTCAGCCTGAACTGTTTCTATAACAAGTGCTGCCGGCTTCTCTATACCTGAATGGTCATCGTCAAGCAAATCTTGCATATACTTAATAGTATCAAAACCAGGATACATATAAGGAGCAGGAATATGTGTTACATCGTTAAGCTTAACACCTGCACCCTTTCTTGCTGCTGAATCAGTTGTAAGAGCCAATGCACCAAGAGTCATTCCGTGGAAACAACCCATAAGAGAAAATACATTGCTTCTTCCCTTTGCCTTACGAGCAAGCTTTAAAGCAGCCTCGACTGCATTTGTACCGGTAGGTCCTGGGAACATAACCTTGAAATTCAGTCCTCTTGGCTTGAGAATGTTTTCTTCAAGATATTCAATAAGCTCTCTCTTTGGAGTTGTATACATATCAAGAGCGTGCATAATGCCGTCATTCTCAATATATTCAATAAGCTTTGGCTTGATATAATCATTATTATGTCCGTAGTTTACTGCACCTGCACCGCAGAAAAAGTCGATATATCTTTCGCCGTTCTCGTCATACATAAACGCACCCTTAGATTTCTTAAAAACTGTAGGAAATCTTCTGCAATATGAACGAACGCTGGATTCATAGTTTTCAAAAACTTCGGTATTCATAAATTCATACCCCTTCCAATTATAAGTTGTTTTGTTCTGGCAAAATGCCATTCAAAACAAGTTGCTTTCTAACAGAATAAATTTTAGACCTTATTTATCCCTTTGTCAATGTTTAAACAATAATATATTGAGCTGCCAGATGTAAAAATATTGTCAAAGAAAGCCAATAATTTTATTACAAATACAGAATACTATTGCCTTATGAAGTTAACTTGCCTCTACCCATTCTTCGCCTATAATTTCTGCTTCAACACTTCCACAAGTTACATCTGCAAGTTCTTTTATAAAAGGCTCATATTTATCCTTTGGCAAATAAAATTCCAAGCCAACACAATCTGTAAATTCACTATTGTATATATTTCCACCAAATGACGGAACTAAACCTGAAAGCTTACCATACTGGTTATAATCACAGTTCAAAGCAACTTTTAGGGATTTTTCCATTGTAATTATTCCGCCTGCATTAACGGCAATGGACGCTCCGTGAGAATATGCTCTGACAAGTCCTCCACCGCCAAGAAGTATTCCGCCGAAATATCTTGTAACTACTACCACAACATCAACGATTCTGGCTTTTTGCAAAACATCAAGTACAGGAATACCCGCTGTGCCCTGAGGCTCTCCGTCATCGGAATATCTCTTTATCTGACCATTACGCAAAATATAAGCATATACATTATGAGTTGCGTCCCAGTGGATACGCTTTTTTTCGTTTATAAAGTCGATAGCTTCTTGTTCCTTTTGAACAGGCTTGATATAACCTATAAATTTTGAACGGCGTTCGACAAATTCGTCCTGAGCTTCATTTTTAATTGTTTTATATATCTCCATAAAATATCCCACCAAACAAAAAAGACGACACAAACTGTGTCGTCCTTTCATAAAACATAATTATTTGCCCATGCCGTAACGCTTTCTGAACTTATCGACACGACCGCCTGTATCTACGAGCTTCTGTCTGCCTGTAAAGAACGGATGGCACTTTGAGCATATTTCAACACGGATATCCTGCTTTGTGGAGCCTGTTTCGATAACATTACCACAAGCACAGGTAATAGTTGTCTGCTTATAATTTGGATGAATATTCTCTTTCATTTCGGTTCACCTCTTTCAACACTGCTACATAACAAAATCAATTATACCACAACAAAACAGAAAATGCAAGATAAATTTCAAGAAAAATCTATAATAAATTAACGCAAGTTTGATAATAGATGTTGGTTAATAATATTTTTTAAAATTATCAAAAATATACTAATGATTTAAGTGTAGGATCAAACTGTGTTCGCCCATATGGTAGCTCATCGGTAGTTTCCACATTCGCGTCAATTAACTTACCATATACACTACGAGCGAGACTTATCGAGCGATTACGCGTCTCGGCTGTGGCGACTTGCCACCTCGAGCGAAACTTTTATTTGTCTAAATAAGTGTATTAGCTAAACAATAGTCTTCTAAGATGTAACAATTATTTTTTAAGAGCATCTTCTATAAGATTTGCTGTTCCAATATCTTCCTTTGGAATCTGATAGAGGTCGTTGCCCGGATATTCGTTTGCTTCGATAACCGCAAAGCCCTTTTCTGTAATGCAAATATCCCAACCGACATATCTCATCTTAGGCATAACCAAAGCAAGGCTTTTCGCATAATCAGTAAGTCCAGACCAATTTGGAATTGTAAATCCAAGAATCTGAGCGTTTGTATCCGGATGATTGCTGAAATATACATTGCTCTTATTTCGAGCCTTATGCTCAATTTTTCCGGTTTCTATATTTATAGGAGCTGTTATTCCACCATGGTTGAAGTTATCAACAACATTTCCGCCTGTTCCTATTCTCATATATGCACCGACAATAGACGGAACATTATTATCGCTAAGCACTGTAACTATTCTTATTGTATTTACAGATGAAGGGTAAATTGCTGAAATTTCGGCACTTTGCTTTACAACTTCTTCAACAAGGTAGCTTTGATTTTTCATAAGATAGTCATAAAGTTCATGTACACTATATTTTCTTGGGTCTAAAATCTCAATTCCTCTACCACAGCACAAGCCTAAAGGCTTTACTATAATCTGTTCCTTATTTTGAATAAATTTGGCGAAATCAGCTTCATTATTTCCATCAAGCAAAATCCATTCACGGCAAAGGTACTTATCAAAATGCTTATTAAATTCAGCTTTATCAGAGAAGATTCCGACATACTCCTTATCATTAAGACGGCGGACATATGCATCATTTTTGCCACGAGTAAGAATTTTTGCTCTTTCTTCATTGCTAAGCTCATACATCTTAAAAAGCTTATAATCCATATAGCCAGCCTGATATTTCATTCCGCACTTAACTATATCTGTAAAAGCTGAAATTCTGCTCTTTCCGCTTGCCTTATGAACTTCGCCTGCTGTTTTCATAAGATTTTTATAATCAAGAGTCGCTATACGCTTAATAAGAAACCCGACTTTTCCCATATTATAAACACCAAACCTTTGATAAAATTATTCCGCTCCCATAAGAAATTCTGTGCCTTCACGCTGAAGCCTTTTTAATCTGTCAGCATATGCATTATTGATTTCTTCTTCATAAAGTAAGCTATCATTGAGATTCATTGACCTTAATAGGTACTTTAAAAATTGCGGATTAAGCATAATAAACGGACCAAGGATATATGTTCCAAAGAAATTCTTATAATGAACGCCTTCGTTCTTGCTATCAAGGTTTATTCCAAAACCACCCTCAACACTTATAAATGGCTTTTCGGTAGCCTTTCCATGCGAGAATGAGAACTGCGATTTATGACCTACTATTTTAATATCTTCACCTTTTTCTGTTTGGAAATCTCCAAGGAAAAAGCAATTTCTTCTATCATTCATCTGACGCTTTGAATAAAAATCTATAGCGCCAAGACATTCTATTTTTTTGCCGTCATCTTCTATATGGTCGCCGAAAATTTCAAAGGAATTTCCGGTTGCAAGAAAGAAAGTTCCATTATCTACAAGCTCTTTGATTTTATCCTTATATGGCATAAGATGTTTAATTGCAAATTCCTGATTTCTTTCTGACATAGAACCCATACAGATTATATCAACTTTTTCGCTAAGAAAAGCGGGTTTATCATTATTTGAGGTAAAAACTGTCTGACTATCCGGAATACACATAGCAAGATATTTAGCGTTGTAATAATCTCCGTAAAGATTAGAAAGTTCGGGGTAAAGTACTTCTATTTTCATATATCCTCCTTATTGGCTCATTGGTTTGTGATTTTTTCTTTAATTTTGTCCTTAATCTTCTTAGCTCTGAGAACTGTTGTAACATCGTGCAGAACATAGATTGATTCGATTCCGTCTGTTGATACATAATCCGGAATAGTTTGTTCATCAAAAACGCAAACGGTTTTTTCAACAGGGATTCCTGCAAGACGCAAACGAAGCTTATAATCAAGGTAACGCTGACCTGCAACGATAATCTTTTTTATATTCTCATTGTTGAGATATTCAAAATCAGTTTCATATAACCAAGTGATTGTTTCAATATTAGGGTCATCTCCGTAATGTTCATCAAGCAAAAGAATAAGCTCTTTCTTTGATGGTTCTTTTGCGAGATATTCAAATACGGTAGAGGCCGCAGAAACATTCTGTCCTTTTGCGGAGAATGTGTACATTTTTATCTTGCCCAAATCTTCACAGGCAACTCTGTTTTCAGGAAGCTTAATATGCTTAATATGCTCAGCAATAACCTCCGGGGAATATCCAATAGTACGGAAAAGTGTGATGATAGCCATAATATTAAAGGCATTAAAAATTGTATCAGAAACAAGCGGATATTTAAATTCTCCGTCCTTTTCTTTGACAAGCATTTCTCTTTTATCAAAATCAAGCTTAGTTCCAATGAAATCTCCTGTCTTGGATTTCAAACCGCAATTAGGGCAATAGAAATTTCCGATTGCACGATAATGGCGGTAATTAAATACCGGAACAGTTCCACACTTAGGACAAACAGGGAAGTCTGAAACATTTGTTTCAAAAACATCAGCGTGTTGGTCCGCTATTGCAAAGAAACGCTTATTGTTATTTTCGCCTAAGAAACTACTATTCGGGTCATCAGCATTAAGGATAAGCGTAGCATTTGGAAGCTTTGATACGCCTTGATTTATTCTGCTGAAAATAAGGTCCTGATGAGCATTTCTTCTTATTGAGTCACGACAAATATTAGTTACTATAACATAATTCGGTTGAATCCACGGCAAAGTCTTATATGAAAGAAGTTCATCAACTTCAACAACTGCTGCGTCTTTAGTAGGTCTGTTGAAAATACTTACAGCATCAAGCAAGCATCTTGCCTGTCCTGCCTTATAGTTAGCTCCCCATGTATTATACGCAACCTTTTTTCCCTCAAGATTTAATATATTGCTGACAAGATTTGATATTGTTGTTTTACCGTTTGTTCCTGTAACAGCGACAACAAGCGGTGGTTTCTTAACTCTATCAAGAAAATTCGGGCAAAGTCTGAGAGCAAGAATACCCGGTCTGTCGTCACGCTCTCTGCCTGTATGCTTAAATAAAAATAGGCACAGCTTTGATGCCCAAAGGCTAATAATAAATCTCAGCATATAATAATTTCCTCCTAAAATAAAAAACGATTTAATCAAATCATATTACAAAATTATCTAATTGATTATACAATACGCAAGAGCAAAAAACAAGTGGCAAGAAATCAGGCTTTTTCACGATTTCACCCTGTAATTTTAGTAAATTTACAGGGTAAATTAAATTTATTACTTCTTCTGACCTTAACATATTTTACAAAGTTTACATCGAAAAACAAGCTAATTATATTTATAGAATAAAACCCACTTCAAAATAGTTGAAAGATTATTCTCTGTGTGATAAAATTGGTATAGTTTTGTAAAATGACTGTTCATAAAATGAAGGGAAGATAATTATGTGCGGATTATGCGGATTTACTGGCGAAATAATCGACAGAGATGATGTCCTTAAAAGAATGACCGATGTTATCACTCACAGAGGTCCTGATAGCTACGGCTACTATACAAGCGACAAGATTTCTATGGGCTTTCGCCGTCTTAGTATTATAGACCTTGATGCAGGTAGTCAGCCTATATATAATGAAGATAAATCACTCGTTCTTATGTTTAACGGAGAAATTTATAACTATAAGGATTTGCGTAAGGAACTTATGGAGGCTGGTCATAAGTTTTATACTCAGACAGACTCCGAAGTTCTCATCCATGCCTTTGAAGAATGGGGCGAGGATATGCTTATGAAGCTCCGAGGTATGTTTGGTTTTGCAATTCACAACACAAAGGACGGCTCTTTATTTATTGCAAGAGATTTCTTTGGCATAAAGCCTATGCACTACGCTATGGTTGACGGTTCTTTCGTCTATGCCTCTGAAATTAAGAGTATTCTTGAATATCCGAAATATAAAAAGAAATTCAACCATAAGGCTCTTGATAACTACCTTTCTTTCCAATATGTAGTTCCGCCTGAAACTTTCTTTGAGGGCATTTACTGTCTTTTACCGGGACATTACCTTTGGTATAAGGACGGCAAGGTTACTACTACAAGATATTTCGAGGCTACTTTTAAGCCTGATGAATCACTCACACTTGATAAAGCTGTTGATGAAATCGAGGCTGTATTTGAGGATTCTGTTAATGCTCACAAAATCAGTGATGTTGAGGTTGGTTGTTTCCTTTCAAGCGGTGTTGACTCAAGCTATGTTTCAACATACTTTGCTGACCAAAAGACATTTACTGTCGGTTTTGACTTCGGCGACCACTACAACGAAATAAGCTGGGCAAAGCGTCTTTCTGAAAAAATCGGCGTTGACCACCACACAAAGCTTATCGGCTCTGATGAATTCTGGGGGGCTGTTCCTAAGGTTCAGTATCAGATGGACCAACCTCTCGCAGACCCATCATGTATTGCACTTTACTTTGTTTCAAAGTTAGCAAGTAAATATGTAAAAGTTGTTCTCTCAGGCGAAGGCGCCGACGAACTTTTTGGCGGATACACTGTCTATAATGAACCTCATGTATTTAAGCTCTATCAGAAGATTTTCAACCAAAAGGCAAGAACTGCTTTAGCTAACAAGGCTCGCAAGATGCCACACATCAAGGGCAGAGGCTTTATTCTTCGTGGCGAAAGAGTTACTGAAGAAAAGTTCATAGGTAATGCTTTCCTATTTGATGATAAAGAAAAAGATGAAATCCTCAAGGATACTTCAATCGTAACTCGTCCACAGGACCTTTGCAAAAAGTTTTATGACAGAGTTCGTGGCTATGATGATGTTACCAAGATGCAATATCTCGATATCAACCTTTGGATGGTCGGTGATATTCTTCTCAAGGCTGACCGTATGAGTATGGCTAACTCTCTTGAACTTCGTGTTCCGTTCCTTGACAGAAAGGTTTTTGAGGTTGCGAGAAAGCTTCCTACAAATCTTCGTGTAAATAGAAAGAACACAAAGTATGCAATGCGTATGGCTGCTCTCCGTCATCTTCCAAAGGAAACTGCTCAAAAGGAAAAGCTTGGTTTTCCTGTTCCTACAAGAGTTTGGCTCCGTGACGAAAAATTCTATAACATTGTTAAGGATATGTTTAAATCTGAAACTGCTGAAATGTTCTTTAACACTGATGTTCTTGTTGAGCTTCTTGACGAGCATTTTCACAACAAAGAAGATAACAGCCGCAAGGTTTGGACAATCTATGTTTTCTTACTTTGGTATAACATCTATTTCGGTTCTGATAAAGTAATTCCTCCAATCCCTGAAAATCAGATTGATGACTAAGGCTGAGGATAATATCTTTAATCTCTAAAATAAAATTTAAACTTTTAGCACTTTAAAGATAATAAAATAACCCCCGCACTATGATTTCTATAATCAATGTGCGGGGGTTATTTATTTACAAGAAGTATATATCAAGTAGCTATGCGACTTTTCTGTAATATTAAAGAAATTAGTCAGCGTACTTGTTATCAGTTGCATTCCAAGAATACATCTTTCTAAGCTCTGCACCGACCTTCTCGAGTTCATGAGAAGCCTTGATAGCACGAGTTGCGTTGAAGTGTGCACGACCATTCTTGTTCTCTGCAATCCACTTTGTAGCGAATGTACCGTCCTGAATCTCTTCAAGAACCTTCTTCATCTCAGCCTTTGTTTCAGGAGTTACGATTCTCTTACCTGTCTCGTAATCACCGAACTCAGCTGTATCAGAAATAGAATATCTCATCATAGAGAATCCACCTGTGTAGATAAGGTCAACGATGAGCTTCATTTCGTGAATGCACTCGAAGTATGCATTCTCCGGTGGATAACCTGCTTCTACGAGTGTTTCGAAACCAGCCTGCATCAAAGCTGTAACGCCGCCGCAAAGAACTGCCTGCTCGCCGAAGAGGTCTGTTTCTGTTTCGATTTGGAAAGTTGTTTCCATAACTGCTGCACGAGCTGCACCGATACCAGCACCATATGCAAGAGCGATGTCAAGTGCATGACCTGAAGCATCTTGATATACAGCTACAAGAGCTGGTGTACCCTTGCCTTCTACATACTCAGAACGAACTGTGTGTCCCGGAGCCTTTGGAGCGATCATGAATACGTCAACATCCTTAGGAGGTGTAATTTGCTTGAAGTGAATGTTGAAGCCGTGAGCAAATGCGATAGCCTTGCCTGCTGTGAGGTTTGGTTCGATATCTTTCTTATAAATATCAGCCTGCTTCTCGTCAGGTGTAAGAATCATAATGATATCTGCCTTCTGAGTTGCTTCTGCTGTTGTATAGACCTCGAAACCAAGCTCCTTAACATGGTCCCAACGGCGGCTGCCCTTATAAAGACCAATGATTACATTAACGCCGCTATCTCTGAGGTTAAGAGCGTGAGCGTGGCCCTGTGAACCGTAGCCAATGATAGCAACAGTCTTACCCTTAAGAACATTGATGTCACAGTCTGCCTGATAGTAGATTTTCGGTGTGAATTTTGACATAAAAATTACCTCCGCTTTTCTTAATGAAAAATAAAATATATATGAATCCTTAAACCGTTGTTTTAGAGCCTTTTTCGATGGCTACTGTACCTGTGCGAACGATTTCTCGGATACCATATGGCTTGAGTAAATCGAGCAATGTTTCAAATTGCTCATGAGTATCTGCAAATTGAAGAGTAAGAGTATTAACCGCAACATCTACGATTTTTGCACCCATAAGCTCTGCAATTTTCATTATATCAAGTCGCTGCTTTGCAGGGCAGTTGACTTTGATTAAACTAAGCTCACGACTGATAAATTCGCCCTGAGCATAGGTTCTGACTTTTATTACGGGAATAACCTTGTTAAGCTGTTTTTCAAGCTGTTCAACAACATATTCATCTCCGTCAACAACAATAGTCATACGAGAGATTGAACTGTCTTCTGTAATTCCAACCGCAAGGCTGTCGATATTGAAGCCTCGCCTTGAAAACAATCCAGAAACCTTAGAAAGAACACCGGCTTGGTTTTCAACGAGAACAGAAAGTGTATATTTCATATAATCCCCCTTATCTCGATGGTGTTTCAGGACTTGCTTGGCAAATAAGCACATTAGGCTTGTCTGATTCAAGCATTTCTGCAACAGCATTTTCGGCTTCTTCGTTTGTTGTAGCAACATAGGCTTTGATTCCATATGCATCAGCAAGCTTCGCAAAATCAGGAACATTGCCAAGTATAGTCGCAGCATATCTACTTCCATAAAGCTTGTCCTGAATTTCTCTAACCATACCAAGTCTGCCGTTTTGCATAATGATAATCTTAACATTTATGTCGCTTTGTACAGCAACTGCCAGTTCCGACATACTCATCTGGAACGAGCCGTCGCCACAAACAACAAATACATCTCTTTCAGGACGGGCAAGCTTTGCACCAAGAGCAGCCGGAAGAGAATATCCCATAGTTCCCATACCGCCTGTGGTCAGGAATCTGCCGTCTGAAATTTTGAAGTTATTTGCACACCAGATTTGGTTTTGTCCAACATCAGCAACAAGAATTGCTTTTCGTCTAAGCATCTCTGAAAGTCTTGATATAAAGGTTCTCGGTTCAACAAAGCCCTCGATAGGCTTAATTTCCGGCTCTTTCCAAGACATAAATTCGTTTTTCCACTCATCAGAAACATGATAGTTAATCTTATCTCTCATAACAGTGATAACATTTTTCATATCTCCGACAATCGGAACGGTTGTCTGTATGTTCTTGCCGATTTCGGCAGGGTCAATATCAATATGAATAACCTTTGCTCTCTCTGCTACCTGATGTGGAGCGGCAACCGCTCTGTCACCAACTCTTGCTCCGCAAAGAATCAAAAGGTCTGTTTCAAGCAAAGCTCTGTTTGCACGAACTGTACCAAATGTACCAAGCATACCAAGATATTGCTTATTATCTGACGGCATAACGCCTATGCCCATCATTGTTGAAACAACCGGAATACCTGTTTTATCGGCAAATTCTGCAAAAACGGGTTTGGAACCCGATGAAAGAACTCCACCGCCCGAACATATTACTGGTCTTTTTGATTCAGCAATAAGTTCTAAGGCTCTTTTTATCTGTATAGGGTGTCCTTTAACACTTGGCTTATAACCTATAATATCTACATCTTCCGGATATTCAAAACCTGAAATCTTATTTTGCTGTATATCAATCGGAACATCAATCAAGACTGGTCCGGGTCTGCCTGTTGTAGCTATATGAAAAGCTTCCTTAAAAATTCTTGCTAAATCATTTGTATCCTTAACAAGATAGCTATGCTTTATAAAAGGTTCACAAGCACCTGTAATATCCGCTTCCTGAAAAACATCTCGTCCGATTAAGTCTGAACGAACTTGTCCTGTAATCGCAACAATCGGAATGGAATCCATATAAGCTGTTGCAATACCTGTAATAAGGTTTGTTGCACCGGGACCAGAAGTCGCAACGCATACACCAACCTTACTTGAAGCACGGGCATAACCGCTCGCTGCATGAGCTGCATTCTGTTCCTGTCTTACAAGAACTGTTCTTATATCAGAATCATATAAGGAATCGAAGAAAGGGCAGATAGCTGCACCAGGATATCCAAATACAACGGAAATGCCCTCATTTACGAGACACTTAACCATAATATCAGCACCGCTTATCATATCCTGACCTCCCTTTAACTTTTAAAATAGATTTTCGTTTAGGTTTTATTATAGCATTTTGCAATTTTATAGTCAAGAGTTTAGCAAGTCACTTAGCATATTTATTCATAAAAAACTTTTTCTATAATGCTAAATAAGCATAATTAACCTATTAGCATAAAGCTTTTAACAGAATAAAATAAATGGGCGAACATAGTCCGCCCACAGATTGTATAAAAATTATTTGGATTTAAAAATTACACAAAATAAAAAATCTTCTTAAAAATAAAATTTGTTTTTAAGAGTAGAATGTAATAAATTTTATATTATAGAAATCACAGGCAAGTATATCATCTGTTCCCTTTGGATTAAGCAAAATGAAGTTTGCACCAACCGCTAACAAAAAGCCATCTTTAGTTACAAGTTGATTTGTGCCAACAAGAAATTCTATACTGACATTTCTTCCTATTTGCGAACGAATAAATCCATTTAAGTATTGTATGCTCTCGGCTGTTATCGGATATGGCTGATTATATTCAAGTATCGGCTGAGATGAAGATGTCTGAGTCATAGTACCTGAACTGCTTGTCGTACCCATATTCATAGAATTATCATTCGTAGGGTAGCTTGATGCTCCGGTTCCAGGTGCCGTCAACATTTGAGAACCGCTTGTACCTGAATTTCCCATACTTGAGCCACTCATATTTGAGCTACTCATTCCTTGTTGAGTTTGATTATTCATTGCATTTTGTCTTGCCGCCTCTGCACGGGCATTTTGAAGATTATATGATGCTATCTGCTCAAGTGACGGAAGGTTCGGGTGATAGTTTGTTGGAGCAGAAGCGTTCTCCGAACCACTGAAAGAAACTCCATAATATTGAGCAAGGTCTATTGCATAATCATCGTTCATGCTATTATTCATAAATATCACCTTTACAATAAAAATTATCGAAAATCAAGTCTGAGCATATTTTTCTGTTGGGACATAGAAACAATGGTCGCCTATTCTATTAAATGCGACACCTATTCCACCAACAGGAAAATATGTTGGGCATCTGGCACTATATGGATTCATAAAAAATAAACTATTGGCGACCGGGTTAAAAAGATTTCCGTCAATCGCCCAATCTGCAATCTCATAGCTTTCGGATGATGGAGTTATATTATAAACATTTTGCGGATTATATTCTCCGCCAACTGTAGTCATCATACATACGAATTGGCCTGCTTGTTCAATAATTGCACGAATATCGCCGCCGTTGCTTACTCTCGCAAATTCACCATAAGGCACTGTCGCACGATTCATAATAACTGTTGCAACGGCTTTCATGCCGTCTTCTCCTTCTCCGCCCGCTTCACATTCTATAAGTCTTGCAAATAATTCCCGTGTATCCACAGAATCATCCCCCTTGGAATCTCCTGAAAGGTTTGTCGGAATCGACGCCTTGATATATGATATGCAACATTGCTTTGTTGCGTGAGAATATTTTCAGGACAAGAATGAACTAACTCAGATTGTCCCTACACTTAATCTGTTAATTTTCCATAAATGCGTAGAATTTCTATAAATTCAGTTGACTTTTTTAGGCTCAATGCGTATAATAAATATTAAGAATAATCCCGCAAAAACTGTGAAGGGAATAAGATATATAAAACAAGCAAAGAGAACTGTCGGTTGGTGTAAGACAGCGTTGGCTTTATATATGTATAGCTCATCCCGGAGTTGTCTGCCCGAATATTTAAAGGCAGACCGTAAGGTCCCGTTATAGACCAGAATCTTGTTGGAGATTCGCTGAGGAACGCTTTGGCGTTTGAATTAGGGTGGTACCGCGTGCATTGAATTTTATGCTCGCCCCTTAGCTATTAAGGGGGCGGGCTTTTTTGATGTTTATAACACCCAAGCCTCCTGTCAGCTAATTTGTGGGATAAAATTATTGATATATGGAGGAATTTTTTATGTTAAAAGAGTCGTTCAGAAAATATGCACCGTTTAAGCAAATAAATCTTCCCGACAGAAAGTGGCCTAATAATGTTATAACAAAGGCTCCTATCTGGTGTTCTGTTGACCTTCGTGACGGAAACCAAGCACTTGTAGACCCAATGAATCTTGAACAAAAGCTTGAATTTTTTAAAGCTCTCTGCGATATGGGATTTAAAGAAATTGAAATCGGTTTTCCATCTGCATCTGAAACAGAATATGAAATCTGCCGTAAACTTATTGATGATAACCTCATACCTGATGATGTTACTATTCAGGTTCTTGTTCAGGCTCGTGAACACTTAATCAGAAAAACTTTTGAAGCTGTTAAGGGTGCTAAAAATGTTATCGTTCATTTTTATAACTCAACTTCAACCTTACAGCGTAAGGTCGTTTTCCATAAGGATATGGACGGAATTACAGAAATCGCTGTAAATGGTGCTAAGCTTATCAAAGAACTTACTGAAAATTTTGCAGGAGATACAAATATTCGTTTTGAATATTCACCTGAAAGCTTTTCTGGCACAGAACCTGATAATGCTATTTCAATCTGTTCTGCTGTTATGGAGGCTCTTGGCTCTACACCTGAAAATCCTGTTATCCTTAATCTTCCTAACACAGTTGAAATGTGTACTCCAAATACTTATGCTGACCAAATTGAATACTTTATTCGTAATCTTCCAAATAGAGAGAGCGCTATAATCAGTATTCACCCACACAATGACAGAGGTACAGGCGTTGCTGCTACTGAACTTGCACTTCTTGCTGGTGCAGAAAGAGTTGAAGGTACACTTTTCGGTAACGGTGAACGCACAGGTAATCTTGATATTGTTACTGTCGGTTTGAATATGTATACTCAAGGCGTTGACCCTAAGCTTGATTTCAGCAACCTTCCTAAATATCGTGAAATCTTTGAACGCTGCACAAAAATGCACATTAATGAGCGTCAACCATATGTCGGCGACCTTGTTTTCACTGCTTTTTCAGGTTCTCACCAAGATGCTATCAATAAAGGCTTTGCTTATATGAAAGAACACGATAGCGATATGTGGGAAATCCCATATCTTCCGATAGACCCTGCTGATGTCGGCAGACAGTATGAACCTATCATCAGAATCAATTCTCAATCAGGCAAGGGCGGAGCTGCCTTTATTATGCAGAATAATTTCGGATATAATCTTCCAAAAAAAATGCACCCTGAATTTGGTACTTTGGTTCAAAAGGTTTGTGACGACGAAGGTCGTGAACTTACTCCTAAAGAAGTTTTCAAAGTATTTGAGGATAACTATATTGATATCCATGAAAGATATTCTCTCCTCGGACACACTGTTCTCGAAAATCATGGCAATGATATTATGTACTTCAGAGGCAAACTCAGAATTAGTGATGGCTCTGCAAGTGAACAGATAATAGAAGGCAACGGAAATGGTCCTATTGATGCTTTCTGCAATGCTATAAAGGAAATCGGCGTTACAGGCTATGAAGTTGTTGACTATACCGAGCACGCTATTTCAAGCGGTTCAGACTCTAAAGCGGTTGCTTATATCGGTTTAAAAACTCCTGAGGGTAAAACTATATATGGTGTAGGTATTCACACAAATATCTTTAAAGCATCAATTAAAGCTGTTCTTTGCGCTATTAACAGAGATGTTATTCAAAAAGGGCTTTGATTTCAAAACTTGATCATTTCTATTTACTTAGTATAAAGAAATCAAAAATATTTTAAAGAAGGTAGTTGCTATTTTATAGTGACTACCTTTTTATTATTTGCATATTTTGGAGTAGACATAAAAATCCGCCTGCTGTGATTTCTCACAACAGACGGATTTCTTTCATTTTATGGTCTATTTATTCAGTGCAATTAAATTACTTGTTGTTGATAGCAGCCTGTGCAGCAGCAAGACGAGCAATCGGTACACGGAATGGTGAGCAAGATACATAGTCAAGACCAATCTTATGGCAGAACTCAACAGATGATGGGTCGCCGCCATGCTCGCCGCAGATACCTACATGGAGCTTATTGTTAACTGGCTTACCAAGCTTGATAGCCATTTCCATAAGCTTGCCTACGCCTGTCTGGTCGAGCTTTGCGAATGGATCGTTTTCGAAAATCTTGCAATCATAGTAAGCATTGAGGAACTTACCAGCGTCATCACGGCTGAAACCGAATGTCATCTGAGTAAGGTCGTTTGTGCCGAAGCAGAAGAAGTCAGCTTCCTTAGCAATTTCATCAGCTGTAAGAGCAGCTCTTGGAATTTCAATCATTGTACCAACTTCGTACTCAAGGTCGATGCCAGCAGCAGCGATTTCAGCGTCAGCTGTCTCAACAACTATCTTCTTTACATACTTAAGTTCCTTAACTTCGCAAACGAGAGGAATCATGATTTCCGGCTTAACTGCCCAATCGATAACAGCCTTTGTCTGCATCTTTGCAATTTCAGGATATGTTACTGCAAGACGGCAGCCACGGTGACCCATCATTGGGTTGAACTCGTGGAGAGAAGCAATGATAGCCTTAATCTGCTCAACTGTCTTACCCTGTGCATCAGCAAGCTTCTTAATATCAGCCTCTTCTGTTGGAACGAACTCATGGAGAGGTGGGTCAAGGAAACGGATTGTAACAGGATTACCTTCAAGAGCCTCGTAGAGAGCCTCGAAGTCGCCCTGCTGATATGGAAGAATCTTCTCGAGAGCTGCTTCTCTCTCTTCAACTGTATCGGAGCAAATCATCTCACGGAATGCAGCAATTCTGTCTTCCTCGAAGAACATATGCTCTGTACGGCAAAGACCGATACCTTCAGCGCCAAGCTCACGAGCCTTCTTAGCGTCAGCAGGTGTATCAGCATTTGTTCTAACCTTAAGAGTTCTGTACTTATCAGCCCAAGCCATAACTCTGCCGAACTCGCCAGCGATTGTAGCGTCTACTGTTGGGATAATACCATCATAGATATTACCTGTTGAACCATCAATAGAAATATAATCGCCCTCTGTGAAATCCTTACCTGCGAGTGTAAACTTCTTGTTAGCCTCGTCCATAATGATGTCGGAGCAACCAGATACACAGCAAGTACCCATACCACGAGCAACAACAGCTGCGTGAGATGTCATACCGCCACGAACTGTGAGGATACCCTGAGAAGCCTTCATACCTGTAATATCTTCAGGAGATGTTTCAAGTCTTACGAGAACAACCTTCTCGCCCTTTGCATTCCAAGCTTCTGCATCTTCAGCAGTAAATACGATCTTACCGCAAGCAGCGCCTGGAGAAGCACCAAGACCCTTACCGATTGGTGTAGCAGCCTTAAGAGCCTTTGCATCAAACTGTGGGTGGAGAAGTGTGTCGAGGTTACGAGGGTCGATCATTGCAACAGCTTCTTCTTCTGTTCTCATACCCTCATCAACGAGGTCACAAGCAATCTTAAGAGCAGCCTGAGCTGTTCTCTTACCATTTCTTGTCTGGAGCATATAAAGCTTACCGTCTTCGACAGTGAACTCCATATCCTGCATATCTCTGTAGTGATTCTCAAGAGTTGAGCAAACTGTGTTGAACTGAGCAAATGCCTCTGGGAACTTGTCAGCCATTTCCTTAATCTTCATTGGTGTACGAACGCCGGCAACAACGTCTTCGCCCTGTGCGTTTGTAAGGAACTCACCGAAGAGGCCCTTTTCACCTGTTGCAGGGTCACGAGTAAATGCAACACCTGTACCACAGTTATCACCCATATTACCGAATGCCATTGACTGAACGTTAACAGCAGTACCCCATGAGTAAGGAATATCGTTATCACGACGATAAACATTTGCTCTTGGGTTGTCCCATGAACGGAAAACAGCCTTGATAGCTTCCATAAGCTGTTCCTTAGGATCAGATGGGAAGTCCTTACCAATCTTTTCCTTATATTCTGCCTTGAACTGACCTGCAAGATTCTTGAGGTCATCAGCTGTAAGGTCAACGTCCTGTGTTACGCCCTTTTCAGCCTTCATCTTGTCGATAAGCTCTTCGAAGTACTTCTTACCAACTTCCATAACAACATCAGAGAACATCTGAATGAATCTTCTGTAGCAGTCCCATGCCCAACGAGGGTTGTTAGACTTCTTTGCGAGAACCTCAACAACATCTTCGTTAAGACCAAGGTTAAGAATTGTATCCATCATACCAGGCATAGATGCTCTTGCACCTGAACGAACAGATACGAGAAGTGGATTTTCCTTATCGCCGAACTTCTTGCCAGTGATTTCTTCCATCTTTACGATGTACTCCATAATCTGAGCTTGAATTTCGTCGTTAATCTTCTTGCCGTCTTCATAATACTGAGTACAAGCCTCTGTTGTGATTGTGAAGCCCTGTGGAACAGGAAGACCAAGATTTGTCATTTCAGCAAGGTTAGCACCCTTACCGCCGAGAAGATTACGCATATTAGCGTTACCTTCGCTGAATAAATAGACCCATTTGTTAGCCATTGGATTACCCCCTGAGATAAATTTAAAATCGACATAAGTCGCTTATTGGTATTATACCATAAACAAAAAGAAATTTCTATTGTTTTTTTCAAAAAAGTTGCTTTTAATGAAAAAATTTTTAGGACTATTTTGATAAATTTTATTTAAACGATATTTTTTATAAAATCACTTGAAAAACCTTTGAATTGTTGCAATAATTATCGTAAGCATATAAAATATATTAAAAGGATTACAGAATTTATTTTAAACTATATTTAGGAGGACTAATCTTGGAAAATAAATCTTGTGCGTTAATTCTCTCTGGCGGAGAAGGAAAGCGAATGAAATCAAATAAGCCAAAAGCTATGAGCGAGGTTCTTTTTAAGCCTATGCTTCAATGGGTTATAGATGCAGTAAGAGGTGCTGGCATAGAGGATATTTGCCTTGTAACAGGCTTTAAACACGAAATTATAGAAAACTATATTTCTACTCTCCCCTATCATATTGAAACTGTTATTCAGACAGAAAGACTTGGAACAGGTCACGCTGTTATGACTGCAAAAGAATTTTTAAAATCTCATAGCGGAAAAAATGTTCTTGTACTAAATGGTGACGCACCATTTATCGACAGCGAAACTATAAAGAAATCTGCGGAATTTCATTCAAATAATGGTTGTACTGTAATTTCTGCTGAACTTGAAAATCCATTTGGTTACGGAAGAATTATCCGTACAGGTGAATCTACACTTGAGGCTATCGTTGAGGAAAAGGAAGCTGATGATTTTCAGCGTGCTGTCAAAGAAGTAAATTCAGGGGCATATTGGTTTAATGTTGATAGTTTACTCTCAGCTCTTGATAAGCTTGTTCCAAGCGAAAAAACGGGAGAATACTATCTCACTGATACTGTTCAGATTATTAAGCAAACCGACAAAACCGTTTCTGCATTCAAGGCAGCTTCTTCAGATTCTGTTCTCGGTGCAAACGATTGTTCACAGCTTGCACAACTCAATGAAATCGCACGAAACAGAGTTATCGAAAAGCATCTTGCAAATGGTGTAAATATTCCTTGCAGAGATGGCGTTATGATTGGCTGTGATGTAAAGATAGAGGCTGGAGCAACTATTCTTCCTGCGAGCGTAATTGTAGGAAATGCTATTATAAAGGCAGAAAGTGTAATAGGCCCTGCGGCTTACATTAAATAATTTTATGGACAAAATCAAAGAAAGCGACCTTTATCAACCTATCAAGGACTATCTTGATTCTCTCGGCTATGATACCAAAGGCGAGGTTAAAGACTGTGATATAACTGCAATAAAAGGTGATGAGCTTATTGTTGTTGAACTGAAAAAGGGTTTCACAATAGAGTTAATCTATCAGGCTATTGAAAGGCAGAAAATCGCTGACAGTGTTTATGTAGCAATACCGTTTCCGAAGCGTGGTTATAAGAATCCACATTATAAAGATATGGTTGCGCTTTGTAAGCGGCTGGAAATAGGCTTGATTTTAGTTGATTTTACAATAAACGGAAAAGCCCAGATTGATATTACTGTAAATCCTGAATTCATAAAGCCTATTCGCAAAAACAATAAAAAGCGTATGGCTGTTATTTCTGAACACAACGGTAGAACAGGAAGTATTAACATCGGCGGTGTTAATCGACGAAAAATAATGACAGTATACAAAGAGCAATCATTAACTATTGCAAAAATTCTTGCTGAGAATGGCGAGCTTTCTGCAAGAGAAATTCGTAAACTTTGCAGTTATGAAAAAACCTCTTCGATTTTGCGAATGAACTACTACAAGCTATTCGAGAAAATCGGTGCTAAAGGTCATTGCACATATCGTATCACTGACATAGGGCTTAAAATGCTCGATGAATACAAAGATTTAATTGAATAAACAAAAATGCGATAAACCCGATTTTTAGAGTTTATCGCATTTTATTATTTATATGAGTTTTGCGGCGAACTGCGTTCGCCTTTTAGGTGAAAGAGAAGTTAAGGGCTTCGCCCTTAAAACCCACAAGGGACTCCGTCCCTTGACCCTGCAAGCTTTTGAAAAAGCTTGAGCAAAACTTTTAACATTTTTAGAAAAAAGTTTATCAGCTAATCGGTAGTCACTTCGACCGCGTCAACTATCTTCCCTAACTCACTACGAGCGAGACTTGTCGAGCGATTCCGCGTCTTGACTGCGGAGGCACTCCGCCAAAACTTTTAATTTTTTTAGGGAAAGTTTATCAGCTAATCGGTAGTTTCATCGACCGCGTCAACTATCTTCCCTAACTCATTACGAGCGAGACTTGTCGAGCGATTCCGCGTCTTGACCGCGGAGGCACTCCGCCAAAACTTTTAATTTTTTAGGGAAAAGTTTATTAGCTAATCGGTAGTTACTTCGACTACATTTTAACTGCGGAGGCACTCCGCTTATTTACTAAAGACAATAGACTTTCCTGCGTCCATAGTAACTGTTGTTCCGTCCTTGAGGAGGTTTGTTGCATTTTCTGCACCAACTATAACAGGCTTACCAAGAGCAAGACAAGCAATAGCTGCATGAGATGTAGCACCATTCATTTCTGTAATGACACCTGAAGCCTTCTTTATAAGTGGAAGAACTCTATTAGATGTACTTGGAAGAACGAGAATATCACCATCTCTGAATCTCTCGATTGCCTCTTCTTCTGTATTGCATACACAAAGTGAACCACAAGCGATGCCACTTCCGACAACTGTTGTTCCTGCTGCAAGAATATCGCCGACAAGGTGAACCTTCAGCATATTTGTTGTTCCTGAAATTCCGAGAGGGATACCAGCGGTAATAACTGCAAGGTCACCATTCTGGACAAGTCCTTCTTTTTCAGCAACCTCAATCACATGGTTGAATAAATCATCTGTATTTTGTTTTTCTTCAACCATAACAGGCTTAACACCCCAAAGTATATTCATCTGACGCCAAACTTTTTTGCTTGTTGTTCCGCCAACAATCATACACTGTGGACGATATTTTGAAATCATAGAAGCAGTCTTACCTGATTTTGAAACTGTCATAATAGCGGCTGCACCTAAATCGTGAGCTGTTGTACAAGTTGCATGAGAAATAGCTGATGTAACATTAGGGCGCTCTGGTCTGTTAGCTTTTTCAAATCTTCCGATGTAGTCTATATCCATCTCTGTTCTCTCTGCAATAAGAGCCATTGTTTTTACTGACTCAACCGGATAAAGTCCTGCAGCTGTTTCACCTGAAAGCATAATTCCACTTGTGCCGTCATAGATAGCATTCGCAACATCAGTTGTTTCAGCTCTTGTAGGGCGAGGATTCTTAATCATAGAATCGAGCATCTGAGTTGCTGTGATAACCTGCTTGCCGGCATCAAATGCTTTTTTAATAAGCTGCTTTTGAAGTACAGGAATTTCCTCAAGAGGAACTTCTACGCCGAGGTCGCCTCTTGCAACCATAATTCCATCAGAAGCTCTTACGATTTCATCAATATTATTAACGCCATCGGAGTTTTCGATTTTTGCAATAATCTTTATATTCTTGCAATGATTTTTCTCAAGCTCATCTTTTAAGTCCTCAATATCCTGAGCGCTTCTGGTAAATGAAGCTGCGATAAAATCGAAGTCATTCTCAACGCCAAACTTAATATCAGACCTATCTCTATCACTAAGAAATGGAAGAGAAAGAGTTATATTAGGAACATTGATACCTTTATTTGAGGAAACATATCCGCCATTTATAACAGTACAGATAATATCTCCGTCTTTCTTTTCAACAACTTTAAGTTCAATAAGACCGTCGTCAATAAGAATCTTAGAACCGATATTAACATCGTCATAAAGTCCGCTGAAGCTTACAGAACAACGCTCTGCATCGCCTTCAATGGTTTCTTTTGTAACAAGTGTAAAGGTTTGATTTGTTTCGAGAAAAACTTTCTTGTCTTTAAAAGTGCCTGTACGAATTTCAGGACCCTTTGTATCAAGAAGCATAGCTACCGGAAGGTTAAGCTCATCTCTTAATTTTTTTACAAGCTTTACACGCTCAAGATGAACCTCATGTGTCTGGTGTGACATATTGAAACGAGCAACATCCATACCATTGAGCATAAGACCTCTTAAGACCTGCTCATCATCAGTAGCCGGACCAAGTGTACAAATAATTTTTGTCTTTCTCATATTATTCTACCCCTCTTTTTATGAAAGTAACACAATTAAAAAAATCCTGCTTATACATAATAATACACCAGAGTAAATACTTTGACAAGTAGTTTCAGCAAAACTTTAAATAGATTTTACATAAGAAGCAATCAAAAACTCACCTATAAATCGCTCTATAATCAGTAAAATTCCAGTTTTAATATATTTTATACGATTTGTCTAAAATTAAGATTTTTTTAAAACAGATGATATATTTTTGCTTTAAATACAGCTTAAAACCCCTTTGCAATCAACGAAACAATAGTTTTTAATATATTTTGCACAATTTGTATAAATTTAGGCTTGAAAAATTTGGTAAGGTATGCTATAATTATCATCATTGAATAGTGATTGTGCATGAGTACAATAATTCTTATAAACAATTATCACTTTTAAAAAGGAGAATGGGAAATGAGCTATTGGGTAAACGAATCTGTATTTTATCACATATATCCTCTTGGATTCTGTGGTGCGCCAAGGGTTAATGACGGTGAAACTGTCTGCCGTCTTGATAAGGTAATCGATTGGATTCCTCATCTTAAAAGTATGAATGTAAATGCAATCTATTTTGGCCCTGTTTTTAAATCAACTGTACACGGCTATGATACTGACGATTATCGTGTAATTGATAACAGACTTGGCACAAATGAATCATTCAAGCACATTTGCGATGAACTTCATAAGAACGGAATTAAGGTTGTTCTTGATGGTGTATTCAATCATGTTGGCAGAAATTTCTGGGCATTTAAAGATGTTCGTGAAAAGGGAAATTCTTCACAATATTGTGGTTGGTTCCAAAATCTTCATTTTGGTGGCGGAAGCCCTTACGGCGACCCATTCTCATATGAGGGTTGGCAAGGACATTACGACCTCGTTAAGCTAAACCTTAAAAATCCTGATGTTAAGAATTATCTTCTTGATTCTGTCGGAATGTGGATGAACGAGTTTAAGATTGACGGACTTCGCCTTGATGCAGCCGATTGCGTTGACCCTGATTTCTTTAAAGCTCTTCGCCACTATACTAAAAGCAAAGACAGCAATTTCTGGCTTATGGGTGAGATTATTCACGGCGATTATAATCGTTGGGCTAACCCTGAAATGCTTGATTCTGTAACAAACTACGAATGCTACAAGGGTATCTATTCATCACACAACGATAAGAACTATTTCGAGATTGCACATTCACTAAATCGTCAATTTGCAAATGGTGGTATCTATCGCAATATATATACTTATAATTTCGTTGATAACCACGATGTAAACAGAGTTGCAAGCGTTGTAAGAAATTCTGCAAATCTTGAAAATATCTACACAACAATGTATTGTATGCCAGGTGTGCCATCAATATACTATGGCAGTGAATGGGGCATCAAGGGCGAAAAGAATAATACTGATTATGATTATCCACTCCGCCCTGAACTCAATATTTCTGATATTCAGGATAATGCTCTCCTCGCACACATCAGAAAGCTTGGCAAGGCAAGGACAAGCACTGAGGCTTTGAAGTATGGTTCTTTCGAGAATGTACAAATAAGAAATGAACAGCTTATCTTTAAACGCAGTTTAGATTCTCAGACAGCTTATGTTGCTCTTAATCTTGCTGATAACAATATGGATATGGGCTTTAATGCAGATGGTGCATATCTTGTTGATAAGCTTAGCGGAAAAAGCTATCAGGTAAACAATGGTTATGTCAATATTGATATTCCTGCTCATTCCTCAAGAATACTTGTAACTTCAAATACTCCAACACTTGAAGATGTACAGGTTGAGGAAACAAAGGCAGAAACTGCTCCGGTTGCTGAACCTGAAAAGAAAGAAGAACCCGTACTTCCAGCTTGGGGAACTCTCGGCAAGCATCGTCACTTCAAGGGCGGTGAATACGAGGTTATTGCATTGGCAAAGCACAGCGAAACAATGGAAGATTTAGTTATCTACAAAGAGCTTTTCGGTGAAGGTAAAGTCTGGGCAAGACCTGCATCAATGTTCTATCAGATGGTAAACATTGATGGAAACCTTGTTCCAAGATTTAAATTTATAGGTTAAGAGCCTTTAATAACCGTAAGCAAAGAATATATTTAAACACAATTGAATTTTATAAATAAATCAAACGCCACAACTCGTTACCTGAGTTGTGGCGTTTAGCATTTATTTGGATAATATTAGCGGCGAACTTCGTTCGCCTTTAGGAGAAAGAAATGTTAAGGGCGTTGCCCTTAAAACCCACGAGGGACGCTGTCCCTCGACCTTGCGAGCCTTTAAAAAGGCTCGAGCGAAACTTTTAACTGTATTAGGAGAACTCATTAACTAATCGGTAGTTCATTGGTAATTTTTTAGACCACGTCAACCAATTTCTCTTATAAGTGTCGAGCGAGACTTGTCGAGCGATTCCGCGTCTTGTCCCGTGCGGTCACGCACTGTTATTTCTTTTTGCTTCTGCGTTTTTGAGCATTCTTTGCTGAATCTACTAATGCCTGATGTTCCTTGTCAGCTTGAATCTGCTCAAGAGTTCTCTTATCCTCATCATAACCGTCAGGTAGCCATTTGGTCATTCCCTTTTCTACACATTCTTCATAATGTGCATACCAATAATCTTCCTGCTGTTTTGTATAAAAACCGGCTATACCAACAAAAAGTATAATAACATAAAGAACTGCAACAATTACTGCACCATACTCAATATAATTCAAGGGGAAAAATGTAAATAAATCGAAAAGCAAAAGTGCTGAACCAATAGTTGCAACGGCATTTTTTATATGACGCTTTTTATCAAAGCTCGCTACCAAGAAACCAATTATCGGAACAACCAAAAACCAAACAGAATAAATCAATCTTTGGAATGTTCCCTCTGTTCGCTTATCTACTGACGAACCTGAAAGACTCTTGCCAAATATAAGCTGGAAACCTGTATCACTAATTGTAGTTGATGAAGTAAGCAAACTTGTCGCAGTATATATACTATCAAGAAGTTCATCATAACTTTCTTTGGTATATAAAGTTCTATCAATGTGTGCTGCATCATCAATAACATTAAGAATTTCATCAGTCTGGCACTTCTGACCGATTATATTATCATCTGCAAGAGTTTTAGGATAAATAATTTTACTTTTTTCAAGCTTCTTATTTTCCTCTACTTCTTCTGCACTTGCTTTTTTGAGATTTTTCTCAGCCTTTTTTATATTCTGGCAGGCATTATCAAGCTGTGTCTGATACTCTGCAACATCTTTTTCAGTATCAAAAGTTCTTTCAACATTAAACTTTGTAAATGGGAATGATACACTGATAATTCCAAATAAAAACAAAATACATAATGAAATTCTCAGCTTTTCTGAGCGTTTCTTTTTACGCTTTTTCACTTCTGGAACATTATAAACCGTTTTACCCTTTTGAGATTTTTTAGGTTTATTTTCTTTTTTAGGCTCGTTAAATTCTTCTCCACCTATTTTTTTAGCCAAATACAAGACTTCCTTTCTATATAAAATAAAAAACTGCCGACCGAAAATATACGAATCGGCAGTTTTTATAATTCAAGCTATTAAATTTGGGTAAATTTTTCTTTATAGCTTTCAATAGTTTGTCCAATAATTTCTATTGCTGATTCTCTACCCTTAACCTCGTCAACAACCGTTTCCTTATTTTCGAGAGATTTATAAACCGAAAAGAAATGTGTCATCTCATCAAAAATATGCTTAGGAAGTTCAGAAATATCCTTATATTCATTATAGGTAGGGTCACTATAAGGAATAGCAATAATCTTTTCATCGTTATGTCCATTATCAAGCATTGTTATAACACCGATAGGATAGCAACGAATAAGAGTCATAGGATAAATCTGTTCTGAGCAAAGAACAAGAACATCAAGCGGATCCATATCATCCGCATAGGTTCTTGGGATAAAACCATAGTTTGCAGGATAGTGGGTTGATGTATGAAGTATACGGTCAAGCTTCAAAGTTCCTGTTTGCTTATCAAGCTCATACTTAGCCTTACTTCCCTTTGGAATTTCGATAACAACCATAAAGTCTTCGGGTTTAATTCTTGAGGAATCAATATCATGCCAAATATTCATAAATAGTTTCACTCCGTTCTTATAAAATATTACGGTTATCTTCAATAGAATTATAACACATAATAATCTATCTTTCCACTAAAAACAAGAAAATCTTCATTAAAAATAATACAAAAAGCAGGCATAGAAAAAATTCTTTGCCTGCTATAAATCTTTATCTTGTTTCAGAGGAAGAAACAGTTTCTTCATTTTTGGTAGAAATATTATCTGATATTTTTACAGGTGAGATATGCGCCTTACCCGACGCTCCTATAAGAACTACTTTATCGTTATCGAGATAAAATTTCAAGTTTTCATAATCACTATCAGAAAATTCTATTCCTTCAGACGCAAATGCATTAACAACTATATTCTTTATACTGCTTTCGTCACCACTGATAACATCACTAAGTTCAAGTTCTTTTCCTGTCCTCATATCTATTGTATGAAGTTCAATAGCAGATGAAGAATCGGCAACATTAGGCGATTGAATATCAATATCTACAACATACGAAAGTATGTAATCGCTATTATATGTAACTCTTGCAGAAATCCTTGTTTCTATTCTCTTGCCTTTAGATTTTACAAGATAATAAATATCATCTTCACCCTCAGCACCATATACCGACGGATTAAGTTTAAAATATCTATCAAGGATTTCCTTAACAGAAGAATTAACCTTATCTACACCTGTCAGATTTTCTTTAGAGCTAAGCTCAAACCATTCTGCTGTACTCTTAAAAATCTCTGTATCACTATATTTTCTGAGATTTTCGTCATTGATAGTTTTTACAGAAATTATACCCTTTGTCTCTGCACTTTGTGAAGATTCAGTAGAAGATTCACTGCTTTGTGTAGATTCACTTTTTTCTGAAGAAGAATCTTGTGGTTTAGATTCCACTGAATTTTCGGACGAACTACTTCCAGAAGTTTCAGAAGGTAAAATATCCGGTTTGCTTTCCTCAAGCTTTTTAAGCTCTGTTTTTATGGTTTCACTTTTGGTTTCAATATAGCCTGTTTCTAAAGTTTCACGAGCCATATCGTTTTCATTTGCACCGCTATATGAATCTGCCAAACCAATATAAAGTTCTTCGTTTGTAGGATTAATTTTTATTGCTTGCTTAAAAAGTTCAATAGCTTCTCCATAGTCATTAGCTTTCAATTTTTCCTGAGCAAGAGTAGCAATATCAGAATAAATCATATCTTCTTTATTATTTCCTATCAAAGGAGCTGTGGCAAGTAATGCTGCAACTATAAATGCTGTACTTGCAAGGACTATTGCCTTTGAACCTCCCGAAAAACCTGCTGCATCATTTACTTTAACCTTGTGAAGATTTATAGGTTCATTATTCTGTTTTTTCTTACTGTGCTTGAAAATTTTCATAATGCACTTCCTAAAAATATTAACAAAGCGACTAATTCAACAAAAAAATGAATTTATAGATATAATTATACTACTAATTCACCAAAAAGTAAATGACAAATTAGCAATGAATTATTCGAGACTAAGATATGTTGTATCCGTATCTTCCTCAATAGTAATCTTAAACATATCTGTGTTTGAATATGGTAAAGGTATTTCCTCATATTCCCAATCACGAATCTTAACCAAAAATACAAGCTTGTCACCCGCAAGGAAGAAATTATAGTTGTTTATCTGTTCATCTGTAAGAGAAACTCCTATAAGTTCTGCCTGAGTTTTTATAACTGTATATATATCACTTGTATTCAATAAATTATTAAGATAATACTCATCGCCTGTTTTCAGGTTTATAGTATGAGTTTCCATTGTTTCTTTGAAGTTAGAAATTGTAGGAGGCATATAATACTTATAAATTACAAACGAGAATATTCCGTTTTTGTTATAAGTAACTGTTATCCTACAATGAGAAAGTGCTATTGTACCTCTGGAGGCTCTTTCAAGATTATACAATTCTTTCTCATTTTTAACTCCATATAAATCTTTATCAAATTCATAATAACTATTTAATGTTTGCTGAATAATATTATTAGCATATTCTATTCCGGGAAGGTCTCTGTCATCAGTAATTTCAATCCATCTGCCTTCACCCTTATAAATTTCCTTGCCTTTATATTCAACACTTTTTTCGTCAACCTTAGTTTCAAACTTAACGGGTTGTTTTGCAAGCTTTTCAAGTCGTTCCTGCTCAAGACGCTCTTTTTCCTTTTGTTCTTCTTCAGCTTTCTTTCTCTCTTCCTCTTCTTTTTTCTTTGCTTCCTCTTCAATCTTCTTAACAGTAGCCTCTACTTCGGAAAGTTTTGAATTAAGCTTATCAAGTTCATCGCCTTCAAGCTTATCCGTTCCCGACTTAAGTACAGTTAATGCCTTATCATAATTTTCTTGGCTAATATAAACATTAGCTGCAAGAATATAAGGCTCTGAAATATTAGGTTTAGTTTCAATAGCTGATGTGAATTTTGTTATAGCAAGATTATAATCGTTGTTTTTGATTGCTGCATTGCCTTCGCTTACAAGATTATTATAAATCTTATCTACTCTAAGTTTTTCTCTCAAAGTATCAAGTCTTGTTTTTATCTTTGTACTTCCTGTTTCTCTATAACCAATCTCAAGAGCGGAAACTGCTTCATCTTCCTTGCCTGTTGCAACATATGCGTCAGCAAGGAGCATATATGCCTCAACATCAGATGTATCAAGTTTCACACACTCTGAAAGGTCTGTTATAGCGCCATAAAAATCTTCTGATTTATATTTCTGCTGTCCTGATGCAAAAAGTTCATCAGCAGTAGGGCCACTATTAGCTATAATCACACAAGTAGTGATAATTCCTGCTGCTATAACAAGAGCCGAACAGCAGACAATTATAGCCGCTTTCAATCCTTTTGAAAGTGGTTTTTTCTTTTTGGTTTTTTCTGAATTTTTTTCAACCTCATCTTTTGCGGCAGAACTTACTTCTCTTGTTTTAGATTCAACCTCATCAACAGAGCTTACAACTTTTGTTGTAGAATTTTTCTTACTCTTTGGAGCTATAATAGGCTTTTTATCCCTTTTGGGTTCACCGCCTTCAATCGTAAAAGAAGATATATCCTCAAATTCACTATGCAAATTAGGATTTTTTTCCTTAACTTCCCTCTTAGGCTCACTATTTATATTAGTGCTTGTATTTATAGATTCCTTTTTAGGTCTATTTTTGCCAGATTTATTTTTCTTAGATTTTTGTTTAGCCTGTTGAGGTTTTTGGCTCATAGGCTGATTCTGAGGTTTAGGTTGAACTTTATTTTCAGCCTTAGGTATACTTTCAGACTGAGCCTGAGGTTTATTTTCAGATTCAGGTTGAGCTATATCTTCAGATTGCTTTACTTCTATGTCATTTACCTGCACCTGAGGTTCTTCTGTTTCAGAGTTGATAACATTTTGCTTTTCCGCAGAATCTGCGATAGCACTTTCATTGATGTTCTTTTCAGGTTCTTCGTCAATTTTCGCACCGCAGACAAAACAAATTTTATCATTCTTATCTACGGCTGTTCCACAGTTTTTGCAAAACTTCATTATTATATCTCCTCCTATGTCACATAAGCCTTATATAAAGTTGTTTGCTCTATATTTAGGCCCTCATTTGTGATACTTTCCGTTAGAGTTTATCTGAAATGCTCTGTAAATCTGTTCACACAACAATACTCTCGCAAGCTGATGCGGAAATGTCATTCTTGACATCGAAATTCTTGCATTTGAAATTCGTTTAACTTCATCTGAAAGCCCCCAAGAACCTCCTATTATGAAAGCCAATTCACTTTTCCCATCAAGACCAGCTGTCTGAATTTTATCAGCAAGCTGTTCTGAACTTATCAGCGTTCCTTCTATACACATTGAGAAAATCATAGCTCCCTTTGGAATTTTCGCAATAATTCTTTCGCCCTCTTTTTTAATCGTGTTGTCTATATCAGACTGCGAGGGTTTATCCGGTAGCTTTTCTTCATTTACTTCAACTATATTGAACTTACAAAATGCACCGAGTCTTTTAGTATATTCTGCACAAGCATCTTTAAAATATTTTTCCTTTAGATTTCCGACACAAATTAAAGTAACATTCATCATAAAATCACCAACTAAAATATCATCGAACCGCTTGTATTTTCCTTTGGTGCAACAGTAAGAATAAAATCCTTTTTCTCAACCATTCCCGCAAGATTTAATGCACTTTTTGAAGTTACATAGGCAAGTTCCGGAAAATTATTTTGCTCACTAAGATGTGCAAGAATTATTCTTGTAGTTCCTTTTTCTACAAAATTCGCCAATTCAGCAGAACAAGTATCATTTGATAGATGTCCGGAATCTGACAAAACTCGCCTTTTTAATAAATATGGATAAGGTCCGTTTTGGAGCATATTTACATCATGGTTTGATTCTATCACGACTGTATCACAACCCGAAACTGCATTACGAACCTCATCTGAAATATATCCGAGGTCTGTGGCTATAGCAACGCTTCTTTTATCTGCGGTGTTTATAACATAGCCACAGCTTTCCCGACAATCATGTGATGTCGAAAAAGATTTAATCTCCATACCCGCAACTTCGTTGCCATAAGGAGAAATTATCTCATAATCGTATTTGCCATTCAGTTCTCCCATGTCTTCAAGAGCCGAAAGTGTCCCCTGTGTTGCATAAACCTTTATATTATGCCTTGAGGCAAGCACTCTTATTCCCTTTATATGATCCGTATGTTCATGCGTTACAAAAATAGCCTTGACAGCCGTAATGTCAAGACCATTGGTTTTAAGGGCATTCTCAAGCTGTTTGGCACTTCGCCCTGCATCAACAAGAATCCCCTCTTTTTCATTTCCTATATAATAGCTATTACCGCTACTTCCACTAAAAAGCGGACATAATCGAGCCAATTCAAGCCCTCCATTAAATAAAACTTATGCTGTTGCCGATTGAGAACCAGGTTCATTGGTATTTATGCGTTTAATATCAGCGCCAAGACTTCTGAACTTCTCTACAACATCTTCATAGCCACGTTCAATATATTTAATATCTTCAATATAAGATGTACCGTTAGCTGTAAGTGCAGCAATAATCATAGCGGCGCCTGCTCTAAGGTCTGTTGATTTAAGCGGAGAAGCATTAAGTTCAGAAACCCCCTCAATAATAGCAGACTTGTCGTTTACGGATATTTTAGCACCCATTCGCCTAAGTTCATCAACATATTTAAAGCGGTTATCCCATACGCTTTCTCTTACTATGCTTGTACCCTTAGCTTTGATAAGTACAGCTGCCATCTGTGGTTGCATATCTGTCGGAAAGCCAGGATGTGGCATGGTGATAATATTACAATGATTAAGCTCACCTGTGCGTTTTACTCTTACCGCATCGTCATATTCTTCTACTTCTACGCCCATTTCTCTGAGCTTTGCGGTAATAGATTCAAGGTGCTTTGTAATAACATTTTTAATTAGAACATCTCCACCTGTTGCAGCAGCGGCAGCCATATATGTGCCTGCTTCAATCTGATCAGGAATAATAGAATATGTAGAACCAGAAAGAGATTTTACACCTGAAATCTTGATAACATCTGTGCCTGCTCCTCTAACATCTGCACCCATAGAATTAAGGAAGTTTGCAAGGTCAACTATATGTGGCTCTTTTGCAGCATTTTCTATTACCGTCTTGCCCTCTGCCTTAACAGCAGCAAGCATTACATTCATAGTAGCTCCAACAGAAACAACGTCCATATATACATGATTGCCAACAAGTTTATCGGCTTTTACACAAATCATTCCGCCGTTTGTTATGCTGTAATTAGCGCCAAGAGCCTCAAAACCTTTAAGATGAAGGTCTATTGGACGAACGCCAAAATCGCAGCCGCCCGGCATCGCAACTTCAGCACTATTGAATTTTCCGAGTAATGCACCAAGAAGATAGTATGATGCTCTCATATGGCGTACAAGCTCATATGGTGCAACAGGATTTCTAATTCCTCTTGGGTCTATTTCTAAAGTAGATTTATTTATTCTTTTAATATTTGCTCCCATTGATTCAAGAATACTTGCCATAATTGATACATCGGCAATATTAGGAACATTTTCTATTCTGCATATTCCATCAGAGAGAACAACGGCAGGGATAATCGCAACAGCGGCATTTTTTGCACCGCTGATAGAAACCTCGCCATTAAGTTTATTTCCGCCTGTAATAACAAATTTCTCCAAGCTAAAACACTCCCAAAAGTATCTGGGCTAAAGAACCCGACCTTACATAATATTTAAGAAAGCTGTTTAATGAAAACAGCGTTGTTATTTAATTTAATAAAGGTTTATTTTTATACCCTTATACATTTTAATAAGCCTTTTCAAAGGCCTGAGCAAAACTTTATAAATTTCTGTCATACATAAAAAGACGATGATGAGTCAGAATAATTTATCCAACTATCTGAACGGCTATGATTTTCCGTCAGTACGATTAAAAACTTGCATATAATATACACCGCCTCTTATTGATAATAATACAAACGAGCGAACTTGTCAATGTTTACAAGACCTTTAAAATTTATTGTTACATACCGTCATTAAAATCTGCATTTTTAAAAAATAAATTGTAAAAAACGCAAAAAAGTACCGCAGAAAATAGCTTTTAAATACTAAAAAGTTTTTCTGCGGTACAATAAAAACCTATTTATTTTTTACAATTTGACAATATATTTTTCCATATAGGAAAAATATTCTGTTATTCTGCTTTATAAAATTCAAGAATTCCACGATATGTCATATATACATCAAGTTTTGAAACGACTTCAAATGGTGCGTGCATAGAAAGAACTGGAACACCTAAATCAACTACATCAACATTAAGATTAGCAACAAACTTTGCGATTGTTCCACCGCCGCCGCCGTCCACCTTACCAAGCTCTCCTGCCTGCCAAAGAACGCCTGCACCGTCAAAAATTGCACGAACCTTTGCCATATATTCAGCGGTAGCTTCACTTGTACCGCTCTTGCCACCACTGCCTGTATACTTTGTTATAACTGTACCATTGTTGATATAGCAAGAATTATTTACTTCGTATGCAGAAGCATAGGTTGGGTCGAATGCTGCATTAACATCAGCAGAAAGGCAGGTACTCTTCGCAAGAACATGTCTTAATTCAACGCTTTCAGCTTTTGCAAGATCTGCAATAAAGTCATACATATAAAGCGACTTCATACCAGTATTGCCATCACTTCCGATTTCTTCTTTGTCAGTAAGAACTGTAATACAAGTCTGTTCAGGAAGTTCAACATCAATAGCAGCCATAAGTGCAGGATATGCACAAACTCTGTCGTCATGTCCGTAGCTACCTATCATACTTCTATCAAAACCAAGGTCCTTTGCCTTAAATGCCGGAACTGCTTCAAGGTCAGCAGAGAGGAAATCTGTTTCCGTAATTCCATACTTTTCGTTGAGGATATTAAGAACATTGAGCTTAACTTGCTCACTCTCAGGATCATTGTTAAACGGTCTGCTTGCTACGAGAATATTCAAATCTTCGCCTGTAAATGCCTTAACCATTGTTTTTTGCATCTGCTCTACTGCAAGATGTGGAAGAAGGTCTGTAACGCAGAAGCAAGGGTCGCCTTCATCTTCACCGATATTAACTGTAACTGTTGAGCCGTCTTTGAGAGCAACTACACCATGAAGTGAAAGTGGAATAGCTGTCCACTGATACTTCTTAATCCCTCCATAGTAATGTGTCTTAAAGAGAGCCATATTACTAGTTTCATAAAGTGGGTTTGGCTTGAGGTCAAGTCTTGGTGAATCTATATGTGCTATACCAAGATGAACGCCGTTTTTTACGCCGTTTTTACCGATAACTGCAAGCATAATTGCCTTATTTCTGTTATTGACATAAACCTTATCGCCAGCCTTATATTCTGTGTCAACAGAATATTCAGTAAAGCCGTTTTCCTTAGCAATCTGAATAGCATAAGCTACAGCCTCACGCTCTGTTTTAGCTTTATTGAGGAAGTCCTTATATTCCTCGCAGAAATCATCTGCTTGAGCGACTTCCTTAGCACTTACACGCTTAGAGCCGTTTTCCTTGTTCATCATAAGCTTTTCTTTCAAAAGCTTTGCCTGAGATTTTTCTTCATTTGCCATATTATATCTTCCTTTCTATGATTTACCTCTGATATTTTATAACGAAATTTTTTGCTTATTTGCTAAAATATAGTTCGGCATATTTATCACGATTATTTTTTACACGCTTGAGATATTCATTCGTTTCACCAAACGGAGTTGAATCAAGTGTTTTCCCGTCTGCGGAATATTGGCTCATAGTCAGCCATTCATCGACATTTCCCAAACCTGCATTATACGCACAAATTGCCGTATCGAGGTCGTTATTATATCTTTCGAGAAGAACCGAAAGACATAGCGTACCATACTTAATGTTTATCTTTGGGTCAAAAAGTAAATCTGCATTGCTCGAATCGTAGTCATCATTTGCATAATAGGTATGAAGCCATTCAAATGTTGGCTGAGTAAGCTGCATAAGTCCACGAGCGTCAGCTGCTGAAACCGCATCCGGATTAAAATTGCTTTCTGTTTTTATAACTCCATAGATAAGCTCTTTAGGGATATTATATTCAGCCGAAGCTGCAGAAACCTCTTCTTCATATTTTAATGGATACGATGAGTTGATATATGTATCATATGCAAATTTCACACCTATTATTATTGCTACAAAAACCAACGCAAAAAGAATGATTGTCAGCGTTATTTTTAGTGCCTTATTCACCTGCCACTACCTTTCTTATGTGTGAAACCACCATCTTTAACAATTTTAACGAAAGCTTCTGCATCACTAATAAGATCATTTATGCTCTGCTCTCCATTAAGAATATAGTCTGAATGTTCCCGAAAATATTCCTCACTAAGCTGTACTTTCATACGAGAAAGAGCCTGCTCTCTGCTTATGCTGTCACGAGATATTATTCTTTGAAGACGACATTCCTGCGAGGCTATAACTGAAACTATTATATCACAAAGCTTATCGCTGCCGCTTTCAAAAAGCTGTGGTGCGTCAAAGACAACTATCTCACAGCCATTCGCAAAATATTCAGCAATTCTTTGCTTTGTGAGCTCAACTATATGTGGATGGGTAATTTCGTTGAGAAGTTTTGTATTTTCTTTAGAAGAAAATGCTTTTTCGGCAAGCTTTTTTCTATTAAGCGAGCCATCTTTATTTATTATATCACAGCCAAAAGCGTTTGTCAGCATTTTTAGGCAATCTGTTTTTGGTTCGACAACCTCTCTTGCTATTTTATCCGCGTCTATTATTCCGCATCCACACTTTTTCATAGCGTCAGAAACTGTGCTTTTTCCTGCGCCTGTTTGCCCGGTAAGACCTATTACAATTTTTTTCATATAAATCAGAACCTATGAATATCATTTTGATTATTATTTGCCTGTGTATTTTGGGGATTTATATCATTTTGTTGAGGATTATCATATCCTGTGTAGTATTCATCATTTGAATATGGATTATAAGCATTTCTATTTGAATCATATCCATTATCAGGCATAGCATTTATATAATTCTTGTTATTTTGTCTCTTCTTAATAAGATTAAGCAAAGTTATAATTGAGAAAGCCAGCAGTATAATACCAATTATAATCCAAACCCATTTTATAGACGGACTATCGTTTTCGATTTTATATGAGACAATATATTGCTGCGCCTTTTCAACAGAATTTACTCCAATATCAGCATCTACAACTGAGTTAAAAAATACATTTTTTTCTTCAGTTGTAAGTAACGATATTCTACCGTTTATTTCTAAGTTAAGTTTTCCATCATATGAATCAATATATGTATCCAGCATATTTTTTTGATTTACATCACTCGTAGCAAAAATAATAAACATTCCATTTTCCATAGGAATAAGATAATAATATTTTTTAGAGTTTTTTTCGTACATAAAAGCTCCAACTGTATCAGTAATTGTTGCATCAACTAATTTATTACTTTCAATTTCATTAACTGTTGCTGTATTTAAATTTAGTGGAGTGCTATTATGGAGTATAATTTCATTTGTTGCCGACCAAAGACAAAATATTGCCATTAAGGCAGAAAGTATTACCATAACGACATTTCTTAGTAAGTTTATATTTCCTATTCTTAATCCTTTCATATTTTACCCCTTAAAATTTATTTTTATATATATTGCATACCCTTCATTGCAATATATATAACTCAATAATTCTCCATATATCACATTTTTCTAAAACTATTTTACTTTTATACATCTATAACATTAAATGCTGCCGCTCTCAAAATTCTATTATATACGGCAAGACCTATACCTTCTGCTCTCGGGCAATGTGCATAAACACGAGTATAGCCGTCTTCATCTGCTTCTCTAAGACAGGTAAAAAGTCTATGCGCATGAGTTGCCTCATCATCTTTTTTCCCTAAAACAATATAATTTTTGAAACTATCCTTTTCTTCTTCATAGCAAAGCACAGCTGTTTTATCATCGGAATTTGCTTTTATATATTCGCAAAATCCCTGTTCTGAACCTCTAAGCAAGATGACTTCTGCCTTTGGAGAATAATGCTTATATTTCATTCCGGGACTTGAAGCTTTCATTCCCTTTCCAAGCGATTTCAAAACTGCTGGGTGAACCTTTACTTCTCCGATTTCTGCTCTAAGTTGCTCAAGAGTTACTCCGCCCGGACGAAGTAGTGTAGGAACATCTTCAGCAAGAGTTATAACTGTAGATTCAACTCCAACTTCACAATCTCCACCATCAACGATTGCATCTATTCTACCGTCCATATCTGCCAAAACATGGCGAACTGTTGTTGGGCTTGGACTTCCTGAAAGATTTGCACTTGGAGCAGCTATAGGTGATGATTTTGCGATAAGCTCGTGTGCAACGGGGTGTGAAGGGAAGCGTATTGCGACAGTTGAAAGCCCTGCACTTACCTCATCAGGTATAATATCTGATTTAGGTAAAACTATTGTAAGTGGACCCGGCCAAAATTTTTCAGCAAGCTTTTTTGCTTTATCGGGAAATTCCGAAACAAGCATATCAATTTGCTTAATATCTGAAATATGAACTATAAGTGGATTATCCATTGGTCTGCCCTTTGCCTTAAATATCTTTGCAACTGCTTCTCCGTTTAAGGCGTCCGCGGCAAGTCCATAGACAGTTTCTGTTGGCATAGCAACTATACCGCCATTTTTTATAATATCGGCAGCTATATCAATCTCATTTTTATTTAGCAAAAGTGTTTTCATTATCTCACTCCATTTTAATATAAAAATAGTGATAAACTAAATTATAGTCTACCACTATTTGACATATTATTCAATATTCTTATAAAATTATTCTAAAATTTACTTATATCCTTCTTTTCGATATTTTCCTGTGTGAAATCAAATGAATCATATTTATAGTCATCATAGGTTGGTATACTTTTTTCAAGTCTTGGTTTAATATATTCTTCTCCATATATAGTTCTGCGGTCTTCTTCTATATTAAAATCTACAGAGTCTTTAGTATACTCATTATAATATTCAATATCTTTAGCGTTATCGGGATTTATTTCTTCATATTTCTTAAACTCATCACCATGCTGAACTAAATCAACCTCTGGCATATATGGCTTTATTTTTCCTCTTGAAACACCTATACAATATATAGCATTTTTTATAGGTTTTTTCAGAAATAGAATTGATAAAACAAGCATAAATAAACCGCCGACTACTGTTGCAATAACAACGCCTTCATCAGAATATTCTTTATATATTGAAGCATCTACAACCTGATTTAGGGACGCCTTATTAAATCCGGTACGAATTCCCATATTTAAAAGCGTATTATCAGATAATGTTTTAGCAGAGATAGTTCTTCTGTCTGCTTCAGCCATTGCTTTCACATAACCTATAAAGTATTTTCTACTCTGTTGACCTTTTAGGACTTTTGCAAATTCTATATCACATTCACTGTCAACTTCCGTTCTAAATGTAAGAATCCTATTATTATCCGTTTTAACAAGATAATAATTAAGTTCTTTTTCCCCAACACTAATCGTTCCAAAAATAAAAGAAGCGCTTTCAATTTTTCCATAAACCATTTCGCCATTTTTTAGGTTTTCATAATCTGAAAATCCTATTTTTCTGCCTTCGTGTTCATCTTTTAAAATCCATTGTCCTGCAAAATACAGTTGATAAACAAATAAACAAAATGCTGCTACTCCAAGAATTATTCTGATACTTGTCCAAAATCCACCTTTGACTTCGCTTCTAAACAATATAAATCCTCCTATAATTATTCTGAATTTTTTAGTTGTTCCGTTCTATCTGCTGTAATAAGTGCGTCTATAATTTCATCAATGTTTCCATTAAGAATATCGTCAATTTTATAAAGCGTTAATCCTATTCTGTGGTCGGTAACTCTTCCCTGCGGATAATTATAGGTTCGGATCCTTTCGCTTCTATCTCCTGTTCCAACCTGTGAACGTCTTTCCTGTGCAACTTCATTATGCTGTTTTTCCTGTTCGATTTTAAGCAATCTTGATTTCAGAACTTTAAGAGCCTTATCCTTATTTTTAAATTGACTTCTCTCGTCCTGACATTCTACAACCATACCTGTTGGAATATGAGTAATTCTTATTGCTGAGGAGGTTTTATTGATATGCTGACCGCCTGCACCACTCGAACGGAAAGTGTCAATCTGCAAATCATTTGGGTTTATATCAACCTCGACATCATCAGCCTCCGGCAAAACTGCAACCGTAACTGTTGAAGTATGAACTCTGCCCTGCGTTTCTGTTTCAGGAACACGCTGAACTCTATGCACTCCGCTCTCATACTTCAATCTTGAATAAGCGCCGTCACCAGTAATCATAAAGCTGATTTCTTTATATCCGCCAAGTTCTGTTTCGTTGGCATTTATTATTTCAGTTTTATAACCTCTTTTAACAGCATACATACTGTACATACGATAAAGTACGCCTGCAAAAAGCGCTGCTTCCTCTCCGCCTGCACCGCCTCGAATTTCAACAATAACATTGCGGTCATCGTTCGGGTCTTTTGGCAGAAGTAAAATTTTCAATTCCTCTGAAAGACTTTCTATGCGTTCTCTTGCGTCATTAAGTTCCTCAGAAACCATATCTCGAAAATCCTTATCCAAGCCACCGCCTGAAAGCAATTCCAAAGCCTCTTTTTCGTCCTCTTGTGCTTTCTTATATTCTCTATATTTAAGAACTATAGGTTCAAGAGAACTATATTCTTTCATAATATTCCTATAAAGCTCTGTATCATTGATTACAGACGGCTCACAAATTTTTCTTGCAAGCTCCTGATAACGCAAATCGAGAGCGTTTATTTTTTCAAACATATCAAAAAAACCTCCGTTAAATTAAGCGTCTTCTCTTATAATTTTTTTAATATTTTTTTCCGCTTTAACACGAGGGAGCATAATCTCATGCCCGCACTGCTCGCATTTAATTTTGAAATCCATACCAACTCTTAACACATGAAAACGTTTATTTCCACATGGGTGTGGCTTTTTCATTTCAAGAATATCGCCTACACGAACGTCCATATTCGTCCTCCTAAAATCGACTTGAATCCTAAAATAAATTATGATATAATTATTTTTAGTGTGCATTAATATGCACACTTTATATATGCCCGTAGCTCAGTTGGATAGAGCGACAGACTCCGACTCTGTAGGCCGCAGGTTCAATTCCTGTCGGGCATACCAATATATTTTAGGTAAGGTTTGCTCAGTGTCCCTTTGGAACTCTCTCGAGCATACCTTTTTCTTTTGTGCGGTCTGCTCTAAATAAGCCTATGAAAATTATCATCATTATTATAGCTGCTCCCCATATAGCTTTACCGAGGATAAGTCTGCTAAGTACAGTTCCTACTGCTGCACCTGCAATAAACATAGAAAGCATAAATATATGAAGGAAAAAACGAGATTTAGCTTTCTTGTCTTTTTTCTTCAACCATTTTATAAGATGTACGCCTGTTTGTCTTAAATGGTTTGTACAGAAGGTTGTTGCCATAGGTACACCCTCAGCTTGTCTGAATGTATTATATTGCATAGAGCATATGAAATTTATCGCAACCTGCGAAATTTGAAATGGTGCCGATTCGGGAACAAACCCAAGAGCTATCAAGACTAAAACCTCAAAACCTATTAAACATGTATCCCAACGCAGAAAGTTTATTTTCTTTATTTTCTTTGGCAGAATTTCAGAAATTATTGCTCCAAGAAAATATGCCGAAATAGGAATCAAAAGATATGCCGCTTCAAGCCAATTTGCATCTCCAAGCGCAATACCCATAAGAACCATATTACCGGTCTGTGCGTTACAGAAAACATTTCCTCTTATAGTATATGTAAACGCACCCATAAAACCGCCGCTCATCATAAGCAGTAAAAATACCCATTTCTTTTCACACTCAAGAAAAAGTTCTTTTTCATCTTTGATAAGCTTTTTTTCGCCCTCTTTGATTATCTCCTCTTCTTTTTTAATAAACTGTTTTTCTTCATTTAATAATTTCTTTTCTTCTTCTAATAATTTTTCTTTGCGTTTCAACTTTATCAGCTCCCCTTAGTATTGCTCACTGATTGGTGAAAGTTCGCCCTTTTCAAAAGCTTCTATATATTTAAGAGATTTTCCGCAGCCTTTAACAACGCAAAGCGATGATTCGTCTGCAACTCTTACTTTTATTTTGGTTACAGCATTTATGATTTCTGCCATACCTCTTAGCTGTGCTGTACCGCCTGTAAGGATAATTCCATCAGAAGATATATCTCCCATAAGCTCAGGTGGAGTTTCTTCTAATACATCTTGTATCTGATAGACAATCTCTGTGACAATATCAACTAATATATCAGAAATTTCATATGAACTTATATCCGTCTGCATAGGCATACCTGTAACACAATTTCTGCCCTTTAGCCTGAATATTTTATTCTCTCCTATATTTCCGACACAGCCAACAGCTATTTTTGCATTCTCAGCAGTACGCTTACCAATGAGAAGATTATATTTTTTCTTAACATATTTTATAATTTCATCATCTATTGCATTACCTGCTTTTTTAATACTTCGTGAAACTGAAATTCCACCTAATGAAAGAACGGCTATATCTGTTGTTCCTCCACCAATATCGACAACCATTGAGCCATGCGGACTTGTAATATCAACTCCTGCTCCCATAGCTGCTGCAACAGGTTCTTCAACAAGACAAACCCTTCTTATTCCTGCACTGCTTATAGCATTTACTACAGCTCTTTTTTCAACTTCTGTTATATCGCTTGGAACACAGGCTACAACCTTTGGCATACCTATTCTTCCAATAGAAATGCCCGAAAGCATAATCTTAACCATATTTTCCACAAGAGAAAAATCCGTTATAACTCCGCCACTTAATGGATACATAGCCGACATACGCTCTGATGTCCTTCCAAGCATTTCATAGGCTTTTTGTCCCACGGCAATTATATTATCTGTCATAAGGTCAACAGTTATAACCGACGGTTCATCAACCACAACACCCTTATCAGGCAAAAAAATTCTTGTTTTTGATGTTCCGAGGTCTATTGCTATATCAACTCCCATAAAGGACTCCTTTCTGATGGCAAACCATCGTTCATATAATTAATGTAAATTCTAAAAATTAAAAGTTTCGCCCAAGCCCTTTCAAAGGCTTGCAGTTTCCAAAGGCGGTCACCTACGACAGAGCCTTTGGTCACTCTCCTCAAAGAACAAATTTTTTAATTATCTTAGGGAAATTTATTAATTTATCAGTAGTTTCTTTACTTAAATGGATTTCGATTTAAGCTAAATTCAGCTACAATTTTCCTTCAAAATCACTTTTTGTTTCTGAAAGAAACACTCTCAAGCCTGAATAGCGTTTTGTTCTTTTATTATTATTTACCATTGTTTCTATTGTTGACTGTGTACCTACTAGAATAAGCAGTTTTTTTGCACGAGTCACTCCGGTGTATAGCAAATTCCTGTAATAAAGCTGAGGTGCTCCTCTGAACATTGGCATAATGACAGCTTCAAATTCATTTCCCTGACTCTTATGCACTGTCGTTGCATAAGCAAGCTCCAAATCTCTGACGCTTTCCCTATCATATTCAACAAGCTTATCATCAAATTTAACGCTTGCTGTTCCGGCCTTGCTATTTACCCTTACAACAGTACCAATATCCCCGTTGAAAACACCTTCTCCGTCATCGTCATCTCCACGAGTCCAGATAAGGTCATAGTTATTTCTAATCTGCATAACCTTATCGCCATATCTCAAAGAATATGTTCCAATGTTCAAATCAAGATTCGTACCAATTGGTGGATTAAGTACCTCCTGCAATTTTTTATTCAACTCAATCACACCAAGCAATCCTTTTCTGCCTGGACAAAGCACTTGAATATCTGTCATTGCAGAGTAGCCATAACTTTTCGGAAGTCTATCCTTGCACAAGCCGATAATTGTTTCTGTAATCTTATCCGCTGATGAACAGGGCAAGAAAAAGAAATCCTTATCATGTGTACTAAGGTCTGGCATTTCGCCTTTTACGATTTTATGTGCATTTGTAACAATAAGACTTTTCATAGACTGACGGAAAATCTCTGTCAAAGCTACAACCGGAACAGCACCCGAAGCTATCAAATCTCCAAGAACATTTCCTGCCCCCACGCTTGGAAGCTGGTCGCTATCACCAACCATAATAAGTCGGCAGCCCATAGGCAAGGCACGAAGTACACTTTCAAAAAGCTTTGAATCCACCATAGAAAGTTCATCAAGTACAAGTGCATCACAATCAAGCATATTTCTCTCATCACGCTTGAAGTATGGTTTATCGTGCTTATCCCATTCAACCTCTAATAATCTGTGTATGGTTTTGGCCTCACAGCCCGTGAGTTCTGACATTCTGTGTGCGGCTCTTCCAGTGGGAGCGGCACATTGAACTTTTATACCATTATCCTTTAATAAGCTGATAATTGCATTAAGGGTTGTTGTTTTACCCGTTCCGGGTCCACCTGTTAATATGAGAAGTCCGCCCGAAATAGCCTCTAAAATAGCTTTTCTTTGAAGTTCGGCATATTTTATGCCCTGCTGTTTTTCAAAATTTTCAAGAGCAGATTCTATGCCAACAATTCTCTGAGGCGGAAATTGTTTCATAAGCTTTATTCGTCCTGCGGAATAGGTTTCACTCTTATAAAAATCTGGCAAAAAGATAAACTCTTTTCCTTCAAGAGTATCCTCAATAAGACTTTTGTCTATAATCATATTTTCGAGTATCTCGGAAATTCGCTTAGGCTCTGTTTTGAGAAATTTCGCACAAACCTCAATCAGCTTTTCCTTTGGCAGACAAGTATGTCCGTTATTGGAATTATATGTGTTTATATATATTATTCCTGCTCTTAGTCTGAACTCATCGTCCTGTGCCATATCCATAGATGCGGCGATTCTGTCTGCGTGTTCAAATGATACGCCGATTTCATCACAGCAAAGAACATAAGGATTTGATTCTATTGTTTCAATAGACCTTGCTCCAAGCTCTCTCCAAATCTTAACGCTGATTTCAGGAGGAACATTATACTTATCAAGAAAAGCTATAACCTCTCTCATACCAAAAATCTTTTTAAGCTCATTGCTTATTGACATAGCCTTTTCACGAGATATGCCTTTGATTTCGGTCATTCTAAGCGGTTCTTTTTCTATAACCTCAAGAGTGTTTTCGCCAAATGTTTCAACCAATCTTCTCGCAGTTGCCGGACCTACTCCCTTTACCGATCTTGACGAAAGATATTTCAAAATAGCTGTTGAACCTATCGGCATTGTTCTTGTGCAAGAAACTACAGCAAATTGTTCGCCATAGCTTTTATGCGTTTGCCAATGTCCTTGAACTACAATTTCTTCACCAACAGACACCTCTGGCATTATTCCGACAGCAGTAGTTTCACCGTCCTCACAAGAAAGATTGAGAACAGTATATCCGTTTGATTCATTACGATAAATTATAGATTCTACCGAGCCTTTAAGCTCTAACAATTCATCGTTCATTTATTAAGTTCCTTTCTCAATTTAGTGAGCATAACTCATAATAAGTTAAAGAAGCTTGTCAACATTATTAAAGTAATTACCAATGAACTACTAATACAGCGGACTCTGTCAGCCTTGCGTATTAAAGCGTTTCATAAGCTCTCTATATGTCATTTCATAGCCACGATTTTGAGAATCATAGCTTTGATTTTTAGCATTTCCATTTGTAATAAGTGAAACAACATAATCAAGCATTGCAGGATTTTTAACAAGAATAGGTCCTGTAAGATATGTTCCGAGAATATTATTTATTCGTATACCATCGGATTTATCATTGCGATTATTGCCTATTCCATAAACTACATTAAATAAGGGAGTGAAGTTTCCCTTAATAAATCCGCATTTATTAACAAACCCTACAAGTGGCTTTTCTATAAAATCCGCCTTGAAGATTACATCGCCTGTAATTCTTGTATCGTTCTTAATGAGTTCTGTATCATTCGGATTAGCTGAAATATATTTTTTATAGCTTTCTCCGCCCTGATATGTGTAAAAATCAGCAAATGAAAGAGCTTCAAAAGTATCTCCATTCCTATCACAGATACTTTTGCCGAGCATTTCAAGAGAATTTCCTGTAAATAATGCTGTACCATTGTTTTCGATGTAAATTTTTAATTCGTCCTTATGAGAAATAATGTCAGCAAGTGCAACCTTTTGATTTCTTTCTGTACCTGCTCCGCAATATACGAAATTATAATCCGCAATATTAAAACTATCGTCTACGCTTACCTTATCAAGCTGAACCTCAATTCCGGCGTCCTCAAGGTATCTGCATAGAACGGCAATATTTCCATATTCGCCATATAAATTCATTAAATCATGATATAGATGTAAGACTTTAATAATCATAATTTTTCCTCCTTAACAAGACTAAGGAATTTTCCCTTATCTGAGAAACAGGTTATTACATAAAGCTTTCTGTCACTGCTTGTCTTTAGATATTCAGCGGCTTCTCCAATATCGCTGAAAGCTTTAATCTTGCTTTCTTCAATGCCTGTAAACGAAAAGCGTGTTTGTAAATCGGCTGAATAAAGTCCCGCAAGGACAATTTCTCCGACATTCTTACTTGCAAGAAGCTCAAAATCAATATCCCACAGCCAAGAAACATCACTTGTAAAATACTTTCTGCTGATAGCGTCAACTATGATAAGTATATCACAGCCTTGCTTATCATTAGCGGCAAGTGTAAGCGATTGGTCATAAGAAACGGAATTTTCGTGCTTTGAGGTAAGCAATGTTCCGTAACGCTTATCAAGGCTGAACTCTATAACTCGTCCATTTTTAAGAACATAATTATTTATGCTCTTGCAAATAGTTGCATCATCAATTCCGACAATAGAGCAAACAGAATATGCTGCAAGAATATTATAAACATTATAAAGGCTCTTTAATGCAAGCTTTATTGTTGATTTATCATTTATAATTATCTCACCTTTATCAAGGTCTGCGGCGGTAACAGAAAACTGTGTATTATTTCTTTTAAGTCCGCAATTAGGGCAAGAATATTTTCCGATATGATTATAATGATAGTATTCATAAGAAAGACGCTTTTTGCAGTGTGGACAGAAAATTCCGTCATTATATACGCTGTTATTTTTTTCGTGCGAAACGGAAATCTTATCCGCACCAAAGTATATAACATCATCTTTTCCATAACCAAAGCAAGATACAAGCGGGTCATCAGCATTAAGAATAAGCTGTGTTCCATCGTGTATGCTGTTTTTCAAGCAATCATAAACCCACTCTGGGTGGCCGTTTCTTGTAAGCTGGTCACGATACAAGTTTGTAATAACATAATGTGTAGGTGTAAAATATTTAAATGTATACTGTGCAAAGCGTTCGTCACTCTCGATTAAAAGAATATCGCTCTTAACCTTACCACCCATTGTAGAATTACATAGAATAAAAGTTGTTACACCCTCAATTTGATTAGAACCTTCTTTATTATATGCGACAGTTTTTCCGCCCTCTTGCAAAATATGTGCTATCATTTCAACGGTCGAGGTTTTACCGTTACTGCCCGTTACCGCAATGATATATTCAGGCATTTTAATCTTCTTAAGAATATTACGGTCAAGCTTTAAAGCATATTTGCCAGGAAGACTGCTTCCCTTTCCAATCAATTTACCTATAAAATGCAGTAGTTTACAAACAAGAATTACAAAGAAAACACGCATTATCTCACCCTCATTTTTTTATTTGAACTTCATCTGTAAAAGCGGTTTATTCTATATTATACCATAATTCGATTTAAATTGGTATATAAAAAAGAATTTCCTTTGGCTACATAATTAAAATTGGCAAAGCAGGTTGTATGTAAGCTAAATGTAACATAATTTGTTACATTTATGTGGTTGAAATAAATTCCATAAAATATTAAAATATTATCAAGGAGGTATGATAAATATGAAAAATCAAAAAATTAATATCAGTGAAAATCTTGTTAACCTAAGAAAAATAAACAAACTTTCCATTGAAGATGTTGCGGATAAAATTGGAGTTTCGAGGCAAGCAATCTCCCGTTGGGAAAGCGGCGAATCTGTTCCAGACATTATAAATTGTGATGCTTTGGCTGAATTTTATAACGTTTCTTTAGACGACCTCCTTCATTATTCGCAAAAGGAATCCGGACTTCCTATAGCTCCTAAAGGTAAGCATATATTTGGCACTACAGTTATTGGCGAAAGAGGTCAAGTAGTCATACCAAAGCCCGCAAGAGAAACTATGAATCTTAAAGCAGGAGATGTACTTTTAGTTTTAGGTGATGAAAATCAGGGAACAAAAGGAATTGCATTTGTTCCTGCGGATAATTTTATGAATCAGGTAAAAGAAATTATGGATTCTTTCCATTATAAAACAAAATAATAAGGAGGACAATTAAAATGGATGTAAGTACAGAACCCAAGAAAAAGGTCAAAAAGAAAAGAAAGGCATTAAAAATTACGCTTTTAATAGTGCTTGGCGTAATAATCATCATATCCGTACTGTTTTCAATTTATTTCTATAAATGTACACATTATTGGCAGGCGGATATGCAAAAAACTCTCGACGCAGGCTTTGAAACAAAGCAAGTTACTCTTTCGGACGGTTCAGTAATAAATTATGCTGAAGGTCCTGACAACGGAGATGCACTTTTACTTATTCATGGACAAACTTGTGCATGGGATGACTACACTCGTGTTCTTCCAAAGCTTAGTGAAAATTGGCATGTTTATGCAGTTGACTGCTACGGTCACGGAGATTCTTCACACAACCCTAAAAAATATTACCTTAAAGAAAATGGCGATGACTTAATCTGGTTTATAAACAATGTAATTAAAGAAAATACTGTTGTTTCGGGACATTCTTCAGGAGGACTCATTGCCTCATATGTTGCAGCATATGGAGGAGATAAGGTTATAGGCTCTGTCTTAGAGGACCCCCCAGTATTTTCAACAGAAAAAGGTTATTTTGAAAAATCCTTTGCTTATCTTGATACATATAAAAATATTCATGAATATTTGCAAAGTGATAAATCCGAGTGTTGGGAAGCTTACTATATGCGTCATTGTTTGTGGGGACAGCTCTATATGTCAAGCTCTATGGATAGTCTGGCAGATTATGCACAAAAATATCATGAACAGCACCCAAACGAAAGTGTTCAGTTCTTCTTTATGCCAGAAGATATAAACTTTATGTTTATGAATATGAACAGATATGACTTGCAATTCGGTGAGAATTTTTATGATTATAGTTGGCAAAGCGGTATATCACACGAAAAAATGATGTCTGATATAAAGGTTCCGACAATATTTATTCATGCAAAAGACAGTTATACTGACGATGGTATCCTTCTTGCCGCAAGCTCAGACGAACAAGCAAGAAAAGCTGTAAGTCTTATCGAAAATTGCGAATTAGTTGAGCTTGAAAGCAGCCACGATATACACAGATTTAATCCTGATACATTTATAAATGCTGTCAATAAACTTGCTAAAAAATAAAATTATTGACAAACACTTAATTAGGTGTTATATTAAATTTACAACTTAACAAATTACCAACTTATCAAGAGCGACTGAGGGAACAGGCCCTGTGAAGTCCGGCAACCTGCTTAATTGTAAGGTGCCAAATCCTGCGGTAAAGCCGAAAGATGAGTAGCATAAACTTAGCCGTTCGGTTTTCTGCCGAGCGGCTTTTTAAATGATTAAATCAAAGGCAGTTAAGAATTTTTCTCAAAAGGAGCTATAAATTATGGCAAAACATTTTTTCACATCTGAATCGGTAACAGAAGGACATCCTGACAAGCTCTGCGACCAAATTTCTGACGCAGTTCTCGATGCAATCATCGAGCAAGACCCTGATGCTCATGTTGCTTGTGAGGTTACTGCAACAACAGGTATGGTTCATGTTATGGGTGAAATATCTACAAGTTGCTATGTTGATATAAACCAAATTGCAAGAAATGTTATAAACGAAATCGGTTATGACAATGCACAAAGTGGATTTAACGGAAATACCTGTGCAGTTCTTGCTTCTATAGATTCCCAATCTCCTGATATTGCACAAGGCGTAAATATTTCTTATGAAGTTCGTGACGGTGAAAGTGATGCTCTTAATCAAATAGGTGCCGGCGACCAGGGTATTATGTTTGGTTACGCTTGTGACGAAACCCCTGAACTTATGCCTCTTTCAATCTCTCTTGCACACAAGCTTGCAAAGCGTCTTACTGAGGTTCGCAAAAACGGCACTCTTAAATATCTCCGTCCCGATGGCAAAACTCAAGTTACAGTTGAATATGACGATGACAAAATTACTCGTATTGACACTGTCCTTATCTCAACACAACACGATGAAGATGTTTCACTCGAAACCATCCGCAAGGACCTCATTAAATATGTTATTGAACCAATTATTCCTGCTGAACTTTATAAGGATACAAGAATACTTGTAAATCCAACAGGCAGATTTGTAGTTGGTGGCCCTGTCGGTGACAGTGGTTTGACCGGAAGAAAGATTATTGTTGACACCTACGGCGGATTCTCTCGCCATGGTGGTGGCGCATTCTCTGGTAAAGACCCAACAAAGGTTGACCGTTCGGCAGCATATGCAGCAAGATATGTTGCTAAAAATATTGTTGGTGCAGGACTTGCTAAGAAGTGCGAGCTTCAGCTTTCATATGCAATCGGTGTTGCAAAGCCAATCTCTGTAATGGTTGATACATTCGGCACAGGCACTGTATCTGACGATGTACTCTCTAAAGCCGTTTCTAAGGTTTTCGACCTAAGACCTGCCGCAATTATTCGTGATCTCGATCTCCGCCGTCCGATTTATCGCCAGCTTGCCGCTTACGGCCATATGGGCAGAGAGGAACTTGGCGTAGCTTGGGAAAATCTTGACAAAGTTGACGCTCTCAAAAAGGCTGTTGAGGAAGTTCAGAAATAATCTTTAGAAAACACAGTAATAAAATAAAGAGGAATATTTCATGAGCAATCTTGGTGCTTACCAATGGATTACTACATTATCAAAAAAAGTCGGTGGACCATTTCAACTTTTGGGCATTACTGCAGTTGGTGGATATGCAGTTTTTCGTGCTATAGAAGCTGGAGGTAAAAAGGCATATAAAGTATTCAAAAAGAATAAGGAACATGAAAAAAATATTAGTAATGCATCTGAATATATAGTTACAAAAGAAAGCAAGAGTGATGAAAATGTAGACTTTGCAGTAGGTGATAAATTCTGCATATTAGAAAAAGACGGTGATTCGATTCTTATAGATAAATTAGATGATCCTAATTCACCGTATTTTGTATCTAAAGAATTTCTTAAAGAAATATCTGAATATAACAAAAATGATAATGAATAAGATAAAATAGCAAATATAATGTATCTATATATTAAAGTAATATAAATCAAAATATCAATATTTTTGATAAAAAATTAATTAACCGGGAATCCATATGGGTTCTCGGTTTTTTGCACCTCATATGTAAAACTGAATATTATAGCTATGGGTGGTAAATATGCAAGAGCTATTCATAGTTTTATTCATAATATTGAGCATTTTGGGGCTTGTAAGTATTGTAAAAAAAATTATTATGTGGCTCTTAAAATATGACGATGGAGAAATTATAACCGTCATTCCTATTAAGGGACATTGCGAAAATATTGAATATCGCATTCGCTGTGCATACGAAAGAGCAAACTGGTCATCAGAAAATCATCATATAATATGCCTTGATAAAGGTATGGACGATGAAACACGCATACTTTGCAACAAAATTTGTGAACGCTTTGGGATTGAAATTATCAGTTCTCCGACTTTAGCACAAGTTGCTAAAAATACTTAAAGACAACAAAAATACCCGCCAGTTTCCTGACGGGTATTTTTTATGAAAAATTTAAAATTTTAATAATTTAAATTATTCGTTGATAGCAGAAACAACGCCTGAACCAACTGTTCTACCACCCTCACGGATAGCGAAACGGAGGCCTTCTTCGATAGCGATAGGTGTGATAAGCTCAACATCCATATCAACGTTATCGCCAGGCATGCACATCTCTGTGCCCTCTGGAAGAGAGATTGTACCTGTAACGTCTGTTGTTCTGAAATAGAACTGTGGACGATAGTTGTTGAAGAATGGTGTATGACGGCCGCCTTCATCCTTTGTCAAGACGTAAACATGACCCTTGAACTTTGTGTGTGGGTGAATTGTGCCTGGCTTTGCAAGAACCTGACCTCTTTCGATATCAGTTCTCTGAATACCACGGAGAAGAACACCGATGTTGTCACCAGCCTCAGCGAAGTCGAGAAGCTTTCTGAACATTTCGATACCTGTAACAACAGTTGTTCTCTTCTCGTCTGTAAGACCAACGATTTCAACTTCCTCAGACATCTTAAGTGTACCTCTTTCAACTCTACCAGTTGCAACAGTACCACGACCTGTGATTGTGAATACGTCTTCAACAGGCATAAGGAAAGGAAGGTCACTCTTACGCTCAGGAGTTGGGATATACTCATCAACAGCGTCCATAAGCTCACGGATGCACTTGTACTCTTCAGCGTTAGGATCTGTAGAAGTAGAAGTAAGAGCGAGGTATGCAGAACCCTTGATGATAGGTGTATCATCGCCTGGGAAGTCATACTCGTTAAGGAGCTCACGAATTTCCATCTCAACGAGCTCGAGAAGCTCTGGATCGTCAACTTGGTCAGTCTTGTTCATGAATACAACGATGTAAGGAACACCAACCTGACGAGCAAGAAGGATGTGCTCTCTTGTCTGTGGCATAGGACCATCAGCAGCTGAAACAACGAGGATAGCACCGTCCATCTGAGCAGCACCAGTAATCATGTTCTTAACGTAGTCAGCATGTCCTGGGCAGTCAACGTGAGCGTAGTGACGCTTGTCTGTTTCATACTCAACGTGTGCTGTGTTGATTGTGATACCACGAGCTCTCTCTTCTGGAGCGCTGTCGATGTTAGCGTAGTCAACGAAATCTGCATCGCCTTCGAGGTTAAGAACCTTAGTGATAGCAGCAGTAAGAGTTGTCTTACCGTGGTCAACGTGGCCGATAGTACCGATGTTAATATGCGGTTTGTTTCTTTCAAATTTTTCCTTTGCCATTTGAATTTTCCTCCTATACTATAAATATAATACACTGCATTTGCATATTGGATTCATTTTACCAATAAATCACGAGAAATGCAAGTGTTTTAATAAAAATAGACTAAAATTTACACAAAATTAATCCTTTTTATTTCTTGCGGACATAATTTCCTCAGCAATGCTCTTTGGAACTTCTGCATAGTTGCTTGGCTCCATAACATACTGACCACGGCCCTGTGTCTTAGAACGCATATCAGTAGCGTAACCGAACATCTGAGAAAGTGGAACCATAGCGTTGATTCTTTGTGCACCTGCAACTGCCTCCATGCCCTGGATCATACCACGGCGGGAGTTAAGGTCGCCGATAACATCGCCCATGTATTCCTCTGGAACGATAACTGTAACCTTCATAATCGGCTCGAGAAGAACAGGGTCTGCCTTTCTCATAGCTGACTTGAATGCCATAGAACCGGCAATCTTAAATGCCATTTCTGAAGAGTCAACTTCATGATAAGAACCATCATAAAGTGTAACCTTAACATCAACAACATTATAGTTTGCAAGAACACCCGAAAGCATAGCGCCCTGGATACCTTGGTCAACTGCTGGGATATATTCCTTAGGAATAGCACCACCAACGATTGCATTGACGAACTCATAGCCCTTGCCTGGGTTCGGCTCAATTCTAATCTTAACGTGACCATACTGTCCTTTACCACCGGACTGTCTTGCATACTTCTCATCAACTTCTGCTGTTGTGCGGATTGTTTCCTTGTATGCAACCTGTGGTTTACCGATATTAGCTTCAACCTTAAACTCACGGAGAAGTCTGTCTACGATGATTTCGAGGTGAAGCTCACCCATACCAGCGATGATAGTTTGTCCTGTTTCTTCGTCTGTATAAGCCTTGAATGTTGGGTCTTCTTCTGCAAGCTTTGCAAGAGCAATGCCCATCTTCTCCTGGCCAGCCTTAGTCTTAGGCTCGATAGCAACACGGATAACTGGATCTGGGAATTCCATAGATTCGAGGATAACCGGATCACTTTCTACGCAAAGTGTATCACCAGTTGTTGTGTTCTTAAGACCAACAGCAGCTGCGATGTCACCTGCATAAACTGTTTCGATATCCTGTCTGTGGTTAGCGTGCATTTGAAGAATACGACCGATACGCTCTGTATTGCCCTTTGTAGAGTTATATACATTTGAACCTGCGTTCAATGTACCTGAATAAACTCTAAAGAAGCAAAGCTTACCAACATATGGGTCAGTAGCAATCTTAAATGCAAGAGCTGCAAATGGCTCTGTATCAGATGAAGGACGCTCTACTTCTTCCTCAGTATCAGGATTGATACCCTTGATAGCAGGAACATCAACAGGAGAAGGCATATAATCGACAATAGCGTCGAGAAGCTTCTGTACGCCCTTATTTCTATAAGAAGTTCCGCATGTAACCGGAACCATATTGTTAGCGATTGTAGATTCACGGATAACTCTCTTGATTTGCTCTGTTGTTGGCTCTTCGCCCTCGAGATACTTCTCAAGAAGTTCTTCGTCCTGCTCTACAACATGCTCGATAAGCTCGCTTCTGTATTTGTCAGCAAGCTCCTTCATATCTTCAGGGATTTCCTCAACCTTCATATCCTGGCCCATCTCATCATAATAGACATCAGCCTTCATCTCTACGAGGTCGATAATACCCTTAAAAGTATCCTCAGCACCGATAGGAAGCTGAATTGGAACAGCATTACACTTAAGGCGATCCTTCATCATTTCTACAACACGGTAGAAGTCCGCACCCATGATATCCATCTTATTGACATATACCATACGTGGAACGCCATATTTGTCAGCCTGTCTCCAAACAGTTTCGGACTGAGGCTCAACGCCACCCTTTGCACAAAGAACTGTTACAGAGCCGTCAAGAACTCTCAAAGAACGCTCAACTTCAACTGTAAAGTCAACGTGTCCTGGGGTGTCTATGATATTGATTCTGTGCTTACCCTTATCGTGGTTGCTTCCGCTCCAGAAGCAAGTAGTAGCAGCAGATGTAATTGTAATACCTCTTTCCTGCTCCTGTACCATCCAGTCCATAGTAGCAGAGCCATCATGAGTCTCGCCGATTTTATGGTTGATACCGGTGTAGAAAAGGATACGTTCTGTTGTTGTTGTTTTACCAGCATCGATATGAGCCATGATGCCGATATTACGAGTCATTTCAAGTGAAACTTGTCTTGCCATCTTTGTATCCTCCTTAATGTTTTGTCGTAAGCCTTCTGCTTACGCATACTGTCCTCAGCTTGCGGATATTAAGCCGAATAGAGTACGCAATTACCATCTGTAATGTGCGAAAGCTCTGTTTGCTTCTGCCATCTTGTGAGTATCCTCACGCTTCTTAGCAGCACCGCCGGTTCCGTTGACAGCATCAAGGATTTCTCCGGCAAGTCTTTCTCTCATTGTCTTTTCAGATCTAAGTCTTGAATACTTAGCAATCCAACGAAGACCGAGTGTCTGTCTTCTCTCAGGTGAAACCTCGATAGGTACCTGATAGGTAGCACCACCAACACGGCGAGCCTTAACCTCCAAAGAAGGCATAACGTTTTCCATAGCCTGCTCAAAAACCTCTAATGGCTCCTTGCCTGTCTTCTCGGAAATAATATCAAAAGCACCGTAAACGATTTTCTGGGAAACACCCTTCTTTCCGTCATACATGATGTTATTGATAAGACGAGTGACGAGCTTTGAGTTATACACTGGATCAGGCAGGACATCTCTCTTAGCAATTTGACCTCTTCTTGGCACTTTACTTCCCTCCTTCATAATGATGAATTCTTAGGTACTCGAAAGGATTTTGTTCTTCCGTTTGCCATACAGAGGCTATATATAAAAATACATCTCTGTATTGCATAATCAATTAAACATTTATCCTTAGAGAATTTTCTTTCGCTCTATGCGAAATTATTTTGCAGCTCCAGCCTTTGGACGCTTTGCGCCATACTTAGAACGGGACTGCATACGCTTTGCAACGCCCTGTGCGTCAAGCGTACCTCTGATAATGTGGTAACGAACACCAGGAAGGTCCTTTACACGTCCGCCTCTGATGAGAACGACGCTGTGCTCCTGAAGGTTATGACCTACACCTGGGATGTAGGAAGTAACTTCGATACCGTTAGAAAGTCTTACTCTGGCAATCTTTCTGAGAGCTGAGTTAGGCTTCTTAGGAGTAGCTGTCTTAACTGCTGTGCAAACGCCTCTCTTTTGTGGGGAGTTTTGGTCAATAGCTACACGCTTCTTAGAGTTCCAGCCTTTACGGAGTGCAGGAGCCTTAGCTTTCTTTTCAGAAACCTCTCTGCCCTTGCGTACCAATTGGTTAAATGTTGGCAATCAAATCCACCTCCTTGCTCAAAATATATATGTTAAAGAGCTTAGTTATTATAGCCCTATAACAAGCAAAATATGCGAAAATCGGAATTTCATTTTCCAGATTTCAGTCGGCAAACAATAGTCGCCCACAATTTATGATTTTAACACAGCCAAACATATTTTGTCAAGCACTAATCTGCCTCAAATTAAGATTTTTCTTAAGCTTTACATAAATTAAGCCTTTCAAAAAGTCAATTTTCGAAAGGCCTATATTCTAAAATTTAATAATCAATTTAAATGATATTTTTCACACATAAAATGATATCGGATATTCTGCTGTTTATTTTATACAGAATATCCGATTTGCCTTGTTACTATATAATTTTTGCAACTTCGCCATCTTTTAGAATCTGACACTTTAAATCTGATATTGAAGAAAACTTCTTCTCTGCACGAATGAAGTCTAACAATCTTACATCTACTTTCTTTCCATAAAGATCTCCTGAATAATCGAGTATCCAAGTCTCTGAAACGGGCTTATCACTGCCAACTGTAGGCTTAACTCCGATATTAGTAACGCCACGATATTCTTTGTCGTCTATCGTAACAAGTGAAGCATAAACTCCAAATTTAGGCAAACAGAAATTTTCCGGAAATGTTTGATTTATAGTCGGTATTCCGATAGTTCTGCCAAGCTGTCTGCCATGAACTACTTCAAGACAATAACCGAACTTATGTCCAAGCATTTTATTTGCCGGTAAAATATCGCCGTCTTGCAGTAAATTTCTTATTCGGCTTGAACTTATACACTCGCCTTCATAAAGAATAGGCTCTCTTGAAACGGTTTGGCAATTATACTTCCCACATATTTTTGCAAGAATATTACTATCGCATTTACCGCCCTTTCCAAAATGATAATTAAAACCGCAGACAACGCCTTTGCATTTCAAATTATCAATAAGAACCGTTTTGACAAATTCTTCGCCACTAAAACTCATCATTTCTTTGAAATCGACTATGTAAAGCAAATCAATGCCTAAGCTCTCAATAAGACGTATTTTCTCGGATTTTGTCGTAAGAAACATATCCGATTCACCTGTGAGAATACTCTTAGGTCTGCGTGAAAATGTCAGAACGCAAGATTTTACTCCAAGAGCCTTTGCATTTTCTACTGCTGTACATATAACATCTTTATGTCCGAGATGTACTCCGTCAAAAAAACCAAGTGCTGTAAAGCTTTCATTCTCAGACGGAATTATATCATAAACTATTTTCATCAAAACACCCGTATATCAAAATTGCTTTTTTACGCTCAATTCTTCCTTTTCTTTGTTTACATATCCTAAGCCTAGAAAAACATCACTCGGATTATAAACTCTATAATATGCTCCGTTCTCGGAATTATCGTCTACACCTGTTCTCGAAAGCATAAGACCACCACCATTTTTAAACCTTATGGCTTGAGCCTCTGTAACCTTAACCGACGGATAACACGCAAAAACGCTATCTGTCGGTTTAAGATATTCCTCAAGCATACCATTTTCTGAAAGTTCTTTTGCTTTCTCAAGTGTGATTGCGTCATCAAGAGTATATCCGCAAGCTGTAACTCGTCTTAACGAGGTCATAACCGCACCACAACCAAGAGTTTGTCCTATATCGTCACAGATACTTCTTATATATGTGCCTTTAGAGCATTTAACAATAATTTTTGCCGATTGAAGTTGTTCGTCAAAATTTAATAAATCAAGTTTATAAACCGTTACAGGGCGAGCCTCTCTTTCTGTAATCAAGCCTTTTCTTGCAAGCTCGTAAAGGCGTACACCATCCTTAGAAACTGCCGAATACATCGGCGGAAGCTGCATTATATTTCCACGAAATTGTGGTAAAACAGCTTCTAAGTCCTCTAATTTAACATTGGATTCTGTCTGTGAAATAATTTTGCCCGTAATATCAAGCGTATCAGTAGTAATTCCAAAACTGAATGTTGCTTCATATTCCTTATCGCTTTCAGGCAAAAGCGATTGTGCTTTTGTTGCATTTCCGATAAGAATAGGTAGAACGCCCGTTGCCATAGGGTCAAGCGTTCCCGTGTGCCCGATTTTCTTTTCGCCGCAAATTCTTCTCATCTTGGCGACAACATCAAAGGAAGTATAACCATTGCCCTTATCTATAACTATAATACCATTCATTACTTACCCTCTAATGCTTGTCCGACAACTGTTACAATCTGTTCTATAGATTCATTAAGCGTACCTGTTATCATACAGCCGGCAGCAGCCTTATGACCGCCGCCGCCAAAATTTGCACAAATATTCGATGCATCAATTTCGTCTGTCGTTCTTACAGAAACTTTAAACTTGCCGTTATTCTTTTCACGAAGAGTTATTCCAACCATAACTCCCTCTATCTGTTTTGGCAAAGAGGCTACTCCCTCCATATCACTGTCAACAGCGCCGGATTCTTTCATCATATCAATAGTTGCATAAACTATTGCACATCTTCCGTCAAGATAAAACTGCATAGAATCCATTACTCTGCGTTCTATTTCAAGCCTTGAGCGTGACTTTGTTTCAAACATAAGGCGGTTAATCATACCGGATTCCGCACCACAGTCTATCATATCTGCGGCAATTCTATGAGTTTCTGCCGTAACATTTGTATATCTGAAACAACCTGTATCTGTCGTAATACCTGTATAAATGGCGTTAGCTATATCTTTATCAAATTCAACATTCATAAGTCTGATAAGTTTTTCAATAACCTGTGCTGCGGCTGCGGCACTGGCTTCAACATAATATTCCTTTGCGAATTTAGTATTTGAACCATGATGGTCTATGCAAAGGTCTATCTTATCGGCGTAGCCTGAAAGTTTTTCACCAAGAAGCTTTGTGTCTGCAACATCAACGCTGACAACAAATTCCTCGTCAAATTCGAGTTTTTCGAGTTTATCAGTAAAATATGAATACTTATCAGGGAACGGGTCTGTGCAATCGACCTTAACATTCTTACCAAGCTTACGCAATGCCATAGCAAGAGCATATCCCGAACCGATAGTATCACCATCAGGAGAACGGTGTGTCAATATAAGAATTTTATCTTTAGATAAAAGAGTTTTAGCGGCAGACTCAAGCGTTATCATGTTTATCTTCCTTTACATCATTCAGAATTCTGTTAATATTTGCACTATATTCAATAGAATCTGTTGCAATAAAAGTCAATGCCGGAACATGGCGAAGAGTAAGTCTTGAACCCAGTTCACTTCTTACATAGCCGGCAGCATTTTTAAGAGCCTTTACAGCCTCCTTTGCGGATTCCATACCGCTCATAGAGCTTATATAAACCTTACAGTATGAAACATCGCTCGAAACATCAACTCTTACTATGCTTATAAGAGAATTATGAAGTCTTGGGTCTTTCATTTCTCTCAATATAGCAGTAAGTTCACGCATAATATCTTCGGAATTTCTTACTGATTTAAAGCTTTTCATTATTTTAGCCTCCTTACATATTTCTATTATACGAAATAATCATCGAATTAAAACTAAATTATTATTTTTCTATCTGAAATTATCTTTATTACACGAAAGCGGCAGCTATTGCCACCGCTTTTTTAACAACGATTTGCCGTTATTACTTTGTATAATAAATTTTCAATGAGTATATTATTCTGTGAGATTATATACTTATTCTGTATACTCCTGCATCTCGTAAACCTCGAAAATATCGCCGTCCTTCAAATCGCTGAAACGCTCAAGTGTAATACCGCACTCAAAGCCAGCAGCAACTTCCTTGACGGAATCTTTAAATCTCTGCAATGATGCAATCTTATCATCAGCTATGACAATACCATCTCTTACTACTCGAACATCGGCACCTCTTACAGCCTTGCCTGAGAGTACATAAGAACCCGCAACAATACCGACATTTGTAATCTTGTAGGTTGTACGGCACTCTACTCTACCAAGCTCAACTTCTCTTACCTTTGGTGCAAGCATACCCTTCATAGCGGACTGGATTTCCTCTATGCAGTCATAGATAACTCTATAAAGACGCATATCAACGCCATCACGCTCTGCATTTTCAGCAGCAACCGGGTCCGGACGAACATTAAAGCCAACGATAATCGCATTAGATGCAGATGCAAGCATAACATCAGATTCTCTGATGGCACCTACGCCGCCATGAATGACATTAACACGAACTTCGTCATTAGAAAGCTTTTCGAGTGATTGTCTAACAGCCTCAACAGAACCCTGAACATCAGCCTTAACGATAACTTTAAGTTCCTTAACTTCGCCAAGCTGCATTTGGTCAAAGAGGTTATCGAGAGTAACCTTTGTCTGATTGCCCCACTGTTCTTCTTTCTGCTTTTCCTTACGCTGTTCAACAAGTTCACGAGCAAGTCTTTCATCAGAAACTGCGTTGAATATGTCGCCACCTGACGGAACATCGTCAAGACCTGTAATCTCAACAGGGAATGACGGACCTGCCTCCTTAACCTTTTCGCCCTTTTCATTTGTCATCGCTCTTACACGACCTACGGCTGTACCGGCAACGATAATATCTCCAACTCTGAGAGTACCGTTCTGAACGAGAACAGATGCAATAGGACCTCTACCCTTATCAAGACGAGCCTCGATAACAGTACCCTTTGCAGGACGGTCAGGGTTAGCTTTAAGCTCTTTAATTTCAGCAACAAGCGTTACCATTTCGAGAAGGTCGTCAAGACCTTCTTTTGTATGTGCTGAAACTGGAATAACCGGAACATCGCCGCCCCATTCTTCAGGTACAAGTCCATATTCTGTAAGCTGCTGCTTAACTCTTTCAGGGTCAGCACCAATCTTATCCATCTTATTTATAGCAACTATAACAGAAACTCCCGCAGCCTTTGCGTGGTTAATAGCTTCAACTGTCTGTGGCATAATACCGTCATCAGCAGCAACAACAAGTATAGCTATATCAGTAACCTGAGCACCTCTTGCTCTCATAGTTGTGAAAGCTTCGTGTCCCGGAGTATCAAGGAAAGTAATGTCATTTCCGTTGACATTAACTCTATAAGCACCAATATGCTGTGTGATGCCGCCTGCCTCTGTTGATGTAACATTAGCGTGACGAATAGCATCAAGAATAGAAGTCTTACCGTGGTCAACGTGTCCCATAACAACTACAACAGGAGCACGAGTTACGAGGTTGTCGTCATCGTCTTCGCTATCGTCAATAATTCTTTCCTCAATAGTAACAACAACTTCCTTTTCAACCTTTGCATGGAATTCCATAGCTGCAAGTGATGCTGTATCAAAATCAATAACATCATTAACTGTTACCATAGTACCCATCATAAAGAGTTTTTTGATAACTTCTGCTGCTGTTGCTTTAAGTCTTAAAGCAAGTTCTCCGACAGTAATTTCATCGGGAATAGAAACAGTGATAGGCTTTGCCTTTCTTTCTGCTGCAATTCTCTCTAAGCGTTCCTTTTCTGTTTCACGCTTTGAACTTCTGGATTTTCCACGCTGCTGTGAACGCTGAGTGAATTTCTGCTTTTGAGTAGTAGTCTTGCTTTCGCTCTTCTTTCCGCCGCCAAGCTTTTCACTTGCCATACGGTCGTACTTCTCATTATAACGCTCAATATCGACCTGTGCGGCTCTTGTATTTATAACTCTGCCACGAGATTGCTCTTGTTCAATGACAGGTTCTTCCGGTTTCTTTGCCTGTGCTTTTTGTGAAGTCTTTTTATCCTGTGGCTTATCCTGCTTTTTCTGAGAATTATTTTGCTGATTATTTTTCTTCTGTCCCTGCTTTTGGTCGTTCTTAGACTTTTCGTCCTTAGCTTTTGCAGGCTTATCAGTTTTTTCCGCTTTTTCTGTTTTTTCAGGTTCGGCATCTCTCGAAGCATAATATGCGTCAAAATTTTCAACTTGATTTTTCTGCGTAAAATACTCAAAAACTACATTAAGTTCTTGGTCTGTAAGAACATTACCGCTCTTCTTTGTTACACCGCAGCATTCCTTGATAGCCTCTATAACGGCTTTGCTTGGAACATTAAGGTCCTTAGCTACTTCACTTACCTTGTATTTAATCATATAATCAATTTCCTCCTGTCATATCATTGCAAAGCATAACGAGCTTTTTTGCAAAGCCCTCATCATCTACTGAAATAATGCCCGAGGTCTTTCCTATCGCCATTCCGACCTCATTCATAGATATATTTAACGAGATAGTCTCGGTTTTCGTGCGTTCTACGATTTTCAGAATTTTACTTTTTGAGCGTTCTGATAAATCATTGCACAAGAGCAATAGTCTTGATCTTCCATGAATCATAGCGTCAACCGCAGGGTCGAAGCCAAGTGAAAGTTTACCTGCACGCCTCGCCAAACCAAGAAACGATAGAATTTTTTCATTCACCAGTAAATTCCTCCTCGAGCTTGTTATATATTTCTTCCGAAATCTTGCATGAGAAAGCTCTTTCAAGCCGTCTTGCTTTTTTCGCGGAGGCAAGGCAGACGTTGCTGCGGCAAATATATGCACCTCGACCGGGCTTTTTTCCAGTAAAATCTACTGAAATTTCACCCGCTTGAACAACCTCGCCATTTTCGTCCTTCAAATCAGGAGCTTTTACAATTCGCACAAGCTCTTTCTTTTCTTTCATTTCTCCACAGCCTGTGCATTTTCTCAAAGGTACTTTTTTCTGTCGCATTTTTCTTTTCTTCGCCGCCTTTCTATCCTTTATTTCGGGAACATTGCCCTCAATTTTTCAAACCCCTTATAGGAGCTTTATGCTTCTTTATACTTTATAATAATTATTCTAAGCCGTCACCAACATACTCTTCCTTTTTAGCAGAAGTATCTTCTTCGTCCTCGCCAAAGAATCCGCTTTCTGGGCGAATATCAATCTTCCAGCCTGTAAGCTTTGCTGCAAGTCTTGCATTCTGTCCTTTATTACCGATTGCAAGTGAAAGCTGACTATCAGGAACTGTTGCCTTGCATACCTTTTCGCCGTTAGGGTCAATCTCTACCTTAACAACTTCAGCGGGCGACAATGCAGCAGCAATAAACTTAACTGGGTCTTCGCTATATTCAACAACATCTATTTTTTCGCCGGCAAGCTCATTTACGATTGCTCCTACTCTTACGCCACGAGGTCCGATACAAGCTCCTCTTGGGTCAACATTCTCATCACGGCTGAATACAGCAATCTTTGTTCTTGAACCGGCCTCTCTTGAAACAGACTTAATTTCAACGATACCGTCATAAATTTCAGGAACTTCTTTCTCGAAAAGACGCTTAACAAAGTCAGGGTGAGTTCTTGAAATGATAACACGAGGTCCTTTTTCTGTGTTTTTAACATCAGCAACATAAACCTTGATTGTGTCGCCCTCTTTGATAACCTCTCCGGCAACCTGCTCGCCTCTTGGAAGAACAGCCTCTGCTTTTCCTATACGGATTGTAGCATTGCCTGTTTTAGGGTCAACTCTTTCGACCTGTGCAGAAACGATTTCCTGAACCTTGCTCTGGAACTCAACAAGAACCTGGCTCTTTTCACCGTCACGAATACCTTGGCGAATTGTATTTCTTGCAACCTGAACAGCGATTCTGCCAAATTGCTTAGGGTCAAGCTTCACACCAATTTTATCTTCAAGCTGAGCCTTTGCGTTAATAGCACGAGCATCTTGGAGTGAAATCTCATAATCGGGGTCGAAAACTTCTTCAACAACTTCCTTATTTAAGTAAACATCGAATTTGCCCTTTTCTGGGTCCATCTCGACTCTTGCATCGTTGTTTCCGCCGTAAGCACTCTTACAGGCAACAAGTATAGATTTCTCAATCTGAGAAAGCATATATTCAACAGGTATTCCCTTTTCCTTTTCAAGAAGCTTCAATGCTTCAAAAAGCTCTGTATTCATTTTCCAATAACCTCCAATTATATTAAAAAGTCATCTAACTTTATATAGACCGTATTTTTCTTTTGAATAGTTGTTTTTTCGTTGCCATCAAGCATAAGAGTTACGCTATCCTTATCGTGTGCTATAAGCGTACCTTTAAGCTCACGAACACCATTTTCGTTTGGACGAATAAGCTTAATCATTATCGGAGCACCGAGAAATTCTTCAAAATGCTCATCACGAATAAGGTCACGCTCTATTCCCGGTGAAGAAACCTCAAGACAGTAATTCTGCTCTATCGGGTCGAGCTTATCGAGCGGTTCGTCTATTGCTCGGCTCATAGCCTCGCAATCCTCTATTGTAACACCGCTTGGCTTGTCGATAAAGATTCTAAGATACCAGACAGCACCTTCCTTTTGAAAGCGAACATCCCAAAGGCTAAGATCAAGTTTTTCGGCGATAGGCTTTGCCAAATCCCAGACGACTGAAACTGTGTTTCCCTGTTTTTTTTCTGCCATACGCTCCTCCTTTAAGCAAAAGTCCTTAAACACGATAAAAGAGCGGGTCGCCCCACTCTTTTACAATTCCTATTCTTGTTAATAATTTTAACATATAATTTCGATATATGCAAGGGTTTTATGCGAATTAAATCCCGATTTTACTACAGTTTTCTGATAATTACATATTTCGGGCAAATTTTTATTTAATTTTCTAACATAAAATATAAACTAAGCTTAATAAAGAACTAAAGTGCTACCATAGATTTCGCATTTGCAGTCATATTTATTCTCTGTGCCTGATTTTGTATCTATAATGTAGACAGCCTTATTATCGCTATTTGTAATGATGAAACGATTTTCTATACAGGCAATAAATTTACCAAAAGAGGTTTTATACTCAAACTTAAAATCATTCATCATACTTTCAACAAGGGTTTTATTCTCATCAATAGTAAGTCTGTATGTCTGACCTGTACGATTTTCAACATAATATGTTTCGTTATCTTCACAGGGCAGAAGTTCTGCAAGAGCCTCTATTTTTCTATCCTCAAAATCATATGAGCATATTTTTTCAACACCAGATTTAAAGTGTGTGGCTTTCATATATAGCTTTTTATCTGTTATTGCGGCATAACGCACCATACCTTTAATATCAGCACTTGCAACACAGTGAACCGTCAGATTTTCCTTACCGTCTTTAAGTTCAAGCAAAGCAGCATCTAAATCGCAAATCCATATATTATCACGAATATCAGCACTAATCCATCTTTGTTCCCTAAAGTAATATAGCTTTGTTTCCTCATCACCCCAAGGGTCGAGAATAATTAGCTTATTGCCCTCAGTGGTCTTAACTGTAAATAAGCTGTCGCAACCAACTTTTGAAATCAGAGGACAGCGTATAAACGATTTCTTATCTTGCTCTATATCGTAAATATAAGCAAGTGTATCGCACTTCGTTAAAGCTTTATACTGCTTAAAGAAATTCTTGCTTTTTTCATCAGGTGCAGCTGTAAAAATAATATTGTTTGCATCTATGGCTTTACACTCATAAAATCTTCCCGTAAAATTCAGCTTTCTGCGACTAAGCTCCATTCCACTGCGTCTATCAAGTTCAACTACCCACAGACTGCTTGAACCGTTTTCAAGCACGAGAAGTATGGTTTCTTCAAACGCAAAAATATGCTGCACAAAAGAAGAATCTTCAAGTGTATAATTTGTAACAAGTCTTTCTCTGCGAGTATCACGATTATATTCAAGTATATAGAGATTACTAAGTTCGCCCTGAAGCTTTTCTTCTGCGTAATATATAAAATCATCGTCAACATAAAAAAGCTGAATCCGTCTTTTCTCGAAAACATTTCTTATATCAACAACTTTCATTTATATCACCTGACTTTCGCTAATCAATAATCAAGAAATTTATATCTAATTATAAACTTAGGGAACCCTAAAGAAGGATTCCCTAAAGTTTGTTTTATGTTATGCAGCTTTAGAAATTAAAGTGAAATAGAGGAAACCGGCTTGTCCTCATAAATTCTCTCAATAGCCTCTGCAAATACAGGAGCAACTGGAAGCATTGTGAACTTATCAAGCATCTTATCTTGTGGTACAGGAATTGTATCGAGAAGAATAAGCTCCTTGATTGGGCTTTCCTTAATTCTGTCAATAGCAGGACCAGAAAGAACGCCGTGTGTAGCACCAGCATAAACCTCAGTAGCTCCGCCAAGCTCGATTGTAGCCTTAGCAGCGTTGCAGAGTGTACCTGCTGTATCAATCATATCGTCAACAAGAATAACCTTCTTGCCCTTAACATCACCGATGATGTTCATAACTTCGCATACATTTGCTCTTGGGCGACGCTTGTCAATAATAGCAATCGGGCAACCAAGGCGTGTAGCAAAGTTTCTTGCTCTTGTAACAGAACCAAGGTCGGGGGATACAACAACATAATCATCTGGGTTGTCGCCAATCATCTTCTTGAAGTAGTTAGCAAGAAGAGGAGCACCGAGGAGGTGGTCAACAGGGATATTGAAGAAGCCCTGAATCTGTGCAGCGTGAAGGTCCATAGTAAGAAGTCTGTCAGCACCTGCTGTTGTGATAAGGTCAGCAACAAGCTTTGCTGAGATTGGGTCACGAGGCTTGGACTTTCTGTCCTGACGAGCATAGCCGAAATACGGTACAACGGCTGTGATTCTTGCTGCGGAAGCACGACGCATAGCGTCAATCATAATAAGAAGCTCCATAATATTGTCATTAACAGGAGCACAGGTTGACTGAACAATAAAGCAGTCTGAACCTCTTACTGATTCATGAAGCGAAACAGCGATTTCACCGTCGCTGAAGCTTGAAACATCGGACTTGCCGACAGGAATTCCAAGACAAGCAGCTATCTGCTGTGCGACAGGAATGTTAGAGTTACAAGTGAAAATCTTGATGTCCTTACCATGAAAATTCATTACTGATAATCCCCCTAAATTTTCTATGAAGTTTTTAATATCTGTTTAAAAACAGACTTCGCCCAAAGCGGGGCGTTTCCAATTAATATTGTAATACTAACTGCGAAAAAAATCAAGTTTTGGAGTATCTTCGCCGAAAAATTGTAAAGACTAACAATAGAACAGCCATAAATTAAGTAAAAAAGTAGTAAAAGAGATAGGCTTAAGCATACACCAAAACCCATAAAATTATCTTATCCTAAAAATGCTTAATAATTATATTTCTTTCTATTTGTTATAAGGAATATAACTGTAACCACTAAAGCACAAAGTTCTGCACAGGTGATTGAAAGCCATATGCCGTCAAGACCGAGTATCAAAGGCAAAAGCATAACTGATGCTATCTGGAATAAAAGTGTTCTTAAAAAAGATATTGCAGCCGAAATAACACCATTATTCAAGGCTGTGAAAAACGCCGAACCATAAATATTGAAGCCACATATCAGATAAGAGAATGAGAAAATAATAAGTCCATGCTGTGTAATTTCAAAAAGTTTTGCATCATATCCGACAAATATACTTGATAGAACTCCTGAAAAGCTTATTGAAAGCACCGCCAAAGCAACACCTACAACACTTACAAAGCCTAAGCTCTTATGAAAAAGATTTTTCAATTCGCTATTATTTCTCGCACCATAATGATAACTTACAATAGGGGCACTTCCTATTGAATATCCAAGGAAAATTGAAACAAAAATGAAGTTTACATACATTATTACTCCATATGCTGCAACTCCGTCTTCGCCTATATATTCCATAAGCTTATAGTTATAGAGCATATTTACTATTGACATAGAAAGATTTGTCATAAGCTCTGATGAACCATTCGCACAAGTTTTCAACAAAATCTTCCAATACATTTTTGTCTTGCCTAAATGCAAGGAACTGCTATTCTTGCTTGAAAAGTAAAATAGTGGAATTACTCCTCCTACAAGCTGGCTTATGGCTGTTGCTATTGCCGCACCTGCTATTCCCCAATTAAATAATACTATAAACACGAAATCAAGAACCATATTTGTAACGCCTGCAGCAACAGTTACACCAAGTCCAAGCTGTGGTTTTCCTGCCGCAACGAAGAAGCTCTGAAATGAGTTAAGAAGCATATAAGGAATTAAGGCAGTTATAATTATATTGCCGTATATAACGCAATTTTCGAGCATTTCGCCCTCTGCTCCAAGAAGTATTGAAATAGGTCGCATAAAAGTCAAGCCTAAAGCTGTCAAAATTGCTCCCAAAACTATCATTACATAAACCAACATAGAAAAATACTGGTTTGCTTTTTCTTTATCGCCCTCGCCAAGAGTTTTAGAAATTATAGCACTTCCTCCTGTACCAATCATAAAGCCCAATGCACCGAGAATCATCAAAAATGGCATAATTAAATTAACTGCCGCAAAAGGTGTCTTGCCTACGAAATTGGAAACAAATATTCCATCAACAACTCCATATACTGATGTAAAAATCATCATAATTATTGACGGAAATACGAATTTCAATAGTTTTTTAAGTGTAAAATGCTCTGAAAGCTGTATTTTCATAAATTTTTCTCCTCCCATAAAAATGCGCTCGATTATCTCTCAATAATCGAGCGCACCCGACATCTTATCGACTTCACAATTGCGATTGTTAGTCCTCCGATGACCTATTTAATTTTAAAATTAAGAACCTCTTTTTGCTTTGCGTTTTCTTGTAGAAATAAGAGCTACAACCGCACCCGCAAAAGAAACTACTGCCGCAGATGACAAACTGATAACCAGCGGCATTACAAATTCCGGAACCTTATATTTTTCCGAATAATTATAAATTACATAAATATCATTCTCAGTATAGACGCCATTGGCATTGGCAGGTGTTTCTATAAGTTCATAGCCATCGAACTTCATAGCCTCTGTCGTATAGCTTGATGTGCCGTCAGCCTTGCCTGTCATCACCTTTTTATCTAAGACCTTTCCATCAGCACCAATATAAACTGCAGTAACCTTGCCTGAATATATTACGCTATCTCCATCAACCCAGCAAGTGCCACGAAGTGAATATCCCTTGCCTGTTGAACTCTTATCGGTTTTGATACCGTTGTCAGGGTCTTTCATATTCGTGAAAATACAATATGCCTCACTCGCATCAATAGTGAGAGTATACCAACCATCTTCACTGCTTTTTTTCATTTCTGTACCAGGGCTTTTTGCAGATATTACATTACGCTTATCATCGTCGCCAAGTGTAAATACATATGCACCGACTTTTTCCCAACCGTTTTTATTATAGTAGTTTATAACAAGCTTGTCAGCTTCCTTAGTTTTATAGTAATAAACCACTTCAAGTTCTTCACCTGTAAATGTTCCTGCCGTATTATCAGGAAGTTTTTCGAGGTCAAGCTCAAAACCGTCAATAGCCTTTACTGTTGTTGTATAAGCTGTGCCTTCTCTGCCCTCAATAGTAACTGAGCTTGCTATTTCCTGTGCTGCCATACCAAAAGCTTCATCGCCTGCTCGCATATACTTTACAGTAACCTTGCCGACTGCACCCTCAAACTTATTATAGTAATAAGTTACAGTTTGGTCAGCCTTTGTAAATGTTCCGCTCTCATTACCGTTTACGCTGTCAAAATCATATCTAAGGTTTAAAGATTCGTCCTTTGAGGTTGTGAACTTACTTCCCTCTTTGCCAGTGATAACCTGAGAATTTATAACTTCACCTGTTGCCTTGTCTTTATATTCGATAGTAACCTTGCACTTATCGCTTGTGAGATTGATTTTCTCAAAGCTTGATTTATCAACAAGAATCAAAGCTGAACCTGCGGCAACCTTAACTGTATTTCCCTTTACTGTTCCAAGACTCTTAACGCCTGCTGAAGTCTTATTTGCAATAACAGTCCACTCGCTTGGAAGCTTATCACCCTTGAGGGTTACTTCTTTTTCCTCAGTTGAGGAATTGAATATGAGAGCAACCTGCGACCACTCTGATTTAAGTTTCTTTTCTGTATTTGTTAGAGTATATGCAACTAAACCATCGCTGTTATTTTCAGCAAATACCATTCTTTCAGACGCACCTGTTGTAGCATCTCTGAATGGCGAAAATGCCTTTTTAATTTCGATAAGTCCACTGTAATAAGATACCAAATCACGATATTTTTCAACATTGGACCAATTAAGCATATTTATGCTTGTAGACGATTTGTAGCTATTTTCATCGCCCTTTTTAGTTCTTGCAAATTCTTCACCTGCCTGCATAAATGTCAAGCCCTGTGAAGTAATATACATGGCTCCTGCAAGCTTATTCATATCTACAAGCTCATCGTCTCTGTCTGTAAAGTTTTGGTCGGTTCTTGCAGAGAGTACAAGCTTATCATAAAGAGTATAATTATCATGTGCCGAAACATAGCTTACACACTGCGAAGGCTGATTTGCCCAACCTCCGGTAGTAGTCTTTGTGTTATTTGCCTGTATGCTGTCTATAATATCACTGTCGTTAGTACCATGCTGTATAAAACCAGTGTTAGCCGCAATAAAAACATCACCCTTAATTGCATCACGGATTTTGTCATTAAATGCACCAATTCTATTGTCAAGTTTATTTATATTACTCTGAATAGCAGTAGCTTGACTTGTTCCGATAGTACCGCCTGTCCAAGGCTCACCGTAGAGAATAATTTTCTTTCCGCCGTCAAGCTTATCAACGGCTTCACGAATCTTATTCATTGTTGTTACATCGTGTACACCCATAAGGTCGAAACGGAAACCATCTATATGATATTCCTGAATCCAATAAAGAATAGAATCTATCATATATTTTCTGAACATAGCGTGTTCACTTGCGGTTTCATTTCCACACCCTGAAGCATTGCTGAATGTTCCGTCTTTATTCATACGATAATAGTAATTAGGAACTGTCTTTTGGAATGAGCTATCCTTTGCAGTATAAGTATGATTGTAAACAACGTCCATAATAACACCGATACCAGCATCATGAAGTGCCTTAATCATCTGTTTAAACTCATTAATTCTGACATTTCCGTCATAAGGGTCGGAAGAATATGAACCTTCCGGAACATTATAGTTCTTTGGGTCATAACCCCAGTTAAATGCACCGTCTTGAGTTTCGTCAATAGTTGCATAGTCAAAAACAGGTAAAAGCTGAACATGAGTCACGCCAAGTTCTTTAAGATAATCTATACCTGTTGAGATAACTCCCTGATTATTGAGGGTTGTGCCTTTTTCTGTAAATGCAAGATACTTACCCTTATTAGCGTCCGTAACGCCAGAATCCGGGCTTATAGAAAAATCACGAACATGAACTTCCCAAACAACTGTATCTGTCGGAGAATCATAGGTTATATGCTTGTCCTTATCCCAGCCATCAGGATCCGTTGAATCGAGGTCAACAACCATCGCTCTATTGCCATTTACACCAACAGCTTTAGCATAAATATCACAGGTTTCCTGAGACTTGCCATCAGTTGTTACAATATATGTGTAGTAGGTATTTTTAATATCTCCAAAGACTGTATAATACCAAATGCCATTATCGCCTTTAAGCATTTTCAAATTAGAAATAACTCTCGCACCCTGCTCACTGTCACTTCCTGTTGTATAACGCTTAAGATATACTTTTTCAGCACTTGGTGCCCATACCTTAAAGGTAGTTTTTTCTTTGGTATAATTTGCACCTAAGTCGTTTCCGTCATAAGCCTGCTTATCAAGCTCATGAGCGTATTTTTTCTCAGCTGCATACGCCATATTTGGAACAGTCATTGCTATACCTCCTAATAAAATTGTTGCTGATAACATAGCTGATAAAAGCCTTTTTAACCTTGCCAAGCTGGAACCTCCCAATATCACAAAAAGCGTGCAAATATAAATTTGGATAAGTTACATTTTTTACAACTTTTCCTAAAATCATCTTTTAAAAACTTAAACTTTTGCCATACCATATAATTTTATCATATTAAATCAATATTTCAAGCCGTTTTTTTATTTTTGGTAAACATTTTATTATTCACCTATAAATGTCACATTTGTATAGTAATATATTCATAATAATGCAATTACTTTCGGCAAATTTGACATATTATTTTTTCATACTTGAAGCTATAAGTTACTATATAGTATAATAAATTTAAAGGTATTTTATCTAAAAAGGAAGTATACGTAATGACAGAAAAGCCATTTTCACAAATCAGGCAATCACTTATCAGAACCGCTATGGGAGAAATCAAGCCGGACCTCATACTGCGCGGTGGTAAAATTATAAATGTTTTTACAGAAAAAATAAATTCAGGAGATATTCTCATTAAAGATGGCTATATTGCCGCTATCGGAGACTATTCTGAGATGTATCCAAGCTCCGAAGATTTCGAGATAGTAAATCTTAAGGGAAAATATGTTTCTGCTGGATTTATAAACGCTCATGTTCATGTTGAATCATCTATGGTTCTTCCAAATGTCTATGCTTGTGAAGAAGTTCGTTTCGGCACAACAACTATAATCACCGACCCTCACGAAATAGGAAATGTCGGTGGTATGCCTGCTCTTGAAAGCATACTTGAGATGACCGAAAATCTACCTATAAATTATTTTGTTATGTTGCCAAGCTGTGTACCATCAACACCGTTTGAACATGCCGGTGCAGTTTTAACTGCTGATGAACTTATCAAACTTAAAAATAATCCTCGTGTTCTCGGACTTGGTGAAATGATGAATGTTCCGGGTGTACTTGGTTGTTCTGAAGATGTTATGAACAAGCTTGATGCCTTTGATAATGAAATAATAGACGGACATTCTCCTATGCTTTCAGGCAATCCTCTTTCAGCATATAAAGCTGCAGGAATTATGACCGACCACGAATCAGCATCATTTGATGAAGCGATAGAAAAGCTTAGCCTTGGACTTTCCGTTCTTGTAAGAGAAGGTTCTGCCGCAAAAAATCTTGAAGATATAATTCGTGGTGTCGTTGATAATTCAATAGATACAAATAATATGGCTTTCTGTACAGACGATAAACACCTAAGCGATGTTTGCAAAGAGGGTACTATACGCTGTAATATAAAGAAAGCTATCGCACTTGGACTTTCCCCTATCAACGCATACAAAATGGCAACTATAAATGCCGCAAAAATTTATGGCTTAAAGCATATAGGTGCAGTTGCACCATCATATAAAGCAGATTTAGTTATACTTGATGATATGGAAAATGTCAGCATATCGGAAATTTATAAAGACGGTATTCCGTTTAAAAATTTGAACTTCGAGCAAAAGTTGAGTTGTCCTGAATATCTACTCAATTCTGTAAATTATGCGCCTATTAAAATTTCAAATTTTGAACTTCCTAAAAATGATAAATATTCTATAATAGGAATTATTGACAATCAGATTATCACTAAAAAGCTTGAATACACCTATGCTGATGCACAAAAAGCTCTTGCAAAAAAAGAGCTTCTGAAAATTGCAGTAATAGAGCGTCATCACGCAACAGGCAATATGGGAATAGGTCTTATAAAAGGCTATGGTTTAAAAAATGGTGCAGTTGCCACAACCGTTGGACACGATTCACATAATATAATCGTTGTCGGAGATAATGACAGTGATATGCTTCTTGCAGTAGAGGAACTAAAGCATATTAAAGGCGGATATACCGTTGTAAGCAATGGAGAAGTTATCGAATCACTACCACTTATTTTCGGCGGATTGATGAGTGTACTTCCAACAGATGAATTTATTTCACAGCTTGATAAAACTATATCCGCCGCAAGAAATTTAGGTGTAAACAAAAATATAGACCCATTTATAACACTTTCATTTATGGCACTACCAGTGATTCCTGAAATAAGAATAACCGATATGGGAATATTTGAAATGTAATTAAGACACTCAAAAGTTTCGCTCAAGCCTTTTGCGGCGAGCCGCCGCTCCCAAGACGCGGAATCGCTCGACAAGTCTCGCTCGTAGTGAATTAGGGAAAATTATTGACGCGGTCGAAGAAACTACCGCTTAGCTGACGCACTTATCTAAGACAGATAAAAGTTTCGCTCAAGCCTTTTCAAAAGCTCATAGAACAAGAGCAACGCCATTGTCATTCTCCGCAGACGGCAAAATTCTTTAAATCAACAAAAAACGCAGTAAAGTCAATTTTCGTTTGGCTTTACTGCGTTTTGCTTTTAGCTTTTTAGCTTAGATTACATATGCTTTGGCTCAAATGAAAGACAGTCTGTACATTGCTTAACTGTTGGATTATTCTCGTGAGTACCTACCTTAATAGTATCAAGAGAACAATAGTTAGCTGATTCGCAGTGATTTGAACATTGTGTTACTGTACATTCAATACATTTGTTTGGCTGACAATTACAATCCATTTTTAATTCTCCTTAAATTATAAGTTTATAACGACTGCCCGAACCGATTTTTTCGGCCAGCTTTTGTCGTCCTCAATTATCTTAACCAAAACATCTTGCTTTATACAAAAAATTATTCAAAGCTCAATTTTAAACAATCTCCTTAATTTACGGTAGCTATTACCTATATTTATATAAAATAAACAGCTAATAATAATTTCAGGAGGTGAATTTCTTGGCTGAATATCTTTGTCTTAGTGATTTACTTGACGCTGACCTTTCAAGCTATGAATATTTTTGTTCATTACCAGAAAGTATAAAGCAAAAAATTGAAATGGAGGACGCAAGAAGCTTTTCAGAAATGCAGGCTATTGCAAGACAAGAAGAACAAAAAGGATTTTTATTTTAATTTTCTCTGCTTATGAATATTTTTCCCGAATTTACTCAAAATAATCTAAAAAATACAAGGGAGAATTATTATGGAAATTACAATTTCAAATGTTCATGGCAGAGAAATAATTGATTCACGAGGAAATCCAACCGTTGAAGCAGAAGTTACTCTTATAGACGGTTCATATGGCAGAGCCGCTGTTCCGAGCGGCGCTTCTACCGGAGTTTATGAAGCTCACGAACTTCGTGATAATGACAAAATGAGATATGGCGGAAAGGGTGTTCTAACCGCTGTTGAAAATATTAACACTCTAATCTCCAAATCTATAATTGGAATGAACGCACTTAATCAAAGAGCCATTGACAAAGTTCTTAACGCTGAAGATGGTACAGAAAATAAAAGCCGTCTTGGTGCTAATGCAATTCTTGCAGTTTCTCTTGCAACAGCTAAAGCCGCCGCAAATTTTCTTGACATTCCACTTTTTCGTTATATTGGCGGTGTAAATAGCTATAAATTGCCTGTTCCAATGATGAATATTTTGAATGGAGGCGCTCATGCGTCTAATAATATTGACATTCAAGAATTTATGATTATGCCTGTCGGTGCCGACTGTTTTTCTCATGGGCTCAGAATATGCTGTGAAATCTATCATACTCTTGGCAAAGTAATCAAAGAGCGTGGAGGTTCAACAGGTGTTGGTGACGAGGGCGGTTATGCACCAAACCTTGAAAGCGATGAAGATGCTCTCAAACTCATATGTGAGGCTATTCAAGAGGCTGGCTACTCAACTGATACTGTAAAAATTGCACTTGATGCTGCCGCAAGCGAATGGTATGCCGAGGGCAGTTACAGACTTCCAAAGCGTGGCACTATACTTTCGAGTGAAAGTGTTTCAGAATATTTCGGAGAACTTTCAGAAAAATATCCAATAATTTCTATTGAAGACCCTCTGAGCGAACACGACTGGAAAGGTTGGACTCATATTACAGAGCAACTTGGAAGTAAAATTCAGCTGGTTGGTGATGACCTTTTCGTAACGAATACAGAGCGTTTAAAAAATGGTATAGAGCTTGGTGCAGGAAATTCAATTCTTGTTAAAATGAATCAGATTGGTACTCTTACCGAAACTCTCGACGCCATAGAAACTGCCAAAAAAGCTGGTTATACTACAGTAATTTCCCACCGTTCCGGTGAAACAGAAGATTATACTATTGCAGACTTAGCAGTTGCCGTAAACGCCGGTCAAATTAAAACAGGTGCTCCTTGCCGAAGTGAAAGAGTTGCAAAATATAACAGACTTTTACGAATTGAGCAAAAGCTTGGTGCGTGTTCCGAATACGGAATATAAAACTTCATAATCTAAAGGGACGGAATAAATCCGTCCCTACATAAACAAAAAGCCTCCGCTTTTTACGGCGGAGGTCCAAATTATATTTGATTTATAAATTACTTAGAAGAAACCTTCTTCTTTGTAAGAACAACTGCTGTAAGAGCTGCTGCTGCAAATACTGCTGCAAGAGCGATAGGTGTTGCAGAATCACCTGTCTCTACGCCCTTCTTACCGTCCTTACCATCGTTTGAAGGAGTTGAAGGAGTCTTGGAATCATCTGCTGAAGCAGAATTGCTTGATTCTTCTTCACTTGGCTCTGGTACAACTGAAGGCTCGCCAGAAGCATCGAATACTACCCAGTTACCTTCCTTATATGTAACAGCAGCGCCATCTTCCTTAGCATCTGCAGATGATACATCTGGAATGTAGATATTACCAGCATTTGCTGTAGCGTCAACCTTAACATCGCTTGTCTGAATCTTTGGATTATCTACTGTATACTCATCGTCAGAAACGAGGTTGTTGAAGATAATCTTTGTTGTTTCAGCATTATACTCAATAGCCCAAACATCTGTACCCTCGATTTGGATAGCTTCCTGTCCTGGCCATGTTGCGTTCTCAGCAGGAGTCCACCAGTAAGCACCAACCTTAGCCCACTTTGATTCGCTGTTATCGAAGAAATAGTACTTAGAGAGGTTCTCTTCACCAAGCTGCTCAGATGCTTTCTTATAAGCTTCTGCATACTTACCTGCTGGAACTTCAGGAGTTGAAGATTCCTCTGAAGATTCCTGTGAAGACTCTTGTGAAGACTCTGAAGGTGTAGGAGCTGCTGGCTCTTCTGTGCCAACATACCATGTATCAACACCGCTCTTACCTGTACGAGTATCAAAGTAAACAGTTACATCTTTGCCATAAACTGATTCGTCAAACTTGCAGTTATCCTGGCTGTTAGCTGTAACGCCGTCTGCATTGGTTGCACCCCAACTGTAATCCCAACCGCCGTTTGCACGAACCTTATAAGAAGAACCCTCAGCAGGAACTGATACAGTCGCTGTGTAGAGACCGTCTCCGTCCTCATCTGTAAGAGCTACATCACCGCCCCAGCTATTGAAATCGCCGATAACGCCGTATGTAGCACCCTCTAGCTGAAAATCTTCATAAACAGCTGATGCTGAAGCTGCTGAAGCAACAACTACAGAAGCTGCTGTTGCGCCTGCAAGAAGAATACTTAAAGCTTTCTTATTCATTGTAATTTCCTCCTAATTAATATTAGAAAATTTTATTTATTGGAATTATTGTTTACCCAATGATAAACACAATTTCAATTTAGGTTAAATATACCACAATTCTTACAACTTTGCAATAAAATTTCCGAAGTTTTTGCTTCAAACTCAACTTTTGTGTTATTTTTGCTAAAGTTACACACCTCGTTTTGTGCAAATTCATAGTATTTTAAGGCACATTCGAGTTAATTTGACAAGTATAGTGCAATAGACTATAATATTTTTATTAGCTTTAATACTATTGAAAGGTGGTTTAGGGCAACTGTGTCCTTAAATTTATGATAAAATATTGTTCACGCTGCAAAAAAATATTTGACACTCAAAATGATAAATGCCAAAAATGTGGTAAAACCCTTATTGAAAATCCTGCCGGCGAATCCCCCGTCTGTATCATAACAACAGGCGGATTTGAACTTGAACGTATAAAATCCGCCTTAGAAAGTGAGAGTATCCCTTGCGTAATTAAAGAAGCTGAGGGCAATGTAAATATGAAAATTCTTAACGAGGGTGACCTCGGCGAAAATAATATTATTGTGCCTCTTGCCGCATATAACCACGCTTGTGATGTTTTGATAGGAATAGGTGCAATGAAACCGGAGGATAACACCATAACCGTTCCAGATGATATAAAAATTGATGATTCAGACCAAGATATGAGTCCAAGAAAGCGTTTTTGGGTAAAGTTAGCCTCAATAGTTTTGTTTATAATTGTTGTTTGGATAGTCATTACTGTCACAGATGCAGGAATTGCTTTAGTAAAAAATCTTTTTGGTGCATAATAACATAGGTTTGATAAAACTTAAAAGTTTTGCTCAATCTTTTTCAAAAGCTTGCAGTTCCCAAAGACAGAACCCTTGGTTGCTGTCCACAGATGGCGAAATACTTTATATTCCTCAAAGCACAGGAGGATAAAAAAATTCCAACGGAATATTTTTCGTAGGAAAATCTCGCAGAGAGTTCCCTTAAAAATAAATGTTTATTATAACTTTTAACTTGATAGTTTTTTAATCAATAATAAAGCACTTTGAGCTAAATAATTTAGTTCAAAGTGCTTTTTATTATTTCTTACTTCCCTTAAATTCCTTTTTTACAATAAGTATTTCTTCTTTTCCGACACACTCTATGCCATTAAAGTCTAATTTTATAATGTATGGCATAAAGTCAATCATTCTCAAAAAACTATCACAATTATAGCTATGGTCAAAATAATTCAAAATCGTACTTAAAGCCGTTCCATGTGTACCAAGAATTATCTTATCATTTGGGTGATTGTCTAAAATCTCAAATAAAGCCGAAATGTTTCTTTCCTGAACATTCCTAAGCGACTCTCCTCCTTCCTCATGGTAGTCAAAATCTTTCCATCTCTTTTGGAACATTCCGAAATTATTGCCATTAAAACCTTTTTCACGCTCCCTAAAGCGTTCGTCTGTATCAATCCTCAATCCATGGCTTTCCGCACAATGCTTGATTGTATCAATACTTCTTTTATACGGACTTGATACCGCATAGGTTAGCTTAATATCTTTCAAGACTCCATAAACCCTTTCACTATCGGCAATTCCCTCACCTGTGAGAGGTCTGGTTTTGTCGTCCTTCCAAGAGTATTCCGGCTGTGCGTGTCTTACAAAATAAATTGTTGTCATTTTTATTTTTCCTTGTTTTTCAAATATTTAAATACTGTAACTAATATATCTAAGAGCAATGCGAAAATTATAAGACCTAAAAAGAAATATTGGAAGTTGCTAAAAATATTAATTATAAATGTACTCTCGTTATTAAATATTTTAGAAATATTATCCGCAAATTTAGGATTCATAATTCTGTCATTCATAAGCCACCAGAGCGACAGAAAACCTGAAATAATATTCGCTGCTACAGTTGTTATCATAACCTTTTTGCTGTATCTTCCTTCTATCAGCCTAACTACATCTCTTATAATTCCGACAACACTGAACATCACAATTATATACCAAGTTTGCCTGATTGTTTCAAAATTAAAAATCGGAATAAATTCATTATACATAACAACACAGAAAATCTGCGGTGCAGTAAGAAATACAATTAAAAATATCACTGATAATCCAATACTAATAATTGAGTCTACTTTTGATATTTTTTCATTTTTCTCAGGAACAGAAGGTAAGCTATCCAGATTGCTTGTTGTATCAATTTTAATATCCTTATGGTAAAAAAATGCGAAAAGTGCTGTTACAAAACCAAATGCTGCTCCAACACTTATAATTAAATTTGTAATTAAAGACGCAATAAAATTCGCAGACGATGATACTACATTTTCTATACTATTGCTTTTTGAAAAATCAAGAATTCCCGAAATTATATTAGCAAGAATAACACCAAAAATAGTACAAATCATAACGATTTTAAGTACATATTTATAAGTAGAGTAATACGGAGAGCCTATCAGACATTTTTTATTGTCAGGATTATATTTTTCATAGAGTTCTTCGGGAGTTCCAAGCTCTGTAAGTACAACTCTTATATCCTTTTCTTCAGGAACAAGCTCGCCACAGCGTTCCGCCAACATATCGTCAATCAATGTTCTAAGCTCATTAGAAATATCCTTTCTAACCTTTTGCGGCAATCTTTTAGTAACTGCATAGATATATCTTTCAATCAAATCATTTTTCATTGTTATCCTCCAATAATCTATTAACATTTTTTGAAAAGTTATTCCAATGATTAACTACTCTCTCAAGTACAATCAAGCCATCATCAGTTATCTTATAGTATTTTCTTGGTTTTGCCTCACTTGTTTCCCACTCACTTTTTAACAGACCTTGAGATTCAAGACGCCTCATTAAAGGATAAAGTGTATTTGCTTCAATAGGTATATCATTATCCTGAAGTTTTTTGACAAGGTTATATCCATACATTGGTTCTTTTAGCTGGCTAAGAACCAAAAGTATCAATGTTCCTCGTCTTAACTCCAAAATAAGACCTGAAACTATTTCATCATGATTCATATACTTCACCTCACACCTTATTGTGTGTAATCATTATACTGTATATCACACACTATGTCAAGAAAAAATTTTTTCAATACAAAAAGGCAGAAGCCTAAGCCTCTGCCTTTTATAATATTCAGAAAATAATTATCAGTTTGTGATAGTTCTCTCTGTTTCCTTATCGAAGATATGAATTTTTTCAACATCGAATGCAATTTCGATTGGCTCGCCTGCTTCAGCAGTAGATGATGGGTCAACACGAGCAACAGCAGATTCGCCCTCGATTGTCATATAAACATAGATTTCAGCACCCATAAGTTCTGTAACTTCAACCTGTGCCTCAATAATGTCAGTTGCTCTCTCGAGGAACTCTGGGTCATCGTGAACATCTTCTGGACGGATACCGAGAATAACATCTCTGCCAACAAACTTAGAAAGAATGTTGTTCTTATTCTTAGACTCCGGAAGAGTAATAGTATACTTACCGAATGAAATACCGTAGTCTTCACCTGCTCTTACGATTGTAGCATTGATGAAGTTCATTTGAGGAGCACCCATAAATCCTGCAACGAAGAGGTTGCATGGCTTCTCATAGAGGTTTTGTGGTGTATCAACCTGCTGAATGAAGCCGTCCTTCATAACAACGATTCTATCACCCATTGTCATAGCCTCTGTCTGGTCATGTGTAACATAGATAAATGTTGTACCAAGTCTCTTATGAAGCTTAGAAATCTCTGTTCTCATCTGAGTACGGAGCTTAGCGTCGAGGTTTGAAAGCGGTTCGTCAAGGAGGAAGACCTTCGGGTCACGAACAATAGCACGACCAAGAGCAACACGCTGTCTTTGACCACCTGAAAGAGCCTTTGGCTTTCTTTCGAGAAGATGAGAAATATCAAGAATACGAGCAGCCTCTTCAACTCTTCTTCTCATTTCTTCCTTTGGAGTCTTTCTGAGCTTAAGACCGAAAGCCATGTTATCAAAAACAGTCATATGAGGATAAAGAGCATAGTTCTGGAAAACCATCGCAATATCTCTGTCCTTAGGTGAAATATCGTTAGAAAGGACATCACCGATATAAAGTTCGCCCTTACTGATTTCCTCAAGACCTGCAATCATACGGAGAGTAGTTGACTTACCACAGCCTGAAGGTCCAACAAAGATAATAAACTCTTTATCTTCGATTTCGAGGTTGAAGTCGCTAACAGCTACAACATTACCGTCATAAATCTTATATACATTTCTAAGTGATAAACTTGCCATAATTTGCTTCCTCCTGTGGGTAACCCGATTTAATTCAATAATAATATAATAACAGATTTGAAAAAAGAATGGTATTCATTTTTTTACTAAATCTAAGGTGTCCGGTTTATGTATATTGCCTAAAAACAAAAAAAGAGCCGTCTTTTTGTACAAATTGCATAGTTACTTTTGTGCAATTTGTGTAAAATTTATTCTAAGAACCATTTTTTATAATTTTAGTATCTTTAATTACACTATTCAAAGTATTTTTTCTCTACTCAAGGCTCGCCTGATTTCCTCTGAATCAAGCTCTCTTGCCTCTCCAAGTGAAAGCTTTTCATCAAGTAAAAGACCACCAATTCTAAGCCTTTTAAGTTCTAAAACTTCTGCCCCGACCGCATGAAACATTCTCTTAATCTGATGGAACTTGCCCTCACAAATTTCCACAAGAGCAGTATTATCGCTAATAATTTTCATATCCGCCGGCAGAAAATCATCTCCGCCTTCATTTATGCCTGTCCTGAATTTTTCAATATCGTTTTCTGTGAGCTTTCTGTCAACAACTGCTTCATATAGCTTATTGACATGGCTCTTAGGTGCAAGTAATTTATGCGAAAACTCCCCGTCGTCTGTAATTATAAGCAAACCCTCTGTATTTCTATCAAGCCTACCCGCAGGAAATAAATCCTTGCGTCTGAGTTCGGGCGGAAGTAGGTCAAGCACTGTTTTTTCTCGACTATCTCTGCTTGCAGAAACAACACCCTTCGGCTTATTTAACATTATATATATGTAACGCTTATATAAAATCGGTTCATCATCGAGAGTAATTTCACAGTTTTCGGGGTCAAATTTACCCTCAGGCCTCACTACAATTTTTCCATCAGCCTTTATTCTACCTTGTTTTATAAATGATTTTATTTCCTTTCGACTTGCAATATTCTGTGATGACAGAATTTTATCTATTCTTAAAAGAGCCATAAAAAATCCCCTTTCGGATAGATTTTAACATATCAATTTTATTCCTGCAAGCTTTCATTACGATGTTTGACAACGAATTACATATAATAGTATAATAATCAGGAATAAATATCCTCCCTATCTTGGGATAAATCAGGAGAAAAACAATGAGTCTGACAGTTTCAATCTGTGTAATTGCGTATAACGAGGAAAATACGATTTCAGGTATACTTTCGGATATTCTCTATCAAACATATCCGCACAAGCTTACTCAAATAATTCTTGTCAATTCACTCTCAGAGGATAACACGCAAAAAATAATGGAGCAATTTTCCCATTCAAACAGCAAAGATTATATAAGTGTAGATATTCTTCAAAATAATAAGCGTTCACAGGCATCGGGTTGGAACACTGCTCTTAAAAAGTCAATCGGTGATGTCATAATCAGAGTTGACGCACACGCATCTATCCCAAATGATTTTATAGAAAAAAATATCAATGTTATTGAAAGCGGAGAAAATATAAGCGGTGGTTCAAGACCTAACATTATAATAGACCCAACTCCAATGAAAGAAACTCTACTTCTCGCAGAAAGTTCTATGTTTGGCAGTTCAATAGCGTCTTATCGCAGAGAAAGCGATAAGAAACAATATGTAGACTCTATGTTTCACGCTGCATACAGACGAGAAGTCTTTGAAAATGTAGGCGGATTTGATGAAACTCTCGGCAGAACAGAAGATAACGAACTTCATTACCGTATGCGTCAGGCGGGATACAAATTTTGCCTTTCACCTGATATAATCTCATATCAACACACAAGAACAACTCTTAAAAAAATGCTTGCGCAGAAATTCGGAAACGGCAGATGGATAGGCTTAACTCTTGGAGTTTGTCCTAAATGCCTTTCTGTTTTTCATTTTGTACCATTCTGTTTTGTCTTGGCAATAATAGGCTGTATAGCACTAAACATAATAGGTATAGTCTGTGGACTTCAAATCTTAAAAGTACCTTTATATATTCTTGGAATAGCTTATCTATTAGCCGACCTTGTTATGACAATCACAGCTGTTATTCCGGCAAAAAAACATTTTAGCGAATTTCTTTTGCCATTTATCTTTCCTATGCTTCATATAGCATATGGGTTTGGAACAATCGTAGGAATATTTCAAATGCCGTTTTGGTTAAAGCACAGAGATAAAAATTCTAAAAAAAATATTGATAGTGTAAGTATTGAAATGAAAAAATTAAGTAAAAGTCGAGAATAATTATTTTAATATTTAAATATGTATAAAATTAACTTTAATTTATACCTAATATTATATTTAAATGTATCATAAATTTGGCGTTTTGATTATTATTTATAAAAATTTTATAAAATTTTGTAATATCTATTGAAAATTCCGAAAGAATTTAGTATAGTTAAATAGATGAGTAAATTTGAAAGCGGTGATATTTTATGCAGTGTCCTGAATGCGGTAGCGAGTGGAAAGCAAGCAATCGCATAGATCTCATACAGCGTTGCCCTTTCTGCGGTGCAAGCCTTGAAAAAGAAGCTCCAAGACAAATAACCTTCACTAATGCTAAGGAAGGTGTTCGTTATATTGTCGATAATTTCGGCAGTGATGTAATTGTTGATAATGAACAATTTACAAAGCTTCTAAACAAGTTTATGCCTAAGCTCAAGCAGGAAAGAAAAGTAATTGTCGAAGCAATGAACGAAGGAGTCTGTACTACATTGTACGATGCTACAGACCAAAGCGAAATTGATAAGTGTATTGCAATTCTCCAGTCAATCAAAATTTTGACGCAAGATGCCTGCATGGCTGAAAAATGGGCATGCTATGCTGTAGAAACTATAGTATACGCTCTCGGATGGAGTGTTCCTATGTTTGGAATTACTCCAAATATTCATATGTATCAAATTCCAGAAACAGTAAGTCACCCTTGGAATCAAGAGAATTCAAACGAAGTCTGGGTTCAGCCTGATAAAGTTTGGGTTAATCCTGTTGAAAGCAATGGTGATACATGGGATGATAAGAAACAGGAAGTAATAGAAGTATCAGAAGAAGAGCTTAATAAGCCATCTCACCATACTCAAGATGATTTCTATGTTTACGAACCTCAGATATTTGAGCAGTCACCTGAAAATGATAAATCTGTCGAACAACAATCTGAAGAACTAAACAAGACTAATACAGAATCATCTGTCTCTGAAACCCCTGCCGAAGAGCAAAAAGAACCAGTTATCGAGTCACCTGTCTTTGAAGCTCCTACCGAAGAAGCTAAAGAGCCGGTTATCGAATCACCTGTCTTTGAAGCTCCTACCGAAGAAGCTAAAGAATCGGTTATCGAGTCACCTGTCTTTGAAGCTCCTACAGAAGAAGCTAAAGAGCCGGTTATCGAGTCACCTGTTTTTGAATCTCCTACCGAAGAAGCTAAAGAATCGGTTATCGAGTCACCTGTCTTTGAAGCTCCTACAGAAGAAGCTAAAGAACCGGTTATCGAGTCACCTGTTTTTGAATCTCCTACCGAAGAAGCTAAAGAACCGGTTATCGAGTCACCTGTCTTTGAAGCTCCTACCGAAGAAACTAAAGAACCGGTTATCGAGTCACCTGTCTTTGAAGCTCCTACTGAAGAAACTAAAGAACCGGTTATCGAGTCACCTGTTTTTGAAGCTCCTACCGAAGAAGCTAAAGAATCGGTTATCGAGTCACCTGTCTTTGAAGCTCCTACTGAAGAAGATAAAGAGCCGGTTATCGAGTCACCTGTCTTTGAAGCTCCTACCGAAGAAGCTAAAGAACCGGTTATCGAGTCACCTGTCTTTGAAGCTCCTACTGAGGAATCTACAGAGCCAGTTATCGAGTCACCTGTCTTTGAAGCTCCTACCGAAGAAGCTAAAGAGCCGGTTATCGAATCACCTGTCTTTGAAACACCAGTAGAAGAATCTGAAAATAATACAAGTGAACATACAAACGAGCAGGTTGAACAAAACTCTGCTCCTCAACAAACACCATTTGGTTCATCACCCGAGCAACAATATAATCCTTGGGCTTATGGTCCGTGGGGTATGCCACCTCAACAAGGTGTTGAGGGTCAGCAACAGCCTTATAATCCTTGGGCTTACGGTCCTTATGGTATGAGCCTTATAATCCTTGGGCTTACGGTCCTTATGGTATGCCTCCTCAACAAGGTGCTGAGGGTAAGCAACAGCCTTATAATCCTTGGGCTTACGGTCCTTGGGGTATGCCTCCTCAACAGGGGGCTGAAGGTCAGCAACAGCCTTATAATCCTTGGGGTATGCCTCCTCAACCTAACGCTCAACAAAATCCTGTAAATGAGCCTGTTCCGCAACCTGTTGAAGAAGTAAAATCTGAAGCTGAAAAGGAACCTGAGCCACAACCCGAACCACAGCCTGAACCTGAGCCACAGCCTATTGAAAAAGAAACTGAGCCAGAGCCGGTTGCTGAAACAAATCCGGAATCAGAGGCTCCATTCATTCCACAGCCAGAATCAACAGCCAAGAAAAATAATGTTGATATAGACCAATATATGAATGCTCCATGGGCTGTACATAACAGAGGAAATAGTAGAGTTGCTGATGTTAAACCTATTGATATTCCAACAAATTCAACTGGTACATCAGACCGTACAAATGGTTTCAGCGTTTCAAACACAGCGTTACATCAAGAAACTCCGGTTTCTGCTGAACCGGTAATTCAAACACCGGCAGAAAATCATGAACCTATTCACAAGGTTGACCTTTCTTCCTTAAATATAAAACCATCTGATGAGCCTATTTCTAAGCCATCGATGGAAAAGCCGTCAATGGAAACCATGCCAGTTGTTGAAATTCCGATTCCTCAACCAGAGACAAATGTTGCTCCGGCTGAAGAGCCTACAGCAGAAAATATTGTAGTAAATATTCCAGAACCAAGCGTTCCCGAAACTTCAAGCACCAGTGAAGTATTCACAAAGGAAGACGCTAATAAGTTCACCCTCAATCATATTCAAATTCCTGAGGGCGTTATTCGTATTGATGACGAAGCCTTTAAAGATAATCAAAAGATAGAAGCTGTCGCACTTCCTAAATCTCTTAAAGAAATCGGCGATAGTGCATTTGAGGGCTGCATCAAGCTTATTACAATCAATATTCCTGATGGTGTTACTGAAATAGGAAAATGTGCATTTAAAGGTTGTTCTTCAATTACATCTATTAAACTTCCTGATAGCATCACAAGAATAAATGCAGAGTGCTTTGGTAGCTGTGAAAAACTCAAAGATTTCAAGATACCATCATCAATACAACATATAAGCAGACATGCTTTTATGAACTGCGCAAGCATAGTTGATATTGAAATTCCTGATGGCATTCACGGTCTTGCTGAAAACATATTCAGCGGTTGTAAGTCACTCCAAACAATTAAAGTTCCTGAAAGTGTATCTCAAATACATAAGAATTGTTTTAGCTGGTGTGAATCTCTTACAACAATAAATCTTCCTGAAGCTGTCACAGAAATCGCTCCGGGTTCATTCACAGGCTGTGAAAAGCTTAAAACTCTCGATATTCCATCAAGAATTACAAAAATAGGTTACGGTGCATTCAGTAAGTGTTCAGGACTTAAATCCCTCACGCTTCCTGATACTATTACAGAAATCGAAGAAAATGCATTTCTCGGTTGTCGTTCTCTTGTTGTTTATTGTTCACAAGACAATGCCTATATCAAGAGATATTGCCGACTTAATCGTGTAAGATGCAAGAGCATCACCTAAACTAAAATACTTAAAAGCCTCTCGTTAATTCGAGAGGCTTTTTCCATTAAAATATCATTGCTAAAATATACAAATCAAGCTCATATTTCATCATTCATTACCTTACACAAAATTTTCTATGAAATTTCTTTTAAAAGGTTGATTTTTTTCTTATTTTTGTGTAAAATGTATAGAGAGATTTTATATTATCGGGCGATAATTCATACGAACTATATATTAAACATAAAGTGAGGTATAAATATGTCTAACAGACTTTTTCAAGGCGTTATCCACCAAATGAGAGATACCATCGACCGTGCCATCGGAGTTATTGACGAAACATCTGTCGTTATCGCTTGCAGTGAACTTGGCAAAATTGGCGAAGTAAACGAAAATATTACAACAGATATGCTCTCCTCCGCCGCACCTTTTGTACTTAACGGCTATACTTACAAGCCTTTCGGCAGTAAGCCAAGATGTGAATATGCTGTTTTTGTAGCAGGCAACGATGACCTTGCGCAAAAATATGCTATGCTTCTCGCTATATCTCTCGGAAGCATAAAACAATATTATGATGAAAAATATGACCGCGGCAATTTCATCAAAAATGTCATACTTGACAATATCCTTCCTGGCGATATATACTTAAAAGCAAAAGAACTTCGTTTCAATTCTGAGGTTACTCGTGTATGTTTCGGCATCAAAATTATCTCTAAAAACGATATTTCTGCTTATGATGTCATTCAGAATCTCTTCCCTGATAAGAGCAAGGATTTTGTTATCAATATCAATGAATCCGATATAGCGCTTGTCAAGGAAATTAAGCCAGAAACAGATTCTAAAAACCTCGAGAAACTTGCAAGTTCTATTGTAGATACGCTTTCCGGCGAATTCTATACACACTGCGTTATCGGTATAGGAACTCCTGTTGAGGGAATTAAAGACCTTGCCCGTTCTTATAAAGAAGCACAGATTGCCCTTGAGGTTGGTAAAGTATTCGATACAGAAAAGACTATCGTAAGCTATGATAATCTCGGTATCGCTCGTCTTGTCTATCAACTTCCAACAACACTCTGCGATATGTTCCTTAAAGAAGTATTCAAGCGTGGTTCTATCGAGTCTCTTGACCAAGAAACTCTCTTCACAATTCAGCGTTTCTTCGAGAATAACCTTAATGTTTCAGAAACATCAAGAAAACTCTTTGTTCACAGAAACACTCTTGTTTATCGTCTTGAGAAGATTAAGAAGCTTACCGGCCTTGACCTCAGAGAATTTGAAGATGCTATCGTATTCAAAGTAGCACTTATGGTTAAGAAATATCTTTCATCTAACCCAATAAAATACTAATTTTGTAAACATAAACATTACAGACTCAAGAATAAAGTTGTCTTGTAGCAGGCAGTTTTCTGTCTCTATAAGGCGACTTCTTGGTTTATATAGGGATTAATTTTTTATTAATACTATACAAATATCGAAAAATGTCAAAATATATTACATCGATATTGTATAAACAATATTTTTAATATTAAACTTCCCTATTATTTACTAAAAGAAAGGTCTTATCTATGATTCATTTTAAAAATGTATCCAAAGTATATCCAACAGGCACAAAAGCTCTCGAAGATATAAATTTGGATATAAACAAAGGAGAGTTCGTCTTTATAGTCGGACCTTCCGGAGCAGGAAAAAGTACATTTCTAAAACTAATTATGCGTGAAGAAGCTGCCACAGAAGGCGAAATTTCTGTAAACGGTTATAATCTTATAAAAATCAAAAAACGAAAAATCCCATATCTACGCAGAACCATGGGAATAGTTTTTCAGGATTTCAGACTTATTGAAAAAATTTCTGTTTTTGATAATGTTGCCTTTGCTATGAGAGTAATCGGCGTTTCCGAAAAATCTGTCCGTAAGCGTGTCGAGTATATTCTCGGTCTTGTCGGACTCTCAGAAAAAGCCGACCGCAAACCAAGCGAACTTTCAGGCGGCGAGCAACAGCGCGTCAGCCTTGCAAGAGCATTGGTAAATAATCCTGAACTCATAATTGCTGACGAGCCTACTGGAAATATCGACCCAGAACTTTCATATGAGATTATGGAACTTCTTGTTGAAATAAATAAGCGCGGCACAACAGTTTTAATTGTCACACACGAACATAACCTCGTAAATGAATTCGGTGGCAGAATTATCAAAATCAACGGCGGAAAAATTGTCGGTGATTATATTCGGGAGGTAGAGCAATGAAATTCAGAAGCTCAGGCTATCTCATAAAAGAGGGCATAAAAAGTATTTGGACTAACCGAATGATGTCGCTTGCAAGTATAGGCGTTCTTATTTCTTGCCTTTTGATTACAGGTGCGGCTGTCGTTACATCTATGAACGCCTCAAGCCTTATCTCATCTATTGGCGATACTAATATGATTACCGTATATCTTGACCCACAAATTTCTGATGTTGACGCTCTTAAGCTTGGCGCTAAATTTGATTTGATTGATAATGTAAAATCAAGCGAATTTTACTCAAAATCTAAGGCTATCGAAGATTATCAGGAAATGCTTGGCGATGATATTTATGCCAATATGAAAGGTGAAAATAACCCTTTGCCGCACGCATATAAAGTAAGCTTAGAAGATTTCTCAAAATATGAAGAAACCGTAAAAGAAATTAAAAAAATTGACGGCGTATATCAAATAGGAAACCGCAGTGATATTGCAAGAAAGCTTACTAAGCTAAATACTTTAGTAACATACATAGGTATAGCCGCCGTAATAATTTTGGGACTTGTTACGCTTTTTATAATTTCAAATACAGTTAAAATGACAATGTATTCCAGACGCTTTGAAATTAGCATAATGAAATCTGTCGGTGCAACAAATTCATTTGTACGAATACCGTTCTTGGTTGAAGGTATGGTTATAGGTCTTATTTCAGGAGTTATTTCATCTATTGTTATGATTGCTCTGTATAATCCTATATTGGAATCCGTCCGTGGCATTGCGTCCGTCGTATATAAAGCAAGTATTCCTATATCCGATATTTGGATTTATATTATTCTTGCATTCTTAGGTTCTGCTGTTCTTATAGGTGCTTTAGGAAGTTTTATATCTGTTTCAAAATACCTCAAAAAAGAAGGAGGAGAGATTCTTGGCTGGTAAAAAAAGAAAAAAGACCTTGGTTATTACTGCCTCAATACTAACTATGGCTCTTGCACTCTCACAGTCCACCTTCGCATTTGATGCTGAATCTAACAAAAGTGAACAAGCCGCATTGCAAAAGCAAGCTGAGCAATATGAAAACACGCTCAAAAAAACGCGCAATAATATTTCCGAAAAACAAGAGTATGCAAAGGCTCTTCAAGGAAAAATTGAAATTCTTAGCAAGCAAATAAAGCTAAGCGATGAAAAAATCATTGCACTTAACAAAAGCATTAAGCAAAAGCAAGCTGAAATTGACGATAAGCTTTCTAAAATTGAAAATAAAATGACTCAACTTCGTGCCAGACTTCGTGCTATTTATATGGCAGGTGATACCTCGTCTCTTGAAATTATTCTTGGAGCAAAAGATTTTTCCGATTTTATCGACAAAGCTGAGCTTGTTGAAAGCATTTCATCTTATGACAGTAACTTAATTAGCGAACTTAAAGCAGAAATGTCCACCATAAGCGAACAGCAAAAATCCTTGCAAGCAGAAAAAAACTCTGTTGAAAAGGCAAAGAAATCGCTTGAAAGCCAAAAAAGCGAAATTAATAAGCTCTCCGAAGAAAATAGTTCTATTATTGCCGAACTTCAAGGAGTAGAAAGTGCAACTCTTGATTCAATCGGAGAAAACAAAGAAAGCCAAGCTGCACTCGAAAAAGAACTTAAAGAATATTTCGAACAACAGAAAAAACAGGCTGAAGAGAATGCAAAAAAGCAAAATTCCAATAATAAACCATCTAATAATAATTCAAGTAACAATCCCACAAAGCCAAGCAATAATTCTAACAACAATTCTAATAATAACTCTAATAATAATTCTAACAACAACTCTAACAATAACAATAACAATAACGATAATGATAATGATAATCCAACACCAACGCCTACTCCAAGCTACGGTGAATATGTGTGGCCATGCCCAGGATTTTATTATCTCATATCTACATTTGATGAAAACCGAGGCGCAAGTAATCATGGTGCATTAGATATAGCCGGCGGCGGAATTTATGGTGCACAGGTCATCGCCGCAAGAGAAGGTACGGTTGTTTCATCATATAGCGGCTGTACTCACGATTATGGTAAAAGCTCGTCCTGCGGCTGTGGAGGCGGTTATGGAAACTATGTAGTAATAGAACACAGTGATGGCAAAACAAGCTTATATGGCCATCTATCAGCTGTTTATGTAAGCTATGGTGACCATGTAAGCACTGGTCAACTTATAGGTCGTGTAGGTTCAACCGGATATTCGACAGGACCACACCTACATTTTGAAACAAAGTATTCAACCATATGGGACCATTCCCAACGCTATAATCCGCTTGATGAATACCCGGGATTATTTTAACTCAAAATTTTAAATAAAACGCTATAAATTAAAACCTCTGTAACTCAGATAATAAGTTACAGAGGTTTTTTGTCTAATATTAAAATGTTATCTTTATTTCCGTACCAAAGCCCTCGGAGCTTTTCAGGTCAATTTTAGCGTCATAAAGCTCGCATATATGCTTAACTATTGCCAAACCTAAACCCGTTCCTCCTCTTTCCTTAGAACGACTTTTATCGACGCGATAAAATCTTTCAAAAATCCTTGCTCTATGTTCGGGCGGAATACCTATTCCTGTATCCTTAACATCAATAAATCCGTTTCCAACCGTAATATCCACCTTACCGTCTTTATCACGGTTATACCTTACGGCATTATCACAGAGGTTTTGAACAAGTTCTGTAAGTAAGGTCATATTTCCTCGCATAATATAACTTTCGCCACTTACTTTAACTACTACGCCCTGTCTTTCTGCCTGAACTGCAATATCATCAGCACATTTCTGAGCAATAGTAAGCAAATCTACTGTTTCTTTCCGTATAGCCTCAACCTTTTGACTATTATCAAGCCTTGAGAGAAGAATAATATCACTGATAAGTGATAAAAGTCTTGCAGATTCCTTACGAATTCTGCCAGCAAAATTCTTTATATCTTCCTCTTTTACAATTCCTGCTTCAATCATTTCCGCATAACCAGAAATAGATGTAAGTGGGGTTTTAAGTTCGTGAGAAACATTAGCAGTAAACTCCTGCCTCATGCTTTCAATTTCTTTCTTCTCAGTAACATCTATTATAAGACAGATAACACCAATTTGTTCTCCCTGTGATGCAACCGGATTCGCAATCATTTGATATATTCTTCCGTTAAGCATAAGCTCAAGCGAACTATTTTCGCCATCAAGAGCTTTATCAACGCAATCGTTTACATCTTTATCTCTTGAGATATAAAGTAAACTATCGTGTTTAAGATTTACATCACCTACATTAAATATCCTTTTTGTAGCCTCGTTCATAAGTAGAATATTTTTATCGAGGTCAAGCAGAATCATTCCTTCTGCCATATTTTGAATAATAGCTGCAACCTTATTTTTTTCTCTTTCAACCTTACCAAGCTGATACCTAATTTCTCGCTTTTGTGCAATAATTTCGGTAATAAACGGAGATAATTCGGGATAAATATCATCTGCGTCAATATCAGTTCCAATATCATCAACGCTTTCCGAAAGCTTTGTAATAGGCTTGATAATTTTCTTTGTAAGAAAGAATCCTATTGCAAGCGACATAACCAAAAGCAATATAAATATCAAAATCATATATGGAAGTATACTTGTAAATACGCTATTTAGAGCATCTGCATCCTTTGCAACTCTAAGTATATTTCCATCAGAAAGCTTCATTGCATAATAATATGTATTGGTACGAGTAGTTTTTGAATATCTTGAAGAATATCCCTCACCATCTCGTAAAGCCTCTTGAATTTCTGAGCGTTCAAGATGATTTTCATCACTTTTCTTTTCGCTATCAAAGATAACGCTTCCGTCGGTTGTGATAAGAGTAATTCTCGTCTGTCCCTTTGCAAAATCTTTCAGCTTATTATTATCCGAAATATAATCATAGCTTGTCGCAATAAGCTGTGCATCAGTTTTAAGGTCAGTATTCACCTGATTCTGAAAAGCGTTAAAAAATACTAACCACGTAATAAGCGAAACCAAAATAGCAGTAACAAGTCCCATTATAAAAAGGTGAGTATTTATTTTTCCTTCCAAAAAAATCACCGCCTATTAATTTTTAGCCTTCTAAGTATAACGGGAAACCCTCAAAGCAAGGATTTCCCGTTAGTCATTTCTAATTATCATTCAATTATACGAATAAAGCTAATTATTCGCCAAGCTTATATCCGACATTTCTAATGGTTTTAATGACAGAACCACTTTCTCCCAGCTTTTGTCTTAAGGTTTTTATGTGCATATCAACGGTTCGGCTTTCTCCTTCATATTCAAAGCCCCAAACCTTATTCATTATTTTTTCTCTTGTAAGGACAATTCCTTTATTCATTATAAGAAATTTCAAAAGCTCATATTCCTTAAAGGTTAACTCCGTAGGCTTTTCATCAACCGTAACAACATGCTTTTCATCGTCGATATTGATGTTCTGATAACTTATTCCATCAGACGGTTGCTGTTGCTTTTCTGTTCGGCGTAAAAGAGCCTTAACACGAGAAACCAACTCCATAACGCCAAAAGGCTTTGCTATATAGTCATCCGCACCCATATCAAGTCCCTTAACAGTGTCAAGTTCAGTTGATTTAGCCGTCACCAATATAACAGGAATATTTTTTGTCTTATCATTAGCACGAAGCTTTTTAAGAATAGAAAGTCCGTCCTCATCTGGCAACATAATATCAAGAAGTATCATAGAAGGCTGTTTTTCAAGACAGCTATCGAAAACTTCTTTTCCCGAATCAAATTGTACTATGTCATAGCCGCTGTTCTTGAGAGCATAGCTTTCAAGCTCCCTTATATCTGTATCGTCCTCAACAACATAAATAATCAATTACCGTCATACTCCTCGTGATGACCTAATATTGAAAAAATAACCCAATCTGCAAGATTAACCGCATGGTCGCCTATTCTCTCAAAATATTTAGCCACCATAATAAGGTCTATTGCCTGTTCGCCGTTATTTACATCTTCTCTTATAAGCTCAATAAGGTCGTTTTTTATTGTTACGAAAAGGTTGTCTACAATATCATCTCTTGCAAAAACCGAGCGAGCAAGTTCCAAATCTCTCTTAACAAAGGCGTCTACACTCGTTGTAACCATTTCAATAGTAGCCTTAGCCATCTGTTCGATATGGTCAAGTCGTTTAATATACTGTGTTTTAGCCATAAGAATCGTCAGCTCAGAAATATCTGCCGCCTGGTCGCCTATACGCTCCATATCAGTAATCATCTTGATTGCAGATGAAATAAGTCTCAAATCAGATGCAACAGGCTGTTGTTGAAGTAAAAGCTTCAGACAAATGTTTTCAACTTCCTTTTCTTTCTGGTCAATCTCTCTATCGAATTCTACATTTTCTCGTGCAACTTCGATATTCTGATTGATAAGTGCATTATATGCTCTCGCAATAGCTGTCTCAATAAGAGAACCCATCTCTATAAGCTCATTGTTCAGCTTTCTAAGCTGCATATCGAAACTGTTTCTCATTATCCGAACCTCCCCGTAATGTAGTCCTCTGTTCTTTTATCTTGTGGAGTAGAGAATAATTTCTCTGTTTCATCATATTCTACGACCTCGCCAAGAAGGAAAAAGGCAGTTTTATCGGAGATACGGGCAGCCTGCTGCATATTATGCGTAACCATAATAATAGTATACTCGTTTTTCAAATCCATTGCAAGGTCTTCTATCTTTGAAGTCGAAATCGGGTCTAAGGCACTTGTCGGTTCGTCCATAAGCAAAACCTCAGGTTTAACAGCTAAGGCTCTTGCTATGCAAAGTCTTTGTTGCTGACCACCGGAAAGTCCTAAAGCACTTTTTTTGAGCCTGTCCTTGAGTTCGTCCCAGATAGCCGCGTTTTTAAGTGAAGTTTCAACAATTTCATCAAGCTGTGCCTTAGAGCGAATACCATGTGTACGAGGTCCGTAAGCGATATTATCATAAATGCTCATCGGAAAAGGATTAGGCTTCTGAAAAACCATTCCTACTCTTTTTCTTAAGATATTAACGTCCATATCACCGAAAATATCCTCTCCGTCAAGAAGAATATCGCCTGTAATTTTACAACCTTCAACGAGGTCATTCATTCTGTTTAATGATTTAAGCAAAGTAGACTTGCCGCAGCCTGAAGGTCCGATAAATGCGGTAATCTCTTTTTCTTTCATTTTTAGATTAATATTTTTCAAAGCGTGAAACTTACTGTAATATAAATCAACGCCCTCAACAACAATTTTATCTTTTTTATTTGACATAATGCCACGCCTTTCCGATTATTTCTTGGTAATTTTCTTAGCAACTACACTTGAGAGCCAGTTAATTAAAAGCACAAGTACAAGAAGTACAACTGCCGTTGCATACGCCTGATTAGTGTGTAAACCCTCATTAGAAAGGTTATACATATGAACTGCAAGTGTTCTTGTCGAGGACATAAGGTCCTTCGGGTAATCCGCAACCGCACCGGCTGTATAGATAAGTGCCGCAGTTTCACCGACAACACGACCGATAGCAAGGATAACACCCGCAAGTATACCGGGAACAGCTGACGGCAAAACAATCTTAAAAACTGTTCTCAGCTTGCCGGCTCCAAGTCCAAAGCTACCCTCACGGTATGAATCAGGCACAGAAAGCAATGCTTCTTCTGTTGTTCTCATAATAAGTGGAAGAATCATAATTGCAACTGTAAAAGAACCTGCAAGAAGCGAATAACCCCAATGAAGAGCTTCTACAAAGAAGAGCATACCAAACAAACCATATACAATAGATGGTATACCTTGAAGCGTTTCAGCCGCTGTACGAACAACCGAAACAAGCTTATTACCACGCTTTGCATATTCTACAAGATATATTGCCGAAAAAATTCCAAGCGGAACAGCAATTATAAGTGAAAGTAAGGTCATAAGAATAGTATTTACAAGCGCCGGAACAAGAGAACAGTTATCAGAAGTATATTTCAGCGAAAATATATCCGCATTTATATAAGGAATACCCATTACAAGAATATATCCGATAAGAAAGACAACTGTTGCCATAGTTGCAATAGCTGCAACCCATACAAGAAGGTAAAGTATGAGTGAAGTAGGATGATTTTTATACTGCTTAAATTTCTGAGCAAAAGTCTGAACATTTCTCGCCTTAATCTTATCTACATCAATCTCATTACTTTTATTAGTTTCAATAACATTTTCAGCCATCATTCAGACCTCCTTTTTACTACTGAAAGAAGAGCGTTTATTAGAAGAATAAGTACAAAGAGTACAACGCCCGTTGCAATAAGTGCTTCGCGATGCAAGCCCGATGCGTAACCCATTTCCATAACAATATTTGTTGTAAGAGTTCTTACCCCGCTTAAAACGCTATTAGGAATAATCGCCTGATTACCTGCAACAAGTATAACAGCCATTGTTTCGCCAATAGCTCTACCTATTCCAAGAACAATTCCTGCAAGAATACCAGACTTTGCAGCAGGTAGTATTACTCTGAAAACTGTTCTTTCGTGAGTTGCACCCAAACCGAGCGAGCCCTCGTAATAGCTATCTGGAACAGCTCTTATGGCACTTTCAGAAACAGTAATAATAGTAGGGAGAATCATAATTCCAAGAAGAATAGATGCGGTAAGTATACTACCTGTTCCATTTCCGCCGATATTATCACGAATAAACGGTACAAGAACAACTAAGCCAAAAAAGCCATAAACAACTGATGGAATACCTGCAAGAAGTTCAACTGCCGGCTTTAATACTTTATATATATGTTTAGGACAGAACTTTGCGAGATAAACTGCTGTAAGAAGTCCAATCGGCACACCTACGACCAAAGCACCTGCTGTTACATATATAGAACCAAGAATCATCGGGAAGATACCATATTCTGCCGGTTCATTTGATGGTGCCCAAGTAGAACCACCAATGAAATTAAATATTCCGATTTTAGCCATTGCAGGAACGCCATTTGCAAAGAGGAATATGCAAATCAAGGCAACCGCCGCAATCGACACAAGTGCTGCTATGAAGAACACCACTTTCATAATTTGTTCTTTATATTTTACCATTTTATAACCACCTTGTTGTTAAGGACGGCGTTTATGCCGCTTAGCGTGATACACAGTTGCTCTTTTATACTGTGAATCGTTCTTGTTCGTTTAAAAATCATTTTTACATAGGTATGGAACGGCAATTTCATTATTGCCGCTCCCACCAAAATAACTTTATTTATCTTTAATTAAATTACTTCAATTTCCAAGTTGTAATTGAACCGTCATAAAGACTCTTAATTTGGTCAAGTGTAAGGTTGTCTGTTGGGTTTGAATTACTTCCGATAACTGCGATACCGTCAAGGGCTATTTTTTGTGGTGTAAGGCTTTCTTTTTCATCGTCCTTAAGGTCACGAGAAGACATTGCAATCTGGCAAGTTCCGCTTATAGCCGCCTTAATACCTGAAGAAGAATCCTGTGTCTGAAGTTCAATCTCTGCACCTGTATTGATTTGCTTATATGCTTCAACAAGCTTTTCCATTACAGGAGAAACTGAAGAAGAACCAGCTATAACAATCTTACCTGCCGGCTTAGAACCTGCATAAGCCTTTGCATCATCTATTACGCTGACATAACCTTCTTTTGTAATAACATCTTGTCCGTCTTTACTAAGGATATAAGAGATGAAATCTTTTGTAAGGTCATCGCCTTCACCCTTTGTTGCAATATTAAATGGACGAGAAATCTTATATGTGCCATTCTTGACATTCTCTGCTGTTGCTTCAACGCCGTCTACTTTGAAAGCTTTAACTGTATCATTCAAAGAACCGAGTGAAATATAACCGATTGCATACTGATTACCAGCGACGCTACTCATAACAGCCTGTGTATTATTAAGTGTAGATGCAGAAGCGGTTGTGTTATCCTTCTTAGAACCGTCACTGCCCTTTTCAAGAAGTCCTGTAAGTTCTATAAAAGCATCTCTTGTACCCGAACCATTCTCACGAGTAATTACTGTAACTTGCTTTGTTTTATCAAATGAAGATGTATCTGCTGAACCCGTTGTGCCAGATGATGAACCATTTCCTGAGTTACTGTTACAAGCTGTAAATGCTGAAACTGCCAATACTGAGGCTGCCAATACTGCCAAAATCTTCTTTGTTGATTTTACTTTCATTTCCAAACAATCTCCTTTTTTTACTCTAAACAATTTTTATTTTCCGGGTACAAGAATATTCTATGCTATGCTCGTAAAATTAAAAAGCAAACGACAGTAAAAGATATGTAAAATACAATTCCAATTTCTTTCATAAAATAAATATTCAATAAATCATTTTAAATCTATTAATCTTATCATATCCCGTCGATTTTTAATTATTTATGTTAAAAATCATCTTTTTTACACAGAATTTACACAGAATTTATAAAACTGACATTTACGGCAAGTATAAAAAGTTTTCAACCATTTTGTTTGTTAGATTTAATTAAAATAATTTGAGAAAAATCAATTATTTAGAATTTTAAGCAATTTACATTTCAAGAAATTTATGTAATAATGAATATGTTGTAGCATTTTTATCTAATTTTTACTTTTATTTTTTTAGGTAATTCTCAGGTAAGACCTATATAATAAAAGCGTAAAAATTCCCTCGTTAAAACTGAAAATTAGGAGAGGTATTATGGACATTCTGTCAATTTTTACTTTGTTCGGCGGATTGGCGTTTTTCCTTTTCGGAATGAATTTTATGGGCGACAACTTAGAGAAACTCTCTGGCGGTAAGCTCGAAAGAATTCTTGAAAAACTGACCAATAACACCATCAAGGGAGTTCTTCTCGGTGCGGGTGTAACCTGCATCATTCAATCCTCGTCTGCAACAACTGTTATGGCTGTCGGCTTTGTCAACTCAGGAATTATGAAGCTCTCACAAGCTATCGGAATAATTATGGGTGCAAATGTCGGTACAACCATTACGGCGTGGATTCTAAGCCTCACAGGCATACAGGGTGACAGTCTTTTAATGAAACTACTTAAGCCCGAAAGCTTTTCGCCTATCATAGCTGTTATAGGTATTATCCTTATTATGCTATGTAAGGAAGGAAAAAAGCGTGATGTGGGTAACATTCTCGTAGGTTTTGCCATTCTTATGTTTGGTATGGAAACTATGAGTGACGCTGTTAAGCCACTCGCTGAAATTCCTGAGTTTGCAAGCTTCCTCACAATGTTTGAAAACCCATTCTTCGGCGTTATCGCAGGTGCTTTGTTGACGGCTATTATTCAAAGCTCGTCAGCCTCTGTCGGTATTCTGCAAGCTCTTACCGTAACCGGTGCAATATCCTTTGCCTCGGCTATACCTATTATAATGGGACAAAACATAGGTACTTGTGCAACAACCCTTATTTCATGCATAGGTGCAAATAAGAACGCAAAACGCACAGCCTTTGTTCATCTATACTTTAATATTATAGGCACAATCGTATGGCTTTCTCTTTTCTATATTGCAAATGCAATATTCCATTTTGGATTCATCAATCAGGCTACAACCCCTGCAGATATTGCTCTTGTACATTCCCTTTTTAACCTCGCATCTACTGCCCTTCTTTTGCCTTTCGCAAAACAGCTTGGCAAGCTTGCTACGCTCACAATCCCTGATAAGGGCGATGATGACGATATGCCATTTATTGATGAGCGTTTCCTCAATGCACCGTCATTCGCTGTTGAGCAGTGCAAAAATATGACAAACAAAATGGCAGAGCTTTCAAAGAAAAATCTCTTCCTCGCTATGTCACAAATCGGTCATTATTCTCAAAAAGATGATAATGAAATCACCGAAAATGAGAATAAGATTGATATGTATGAAGATGTCCTCGGAACATATCTCGTCAAGCTGAGTAGTAAGAGCCTTACAATTAAGGATAGCAATGAAATTTCTAAGATACTTCATGCAATCGGCGATATTGAAAGAATTGGTGACCACGCAGTAAATATCTTAGGTGTTGCCAAAGAAATGGACGAAAAGAAACTTTCTTTCTCGGACAAGGCTCAGGAAGAAATCGGTATTCTTTCAGATGCGATAAAAGAAATTGTAACAAAAACTATGGACTCTTTTGAAAACTCAAATGTAACAACTGCGCATATGGTAGAGCCTCTTGAGGAAGTTATTGACGAGCTTAAAGCGGAACTTAAAATCCGCCACATCAGACGACTTCGTGAAGGTCGCTGTACTATTGAGCTTGGCTTTATTCTTCAGGATCTCATCACAAACTACGAACGAATTTCAGACCATTGCTCTAATATAGCAGTTTGTGTTATTGAGATTGATAAGGCTGCATTTGATACACACGAGTATTTACACGAAATCAAGACAGGCTCTGATTCAGATTTTGTAAAGTATTTTCAGGAATATGAAAATAAATATGCTCTTCCAAAAAGCAATACTAAGGCAACCTGATTAAAAACTTATATAAAATGAAATGGGAACGATTCGTAATTGAATCGTTCCTATTTTTATTGCTGAGAATCCCCTGACAAAAAACTTTAAAGTTTTGCTCAAGCTTTTTCAAAAGCTTGTAGTTTCCAAAGACAAAGCCTTTAGTCGCCGTCTGCGGACAGCGAAATGCTTTATACTTTTCTAAACGCAGGGGTTGTGAAGTGCCTCCGTTGCCAAAACGCAAAATTACTCTACAAGTTCCACTTGTAATAAATAAGGCAAGATTGTCGCCATAGTCGAAGTAATTACCACAATTCGCCCCTACAATCCCCTACAATAATATATTTATTCCGCAAGAATTTCCTCAAGAATAGTAGCTGCATCTTCAACACAACCACGACATTCACGAAGCGGAACACCATTATTATTAGAGCCTTTCAATTCGTGACATAGCTCTGAACCATTCTTTTCTCTGAATCTTGAAGTCAGTTTTCTTATAATTTTATATGTTGCACCCTTGCTTATAGGTTCTTGTGGATTAGCACAACTATTTTTCATACTAAGTATTATAGCTGCACCGGAAATAGCCCCACAAGTTCCCTGCATATCGCCAAGACCTAAACCAAAGCCTTCTGTGAGTGCAAACATTGTCTTTTCATCAATACCAACTTCGTCACAAAATGCACAAGCAACAGCCTGACTGCAATTATAACCATTTTTATGATTTTCCTTAGCTTTTTCAATTCTGTTCATACTAAACACCTCTTAATAAATATAAAATTATGGGCGAATTTTGTTCGCCCATAATTTTATAAAAATCTCAAAAATGAATTCATCTATTTGGTAGTATATCGGCATAAATTTTACTGAATAATCAACTCAGCCGATAGCGTCGATAATTCTGCCACAAACGATAAGCGGTGCAGCAGCGGCATTAATCGTTATATCAGCCGCAGATTTATAAAGTGGCATACGCTTCTCATAAAGTTCACGCATAGCCTTGTCTTTGTCTGTACGTTGTAATAGCGGACGAGAATTATCTCCTTTTAAACGCTCCGCAATAACCTCTACAGGCAAATCAAGTAAAACAATTTTTCCACTTGTTCTGAATGTATCTGCATTTTCTTTATCAACAAGAGTTCCGCCACCTGCCGCAATAACTAAACCATTTTTTTCAGCAAGTTCTTTTGCAGATTCCTTTTCAAGCTTGCGAAAATATTGTTCTCCATATTTTTCAAAAATCTTAGAAACTGTCATTCCCTCTTTTTTCTCTATATATGTATCAAGGTCTATAAATGACATTCCAAGTTTTTTGGCAAGTAAAAGTCCGACAGTGCTTTTTCCACTTCCCATAAATCCGCATAAAATTATATTACAGTTCATCATTACCAATCCTTTTTGATATATCAGCTAAAAAGCTTAGTAACTTCCTTTGCACTATCCTCAATAAGCTGTGCTATATCCTCGTCTTTATAGCTCACATTATCCCAAATTTCGTGAGCTCTTACCGCCTGCCATACGAGCATAGACATACCGCCGAGGGTTTTTGAGCCATTAGCACGAGCCATCTTTATAAGCTTTGTTTCGAGTGGATTATAAACTGCATCAAAAACATTTTCACATCTTGCAAGAAGCTCAGGAGTAGGTGCCATATTGTCAACATTAGGGTACATACCAAGTGGCGTAGCGTTTATGAGTAAGTCGAAATCGCCCTTTAAACGATTTATAAGGCATGTGCTTACATACGCCTTATAGATTTTTGTTTTAAGCTCACCTGCAAGCGATGCCGCAACAGGAAGGTCATCAGGACGCACTGCAATAACTGTATTACAACCTGCCATAGCAGCCTCATATGCAAATGTTCTTGCAACACCACCACAGCCAAGAATTACTACACTCTTTTCTAATGGGATTTTCGCAGCCTTCAGAGCCATAAGAAAACCATCGGGGTCAGTCGTATAGCCTTCAGCAATTTCGCCGTTCTTAACAGTATTTACAGAACCGTAAAGCTGTGCTTTCTTATCAAGCTTATCAATAAAAGGAATAATAGCCTGCTTATGTGGAATAGTAATATTATATCCATCTAAAGCTCTAAGTTCAGAATATTTAGAAGACAATTCTTCAGGTGCTATATCATAGACAGAATAATCCCCGCCAATTCCCGATAGTTCAAAAAGTCTTTTATGTATAAATGGTGACATTGTGTGTCCTATCGGATGTCCTATAACTGCAAATTTTCTTTCGCTCATAATAACAGCTCCTTTTTGTTGGTAAAAGCCTACACTAAATCCATAAAATTACACAAAATTTACAGATAATTTTGAAATAATTAAAAAAAAGCAAATTAACTATTGACAAAGTGCAGATTTACCAATAATATTATTTGTGTAAGAAAGATTTTTAAGTCGGTGTTTTTCTTAATTGTTATTATACCACGAAATTCGTGGTTGTCTACAACTAAAAGATATAATACCGCAATTTTCTTGAAATCATATTTTTATTAGGAGGAGTTCAAATGGTACTCGAAAAAGTAAAGGCTATCCTTGCAGAGCAGTTTGATTATGAGGAGGATAAGATTACACCTGAAACAACAATCGCTGATGATTTAGGTGCAGATTCACTTGATGTTGTTGACCTTCTTATGTCTATCGAAGACGAGTTCGAAATCGAAGTTCCTGATGAAGAAATCGAGAACATTAAGACTGTTGGCGATCTCGTAAAATATATCGAAGCTAATTCTTAATCTGAAAAAGCAAATTTACGACTGCTACGAAAAAACTGTGGCAGTCGTTTTTGTTTATAAAATTAAAAAGTTTCGCTCAAGGCGGAGTGCCTCCACTTTTAAGACGCGGTGCGTGACCGTACAGGACAAGACGCGGAATCGCTCTCGCAAGTCTCGCTCGACACTTGCAAGAGCAGTTTATTGACGCGGTCGAGGAAACTACCGAACGGGAGAACACAGTTCGCCCCTACGATTAGCTAATGCACTCCCAAAAGACACTTAAAAATTTCGCTGCAAGCCTTCTCAAAGGCTTGCAGTTTCCAAAGGCAGAGCCTTTGGTCGCTCTACGCGGAGAGCAAAACTTTTTATGCTCCTCAAAGCGCAGGAGGGTAGAAAAACATCCCAGTGGAATGTTTTTCGTAGGGAAGCCTCGCAGGGGGTTCCCTGAAAGACAAATGTTGATTAAAAGTTATAATCAAGCTTACATTAAAATATATTATTATTTTATAATTTAAGGAGTATCTGAAAATGGATATTATACAAGCGATAGAAGAGCGTCACGCAGTAAGAAGCTATCAAGATAAAGAAATCGAACCTGAAAAGATTGAAGAGCTTAACAGTGAAATAGAAAAATGCAATAAGCTCGGCAACCTCAATATTCAGCTCATTCTGAACGAACCAAAGGCGTTCACAGGCTTTATGGCACATTATGGCAAGTTTAATAATGTAAAGAATTACATAGCCCTTGTAGGCCCTAAAACTGCCAATTTAGAGGAACATGTCGGCTATTATGGAGAAAGACTCGTATTAAAGGCTCAGCAAATGGGACTTAATACCTGTTGGGTAGCAGGAACATATAAAAGAAGAAAATGTGCTTGTACAATAAATAGTGGAGAAAAGCTTGTCTGTGTCATTGCAATAGGCTATGGCGAAACTCAAGGCGTACCGCACAAAAGTAAGCCTATGGAAGAACTTTGCAAAATAGAAGGCAACGCTCCAAAATGGTTTGAAAAGGGTATGCATTGTGCAATGCTCGCACCAACAGCAATGAATCAGCAAAAATTCCTTTTCATCTTTGATGGCAAAGCTCTTAAACTTCAAGCATTAAAAGGCACACTAACAAAAATTGACCTCGGCATAGTAACTTATCACTTTGAGGTTGGTTCAGGGCTTAGTATTAAAAAATAATTTTCCAAAAATTTTATTTTTTGCGTGGATTTTTTAAAGTTCGTTCGTATATAATAATGAACAAACAAAATTCCTTCTTTCCTCTAATAAAATAAAAATACAAAAAATGCAGACTGTATTTCGGCAGTCTGCATTTTGCTTTATAATGTTATATTTTCAGTACACTCATATCACCAGTTTGATTATACGCTTTAATTCTGTTGACGCAAGGAAGCATCGAGCCAGTCTGTAAGATATTATAAAACTCACTGTCCGCACTATTTGTATCCCCGGTAAGCATATATAAAGCACCAAGCTGGTATCTCATCAAAATAGATTTAAACCCATTTTTTGTTAAGTTATTATTTAAAACAGCATTTATTCGATTTATAAGTTCCTGTGCATTCTGCTGATTAGGGTTTAATTTTAAATTATATTCTGCAACAGTATATTCAAGTAATAAATTCAATTCATAATATATATTTGCAGGAAATCTCGCTGTACGAAGTATCATTTCACCATTATTAATATATGAAGATACCATATCAAATCTGTTTAAATTTATGTAACATTCTGTCTGTTTCATAAAAACCAAAAACCTCATATCAAGGCTCAAGCCCTGATAACCGTCCGCTGCAAATTGAGAAAAAATATCAAGTGCATCATTATATTGTTCATTGTTCATATAGCCGCTTGCAATATTTAAGTTTATAGTATTTCTAACATTTTTGCTTATAAACAATTTGTTAAGAAATTTATACTGTTCGTCAAGATAGCCATGCACATCATAATTAAGCTTACAAAGTGACTTTTTATATTTACTACTTGCAAACTTACTTGTTATTACAAGTCCAAAAATTGCCACAATCACTATTACAATAGAAATAATAAAAATAGAGCTTTCATTAGTAGTTACACTAAAAGCTAAGGCTGTGGCCGTTAGAACCAATAGCAAATAATAAACAATCGTTGTTGAAGCATAAAGAAATACCATTATATCACCTCTGCAATCAATCAACAATAAGCATAGCATCACCAAAGCTAAAAAATCTGTATTTTTCAGCAACAGCGGTGTTATACGCATTCATAATGTTATCATAGCCTGCAAAAGCTGAAACAAGCATAATTAAAGTGCTTTCAGGCAAATGGAAATTTGTAATAAGGCAATCCATAGCCTTAAATTCAAAACCGGGATATATAAAAATATCCGTCATACCGTCACTTGCCTTAATTTCACCCTCACGCTTTGCAACAGATTCAACAGTTCTACAGCTTGTAGTACCAACGCAAAAAACTCTGCCACCATTCTTATGGGTTTCGTTAATGAGATTAGCCGTTTCTTCGCTCATCTCATAATGTTCTGAATGCATTTTGTGCTTTGTTACATCGTCAACCTTTACAGGACGGAATGTTCCCAAACCTACATGAAGTGTAACAAAACCAATTTTAACGCCCTTTTCCTCCGCTTTTTTCATAAGTTCCTTTGTGAAGTGCAAACCCGCTGTCGGCGCAGCAGCAGAACCTATTTCTCGGCTATAAACAGTCTGATAGCGTTCCTTATCCTTGAGCTTTTCGTGGATATATGGCGGTAAAGGCATCTGACCAAGCTTGTCAAGATTCTCGTAGAAACTGCCCTCACACTCAAATTCAAGTATTCTATTACCGTCATCAAGTATATCAACAACCTTACAACGCATAAGACCATCGCCAAAGCTAAAGCTTGTACCAATCTTAGCACGCTTTCCAGGCTTTGCAAGAGCTTCCCATTTTTTGCCTTCAACGCAATTCAAAAGCAAGAATTCAACATTTGCGTTAGTTTCGTCCTTAACTCCGTAAATTCTCGCCGGCAATACCCTTGAATCATTCATAATAAGGCAATCGCCCTCATTCAGATAATCAATAATATCATAAAAATGCTTATGCTCAATTTTTCCTGTCTTTTTATGCAAAACCATAAGTCGAGAACTATCCCTCGGCTCTAATGGAGTTTGTGCAATCAATTCTTCAGGTAAATCATAATAAAAATCGCTTGTTTTCATACTCAAAACCTCTTAATATAAATATGCAAGATTTTTGTCTGTTGCAAGATTATCTATTGAATAAAGCAGCAGAATTGCATCTGCTTTTTCGTCCTCAGCAAGTGCTGAAACATCTTTTTTATAATAACGCAAGTCTACCATAATTATCTCGCTGTAATTCTGCGATAAAAAAGGTACTGCTGCGTGTGCATATGAATCCTTAACAACAATCAACTTTCCGCCTTTTGCATTACTGTTCTTAATTTTCACAAGACTGTGATTTCCATCAAGGAAAACAGGGTATTTGTCATCATTTTTAAGCTGTTCACGAAAGAAATAACTATCAGAACTTATAACCTCTCCGCCGTCCGAAATTTCAACGCTAACGGAATCGTTCGGCTGATTTTTCCTGCTCCAAAGCTCTATCTTATCAGGAGAAAGAGTCCATAAAGCACTTTTGGAATATGAAGTTCCGTAAAAGCCATCAATCGTTTCAACAGAAAATTCACTTTCATCAACAGGTTCATAGTCCATAGCATTTCCTAAAAGCTTATAACATTCAAACGCACCCTTGCTTGTCCAGTGATGGTCTGTTTTGTAATAAAGCTGTTCAGACTTAGCTTTTTCCTTAAAATCCTCTGTTACGTCAATAAACTTGATATTCTCACTTAGCTTGTTCTTAAATGAAGAAATCAGCTCGTTATCCTTATATTCTTCGTGGTCAAACGGCAATTTATCGCTGTTTATATATCCCGTTGACGGAATAACCGTCATATATACAGGTATGCTCGAATACTCAGCATATTCATTGATATATTCGGCATTTTGAGAAAGTATCTCGCTGTCTTTGGTTGGCTTAGGGAATAAATAACCGTCACTGCCAAGATAGATTCCCTTAGAGCCGTTTCTGCCTGTAACAAGTTCATATCCTGCACTGAAACCGACAAAAAAGTTTCTTGCGGTCATATGGTCAGAGAGGTAATCATCTATTCCACTTTGAAAAGTTCCGTCAGCAAGTTTTTCTACTGTAAATTCAGGGAAATCTGAAAGTTTTCTTTTTTCCTGAGCGGAATAATTTGATTTTGGCAATACAAAATAAAATATCGCAAAAGCAAAGATAAATCCGCAGAAAATCACTGTCGGCAAATATTTAATAATGTTTTTTATTTTCATAACACATCACTTAGAATTTATAGTATAAGAATGGATTGTAATCACTGCTTACAAGAGCCGCCGTACATAATAATAAAGCAAGAACACAACCGGCATTATCAATCACATAAATAATAGGCTTGCTCTTAATTTTATGATAAAGCTTACTTATAAGCGGAGTAGAAGTTATAGCCGCAACTATAAGTAAAGGAATATACGAAATAATCTTTACAGAAATATCACCCGACATCATAAAGCCGTCGGAGCCAAACATTCTTGCAAGAAATACTCCCATCTCATTAAGATTTTCAAAATAGAAAAGCACCCAACCAAATATTATTATTATTATCGAATAGATATGTGAAATAATGGCAGGAGCTTTTTTCAGAACTTTCAACATAAAGAGTTTTTCTATCATAAGTAATACTCCGAAATAAAGTCCCCATAAGATAAAATTCCAGCTTGCACCATGCCATAAGCCCGTCAAGAACCACACCACAGCTATATTTATAATCTGTCTGGAAAGTCCTTTTCTGTTGCCACCGAGCGGAATATAAACATATTCTCTGAACCAAGTTCCGAGTGAAATATGCCATCTCCTCCAGAACTCTGTAACACTCTTTGAAATATACGGATAATCGAAGTTTTTCAGGAAGTCAAAACCGAACATCTTGCCAAGTCCCATTGCCATTTCTGAATATCCGCAGAAATCAAAGTATATCTGAAATGTATATGCGATTATTCCAACCCAAGAACCTAACGCACCGCTTTGCGTACCGCTCTCACGAACAGCGTCCCAAAGATTGCCCATTTCATTTGCAAGTAAAACCTTTTTAGATAAACCAATTAAAAATAATTTAACTCCATCTGTAAAGTCTTGAAGTGTTTCCTTTCGGTGCATAAGCTGTTCAGCAACATCTTCATATCTTACTATCGGACCGGCAATAAGCTGCGGAAAAAGCGATACATATGTACCAAAGGTAATAATATTCTTTTGCACCTTTACGGTGTTTTTATATACATCAATCGTATAGGACATAGTCTGAAATGTATAAAACGAAATTCCGATAGGCAAGGCAATCTCCAAAATCGGAATATTGAGAAACGGCATAACCATATTAAGCGTTTCTCCTATAAATCCTGCATATTTAAAGAAACCAAGCAAGCCAAGATTTAATATTACCGATAGTATAAAAATAAATTTTGTTAAACCCTTTTTCTCTCTATTTACGCCTATCAATATACCGGATGTATAATTCAGCAATATTGAAAACAGCATAAGTATAACAAGCCAAGGTTCACCCCACGCATAAAAGACTAAATCTACTATAAAAAGCGTTAGATTTCTGAATCTTCTCGGGGTGATATAATAAACCGCCAATACAAACGGCAAGAATACAAATAAAAATATTAAGCTTGAAAAAACCAAATCGAACCATCACCGCATTTCTCTAACACTCAAAATCAAGCTCCAATAGCGTCATTATAAATTTGCTTAATCTGATCTGCTTTTTCAGATATTACAAGAGAAACATAAAGACCATTTGTTTCAACCTTTGCACTCTCAATAATTTTAACTTGGTCTGGGTCGTAGTTCTTTATAACATTATACTTTGACTGCCAGTCATTTTGAAGCTTATCAGCAACTTCCTTTGCAGTAGCCTCATCTTTAGCCTTAACATATATAAATTCGTCTTGTCTAAGACCGTCGGTACATATTGCACCAGAAAAATCTTCTGCTTGTTCATCAGTTATTCCGAAAACACGCTTTAATCTCCTTGCGTCAAAATCAGCCATATCGCTTGGAAGCTCTACTTCTGCTTTTACCTTTTTAAGAGCAGTTTTTAAAACAGAACTTTCAGTATTTGAAGTATTTGAACTTTCATTTTTAGATTCAATCTGATTTGATTCAACTTTTGAACTTTCTGTGCTTGCCGAAGAAGACGAACTTTCTACTTTTGAATTTACTCCACTATCTGAATTCCCACAAGCAGCAAGTGACATAACTATCATAGCCGATAAAATTACTGCAAAAACCTTTTTCATTTTCAAAATCCTCTCTTTTTCATAAATCATAACAATTACTCAACATTCTGTTTCAAATATTCAACCCAAGCCTTGCAGCCATCATCAGAGAAATGTATTCCCATAGCCTCAGGGTCACTGCAATATTCTGAAATCAAATTTCCCTTTTCATCTTTCATAACAGAGGCAACATCAAGATATTTATATCCAAGCTTTTCAGCTTCTGCTTTAAGCTTAGTATTAAACTCATCAATGGACTTATTGTTCAAATCTTTTAACTGCATACTCTCCAACATAGGAGTTACAGACTGAATATAAATTTCAACATCAGGACTCTTTTCTTTAATTCTCGAAGTCAAAGTTTTCATATTTTTAATAGTATCATCTATGCCATAAAGACCTATATCATTCATGCCAAACATAATAAAGACCTTTTTTGAGCCAAGCATTTTTATACCGTCATCAACAGTATACTTTTCTCCCTCATATGTAGGGTGAACATTTCCCTCAGCGTCTATATCCTGCAGTGCCGCACCATAGCCTAAGCTTCCTGCACAGAGAAACTCCGCCTTTCCAAGAGAGCCATTATCCGCATAATATGACAATTTAAGCGTTACGCTATCTCCCACAAATACTGCATCATCAAACCAGCTTGCCTCCACCCCAGTCTTAGATTCGGTAGATTTTTCTGAAGTTTTTGATGTATCTTTAGAAGATTCATTGTCTTTAGACGCCTGCTTTGAAACCTCAGAACTTGAATTTTTCACAGTAGAACTTTCAGACTTATTAGACGATGTTTTCGAGCTATTTTCTCCACAAGCACTAAAAATAATGGCTGTTGCCAAAGCTGTTATTATAAGTAAAATTCCTATACGCTTCATACCTTACCTCCAAAATTAAAAGGTTTGTTAATACCACAAAAACTATATAAAAGCTACCATCGTAGTATTTCACAAACCTCTTATTATGTTAGACTCATTACATATAATTGTCAACAAATCTCTACATATATTTCATTACAATATTGTAATTAGCAAAATCATTTTGCTGAGTGTCTGCTTTCTGATTTTTTAACATGACGCATACTCTTTTTTCCGGGTCCTTTTAAAAGTACATAAGCACTAACCGAAAAAGCAATAACACAGTCAACGACAATTATCAAAATCACAATAAATGTATATCCACCGGAAAAGCCTTCCTCTTCGTCAACTTTAAGCATACCCTTATATACATATGATTTTTTCTCAAAATCTGAAAGTCGTTTACATTCAAAATGCTTTTCATCAGCAAATTTTTCGGCATTACTTCCGCTATTTGCATAAATTGTAAGATTTTTTGAATTCTTAAAAGCATCATCTTTTATAGAAACAGTTCCGACATAAAATGCAGCCTCTTCAAGATTATCACAACTGGAGAAAGCCGACCCTATCTTAGGTCCTCCTTTTATAACAAGCCTTGTAAGACTTATGCAGTTGTCAAAAGCATCATCTTCAATTTTGCTAACATTCTCAGGAATCTCAATCATACCTAATGCTATACAATTTTCAAAAGCTTTCTCTTCAATTACTGTAACACCGCTTCCAAGATTTATATTTTTAAGTGATGAACATGCATTAAAAGCATTACTTTCAACAGTTTTCAAAGATTTTGGCAAGCTTATACTTTTCAATAAAACGCAATTTTTAAAAGCGTTTTTACCTATCTTAGATGTACTATCCGAAAATTTAACTTCTTTAAGCTGAGTACAATCCGAAAAAGCTTTGTCAGCAATACTTACTCCAGAGGCTGAAAGGTCGGCAGTTTCTAACACAGAACTTTCAAATGCTCCCTCTTGAATCGTCTTTGTATTCTTGGTTATTTTAATATTTTTTACAGTTTTATTATCAAGAAAAGCACTCGCCCCAACCGTCTTTATATTTTCCTGTAAAGTAAGGTTTTCCGCCTTACCACGATAGCTTATAAGCACTCCGTCTCCAAGTATAATATAATCATCTTTATAATTATTTATCCATGCTGTATTTTCAAAGGCATGACCCCCTATAGTTTTAATATTCGGAAGTTCGCCAAGTTTTTCGAGAGATTTACAATTATAAAAAGCATACTGACCTACATTTTCAGTATTATCAGGCAAAATCAGCTTATTAAGCGAAACGCAGCCCATAAAAGCATAATCTCCAACCTTTTGTAGCTTATCCCCAAAATTAACAATCTCAAGGCTTGTGCAGTTTGCAAAAGCCATTTTTCCAATTTCCGTAACTTCATCAGGTATAGAAATTTCCTTTATTTTAGAACAACCTGAAAAAGCAAGTTCGTCAATTTTATCAACACTTACAGGTATAGAAAGCACTTCAATCTGCGAGCACGAAGCAAAAGCCGCCTTACCTATACCTGTAACTTCCTTACCGTCTATATCCGACGGAATTTTTACACTTCCGCCAAGTCCACGATAAGAAGTTATAGTTATACTTTCGCCATCCTTATTAACCTCATATTCAAAGGCTTCATTACTGCTTGAGCTATCAGCAAATGCTACAGGGGCATATACCGCCAACGAAACAAGCAAGGAAAAAGCCAAAGCAAATGAAAAAGCCCGTTTAGATTTTCTCATTATTTTAATCATTCCTTTATACTAAACACATTTATCTATTAAGTCTTTCATTAGTCATTATAATAGCACATTTCGACGCTATCCGCAAGGAATAGAAACAATTCAGAAATGAATTTTTACACTTATACAATAATTCCCTTTCAGGGCAATGATATATAAGAATATTTGTCATCAAATAAGAACCCCTCTTAATCATAAAACATATAATATATGAGGAAAACATTTCAAGGAGGAATTTAATTGGCTATAATAGTATATACCGTAAATAAAGGAGATACACTTCACAATATCGCCGAAAAATTCGGTTCATCTGTTGATGCTATTGCTCGTGCAAATGGCATAGTAGCACCTTTTAAGATTTACCCCGACCAAAGCTTAAGAATACCTGTCTTTGATGAATCAAATTTTATAACATATACAGTTCAACCGGGAGATACTCTATATTCTCTTGCGGAATATTTTGGCACGACGGTCGGCGAAATTGCCAATGCAAACGAGCTTGAAGACCCCGAAACAATAGCCATAAACCAGGTTTTGCGTATACCGGTCAAGGCACAATCATCGCCAAGTGTTTATACAGTAAAACCCGGCGATACGCTCTATTCTATCGCAAAAAAATTCAATACAAGCGTAAGCGAACTTATAAACCTTAATAAAATAACAACGCCAAACGTTATCTATCCGGGTCAGCAGATAAAGCTTTCATAGAATAGCATTAAGCAAAAATACCCAATATATGAATATCACCTCGAAAAGAAGTCTATACTCTTTTCGAGGTGATATTTTTGAAAGATATTTTACAAAAATTTGCAGTATGGACTATATTTGATATAAGAATAATCATAATATATGCACTGAATGTCAGCGACTATATTTTCACCTTGATATTAATTCAAAGCGGAATGTTTCAAGAAATAAATCCTATTCTTTCAATGCCTATAAATAATTTTTGGGGCTTTATTCTGAAGTGTATTGTACCATTTATACTTTTGTTATATCTTCGCCATAGATTCAGAAACGCAACTGAACGACAAATAAAGCCTATAAAATACATCTTAGATTGTGCTATTGGAATATATGCCATAATCAATATATTCCACATCTGTTGGCTAATCTTAATGACCTTCTATTTAATTCCGCTCACGGAAAAAATCGCTCTAACCATCGCCAATTCCTAATAGCATTAATTCATTTCAAACGGTTCATTCATATAATCAAGATAAATCCAATAAATTTAGCCGTTAAATATTTCATAAGCATCTAAAACAGGATATGTCAATCCCATTTTTTCCAATCTTTCTTTTACTTGGTCAGCCGCTACAATATCAGCAATTATCATAACCTGCACATCAGGATATTTATTCATTCTTTTTTTAATAATCGGAATACCTTCATATTCAATGCGATTTGTTTCTTCTATAATATAATCAACACTTATTCCCCATTTTTTAAAAAACGGAATATATAATTTGCTGATTTCGCCAAATCCGTAAAACGCACAATGCTTATATTTATTTTTTTGAAAAAACTTTTTAACCCTATATATTTTATTTTCATCTAGTACAAGCTCTTTCATATATTTTTCATAGCTTGTCATTCTTAAACATAAATTATTGCGACTATCATAATAACGAAAAGTACGAGCAAAATTATATCCGTAACGATTTTTAACTAAATCTTCGCATTTCTCTTTTAATTCGCATAATACATTTCGTTCCTCAGCATATGTCAATCCGCTATAAGTAATTTGTTTTATAGCTTCAAAAGCGTAGTCATAATATTCTCTGACATAATGTAACGACGACCTACCCCATTTATGATTTTCATCAGCTATAATTCCGTCAGGAAATTCAATTATATGGCACCCTGATAATTTTTTCCTCAAATAACGATATCCCTTATCGATATTTTTTTTCCAAGAAAAAATCGTATCATATTGAAATGTATCTATATATGTCTTGTCCTTTTTCAAGTAAAGTAAAGCCGGTTCACATTCCAGCAGAATTATTCTATCCACTGTATAAATTTTCAACATTTCATTTATATATCGGTCCATATATTCATTAAATTCTTCGTCACTTATATCATCTAAAGTTATTGTTGTAGTATCATTTGGAATAAATCCATTTTCCTTTAATAATTTTATCTTTTTAGGAAATACGATTGATAAAAATTCAATATTATTATTTTCTATATACTTAACTAAGTTATATCTCATAGTTCCCGCATCAATAAGTAAATAATCAGAATGTATTTCTGACATATATTCAAAGACATTCTTTTTTAAATCTGATATAAGAACTCTCTTATAAAAATTACTCAAATCAGAAAAAATCATATCAATTTGATTATAATTCTCTTCTATATTTTTTATCAACATACTTTCTGTTACTGCTGAAATTGGACTTATAGATTGAATAAAGCGGTCAATTTTATATCCGCCATCATTTTTCTGCATACCAAAAATATCTCTGCTTATGCAAGTACCAAGAATACTGATACTTATATTTTTATCTGCCGTAAATAGATTTTCTGGCATAAATAAATCCTCCTGTATAACATTTCACAAATATTATATCATACCATTTTTGAACCGTCAACAAAAGTAAAAGTATATTCATTTTCATAAAAAGATGAATTTTGTCATTTTAAAATAGCTATTTCACTTTGTAATAAATAATAAAATTTCACCTTGACAACAAAAAATAAATATGTTATTGTTAATCCATAGAGGAAAAAGGAGGAAAGTCTGAATGACATTCTCGGCTTACACAATGCGATTTAACAGCTATTATTATCACCGTTATTTTAATACGGTTTATTTTGCTGTGCCGAAAAGTGTTGTCGAAAAGCCTTAAACTCTATGTTTTCTCAATAAGGTGAATTTTCAGGACAAAGCTCTTTCGGGCTTTGTCCTTTTTGTTTTTGAAGTATTATTGCCGGCTTATACTAAAAAACAAAATTCGCCAAAATATTTATGAAAGGAAAGTTCCTATGAATAAAAGAGTTTTACTTATGGGTGGAAGTTATTTCATCGGAAAGAAAATTGCAGATATTCTCTCAAAAGAATATTCAGTAACTGTTCTTAATCGTGGTACAAAACCCAAAAGTGAAAATGTCGAAACGATAATCTGCGACAGAAACGATTCCAAAGCTATGAAAATCGCTCTCTCAGAAAAACATTTCGACTTTGTAATTGATGTCAGCGGTACAAATGCAGAACAAAGCAAAATTCTTTGTGAAAGCCTTAGCCTTGAAAGCATAAAATCATTTGTATTTATAAGCTCAAGTGCGGTTTACGATGTTGAGCATTTGAATATTCCTTTCAGTGAGAATGATTCCCTTGCGGAAAATAAATATTGGAAAGACTACGGCACAAATAAAATTGAAGCCGAAATTTATCTGATAAAAAACTTTGATAAAGTCGGCACAAATCTGTTTATATTAAGACCACCGTATGTTTACGGCGAAAACAATTATGCACAGCGAGAATCATTTATCTTTGAACATCTTCTAAAAGATAAACCGATTATTGTCCCAAATAATGGAGAAACTAAATTACAGTTTATCTATTCAGGCGACCTTGCAAATATAATCAAAACGCTTATCGAATCTGACTTACATGGCACAAATATTTTTAATGTAGGTAACAAAAAGCCTGTAACTGTAAACGAATGGATACAATCCTGTGCAGATTCAATAGGCAGGAAGGCGAAAACAGTTTGCTTTGATTATAAGTCGGATTCTTATTCAGCTCGTGATTTCTTCCCGTTCTTTGATTACGATAATGTTCTTGATGTAAGCAAGATTAACGAGATTTATTCACAGGAAACCCCATTCACAGACGGCTTAAAAATAGCTTTTGAGCAATTCTTGAAAGACAGAGATAATATAATTTTCAAGCCAAATGTAATTAAAAATGAAGAAAACATTCTTAAATCAAAAAATATAAATTGAATTTTTGAAAGGAAAGATTATAATGATTATAGTACTTAAAAGCACAGCTACAAAGGAAGATTCCCTTCTGTTCAAAAATAAGCTTGAGCAGGAATACGGCGTTAAGGTTAATGAATGGACAGGTGTCGAATCCACCGTTCTCGGCTTAATTGGCGACACAACCAAAATTGACATCGACTACATTTCCGCGCAAGATATAGTCGAAAATGTAAAGCGTGTCCAGGAGCCATATAAAAAAGCCAATAGAAAATTCCACCCGGATAATACAGTAATTTCATTCGACGGAGGACAAAAAATCGGTGATGGCAGCCTTTGTATTATGGCAGGTCCTTGCTCTGTTGAGAGCGAAGAACAACTCAACGGTATCGCAGAAAAGGTCAAGAAATCAGGTGCAACTTTCCTGCGTGGCGGAGCATTCAAGCCGAGAACCTCTCCATATGCTTTCCAGGGCTTAAAGGCAGAGGGACTTGACCTCCTCAAAGAGGCAAGACGAGTAACAGGCCTACCGATTGTAACAGAGATTATGCGAGTTTCTCATATTGATATGTTTGAGAATGTCGATATAATTCAAGTCGGTGCGAGAAATATGCAGAATTTTGAGCTTCTCAAAGAACTTGGCAAAATTGATAAGCCTATACTTCTCAAAAGAGGACTTGCGGCAACAATCGAGGAATTTCTTATGAGTGCCGAGTATATTATGGCAGGCGGCAACGATAAGGTTATTCTCTGCGAAAGAGGTATCCGCACATATGAAAACGCAACAAGAAACACACTTGATATTTCCGCTGTTCCTGTCTTGAGAAAGCTTACACATCTTCCTATTATCGTTGACCCAAGCCACGCTTCAGGAAAATCTTGGCTCGTAGAACCACTTGCTATGGCAGCAGTTGCAGCAGGAGCAGACGGCTTGATGATTGAAGTACACAATGACCCACCTCACGCACTTTCTGATGGCGCTCAATCACTTACACCTGAGCAGTTCGATTTAGTCGCAAAGCGTGTATTCGCTATGAAAAAAGCTTATGATGAGGCTATGACTATTGAATAATTCTGATATATGCTTAGTAAGAGCTTCACTTGCCGATGCCCCAAAAATCTGGCATATGCAAAAAGAAGCCTTTGCAAAGCTTTTTGAAAAATATCAGGATTTTGAAACAAGTCCTACGGCAGAACCGCTTGAAAAGACAATATTCAGATTAAAACAGCCGGAAACATACTTTTATATGATACAGCTTGATAAACAAACTGTTGGTGCAGTGCGTGTGGTTGATTCAGGAAATAATAACCGAAAGAGAATAAGTCCTATATTTATATTACCTAAATTTCGCAATATGGGTATTGCTCAAAAAGCAATTATACTTGCCGAGAAAATCCATGGCAGTAAAAATTGGGAACTTGACACAATTATACAGGAAAAGGGAAACTGCCATTTATATGAAAAGATGGGTTATCGAACTACAGGAAAAACTAAGATAATAAACGATAAACTAACGCTTGTATTTTATCAAAAATAAATCTTTATTTGGAGTGACTATCTTATGAATATCATCATATCAGGACTTGGAATAATAGGCGGTTCTTTTGCTAAGGCTTTGGCAAAATACACTGACCACCATATAATCGGCATAAATCGAAGCGAAAAACCTCTGCAAGATGCTCTTGCCTGCGGTGCAATACACGAAATTGGCACAAGAGAATCCATCAAAGCTGCTGATATGATTATACTCGGAACTTTCCCAGAAGCTGCTGTAAAGTTCGTGCGTGATAATGCCGATATTATCCCGAAATCCTGTATAGTCACCGATACATCAGGAATTAAAGGTCAGATATGCCCCGAACTTGTTCAGCTTTCAAAAGAATACGGCTTTAAATTTATCGGTGGTCACCCTATGGCAGGCAAGGAAACAAACGGCTTTGCCTCCTCTGACGCTGATTTGTTCCAAAATGCCAGCTACATAATAGTGCCTTGCGGTGCTGATGAAAAGGACATAACCTTCGTTTCCGCACTTATGAAAAAAATCGGCTTTGGAATCATAAAGATTGCCACACCTGAAGAACACGACCGAATGATAGCTTATACTTCACAGCTTCCTCATGTTATTGCCTGTGCTTACGTTTTGAATGAAAGCTGTACAAATCATAAAGGTTTTTCCGCGGGAAGCTATCGTGATGTATCAAGAGTAGCAAGAATAAATGTTCCACTTTGGACAGAGCTTTTCTCCGAAAACAAAAATTCTCTTGTAAGTGAACTTGATGAATTTATTGAAAATATAACAAGCATAAGAAACGCTGTTGCAGAGGGTAATAATGATGCAGTTGCAGAACTTCTCTCAAAAGCAAGAGATATAAAAGAGAGGACTGACGGCTGATGAAGCATATACTTTGCTTTGGAGATTCAAATACTTACGGCTACAAGCCGGACCGTTCAGGGCAATTCAACGAAAACATTCGCTGGACAGGCTTACTTTCAAAATCGCTCGGAAATGATTTTAAAATAATCGAGGACGGCGTGTGTGGAAGAACAGTTGCACTTGATGACCCTATGTTTTCGGGCAGAAACGGACTAAAAAGCATAGAAAATTCTATTCGCAGTAATTCTCCGATAGATTTACTCATAATTATGCTTGGCACAAATGACCTCAAATATTTTTACAAAATGACTGCAGAAAAAATCACAGCAAACTGCGGAAAGCTTATTGATAAAGCTATTTCTTCCTGTGGAAATCCAAATTCTTTGCAGATATTACTTATCTCCCCAATACTGCTTAGAGAGAACATTCTTTCAATAAATTCAACATATAATGCACAATCTGTAAAAACATCACACTCGCTTGCAACAAAATTTGAAAATCTCGCAAAGAAAAAGAATTGTTATTTTCTTGCGGCGGAAAATTACGCCGTAGCCTCTGAGGTAGACTGCGAACATATGACCGCAGCCGAACACAAAAAACTTGCCACAGCTATTGAAAAAGAAATCCGAAAAATTTTCAAATAAAGTTCTTAAAACTAAGGGGCGAATCAAATGTATGATGAATTGAAAAAAGCCATAGACGAAAGCAAAAGTATAGTTTTCTTTGGTGGAGCCGGAGTTTCTACCGAGAGCGGTATTCCCGATTTCAGAAGTGTTGACGGTCTTTATAATCAAAAATATAAATTTCCTCCCGAAACAATTCTAAGCCATACTTTCTTTATGCGTAATACTAAGGATTTCTATGATTTTTATAGAGAAAAAATGCTCTGTCTTGATGTCAAACCGAATAAAGCTCACCTTGCCCTTACGAAACTTGAAAAAGAAGGCAAGCTAAAAGGCATAGTTACACAAAATATAGACGGACTTCATCAAGCGGCAGGCTCTAAAAATGTATTTGAACTTCATGGTTCTGTTTTAAGAAACTACTGTATGAAATGCCATAAGTTCTACTCAGCAGAATATATCGCCGAAAGCACCGGTGTTCCACACTGTACTTGTGGCGGTATAATTAAGCCCGATGTTGTTTTATATGAAGAAGGTCTTGATGAACGCACCATAAATGAATCTGTAAGGCTTATTGCTAATTGTGATATGCTTATTATTGGTGGAACTTCGCTTAATGTTTATCCTGCGGCTGGTTTAATTCAGTATTTCAATGGAAAATATCTTGTGCTTATAAATAAATCCGAAACACCTGTTGACAGTAAGGCTGATATAGTCATACACGACTCTATAGGTAAGGTTTTAAGTAATGTTATTGAATAATTTATTGTAAATTTAAAGGGAACGAAAATATTTTCGTTCCCTTTTTAGCTGATAATTTTTCCTAAAAAATGAAAGGTTTGTAGTTCAAAGTCCAATTTTAAAACATCCTATAAAAATAAAGCTTATATTGTATAATTTATAAAAGTCTTTGCTACCTATATAGCCCTCTATCATTTACACAAATTGTGTTAAAGCGCTTGACAAATTAGAATTATCCACTTATAATAAATATATAAGATACACATTAAGTGTTATATAATTTAAAGCTTTTAATTGTATTTGCAGTAAATTAGTTACTAAAAGTAGGTGCATAAGAGCGTTGCCAATTAAAAGCTCACTAAAAATATATAAGCTTGTATTATCCTATTTTTACGATTTAATTATTCTTAAATTCAATCTTGTCCGCATATAAATGTATATCATAGCTTTTGCGAAAGGCGGACTGATATGAATAAGAAAAAATTTCTCGTAAATTCAATACTTCTTGTAGCAACAGCCTTAATAATAAGAAGTATGGGACTTGCATTTCGTGTATATATGTCAAATACAATAGGTGCAGAGGGAATCGGACTTTATCAGCTTATTTTAACAGTTTATATGTTCTTTGCCTCGGTAACAACCGCAGGAATAAGCCTGTTTGTAACAAGGTTAGTAACAGATTATCTTGCAAGAGGTGAAAACGGTATTGCCAAACGCTGTGTAACTCTTTGTCTGATAATTTCAGTAGGCATAAGTACGGCATTTGGAATTATGATGTTTGCATTTTCTAATGAGCTTGGAAGTGTTTTTTTAGGCGATTCAAGAACGGTTTTATCAATTAAAATTCTTGCGCCAAGTTTGCCATTTATGGCTGTTTCAGCTTGTTTAAGGGGATACTTTCTTGCAAGAAGAAGTGTAATAACAACATCCTTTGAACAGATTTTAGAACAGATTGCAGAAATAGCCGTTTTCGCAATTCTTGTCGGAAAGCTTGCCCCTATGGGACTTGAATACGCCTGCTGTTCAATCGTAATCGGTACAACAGGTGCAGAAGTAATTTCGTGCATATATTCCTACTTACTTTACAGAATAAGCGTTTCAAAAATCAAAGGTAAACCGAAAAGAGTTCCACATTTTATAAGCACATTCACCTCAATAGCCCTACCCGTTACAGGAAGTTCTTGTCTGCGTTCGGGATTATCAGCTATCGAAAATTCGCTTATCCCTACAGGACTTCGCAAGAACGGCTCAAACTACACAAATGCACTTTCAACCTATGGAACAATAAGCGGAATGGTTATGCCGATAATAACTTTCCCAGCGATTTTTATAATGCCACTTTCAACGCTGATTATTCCAGAAATATCCCAAGCTAAGGCACAAAATAAAGAAAACTCCGTCAGACGAATATCCGAACGGCTTTTCAGAATCGGACTTTTATATTCCATTCCGGTTATGGCAATAATGATATTTTTATCAAATGAATTAGGAACAGTAATTTATCATTCAAGCGATGTAGGCATATATATAGCAATTCTTGCACCTGTAATCCCGCTTATGTATCTCGACAGTGTTGTTGACGGCATACTAAAAGGACTTAATGAGCAAGTAAGCTATTTAATATTTAATTTCATAGATTCTGTAATAAGAGTTATATTGACATATTTCCTACTACCGATTATGGGAATTAAAGGTTTTATCATCGTGATATTTGTCAGCGAATTACTTAATACAAGCCTTAGTATCTGGAGATTTCTTAAAGTTGTGCAATTAAGACTTAAAATATTTGAGTGGATAATTCGTCCTTTGCTTTGTGTTGCCTTACCTTGTATATTGATTATAATGTTACCGTTCAAGCAAGACAGCATATTAGGCTTAATCCTAAAAATTTTACTTTCGTGCATTGGATATATTTTATTATTATACATAACAAGGCGAAATGATAAGAAATTTTCAGTACAAAAGTTAAGAATAGATTAACAAAAAGCGTTGACAAAATTCCTTGCCAACGCTTTAAAATATCTAAAAATTAGTAACAGAGAACCTCCGCACCATCTTCGGTAACGAGAACCATAATTTCCCACTGTGCAGATGGTTTCTTATCTGCTGTATAAATAGTCCAGCCGTCATTTTCATCTTGGAAAATCTTATCTGTACCCATATTTATCATAGGTTCTATTGTGAATATCATTCCAGGAACGAGAAGCATATCTTCTCCCCTCTTTGAGCAATATCCTACCCATGGGTCCTCGTGAAATTCCAAACCAACGCCATGACCGCCTATCTGTCTGACAACTGAATAGCCATTTTTGACAGCGTGTTCATGTACGGCTTCGCCCATATCTCCAAGAAATCCCCATGGCTTTACTTCTTTAAGTCCTAACTCAACAGCTTCCTTTGTAACCTCAACAAGCTTGCGTTTTTCTTCGCTGACATCACCTATACAAAACATTCTTGAGGAATCTGAAAAATATCCATTGAGTATAGTTGAGCAATCAATATTTACAATATCGCCATCTTTAAGCACAACATCATCTGATGGAATACCGTGGCAAACAACTTCATTTATTGATGTGCAAACACTCTTAGGATAACCCTCATAATTCAATGGTGCAGGTATACCACCCATTTCTGTGGTCTTTTTATAGACAATATCATCAATTTCCTGAGTTGTCATTCCTGCATGAATTTTTTTAGCGACTTCATCAAGAACAGCTATATTTATCTTACAGCTTTCTTTAATAGCTTCAATCTGAGCCGGTGTTTTAATCATACTGTGGTCTGGCACTTCGTGTCCCATAAGTTCAAATTCTTCTATTTTGTTATCAAATTCCTCGTGGCATTTTTTATATTTCTTGCCACTTCCGCACCAACACGGTTCATTTCTTCCAAGCTTCTCCATTTATAAAATCTCCCTTGATAAAATATATTAACATAAGTTTGATGATAGATATTAGCTTATAACAGCTTTAAAAAACTATCAAATTTAAAGTTATTATAAACATTCCATTGGAATGTTTTTCTATCCTCCTGCGCTTTGTGAAGGATAAAGTATTTCGCTCTCTGCGGAGAACGACCAAAGGTTATGCCGCAGGTGATTACCTTTGGAAACTGTAAGCCTCTGAAAAAACTTGAGCGAAACTTTTAAGTGTTTATCAAACTCATGTTATATTAGAAAATCAATTTTCAAAAATAATATGTCTCATCTTTCCTGCAAGATATAAAGAACCACAGATAACTACCGCTCCGTCGGCTCCCGCATCTGATACAGCAAGCTCATAGGCTTTGCGATAATCCTCAAGCGGCGTAATATCTTGGCAGTATTTTTCAACAACTTTTGCAAGCTCTTCTGATGACATAGCTCTTGGATTGTCAGGCGAAAGAGTATACGCTTTATCAAAATTAGGTGCAATGTATGAAACCGCTGTTTCTACATCTTTGTCAGCCAACATTCCCATAATAAGTATTTTTTTCTTTCCGGAAAGATATTTTTTAATCGCATTTGCAAGAGCCTTTGCACCTCCCGGATTATGAGCTCCATCAAGCAGTACAATAGGATTTTCACTGATAAGCTCAAGTCGTGCAAAGAATGACGCTGTGCGGAAACCCTTTTCAATAGCTTCTGATGTAATCTTATATCCTTGCTTATAAAGAATATTTAAGGCTTCAAGAGCAGTTGAGGCATTTCGCAGTTGATGTTCTCCGATAAATGGGATAAACAACTTCATATCACTATCAATACCGAATCTACCATTTGCGGAATATATAAATTCTGAGCCCTTTATATCAGTTTTAATCAATTTTACCGCGGAATCGTCTGCAATAGTCAAGGTTGCTTTATTATCCTTGACAGAATTTTCAACAACAGGTATAACTCCATCTGGCTGGTTAGCGTAGACTACCGCCTGACCGCAAGGCTTTATTATTCCACACTTTTCATATGCTATCTTTTCGACTGTATCTCCGAGAATAGCTGTATGGTCGAGAGAAATTGACATTATAACTGATATAAGCGAGGTATTTATTATATTGGTAGCGTCAAAGCGACCGCCTAAACCGACCTCTAATACTACTATATCACATTTCTGCTCAAAATACCACAAAAAAGCTAAAGCTGTAATAAATTCAAATTCAGTTATGATTAAATCTTCCTGTTTCATCTCGTCAACAACTTTTGAAACTCTTTCTGTAAGCTTAGAAAGTTCGTCCTTTGGAATCATCTCTCCATTTATACGAAAGCGTTCACGAAAATCCATTATATACGGTGAAGTATAAAGCCCTGTCTTATAACCAGCTGCAGTAAGAACATTTGAAATCAATGTGCAAGCTGTACCTTTGCCATTTGTTCCTGCAACATGGACGAATTTAAGCTTATCCTGTGGATTGCCAAGACGATTAAGAAGTTCACCAATTCGCTCAAGACCCGGTTTTATACCAAATTTAAGCAAAGAATTTACCTTTTGAATTGATTGAGAATAGTCCATTATAACCTCCATAAGCACATTTACCGTGCGTATAATAGTATATAACCTTTTTTTATGTTTTGCAAGTGCATAAAAATAAAGTGGGAATCCTTTCGGAAACCCACTTTATTTTTATAAACTTCTAAAACTTAATCAAGTATTTTCTGCAAACCCTCGGTAACGGTATATTCATCGTCAAAGTAAACATTTATATTACCGTTTGAGGTATATGCTGAAAGGCTTTTACTTGCGGAACCGTTGCCGCGGCCTGAAATATTATCGTTGCCATTAGATGTTCCGCTCTCTATTCTGAAATCTTTTTCTTTTCCAACAACAGTTGAATTTATGTTTCCGTTGCTTGTATCCAGTTCTATTTTATTGGAATTTATACTATTTGTCGAAATATTTCCATTAGATGTTTCTGCATAGAACGAAATATCTGCAATAACATCGCCAATATTTATATAACTATTTGAGGTTTCGAGCTTTACTACGCTTGAATTTATCTTTGTAATGTTTATTGCCGCATTAGATGTGCTTACGCTTAGAGCTTTACTCTTAACATTTTCAGCACCACAATATCCGTTTGATGAGCTGAAAGTTATTGAATTTGCGGTTATATTCTTACTGTTAATGCTTGAATTTGAAGTTTCGCAATAAACTTCATTTTTAAATTCTCCACTTATATTTATACTTGCATTCGATGTTTTTAGTTTTATATTATCTGCTTTTATATTTTCTGCGGATATACTTGCATTACTATTATCAATATTGATTTCAAGAGATTTACTATCCTTAGGAATCTCGACAACTGTTTCAAGCTTACTTCTTTTTATACCTGAAAATATTCCGTCTGTAGAAAACAAATTGTTAAATCCTTTTCTGTCATTTAGGATTACTGTTCCATCCTCAGTTGTAACGGTAGGCTTATGTTTATTATTTTCGTAATATGTTATGCGAATTTCGTTTTTATCGTCTTGGCGATAGCAAATTTTTACTTTCATCAAGTCTGTATATACCTTAACCGATGAAATTTCACTATCACTGACAGTAAAAACTTTTTCGGTATAGTCTTCATCTAGATCCAATTTAATAAAATCGAAACCAATCATAGCGAAACCTATTAAAGCTATGATTAAACCAAATGCACAGGCAATTCCTGTAATAGTTAAAAATTTCTTTGTCATTTTTAAGCCCCCTTTGTATATGTTTTTGCATATGCCTTAAATATTTTTTGTGTGATTTTTATGCAGAGAAGTATAAATTTCCACGAACCATAAGCTGCAAAAAGTCCCAAAGCCGAAACAAATATTGCTACTCCAAATTGGCATATACCTGCTCCAAAAGATACGAACATAACAAAAAATGAACCGATTATTGTAAGAACTCCACCTAACTGCATTCCAACGGACGCAGCTACAAATGAAACTGCTACTGAATATAAAATTGCTAAGGCAGTAATCACAAATGGAATTAAAATTGAAAATCCTACTATACGACCTACACTTAATTCTTTAGGCTCTTTAATATTCTGGGGTTCTTCATATTCTTGTGTTTCGGAAAGAATTTTATCCGCAAGCTGACGAGGAGTTCCAAGCTGTGTAAGTACCTCCTTTTCGGGTATTCCTGATTCTATTTTATCTACGATAAGCTCGGCATAGTATTCGATTACTCTATCTTCTTCTATTCTGCCAAGCGGTGAAAGATAGCTTCTTAGTTCTTTAAGATATTCATATTGATTCATAGTTTACCTCCGCAATAAATTTATAGATTTTGTCGATTTGTTCCCAATCTTTGAGAAATTCATCAATACGCTCAAAGCCAAGGTTTGTTATTCTATAATATTTTCTTAATCTGCCGTTATGCTCTTTTGCCTCTACTGTCAGACAACCTGATGACTGCAAACGCTTTAAAATCGGATAAAGCGTTGATTCAGAAATTTCGATATTTGGTGACAAATCGCTGATAATTTTATAACCATAGCTTTCTCCTTTAGTTAAAACCTTTAGCACACAAACTTCAAGCATACCTTTTTTTAGCTGTGAATCCAAGTTATACACTCCTTTCTTAAACATACTGTCTTATGTGATATACTATATCATACATAGTATATCGTGTCAAGAGGTATTAATAAAAAATCAACAAAAAAGAACGGTTCTAAATAGAACCGTTCTTTTGAAATTATTTAATGTAAGTTCGATGAATGTCCTTAGTTAATAATAATTTATAAAAGTAGGGGCGAACTGCGTTCGCCCGTTGGGTAAAGAATGTTAAGGGCTTTGCCCTTAAAACCCACAAGGGACTCCGTCCCTTGACCCTGCAAGCCTTTAAAAAGGCTTGAGCGAAACTTTTAATTTCTGTCGAACTCATGTTATTTAATAAATTAAAAGCTATTATTTGCCGATAATTTCCTTAAATCTCTTTGCAAGAGAAACAGAATCAAGTCCGTATTCAGCGATAAGTCCAACAGCCGGACCTGAATGACCGTATGTATCGTTGATACCGATTCTTGTAACTGGTACTGGGTATTCTTCGCATACAGCAGATGCAACAGCTTCGCCAAGACCACCGATGATATTATGTTCCTCAACAGTGATAATTCTGCCTGTTTCCTTTGCTGCCTTAACGATAATATCCTTATCAATAGGCTTGATTGTATGCATATTGATAAGTCTTACATTGATACCCTCTGCCTCAAGTGCCTTAACTGCTTTGAGTGATTCATAAACAACAAGACCTGTTGCAATAACAGTAACATCGTTGCCTTCATGGAGAGTAATACCCTTACCGATTTCAAACTTATAACTATCAGGGTCATTAAAGCTATCAATAGCGAGTCTGCCAAGTCTGATATAAACTGGACCTTTATGCTCATAGGCTGCCTTAGTAGCCGCTACCATTTCATAATGGTCAGCAGGATTGAGGATAACCATACCCGGAATAGTTCTCATAAGGGCAATATCCTCAAGACACTGGTGAGTCGCGCCGTCTTCACCTACAGAAATACCTGCGTGTGAACCTGCAATTTTAACATTAAGCGCAGGATAAGCTACTGTGTTTCTGATTTGCTCGTATGCACGACCTGTTGCAAACATTGCGAATGATGCTGCAAATGGAACTTTTCCTGCTGCTGCAAGACCTGCTGCAACGCCTATCATATTACATTCTGCGATACCGCAATCGATGAATTTATCTGGATATTGTTTTGCGAAAATGTCTGTTTTTGTTGCAGCGGAAAGGTCTGCATCAAGAACGACTATATCTGAATGTGTCTTTGCAAGCTCACAAAGAGCCTTTCCGAAGCTCTCTCTGGTTGCTATTTTAACACTCTCTGCCATTTATAACCATTCCTTTCAATAATAAAGGGTTTTATTTAAAATCAATCTTTAATTTCTGCAAGCTGCTCTTCAAGAACTTTTTGCTGTTCCTTGAGTTCATTAAGTGCAAGCTCATACTGCTCTTGGTTAGGAGCTTTTCCGTGCCAACCTACCTGGTCTTCCATATAGGAAACGCCCTTACCCTTGATTGTTTCTGCAATAATAACTGTTGGCTTACCCTTTATGGATTTAGCCTTTTCAAAAGCTTCCTCAATCTGATTGAAGCAATGGCCGCAAATCTTGATAACCTCAAAACCAAAGCTTTCAAATTTCTTATCGAGAGGCTCAAGACCAGCAACTTCGCTAACCTTACCATCAATCTGCAAGCCATTATAATCTACGATATAGCAAAGATTATCAAGATTATGATGCGCTGCAAACATTGCGGACTCCCAAACTTGTCCTTCTTCACATTCGCCGTCACCAAGCATTGCGTATACACGATAGGAGGCATTATCCATCTTAGCTGCAAGAGCCATACCGCAAGCCGCAGAAACACCTTGTCCGAGTGAGCCTGAACTCATATCAACGCCCGGAGTACCCTTCATATCCGGGTGACCTTGAAGCATTGCACCTATATGACGAAGAGATTTTATCTCTTTCTCTGGGAAATAACCCTTGATTGCAAGTGCTGCATACAAACCCGGGCAACAATGGCCCTTAGAAAGTACAAATCTATCTCTGTCTGCCCACTTAGGATTTTTAGGGTCTACATTAAGCTCCTTAAAGTAGAGGTATGTAAAAATATCAGCGGCAGAAAGTGAGCCACCCGGATGGCCTGATTTAGCGTTGAAAACACCCTCAATGATAAGCTGTCGTACTTTGTTGGCAGTAATTTTCAGCTCTGCTTTTTCTCTTTTGTCCATGGATAATATTCCTCCCGTAAAATGAATAAGAAATATATTTAGACTTTCGCTTTATGCGAAATCCATTGCGTATTTATTGACCTGTTATTTTTTTGGTGCAATTCTCCTGCCAGAAGAACCATCGCTTTTGTTCGGTGGTCTTCTTTGGCTGTTTACAGAATATTGTTTGCTATTCGCTCTCTGAGAAATCTTTTTTCTTCTGAGCATCATAATCACAACAAAGCCTATCCCTGCAACACCGAGTACTATTAAAATTATACCTATAACCAAAAGCCATTCGCCGTTTCCGACATATTTGCCGTCTTTAAAATCTTTAAAGCTTCCACCCTTAGAATTTTCATTACTTGATTTTTTATCACTCTGCTCTGCATTCTGTGAACTAATCTCTGCTTCAACCTGGCTTTGAAGTTCTGCCCAATCGGAAGAAGTCATTCTTGAGGTTTCCTTAGAAGTTTCGGTTTTAATAGTACTTGAACTACTATAATCATTATCAGCCATAGCGACTATCGGACAAGAAGCTACAAGAATCATCGCCGAAAGTATAGCTATAAGTTTTTTTCTGAATATGATATGCTTCATTATCCAATCAATCCTTATGATTTATTCGTCAAAAGATTTGCATTAAAAACAGTGATACCAAATTGTATTTTAACACAACAAACGAAAAAAATATAGTAGCAACACATAAAAACCGCAAAATTCCTACTATTTCAACAAAATTTTCTAATAAATTGTAGAATAAAACAACAAATTAGATTTAGTAAAAATTGTAAAAATAAATTTCTTGCTATTTAAGATTTTATTCCTTGTATAATGTCTAACTCTTTTAACCTATGGTTTATTGCATTAAGCACCGGCATCTTTCTTAAACTCCAAAGCGGAGCAATAAGTTCATCAGGGTTTCCATCTCCCGTCAATCTGTGTATTACCATTTTCTCTGGCAAAACAGAAATAATCTCACAAACTATTTCTATATATTCTTCCTCAGTAAGTGCTTTAAATTCGCCATTTTCATACATTTCAAGAAGTTTTGTATTTTTTAAAATATGCATAAGCTGTAATTTAATGCCGTCGGCTGTTTTTCCGATATATTTTGCTGTAGAAAGAATATCTTCTTTTGTTTCGTGAGGCAAGCCTATAATCATATGAGTTATAATTTCAACACCAATATTTCTAAGTTTTCTGACTGCTTCATCATAACACGAAAGCTCGTAACCTCTATTTATAAGCTTTGCCGTTGATTCATTTATTGTTTGCAAGCCTAATTCTACCCATACGGGTTTTATGCGATTAAGTTCGGAAAGCAATTCTATAACATCATCGCCAAGGCAATCGGGTCTTGTGGCAATCGACAATATTGCTATATCATCTCGCATAATTGTATTTATAAATAGTTTGCGAAGATATTCAACAGGAGCATATGTATTAGTATAGGCTTGAAAATATGCTATAAATCTATCTCCCTGATATTTTTTGCTGACAAGAGTTTTTGCTTGCTCAATCTGCTTAGCAATATCAGTATTAAAATTTGCGGCAAAATCTCCTGAACCTCCAGCACTGCAAAAAATACAACCGCCCTTGGAAATCTTACCATCACGATTAGGACAAGTCATTCCACCATTTAGTGATAGTTTATAAAGCTTTTCGCCGTATCTTTCCTTTAACATATAATCTAAAGAGCGATATCTTCTGCCACCCCAGAACATTTTTTCCATTTTGTTTTTCCTCATATTTTATTTTATATTAAACGCAAATCAAGCGAGTCAAAAGACTCGCTTAAATTTTATTAAAAAGATTATTATTTTTTAGATTCTGGCATTGAAACTACAATTTCTGCTTCTTCTCGTATATCGTTTTCTATGCCTGATATTTTTTCAGTAACATTATTAAACAAGCCCATTATGGTTGCTCTATATCTTGACGCAAGATGAAAGCCTAATAAAGCCATCAATGTTGTAAACACAACAATAAATGCTATAGCCCCAGTAAGCTTTGCTGTTTTCTTCAAACCTCTTTCGTTAGATTTTCGCATAATTCCCTCCGCAGTATCTTTTATTGCTATAATATTATATCCTAATATAAATTACTGCAATAGGCAAGTGGAAATAACCAATAAAAAACTTATTCCAGTATTTTTAAAGAATTTTTTCCATACCGTATTTCTGAATACTTAAGCCGCATTTTTCATAAAAGATTTTTGCAGATTCATTACAATCCCATACATTAAGAGTGACATTATAGCAACCGTTTTTCTTAGCGAAATCTAAAACAAATTCATAAAGTTTTGTACCGACCTTATAACCTCTTGATTTCTCTGAAACACATAAATCGTCTATATAAAGAGTAGTCTTATTATACATAGAACTGCCATGATGCTGAAATATGCAAAAAGCATAACCGAGTATTACATCATCTTCTGCGACAAACATTGGTTTCTCATCATTTTTAACTAAGGTTTCAAGTTCTTCTGTTGTATACTTTTTCTCGCCTGCTTTGAAAAGGTCCGGTCTGCCGTCTGAATGTACTTTTTGAACTTGATATAACAATTCCTCTATCTGTGGTATATCCTCTTTTTTTGCTCGTCTGATATTCATTTTAGTCCTCCGAATTTATAATTTAATTTTCTCTGCCTTGCATATTCTTTGAACAGCAAATTTACCGGTTGCTACGGCACATGGTAAACCGCCCGGTGAATATATCCACTGTCCCGAAAGTTGGAAATTATCGATACCGTCAATTTTACCGTTATGACCTCGTGATTGTTTAGATTTAGGTGTAGACATAAAAGACATCCAAGAGCCTTTATATGCTCCGCAATATCTCTCATAGGTTGCAGGCGTTGCTACATCTATAATCTTAATTCTGCTCTCAAGCTCTGGAAAATGCTTTAAAATACGCTTTAGAATTTCCTCAGCAATACGCATTTTTTCAGCTTTATAGGCTTCTTTATTTTCATAAAGCTTTTTCCAGTAATCAAATTGTTGTGTGTTTTGAGAAATATAAGATGTAATGGTTGTCTTGCCATTTTTAACAAGAGATTTATCGTATGAGTATACCCTCATACCAACTCTATCTTCGGTTTTTCCTGCAATTTCATACTTTTCAGAATCAAATATAAATGAAATCGGCAAATTGCTAACATCGCCGTCAACAGCAAATGCTACAAGAACATTTGATTGCAGGGGATTATTTTCAAGGTCATCGTAGTATGGTTGAAGCTGTTTATCAACATACTTGCCACGAAGTAGTTTTTGTAGGGTGACATTTGCATCACAGGTTGAAATAACATAATCTGCGTCAATAATATCCCCATTCTGAAGTTTTACTCCTACTGCTTTGCCGTCCTTTATGATAATTTCATCTACGCTTGTATTAAGTCTTAGCTGACCGCCGAGAGATTTATATTTATCTGCCATTCTCATAGCCATAGCTTTAGAGCCTCCAACAGGAATACCGCCGTTGCCACTCACAATGGTAGCATAAGAAAACATAACCTGTGAAATGGAATAATTATCCGGCATAAAGCTCCTAAACACTTTTTGCAGAATAGGACTTTTGAACCTCTCTGCAAATTCCTTACAGCTTACTGCACTATATTTTTTCATAGCACCAAAGCCTGACATCATCTTTTTGCCGAGCTTCATCATATCAATGATACTCATCATATCCATAGGCTTTGATGTAGGCATTTCAATACTTTCCACAGCCTTGCAAGCGGAGATAAATTCATCAATCAGTTCAGAATCTTCAGCAGATACAGACAAAAGTTCCTCTCTTAACTTATTATAATCATTATAGAAACATATCTTTTTTCCATCATATTCAAACATATAATAATAGTCTAAATTGATTATATCAATGCCGTCTAAAGCGCCAACTTCGCACCACAAATCATAAAGCTCAGTATCCTTTTTAGTACCTGTAAGCCAATGAATACAGCCGTCTATATGACTGCCCTGCCTATCCCAGCCTGTACATTCTCCGCCTGCGACAGAATTTTTTTCAAGCACTATGCTTTCAAAGCCATATTTCTGTGCAAAGATTCCAGAAGTAAGGCCCGAAATTCCTCCACCTACAATAACAATTTTTTTCATAGCAGTTTTCCTCCTATTAAATTTATTTATGCTCTTAAAATATCAACTATCCATTCAGCCTTTGGACAAGGTGCATCAGGATTTATTGCCGCAAATGTTGCAATTCCTTGTATTGCACACCAAAAAGCTATTGAAAGCTCTATAGGATTTCCTTGTCGAATTGAACCCGATTTCTGACCTTCTTCAATCAGCTTGACAGATTCGGAGATGTTATTAACCTTTAATGCAATTTCACGAATATGTTCAGGTGTTCCTTTGTCTATCTGTGCATTAGCCATAAGCACAAACATCTTTGCAACATTTCTATTCAAATTTATTGATGAAAAAATCCAATCAGTAACACATTCAAAAAAATCAATCGGGTCATCAAACTGAATTTGCATAGAATTTTGAGTTCCACCAAGCCCCATCTCTACAAGTTCTTTATAAACCTGCTCCTTAGACTCAAAGTAATGAAAGAAAAGCCCCGCACTCATATTTGCCGCCGCAGAAATGTCACTTATCTTAGTTCCTGCAAAGCCTTTTTCGACGAATAAATCTAAGCTAACCTCGAGTATTTTATTTCTTCGTTCTTCCTTTTGCTCTTCTCGTTTATTCATAAATAAGCTCCTACGAAAAGTTATTTTATTGAATTTTTATTCATTGAATTTTTATTTAACGAAATTATAGCACTGCACATCTATCTTGTCAATAATTTTTCCAAAATAAAGACATAAAAAAGAGAACCCTTTCGGATTCTCTTTATCTTTGATTATTTTATATACATAGAAATATCAAAAGCTTTTACTGAGTGTGTTAATGCTCCTATTGAAATAATATCAACACCACTTTCAGCAACAGCTCTCAAAGTTTCATTAGTGATACCGCCTGAAGCCTCAAGCACTGCTCGGCCGTTAGTAATTGCAACAGCTTCTTTCATAAGTTCAGGACTCATATTATCGAGCATAATTATATCTGCTCTAACTGCAAGAGCCTCTTTGAGTTCGTCGAGGTTTCTTGTTTCAACCTCAATCTTTGTCATATGACCGATTTTCTTTCTCAAAGCAGTAACTGCTGCTGTGATTCCGCCTGCTGCATCAATATGATTATCCTTGAGCATAGCTGCATCAGAAAGATTATAACGGTGATTTTTTGCACCGCCTGTCATAACAGCATACTTCTGAAGAGGACGCATACCAGGAAGCGTCTTTCTTGTATCAGCGATACTTGCATTAGTACCCTCAACAATTTTCATCGCTTGATTAGCTGCCGTAGCAATACCGCTCATATGCTGAATAAGGTTGAGTGCAGTTCTCTCGCCCTTTAAAAGTGAAGCTGTTCTGCCCTCAAGACGCATAATCTCATCGCCATATTTTACGCTCTCACCGTCTTTGATGAGAATTTCGATTTTAATATCACTATCTATAAGTTCAAAAACTCTTGCGGCAACCTCTGCACCACAAAGTATGCCCTCTGCCTTTGCAACAAGTCTACCCTTGCCCATCTGCTCGGCAGGAATGAGGTAATCTGTTGTAACATCACAATAATTGATATCCTCTAAAAGAGCTGTTTTAATTAAATTATCAACATAAATTTTATTCAGAATCATTGCTAACCTCCTCAAGAATTATGCAAGCAACAGAAGCAAGACTCCTTGCTTCAACAAAATTGTGGTCGATTTTGTAGTGCCCATTAAGGAGTAAATCTCTGATTTCCTTTGCTCGCTTTAAACCTGCCGGAACAGCACTTGGGTCCGGAATTACGAAATGAGCTGTCTGCATAATCTTTCTGATTTCGGTTCTAAGTCCATGTGGAAGTTCATTACCCTCAAGAGATTCCTTAGGTGGAAGTTCACCAACAGAAACTCCCTTATCATTTTTGAGCTTTTCTGTAATATCCTGTGCGGCACGGCGTGAGAATACCAATGCCTCAAGCAAAGAGTTACTCGCAAGGCGGTTTGCACCATGAACGCCTGTGTGTGAGCATTCTCCTGCGGCATAAAGTCTATCGACAGTAGTTCTTGCATTAAGGTCAACATCTATTCCGCCCATAAGGTAATGCTGGCATGGGAATACCGGTATTCTATCCTTTGTAATATCAATACCTTCTTCAAGGCAACGCTCATAAATCATTGGGAAACGATTTTTTACGAATTCTGGGTCTTTATGTGTAATATCAAGATAGAAATTCTCATTGCCCTTTTTGCGTGATTCAAGAATGATTGCATTTGAAACAACATCTCTTGGAGCAAGCTCTCCACGCTCATCATAATTAAAGGCAAATCTTTCGCCATCGCAGTTGAGCAAAACTGCTCCTTCACCACGAACAGCCTCGCTTATAAGGAAACGCTCTCTATCCGCTTCTGCGGCAAAAGCCGTTGGGTGGAACTGAATCCAACTAAGGTGTTTAATTCTTGCACCAAGCATATGTGCAAGAGTAATACCGTCACCCGTTGCGATAGCCGAGTTTGTAGTATACTGATAAACTCTGCCGATACCGCCAGATGCCATAATGCAGTATTTTGCACCAACAAAAGCCTGTTCTCCGTTATCGAGAATTAAACCTGCAAAGAATCCATTATCTGCCTTTTCGAGAGAATAAAGAAGTGTATTCTCAAGAATATCAACATTCTTATGTTCCTTAACCTTTTCGATAAGTGCATCGACAATAGCTCTGCCCGTTGAATCTTTATGGTGAACTATTCTATGTCTTGAATGTCCCGCCTCAAGTGTCATCATCATTTTACCTGATTCGTCAAGGTCGAATGCAACGCCCATCTCTTTAAGCTTTAGAACATCTTGAGGACCTTCGGAAACAAGTACCTCGATTGCAGCTAAATTATTTTTATACTTACCTGCAATAAGCGTATCAGCTATATGTAGTTTAAAATTATCATGGCTCTTATCAAGAACAGCCGCAACACCGCCCTGTGCCAATGAGGAATTGGAAAGTGGAAGTTCTCTTTTGGAAATAAGCAAAACACTTACATTCTCAGGAAACTGCAATGCTCCGTAAAGTCCGGCAGCACCTGCTCCAACAATAATAACATCATATTCCCGCTTCATAATCAGTACCTCTTTTTATTTTACATTTCTAAAATTTTATTATTCTAAAAAACCTTAGACTTATTTTATTGTATCATAAATCACATCAAAATTAAATAGGAAAAATAAAAAAAGTGCCGACTGAACGACACTTTTTATTTTAGGCGAAATTAAGTCAATTTTTGACCGCATTTAACACAAAAAGCTGATGTTGCAGTATTTTGTGTTCCGCAATTTTGGCAGAATATAATATTATTTGTTTCTTTTATCTTCGGAGGTAAAAGTCTAATAGCTTCTTCGACAGTTTTTGCAATTCCGTTGCGTATATATCCTGAGATTTCTAACGCATTATCCCAATAATCTTTTGGTATAACACAAACCTGTGCATTACTCATATATATTTCAAGTGAGTTTAATTCTTCTACTGCTTTTTGATATTCTCCAAATTTAGCTTGACACATACTGCGGTATTGATTATCTTGCTGTATGTATTTTTGATATTTACTTTTTTTAATAGTAGTTGCAACAGTACCCAAAATAGCAGCAATAACTAACCAAAAAATTCCTGCCAGTGACGCATAGTATGAAATTATCATTATAACACCTATGACAGCCATAACATTGCTTATAACTCTAAATACAGAAGCAGACGTAATTTTATTATTTGCTTTATATATTTTAAAATCCACTTGTGGAGTATTCAAATAATCATTATACTGTGAAAGCTCATTTACTTTTTCCTGTAAAGTTTTTCTCTTATTTATCAATTCAATAGAAAGATTTAATTTTTCAATTATATTTTCCATAATTAACAATACCTTTCTTCTTTAAATTCAATTTGATATTTTGGGCACACCCCAAGTATCTTTCGCAGTACTTAATTCTGTTACATTGTAATACTCTTTTTGAGATGTAACTTCATCAATAATCAAACCATCATAATTGTCTGAACTTTTATAATCTATATTTACATCCCAATTAACAGTACTGTCACAATCTAAGCTTATGTTATTTACGATTATCATAACATACCTTTTTTCTTTTCTTACATCATCTTCGTTCCTCTTACTTGTTACGTTATAATCATACACTAACATAAGTTTGTTATACGCATCATTGCTGTATTTATCTTCAAAATCACTTTTTAAAGATATTAAATAAGCAGATTTCAAGCCTTTATTTTCATATGAATTAAATTTATATCCAGAAGTCCAATCAAGAGGAAATCCCGCAAAAAAATTATCTCCCTCCTTCGCTGCAGTTACAACAGTTAATTTGTCGTTTATTTCTGATTGCATTTCAGATAAATCTAAACCATCTATATTAGTTATAAATTCGGGACAATCTTTGATTGTGTAACTTTTCTTATTATTTAACACTGAATATCCTAATGTTTCTATACTATACGAATCATATACAGCCGTAACTTCAAAACTATCACCATTTTTATATTTTTTATCCTCAATCTGATAATTAAAATTTTCTTTTATAATACTATCGCACGATGAGTTATCAGTAGATACAACTATATATGGTGAAGTTCCAGTATATGTAATTTTAAGTTTTTCAAATGGGTCTAAAACTTTTTCTGATGATTTAGAAAGTTCTGATATTTCAGATTTTGTTTCAGACGAAAGTACGACAGAAGATTCATATGAATCAGAACTTTCATCAAAATCATAGTTTTCTGATAAAACTTCTTCATTTTTCTGACAAGCTGCTAATGATGCCACAGATGTAACAGCTAAAGCCAGAGAAACTAAAATTTTCAATTTTTTCATAATTTAATCACTCCTAAAATAGATTTATTTTTTTGTATCAATCAAAAACTTACAATTTAATTCGGGGTTATCAGTTCTGCCAAGTAAAAAATCTACTGAAACATTAAAATAATCGCCAAAAGCAATTAACGTTTTATAATCAGCTTGGCGTACTTCTGTTTCATATCTACTAATATTATTTTGACTCATGTTTAAATCCATTGCTAACTTTACTTGAGATATTTTCTTTGTTTTTCGCAATTCTTTTAATCTAAAAATTTTTACCACCCCTAATATAATTATACTCTGGTAGTATAATGTAAATATCCCGTTTTGGGATATTTTAGGGAAAGTGCTTATTTTATGCTGAATTTAGTAAGAAATTATATAAAAATAATGCAGAAACGATATTTTAAATAAATTTAATTGATTAAATAGAAAAACCGTCCACAGTTTATTTAAAAGCTGTGGACGGTCATTTTTAGATTTAATATTTTTTAGAAGCGAAGCTCTTTATAGTTGCCTAAGAACGAAAATTCCGGAAGTTCTTCTGAAAGCGAACAGAGAAGATTTTTAATATGCTCGCTCTGTGCGTTTCCTGTGAAATCAAGATAGAAAAGATATTCAAAGCTTTTTCCTACCATAGGACGAGATTCTATCTTAGTAAGATTTAAGCCATGAGAGGAAAAGCGTGAAAGCACACTGCAAAGTGAACCTTTGACATGAGAAACAGAGAAACAAAGGCTTATTCTATCTGCATCATCGGAAATTATAGGATTCTTGGATATTATTATAAAGCGTGTGCAGTTATTTTCATCATTTTGTATGCCCTCTGCAAATACTTTTAAGCCATATTCCTTAGCGGCATATGCTGAACAAACTGCTGAAAGGCTCTTATCGCCTTTTTCGGCAACCATTTTTGCGGCGGCTGATGTACTTGCATAAAGCATAGCTGAAAGTTTATGCTCATCTATAAACTTGGAGCATTGTGCTAAAGCTTGGTCTTTTGAATATACTTCCTTTACATCAGAAAGTTCCGCTCCCTCAACTCCTGCTATGCAATGATTTATCTTTAAATCGACTGCACTTACTATGTAATAACGATATTGCAACATAAGGTCGTATACATCTATAACTGAACCAGCGGAGGAATTTTCTATCGGAATAATACCATAATCAGCTTCTTTATTTTCTAATGCCTCAAATACACTGCTGAACTTTCCATAAAAAACAGGCTTGCTTTCAGGGAAAAGCTTCATCAAGGCTATGTGTGTATTTGAGCCTGCATTTCCAAAGCAAGCTACTTTTTCGTGGGTTTCATTGATTCTGACCTTGCTATCCGCTAAATCAAAAAGCTTTCTTAGCTCTTTTCCTGAACCTATTATATCATGCTGTAAGCCTCGGCTTATCTCCATAATATTTTGGAAAAGAATCCTTGTACAATCGGCATATCTGCCTGAATTTGCAGTAACCTTATCTATAATTTGCTGTTCTCTCTCATTATTGAAGATTGGCATATTGTTTTCTGCCTTATATCTTGCAACATCTTCTGAACAGTTCATTCTGCGAATCAATAACTCAACAAGTTGACTATCTATCTCGTCAATTTCTGCTCTTATATCCTTTAAATCCATTCCGTAATCTTCCTTTTTATTTTTCATTCATATGGTATACTTATCCATCATAAGGTCAAGTATTGCAATCGCTGCCGCATTTTCTATAACCGGTACGGCACGAACTACTATGCAAGGGTCGTGTCTGCCTTTTATCTCAAGCTCTGTATTTTCGTGAGTTTCGAGATTTACTGTGTTCTGCTTCTGAGATATAGAGGCTGTCGGTTTAATAGCCGCTCTGAAAATAATAGGCATACCCGAAGTAATTCCGCCAAGAATACCACCATGATTGTTGGTTTCGGTCTTTATGGTATCTCCGTCATAAACAAACGGGTCGTTATTTTCACTTCCTCTATGCTTAGACCCCTCAAAACCTGAACCGAACTCTATTCCCTTAACTGCCGGAACACCAAAAATCATAGACGCAATAACATTTTCAACGCCGTCGAACATAGGAGAACCTATCCCAACATGTACGCCTTTTATAGCACATTCTACAACGCCGCCAATGCTATCCTGTGACATACGGCAATCCTCAATAAGTTCACGCATATGTGTTTCTGCACTTTCATCTATAAGACAGAATTTTTCTGTTGAAAGTCTTTCTAAAAGTTCGTCTGATATATCTACTGGGTTGAAAAGCTTATCTTCAACCGTTCCGACGCTTGCTATATGAGCGGCAATTTTAATTCCACGCTTTTCGAGAATCTGTCTTGCGACTGCTCCTGCAAATACAAGCGGCGCTGTTAACCTTCCTGAAAAATGTCCTCCGCCTCTGACATCATTAAAACCGCCGTAACGAATATGTCCTGTATAGTCTGCGTGAGATGGTCTTGGCGAGGTCATAAGATTTCCGTAATCTTGAGAGCGTGTGTTTGTATTGTGGATTACAGCACAAAGTGGAGCGCCTGTTGTTGTATCGTTGAGCATACCTGAAAGAATTTCCGGCAAATCGCTTTCTTTTCTCGGAGTAGCGGCTTTATCGTTGCCCGGTGCTCTCCTTGCCATTTGTACTAAAAGCTTATCCATATCAATCTTTTCACCCGCCGGAAGTCCGTTTATTACAACGCCTATGCCATTGCCATGACTTTCTCCGAAAATTGAAATTTCTATATTTTTACCCCATGTTGATGACATTAGCGTTACCTCCAAGATTATTATAGTCCTCAAAGAAGCTCGGATATGATTTATTGATACTTTCTGCGTCTGTGATGATAACTGGTTCTGTAGCTCTTGTTGCCGCAACGGAAAGTGCCATAACTATTCTATGGTCATTATAGCCCTGAACTGCTCCGCCATGAAGCGATTTTACACCGTTTATCTTCAAACCGTCCGGCAGTTCTGTTATATCTGCGCCGAGTTTATTTAAACCCTCTGTGATTGCGTGAAGTCTGTCGCTTTCTTTTATGCGAAGTCTTGCCGCACCCGTAATAGTGGTTGTCCCCTCTGCAAGTGACGCTACAACTGCAAGAATCGGAACTAAATCAGGAATATTTTCTGCATCAATTTCTATTCCATGAAGTTTATTGTGATTACAGCTGAGAACTTGTCCGTTTATTGTTATATCCGCACCAAATTGACGGAGCAATTCATATATAGCTTTATCTCCTTGATATGATTCAGTATCAAGATTCTCAATAAAAATATTTCCGCCCAAAGCACCAGCCGCAAGGAAAAACGCTGCCTGCGACCAATCGCCCTCTATATTCAAATGCTGCGGCTTGTAACTTTGATTACCATAAATTTTATAGCCGTTTTTAGTCTCTATTGCCGTTACACCAAATCTATCCATAGCGGAAAGCGTCATATCAATATAACTTTTGGATTCGAGAGCGGAAGTAATTACAATCTCACTATCAGCCTTTAAAAGCGGTAATGCAAGAAGTAAGCCTGTGATAAATTGCGAACTGACATTTCCTGGAACTTCAAATATTCCGGGCTTGAGTTGTCCATTTATCGAAAGCGGCAACCCGCCCTCTGTTACACAATTTACGCCCGCCTTTGGCAAGCAATCAAGGTAAATTCCGATAGGTCTTTCGGGCAATCTGCCGTGACCTATAAATTTTGCATTTACATTTCCTGCTCCTACAACCGGAATCATAAATCTTAGTGTAGAACCTGATTCTCCACAATCAAGGGTTACTTCGGTATTTGTAAACATCATTTTTCCATCAATGGTAAGTCTTTTACCGATGAGTGAAACTGCTGCGCCGAGCTCCTTTACGCAGTCTATTGTGGCACGAATATCGTTTGAAAGCTCGACCGGCTCCATTACGCTTACTCCTTGAGCCAATGCCGCACAGATAACGGCTCTATGGGCGGCACTTTTTGACGGTGGAACGGTCACCAATCCTGAGAGCATTTTTGGTTCTAATACAACATTACTCATATTTCCTCACCCTAAAACAATAATTAATATAATTATAGCATAAAACGACTAAAAATGTCCATAAACTTTTACGAACACTTTGAGTATAGTATGTATGTTAAGAGTAAGGTTTTTAACTAACACAAAAAATGCCTTTTCTAAAATCTAAAAAAGACAGTTTTCACTAACATAGTAGGTATATTAAACCCTTATTATTTTAGAGAAAATTTTATATTGCAATATTAACTGAACATATACCACAAAAATATCTTTAATTTTAATGCTATCAATATTATTTAATAATATCATCTGTTGGAGTTTTGGACTTAATGTGTTATTATAAGAATAGAGTGATTTTGAGGTGATTTATCTTGAAAAATAAAATTCTTCCCGCTCGTGAAACTATGGAACGAAGTTATGATACAAGCGGACTTACCATTTATCTATTCTTGATTCCATTCGCTATCATTATTTTGCTTTTGCTTATAGCGCTTATTATATTTACTCAAATAAAGCAAAACCCTGAAAATCCTATTGATAATTCATATGATACTCAAAGTGTTGTATTATACAATTCTGAAGATGAAGAAAAGCTTCTGACGCTTGCTTCGGTTTATTCTCCGCTTTCTGATGATTATAAACCAAATCTTGAAAATTATAATGGCATACAATATGATTCTACGCTTGAAGAACCTCTCTCCGCACTTATCAGTTCTGCGAAAGAGGACGGAGTTACTATTAAAGTTACCGGTGGATATGTTTCTAAAAATGAACAGGATAAACTATTTAAAGCAGAAGTAGAGCGTCTTATGCAAGAAAAGGATTATTCTCAGGTTAAGGCTGAAACGGAAGCAGAAAAATCTATCCCTAAGGGCAATCATTGCGACAGACAAACAGGACTTTCTATAACTCTTTCAACAAATGATAATTATGCTTGGCTTGAAGCAAACGCTTACAAATATGGCTTTATCCAACGATATACAAAATCCGGCGAGGAGGAAACAAAGGTTAAGGCTGACAATTCGCTTTTCAGATATGTCGGAATAGAAAATGCTAAGAAAATACTCATACTTGGTATGACCTTAGACGAATATGTCGATTATGTCAACAGCAGATAAATTTCGCTGTGCGAAATAAACATTTATAAGCTGAATTTTTTGTGATATTCTCCTAAAAATAAAATATTGTAAACTTTCTCTTTTATAAGTTTATGCTATATGTTATAATAAAGCTTAGACACATATGTATATATGTCAAACATTAGAATCGGAGTGAATTAGTGATGTATTATCTTGGAATCGACCTCGGCGGAACTAACATTGTCGCTGGTGTAGTTGACAAAAACTACAAAATTATCGCAAAGGAAAGCTGTAAGACAAATGTTCCACGACCAGAGGAAGAAATCTGTGACGATATGGCTCTTGTAGCAAAAAAGGCTCTTGCAGCCGCTAAACTTACAACTGACGATATTTCTTTCGTGGGTATTGGTGTTCCCGGTGCTGTTAACGGCGAAACAGGTATGATTGAATATGCTGCTAACCTCGGTTTCCATAACTGGCCTATCGTAAAGATGATGGAAGAACGACTTGGAACTAAGGTCAAAATTGAAAATGACGCAAATGCTGCAGCTCTCGGCGAATATCTTGCCGGTGCGGCAAAAGGCTCTAAAAACGCTGTTGCTATCACACTCGGAACAGGTGTAGGCGGCGGAATTATCATTGACGGCAAGATTTACAGCGGTTCAAACTTCGCAGGTGCAGAGCTTGGACATACTGTTATTGTATATAATGGCTGGAAGTGCGGTTGTGGCAGACACGGTTGTTGGGAAGCTTATGCTTCTGCTTCAGGTCTTATCAAGATGACAAAAGAAGCTATTCTCGCAGATAGCGAAAAGGGTGCTTGTATGCTTCGTCTTGCCGGCGGAGATATTAACAAGGTAAACGGAATTACTGCTTTCAACGCTATGCGTGAAGGTGACGAATACGGCAAGAGCGTTGTTGATAAGTATATCAGCTATCTTGCTTGCGGTATTACTAATGTTATCAATGTATTCCAACCTGATGTTCTTTGCATCGGTGGCGGTATCAGCAGAGAGGGCGAAACTCTCCTTGCTCCACTTCGTGCAATCGTTGAAAAAGAACGCTATACAAAACACAACAAAAAGCAAACAAAACTTTGTGCTGCAACTCTCGGCAATGACGCTGGCATTATCGGTGCAGCTTTCTTAGACTAAAATTCGACTTATCAGAAATAGCCACAAAGCTCAGAAATTTTAACTGAAAGCTTTGTGGTTATTTTTTAGTTATTATAAAATTTTCAGGAGGAATTGAGATGTCAGATAAAGTAAAAGAACAGTTTGAAAAAGAATTTTATGAAGAAGAATTTGAATTATTGATACTCACAAACGAAGAATGTAAAGGTGCTATAATGTTAGACAATAAATACCTTAATCCATCTGTACATTTTGTTGCCAGTATAGATTGTAAAACAGGAAAACTAATAAAATCTGAAGGTTGTTTAACATGGCTTATTAAAGACGAAAAATCTAGAAATGGCTATGGATATGATTTTGAAAAATATGGGATATATAAGGTTCTTGTTAGAAAAAGTATTCCTATTGAACTGGACAAATATCAATCAGAAACATGGAATAACAGATTTATGTTAGTAAAATTACTTGAAAAAGATGTTTTGAATAAGGATTTGCAAGAATTAAAAGAATATTATTTAAAGCCTGTAATTCTTGAAAATGATATGGGTACTTTTACTCTTAACAGATATTTTTCTTGGTTTGAATGTAATAATGTAGACTGGAATGGTGCAGATATACTTATATATTTGGAAGTAGATGAAAACTGTGATGAAACAGCAAATTCAGCTATGACTACTTTACTTAAATATGCAAAGGATAAACAAGGCTTTGACCAAAAAAATCGTGAGTTTGCTGCAAAAGAATTACTTGATTTGGCAAATGATTGGCTTGAAGATAACGAAGATGAAGACAAGCCAGATAAAATCACAAAAGAAATGTTTATAGATAACATTAAAATGTCTGAATTGTGTATATCACCAGATGGCAGTATAACATTATTTTATGATGATGGAGATATGTTCTGGGGTCATACTATTCAAATAATTATAGATGAAAATGGTAACTATGACAGTGCTGATATAGCAGGATAATTTGATATTAAGTATATAAAACCGTATGAGCTTTATTTTCTCATACGTTTTTTCTGTTACCATAAAATTTTATTTTCAAATATGATTTTCTTATCTGCTTTGACTATTTCTCCAATTTCATAGCAGTTGTAATATTTTGAGATAATTTCAATAATATTATTTTTGTCTGCCTGTGATACAACTATATTAAAACCAACCCCACAATTAAATGTTGAAAGCATCTCTTTATCTTCAATATTTCCTACTGATTTTATATATGAAAATATTGGAATAGGATTTATCTTGGATAAATCAATCTTTGCAGATAAACCATTTTGTATAATTCTACAAAGATTTCCCTCTATACCGCCTCCTGTAATATGTGCCATACCCTTTAAACCCTTAAATCCAAAAATTTCCTTAATTGCTTTATAATATGCTGTATGTGGTGTCATAATATTTTCAATAAAAGTTTTACCATTTATTTTATCAAGCTTAATTTGAGGCATTTTATCCATAAGCATACGCACAAGTGAATAGCCATTTGTATGAAGTCCATTTGAAGCAATAGCTAAAACAGAATCTCCCTCAGAAATTGTTGTTCCATCTATTACTTTGTTTTTATCAACAATGCCTGCTATACTTGATGTAAGAATATAAACACCCTTATCAACAACTTGTGGCTGAATAGATGTTTCACCGCCAACCAATGCACATTCATTTTCTTCACAGGCTTCGGCTATGCCTTTAACAAAAGACTTTATAGTTTCTTTTTCGGCATTTCCACAAACGATAGTATCAAGCACAGCTAATGGCTTTGCTCCCATAACTGCAATATCATTCACTAAATGGTTAATCATATCATGACATATAGATTCACTATAGCCGTATTCCATAGCTAATTTTTGCTTTGAACCAGGTTCTTCTGATTTCAGCACCAAAACAGGGTTTGAAATATCTGCAAATGATATATCATATAAAGAAGCAAATGCTCCCAGTTTATTCAATACACGCCTATTATCAGTTTCAAGGAAGCTCGCCATTTCTCTTTTTATAGAATCCGTATAGGACACATCAACGCCAGCCTTGCTGTAAGAGAAATTTTCGCTATTTCTTTTTTGCCCCATAAGTATTTCGTCAACACTGACATTCAAAAGCTGTGCAAGCTCAACCAGCATTTCAGCACATGGCAACGAACCGTTTTCCCATTTTGAAACAGTCTGAAATGTGACATTAAGTCTTTGTGCCGCTTCTGCTTGAGTTATCCCTATTGCCTTACGCCTTTCAGCTATAAATCGAGCTATTTTTTGATTATCAAGCATTATATACCCTCCGTTTTGTTAAGTTGAATTTATTATATTAAATTCTAACTATCAAAACAATAACCAAATAATTGAGATTATGAACCGAACTCAACCATAAGTTGAGTTCAATATAAATCTTAAAATAAAAGGTATATAAATTAAATATATTTTTTTACATCTACGAAAAGTCTGCCTTTACGGCTTTTGCCTGAAATTCCGACAACTTCTGCTTTGCCCTTGCCACGCATAGAAATTTTATCGCCTGCTTTAACCTCTTTTGATGTATCTATACATACAAGCCAATTAAGCGACACCGCTCCTTTTGTGATAAATTCCGCAGATTTTGTCCTTGAAAGTCCGAAACACTCTGCCGAAATGCTATCCAAACGCATAGAACTTACATTTATGCTTATATCCTGAGTTTTCAAAACAGGTACTTCATAGCTTTCGCTTTCTCGGATTTCAACATTATATCTGCCAACCTTTTTCAAATTAAATTCTACAAATTCCGAAATGGAATTATGACAGAAAAATTGTGCTTTATCTTCATTTATAATTATATCGCCTATCATCTCACGCTTTATTCCAAGCCCCATAAGCGAGCCAAGAATATCTCTATGTGTAAATTCCGCATTAGAGGAAATAACTGAATACAGCTTAATCGGCAAGCCCTCATCATTGCAATATTCGTTATCCCTGACACGACAAAGCCTTCGTTCGGCATCATCAAAACCGCCGACAAAATCTATATATCCACGAAATTCTTCTACTTTGGAAATTAGAGTTTGTTCCGCAGGTGTCAGAAAATGTGAATATTCAACAGAGTAAGTTTTTTCACTTCTTGCGATAAGGTCGCTGATTTTTCTGAGTAGAATTTTCTGTTCATCAATGGTTGTATATTTAGCTGTGAAATCTTTCATATGCTTATCCCCTATAAAATTATAAGCTAATCATACCTTAAATTTTTTATAAACTCAAGACTATAAAAAACTTGAAACAAAAACTCGGTGCCAGTCTACGACTGACACCGAGAATTTTTTCCGGGCGAATAAACTTAAAAATTATTTAAAAGTATTATTCTTCTCTCATCTTTGCAAAGCACTCGCTGCAGTATACAGGTCTGTCTTCACGAGGCTTGAATGGAACCTTAGCTTCCTTGCCGCAAGAAGCACAGATAGCTGTGAACATTTCACGCTCTGGCTTAGATGCATTCTTTCTTGCGTCACGGCATGCCTTACATCTTTGTGGTTCATTTACGAAACCCTTAGATGCATAAAATTCTTGTTCGCCAGCTGTGAAAACAAATTCTTTGCCACATTCCTTACAGATGAGAGTCTTGTCTTCGTACATTTGATTAACCTCGCTTTGGTAAATTATAATTTTGCCCTAGGACGGTTTTGCACCGCCGCCTTTGAAAAGTTTACAACGCTCTACTTTAAGCTACTTGGGCATATAATACACGAATTAGTGCTTTTTGAGTTTTTTTCGTACTCGCTGCATAGCATTATCACAAGCTTTTTCATTTATACCAATTTCGGCAGAAATTTCTGCATATGAATAACCGAGCAGATATAGAGAAAGAACCTTTTTTTCAAGCTCAGTAAGATTTTGCTCTATTGATGTATAAAGTCGTTCCTCCGCCTCTTGAGATATTACAACAGACTCAGGCTCTGAAAGATGATCGGCAGAAAGTTCAGTCTCATCATCAAGCAAAACAGAATCATTCAAAATCTTATTCTTATCACTCAGGGCGGTTCGGACAGCCGAAACAATTTTGTTCTTTACGCATACCCCCGCGTAGGATTTAAATGCTGAACCTTTTGTTTCGTCATAGCTATTAACTGCACTTAAAAGTCCGAGTAAACCTTCTTGAATCAAATCGTCAGGCTCTAAACCACTTTTTTTATATTCCGCAGCAACGGAACGGATAAGGTATAAATATCTCACAACAAGTTCACGAAATGCACCTTCGTCAGAATTTTTGGCAAGTTTCACAAGTTCTACATCTGAAAGACTGTCAAAATTACCAAAAGCCTGATTCTCGAACATGATTTCACCTCATTGCACTCTCGTACTAATAAATAATACACTATTTGAACGAATAAGTCAATGCACATTTTATACAATTTGCAAAATTTCTTATAATTTTGTGTATAAAAATAATTTATTTTCTTATATGAAATTACTTTCAATTATATCACACAAAATATTTCTTTTGAATAAAACATTGAAGTTTACTTGAATTAAATTGAATAAAATATTGATATAAATAAATTATGGTTGTATAATAAAGATAATAATGCTTAGGGGAGATTTGCAGTGGTTGTTAAAATAAATAGTATGGGAATTTACGGCATAGAAGCTTATGCTGTCTGCGTAGAAACTGATATTTCGAGAGGCTTACCTGGATTTGAAATTGTTGGCTTGCCAGGAATCGCTGTTAAAGAATCTCGTGACAGAGTTCGTTCCGCTATTAAAAACAGTGGATTTACTTTTCCATCTCAAAGAATAACCGTAAATCTTGCCCCCGCAGACATCAAAAAAGCCGGTGCATTATATGATTTGCCGATTTTAGTTTCTATTCTCACTTCTATGGGGGCATTGACTAATACCTTTGATGATGCTGTTTTTATAGGTGAACTTTCACTTTCGGGCGAGCTTAGACCTATAAACGGCGTATTGCCTATGGCTATTGAGGCAAAAAATCTTGGCTTTAAGCGTATATTCATTCCTTTCGACAATGCCGCAGAAGGTGCTGTTGTTGACGGAATAGATGTCTTCCCTATTAAGAAAGTTTCAGAACTTATATCAGTTCTGAGAAATCAAACTTCACCTCAACCATATAAAACAATAACCCGTGACACAGCACAAGCTACTTTCTCATATGATTTTTCTGATGTTAAAGGTCAGGTTCTTGCTAAGAGAGCATTGGAAATTGCTGCCGCCGGCGGACACAATATCCTTATGATAGGAAGTCCCGGCGCAGGAAAAAGCATGCTTGCAAAGCGTGTTCCGTCTATACTTCCTGATATGACCTTTGATGAAATGATTGAAACAAGCAAAATACATTCCATTGCGGGGACTATGTCGAACGGACAATCACTTATAACAGAAAGGCCCTTCCGCTCTCCTCATCATACAGTTTCCCCTGCAGGACTTTCCGGCGGTGGAACTATCCTAAGGCCTGGTGAAATCTCTCTTGCACATAACGGCGTACTTTTTCTTGATGAACTTCCTGAATTTAGCAGAACTGCAATGGAAGTCCTTCGTCAACCACTTGAAGACGGAAAGGTTACTATTTCTCGCGTCAGCGGTTCAATAAGCTATCCAAGCTCAGTTATGCTTATTGCCGCAATGAACCCTTGTCCTTGCGGATATTTCGGTCACCCTACTAAGCCATGTATATGTAGCAGAAAGGCTGTAAATCAGTATCTTTCAAGAGTTTCAGGACCTCTGCTTGACAGACTTGATATACATATCGAGGTTCAGCCTGTTAAATTTGATGAACTTTCCTCCAATGAAAAAAGCGAGAGTTCTGCAACAATTCGTGCAAGGGTTAATCATCAACGAAAATTACAGCTTGAACGCTTTAAAGGTACTTCTATAACTTGTAATGCGAGAATTACTACGGATAAACTACACGAATTTTGTCCACTTGATGATGCCGCAACTGCTATTATGAAGCGTTCGTTTGATGCTATGGGCTTATCTGCAAGAGCCTATGACAGAATTTTGAAGATTGCAAGAACTATCGCAGATATGGACAACAGTGAAGTTATTAAGCGTGACCATATATTTGAGGCTATACAATTCAGAAATCTTGATAAGAAATATTGGAATTAGTAAATGAAATAAATCAACTCATTTATATGAAAATATAATAAAATAATTTTCAAAAAAATTTCATAAAAAGTATTGACTCCTACGTTGTGTAATAGTTTATTCTATAATTACACGGGAGGTAAAAAGCTATATGATGACCGTAAACGAAGTAAGTAAATTAACTGGAGTGAGTATACGCACTCTGCAATATTATGATAAAATCGGATTACTGAAACCTACAAAGTATACAGAATCTGGTTATAGGCTATATGACGATATAGCATTAGAAAAATTGCAACAAATTCTACTGTTTCGTGAATTTGAGTTTTCTTTAAAGGAAATCAAAGAAATTATATCCAAGAAAGATTTTGACAAAAACAAAGCACTCGAGCAACAAATCACTTTGTTAACCTTAAAGAAAGAGCGTTTGGAAAATCTGATTAGCTTTGCCCGTGGAATACAATTTATAGGAGTGAAAGCAATGAATTTTTCAGCATTTGACACAAGTAAGATTGACGAATATACAAAACGAGCAAAAGAGCAATGGGGTAATTCGCAAGAATATTTTGAATTCCAACAAAAATCTAAAAATCAAACAAAAGAAAAACAAAATGAAATAATCCAAAATTTCATGCAAATTTTTGTAGAATTTGGAGCTTTAAAGAATATGCTGCCTGATTCGGCAAAGGTGCAAAACCAAGTTCAAAAGCTACAAGATTATATTTCTGAACATTTTTATAAATGCTCTGATGAAATTCTATCTAATTTAGGACAAATGTATGCCGGAAACAGTGAATTCACTATAAACATAGACAATGCCGGAGGAGTAGGAACAGCAACTTTTGTATCAAAAGCAATCTGCATATATTGTGGTAAATAAAAATAAGTCATTATTCTCAAAAATTTTTATATAAAAGCAGAAACTCCGAGATACTCAGCAAACTGAAAGTATCTCGGAGTTTTATTTATTATTCAAACTCGCTTAACAGGAATCCAAATAGCACTTTCGTAATCTGAAGAATTCGGGTTTCCTTTGGAATAATATTCTATATTACATCCCATAGCGATTTTATACTCGCCGTTATTTGGAAGCCATTCATTGAAGATCTTTGTGTTAACAGACTGCAAAGCTCCAGGCATAGAACCCACACAACGGAATTTTGCCCATTCCATATCAGGTAAATCATAAGTCACCATGCCTTCTGGAATTTCTCCACTGCTATATATTCCTGCGATAAGATAACGAAATTCGCCGTTACTACCCATATCATCAACAGATACCCCAAGCATACCGATATGATTATCTAAAATTGCTTTTTCAATAGCATTTTGTGGGTTACCTTTAACCATAAGCCTTGCTATGTATTTTTCTCTGGCTTCATCCCAAAATTTAGGTATTTCTTGATATGAGGTTTCCATAGAAAAAATCTTCTCAAAACCGATAACCTTAAAACCACTCATCTTCTCAACAATGTAATCCATATCATTTCCTCCTTGAATCGAAATAGTTATTTTCAGGGGCAAAAACGGTTTTATGTTTCTCGAATTGCCCTTTATCCTTGAGGGAGAAATTCCATGAAAGCGACTGAATGCCTTTGAAAAACTCTCTGGCGTTTCATATCCATATTTATAGGCTAAGTCTATTACTTTATTCGGCTTGGAGATAAGCTCTAACGCTGCTAAGTATAATCTACGATTTTTGATATATTCACTGATTGAATAGTTTGTTATAGTCTTAAAGCCTTTTTGCAGATAAAACGAAGAAATATTCACTTCTTTTGCAACATCTTCTGCAGTTATGTCATCAAGTAAGTGATTTTCTATAAATGCTATTGATTTTCTCAGGCTCTCTGTCCATTCCATTGTTCTCACCTCGTATAATAACTATAACTGATTTTCTTAGAAAAATCCTGTTAATTATTGCTTTGATGTGTACGATTAAAAAACGGAAACAGTCTATTAAGAGCTGTTTCCGTTTTTGCTTAATTACCTTACTCTTTAAGTCTTAAAAAACTAACAAGATTTTCGCAGCTTTATAATATTACTTGAAGTATTTTACGCCGCTCTCGAAAATCTTCTGGTCTTTCTCGAATGGTACATTCTTATAAAGGTTGTCGCCCTTTCTTTCGGAGTGTCCCATCTTACCAAGAACACGACCGTCTGGGCTTGTAATACCCTCAATAGCACAAACAGAGCCGTTCGGGTTGAACTCGATTGTGTCAGCCTGCTTGCCGTTAAGGTCAACATACTGCGTTGCAATCTGTCCGTTTGCAATAAGCTTCTGGAGCATTTCGTCAGAAACCACGAATCTGCCTTCACCATGAGAAATCGGCACTGAGAATACATCGCCTGCGTTTACAGATGAGAACCATGGTGACTTTGTGGAAGTAACACGAGTATATGCCATATGGGAAATATGACGACCGATTGTGTTAAATGTAAGTGTTGGGTCATCTGCTTTAAGTTCACGAATTTCGCCGTAAGGTACAAGTCCGAGCTTGATAAGTGCCTGGAAACCATTACAGATACCGAGCATAAGACCGTCACGCTGATTGAGAAGTCTTGCAACTGCCTCACTGACTCTTGGGTTTCTGAAAGTTGTTGCGATAAACTTACCTGAACCGTCCGGCTCGTCACCGCCTGAGAAACCACCTGGGAGCATAACCATCTGTGCATCATCAATGAGCTTAACCATCTCAGAAATTGTTTCCTCGATAGCTGCCGGAGTAAGGTTCTTTACAATGAGAAGCTTAGGTTCTGCACCAGCCTTTTCAAAGGCTCTTGCTGTATCAATTTCGCAGTTTGTTCCCGGGAATACAGGGATAAATACCTTTGGTTTTGCTGTCTTGATGACAGGTGATGAGGTATTGCGTTCTGTATAAAGTGGAATTTCCTGCTCATTTACCGGGCAATATGATTTGGTTGGGAATACGCCCTCAAGCTTGAAGTTCCATTCTTCGATAAGCTCATCAATAGTGAGAGTTTCACCGTTGACTGTGATTGTTTCTGCGTCAACTGTTGTACCTAAGTCGTAATAGAGAATATCGGAAATTTCTGCACCGTCTGCAAGCTCAATAACGAATGAACCTGAAAGTGGAGCGAAAAGTTCTTTTGCTGTAAGCTCATTCTTGAACTCAAAGCCTATCTTATTACCAAAGCTCATTCTTGCGACAGTTGCAGCTGCACCACCCTCACGGACAACAGATGCTGCAAGAATTTTGCCATCATTTGCAAGTGCATAGATTGCCTTATATGCTTTTTTGAGTTCTTCCCAAGCCGGAAGTCCGGTTGCCTTATCCTCTGGAAGTGGGATATAAACAACCTTAGAGCCTGACTTCTTGAATTCAGCGGAAATTGTCTTAGAGGCCTTTGTCATTGCTACGGCAAAACTTACGAGTGTAGGCGGTACATCTAAATCCTCGAATGAACCTGACATACTGTCCTTACCACCGATTGACGGAATACCCATATTTATCTGTGCTGTCAATGCACCGAGAAGAGCGGCCGTAGGCTTGCCCCAACGAGAAGGAACTTCGTGAAGTCTTTCAAAATATTCTTGGAAAGTAAGTCTTGAAGTGAGTGGGTCTGCACCGATTGCAGCTAATTTTGAGAGAGATTCTGCAACAGCATAAGCTGCGCCGTGGAATGGACTCCAACGAGAAATTCCCGGAATATAACCATAGCTCATTGCAGTTGCGTCATCAGTTTCGCCCTTGAGAAGTGGAAGCTTTGCAGCCATAGCATCTTCCGGTGTAAGCTGAGTTTTACCACCGAATGGCATCATAACTGTTGCTGCACCGATACTTGCATCAAAGCGTTCAACAAGTCCTCTCTGTGAACAGCACTCAAGACGAGAAAGGTTCTTCTTGAATGCAGTCTTGGTGTCAAGTCCTTCAAGAGCCTTTGGAACAGAAGTTCTATAACAATTATCAGCATCAGGAGCAGTAATATATGAAGTAGCTACCTGTGTGACACCGTTTGTATTAAGAAATTCACGGCTGAGACTTACGATAACATCGCCACGCCATTTCATTGTAAGTCTTGGATTCTTTGCAACTATTGCAACAGGATATGCTTCGAGGTTTTCCTCGCCTGCAAGAGCGATAAATGCGTCAACATCGCTCTTATCAAGTACAACAGCCATTCTCTCCTGAGATTCGGAGATTGCAAGCTCTGTGCCGTCAAGACCGTCATACTTCTTGCGAACCTTATCGAGGTCAATGTCAAGACCGTCTGCAAGCTCACCGATAGCAACACAAACGCCGCCTGCACCGAAGTCGTTGCAACGCTTAATCATCTTAGCAGCTTTTTCGTTTCTGAAAAGTCTTTGAATCTTGCGTTCTGTCGGAGGATTACCCTTCTGAACCTCAGCACCACAAGTTTCGATTGATTCGAGTGTATGTGCCTTAGAAGAACCTGTTGCACCGCCGCATCCGTCACGACCTGTTCTACCGCCGAGGAGAACTATAATATCGCCCTCGCTTGGAACGCCACGAACAACATTTTCTTTTGGTGACGCACCGATAACTGCACCTATTTCAAGTCTTTTTGCTGCATAACCCATATCGTAAAGCTCTGTAACCTGACCTGTTGCAAGTCCGATTTGGTTACCGTATGAGCTATAACCCTGTGCTGCGCCTGTTGTAATTTTTCTTGACGGAAGCTTACCCTTCATTGTCTTTTCAAAAGGAAGTGTCGGGTCACCTGAACCTGTAACACGCATAGCCTGATAAACATATGCTCTGCCTGAAAGTGGGTCTCTGATAGCACCACCAAGACAAGTAGCCGCACCACCGAAAGGCTCAATTTCTGTTGGGTGGTTATGTGTTTCATTCTTGAACTGAACGAGCCATTTTTCTGTCTTGCCATCAATAGTTACTGGAACTTCAATAGAGCAAGCGTTGATTTCGTCACTGACATCAAGGTCAGGAATAAGTCCACGCTTACGAAGAAGCTTCATACCAATGATAGCCATATCCATAAGGGATACATCTCTCTTTGTATCCTTGCCATAAATTTCATCACGAGCTGAATAGTATTCTTTAAGAGCATTCTCGATAGCCTCAGACAATGCACCTTTTTCAATCTCAATCTTCTCAAGTCTTGTGAGGAAGGTTGTATGACGGCAATGGTCTGACCAATATGTGTCGATAACACGAAGTTCTGTAACTGTTGGGTCACGATGTTCTTCATCTCTGAAATAATCACGACAGAACTTCAAGTCTGAAAGTGTCATAGCAAAGCCCATAGAGGAATAATACTTTTCCATTTCCTCATCATTCCAGACTGTGAAACCCTTTATAACTGCAACATTATCTGGAACATTTGCTTTCATATCAAGGCTTTCTGGCTTTTCAAAGGAAGCAAGTCTGGATTCAACTGGGTTGATAAGATAATCCTTAATCTTTTCAAAATCAGTGTCTGAAATATTGCCTGAAACTGCGATAACTTTAGCTGTAACTACCTGTGGTCTTTCGCCCTGTGTGAGAAGCTGAACACATTGTGCAGCTGAATCGGCTCTTTGGTCATACTGACCTGGAAGATATTCCATAGCAAATACCTTAAATTCATCACCGATAGAAATCTTTTCATCATAAACAGTATCAGCATTTGTTTCGCTAAGAATAGTATTCTTAGCTTTTTCAAAGCTTTCACCGTCAAGGCCTGAAATATCATAGCGGTTAATAATTCTTACTGCTTCTGCATTTTTAATACCGAGATTTTGCTTTAAATCTGCGAGCAGGTTTACCGCTTCGACATCGAAGCCCTTTCTTTTTTCAACAAAAATTCTTTTTACTTCTGACATTTCACTACCAATCCTTTCAGTATAATGAAATCTTGACATACTATGTTTATTTTATCACACATTGTCGAATAGGTAAAGCGGAAAATTAAACTTTATGCAAAAGTAAAAGCCCTTGCATCGAATTTTGATGCAAGGACTTAAATTTATTAGAAGGTATAGGGGAAATTGTATCAATATGGCTTAAATTTATCAGGGGAATTTTTAATAATCGTAAGTTTATTTAATATACCACGAACGAGATTTACCAAACAATTACTCAGCTTTGGAACGGCAACTCGACACAAAAAGCTTGAGCAAAACTTTTAATTTTCCCAAGGGGAAGATTTAATTATTTATTTGCAACTGCCTTAAATGCTTCTTCAAGGTCAAAGATAATATCATCAATATGCTCTGTACCGATTGACAGTCTGATTGTGTTTGGCTTAATGCCCTGCTCTGCAAGCTCTTCTTCGTTGAGCTGTGAATGTGTTGTTGTTGCTGGGTGGATTGCAAGAGATTTAACATCGGCAACATTTGCAAGAAGTGAGAATACCTTGAGATTATCAATGAACTTTTGTGCGTCCTCAGATGTACCCTTAATCTCAAATGTGAAGATAGAACCAGCACCCTTCGGGAAGTACTTATCGTAAAGGTCCTTATAACCGCTCTCTGGGAGTGACGGGTGATTAACTCTTTCAACCTGTGGGTGATTTTTGAGGAAATCTACAACCTTAAGCGCATTTTCAACATGACGCTCTACACGGAGTGAGAGTGTTTCAAGACCTTGAAGGAAGATAAATGCGTGGAAAGGAGAAATTGTTGCACCAGTATCACGAAGCAAGATTGCACGAATCTTTGTAACAAATGCTGCTGGTCCAGCTGCCTTTGTGAAACTTACACCGTGGTAGCTTGGGTTTGGCTCTACAAGTGATGGGAATTTTCCACTTGCTTCCCAATCGAACTTACCACTATCAACGATAACACCGCCGATTGCTGTACCATGACCACCGATGAACTTTGTTGCTGAATGAACAACAATATCTGCACCATGCTCGATAGGTCTTAAAAGATATGGTGTTGCGAATGTGCTATCGACAACAAGCGGAATCTTATGTGCGTGTGCGATTGCCGCAACCTTTTCTATGTCTATGATGTTAGAGTTCGGATTGCCGAGGGATTCAATATAGATAGCCTTTGTGTTATCCTGAATAGCATTTTCAAACGCACCCTCTTCGTCAGGGTCTACAAAAGTTGTCTTAATGCCATATGTTGGAAGTGTATGCTCAAGAAGATTGTAAGAACCGCCATAGATTGTTTTTGCGGCAACAATGTGATCGCCTGCACCTGCGAGGTTTTGGATTGTATATGTTACGGCTGCTGCACCGCTTGCTACTGCAAGAGCTGCTACGCCACCCTCAAGAGCTGCAATTCTCTGCTCAAAAACATCTTGTGTTGGGTTTGTAAGTCTGCCATAAATATTACCTGCGTCTTTAAGCGCAAATCTATCTGCGGCATGCTGTGAGTTATGGAAAACATATGAAGTTGAAGCATATATCGGAACTGCTCTTGCGTCTGTTACAGGGTCAGCTTGTTCTTGACCAACATGAAGTTGAAGTGTTTCAAATTTTAAATTTCTTTCTTTAAGTTCGCTCATTATTATTACCTCTTTCATTTATTCAGTATAATTCATTTATAATCAAAATTTATTGTGTTCAGATTTTACTATCAGCAACAGCACATTCGTTCTGTGCGTGATTTATAGGGTTTAAAATACTTACTGATTTTCATAATCAATCACCTTCCACAATTCATATCGGATTGCTATGTTTTGAATTATACACTAATCCCTTTCGCTTGTCAAGGCTTTTTCAAAAATATTTCCTATAAATTTTATAGGTTTTTAGGTTTACTTCGGATAAACCAATTTTTCAACTGTCCAATCCCTTAAAATAGGCAACATATCTTTGGCATACTTCTTTGCGGCAACTAAATCGTGGGCTACATAATTTCCACATTCTTTGCGTTCACTGCCAGGGATAGTTCCCTCAAAATCTGATATAAAACAAAAAGCATCATATACTATCTTAATAGCCTTTTCCGGAGATATGCTATCTCTTACAAGAAAATAAAATCCTGTACGGCAACCCATAGGACCTACATAAACAACACTATCTGAATATTCAGAATTTCTTGCAAAGGTTGCAAAAAGATGCTCAAAAGTATGCAAACCGCTATCCTCAAGGTATTCTCCTGCATTTGGTTTTTTCATTCTTACATCATAGGTTACAACATCGCCGTCAACACGAGATGTATACATACCGACATCAAGTAAATCGTGGTTAATAGTAAAGCTTGCAATAGTTTTCATTTATATATTCTCCTCTAAAAAATCTTCAAATAACTTTTATAAATAGTAGCATAGCTATAAGACAGTTTGTTTCTTAAAAGGAATTTTTAAATATGTAAATTTTTTGGAAGATGAATTTTAAAGTTTGAATTTAAAATATATTTTCTAAAAAATTAAAAAAGCGCTTGACAAATTTGAAACCATAGGTTATAATAATCAAGCATTAAAGAGATGCGGATGTAGCTCATCCGGTAGAGCGCCACCTTGCCAAGGTGGAGGTAGCGAGTTCGAGCCTCGTCATCCGCTCCAACGCTCCAAAAAGAAAGCATTCGCCTTGCGAGTGCTTTTTCTTTTTACCGTAAAAATACGACAAATTTCTTTAATAATCTTTAAAAATATTATTTGTGTGCAGTTATGTAAACCATTTTTAAGATTGGAGTGGATTTCTTGGATAAACAAAATCTTTTGGACGGTGTTAAAACTATACATTTTATAGGTATCGGCGGCTCAGGTATGTGTCCTCTTGCCGAAATACTTTTTAATGAAGGCTATAAAATTACGGGTTCCGATATGGCGGAATCTGATACTTTAGAGCGTATACGCTCTTACGGAATCCCTGTTACTATGGGACATTACCCTGAAAATGTTGAGGGTGCCGACCTTATCGTTTATACTGCTGCTGTTAAGCTCGATAATCCTGAGCTTGTCGCTGCAAAACATCTTGGAATTCCTGCTGTTGAACGCTGTATAATGCTTGGCGAGGTAACAAGAAAGTATAATCGTTCAATCGGCGTTTCCGGTACTCACGGAAAAACTACAACAACTTCTATGCTCACTCAGCTTTTAACTATGGCTGATTATGACCCTACCGCAATTATCGGTGGTAAACTTCCTTTCTTGGGCAGTAACAGCAGAATCGGCAAAAGTGATATTATTGTTTGCGAAGCTTGCGAGTATGTAGATACTTTCTTACATCTTAATCCTGCAATCTCTATTATCCTTAATATTGATGCAGACCACCTCGACTACTTCGGAACTCTTGACAGAATTATCGAATCTTTCCATAAATTTGCACAGCAGACAACTTCACTCCTTATCGTAAATGGCGATGATGCAAATACGCTCAAAGCTGTTGAAGGTGTTGAGTGTCGTGCAATAACCTTTGGTTTTGGTGAGAAAAACGATTATCGTGCAGTTATCACCAATGAAGGCGTTATGGACGAATTTGATATTATAAAGGGCAACATAAAGCTTACAACTGTTAAACTTAAAGTTCCCGGTAAGCATAATGTAATGAATGCTCTTGCGGCTGCGGTTGCCTGCTTTGAGCTTGGCGTTTCGGCTCGTGATATTGCAAATGGTCTTGGTGAATTTACAGGCGCTCACAGACGCTTTGAAATTCTCGGAACTGAGGGTGGAATTACTGTTGCTGATGACTTTGCACATCACCCAACAGAACTTCGCGCAACTCTCACTGCCGCTATGGAAATGGGCTACAAGAATGTTTGGGCTGTATTCCAGCCACATACTTACTCAAGAACCGCTATGCTTCTTGATGATTTTGCAGACGCTCTTTCAATCCCTGACCATACGGTACTATCTGAAATTCTTGCCGTTCGTGAAACAAATACATATAATATTTACTCCAAAGACTTGGCGGAGAAAATCAAGGGTTGCGTATGGTTTGAAACCTTTGAGGAAATCACAGATTTTGTTGTGAACAGCGTTAAGCCCGGAGATTTGATTATCACTCTCGGCGGCGGTAATGTATATATGTGTGCAAATATGATTTACGACAGACTCAAGCAGAAATATGCTGAATAATTGGGTGAATTTATGGCTATTGAAATTATAATCAAAAATAAATCCGCTAAAAAAGAATTGCCATCTATTGATATACTTACGGGCGGCAAGTTCAAATATGGCTCCTTCGATGGTGTTCGCCTTAATATGGAACAAAAAGGTCCTGATGGCAGTATAAGTATGTTTAATCCCGAAAGAATCGGCAGAGGTATGAGCGTAGGTTTTGGCGATAATGAAATAAGCTTATTTTTGCCGCTTCCTACATCTGCTGAAGAAATTTCTGATTTCTATGCTACAGCCACTCGTGTAGCTGATTTTTGGGATAAAAAAGTTGAGGCGAGTCAGGGTGGAGAAGTATTCGACCCATATAATTCAAATAAACTTGCAGAGAATGCAAAAGCAAGCTCTATTGAATCAATTAAAGAAATAACAAGCGAAAAATTTAAAAATCCGATTTTATTCTGTGCAAGATGGGCATTATACCTTGGTGAGGGCGATATAAAATTTCTCAAAGAGGGCAGTCCATTAGAAACATTTGGCGAATATATGCACAGAATGCAAAATATTGACGCATATTATGCTCGTCCTAACATTATGACAACAAACCGCCATGATTGTATTTTTGGAATGTATGTTTTTACAGAAGGCGTTGTAAGCATCGTTCCTGCTATACCAAGATGCCCATTTGGCTTTAAGAACGCTAAAACTGGCAGACCTATTGAGATTGAAGATTGGTATATCTGCCTTTACTCACACGATGAGGAAACTGTTCTCGGACATCTTATTTATGACGATTTTCTCAAAGCATTGAAAAAAGAGGATTATCTGCATTATGACGCACAGAATATCCTGTTAAAAGGTCTGACAAGAGAAAGAATCGACTTTATGCTAAAAAAATTCGGCACACTTCCGCCAAACTAAATATATTAAATAAAGCCCGAACACAAATTTGTGTTCGGGCTTTTTGTTTAAGATTTGATTTTAATAATTTATTTCCATTGTTTCTTTAAATCTTTTGCCTTGCCACCATTATATTTAATTAGCTGTCGCCATCCCATTTCTGCAGCCATTTTATATAAGAATCTTGGAAAAGCAACTGATACATAATTGTTTTCCTGTGTTTCATGTCGAATAATTTTGTCTGTTATTAATTCTAGTGCTTTATGAATCGGTGCTTTGGGGCCTTGTCCATACTTTGTTTTTGGCATCATACTAAGGCATCCGCCTCCACCAATACCAATACCGCCACCCCAAGTGAATCCAGCTTTTATACACCAGTTCTGCAAAATCTTCAATGCAAATTCAGCTTGAATTCCTTCATAAAATCCACAATTCACTATACCATAAATATGTATATTATGGTTTTGTAAACGAGCCTTTTCTAACTGAACAAGGCAAGACAATAAATGGGACGGAATACCATCTACATAAAGTGGATATGCAAATACCCATGCTTCGGCACTATTTAAAATTTTCAACTGTTCTTCTGATACAACAGATTTATGAAAATCTATATCTAAAATCTCTGCCTTTTCGGAAATGTAGTATTTCAAATCCTCTAAAATAACACCGCTGGCACTATTATTAACCTTTGGGCTTCCGTTAATCAATGCAATTTTCATAAAGTAATGTCCTCCAATTCTTTTACCGTTTTATAAAATTGGACATTCTTTACTAATCCGCAGTAGTTATCCGCATTTGCTTCTATGATATTTCGTGCAGTTTCTTTTTCAGTTTCTGTAATATTATCTCCATAAAAATATGCAGAAATTGAGATTACATTTTCATATCTGCGTTTATGATGCATTTCACCTTTACGAATTACAAAATCAGGATGAATATAAGAAAGTGCTCTATCCTGCACTGCTTTAACAAAAGGGCTAACGCTGCCATAACAACATTCACTAATGAGAATCATCTCTGTACATTTGCTCATATCAATGCCTGTTTCTTCATAACCATCATGAATAACACATTTCCCAGGAGTTTTAACCCAGCAACCAAAGCATCCGATACAATTACGAATATCACCTTGAGGGCTAATAATTTTATGTTCTTCTTGTATAGGAATGTTGAAATCTTTTATATCTGTAATAATCAATTTCATCAATATTCTCTTTTCACAATTTGATTATAATAGTGTTCAATCTGTATTTTAAAATAGCTTATTCATTACAAGACCTGTAATGAGCTTTGGATAAAAATATGTAGACTTTTGCGGCATCTTTCCGCCTGCGGCGGCTACATCTCTGATTTCAGTAACTCTTGTAGGATTTAAAATAAATGCACAATTAGCTTTGCCTTCTCTAACACTTTCTATCGCCTCATTGAAATCTTTTGTGTATGTAAGGTTGACTTGATTAGCCATATTTTCCTTATCTATGCCAAAAAGTTTTTCGAGTATGAGGGAATGAAGTACAGTAACATCAAGTTCTCTAACAGGCTTTAACATATCCGGCAAAAGCTTTTCCAAAACATCGGAATTCTTGAAAGTAAGCAAGGTATAGCCATTGCCGCCACTATAAAAGCCGTAAGCCTTCTTGCCCATATCATATAAAGTGCGAAGGTCTTTTTCCATAGTTTCATATGACGGTTTCTTCTCTACATCAAAGTATTCCTCGCAAAGCTTTTCTGCCTTTTCAGCATCAAAGCTTTCCAAATCACGCACTATTCTATGCGTTGGGAATACGACCAATCCCTCGTGTTCCATATCAACAAGCATCATCATTACATAATCCTCGCCGCCATCACCGATTTTATTCTCACGGCAATAGTTTCTATAATTGAGGGCGGTTTCATAGCGATGATGACCGTCTGCAATATAGAGTTTTTTATCATCAAACTCCTTGCAGATAGCAGAAATTTCTGCTTCATCTGTTACAATCCAAAGGCGATGAGTAACGCCGTCATTGTCTGTCAATTCAATTTCAGGTTTACCTGCGGAAAGTTTGTCAAGTGCGTTTCTTATGGTATGTTTTTCGTCCATATAAAGAGAATATATCTGGCTGAAATTGCAGTTTGTAGCTTTCATAAGCTCGAAGCGGTCTTTCTTTGCCTTTGAAAGAGTTTCTTCGTGTGGAAGAACTATTCCCTTAGAAAATTCTTCAAGCTTAACACGAGTTATACAGCCCTTGAATTTATTTTTTACACCATAAGCTGTAAATTCTTCTTCGTAGATATAAATGCTATCTTTCTCATCCTGTTTCAGAACGCCTGTATCAAGCCACTTTTTAAGTGTTGCTTTTGCGTCCTCATAAGGATTTTCACCTCTTGGAAGCTCAAGTCTGATGATGTTGTTTTCATTCTCACTGAGATATGCCTGACGCTGTTCCTCGCTTATTATATCATAAGGCGGGCATACAAGCTCATCAATTTTTCCGGCAACAGCTGTATCAAATCTCAATGCACGAAATGCTCTAATTTCTGCCATTTTAAAATTCTCCTTTCAATTATAAAATTTGATTATAGAACAATAATTAAACATTGAATCGGAAAAGAACTATATCTCCATCTTTCATAACATAGTCCTTACCCTCTGAACGAACAAGTCCCTTTTCCTTTGCGGCTGCCATAGAACCACAAGCCATCAAATCATCAAATGCAACTACCTCTGCACGAATAAAACCACGCTCAAAGTCAGTATGAATCTTACCTGCTGCCTGTGGTGCTTTTGTACCCTTTGTAATTGTCCATGCTCTTACTTCCGGTTTGCCTGCTGTGAGATAAGAAATAAGTCCAAGTAAGCTATAACACTCTGTAATAAGACGATCAAGACCTGAACTTTCAAGTCCCATTTCAGCAAGGAACATTGCCTTTTCTTCGTAGTCCATATCTGAAATTTCAGCTTCACTCTCTGCACAAATCGGCAGAACGGCTGCGTGTTCACTTGCAGCAACTTCCTTAACACTATTTACATATTTATTATTTTCTATACCTTTTGCGAAATCATCTTCGCTGACATTTGCTGCATAAATAATAGGCTTATTTGTAAGCAATGCAACGCTCTTAAGCAGCTCTGCTTCATCTTCTGTACACTCAACAGAACGAGCGGATTTACCTGCATCGAGTGCTTCCTTTACACGCTTGAAGAAATCAAGCTCTGTCTGATATTTCTTATCACCCTTGAGGAGCTTTTGAGTTTTATCAATTCTTCTATCAAGCATTTCTATATCAGAAAGAATAAGCTCAACATTGATAGTATCTATATCACGCTTAGGGTCAACTGAACCGTCAACATGAATAATATCGTCATTATCGAAACAACGTACAACATGAACGATAGCGTCACATTCTCTTATATTTGAGAGGAATTTATTTCCAAGGCCTTCGCCCTTAGAAGCACCCTTTACAAGTCCTGCAATATCAACAAACTCGATAGTTGCCGGCGTAAACTTTTCCGGATGATACATTTCTGCAAGCTTATCAAGTCTTGAATCCGGAACTGCAACAACACCAACATTTGGCTCTATTGTGCAGAATGGGTAGTTAGCAGACTGAGCGCCTGCATTTGTAATAGCGTTAAAGAGCGTACTTTTTCCGACATTTGGTAAACCAACAATTCCTAATTTCATATTTCAAGTTCCTTTCATTATAAAACGAGCAAAAAACTTTGCATAATAAAATTAATATACCATATTTAGAAGAATTTCTCAACACTCACAGATAAATTTATAAAATCATGAGAATTTAAAATCTTCCAATTATTTATGGGTAAAAATATGTTTCATAGTCATAATAAGTAAAATCACGCCTATTAAAAATACTTTCCTCAACTTCATCTATATTTTTATTCGAATCATAAGGTTTTGTATCTAACTGCCATTCAAGATTTTTGGGTATTCTTATGGTAAAACTTCCGTACTTTTCATCTGTGTACAATATAATTCCCCTATCAACACCCATAAGAAAAATTTTTCGTTTTATATATAATCTGAATATAAAATCTACTATAATTAGAAAAAGTATTATGCCCAAAAGTATCGATAAATTAGTTCTTTTTTCTAACCACCAAGTCGGATATTTTTTTGGAAAACTATTTTTAGTATATTACTAAATGCTTTTACCGGCATTTATTACAAATAATCTCATTTTCTTCTACATTTTCTATCTTACAGAATGAAAAAATATAATCAAACAGGATTTCTTCCTCGTTAATTTCATAACTATCACCAAAATTAAACTATCTATAATATGACGGTTTACTTGTTTTTGTTCGTTATATTCAAGACTATATATCAAAAATTAAAAACAACAAGTACATATAGAATCCTGCCATTTTGCATATCTATTGAGTTTTTGCGCTCATTGTGCTATAATAGCGTAACAAAAATATAGAAAGGATTCATTCTAAGGCGGTGAAATAATGAAAAAAATACGCAATCGTTCTCTGATTGTTTGGCTTTTGGTTATGGCTTTTATCGGTGGAATGATATATTTTTCAATTAATCTTATAATCCACGCTGATATTTGGGCCTCAAAACCACAAAATGCACACATTGGTGTAGATGGAATGGGAACAGCTGGAACTATAACAGATATAAATGGTGAAGTTCTTGCTTATAGCGAGGACGGAAACCGATACTATAATTCTGACGCAGACGTTCGCTGTTCTCTGCTTCATACTGTTGGCGATGAGGGAAGAAATATCGGCGGTTCAGTACAAAATGTTTACCGTTCTCAGCTTTCAGGATATAGCTTTATCTTTGGTATGGGACTTCCTAATGGTCTGACTCTTGGCAGAAATATTCAGCTTACTGTAAACAGCGAAATTTGTAAAACTGCTTATCAGGCACTGGGCAATAATCGTGGTGCGGTATTTGTCTATAATTATAAAACGGGCGAAATCGTTGCAAAGGTAAGCAATCCTTCTTACGACCCTCAGAATATTCCTGATATTGATGGCAATGACGAATATGAGGGAGTTTATGTTGACAGAAGTATTATGGCAACATATCCGCCCGGTTCTACTTTTAAGCTTGTCACTGCATCGGCCGCCCTTGAAAATATTTCTGAAGCCGAACTCAAAAACCGAACTTACACTTGCACAGGAAGTGATACTATCGGCGGAAACGAAATTACCTGCTACGAAGCTCACGGCGAGGAAAATTTTGAACAAGCCCTCGCACACTCCTGCAACAGTTACTTCGCACAATTAGCTGTTGATCTTGGTGCTGATAAAATGACTACTCAAGCCAACAGAATGGGTTTTAATAAGAGCGTTTCTATAAACGATATTAACACTGCAAAAAGTATCTATGATGTTTCTAATGCTGATAAAAATCAGCTTGGTTGGAGCGGTGTCGGTCAATATACAACCCTTGCAAGTCCTATGACTATGGCTGTTATTTCCGGAGGTATCGCAAATGGCGGTACACCTGTAATGCCATATCTCATAAAGCAAATTTCATTACCGTTTGGATTGCCAAATATTCCTCAAAGCGGAAGCAACGGAAATCAGATGTTAAGCGAGAAAAATGCAAAAACACTTTCTGATATGATGCGATATACCGTAGAGAACGAATACTACGGCGGTGGCTTTAACGGAGAAGTTTGTGCTAAAACCGGTACTGCTGAAGTCGGCGGTGGCAAAGCCGCTCATGCTTGGGTAACTGGTTTTAGCCGAGATGAAAGCTGTCCTTTGGCATTTGCTGTTATCATTGAAAATGGCAATTCTGGATATTATGCAGCTTTACCTGTTGCCGCACAAGTTATGAATAAGGCTCTTGAAATATACAATAAATCATAACCCCACACAAAAACATGGAGTTTGCAAAACAACCCCATAGGAATCCAATATACCAGCCACACCTAAAGGTGCAAAAAAAGCAACGCCAACCGCAGGCGTTGCTTTTTACTTTATTCTATCGCAGGAATGTCTGAGGAATCACCATCGAAATCTTTATAATCCTTAAAGCTTAACTAACTATTATATCTTCTATTTCTTGATTTCGGATGTATTCCTTCACTACCTTTTTATTTGCTCCTACTGTATCATTTTATACAAAATACTCTTTTGTCATACTTAATACTTCATATTTGCAGGTTTTTTAATATTTTCCTTTAAGATACCAAACAAAATTTGATACTGCCAATTTTGGCTGAATGGATACCAACATATGAATATGGTCCGGAATTTCATGTGCTTCTATTATTTCCGCACATTTAAAGTAACACAATCTTCTCAGTATCTCTCCAATATCATTTTTTCATCTTAATATATCACTTTTATCCAACACTCCAGTGTTAAGAGGTTGATATTTACATCTTGTATGTGATAAACTTTTTTCATCCATTTGGATTCGACCTCCTTTGTTTTTGCACAGTTGGCATTACCCGCTCTTAGTTTAACAAAAAGAGGTTTTATTTTTTCTTAAATACAATAAAAAAAATCCGTTCCGCATTTTTACGGAACGGATTTTTATTTCTGAATTAAGGCCAAACAAAAACCATTTGGCCAATATTTGTTTTGAAACCACCAAAAATATGAAAAAATTCGGTTGTTTGATTATCTCTTTGAGAACTGCGGTGCGCGACGAGCAGCCTTGAGACCGTACTTCTTACGCTCTTTCATTCTTGGGTCACGAGTGAGGAAGCCAGCCTTCTTGAGCTTTGGACGAAGTGCTTCGCTATCGTATTGGAGAAGTGCTCTTGCTACGCCATGACGGATAGCACCAGCCTGACCGGAAACGCCGCCGCCTGCAACTCTGCAAACGATATCGAACTTGCCGTCAGTTTCTGTAAGAACGAGAGGCTGACGAACGATGAGCTTTAATGTTTCAAGACCGAAATATTCATCAATATCTCTGTCATTAATTGTGATTTTGCCTGTACCCTGATAAAGTCTTACTCTTGCAACAGAGCTTTTTCTTCTACCAGTACCGTAAAAATAAGGTGTCTTATCGTACATTTAAATATTGCCTCCTTTCTTATTTATCCCAAACTTCAGGCTTCTGAGCCTCGTGCTTATGCTCTGCACCCTTATAGAGACGGAGTCTTGTCATAGCAGCGCGGCCGATAGTGTTGTTAGGGATCATACCATAGATAGCAAGCTCAACAGCCTTTTCCGGCTTAGTAGCCATGAGTGTATCATAGCGAGTAGCCTTCATGTGGCCGATATAGCCTGTGTGGCGATAATAATACTTCTGCTGAAGCTTGTTGCCTGTGAGAACAACCTTATCGCAGTTGATAACAATAACATGGTCACCACAGTCTACATGTGGTGTGTAAGTTGTCTTAAGCTTACCGCGGAGAAGATCAGCAGCCTGAACAGCAACGCGTCCGAGTGGCTTACCGGCAGCATCAATGATGTACCACTTGCGTTCAATCTCAGCGGGCTTAGCCATATAAGTTGACATTAGCGTTTCCTCCTGTTTTCATAAACATTTTGCATATTCTCAAGGATACTGACAGTACCCTTTTCAAGTCACAAGATAGATAATATCACAGACAAACAGTGAAGTCAAGGGTTTTTTTGATTTTTTAAATTTTGAATAGAAAAAACTCTCTTTATCTTTATTTTTCTTAATTATACTCTCTTATGCTAATTTATGATTTTTAATATCTATAAATATACTTTCTGTCTTTTCCAAACATAAAAAATTTCCACTATGAACATATTATATGATATAGTATAAAGTATTTTAAGTTTTGTGATTTATTACAAATTTCTCGCTTTTTCACTTGAAATATATGCGTATTATGGTAAAATAAAAGCAACAGCTCTATACCCAAAATTTCAGAAGGGAATGAAAAATTTGAACGATTTTACCTATCAAAATAAAACTAAAATAGTATTTGGAAGAAATTCCGAAAATCAACTTCCACAGATTATAAAGGAATACGGCTCTAAAATTTTACTTGTTTATGGCGGAGAAAGTATAAAAGAAATCGGTCTTTATGATAGAATTACAACTATGCTCAATGAAAACGAATTTGAATATTTTGAACTTTCCGGAATAGTACCAAATCCGAGACTCAGAAAGGTTTATGAAGGAATAGACATTTGCAGACAACAAAATATCGAATTTATACTTGCTGTTGGTGGTGGAAGTGTAATTGATACCGCAAAAGCTATCGCACTCGGATTTTCGTATGAAGGCGATGTTTGGGATTTCTTTGAAAACAGAAATGAACCGGAAACCTGTCTGCCGGTTGGTGTGGTTCTTACTATACCTGCCGCAGGAAGTGAATCGAGCAAGAATCTTGTCATCACTAAAGAAGACGGACTTCTAAAGCGTGGTTATGGAAGTGAAAAACTTCGTCCACAGTTTGCAATTATGAATCCTGAAACAACTTATTCCCTACCATTCTACCAGACAGCTTGCGGAATATCAGATATGCTCGCACATATAATGGAACGCTATTTTACAAAAACAGAGCATGTTGATGTCAGTGATAGACTTTGCGAAGGTCTTATGCGAGCAATAATCTCTAATGCAAAACTCGTAAAGCAAGACCCGGAAAATTATGATGCAAGAGCCGAAATAATGTGGGCAGGAACTCTTGCACACAGCGGTTTAATAGGTATGGGCAGAGAAGAAGACTGGGGCTCTCATGCAATAGAGCATGAACTTTCTGCAATTTATGATATTGCACACGGTGCAGGACTTGCAATAGTATTTCCGGCATGGATGAAGCATGTATACAGAGAAAATGAAGAACGCTTTGTCCAGTTTGCACAGAGAGTTATGAGCGTTGAATTGCCTAATTCAATGGTTTATGAAACTATAATGGAGGGTATCTCCCGACTTGAGGGGTTCTATACATCTCTCGGACTTCCGACAAGACTTTCAGCGGTTGGAATAGATAGTTCTCGTCTTGAAGAAATGGCTAAAAAAGCTAATTCATGCGGAAACTTCAAGAAGCTTGATGCAAGCGATATTTATAAGATTTACAAATTAGCACTTGATTAAGGAATGATTAAAGATGAAAAAAATTTGTGTATTTGATTTGGACGGAACTCTCGTCAACTCAATCTATGATCTCGCCGACGCTATGAACTACGCTCTTGTAAAAAACGGCTTTGAGCCTCACGAAACAGAAAAATACCGTTTTATGGTTGGCAACGGCATTTCAACATTGGCTGACAGAGCTATGGTTATCCCAAAAGGAATGGCAACTGATGAGCAGAAAAAGCAGGTTCTTGCAGATTTCAACGAATACTATACAGAACACAGCCTCGATAAAACCGTACCATATGATGGTATAACAGAGTTGCTCACAAAGTTAGACGAGCTTTCAATCAAATATGCGATTATGTCAAATAAGCCTGATAAATTCACAAAATCTATTGCTGCAAAGCTTTTCCCTAATAATAAATTTGCGGCAGCTTGGGGGCAGCGACCTGATTTTGAGAGAAAGCCTTGTCCTGACGCACTGCTTGCAATGCTTTCAGAGCTTGGCTTTGATAAGAGCGATTGCCTGTATATAGGCGACAGCAATGTTGATGTCCAAACTGCGAAAAATGCCGAAATAGATTTCTGCGGTGTAAATTGGGGCTTCCGTCCCGAAAGTGAACTTATTGCAGAGGGTGCAACATTTATCGCAAAGACTGCCGATGATATTCTTGCAAGACTGTAGATTACAAAATTAGCCTGTTCAAGATAAGTAAATCGGTATCTGTGGAGGTAAAAATGATAAATAGAGATAATCCATCGTTAGAATATATAAAAAGCAAAGCGAACGAAATTCCTAAATTCAAAAAAACTATTGGCATTATTGAAAAAGAGTTAGAAAATAAGAATACGATATTGGCTATTGGAAACGCAGGAGCTTTGCCGGATGAAACTTACATAATTATTCGGTTTAGCCATAAAGCAAATGAGCAATATGATGAATTAAAAGATTTTGGAACAAAATATAAGTGCATTACATTTTGCGATAATAATGGAGCAACATCGATTTGGTTTCCAAAACAATAAATATACAAATTTTTTTGGGGAATAGCTTTACAACTTCCAGTTTATAATTACATAAAATCTACGAAAGGAGAACTATCAACAATATGGATATAACAAACGAAAAGATTGATAACGGCAAAGAATATGGGTGTTAAATTATATACAGATTTTAATTTTAGAGATATTTAAGTAAACAAAGAGGTAAAAAATATTATGAAAACCATAGCCGAATTAGAAAAATATTTAGAAGAAGAATGCTACTCCTTTTATGCAATAACTATTGGAAAACATATGGCACCTGAAGGGTTTGTTATAAAGCAAGATGGACAAGAATATATATATGGCTATTCCGAAAGAGGTTTTCTTCGTACGATTAAGGCTTCTGAATCAGAAGAAGAACTTGTTAATTATGCACTAAAAGACTTAGCAAGTTACAAGTGGAATAGAGCACATTTAGTTGCACGAATGTGGTCAGAATATGATGCTACTGAAGCTGAAAGAGAATTAAGTAGAATGCATATTGCTTTTGAAAGAAATGATGTTCATAATTGTGATATGGAACATAGAAGGTTATGTAGAATATTTGTTTTCGGAAGAGATATTTTGAGACTTTCAGATTTTAAAAGAAAATATATTCAGGATCCATAACATATAATATCTACCGTATTATATCAGAAAATAAATCCGTTTTTCTTTGTAGAAAAAGCTTTCAAACCCAAAAACTTCACGAAAGGAGAACTATTGACAATATGGATATAACAAACGAAAAAATTGATAACGGCAAAGCCTTTGACTGGGGCAGAGTTTCCGCTGAATATGTGAAATATAGGGATATTTACCCTAAGGAATTTTATGATAAAATTATAAGCTTAGGCTTATGTACAAAAGGACAAAAGGTTCTTGATGTAGGTACTGGAACAGGAGTTCTCCCAAGACATTTGTATGAATACGGTGCAGATTTTGTCGGTGCGGATATTTCAGAAAATCAGATAGAAGCCGCAAAAGTTCTCGCAAAGGAAAATAAGCAGAATATTCAGTTTATTGTTTCATCTGCAGAAGATATTGATTTTCCACAGGATAGCTTTGATGTGATTACAGCGTGTCAGTGCTTTTTCTATTTTCATTATGAAACTGTCATACCGAATTTTGCAAAAATGTTGAAAAAGGGTGGCAAGCTGGCAGTTTTATATATGGAGTGGCTTCCGTTTGAGGATAAAATCGCAAAAGCAAGTGAAGATCTTGTTCTGAAATACAATCCAAAATGGAATGGTGCAGGCGAAATCAAACACCCAATAATTCTGCCTGAATTTGTGGACAAGTATTTTGATACGGTTTACAGTGAAGAATTTGACCTTGATGTTCCGTTTACAAGAGAGAGCTGGAACGGAAGAATGAAAGCGTGTCGTGGAACAGGTGCGTCTCTCTCCGAAGAAGAACTCGTAAAATGGGAAAATGAGCATAAAAAGCTCCTTGAGGAAATTGCAGACGAATCCTTTGCAATTAAGCACTATGCTGCAATAAAGGTATTGCAAGTTAAGAAGTAAACTTGGAGGTATAGCCTTGCAGAAACGAAACTATCAAAAAGAGCTTGATTCTGTAATCAACAATATAACAAAAAAAGGTATTCGACCAAAGCTGTTGCTACATTCGTGTTGTGCTCCATGCAGCAGCTATGTTCTTGAATACCTTAATCAATATTTTGATATTACATTGTATTATTATAATCCAAATATATCTCCTGAAAGCGAATACAATTTCAGAATAAGCGAATTACATAGACTCGTTTCTGAAATGGGCATAAGCGTTAAAATAATTGACGGCGATTACGAACCCGAGGCCTTTGAAGAAATTGCAAAGGGACTTGAAGACGAACCCGAACGAGGTGCAAGATGTATAAAATGCTACCGTCTTCGCCTTGAAAGCTCTGCAAAAATTGCAAAGGAGCAAAACTTTGATTATTTCACAACTACGCTTTCAATAAGTCCTATGAAAAATGCAGACGCTCTTAATTCTATTGGTTCGGCTCTTGCGGATAAATACGGCGTCCCATATCTTTTTTCTGACTTCAAAAAGAAAGAGGGTTATAAACGCTCAATAGAGCTTTCAAAGCAATATAATCTTTATCGCCAAAATTATTGCGGTTGCAGATTTTCAAAAGCTCAAGCTGAAAGTCAGAATAAGTTAAATAAATAGATTGCACTATCACGAATAAAGCCATATGGCAGACTATCTACAATGCTATAAAGCGAAATGGAATCTTTTATTATGAGGTATACGCCAATAGCTGTAAGAATTAAAAATACTAAAAAGAAAATTACAGCAAGTATTCTTATTGTCTTCATTTTGCTTTACCTCCATATTTGATTCTATTTCTTATAAATCTAAAGTATTTTCCGATAAGCTTTATTCCGTCATATATAGAAAGAATTGCTATAAATATTCCGAAAACAGCCAGAAAAACTCCTGCCACAGCAATAAAGAAAAAACCTACACTAAGTGAATTAAGAATAAAGCTTGAAAATACCATAACCATACCGGCTATGCAAAAAGCTATTCCTAAAGCGAAAAAAGCAAGCATAATTGCAATCATAGTAGGTACAATAATAATTGAAAGAGTTCCCCAGATAGCAGCCTCCCATGAATGGGCAGTGCCGCTATTTTTATTTCCAGCCTGCTCAATATTATAATGGTCATGATAACCTCTATCAGATTGATACATATTGATAAAATATTCTGCGGCATCTTCAGGACTTCCTAAATCGTATATAATATCCTGTTCAGTCTTGCCATTTTTCATCTCTTGTGAAAACTGAAGTTCATAGTCATTCATAACCTTATTTCGATTTTCTTTAGAAAGAGGTTTAAGTGCTGTATAAAGCCTTTGCATATACTCTTGCTTTGTCAATAATATCACTATCCCGTCCTTAAATTCAAAGAAAATATACTGCAAAAAAATCCTTTTGTCAAGCTTGATACTTAATTAAATAATCAAAAAAATACAGATTTTAGCAAGAAAATTTTAAAAAATATTGACAATATAAAAATTACAGAAAGTTTAATAAAACATATTAAAAGTACACGGTGGAAAAGTTTTCAAACATAGAATTTCGCATAGTTTCAAGGGTTTTTAAGAAAGTTATCCACACTTTCAACAGGGTTTTCAACATTTATGGGGGAAAACTCTGATTACAAATAGTATAATTATTTAAAAGAACTAAAAATTTGAATAATTTTCTTAAAAATAGACAATTATATAGTAGCTAAAATAACAAAAATTCGGGAGGTTGTTTTTATGATTAAGGGTATTAACAGAAGTATAATTGAGGTTCTTGATACAGGCAGCGTTTATTATGAAAGAGCCTTGCTTGTAATAAGACCGGAATATGCCTCAGCTCAAAGAGAATTGCTTGAACAAGAGGCAAAAAAGCTTCTCGAAAATATGGGAGAACCATCGTCCCTTAAACGCAGTAAAAGACGCTTTAAAAATATTGTCACTTTTTGTATAGCAGCCGCTATAGGTGCAATTTTTACTGCCCTGTGTTTTTTGATTTAATCATATTTTATGTAGAATACAATATAATTAAAATAAGATAGTATAATAGCCATGATTTGTTAAAAAGACAGACTAAAATAATATTTCCGCTTTATTTCATTTAATATAATTTTTAATAAATCAGAGGGCTTATGGATAACAAGAAACTTGCACTTATGGAGTTTATTGGCTCAGCATTTGTTTTTTCATTTGGAATGTTAGTAAAATATGCTTTTATACTATCAGAAGGTGATGTATGGAGCTTTTTCATATCCAGTGTTAATAACAGTGCTTGGGAACAGCTAAAACCTTTTACCTTTCCATTTTTTATATGGAGCGTTATAGAGCTTGCGGTATTGCGGCTTCCTGTTATACGGTTTGTACCGTCTAAGGTTGCTGCATTTTACATATATTTGGCGTTAGGGCTTTTCTATATGGCTGTATATAATTCATTTTTTGAAGGGTTATGGAGAATATTACTTTTTGTAGGCTTATTTATAATAATCTTAGTATCGCATTATATTTCCTATAAGATAATTACCAAGATAAAAATTATCAGTAGTTTTTTTATACCCTCACTTGTGGCATTAGTCTTATTTATGGCTATGTTTATATTCTTTACACCACACGCACCTCACGGAGCATTATTTTATGATGCAATCAATGGCGGCTACGGTCTTTTGTAGTCAGTTTTTCCACCTTCTTGAAAAATCCAAGTAATTGTTGTATACTTAATAAAGTAGCATGAGCTTGGAGGAAAATATAATGGATTTATTTGAAAAGACGCTCGAAAGCAAAGAAATATTCGATGGTAAGGTTATTCATGTCACCTTAGATAAGGTAGAACTTCAAGATGGAAAAACTTCTTTTCGCGAGATTGTAGGACACCCCGGAGGAGTTTGCGTTGCCGCCCTCACCGAAAATGACGAGCTACTTTTTGTAAAACAATTCAGATACCCATATAAAGAAGTTACAATCGAACTTCCTGCCGGCAAACTCGAAAAGGGTCAAAACCCACTTGAAAATGGAAAGCGTGAACTTTTAGAGGAAACCGGTGCTATCGGAAGCGGATATATAAGCTTAGGAAAGCTATATCCGAGTCCAGGCTACTGCGGAGAGATTATCCATATGTATTTTTGCAGAATAGCTCATTTTGAGGCTCAAAAGCTTGATGAAGGCGAATTTCTGAATGTCATAAAAATCCCGCTAAATAGGGCCGTAGAAATGGTTCTCAATAATGAAATTCCTGATGCTAAAACACAAACCGCAGTTTTAAAAACTGCTATGATGATTGATAGGCTAAAAGGACATCCGGAATTATAATAGGAGGTAGATTAAATTGATAAATCCTATTGTAATAATTATCCTTGCAGCATATATACTAAGCTTTCTTGTTCTTAGAATAGTTGTAAAGCCTAAAAAGCCAATATTCACAGGCGCATTGCTTTTAATGCTTATCTTATTTGTAATTGTAACAAGTATGATAGATACTTCTATATATGGTTCAGAACTTATGAATGATTTCGAGAAAAGCATAGTTTCTTTTGTGACATCTACAAGAATCCATGACACTGTTAAGCTTGAAACCTCATTCAGAATTTTTGCATGGATAGACATTGGATTGTTTGCTGTAACTATAATTTCTATGTATGTAGAACTCAGAGCAATTCTTATTTCAGTTTATTCTGAACGGGGAAAATCTAAAAATAATGAACCTGAAAATAATACAGAACAAACAAATCATTCTGTGAAAGGAATTTAAAATATGGACAACATCGGAATTTATGTTCATATTCCCTTTTGTGCCTCTAAATGTAAATATTGCGATTTCTTTTCTAAAAATGGTAATGTTGATGAAATAAATCATTATGTATCCGCTGTAAACGAAAGGCTTACTAAATATGGCAAAGAGCTTAATCGTACAGCGGATACTCTTTATATTGGCGGAGGTACTCCGGGAATTATTGGTGCAGAAAGGCTATCATCAATCGCAGAAACAGCTAAATCTGCCTTTATGATTGATGAGAATGCAGAAATCACTGCCGAACTTAATCCTGCCTCAGCTGATGAAAGCTTTGATTTTGCAAGACTCAGACAAGCCGGTTTCAACAGGCTTTCAATAGGTATGCAATCCGCTAATAACAATGAACTTAAAAGACTGGGCAGACTTCATACAGCAGAAGATGTCAAAACAACAGTTCTAAATGCAAGAAAAGCAGGTTTTAAAAATATTTCACTCGACCTAATGCTCTGTATTCCAGAACAAACAAAAGAAAGCCTTGCACATTCTATTGAATATTGTTCAGAACTTGGCGTTGACCATATTTCAGCTTATATACTTAAAATCGAAGAAGGAACACCTTTCTATAAAGAAAAAGACGCACTTACTCTTGACGAGGATACTCAAGCAGAATTTTATCTTTTCGCCTGTGAAAAGCTTGAACAATTTGGATATCATCAGTACGAAATATCCAATTTTGCAAAAAATGGTATGGAAAGCAAGCATAATCTTAAATATTGGAATTGTGATGAGTATCTCGGAATTGGCTGTGCAGCACATTCCTTTATAAATGGAAAACGCTTTTATACGGAGCGCTCTTTTGATGAATTTTATAAAGGAATAACTCATCAAGATGGGAATGGCGGTTATATCGAAGAATATATTATGCTAAGACTTAGACTTGCAAAAGGACTTACTCAAAAAGACTTTAAACAACGCTTTGGCATAAAAATCCCTGAAAATTATATTAAAAATGCAAAAAAATTTGCAAATACAAATCTTCTTATATGCGACGATAATGGAATAAAGCTTACGAAAGATGGTTTCCTTATATCTAATACACTAATCCTCGAAATATTATCAGCAAACGGTTGAAATGTTGTAAAATTTAATATATAATTACAGTATATTATAAAAAAATTGTGATGTTATCACTAAACGGCGGTGAGGATTATTATGACTGAAAAAGATTTAAAAAAGCTTTTTGGTGAAATTGCAGCGGAATATGGATTTAAAAAGCATAGGTATATGTTTATAAAGGAATACGAAAAATTCATACTCAGAATAAGCTTACAAAATTATCTGGAAAATGACGAATATCATTTCAACTGCTATTTTTTGATTAAAGATATGAATAGCAGCGCATTACTTTCAAGCTTTCTTACAGCTGATATAACAGGCCGTGAAAAACTCGTTACCGACAAGTGTGAAGTTGAAACTATAAGCCTAAAAGATTATAGCAAAGAGGAAATATCAAATATCCTAAGAAATTCTATTGATAAATTTATGCGGATTATAGAAACAACTGGGTTAGGTGGTTATCTGAAGAAAAATCCTGAAATAATTCCAACTATACCTATACGCTCTAAAGAATACCTTGAAAAAGAAGGCGTAATATAAAATCAATAAACGAGTCCTTAAAAAGGAATAATAGAAAAATAAACCTCCTATGGTAGAATAAAAATTACCATAGGAGGTTTTTTTACCAAAAACATATCGCTCAGTATAAAAAATGAAATATTAAATTTTATATAATCAGAGTGAAACTTTAGAACAAATAATAAAAATTTTAAATTACTTTATCAATATAAAAATCAGGCATAGCCCATAATTTGAGCTATGCCCGATTCAATAATCTAAATGTTTTTATTCAGCCGAGTTAGAAGGAGTTTCCTCTCTATACTCAACATCTCTATAACGGTGCATACCTGTACCGGCAGGAACAAGCTTACCGATAATAACATTTTCCTTGAGTCCCATAAGTGGGTCAACTTTACCCTTGATAGCTGCATCTGTAAGAACCCTTGTTGTTTCCTGGAATGATGCGGCTGAAAGGAAGGAATCTGTTGCGAGTGAAGCCTTTGTGATACCGAGAAGCATTGGTGTGTAGGTTGCCTCTGTAAGTCCCTCTTCACCGTTTGCAATTCTTGCACGAATTTCATCGTTAGCGGCATAAAGCTCGCTCTTATCAACGAGAGTTGTTGGCAGAAGCTTTGTAGAGCCGTTATCATCAATTCTGACTTTCTTCATCATCTGACGAATGATAACTTCGATATGCTTATCGTTGATATCAACACCCTGCATACGATATGCTTTCTGAACTTCCTGAATAAGGTAGTTCTGAACAGCTTCTGTACCCTTAATTGCAAGAACATCGTGTGGATTTACAGAACCTTCTGTAATCATTTCACCGGCCTCAATTACCTGACCTTCTTCAACACGAACTCTTGAACCGAACGGAATGAGGTAAGACCTTTGCTCGCCTGTTTCATCATTATAAATAACAGCGTGACGGTTCTTCTTGATTTCCTCGAACTTGACAACACCAGCAATTTCACTGATGATAGCGAGATGCTTAGGCTTTCTGCCCTCAAAGAGTTCCTCAACACGAGGAAGACCCTGTGTAATATCTTCAGCTCCTGCGACACCACCTGTATGGAAGGTTCTCATTGTGAGCTGTGTACCAGGTTCACCGATAGACTGAGCAGCAATAATACCAACAGCCTCACCGACTGTAACAGGCTGACCGTTTGCAAGGTTAGCACCATAGCAACGCTTGCAGACGCCGTGCTTTGCACGACAATGGAGAATTGAACGAAGTTTAATGCGTTCAACGCCCTTGCTGACGATAAGGTCTGCTTCATCATCACCCATAAGCTTATCCTTAGAAACAAGAACTTCGCCTGTTGCTGGGTCTTTGAAGTCTTCGCAAAGGTATCTGCCGAGAAGTCTTTCGTGGAAGCTTTCGATAGATTCCTTACCCTCTTTAATCTCAAATACTTCGATACCCTCAGTAGTACCGCAGTCGTCCTCTCTGATGATAACATCTTGTGAAACATCAACAAGTCTTCTTGTAAGGTAACCTGAGTCAGCTGTTCTAAGAGCTGTATCGGCAAGACCTTTTCTCGCACCACGAGATGAAATAAAGTATTCCAAAATGTTAAGACCTTCACGATAGTTAGCTCTGATAGGAATTTCGATTGTTTTACCTGCTGTATTCGCAATAAGTCCACGCATACCGGCAAGCTGTCTAATCTGGCTCATAGAACCACGGGCACCGGAGTCAGCCATCATAAAGATTGGGTTATATCTGCCGAGGTTTGCTTGAAGTGCATCAGAAACATCGTTTGTTGCAGTTTCCCAAACTTTAAGAACCTTTTCGTAACGCTCTTGGTTAGACATAAAGCCTCGCTTATACATCTTTGTAACCTGGTCAACCTGCTTTTCTGCACGAGCGATAATATCTTTCTTTGCAGGTGGGATTTCAGCATCACAAACAGCAACAGTAATAGCACTCTTTGTAGAATACTTATAACCCTGTGCCTTAACAGCATCGAGAACTTCAGATGTTCTCTGTGTGCCGTGTATTCTTATACACTTATCAAAGATTTTTCCAAGCTGCTTTTTACCAACAAGGAAGTCAATCTCAAACTTGAGGTCATTTTCAGGGTTAGTTCTATCAACAAAGCCCAAATCCTGTGGAATAGGTCTATTAAATATGATTCTACCAACAGTTGTATCGACAAGACCTGTCTTCATAACACCATTGATTTCGAGAGTTCTTCTGACCTTAATCTTAGCATGAAGGCTGACAACCTTTGCATCATAAGCCATAATAGCTTCATCGCAGTCACGGAAGATTTTGCCCTCACCTGGCTCTCCGTCCTTATCGAGTGTAAGATAGTATGAACCAAGAACCATATCCTGTGTAGGAACTGTAACCGGTCGTCCGTCTGATGGCTTGAGGAGGTTATTTGAAGCAAGCATAAGAAATCTTGCTTCTGCCTGAGCCTCTGCTGAAAGCGGTACATGGACAGCCATCTGGTCGCCATCGAAGTCGGCGTTAAATGCTGTACAAGCAAGTGGGTGGAGTTTCAATGCTCTACCCTCTACGAGAACAGGCTCGAATGCCTGAATACCAAGTCTATGAAGTGTAGGAGCACGGTTGAGGAGAACCGGATGTCCCTTGATAACCTTTTCGAGTGCGTCCCAAACCTCTGGCTTTGCTCTCTCAACAGCCTTACGAGCTGCCTTGATGTTGCCGGCGGCATTATTTTCAACAAGAATTTTCATAACGAAAGGCTTGAAGAGTTCGAGAGCCATTTCCTTAGGAAGACCGCACTGGTACATTTTAAGTTCAGGACCAACAACGATAACTGAACGGCCTGAGTAGTCAACACGCTTACCGAGAAGGTTCTGACGGAAGCGTCCCTGCTTACCTTTAAGCATATCGGAAAGTGACTTCAAGGCTCTGTTATTAGGGCCTGTAACCGGTCTGCCTCTTCTGCCGTTATCTATAAGTGCATCAACAGCTTCCTGAAGCATTCTCTTTTCATTTCTGATGATAATATCAGGAGCGTTAAGCTCTAAAAGTCTGCTAAGTCTGTTATTTCTGTTGATAACTCGTCTATAAAGGTCGTTGAGGTCAGATGTTGCAAAGCGTCCGCCGTCAAGCTGAACCATAGGACGAATATCCGGAGGAATAACAGGAATTACATCGAGAATCATCCATTCAGGTCTGTTGCCTGAGAGACGGAAGGATTCTACAACTTCAATTCTCTTGAGGAGTCTTACTCTCTTTTGACCAGAAGCATTTTCGAGTTCTTCTTTAAGTTCAGCGGAGAGCTGGTCGAGGTCTATTTCTGCAAGAAGCTTTTTGATAGCTTCTGCACCCATCATAGCCTCAAAATCGTCTTCATACTTTTCTTTAAGATCTCTATACTCTTTTTCTGTAAGGCACTGCTTTTTCTCGATTTCTCGTACATTGCCCGGGTCAGTAACAATATACATTGCAAAGTAGAGAACCTTTTCGAGTGTTCTTGGGGATATATCAAGGATAAGTCCCATTCTTGATGGAATGCCCTTGAAATACCAGATATGAGATACAGGAGCAGCAAGCTCGATATGTCCCATACGCTCTCTTCTTACCTTGGAACGAGTAACTTCAACACCGCAACGGTCGCAGATTTTTCCCTTAAAGCGAATTTTCTTATACTTACCGCAGTGGCATTCCCAGTCCTTTTGCGGGCCAAAGATAGTTTCGCAGAAAAGACCATCGCGTTCTGGTTTTAGAGTACGGTAGTTGATGGTTTCAGGTTTTTTAACCTCGCCATAAGACCATTCTCTTATCTTTTCGGGTGAAGCAAGACCAATCTTTATAGATTCAAATACATTAAATTCCATTAAATGCTTCCTCCTGTCGATTATTTATCATCATCGGAATCGCTGAAGAAGTCGCCGCCTTCATAGTCGGAATCCTCTCCGAACATATCTTCATCGGCATCGTCCTTATCGTTTACGATTCCTCTTTCGTCAAACATATTGTCCTCGTCCTCATCGTCGCCATCGAGCATATAGCCATCCATAGTGGTCATGACATTCTTCTCGTTAAATTCGGAGTCGGAATCAGCGTTCAGACCGACATCATCGTCCTCATCAAAGTTTTGTCTGAGGTCGATTTCGTTATTATCCTTATCGAGAACCTTAACATCAAGAGCAAGTGACTGGAGTTCCTTAATAAGAACCTTAAATGATTCAGGAATACCAGGTGTAGGAATATTCTGTCCCTTAACGATAGCCTCATAAGTCTTAACACGACCGACAACATCGTCAGACTTAACTGTAAGGATTTCCTGAAGTGTATAAGCAGCACCGTAAGCTTCAAGTGCCCAAACTTCCATTTCACCGAATCTCTGTCCGCCGAACTGAGCTTTACCACCCAAAGGTTGCTGAGTAACAAGTGAGTATGGACCGGTAGAACGAGCATGAATCTTATCATCGACAAGGTGATGGAGTTTGAGGTAGTACATATAACCGACTGTAACAGGGTTATCGAACCACTCACCGGTTCTACCGTCACGCATTCTTGTCTTACACTCGTTAGTAATAATGCCGTCCTTTTTGAAGCATTCTGTAAAGTCAATCTTGCTTGGATTCTCAGGCGGCGGCAATTCTCCTGCCTTCGCCTTTTTCTCTATATCCTTATAAATATTAAAGATGTCATCTTCGTGAGCACCGTCAAAAACAGGCGTCATAATCTTCCAGCCAAGTGCCTTAGCAGCATATCCGAGGTGAACCTCAAGAACCTGACCGATGTTCATACGAGAAGGAACGCCCAATGGGTTAAGAACGATATCGAGCGGTGTACCGTCTGGGAGGAATGGCATATCTTCAACAGGGAGTATTCTGGAAACAACACCCTTGTTACCATGACGACCAGCCATCTTATCACCAACAGAAATCTTTCTCTTCTGTGCGATATAACATCTGACAACCTGATTTACACCTGGTTGAAGCTCATCTTTACTATTTTCTCTTGTGAATACCTTAACATCGACAACGATACCGTATTCACCATGAGGAACTCTAAGGGAAGTATCTCTGACCTCACGAGCTTTCTCACCGAAGATTGCTCTGAGAAGTCTTTCTTCTGCTGTAAGCTCTGTTTCACCCTTTGGTGTAACCTTACCGACAAGAATATCGCCTGTGTGAACCTCTGCACCGATGTGGATAATACCACGCTCGTCGAGGTCTTTAAGCATATCATCGCCGACATTAGGAATATCTCTTGTGATTTCCTCAGCACCAAGCTTAGTGTCACGAGCTTCTGTTTCGTACTCTTCTATATGAATTGATGTATAAACATCATCACGAACTATCTTTTCACTGATAAGAACAGCGTCTTCGTAGTTATAACCTTCCCAAGTCATAAATCCGATAAGAGCGTTCTTACCAAGGCTGATTTCACCGTTATTTGTTGAAGGACCATCAGCAAGGACTTCACCCTTCTTAACACGCTGACCTCTGTCAACTATTGGAATCTGGTTGATACATGTATCCTGGTTTGAGCGTGTAAACTTAATAATGTGGAAAGTTTCAGTCTTGCCTGAATCATATCTCATCTTGATTTGGTCAGCACTTACACTCTCAACAACACCATCTTCGGAAGCAAGGATACAAACACCTGAGTCAACGCCTGCTTTGTATTCCATACCTGTACCAACGATAGGTGACTCTGTTACGAGAAGCGGAACAGCCTGTCGCTGCATGTTAGAACCCATCAAAGCACGGTTTGCGTCATCGTTTTCGAGGAACGGAATCATTGCAGTAGCAACAGAAACAACCATTCTTGGAGATACATCCATATAGTCAGCTTTATCACGCTCAACTTCAACGAATTCATCTCTGCATCTACCGTTGATTTTCTCGTGAATGAAGTGTCCTTCTTCATCGAGTGGTTCGTTAGCCTGTGCAACGATATAGTTATCCTCAACATCAGCTGTCATATAGACAACTTCATTTGTAACAACGCCCTTATCTTTATCAACTTTACGGAAAGGTGCTTCTATCAAGCCATATTCGTTAATCTTTGCAAAGGTTGCAAGATATGAGATAAGACCGATGTTAGGACCTTCAGGAGTTTCGATAGGACACATACGACCATAGTGGCTATAGTGAACATCTCGAACTTCGAATCCTGCTCTATCTCTTGAAAGACCACCAGGACCAAGAGCTGAAAGTCTTCTCTTATGTGTAAGCTCTGCAAGAGGGTTATTCTGGTCCATGAACTGTGAAAGTGGTGATGAACCAAAGAATTCCTTGATTGCAGCTGTTACAGGACGAATATTGATAAGTGCATTAGGGGACATATTTTCAAGGTCCTGAGCTTGAAGAGTCATTCTCTCACGAATAACTCTTTCAAGACGGGAGAAACCTATTCTGAACTGATTTTGAAGAAGTTCGCCAACAGAACGGATACGACGGTTGCCGAGGTGGTCGATATCGTCAGTATTACCGATGCCGTTTGCAAGGCAGTTCATATAGTTGATACTTGCAAAAATATCATCAATGATAATGTGCTTTGGAACGAGGTCATCTCTTCTGCGGCAGATTTCCTTTTTAAGTTCTTCGTCATTATCGCACTCGCCAAGAATTTCGCTGAGAACAGCAAAACGAACACGCTCTTTAATGTCGCATTCTTCTTTTGCATCGAAATCAACGAACTTGGAAATATCAACCATTGCGTTTGATATAACCTTAACGATTTTGCCCTCGATATGCTCAACAAAAGCAATATTTACGCCTGCATCTTCGATTTCTCTTGCAAGAGCAGGAGAGATAACCTGGCCTGCCTCTGCCATAACCTCACCTGTGAGTGGGTTTGCGATAGGCTCTGCAATCTTCTGATTAGCAATTCTATTTGCTATGCCAAGCTTTTTGTTATATTTATAACGACCTACTCTTGACATATCGTATCTTCTTGGGTCGAAGAAAAGTGCATTGATATGTGCCTGAGCACTTTCTACTGTCGGTGGCTCACTTGGACGAAGCTTTCTATAAACTTCCTTGAGAGCCTCCTCGGTATTGCTGCATGAATCCTTTTCGATTGTTGCAAGGATTCTTTCGTCAGCACCGAAATAATCTATAATATCTGTGTCGGAGCTAAGACCTAAAGCTCTGATAAATGTTGTAACAGGGAGCTTTCTGTTCTTATCAATACGAACATAGAAAACATCGTTGACATCGTTTTCATACTCAAGCCATGCGCCTCTATTAGGGATAACTGTTGAGCTGAAAAGCTGCTTACCTGTTTTATCATATTCCATCTTATAGTAAACGCCAGGAGATCTGACAAGCTGTGAAACTATAACACGCTCAGCACCGTTGATAACAAATGTGCCGCTTGGTGTCATAAGAGGGAAATCACCCATAAATACTTGGCTTTCTTTAACCTCATCTGTTTCTTTATTGTGTAATCTCGCAGTTACACGAAGTGGCGCGGAATGAGTTGCATCTCTCTCCTTACACTCTTCAACACTATAATTGGGGTGTTCGGTATCAAGCTCATAATCAACAAAATCGAGCGTAAGATTACCTGTATAATCAGAAATACCAGAAACATCTCTGAAAACCTCACGCAGGCCCTCATCAAGGAACCATTGATATGAATTCTTCTGAATCTCGATGAGATTAGGCATATCAATAACTTCGTCAATACGGGCAAAGCTCATTCTCTCGGAATTTCCGAGACGCACAGGTTTGACATTTACCATTTGGCCAATCACTCCATTCATCATTTAACCGTCTTTAACTTTCCCTTTTATATTCGGCAAAGTCATAAAGAAAAATTTTTGAAAAATTAGACTTGATTTTTTGTCGAATATGTGATAATATCTTGTAGTCAAGCACACAAAAAGGGAATATTTATCTATTATGGTGCAGTATATTATTATAAATCCGTGGGAAGCTATTGTCAAGCATTTTTGCAAAGTTTCCTTATTTTTTTGCATTTTTTAAGAATTTATGCAATTTCATTTAAATAAAGTATTTTGAATTTTAACGCCGCTACTTAAGAAACACCCGACTGGGTTGTTATAAATTTAACTTGATATTGGCATTTTAAACAAGAAAAATCTCCTACGCTTACTAAAGCTGTAAGCATAGGAGATTCTTTTTTAATATTTAAGCTGCATTGTTGTATTGTTCGTCAGTAGTTGTTTCTTCTGATGAATTGTTTGAAACTTCATAATCTGAGCTTCCGAAAATAGCCATCTGGATTCTTGCTCTTTCTGCATCCCAATCGTTGATTGTAACAACATCCATGTCGTCAATCTTTGGGCAAGAGAAGTTTCCGCCTGACAAATCAGGTACGCTCGATGCGGTAACATCATAATTAAGATAATTCAAAGCATTCTGAGCAAGATAAACTATTTCGCCCTTGTCGAGGTCTGTTTCAATCATAGGTCCGACCTGATATATAATGCTCATAATCTGTGCAAGATTGGATTGTTTCATATCTTTCATAATCGTATTAAGAACGATTCTCTGGCGGTTTGTTCTATCCCAGTCAGAACCAGCACTATCTCTATCTCTTGAATACCAAAGCGCCTGTCGTCCATTAAGATGAACAACACCAGCTTTTGCGGTAATCTCGTGCCTTGTTTCTACCTGCTTATTTTTCCAGCACTGCCAGTTAATATAATCAATTTCTTCGTCAGTAAGCTCAAGGTCTATACCGCCGAGAGTGTCGATAATATTTGTAAAGCTATCAAAATCAACTATCGCATATCTGTCTATATCTACGCCGAAATTATATTCGATAGTTTCTATCGCAAGTTCCGCTCCGCCAAGTGCATACGAGGTATTAAGTCTATGAGGAAAATATCCCGGAATTTCAACCCACAAATCACGCAAGAACGATGTCATAACGAGGTCGCCTGTTCTATTATTGATAGAAAGCAAAATCATAGAGTCTGAACGACCATAAGCTTCGCCATCAACTTTTTTATCCGCACCAAAAAGCATAATATTAAGAACATCATTATCTGATTTTAAGGTATCAGGAATAGTACCCATATTATATGATGTTGTACTGCTTTCTACCGTTGATGAGCTTGGGCTTTTGCTTGAGGTCGAACTGCTGTTCTCTGGAAATTTATTATAGTTTATACGGCTTATTGAGCTATAAGCATATATACAAGCCGAACCACCTAATATAAATATAACTGAAACAAGACAGATTGCAATATTAGCAATCCACATTTTCTTAAATTTCTGAGATTTATTTTTCTTTGGGGCATTACCCGAGGGACGATTTCTTACCTCCACCGGAAAATTGTCTATATCATCATAGCTTGAATATGACGAATCAGAGAAAATATCCTCAAAGTCATCATTCTTGTGACTATCTTGCATAAATTCATCACAACCTTTCTAATGTTGCAGTATGTAACCACACAGGATAAAATGCCTAAACACCTTTCCATTCTTGTCATTATAGCCTATATATCGGTAAAATTCAACGAAATCTGCAAAAATCGGCGATATTAACAGAAAAATTCTCAATATAATCTTTCTGACGTCAACAAAAAATATACCAAGTATTAAACCTTTATATTGTTGTAGATTTATTCATTATCTCCTTTAATCTGCTCATCAAGCGTCAAACCATATGAAGGCATAAATTCTTTGATAAATTCTGCAAGCTCAGGCGTCATATTTTCTTCTATTATTTTTCTGGTACTTTCCTCTGCCTTAAAAAACTCCATATTACCCATTCGGCGTTCTTCAATACATTTTATTAACGCCGATAATCTATCTGCTGATTTTACGATTTTCCATATCTCCTCGTCGCCGTCTTGTACTGTAAAATATTTTTCATATTCTTCCCTCAAATCGTCCGGAAGAGTTGATAAAAGTCTTTCGCCCGCTTCTTCCTCAACCGCCTTATATGCCTCGCGCAGTTTTTTGCTTGAATATTTTATCGGTGTTGGCAAATCGCCTGTGATAATCTCTGTGCAATCGTGAAACATTGCGTAAACTGCCGCTTTATCTGCATCAATGTTTCCGCCGAAACGCTTATTCTTAATTATACAAAGTGCATGAGCAATAAATGCAACTTCAAGACTATGTTCACTAAGATTTTCGTTTCTTGTATTATTCATCAAACCCCAGCGATTTATGTATTTAAGGCGTGAAAGCGTAGAAAAAAAAGAATAGCTCATACCAAAAACCTCTCTGAACATTATTTTACAATAATAATAACATAATATTCGTCAATGTTCAACAGAATGGTATGAGCCGTTCATTATTTAGTTATTGAAGGATCTTAATTAGTTTTATGAATTGCTATCGAGTATAGTTACTTTTGTGCAGTGCATTATTCCTGGGTATGAGTCCGCAGCTACATCACTGCTGATAAGCACTCTGGACATAGGCTTGACATCAGCGGCAGTAGCAGTTTTTCCATTTTCAAATTTAATCTCTGCATCGGATAAATTAATTTCGTAGCAACTCTTCAGGTCATTATTAACACAGCTTATAAACTTATCAGCTGTAACTATTGCGTATACGCTGTCATTCAGCTTATCCTTTATGCTTTCAGGCACTTTATATGGGACAGCCTCTTGCAGAAGTTCTTTGCCTGTTTTTTTGCAGACATCTGACAGGTTATCGAATCTTAAAGATAATACCAATTTATTGTCTACGATATATTGACGCATCCCTGGTTGTCCAAAGTTTGCAGTTTCACCAAGCTGATTGATAATTTCCTTATAAGTCATACCTGCTTTAATTGCTTTTACATCAGAAGAACTAATCTTTGTAGAATTTGAAGAGAAGTAAGAATTGTTATTGTTAGTATCCGGTTTAGGTAGAGTAACTGAATGATATGTTTCGCATCCAATAATTACACTTGTGCAGTGCATAGTTCCGGGATATGAGTCCGTAGCTACATCACTGCTGATAATAACGCTTGACATAGGCTTGACGTCAGCGGCAGTGGCAGGTTCTCCATTTGCAAATTTAATATCTGCATCGGATAAATCAATGGAGTAGCAATTATTTGGGTCATCATTAACACAGCTTATAAACCTGTCGTCTACAACTATAGCAAATATACTGCCATTCAGCTCATTTTTTATGCTTTCAGGCACTTTATATTCAACAGCCTCTTGCAGAAGTTCATCACCCGTTTTTTTGCAAACATCTGACAGGTCATTGAATCTCAAAGATAATACCGATTTATCATCTACGATATATTGACGCATCTTTGGTCGTCCAAAGTTTGCAGTTTCACCAAGCTGATTGATAATTTGCTCATAAGTCATGCCTGCTTTAATTGTTTTTACATCGGAAGAACTGATTTTTGTAGATTTTGAAGAGAAGTAAGTATCATGACCGTCTTGGTCGGATGGTTTTGATGTTTTTGCTGAATTAGAACTTTCAGAATTGCTTGATTCTTTACTTGAAGCAGGAGCTTGTGAACTTGGTGCAAATCCACTTGTTTGTATACTTGATGAAGCTGATTTTGAAGCCTCAGAAAGTCCATTCTTTTGTGTGCCTGCAACGCTTAAAGTAGAAGACATATCATCATTTGTTTTAATCTGCTGTTTAGAAATGCCAGACATTATAAATCCAGCGGCAGTTAATAAACACATACATGCAGCAATAGGAGCAACTATTTTGAGAATATTCTTATTATACTTATTTTTAGGAAGTATTATAACATTATTTTCTTTATTTTCTTCGGTTTCCTTAGACAAGGTATTTAAATTTTCATTGCCTGCTTTTACTTGTGGGGAAGCTTCTTCAATAAATTTCTCATCAATTTCGCCAATGGCCTTAAGTAAATCTTCACTTTTCATAAATAATACCCTCTTTCTCTAAATGTCTTTTTAATTGTTTTCTTAAACGAAATAGTACAGATTTAATCTTTTCCTCACTGATATCATATTGTTCTGAAATTTCCTTTACAGAACGGGTATACCAGTATCTGCTTACAAAAATTTTTCTCTTTTCTGCTGTTAAACCTTCTAAAAAGCTATTTATCAATTGCGAAAGTTGTTTGCTGTAAATCTCATTTTCTACACTAAATTTATCTGAAATACATTCCTCAAGTTCTGAAAGAAGTACATCTATTTGTCCTGCACCTCTTTTTTGAGTGTTATTATGTTTTAATCTATTTAGTGATATATTTCTTGCCATTTTACCTAAGAACGCTTTTAAATTGTTTGGTTTACTTGGAGGAATGGATTCCCATGCCTTTTGAAATGTATCATTGACGCACTCTTCCGCATCTTCTGAATTTTGCAGAATAGAAAACGATATGCTATTGCAGTACGCTGAATATTTGTCGTAGGTTTCGCTAACAGCCTTTTCGGAACGCTCCATATATAACTCGACTATTTGCTTATCATTCATTTTCTCACCTCACTTATTGAAGAGCCCTTTCACTTATATAGACAACTTTTTATAAAATTTGGTTTCATTAATTTCTAAAAATCTTTTAAAATTTTATATTATGTTCTCTAAAAGTTTTCAACATTAAACATAATAAAATCCTCGTTGCCTTATTTGCATTAAAGTAGTATAATAATTTATATTATCACTAAATTGGAGAGTATTACAATGAAACTTTTATCAATAGAAAGCTCCTGCGATGAAACAGCCGCAGCCGTTGTTGAAGATGGCAGAAAAGTTATTTCTTCAGTAGTTTCTTCACAGGTCGAGGAACATAAAAAATACGGAGGCGTTGTTCCTGAGATAGCCTCACGCCGGCACTGCGAAAATATAAACGGTGTTGTCGAAAAAGCTCTTAAAGACGCTAATGTATCTCTTAACGAACTTGATGGAATCGCTGTAACACACGCCCCCGGCTTAATTGGTGCTTTACTTGTCGGAGTAAATTTTGCAAAAGGCTTATCTTTCGCAACCGGATTGCCACTCATACCTGTACACCATCTCCGCTCACACATCGCAGCAAATTATCTTGCTCACGAAAATCTCAAACCACCATTTCTCTGTCTTGTTGTTTCGGGTGGTCACAGTCATATAGTTGAAGTTATCGACTACACCACACTTAGAATTATTGGCAAAACCCGAGACGACGCCGCAGGAGAAGCGTTCGACAAAGCTGCTCGCACAATGGGTATGCCCTATCCCGGAGGCATCCACCTTGACAAAAAAGCTGAAAACGGAAATCCTCTCAGTTTTAAGCTTCCACACCCTCATGTTGACGGTTCTCCTTATGATTTCAGTTTTTCAGGCTTGAAAACAGCTGTAATAAATCTTATCCACAATGCTGAACAGAAGGGTGAAACACTTTCAGTTGAAGATTTGAGTGCCTCTTTCCGAAAGGCTGTTACTGATTGCCTTATTGAAAATTTCATAAAAGCCGCAACAGACCTCGGTTACAATAAACTTGTTATGGCTGGCGGAGTTTCAGCAAATTCATTACTCAGGCGCAGACTCCAAGAGGAATGTGAAAAACGTGGTTGGAAGTATTATTATCCACCGCTTAACCTCTGTGGAGATAACGGCGCAATGGTAGGTGCTCAAGGATATTATGAGTTTCTCGCTGGTCATACCGCAGGTATGGAACTTAACGCAAGAGCAACTATGAGCATAGATTATTAAAAATTTATAATTTTCCCATTTTCGTAAATATTACAACAAAATCTTCAATTTTTTCACGACATTAAGTTAAAAGCTTAATGCCGTGTTATTTTTTGATTTTTTAAGCTATATCTGTAATATTATTCAAAAAACACTTTAACAAGTTATCATCAGATGATTTTAAACAGTTTACAGAAAAAATTCAGTAGTCCTAATCGATAAATCCCTTTGTTGTGTTAATACATTTATTGATTGTATAATTGATGTTACCAAGGCATAAACTAATCTCAGGAAGTGAATACTTTGGAAAACAAAGACTGTAAGTGTCGTTGGAAAAACTGCAAACGGCACGGAAACTGCAAGGAATGTATAGAACACCACCAAAAAAATAATAAATATCCGCTCCCATACTGTATGCGAAAACCTAACAAAAAAGATAAAGATAAACAAACCTCTTAGAATAGAAATAAACTATCTAAGAGGTTTGTTTATTACTGAAATTTTATCTAAAAATAATAAATTGAGTGTGTAAACCGTTTTCGGACTACACACCCATAATAACATTAATATTTTAAAAATGATACTGCGTTAAGGGCAAAAACTAAACAATCGTTAATTTTACCATCGATACATAGACAATTTTATACCGCTCTGTAAATCTATTAATAAAGAATATATCAATCTAAAAACAGATTTACCCCTATTCTCTTTTGCAGTCCTTTTATTTATTTATAATACAAATAAAGCACTTTTAAGAAGGTTTAGCTTGTAGAATCTATATTACAATATCTGAAAATCAAATTTTTCATTTGCTAACATAATTTCACAGCCAGATTCCAACTTGATTTCAACTCCACTTGGTATCATTTCACCATTTATAAAGGTATGATTAGTAGAATTAGTGTCAACTATATAATATTCTCCATTTTTAGTAATTATATTCGCATGGCTTCTGCTTATTGCAGGATTATCAGCTATAAAATAATCTACAAAACTTCTTTCTTTGCCTATATAAAAACTATTTTTGGTTATGGATATCCTTTCGCCATTTTTCTTGCGAATAAGATATGCTAATTTTACACCTTGGGAATCATCCCCACCGTTCATATTTAATACAGTAGTTTCACCTACTCTTGGTTTTGAATTAAGAACAGTTGTATCTCCAAAAGCCGGTTGGGTAGAATTCATCTTTGAAAATTCCTGATTATATGGAGCAGATGCCTGTGTATTGTTGTTTTGTTGAGGAGCCGATATTTGATAACCTGACATCATATTCGGTGTATTTCCTACAGCTTGCTGTTGTGGTATAGGTTTTATAGGTGCAGCTTGCTGGGCAGGACTTTTTACAACATTTGGAGTTTGAACTGGATTGTTCTGTGAAGCATTCGGCATAGAATTTCCATTTTTTCTTGCCTGCTTTTGCGCTTTGTATATGGCAGCATTTTCTTTATTATAATGCTGAAGAAGATACATCATAGTCATTGGCTTTTCGTCTGTTTTTTGTATTATTGGCATATTTTCAGACGGAGACATAGGAATTTTTGCTTTAGGTGCAGCAGGAATAGCCTGAACAGGCTGCTTTGTTTGAGAAACAGGAACATTCGCTTGGGCATTTATATTTGGCTGCTGAATAGGTCTTTCCATTACTGCTGCAGAATTAGACGAATTTTGCATTCCTGAGGTTGCCATATAACCTCCTGATAACTGCTGAGGTTGTTTAATAACTCCCTGTGCTGAACCATTATTAGTTATCTGTGAATTCTGAATAGGTGCAGCTTGTCTTGGAACATTATATGCTACACTATTATCTTGTTGAGCAAGTGTTTCATATATACTATCTACCACATTCTTAAAATCTGCATAGGAAAATGTTCCTGCACTATTCAAATAATTTATAAGTTTAGCTATATAATCGCAATTTTCAGATTGATCAAAATTCAGCGTAAATATTAGATTTTTGAAAAACGACAGCATATCATTTTCATTTTTACTTATATCACACGGTAAGCAAACCATCTCTACCTGACACGAGCTTACATTAACAAAAATATAATCTAAATCAAGAATTATATTTTTAGGTTCAATCATATAATCTTCTGCTGTAATAAAGGCTAATAATATTCCATGAAAAACACTTATAAGCTTTCTTTTATTTACTGTTCCTGAAAAAAATTGACCAACGCTTATCTTAGAAGAAATATTGTATTTTATATATTTGGTATCATCCATACTTCCATAAATTGACTGTAAAAAGCCGTCAATTTTATTGTTTGTTATCATTCCAAGTGTAAATTCATCTACTTCTAAATCTTTTGGAAATGTAAATTTCAGATATGTATTTGTTCCATAATTTTCATAGGAAAAATATTCATTCATTATAAATCGCTCCTCGTACTTACCACATTCTTGCTCTTAATGTTATCTCTCTATCGAAAGATGCAAAGCCATTAAAATTAAATATAAAATCTTGTTTAAACTTAACATTGATTATCAAATCTTTGCCATTAATTTCGGAACCCGAAAAATCCAAAGAGTCAATTCCACCCTTTATACCATATTTTTTAAGAATATCATCTGCTTCCTTTTCGCCTTCAGTAATATCCTTATTATTGGTAAGATAACCTATAAAACGCCGTTTTATAACCGGTAATGGTTTATCTGTATTAGTTCCTGGATTATACCATTTTATATTTGTTTGAAAATTTGAATTATCTTTATTATATAAATTCAAATTATCTAATAAATTCATACTTCCGTCATATGAAACAAGAGCTTGATAAAGATTATAAACTAAGCTTATGCTTTCGTTGTTTTTATCATATTTTACACTATCTCCTGCGTATGAATCAATAGATAAACTTTGGGTACTTTGTATCAATGCGTGATTTATAAGTTGCTGACCGGAAAACATAAGAATCAATCCATATAAGAATAGAATAATAAACATAAACATTGGCATCATAATAGCAGCTTCTAATGAAATTGTTCCATTATCATTATTTTTTTTAACAGAATATTTCATAATCAGTATCCCCTATCTTGCACATACTTTTTCTTCATTATGCTTTCATCAACAAGCTTGAAATCAGATAATAATTGATTATCATTAAGCTGGAAATTAGAGAACAAATTACCATACTTAACTTCTGTTTCCGTATGAATAGTTGTAAATGCATTATTTATAGAATAATCTTTTTTATCATAATGGCTCATTGCTTCAAGCTGAACCATATTTCCAATGTTTATCAATGTGTGTCTCTGACTTCTTATTATAAATAAGACCAAGAACATATGGGTATTATAGCCTACCTTTGGTATAACCGCATCAAACCATCCTTGTACCTTTGCTCTTGTACTTACGGCAGGGGGTTGTTTGCTTTCTAATAACGGCGTTCCTTTTGATTTTTCATATTCATCAACATATTTATTTATGTTATCACCAGCATCTTTAGATAAACTTTTAAATACTGATTTAAGCGTTTTTCCATTTTTTCCTATTTTATCTTGCACGATTGTACCACAATCTTTTATCAAAGATGGTAAACCCGATGGTGTAAGATAGCATTTTGTTTTGATTAATGAAGTTTCAAATTTAGGGCTATTAACCAGTAAAACTGTATCAATCAATGGTTCGCCCAAAATTATAATTGCCATATATGCTGCTCCACCAATACCAAATGTAACACTTGCAATTTCTTCAGCAAGAGTAAGAGCCTCTTTATCTAAAAGTAATGCGGGTAAATTAAATATAAGTCGCTCCATATATACATCCATAAAGCTAACTATTTGATTTATAATTTCCGATTTTGTTCCAACATTAATATACTCAAGTTCCGCACCAACAAATGTACTGTCACCGCCACCAGTATTTGCATTATCTAAAATTTTTAATATGGCATCTGTCTCTGTCAGATTACTAGCCAAACTTAATAATGGATTACCTTCAATCATATTAGATTTTTGATTTTTTATATTTTTATATTCATATCCAGTGGTAGCCGTTCCATTTAATTCTATATGTTCCTCAAGATTATTAATAGTGCTTTTATTTTCTCTCGTGGTCCTATTTGGGAAATTATGTGTTGCATATCCAGCTATAAGCATATTTTCATACAAATCTTTCAAAGCATTTCCAGTACTTATAGACTTTACAAGGTCAGCTATTTGCTGAGCTGTATTTTTAACTCTTGTTACTAAAGAAGTAATTATATTTTTTATACCATTAAAAACACTTGCAATAGCAGTAAAAAATTTTATTAAATTACTTATAACCATTAGCGGGTGACTTACAATTTCAGAAAATTCATTTAATCCTTTATATAAGTTCTGAAAACCTTCAAAAAATTGTTCATATTCATTATCATATTTACTCAAACCACTTAAAATATCATCTGATAAAATAGAATTCAAGTCCGTATCACATATGAAATTAATATCAAACATACTGGATAATGATTTAACCATTTGAAAAATCCAGTCTATTGCCTTCTTTAAATTTTCAACTATATCTTTAAGAAAATCCCAAATAACCTGCCATAATATATCGCCTAAATTTATGCTGGCCACTTTGATTAACATATTTCTTGCATCTTTAAGAAATATTTCATTAATAGCCATATTTAAAGAATCATCAGTAACACTTCCGCTTCCAAGAGCTTTATCTATAACCGCTATTACTCCATCCTTTATAAATACCTTAGCTGAACTTTTAACTGTTGCTTCACTTGTAAGATACTTATCATAATCATTTATTCCAAATTTATTTTTAAAATTTTCTTTTATAGATTTTATTAGTTCATCCAAATTTAACTCATATTGATTCTTCAATTTTTCTTTTACTTTTCCTACTAAGCCTGTCATCGGATCAATACTTGTTTTCATACATTCAAAAAAGTTAGAAGTATTAAAAACATCATTAAAAAATGAATCACCTATTGCTCCAGAATTATTACTGCTATTATTACTATTACTGTTACTACTGCTACTACTATTACTACTGCTATTACTATTATTCTTTTTATTATATTTATCTACTACTTCAAGACCATTTTCTATTTGGCTATCACAATTTTCTTTAATATTTTTAATATTAGTATCAAGATTATCTAAAGTTCCAGAAATTTCACTTTTTATTTCTTCTAAATACTTTATAAGTTTTGATTCATCTTCATATATTTTTTTAATGTCATTAAGATATGTTGAATCTTTTATAATATCATTAGCTGTTTGCTCTTTATCTTCGTCATTAGATATTTTATCTTTATAATTATTATATACTTTATTGGAAAGTTCTCTAATTTCTTTCTGAATACCATCACATATTTCCTGAACTTCTTTATTATCATTTAAAACTGTTTCCCATGCAGTTTTTACTATATCTACTGTATCTATAATAGTTTTTATAGTATTTGTAACGTTAGCCATAGCCCCAAAAATATTACCAAAATTCAGCAAATCATCGACAATATTAATATCATCTATCTTTTTCAATAAATTTTCAAGACCTAAATCATCATTAATAATATCAAGTGCAACTGTAGATTCTGAATAATCTAAAATCTGAGATTTTAATACATTAAGTGTACCATCACTTTTTTCTCCTAAGGCTAATTTTCCTGTAACATTTGATTTTGATGTCGAGTCTACTGACCCACCAAGCATTTTTATATTTTCTTTAAAATATTTATTATATTCATCCTGTAAATTAAAATCATCATCCTGTGATAAAGCCAAAAGCCCAAATCTTTCTTTTAAATAACTATCGTAATTTGATAAAGTTGATAATGAAGACATATCAGTAATCTCACTGATATTTTCAGTTGCACCCTGCATTCTCGAAAACTCAACAAGACTATATGCAAGCAACATAAATGGTGCAGAAATAATACATAAAAATATTGCTAATGTACCTTTGCATGATTTTAAAATCTTTTTCTTTAAGCTTTTCTTTATCATAGAATTTCCTCCTGATTATTTTATTTATCTATACCAAATAAACTTCTTACTGTATTTACTGTCTGATAAACATCATCACAAATATTTACAACCTTACTTATATCTTCGGCTTTCTTTGAAAAATATTTTATAAAATATACATAAGAAGAATATCCTGTCATATCAATAATCTCTGCACTTGATGTGGCAGTATATTTCGGAGAAGAGTCTATAATATCTAAATATTTCAAAATATCATCAAACAAAAAATCTGTTTCCATAGAAACACTTACGGTAACATGAAGTCTTCCAACATCATCAACTACTATATCAATTGATTCAATCTGTGGGTCTTTGCGGTTAATACCAAGGTTAGAAAGCCCTATTCGGGATTTTACAAACTTATTTCCATTATTTTTATTCTGCTCTTTCATAGTTTCTAATCGTAATGACATACGATATTTTCGCAGATTATCTACAATTCCATTGGTAATTTCTCTTTCATCTAAGGCCTGGTCATATTTATAGCAAGACCCTATAGCTGATGCCGTTTCTGATGCTACTGAAGGAAGCATCGTTCTTTGATAAAATAAAAAACCTAAACTTAACATAGTGATTATTATAAGAAGAACTAGCGGAAAAATGATTACAGCCTCGAGCATTATTTGACCAGATTCATCGTTTTTCAGATAAGCCCTTAATTTTTTCATAATATCCTCCTATAAAAATTAAACTCCAAGTTCTAATGTAATTATCGACCATATTTTTTCTTTATCTTTTTCATCATTATCGGTACCTTCATTAAATTTCCTTACTACGCAAGAACCATCAGAATTAAAGTAATCAGCTTCAATAAAAGTGTAATATATCGCCTGTTCTTTTTTATCATTAATAAATCCCCATTTTCCATTTTTGCATACAGCACCTAAACCATTGCTGAAACTTTTCGCATTGTCATATTCCGGTTCAATAACAATATTGCCTTCTTTATCTGCATAACCCCATTTTCCATTATTTTTGAATGCTATAAGAGTAGCGTCTGCGGCATAATCCATATCTTCACACTCAAGATTTCCAATCTTATTAAAATCAGAATCATACATACTATATTTTTGATTGCTATCTTTAGCAATTATAACATCACCAGAAATATATGAACCTGTTGGTGCAAGCTTAATATCAGTAAATTCATCGCTTACAGTCTCACCTTCTTCATTTACTAAAAACCATTTATCGCCGGATTTTACCGCTGCTTTATTATTAACAAAGCAACCGGCGTAATCGTAATCACCAAATGCTTTTTCCGCAAATGAATTATAAAATGTATATTTGTCATTTTGTTTAACAGCAACATAGCCTTGTGAATATACTCCTGCTTCAGTAACTTTGAAAGGGAATATTCCCATAACAACTCCTTTTTCATTAATCAATCGGCTATCTTTATTTGTAGTATAAATTCTGGTGTTATTATATCCACCGCGGCTTAAATACTCATATTTAAAATCTATCTTAGTAGAACCGGCTGTATTGTATGCCCCCCACTTGTCTCCTATTCTTGCTGTATATGCATTATTCACCAAACCAATATATTCATCACAACCTAAGTTATAGTCATAATATATGTATCTGGCACTTAATTTTTTATTTTTAAGCTCATCATCTGTCAAACCATTTTCCTCAGCATAATTAAGATATTTATATGCTGATTCATAATTTTTTTCATCTATAAAGAAATCATATAATTTAACAACAAAATCCCTGTTAGTCGGAAAATTAATTACGGCAGATTTAAGAGTTGATATGTAATCTGATAAAATGCTATTATCTTCCTCATATCTTTTCTGATATGCATTAATAAGCTTTTTCCAGTTATCTTCTGAGTTAAGAGTCTCTATTGCCTCTGTATAATCATAAATTGCTCTCTGATAAAGCTTTTTTTCCACATAACCGTCTGCTTTGGCAATAAGTTCTTCGGCATGACTTTTTTCTTCATTTTTCTCAAGAAAAGTCTGAGCATATGAATACCAACCATATCCCATCATTGCAATAAGGCAAATTATAACAATAATTTTCTTCATAATATCAATCCTCAACTAAAATGTTCCCAAAATAATAGTAACTAAAAAGCCGAAATAAATAAACGGTCCAAAAGCTAATTTATCTTTCATTTTCTTTTTCTTAAATAATATAAGTCCTATACCTGCAAACATACAGATAATCATTCCAAATAAAATCGTATAAAATGTTCCTGTTAATCCTAATAAGCAACCCATAGCACTTATTAGCTTTACATCACCCATACCTATGCCACCTTTGGTTATCAATGACATTAAGAAAAACACTACAAAACATATAACAAATCCAATTACACTTGAAAACATCACAGCGAAAAAATCTTCGCCATATATAAAATATTCAGGTATGAAAATAATACATCTTATTATATAAACCGCAAGCACTAACTTGTTAGGTATTTTTTTTACATAAAAATCAGTAACGGTTGCCGCAAGAAGCATTTCTGCGGCAACTGCTATCCTGATTTCTGATGTAACGCTTAGGTTATAACACAGCATCGACCAAAAAAGCTCTGCTGTTGTTAATACCACAAGCGAAACAGTGAATATCCACTGCTTTTTTGATAAAGATTTAAGCTTAGATATAATTACTGTAAACGGCCCTATGCGAGACTCATTTTCAGCGGCATTTACTTTCGACAAATCCATTTTGCAGTTATCGTCTGAAGTTTCAATTTTTTTTTCTGTTACCGCTTCGGCGGCATCTTTTAGTTTTCTTTTGTCTATGTAAACAAATGACAAAATACAACTTAAAAGCGATACCACCGCACACAGAGCCGTTACAACATATATCATTTCGCTACCTCTTTAACATCAAGTAATTCATTAATTAGCTAAGTATGCTTCCGCTAACATCTTGAGCGTTTCCTTTGTTTGCATCTTTATGTGTCTTTCCGCCCCAGAAGTTAGCAACAGTACCATTGAACCAGCTCAAAATCTGATTTCCGAAAGCAATAAATACACCTGCAAGAACCAATACAACTACAAGGATGATTGCGATTGAGATAAAGTTTGTATCTCCGTTTTCATCTTTGATAATTCTCTTTGTAACATTGCTGATACGCTTTGTTGTTCCTTTGATAGCCTCTTTTGCTTTGTACTGAGCCTTGTACGCAAAAAGACCAACGTTCTGCCTGATAGTCATGAATAACCTCTCCTGTCTTTTAAAAAATTTTATAATAAAGGTGAAATCAGGCGAAATCACCTATATTAACATTCCAAATGCCGCTGTAAGAACAATAATCAATATGCCAAAGAATATGAGAGAAATCGGAAGCAGTAGTTTTGAAGCCGCTGCCTCTCCTTTTTGAAGCATAATTTGTTTTTTCAAGGAAAGCATCTCTACTGATTGCTCTGCAAGTATATTAGTAAGGTCACGGCTACCTTGGTCTATACCCTGAATAAGTGCACTCGTAAATTTTTTAATTTCTCCGGAATTTGAAAGGACTCCGAATTTATATATAGCGTCCTTCTCAGACATACCATTTCGCATATCCTCACATGAACTCTTCATAAGGGTATAAATTTCTCCTTCTTTACTATCAGCAACAATTTGCCAGACATCTTTAAGGACCATACCGGAATTCATAAGTAAAGCAATATTTGAAACTATTTCCGGAAGCTCATAGACACATTCCTCGCTTCTCTTTTTAAGTATATTTTTCATATTATTCAAGAAATAATATACACTAAATGCTCCGAAGGCAATTCCTATAAATGCAAAAAGCGTAAAATCAAACATACCACTAAGTAAAAAACCAAGCGTAAAACTTATATGTGCAAAGGTTATTGCTTGTGCCCATGCAACCTCTGCGTAATATTCTGCATACTGTGGGTCTTGCAAAAGCTTTGCTTGTCCAATAAGTTCTTCTCTCATTCTGTCACGAAGTGCAAACAGTTTCATAGAACTCCACGCAAAACCAATACCATATGTACCTTTAAGCGGGTAGTCATCTCCGGACAAGCCTTCTGTCATCTTTTTATACTTGCCAGATCTTAATATTTGTACTATAAGTAATATTGCTAATATAGTTCCAATAATCATTTCTACTAATCTCATAATTTCACCCTTTAATATCCATTATCTTTTGACCAAGCTTATATGAAATTATAAAAATACCAATTGCTATCGTCATAGCAATAACGCCTACAGGCGTTGAAAAACTCTTTGCAAAATCACTGCTCATAAAACGCATCATCAGTATTATAACAACTGGAATAACTTCCATAATTGAAAGTTGCATTTTATTCGATGTAAGCTTTGTCTGAATTTCCTCAGAAATTGCAATTTTAGTAGTTATGATATCACTTGTTCGTCTTATAACTTCCTTTAGGTTACCACCTGATTTAAAACATAACTTAAATACCGTTGCAAAATTTTCAATATCGGGGTCATCGCTTCTTTTTCCAAGATCTGCTAACATAGCATCAATAGTTATATTATTCTGCATTCCATTTATTATTTCGCCTATCTCTTTTACTATAAGGGCATCATTTGAATATTGAATCGACAAATCCTTATATGCATTATTAAATGCTGAGCTTACATTCATACCACCAGAAATTGAATTTGATAAAGCAACCAAAAAATCTCTGAATTGAAGTTTAAGCTGTGCTATGCGTTTTTTTCTCAGTCTTTCTGCAAATACCGGAATAAAAATTTTAGAAACTATTAATCCTATCAGGCAAAAAACTACAACATTACTTATATGTGTAGCTGTTGTTGCTTCGCCATCTTCCATAAATAAACCACCATAGAATATCAAACCTAATAAGCCGCCCGCAATAAAAGTTATTAAAAAGTATATAAGCTTTTCTCTTCCATTCATAACATATACTTTATAATTAATAAGTTTAGTATTGAGTGCAGATGTATAATACTGTGGTTCTTTTTTCTTTTTCGACATAAATATTTCACCTCTAAATCTCAACATTTATACCAGATAACTGAAGCTTATGGTAATTTTTGAACTTATTATTTGTTCTTTTAAGCTTACCCGAAACCTTAGTTAATGTACTTCTCTCGTCTTCTTCAAAAACATATAAAGGGTTTAGCTGTATACGACCGTTCTCATACCCTGTAACTTCTGTTATCTCAACAGTTTTTCGTGATTTATCACGAAGTCTTGAAAGATGAACTATTATATCTATTGCCGAGGCTATCTGCTGTCTTATAGCGTCTAAAGGTAAGCCTTCTGCTCCTTGCAAGACCATTGTCTCAAGACGACTTAACATATCATATGTAGAGTTTGCATGACCTGTTGAAAGTGAACCATCATGACCAGTATTCATAGCCTGAAGCATATCAAGTGCTTCTCCGCCTCTAACTTCACCAACAATTATACGCTCTGGACGCATACGAAGAGATGATTTTATTAAATCTCTTATAGTAATTTGTCCAATACCCGAAGTATTTGCATTACGAGTTTCCAAACTTACTAAGTTGTCTATACCTGTAATCTGAAGTTCTGCTGAATCTTCAATAGTAATAACTCTCTCATCTTTAGGTATATAATTTGATAAAGCATTTAAGAAGGTTGTCTTACCAGAGCCTGTACCGCCACTTATAAATATGTTATACTTTGCCCTTACGAGCAACTCTAATTTCTCAGCAATTTCTTTAGTTATAGAACCATAACTAATAAGCTTTTCTATTGTCATAGGTGTTTTGGAAAATCTTCTTATGGTCATAGTAGGACCGCATAATGCAATCGGTGGCAAAACAACATTAACACGAGAACCATCCGGAAGTCTTGTATCAACAATAGGGTTAGCCTGATTTACCTCTCTTCCGGCAAGGCCAACAATGCGTTGAATAATATCCTCAAGTTTTTCTGTGCTTTCAAATTTCTGATTTAATTTTTTAAGTTTTCCATTTTGTTCAACAAAAACATTATCAGGTCCATTTATCATAACTTCAGTTATCGTTTCATCGGAAATAATTGAATCTAACAATCCAAATCCTCTTATAGAACTATAGACCTGCTGCCCTATTGATACCTTTTCCTCTATTGGACAATATACATCCTGAAGATATTGGTTAGTAATCTCAATGATTTTGTCCATAAGGTCTTCATCGTTTAATTGCACTAACTGTAGATTATCAATAACATAGCGTTTAATTTGTTCAACTATTTGTTTTTCAAAACCAGCGTCCATACAACCACCTCTTTTAAGACAATCTATCAAGCATACCCATACGGGAAAGCTGCTCTACAACTTGTCTGGTTGTTGCATTATCATATCTTGGTGCACCACCAATATTCTGAATATTAGGATTATCGAAATACCGGCTTGTTTTATTACTAAATTTATTATAAATAAGCGATATTTTAGGAACTATTGTTATATCATTATTTTTCTCTAATACCAAGAGCGAATTTACAACACTTTGCATCTTTGAATTAGAAACTTCTGAACCATCTCCTATAAACACTATAGAATCAAATTCATCGCATAATTCCATGAATTCATCTGAAAGCTTAAATTCTGTATCAATTATTATATAATCATAATCTCCAACATTAGTAATCTCAGAAATAAGACTAAGAATTTCGTCAGACTTAAACTCAACCATATCCAAGGCAATCTTTGGCTTAGGCAAAAAATATACTCCTCTTGAATCTAATCTCACAAAACTTTCTAATTTCATATAAACATTCGATTTTTTACTTTTCAACGCAAAAATTATATCGCTCATACTAAATTGACCCTCTGCATCGAAAAAGATTTCTGTTGCACTGAATTTTTCCAAGTTAATATATATAACCTTTTTTCCTTTTGATGCAAAACGCAGGGCACAAGCAGCCGCCATAGATGAATTTCCTATTCCTCCACTAACTGCAGTAAAAGCGATAACTTTGCAGTGTTTATTCTCATTTATTGCTTTCGATACAATCTCAGAATTTTCAGAATATACATTAAGAATCTGTCTATAAACAAGGTCAATTCTTTGAAATTTGCATATAGTTTTTTGCCCGTTAAGTGTAGCAATCCCATTAGAATCTACCAAATAAGCAAAACCACATTTTTTCGGCAAAGCTGAAAAATCAACATCAAATGAGCTGTTAACAACAAATACATCTATTCTTATACTTGAAGTTTCAGCTATGGCATTATCATAATCCGTAAATGTATACATTTGTATCTTATCAGAATATTTAGCATTAAATGCTTTTGCAATTCTACTTAAATAATTTGGGTCCTTATCAACTAATGCAAGTCTTATCCTCATAAATTTTCCTCCATAAATTAAAATTATAAGCCGCAAATAATTTTAGTTCACTAAATATTTACACTTTCTTAAATAATCGTGATATTTTCAATTTGAATAACCTTACATTTTATATAAAAAATCATTCTATAGTAACGAATATTATATCATTGTAACAAATTTAATTATATGTAGCAGTATTTTTATAACTAATTGTTTACATCACACTAAATCTCAAGTTAATTATATTTTATAAATTAAACTGTCAAGCATTGGAAAACATTTTTTATTACTATTATACTTATTTTTTTATCAAATCACTTAAATTATAATAACTTTTTACATTTTTGCATAAAAAATGTCACTGTATTTAAAATATCGCAACAGATGTTAAAGCAAAATTATATCTTCATTTTATATTAATTGTATATTTAAAAATCTAAAACCTTATAAAAATAAAAAAACTCCATTCACCAAGATTTCAGTGAATGGAGTTTTTCTTCTATAGGTTTAAATTTTTACTTAGTCTATTTCATTTCCAGGGAACTTAGGAATACCTGCAAGACCAACTTTAAGGTCATCATCTGTTGGAATATAGTCTGTCATAAGTCCATCGTGGAATTTTTCATATGCAACCATATCAAAGTAACCTGTACCGGTAAGACCGAATACGATTGTCTTTTCTTCGCCTGTTTCCTTGCACTTGAGTGCTTCATCAATAGCAACCTTGATAGCATGACTGCTTTCAGGAGCCGGAAGTATACCTTCAACTCTTGCGAATTGTTCAGCAGCCTTAAAGACTTCTGTTTGCTCAACAGCACGAGCCTCCATAAGTCCGTCATGATAAAGCTGTGAAAGAACATTATTCATACCATGATAACGCAAACCGCCTGCGTGGTTAGCTGATGGAATAAATCCGCTACCAAGTGTATACATCTTAGAAAGTGGGCAAACCTTACCAGTATCGCAGAAATCATATACAAACTTACCTCTTGTAAGGCTTGGGCATGATGCCGGCTCAACAGCAATGAAGTGATAATCAGCCTCTCCTCTGAGCTTTTCACCCATAAATGGTGAAATAAGTCCGCCGAGGTTAGAACCGCCGCCTGCACAACCGATGATAATATCAGGCTTAACACCATACTTATCAAGAGCAATTTTTGTTTCAAGTCCAATAACTGACTGATGTAAAAGTACCTGATTAAGAACGCTTCCAAGAACATAGCGATAGCCTTCTGTACTTGTTGCAACCTCTACAGCCTCAGAAATTGCACAGCCAAGGCTTCCTGTTGTGCCGGGGAATTCCTCAAGAATCTTGCGTCCGATATTTGTCTGATTAGATGGTGACGGAGTTACACTTGCGCCATAGGTACGCATAACCTCACGACGGAAAGGCTTTTGTTCATAAGAAACCTTAACCATATATACCTTGCAATCAAGTCCGAAATATGAACAAGCCATAGAAAGAGCAGTTCCCCACTGACCAGCGCCTGTTTCAGTTGTAACACCCTTCAAGCCCTGTTTCTTTGCATAATATGCCTGTGCGATTGCAGAATTAAGCTTATGACTTCCGCTTGTATTATTGCCCTCAAATTTATAGTAAATTTTTGCCGGAGTCTGGAGCTTTTTCTCAAGACAATATGCACGAGTAAGTGGTGACGGACGATACATTCTGTAGAAATTGAGAATTTCTTGTGGAATATCAATATAAGGGTCTGTATCGTCAAGCTCCTGCTGAACAAGTTCATCACAGAAAACGTGACCGAGTTCTTTGGCTGTCATAGGTTTGAGAGTTGCAGGATTGAGAAGCGGAGCAGGCTTATTTTTCATATCTGCTCTGACATTATACCACTGCTTAGGCATTTCGCTCTCTTCAAGGTATATTTTGTATGGGATTTCTTTTTCACTCATTATATTTTGCTCCTTTCAAGCATAAATAAAGATTTAGACTTTATAAGCACATTTTTGTATATAATAACACATTTTCATATATTTCGTCAAGCATATAGCAAGGTATTTAAGGCTTTTTATTTGCTTTAAATAAGTCTTTTATTGACGAAGATATTCCGGCAAACATTACACACGGAATTATTCCACAAAAGGCACGAAGCCATATATCAAAAGGCGTTCCCTCGTGTGCGATAAAATAATAAACAATTATAGAAAGCCACATCTGAAGCTGCCCAAAGCAAGCGGAATAAATCAATGCCCATATATTCTGTTTTGAGAATATTCCTATAAAAATTCCTACAATCGCAAATATAATCGGGACAAACCAAAAGCCTAAAAGATTTATTCCTGAACCAAATAACGAAACCGTAGAAAGTGGAGTTGCACCGAGTAAATCAAGTAACAAAGAGGTTGCTACTCCCACAAAGAAAAATATCCCGCAATTTCTTGCATTATAATTCCAAACTCTCATATTTATCATACCATTCCTTAAAGCTTAATATTCCATATTGTTGAGCGTTTTTTTGGACAACATAAAAATCAAAAAAGCTACTGCAAAGTTGCAAATTGCCGCAGGGAAACACAATCTTGCTGCAAAGAATACGCTATATAATGTTTCTGCTTCACAAGTCAAAAACAGCAACACAGATATTACTATTCCAGGAATTAAAGCAATAAATAATAAAATCATATATACAACCATAAGCACTCCCCTGTTGCCCGATTTACCCATAAATCTTTGAACAAGTACATTGAGTGATGTATATAAAAAACCACAACTAAAATATAATGCTATGCACGCTAAAACATCAAGCGGATTTGCAGCAAATAATATTCCACTAACCGTAAAAGCAATAGTTCCATCAATAAGCGGCTTTATTACACTTGTAGCGCAAGACATTATAAGCTTTTTAACCGGACTTGCAGGAACCATAAATATATATGGCTTTTGCAGTTCTTTTATCCAATCATCTGATACAGTAAAAAAGAATTGTACATAGCATGAAAGAACCACTGCTATCGTCAGTATTGTAGATGAGCCTATTTCTGTATTTTCTTGCATAGCTTTTAATGCAAAACCTACTATTAACACAAAAACTGTAAGAAAAGCTGTATTAACATTTATGAAAGGTATCAATGAGCGTCTTGACATCTCTCTGAACTGTTTATAAAAGAATACAGAAGCACCGGAACCTCTATTTATGCCCATTCTGCCAAGCTTAACTTTCTTTTTATCGCTCATCATATTTTTATCGCTGACCTTACCGCTTTTTATGGCATTGCGAAATTCATAAACACTTTCGGTCTTTTGCAAGACATCTTCATAGTAATCAGCCTTACTGCGAATAAATACAACTATTGCAAAAATAGTAAATAATACAAGTAAACCACCATAAACCAATATGTTAGTTATATTTCCTGTTATTATCCCTATAAACATACCGCTTGTCCAGCCAACTATAGGAATATAATTCAAATATGGTAAGGATACCGCTGAAAGAATATTTTCATATGTAAATCCATTAGAAAAAAGCCGTAATAACGCAATAACTATCGGAACGGCTATCATAAGATATATAGCATATTTCATCATTCGTATTCGTGTTGGTCTGCCATTACATACACAGAAAATTAAAATAGTAATCATCTGCACTTCAAATAGCATTACACCAATACCCAACAAAAGCAAAACAGCGTCCCATATCGTAAGTGAAAAATACTGAACCGCCATTGCACCATATGAAACGAAGCATATAAGCAATAATAAAATTGTTGCCATCTGTCTGCCAACACCATATACAAGAATTTTCTTTTCAGAAATAGGTGCTGTAAAAACATTAGTAACATCACTCATCTTGAAAAAGGTTGTAGAGGCATTTGTACCTTTAAGCATAATAGGAACGCTTATAAAATAAAGTATCAGAAGATATGCACCCTGCAATATTCTAAAATCAAAGTGCCTTTGCTCTTCGCTAATATTGCTTGTCATAGCAGTAACAACACCACTAACCGTTGTCAAAATTATAAAAAGATAAACTATCAGTTGCATAGGGTGATGAAGTATATCAATTATTCCATTTTTTATGCTCTTTCTCAGCATATAAATTATAGCTTTCATATGTACCTCACCGCGAAACTTTCTCAGTTATATTGAAAAATAGTTCCATTAAATCTTCGCCATTTTTTTCAACAGCCTCTCTTGTTCTTTCTGCCTCAATGCGTCCCTCCATCATTATGAGAACCTTATCCCAAAGTTCACTGACGCTTTCAAGCATATGTGTACTAATAATTACAGACGCACCTTGTTTTTTAAGCTCAAGAATTATCGCTTTAAGTTCTTTTATTGCATGAGGATCAAGACCAACAAACGGCTCATCAAAAAGCACAGCCTTTGGCTTAATCAACAACGCACAACAAATACTGATTTTCTGCTGCATACCCTTTGAAAGCTCTTTTCCTAGCTTATTTTTTTTATCTGTAAGCTGAAAACGCTCCATAAGTTTTTCGGCGTCATTCTGCCAATCTTTAAGCGAATAAGCTCTTGCAATAAACTCCATATGCTCCCAAACTGTAAGCAAATCGAAAGGAGCAGGGATTTCAGGAATATAACCTGTGATTTTTTTAGCCTCAAGACTCTTATTTTTAAAACCGCAAATTTCTATTTCACCATCATAACGCAAAAGTCCGGCTATGCACTTAATAGCTGTTGATTTTCCAGCACCGTTAGAACCTGCCAGGACAGCAATTTCTCCTGAATCTACTATAAATGAAATATTATCATTTGCGTGGGTATTTTTATATTTTTTGGTGAGATGAGATACATTTATCATAGCCAAATAAACCCTTTCACATATAATATTAAAGGTTTCGCCTATGCAGAGACATAAGACGAAGCCTTAACTTTTTAATAAATCCCCTGAACTGTAACCTCTCCTGAGTTTACAGCTATTTTTTTACCATTTTCAAGGCAAACAACAAGCTCTCCGTCAGCCGTAATGTCAATAGCCTTGCCTGTGAGCTTTTCTCCGTTTCTTGTAAGAGAAACATCTCTTCCTATCGTTGCACACATATTCTTATAGAGCTTTAAATCTTCTTGAGAAACTCCAAAAAGATATGATAAAACAGTTTTATCAAGAGTAGCTATTATTTCATGCATAAGCTCTGAAAGGTCTGGTTCACTTTTAGTTTCTATTTTTAATGATGTTGCTTTATATGCAATTTCCTCAGGAAAACTTTCCTGCAAAACATTTATTCCAATTCCTATTACAACAAAATCAACCATATCTGTCTGTGCGGTCATTTCTGTAAGTATTCCGCAAATCTTTTTATTGCCGACTATAACATCATTTGGCCACTTGATTCTGGCATCAAGTCCCGTAAACTTTCTTATTGCAAGACAAACACCCAAACCGGCCGCTAAAGTTATACCTGAAACATCACTCGGCGGTAATTCCGGTCTTAACAAAAATGAAAAATAAACCCCGCCCTCATTAGAGGCCCATTTTCTTCCAAGTCTGCCCTTTCCTGCTGTTTGTTCGCAGGAAATAACAACAAGTCCACTTTTTGCATTTTCGTGAGCTCTGCGTTTAATTTCTTCGTTTGTAGAATCGACAGTTTTAAGAGTAACGATTTCTGTACCTACTACTTTTACATCAAGACCTTCGTTTATCGCACTTGCATTAAGCACATTTGGTTTTTTTACGAGTTTATATCCCTTATTTGTAACAGAATCAATCTCATAGCCGTCATCTCTCAAAGAATTTATTGCTTTCCAGACAGCTGTTCGGGAAACACCAAGAATCTCGCTCAATTTTTCTCCTGAAATATATTCTCCTTCTTTTAAGAGAAGCAATACCTTTTCTTTCATAATATCACCGATATATAAACTCAAGCTCAAACTTGGTTTATACCCTTTTAAATCTATTGTAAGTTTTTTTATTATAGCACTTTTTACTAAATCATTCAATAGTCACACTATATTTTTGACACAAAAGAACAGAACATACAAAATGCCGATATGGAAATACCACATCGGCAAAGCATATTATACATCAAATACTGATTCATTAAAATCTGTTAAATTGTTATTTCTATTTGATTTTCCTCTATACCGATAATACAGCTTTCATAATATCCATCTCCGGTAGTTCTCGGACCGCTTATAACTTTATATCCTGCCGTTTTTAGACACTCGGTTATCTCATTTACCTTTTCTTTGCTTCCAACGCTAAAGGCAATGTGAGAAAATCCAGTTCTTGCTAATGTTTTTTCTATATCATCCATTTGTGGCTTATTCATTATTTCCAGCCTTGCTCCGTCTGAAAACGAAAGAAAATAAGAGCGAAAATCTGTATTTTTATTATGATAGACAACATTTGGTTTTGCTTCTAAATATTTCACAAAAAAATCCTTGACCGCTTCAATGTCATTTACGTACATTGCGATATGCTCAATTCTCATAATCAATCACCGGCTTTTTCTATATTTGAGTAAATAATATTCCCTAAAAAGGTCTTAGTCATAATAAGTGCGTCCTCTGTAGGATTTCTATAAAATCGTTTTCGCAAGCCTATTTCTTCAAAACCTAACAATTTATAAAGCGAAATTGCATTTTCATTTGATGGACGAACTTCAAGCGAAATAAACTCCAAATCGCATTTTTCAGCAATAGAAAATAATCTTTCAAGAAGCATTTTAGCTATGCCCATTCGTCTGAATTTCGGGAAAACAGCTATATTTGTTATATATGACTGTCCTGCGGTTATTATCAAACCAACATAGCCGGAAACCTCTCCGTCTGTTTCTGCAACAAAAAAGAATGCACTGTCGTTTTCAAGCTCATCTGCAAGAGCCTGCCTTGACCATGGTTGTGAAAAGCAAACCTTTTCAAGTTCTGCAAGTGAATCCAAATGCTCCTCACCCATAGGGAAAATCTCTGTTTTCATATCTTACATATCCTTAACCTTTTTATATAGCTTTTCGCAGGATTGCTGAATCTCATCTCTGCACTTTCGATAAACCTCAACACTTCCGCCAAATGGGTCACTTACACCCATAATATAAATTTTTTGCTTAGGAACTCCTGCCGAAACAAGCGTCATAGCGTGGCTTTCTGTCATAACAGCAAAAATATCATATTCGTTAATATCATCACGGCGTATAGATTTAGACTTATGCTCGCTTATATCAACGCCTATTTCCTTGCAGACGATAACTGCGTTTTCGCTGACAGCGTCGCCATCACAAAAACTCATTCCGGCACTTGAACAGCTTATGCTTTCATCTTCTTGTATTAGCTTTTTAAAAATCCCCTCAGCCATAGGACTTCTGCAAGTATTACCTGTACAAACAAAAAGTATTTTCATAAAATTCAACACTCCTTTCCATTAAAGAATATTTCAACATTATGCCTTAGCCTCATACCATGTTTTTCCCTTACCTGCTTCTGCAATAAGAGGAACATTTAGCTTAACTGCATTTTCCATTTCTTCCTCAAGAATTTTAGCTGTTCTGTCGGCTTCATTTTCAGGAGCTTCTACTATAAGTTCATCGTGTACCTGTAAAATCAGCTTTGCCTGCATATTTTCAGCTTTGAGCCTATTTCTTACTCTTATCATAGCAATCTTTATAATATCAGCCGATGTACCCTGAATAGGCATATTCCTTGCAACTCTCTCTCCGAATGCACGAAGATTAAAATTAGATGAGGTAAGTTCTGGCAAATATCTTCTTCTGCCAAACATTGTAGTTACATAGCCGTCACGCTTAGCGTCCTCAACAGTTCGCTTCATATATTCGTCAACGCCCGAATAATGTGAAAGATAATTCTTAATATAATTATCAGCTTCTTTTCTTGTTACACCAATATCCTTAGAGAGTGAAAACGCTCCTATGCCATAGACAATTCCAAAGTTTACAGCTTTTGCACGACTTCTCATTGTCTTAGTAACCATTTCGGGCGGTAATTTAAATACCTGTGATGCGGTTATAGAATGTATATCTTCATTATTTTTGAAAGCTTCTATCATAGCCTTATCATTCGCTATATGTGCAAGAACTCTTAATTCAATCTGTGAATAATCTGCGTCAACAAGAACACACCCATCTTTTGCTATAAAAAATCTGCGTAATTCTCTGCCAAGCTCTGTTCTTACCGGAATATTCTGCAAATTAGGCTCTGTTGAACTGATTCTGCCCGTTCTTGTTTCGGTCTGATTAAAGCTGGAATGTATTCTTCCGTCATCACCAATAACCTTTAAAAGTCCGTCACAGTAGGTCGATTTCAATTTAGAATATGTCCTATACTGCAAAATCAGAGCAACTGCGGGGTGTTCATATTTCAGACTTTCTAAAACTTCTGCACTTGTTGAATATCCGCTCTTTGTCTTTTTTCCATGTGGAAGTGCCAACTTTTCAAAAAGTGCTGAACCAAGCTGTTTTGGAGAATTTATATTAAATTCATAGCCAACCGCGTCATAAACTTCCTTAGTAATCTCATCAAGCTTTGCACTAATTTCCTTATTATATTCCATAATGCCGTTTCTATCTGCCATAAAACCGCAGTTTTCCATATCGGCGAGAACAATGGCAAGCGGAATTTCAATTTCGTCAAGGAGCTTTGTCTGTTTCTTTTCCTCAATTAGTTTCATAAGGGTTTCTGATAATGCAGAAACTTCCGCACTTCCTTTTGCAAGTTTCGGTGCATTTTCGGCAAGTTCAAACTTAGGTGGATTGTATTCTTGCATAAGTCTTTCGATTGAATAATCAGGCGAATTTGGATTAAGCAAATATGATGCAAGAATCGTATCACAAACTATTCCGACAGGCTCAATATTATTTTTCAACAAAACAGCTACAACGGGTTTTATATCATGAAGTTGTTTTTTAATATCCTCATTCTCAAAAATGTTCTTGATTGCAGTAAAAAATTCAAAGCTTTCAAAAGAAAATAAATAAATATCATTTTCACATAGTACAGCCATTTCTGAAATTTGACTGTCCTCAAGTCTGCAAGCTATCGAAACGATTTTTCCCTTAAAACTTTCAATAGCCTTGCTATAATCAAAATCTTCTATAATATTCAGCTTTTTAATTTCTTTAACTTTATTTTCAACAACGGGAATTTCCTCGTTACTAAGTCCAAGCTTATCTATCAGCTTAAAAAGCTCAAGGCTTGCCATAAGTCTAGCCGCTCCCGCAGAATCTCTTTTTGTAGGAATATAATTATTTATATCAGTATCAATCGGAGCCTCTACGCATATAGTTCCAAGCATATGACTGAGATAGGCACTCTCCTTACCTGCAATAAGCTTTTTTCTGATACCGTCCTTAATATCAATAGTATCTATATTTTCATAAATATAATCTATATTTCCAAAGCGTTTAATAAGGTCTCCTGCACCCTTTTCACCTATTCCGGCAACACCTGGAATATTATCCGAAGTATCTCCCTGAATAGCCTTAATTTCGATAAGCTGTTTAGGTTTAACTCCATATTTTTCCATAATTGCAGCTTCATCATAGAGCGTAACTTCCGGTTTGCCCATTTTTGTTGCGGCAATTCTTACACTTACTGTCGGTGAAACTAACTGTAGGCTATCTCTATCACCTGTTGCAATAACACACTCATCACCGTTCTTGGTACAAGTATCTGCAAGGGTTCCGAGAATATCATCAGCCTCATATCCTTCACATTCAACAATCTTATATCCAAGAAGTGTTAATAGCTCTTTAAGAGGCTTCATCTGAGAGGCAAGCTCATTCGGCATGCCCTTACGCTTTGCCTTATAACCGTCATAAGCCTTGTGTCTGAATGTCGGTGCTCGCATATCAAATGCAATGGCTACTGCATCGGGACCGGTTTCAGACAAAACTTTTTCAAGCGTAGTCATAAAGCCAAAAATAGCGTTTGTATATTGTCCGTCTTTTGTTGTAAGAAGTCTTATTCCATAAAAAGCACGATTCAAAATGCTGTTTCCGTCTATTACAAGCATTTTCATTATCCATACCCCACATTCCTATATGAAAAAATAACCACCTCTTGCAAAAAAGGTGGTTAGTCTTACGATTCTTGATATTTTTATTTTAACATACTGCACAATCACTGTCAACAAAGAGTTTTATTTTTCATCGACATACATTTACAAATTTTGTTTATAACAATAGCATAAACTTAAAAGTTCCGCTCCCAAGACGCAGTGCGTGACCGCACAGGACAAGACGCGTAATCGCTCGGCTTTGCCTCGCTCGTAGTGGATAAGAGAAGATAGTTGACGCGGTCGGGGAAATTCCCAGTGAACTATCGCTTAGCTGACAGACTTTTCTTAGACACTCAAAAGCTCGCAGTTTCCAAAGGTAGTCACCTACGTCAACGCCTTTGGTCGCCGTTCGCAGATGATGAAACACTTTATGCTCCGCAAAGCGCAGAAGGGTAGAAAAACATTCCAGTAGAATGTTTTTCGTAGGGAACCCTCGCAGGGGATTCCCTGAAAGATAGCTGATTGTCGCAATTATCAACTTGTATCTAAAACATAAAAAGAAATAACCGCCCCCTATACAAAAGGACGGTATTTCCTACACAAAATATCAATGCGGTGGTTTTTTTATTAGTTCTTTAGATTACTCGGATAAATATAATCAAGCGTACCAACATTCTTGCCATTCTTAAAATAAACTCTTGGGACACGCTTTCCGATAATGCAGATAATCTCATAATTTATGGTATTAGTCAAATCCGCAATTTCTTCTGCTGAAACACAGCAATCCCCGTCCGTGCCTATTACAGTTACTTCATCACCAGTAGAAACATTCTCAATATCTGTAATATCAAGCATAAGCTGGTCCATACAAACTCTGCCGATAATCGGTGCATATTTTCCGTTTACTATCATCCGTGCATTATTTCCCAAGGCTCGTGTATAGCCATCAGCATAGCCAATAGGAACCGTAGCAATCTTTGTCGGACGGCTTGTTGTAAATGTTCCTCCATAGCTTACCTTTGCATCAGGCTCAACAGTTTTAATCTGTGCAATAACTGATTTAAGCTGCATTGCAGGGATAAGATTAAGCTTACCCCTAAGCTTTCCAGACGGAGCTAAACCATAAAGTATAATTCCCGCACGAACCATATTTATATGCGTATCGGGATAATCAATAATAGCACCACTATTTGCACAATGTCTGAGTCGAAATTCAACTCCCCTCGCAGAAAGCTTTGCAATAGCATCATCAAAACATTTATATTGACGAAGTGTATCTTCTTTACCCTCTTCAGCCTCATCTGATACAAAGAAATGTGTAAAAATTCCTTCAAAATCAAGGGAAGGCAATTTACAAACACGCTCTATCGTATCAATAGACGCAAAATCTCTGTCTATATTCTGATACATAAAGCCTATTCTGCTCATACCTGTATCAAGTGCAATATGAGCCTTTACTGTTACACCATCTCTCTGAGCATATTTAGAAAGTTCCTCAGCATATTCCTCAGAAAGTACCGCCTGAGAAATATTATTATCCGCAAGAACCTTTGCCAAGTCCGCAGGAGTAAAGCCAAGAATCAAAATTGGAGATTTTATATCATGCTCACGAAGCTGCATAGCTTCCTCAATATTAGAAACCGCAAACCTCTTTACACCAAGTCTTTCGTACTCTCTTGCAAGAAAAATTGCGCCATGCCCATAGCCGTCTGCCTTGATGACACACATAATCTCGCTTTCAGGAGAAACATGGTTTCTTATTTCATTATAATTATGTTCAATAGCGTCTAAATCTATCTTTGCCCAAGTTCTTCTCAAAAATGATTTCATCGAGCCAACCTCTGTCCATAAAATATTATTAAAGTAACCTTTATTTTACCGCAATGAATATATATTGTCAAGCAAGCGCCTTAATGTCCAAGCAATTATTTCTATATTAAAAAATCCCAAGGCAATAAAATTCCTCGGGATTTTAATATTTAAAGACTATATATTACTTCTTAGTAACATGATTGATAAGTCCGCCGTCCTTGATGATATTCTGAATGAATTCAGGGAATGGCTCAGCTTGATAGGTCTTACCTGTTGTAACATTTGTGATAACGCCCGTATCGAAATCAATATCAATCTCGTCACCATTTTTAATCTCGTGAGCTGCTTCGTCACATTCGAGAATCGGAAGTCCGATATTGATAGAATTACGATAGAAAATTCTTGCAAATGTTGAAGCGATAACGCAAGAAATCCCAGAAGCCTTAATAGCTATCGGAGCGTGTTCTCTTGATGAGCCGCAGCCAAAGTTCTTTTCGGCAACAATAATATCGCCTTCCTTTACATTCTTGACAAAATCTGCGTCAATATCCTCCATACAGTGAGCAGCAAGCTCTTTATGAGAGGCTGTATTCAAATATCTTGCAGGAATGATAACATCTGTATCTACATTATCTCCATACTTGTGTACTATTCCGTGTGCTTTCATTTATATTCAATCCTTTCCTCAGAGCTTTTCAGGTGATGTAATATAGCCTGTAACTGCACTTGCAGCTGCAACAGCAGGGCTTGCAAGATAAATTTCGGATTCAATGTGTCCCATTCTTCCTACAAAGTTTCTGTTTGTTGTAGAAACAGCCTTTTCACCCTTAGCAAGTATACCCATATGTCCGCCAAGGCAAGGGCCACAGGTTGGTGTAGAAACTACTGCTCCGGCCTGAATGAATATATCAAATAAGCCTTCGTGCATAGCCTGAAGCCAGATATTCTGTGTTCCCGGGATAACTATGCAACGAACTCCCTTTGCAATATGCTTGCCCTTGAGTACCTCAGCGGCAGCGCGAAGGTCAGAGATTCGTCCGTTTGTGCAAGAACCGATAACAGCTTGGTCAATCTTAACCTCTGTATCACCGATTTCATCAACAGTTCTTGTATTCTCAGGAAGGTGTGGGAATGCGACTGTTGGACGAAGTTTTGAAAGGTCGATTGTGTATTCTTCATCATAAACTGCGTCATCATCTGCTGAAAATTCAACAGGCTCACCTTGGAATCTATCCTTGATATATTCACGAGTAATATCATCAACCGGAAAAATTCCGTTCTTTGCACCAGCTTCAATAGCCATATTAGCTATGCAAAGTCTGTCGTCCATAGAAAGGCTCTTAATGCCCTCACCCGTAAATTCCATAGACTTATACAAAGCACCGTCAACGCCGATTTCGCCGATAATGTGCAAAATAACATCTTTACCGCTTACCCACTTTGGAAGTTCACCGACAAGATTAAACTTAATAGCAGCAGGAACTTTAAACCAAGTCTTACCACTAATCATACCGGCAGCCATATCTGTTGAACCTACACCTGTTGAGAAAGCACCTAAAGCACCATATGTACAGGTATGTGAGTCTGCACCGATTACAAGGCTGCCGGGGCCTACAAGACCTTTTTCAGGGAGAAGTGCGTGTTCAATTCCCATTTCACCGACATCGAAGTAATTCTTGATGTCATATTTATCGGCAAAATGACGAACCTGCTGACATTGTGCAGCAGCCTTAATATCCTTATTTGGTGTGAAATGGTCCATTACCATAGCTACCTTTGTGTTATCAAAAACACTATTAGCCTGACAGCCCTCAAATACATTGATTGCAACAGGAGAAGTTATATCGTTTCCGAGAACGAGGTCGAGCTTTGCCTCGATAAGCTGTCCCGCCTTAACTTCTTTAAGTCCTGCGTGAGCGGCAAGGACTTTTTGTGACATTGTCATTCCCATTTTTATGACCTCCTTAATTATATTAGGTAGTATAATTATCTCATATAAATTTGAAAAAGAATGTAAAGTATGTTACAATTAAAACATACAATTTTCTCCTAATTAAGTAAAAATCATAATCCATCGCCGAATATAAAAGGAAAGGTTTGATACTTCAAATGGAAAAAATGAATCATTATATAGAAACCTATTCATATGGGCTTCCAAAAAGCCTTACAGAGCTTTTTGAAAGCATAAATTTTGTTAAAAAGCTTGAAAAGGGAGAAGAAATATATTCTCAAGGTGAAAAGGCTGAATCATTTTTTTATCTGAGGCGTGGTAAAGTAAGAATTTATATGACCTCCGAAAACGGTATGGAAAAAACACTTTCAATAATATCTCGTGGAGCAATATTAGGAGAGGCGGCATTCTTTGATGGTATGCCAAGGGTATCAAGTGCAAATGCTATGCAGAAAACAGAAATCGTTGTAATAACAAGACAGATACTCGAAAACGCTTTCCGAACACACCCAGAAATCGCCTTAGAGCTTTTAAAACTTCAAGCAATGACTATAAGAATGTTATCCTTACAAGTTGATAGTATAACCTTTCGTGACGCTGAAAGCCGTATAGCAAATTTCTTGCTTGAATCCGCCGAGGAGCGTGGCGATAACCGTTATGTTTTTGCCACTCAGGAGGAAATCGGCACTGCTGTTGCAGTATCAAGAGTAACCGCAAGCAGAATCATAAACGAATTTTCAAGACAAGGCTTGCTTTCAACAGGCTACGGAAAAATCACCATAAATAACAAAAAAGCTCTTGAAGCAATAGCTTCAAAAGCTTAATATGATTTAGGTTTTTATCAATATTTGTCATTCAAGATTTCCTGTTTCAAACATTATAGCCGCAAGAGCCGCTATTGGTGCAGTTTCTGCACGCAGAATCCTTTTTCCAAGAGTTGCGACTACCGCACCATTTTCTGTAAGAAGCTCAACCTCACGCTCTTCAAATCCACCCTCAGGACCGGTAAAAATCGCAATTTTCTTTGCAGGTGATGAAAGTATCTCTTTAAGACTTTTTCCCCCACCTTCAAAAAAGAATATTGTCGTATCAAAATCAGAAAGCATTTTTGAGGCTTTTTCGAGAGTAATTATTTCGCTAACATCTGGAATAATTGCTCTGCGTGACTGCATTGCCGCCTGAAGTGCTATTTTCTGATAACGAGCCTGTTTTTTAGTTGCCGATTTTGCATCAGGCCTTGAAACACATCTGCTTGTAAGAACCGGCACAATATGACTTATACCAAGCTCAACAGATTTCTGAATAACTGTTTCAAGCTTATCGCCTTTAGTAAGTGCCGAAAAAAGCGTCACTTCAACTGAAGGCTCATTCTGACATTCCGTTTTAGAAATTTCGTGTACTAAAACGCCCTCATCGTTTATCCTGTCGATAAGACAATTATGCTCAACGCCCGAACTATCGCAAAGTATCACAGCTTCTCCAACTGATTTACGAAGTGATTTTGTAATATGAATAGCGTCTTCACCTGTTATGAGATGTTCGCCATCTACGCTTTCCGCAAAAAACCAATCCATAATTATCCTTTCTATCCCGAAACAACCTCTCCATCAGAATCCTGTATAGAAGCCTGTTCCTGTGTCTTAGACTTTTTACGAGCCTCAAGCTTTTTAGCTCGCTCTGCCTTTTTGATAAGTGTATTTTTTAATTTTACAAGTCTGAAACGATTATAGCGTTGAATTATAGCAAAGGGTAAGTTTCCAAGAAACAGAAGTATTGTTAATATAAAAGCTGTCCAAAAAGGATTTGCAATAAAAAGAACAACTGCAAAGCAACAGTTTGCAATGTGATTCCATTCTCCACGACAGGTTTCTAAAATAAATTCATCAAGATATTCTATTGAAACATCATCGAGATGGTCTTTAGAGAAACCATCTTTGCCAATATGCTGAGGCAAGAAATCCTTCCATTTGTTGATTTTGAGGTGGTCTGCATACCACTTACCATTTTTCTCCCATTTTCGTGGTTGATACCTTGCTCGTTTCGGATCGAAATGCTCAATCTTAATACTTATGCAGAGGAAGAATGTGGCGTAGTGCCAAATAGTTCCGAGAAGCAGATTGATGAGCAATGCGTTGAGCAATGGTTCATTCCTAAGCATACTACGCCTGCCTTTCTATGTCGATTATCTTATATTATACCATATATTAGGAAATAAATTGTGAATAAATTATGAACGAGGTTGCCTAATAAAACAAATAGTGATAAAATGATTTGTGGTTGACAACCCACGGAGAAATTGCTTGATAAGCCTTACTCGTAGTGGGTTATAGAGAGTTAGTCCACATGGTAGTAGCAACTATTATAACCGAATGAGTTTTACCGTTCAACTTTATCACTTAGTTATTGCATAACTCTACAACAATTAAAAATTTCGCTCAAGGCGGAGTGCCTCCGCCGTCAAGACGCATTTTACTTTTTTGTTAAATTGCAGCTTGTTATTCGCGTCTGAGTTTTTTAAGTCAAAAGCTTCGCTCAAGGCGGAGTGCCTCCGCCGTCAAGACGCGTTCTACTTTTTTGTTAAATTGCAGCTTGTTATTCGCGTCTGAATTTTTTAAGTCAAAAGTTTCGCTCAAGGCGGAGTGCCTCCGCTGTCAAGACGCGTTCTACTTTTTTGTTAAATTGCAGCTTGTTATTCGCGTCTGAATTTTTTAAGTCAAAAGCTTCGCTCAAGGCGGAGTGCCTCCGCCGTCAAGACGCATTTTACTTTTTTGTTAAATTGCAGCTTGTTATTCGCGTCTTAATTTTTTAAGTCAAAAGTTTCGCTCAAGGCGGAGTGCCTCCGCCGTCAAGACGCGTTCTACTTTTTTGTTAAATTATAGCTTATTATTCGCGTCTGAGTTTTTTAAGTCAAAAGTTTCGCTCAAGCCTTTTCAAAGGCTTGCAGGGTCAAGGGACGGAGTCCCTTGTGGGTTTTAAGGGCAAAGCCCTTAACATAGGAGGAATATTTTATGAAAGCTGAAATTTTATGTGTTGGAACTGAGCTTTTGCTCGGTGATATAGTAAATACCAACGCAGTATATCTCGCAAAAGAACTTGCAAAACTTGGAATAAATGTTTATCATCAAGCCGTTGTTGGCGATAATCCGGAAAGACTAAAAGCAAGCCTAAAAGAAGCACTTTCCCGTTGCGACCTCGTCATCACAACAGGAGGTCTTGGACCTACTTGTGACGATTTAACAAAGGAAACAGCCGCAGAAGTTCTCGGGCTTCCTATGGAAGAAAACGCCGAAGAACTTCTGCATATAAAGGAATATTTTAAAAAAATTAACCGCACAATGACCGATAACAACCGAAAGCAAGCCCTTATTCCAAAAGGTGCTGTTGTACTTAAAAATGGCTTTGGCACTGCCCCCGGTATACTTGCAGAGAATAATGGCAAGTTTCTTGCACTTCTTCCCGGTCCGCCAAGAGAAATGCGTCCTATGTTTGATAATGAGCTTGCACCAATTCTCAAAAAATATACAGGCAAAACATTAGTTTCAAGAACAATACATATATTTAATATAGGCGAATCTGTCGTAGAAAGCAAACTTAAAGACCTTATGAATAGTCTTGAAAATCCTACTCTTGCACCATATGCAAAAGATGGCGAGGTACTTCTCAGAGTGACTGCCTCCGTAGAAAGCACTGAAAAAGGCTACGAAATGATAGAGCCTGTAATAGAAAAAGTTCGTGAAATTATCGGTAATGAATATATCTATGGAATAGATGTCGGCAATCTTCAAACAGCTCTAGTAAAAACCTTACACGAAAAAAATCTCAAAATTGCAACTGCTGAAAGTATTACAGGCGGTCTTGTATCAAAGCGTATAACCGAAGTTTCGGGTTCGTCCAAGGTTTTCGAGTGTGGTGTCTGCTCATACTCAAATAATATAAAGCACAGCGTTTTAGGAGTATCGCAAGAAACTCTTGATACTTTTACCGAATATAGTGCCGAAACTGCTTTAGAAATGGCTAAAGGAGTTCGCAGAATTTCCGGTGCGGACATTGGCATATCCACCACTGGAATAGCAGGTCCAAATGGAGGAACAGATGAAAAGCCTGTTGGTTTAGTATATGTAGCAGTAGACAGCGATAATTACAGCGATGTTAAAAAGTTACTTTTAAGCAGAGGTTTTTCAGAGGAACGAGAGCTTATCCGTTATCTTGCCTCATCTCACGCACTATATATGGGGCTTACCGCTGCTAAAAAGTTATAAATCCACAAAAGAAATTTAATTAGTATAGCTCATAAATAAACTATTCTCTTGACATTATAAGCAAGACACTGTTATAATAAATTAGCATAAAATTATTCCTGATTGCGTAAAATTATGTTATATTTACCGAAAGGAGCTGTACTTATGGTTATTACAATATCTAGACAATTCGCCAGTGGCGGACACGAAATCGGACAAAAACTTGCAGAAAAACTTGGTTTTAAGTTTTATGATAAAGAGCTTATCTATAAAGCTGCTGAAATGAGCGGCATAAGCCCGGATATTCTCAAGGAAGTTGATGAAAAAGCGGCAAGCAGCTTGCTTTATTCACTTTCTCTCGGTGCTTCAAGCATTGTACACGGATTCTCCGGCACTGCCCAGTTACCTATAAACGACAGAGTTTTCATCGCACAACAAAAGCTCATCAAAGAATATGCCAACGATGATTGTATTATCGTTGGAAGATGTGCCGACTATGTTCTCAAAGATAATAAGAACTGCATCAAAATCTTTATTTATGCAGATTTTGATTTTCGCAGAGAGCGTGCTATAAATGTTGAAGGAATTGACGAAAATTCCGTAAATGCTTTTATTGCTAAAAAAGACAAAACAAGAGCTAATTACTACAATTATTATGCCGATACCAAATGGGGCGATTATAATAACTATGACCTTTGCATAAACAGTGCATTTCTTGGTATAGACGGCACAACAAAGCTTATTGAAGAAATTATAAATATAAAGAAAAAATAAAGGAGTGCTGCTATGCCTGAAATAGATGAGATTATTGCAAAATTTAAAGAAGTGACAAAAACTAAGTGCATTGGAATCAATACAATAGAGAGCGAAACAAGTCCTTTTGAAAGTAGCTTCGGAGGAACACCTTATCTCCCAAAGGATTTTGAATATCCTCATACAGAAAATTATAATCAAAGGGGTACTCAAATCCCTATGATACTTTTAGCACAGATAAATTTTGAGGAAGTTCCTAATTTTGAAAACTTTCCAGAAAAGGGAATTTTACAGATTTTCATAAATCCTACCAGCGATTTATATGGTGCTGATTTTGACAATCCAACAAATCAAGAAGATTATAAAATCTTCTATCACGCTGATGTTGACAAAAACCCAGAAAACCAGCAGAAAGCACCAATTATCAAAGATTACATTGATAAAAGTAAGGGCGATGAGATTTATTCTCCAATAGATACTCCTTTAAAGCTTAGCTTTGAGATTCAAGAGCAATATATGACTTGTAGTGATTATAAGTTTGATGAAACCTTCACAAAGCTTTATAATGAAGAAACAGGCTCAGACTATGAAGAGTTTTTTGATATGCCAGACGAAGTCACTGAAAAAGTATTATATGAAATTGAAGAAACTGGTCATAGAATGGGCGGATATCCGTTCTTTACTCAGAGCGACCCAAGAGAATATGACGAGGAAACTCGTGAATACAGCACCTTGCTATTGCAGATTGATTCCGAAACAAACGGCAAAAAATTTGTAACTCTTTGGGGCGATTTGGGTGTTGCTAACTTCTTTATCAAACCTGAAGATTTAAAGAATTGTAAATTCGATGATGTAGTATATAATTGGGATTGTGGCTAATTGAGGTGAATTTTAATTGAAACAGCACGAATTTCTTGGCAGAGCATCTAAAGGACGCTTTTGCATAAATGGCGTTGATGTTTTCAAGTATCCGTGGCACAGCTTTGGTGAATGTGCTGTTGTGCTTGAACCTGATACAAAAAAGCCTTATGCTTTTTCATCTTATAGCGTTACAAGCGGAGATAAAGAGATACGCTTTTTCGCCGGAAAATTTGATGATGACGAATGGGCTTTTTACGATTTTGAATAATAATTTTTTAGAGGGTGTATTGTATGTATAGTTATCTTGAAGCAAGCTCGCTTCTTGATTTTGACCAAACCATTGCTAAACCACTTTTTGACGGTGTAAAGTATCCGTGGGAGGTTTTGCCGAAAATCAGCGATTTTATTATCGCTCTCGGTGAAACACTCGACCCGAACGAATATGAAAAGCGTGGTGAAAATATCTGGATTGCCAAATCCGCAAAAGTTTATGACAGTGCTTATCTGACAGGTCCTTTAATAGTTTGTGCAAATGCTGAAATAAGACATTGTGCATTTATCAGAGGTTCTGTTATTATCGGAGAAGGTGCAGTTATAGGCAATTCAACAGAATTGAAAAATTCAATTATTTTCAACTATGCTCAAGTTCCGCATTATAACTATGTTGGCGATTCTATCCTTGGATACAGGTCGCATATGGGCGCAGGCTCAATTACATCTAATCTCAAGTCCGACAAAACTCTTGTAACAATTATCACAGATGACGGCAGAGTTGAAACCGGACTAAAGAAATTCGGTGCAATGGTCGGCGATTATGTCGAGGTCGGCTGTGGTTCAGTTTTGAATCCTGGTTCAGTTATCGGCAGAAAGACAAGTATATATCCGCTCTCTATGGTTCGTGGATATGTCCACGAAGGAAGCATTTACAAGAAAAAGGGCGAAGTTGTAGAACGCACACACGGCTTCTGCGAATAATATAGTCGTTCTGCTTTGCCTATAAAAATTAGTATATTCTTACAAAGTAAAACACGCACAACTCTTTTTACGGGTTGTGCGTGTTTTTATGTTAAAGAGTGTTAAACCTCGACATCTGCAAGATAAATCACAATTCACGAGGAAAAAATAACTACTGTAGTGCGAATACAGGTAGATTCAGAATATCCAGCGATTCTGAATCTTGATTGCGGAGGCACTCCGCCTTTTTAATCTTAACTTTTGCTTGTTTCTTTTGTTGTAGAAACCGGATTATCCTTAAAATATTGAGTAAGAAGTTTTTTTGCAACATTCATCGCAACAGAACTTTTTGCACCATGCTCTACCATAACACCTACAGCTACCTGTGGATTATCAGCAGGTGCATAACATATAAAGTTTGCGTGGTCACTTCCGTTATTTTCAGCCGTACCGGTTTTCCCGACAACCTGAATCTTAAAATCTCCGAAAACTGAACCATAAGTTTCGTTTACCGCCTTAATCATACCCTCTTTAACTATCGCAAGATTTTCTTCACTTACGCCCATACTGTCAACAACGGTTGGATTATTCGGGTCATTCTCGGATATAACAGTTTTTCGGTCATAGCTGACAACCTTTCGGACAATATGCGTTTGAAGTCTTGTTCCGTTATTAGCAAGTGTTGCCGCATAAGTTGCAAGTTGAATAGGTGAAATAAGCGTATCCGACTGACCTATTGCTGCCTGAACCGTATTTCCCGGATACCATTCACTGCCCCAGCTTTTGCTATTTTCAGGGCCAGCTATTGCACCGCTTGTTTCTTCGCCTTCTCCAAGCTCCACGCCTGTCGGACTTCCAAATCCAACACGCTTAGCATAGCTTTCTATGCTTTCAATTCCAAGTCTTCTGCCCAAATCATTAAAGAAATAGTTACACGAAACCGAAATAGCCTTTGTAACATTGATGGAGCCATGAACGCCCATACAGTTAATTCTCAAACCATCATAATAGTCATATGTTCCTGTACATGTAATGTTTGTACCTTTATTTATAGCCTTTTCTTCAAGAGCCGCAGAAGCAACAAGTGGCTTAAAAGTAGAACCTGGTGTAAATGCACTCTGAAAGGCACGATTTATAAGCGGGTCGCCCTTTGTCGTAGCAATCTTAGAATAATCCTCCCAATATTTTGAAAGGTCATATGTCGGGTATGTTGCCGCACATATAACGGAAAAATCCTTTACATTAAGCATTACAACCGAGCCGGAAATACAATCCTCGCCGGAATGTTTTTTCCCTGCTTGCTTTGCAAGGTCCTGTGCCTCTTTGGTAGCCTCTTTAAGAGCTTTTTGTGCAAGTAACTGATATTTAGTATCTATCGTAAGGTAAACGGTATTACCTGGTTCAGCATTTTTAGTTTCAACAACATCAAGGACATTACCATTTGAAGAAGCACGAATCATTTTACTTCCTGATTTGCCACGAAGTTGATTTTCATACGATTTTTCTATTCCAAATTTTCCGATTTTATCATTAAGAGAATAATCATCATCTGATTTTTCCTTATATTCCTCGCTCGAAATAGCGCCATAAGCGCCAACTATCTGTGCGGCGGCCGTACCATTCGGATTCGTTCTGATAGTCGAATTTCTGACATCAACGCCTGCTATATCCTGAAAATTCTCCGAAACAATCGCCATAGTATCAGCACTTATTTCGTCTGCAAAAGTATAAGGAGTAGATTTGTTGTAACCCATTTTTTTCATATTATAGCGAACGCTTATAATATTTCTTTGTTCCTTTTTTGAATACCCATCGCACTTATAACTTTCTTTAAGTTTGCTCATACATTCTTCGGCAGTAGAATAGGTATTCATATTAAGGTTATCCTTACTTTTAAGTTCAGCAATTTCGTCCTCCATATTGTCCGCAAACTTATAGTTATCGCCGTCCATAACAATAGGCAGATCGTCAATCCATTTCTCACCGCATTTTTCCATAAGAAGAATTAATGCAAGAATGGTGTCATTAAGCTTATCATCTTCCATATAGAGTTTATCTATAACCACCTGATAGCCTGTACTATTGACAGCTAAACCTACGCCATTAACGTCGAGGATTTCTCCTCTAAGAGCCTCAGTTTCAACCGTATAGCTTGTAGATGTTTTTGCAATCTCATCATACTTGTTGCCATTTATAAGTTGCCAATCTGCAAGTCTTGCGGTAAACATTCCGAAGATAATAAGCAAAACGATTAAAAGAAACGCAGTACGCCCATGTTTGTGCTTTTTTTCTGTTTTTTGTTCTTCCATAATAACTGCATTCCCCCTTTTAAACTATCTGTCAATTAACTGTGTTTAGTGATGAAAATTTATTGTTATTTAGTCAGCAAATATTCAATGGGCGAACATAGTTCGCCCCTACAATTAACATATAAGTTTTTCATATCCGATACATTTACAAACTCACCCTTAAAGCAAGAACCTTATTGACATAATAAGCTATTGGAGTAAGTGCTATTGTATAGAGTATTCTTGAAATATAGTGGTTTACGAAAAAATATCCGTTGTTGCCATATCCACACATAACATAAAAAAATAGGAAATGCAGTGATAATGCCATTGCTACCACTATAAACGAAATCACCATTGCAACGGATAGCCTTGTGCGAATAAGTTCGTTTGTAAGATAACTTATAAAATAACAGCACACCGTCATAATTATCGCAAAAAAGCCGATAACTCCGCCGTTGCTTATGTCAGTAAGAAGTCCACCAGCAAGTCCAAACCACAAGGCAGTCAATTTCGGTTCAAACATAGATATAGTCAAAACCACAGGAATTACAAGACTTGGTTTTCCGCCGAAAAGCTCAGGAATAAAATTTGGTATTCCCTGAATAACAAAAAGCACCAAAAGCTCTGTCGAATATATGATATATCTAAATATTCTGAATCTTCTCTCCACGAAAATTCCCCCGATTATTGTTTTGATGCTGTACTTTCTTGTTTACTGTTTTCTTTTGAGCTTTCGGACTTAGAAATAGTACCTTTTTCGAGATAATTGGTTATAACCGCAACAGAATTTACCTCCCGTATATTCTCATATGGCTTGATTATTGCCATAGGTTGACTATCATATTCGTCAAGCTTAATTTCCTTGATTTCTCCGATACGAATTTTTTCAGGAAAAATTCCGCCAAGCCCCGATGTCACAATAATATCGCCCTCCTGCATTGCATGTTGTGCAGGAATTTTAGTCATAAGAGAAAGATTATCGTCTGCATATTTCGATGAACCTGTAACAATTCCGCTATCGCTTGTACGTGAGTTAAGAACTCCCACCTGAATATCCGGCGAAAGTATAGTCCTTACCTTACAAGTAGTTGCGTCAACTTCACAAACCATTCCCACCAAACCGTTTTCGGTTACAACAGGGTCATGAAGCTCTACACCGTCAATAGTACCCTTATCTATATAAAATCCATAAAAATTCTCGTTAGGGTCACGCCTTATAACCGTTGCGGGAAGAATATCATAGTCGGGATTTTCTTCCTTTAGATTATAATATTTTTTAAACTGTTCATTTTGTCCTTTAATGTCATAATAATCAACAAGCATATCACGAAGTTTACGGTTTTCCTCTTCAAGAGAATTAACCTCTTCTTGAAGCTCCTCGGCAGATTTTTGTGTATCTTTGGCAGAATCCACTGCATTTACAGCGGTTTTCTGCATAGGCATTGTAAAAAGATTTACAATATATGTTCCAAAAGAGCTGTTTCCTGCTGTAACTATGACAAGTATAAGTAAAACAGAAATAGCCCCAAGCAAAACCTTGAAGCTTTTTCCTGAAAATAAATTTTTCATAAAATGGTCACCCAATTAAGCTTAGTCAGCCATTTATTTCTTTCTCATAAAAAAGTCGCCGTCAATATTCATCTCAAGCCTTTTGCCCGTACCCTCGGCAACACAGTCAAGCGGTCTTTCTGCAACATGAACAGGCATATTTGTTTCCTGAGCGACAAGAAAATCCAAACCACGAAGTAAAGCTCCACCGCCGGTAAGCATAATTCCATGGTCGATAATATCCGCTGAAAGTTCTGGCGGAGTTTTCTCCAATGTGCTTTTTATAGCCTCTAATATAACAGAAAGTGGGTCTGCAAGGGCATCTCTTACTTCCGCCGCACTGATTACAACATTTTTCGGCAAACCATCAACAAGGTTTCTGCCCTTAATCTGCATATCACCCTCGCCCTCATAAGGATAAGCTGAACCTATTTTTATTTTTATCTCCTCAGCAGTTCTTTCACCGATAAGAAGATTATATTTCTTTTTAACATACTGAATAATTGATTCATCGAATTTATCGCCGGCAACCCTTACCGAGCAAGCTGTAACAATATCTCCGAGTGAAATCATAGCGACCTCAGATGTACCGCCGCCAATATCAACAACCAAACTTCCCGTAGGTTCAAATACCGGCAAGCCTGCACCAATAGCGGCAGCCATAGGTTCTTCTATAAGTTTTACATCTCCCGCACCGGCCTGTCTTGCAGTATCCTCAACGGCTCTGCGTTCTACATCTGTAACGCCTGACGGAATACAAACAACAACCTTTGGCTTACTAAAAATAGATGGCTTTACAGTTTGTCTGATAAAATGCTTCAGCATAGTCGCTGTAATATCAAAATCTGCAATAACACCATCTTTAAGCGGACGAACCGCAACAATAGAACCCGGAGTACGACCAATCATTTCTTTTGCGGCAGTTCCGACGGCTAAGACTGTATCGGTTCTTACATCAACCGCAACAACACTCGGTTCACGCATAACAATCCCCTTGCCCTTCATAAAAACAAGAGTATTAGCAGTTCCGAGGTCAATTCCAATATCCTTAGAAAACAATCCCATATATTCTCCTTCTCCCTTTGTCCAATTACTGTCTATATGCCAACAAAATATAAATATTTAAAGCAATTTTGAATGAGCGAACATAGTTCGCTCATTTTATCGTATTTACATAGGGTTTAATAATAGAGGTACTCCGTCAGGGAACCCCCTGCGAGGGTTCCCTACGAAAAACATTCCACTGGAATGTTTTTATACCCTCCTGCGCTTTGTGAAGCATAAAGTATTTCGCTCTCTGCGGAGAGCGAACAAAGGCTCTGCCTTTGGAAACTGCGAGCCTTTGAAAAGGCTCGAGCGAAAATTTTAATTTCTTAACATTTTCCTGTTGAGCCGAAACCGCCTTCACCTCTTGATGTGTCGGAAAGTTCATCAGCTATGACAAATTCAGCAGGCTTTACAGGCATAATTACCATCTGTGCTATTCGTTCGCCTGCGGAAATAGTATAGCTTTCGTTTGAAACATTGCAAAGTCCAACGCAAACCTCTCCACGATAATCGCTGTCAACTACGCCTACGCCGTTTGAGAGCGTTATTCCGTGCTTTACCCCAAGACCACTTCTCGCAAAAAGAAATGCCGCACAATCCGAGCTTTCAAGCTCTATTGCAAGTCCGGTAGGAATCATTGCAAGACTTCCCGGTTCAATGGTCACAGGCTCATCAATGCAGGCATATAGGTCTGCTCCTGCCGAACCGATTGTCGCACGCTTAGGCACAACGGCATTTTCTTTTAATTTTTTCACCTTAACAGTATAGCTCATTTTTATTTCTCCAAATCATTTAATTTTTATTTTAAGAAGTTTTCAACATAAACCACGATAGTACAAACCACGGGTAAATTCAGACTTCGGTGTGCTTTTTTCAACATAATCCTTGAGTTTTTCACTACTTTCAACAGGGTTTTCAACATTAAAATGCAGAATTTCAAAATCAACGTTCTTTATTTCGTTTTGTCTGTCTGAAAGTATAAGTGGTACGCAATTCAAAATTTCACAGCTTTGCTTGTCGCAAATTATCGGAAATTCCTTTCCCTTACGATCACGGATTGTCGGTGGAGTTTTGCAATTTTTACAACCTTTTCCGTCATTTTTAACAGGGCAATTTCTTGTAAGCATTAACGGAAGTCTGCCATATGAAATTATTCCTCTCGGAATATTTCCGCCAAGCTTTGCTATTTGTGCAAGCGTCAATTCAAATGAAACTTCCACATCAAGCATACCAAAGGATTCTGCCCATTCAAGCGCAGCTGTATTCGCAAGATTCAATCCAAAACCGCCGTGAATATCCATTCCCAATTTCTTAGCAAGGGCAACCGCTCCAAGATTTGACGCCAGAACCTCATAAACACCAAGCTTCTGCAAATCCTTCAAGCGATTTTCTATTTCATTTTCTCTGCCAAACATTGCTCTCGGAATCTCAACTGCAATGGCAAAACCTCTATCCATAAGGGAAGTTATTTCGCTATCTGCAAGAAACATCGGAACATAAATAAGTTCACAATCGAGAAAGTCATCGGGAATATTTCCTTTACAGAATTTTGCACGAAAACCCATACCCTTTGTATTATGTGTAACTGACTTCGGAAGATTCGGCATTTCAAATGCAATCGGATTAACTTTTTCACGAATTGCAAGCAATGCTTGTAGCGTATCTCTACGCATAGCATTAATAGATTTTGCCGACAAAGTCAGGCCATTATCTATTATACATTCTATCTTATCAGTATAGAACGGCGTACCGCCTGTTTTATTCAAATAGCCCTCACAGCGTTCAGCCGAAAGAGGAGTATTTATTGCTACTTCCGGAATATCTCCCATTGCCTCAGCAGAATTTCCGTCATTATCGCAGACAATAAGCTTTGCCGGCTTACCGTCTTTGACTTCAAGCTTAAACGAAACAGGCACCAACGGCATTTCATCTTTATAGCTTGTACGGATTTGTGTAAGTAATTTATTTGTAGCAGAAGTCACATCGTCTTTAGAGCGTGTTCCGAACATATCAGAACCAAGTTTTCCGGTATAATAACCGTCAGTAAAGCCAGAACGAGAAAATACTGCACGAAGCCTTTCGAGAATTTCCTCATCAACGAAGCCTTTATCTAAACTTTGTCTGCAAGCTGAAACTGCCGCCGCAACATATTCAGGACGCTTCATTCTGCCTTCAATCTTAAATGAGGTTACACCGATTTCGTGGAGTTCTCTAAGATTACTTATCAGCGAAAGGTCTTTCAGACTTAAATCATGACCGTTGCCACCTGCATCAAAGGGAAGTCGGCAAGGTTGAGCACACAAACCACGATTTCCGCTTCTGCCGCCCAACATCGCACTCATATAGCATTGCCCCGAAACGCTCATACATAACGCCCCATGAACAAAAACTTCTAATTCTATCGGGCAATTCATATTTTTCAATTTATCAGCAATTTCTTTAATTTCAGTTTTAGATAATTCTCTTGCAAGAACAACACGCTCAAAGCCCATATCATATAGCATTTTTGCCGCCTCTGCGGTATGTACAGACATCTGTGTCGAAGCGTGAAGAACCATATTCGGTGCAACTTTTCTTATAAGTGAAACCAAACCCATATCCTGAATAATTATAGCGTCAATGCCTATTTCACAAGCATATTTTATAAGATTCAAAGCTGATTCCATTTCATCATCATGAATAAGTGTATTACAGGCAAGATGAACCGTAACATTTCTTGCATGGCAGTATTTTACCGCCTCGAGTAACTGTTCACGATTAAAATTTCCCGCATTACCTCTCGCACTAAAAATATCCGCTCCGAGATAAACTGCGTTTGCTCCCATTCTTACAGCAGGATATATAACCTCAAGACTTCCGGCAGGGGCAAGAACTTCTATTTTAAGCATTATTATCTGAGGAATTTTCTTCTGTATCGTCAGCAGAATTACCAAAGAAGCTCATAATATCCTCTGCGGCTTCCTCTCGACTTTCTGTTGTTATAAGTCTTTTTCCGCGGCGAGATGAACGCCTTACGGGAGCGGAAAGTGGTTCTGTAGTTTCGTGTGATTTTTTAGAATCCTTATCAGCCAAACGCTGTCTTAAAGTTTCAATCTCAGAACGAAGCTTTTCTGTTTCTTTGCGAGCATCGTCAGCTTCTTCACGAGCCTTTTGTGCCTCTTCAAGATATTCGTTAAGCTGATTCTTCATATTTTCCGTCTGGTCAGCAAGCTTTTTAGAGAGGTCACAAAACTCCAATGCCGTCAAAATAGCAATATTAGAAATTGATACTCTCGGATTAGCTTCTAAGGTTTGCTTCATTTTTCTATCTACAACAGAAGCAATTTTCTGAGTATATTCCTCGTTATCTTCACTAAGAATATTAAGTTCTGTACCACAAACTTTTACTTTAATTTTATTTTTTGACACTTCAACTTCCTCCATTTCAATTTATTATTTTTGGGAAAATCCTGCTAAATTATATGCTGTCCTGATGGCGAAATTTTTTCACCGACTAATTAAATCTATTATAATACATTTTTGTCGAATTATAAAGCGTATAATTAATAAAAAGTCAGAAATTTTTCTTCCATTTTATATTTTTATTCCTATTTTTATAATAGAATCGAATACTATTACAATTTTTATTGATAATCATTTATCATTCACAGACAATAAAGAAAATATCATAAACTAAGTATCATAGTAATTATAATTATTTGTTATACGATATAGTTTTTACAACAAATATAATATATTTTCATTCAACACCAAAATCCCGAAAAAACATGGGAATTTATAATAATAAAATCATTATATTTAAAAATATAAGTACAACAGTTATCAACCTCAAATAATTTTTAAGTAAATATGACAAATTTTATTGAAATTATGCTGAAAATAGTATATAATTATACCTAAGTTATTTTTTTATATCAGATGCATTATTTTGGAGGGATATTATTATGATAAAAAAAACACTTACACCAAGTGAAGCTCGTGATATGATTGTTTCCAAGCTTTCACATAACTTCGGAGTAATTCCTACCGAAGCTACCGACGAGCATTACTACAAAGCAGTTGCTCTCATTCTTCGCGATATGATGAGCCACGAATATACAGCATTCACAAATGCTGCCGAAACTCAGAATAAAAAAACCGTTTACTATCTCTGTATGGAGTTCCTTATGGGCCGTTCACTCAAGAACACACTCTATAATCTCGGTCTTACTGATGTTATGACAAAGGCTTTGCAGGGACTCAATATCAAGATTGAAAATATATACGAGCAAGAGCCTGATGCAGGTCTCGGCAATGGTGGTCTTGGTCGTCTTGCAGCTTGTTTCCTCGATGGTCTTGCAACACAGAATTATCCTGCTATGGGATATTCACTTCGCTATGAATTTGGTATCTTCCGTCAAAAGCTCGTTGACGGTTGGCAGACAGAACTTCCTGACCGTTGGCTTCCAGGCGGACAAGTATGGCTTCAATCTCACCCGGAAAAGAGCGTAAAAGTCCTCTTTGATGGCAGAATTGAAGAAAGCTGGACAGACGGCTACCACAGCATCAATCATGTTGATGCAACAGCTATAGAGGCTGTCCCTTATGATATGATGGTTGCAGGTTACGGCGGAAAGGGTGTTTCCCGACTCAGACTTTGGGCTGCTAAATCTAACGACTTCGATATGAAACTTTTCAATGGTGGCGAATATATTCGTGCTATGGAGCAAAATGCTATGGCAGAAGTCATCACAAAGGTTCTTTATCCTGAAGATAACCACGCAGAAGGTAAGAGCCTTAGACTTAATCAGCAGTATTTCCTTGTTTCTGCTACCATTCAGGATATCGTCAGAAGACACCTCAGAACATACGGCACTCTCGATAACTTCCCGGAGCTTGTCGCTATTCATCTTAATGATACACACCCTGTTCTTGCTATTCCAGAACTTATGCGTATACTCCTTGACGAGTGTGGTTATTCATGGGAGAGCGCATGGGATATCGTCACACGCTCTATCGCATACACAAACCATACGGTTATGGCAGAAGCTCTTGAATGCTGGCAGGTTGATATGTTTGCAAGAAAGCTTCCAAGAATATATCAGATTATCGAAGAAATCAATCGACGCTTCTGTGCTGAAATGCACGAAAAGGGCATTGACGGCTCACAAATCGCAAGAATGGCTGTTATCAATGACGGCATAGTCAAGATGGCTAACCTTGCTGTTATTGCAGGTCATTCTGTAAATGGCGTTTCCAAGCTTCATAGTGAAATTCTCAAAGAATCTGTATTCTCAGATTTCTATAAAGTAACACCTGAAAAATTCAAGAATGTTACTAATGGTATTGCTCATAGACGCTGGCTCAATCAATCCAACCCAGGTCTTTCCACTCTTATCCTTGACCTTATCGGAGATAAATTTATAACAGACGCTTCTGCCCTTCAGGGACTTATGAAATATAAGGACGATGAAAGCGTTCTCAAGCAACTTGCTGCAATCAAGAAAGCAAATAAAATCAAAATGGCTGAATATATCAAGGCTAATAATGGAATTATCGTTGACCCTGATTCTATCTTCGATGTACAGGTTAAGCGTTTACACGAATATAAGCGCCAGCATCTTAACGCTATTCATATTCTCAGCACATACCTCTGGCTCAAAGCAAATCCAAACGCAGAATTTACACCTAAAACTTACATTTTTGGTGCTAAGGCTGCCCCAGGTTACTACTTTGCAAAGCAGATTATTCAGTTTATCGTAGAACTTGGAAATAGAATAAATAACGACCCTGATGTTAATAAGAAACTGAAGGTTGTTTATCTTGAAGATTATCGCGTATCTGTTGCAGAAAAACTTATTCCGTCAGCAGAAATTAGCGAACAGATTTCCCTTGCAGGTACAGAGGCTTCCGGTACAAGTAATATGAAGTTTATGATTAACGGTGCTGTTACACTTGGCACACTTGACGGTGCAAATGTAGAAATCCACGAATCTGTCGGCGATGATAATATCATTCTCTTTGGTATGACAACGCCTGAAGTTAATGAACTTAAACGCCGTGGTTATAATCCTCAGCAGTATTATAATAATAGCCGTGAAATTATGGATATTATCAATTATATTGAGAGAGAGTTCGGCGGAAAATTCCACGATATTGCAAATTCTCTCAGAAACAAAGACCCATATATGGTTCTTGCAGATTTCTCAGATTATTCTATTGCACAGCAAAACGCGTCTGCTCTCTATGCTGACCCGATGCACTGGAACCATATGTCGCTTGTCAATATTGCTCAGGCAGGACGCTTTGCAGCTGACCGTTCAATCAGAGATTACGCTAATACAATTTGGGAAGCTAAACCAGTTGAGCTTTAATTGATTAAAAACAAAATAATCTTCTTTTCTTAAGAAACAAATCGAGAGGACACCCCGAAAAAAACGAGATGTCCTCTTTATTTATAATTTACGAAACCCACATAAAAAGATATAATAAGCACAATGTTAATACTATAAAATTTTTTAATAACGGAGGTCAACTTATTATGACAGAAAAAGAAAAAGCTCAAGCCGGATTACTTTATAAAAGCAATGGAGAAGAGCTTAAATCTGAACTTATGCGTTGCAAAAATTTATGTGCTGAATATAATAGACTTATGCCATCACAAACAGAAGAAAGAAAAGCTCTCCTTAAAAAAATTCTTGGAAAAACAGGCGAGAATTTCTGGATAGAACAGTCGTTCTGGTGTGATTATGGCTATAATATTGAGATTGGTGAGAATTTCTATTCGAACCATAATCTTGTCATTCTCGACCCGGGCAAGGTAACATTCGGAGATAATTGCTTTGTCGCACCAAACTGCGGTTTTTATACCGCAGGACACGCTATTGACGCAGAGCAAAGAAATGAAGGCTTTGAAATTGCTCTGCCAATCACCGTAGGTAATAATGTTTGGATTGGCGGCAGCGTCTGCGTTATGCCCGGCGTCACCATAGGAGATAATACTATTATTGGCGGAGGAAGTGTTGTTACTAAAGATATTCCATCGGGCGTTATCGCCGCAGGAAATCCTTGTCGTGTAATAAGAAAAATTACCGAAGCTGATAGGGATAAATACAAAAAAAGTTTGTGAAAAATTCGTCTTGACATTTTCAAAAAAATTCTGATATAATCATAGTTGCCGAGTAGCAAAAGCGTAAATCCAGGAATTGGATTTACGCTTTATTTTTTTGCAAAAAATTATCAGTTCTGAGAAAGGAAGATTTTAACCTATGGAAAAAACAAAAATGAACAAAATGGGAATTGTCCCAGTCAACAAACTGCTTATAACTATGGGTGTACCTATGATTTTATCTATGGTTCTCCAAGCGGTTTATAACATTGTTGATAGCGCTTTCGTATCTAATATGTCACACGATGGCGAAGCTGCACTAAATGCCTTAACTCTTGCGTTTCCTGTACAAATTCTTATGGTAGCAATAAGTATAGGCACAGGTGTCGGCACTAATGCACTCTTATCAAAAGCACTTGGTCAGCGTGACAGCGAAAAAGTAAATCGTGTTGCAGGAAATTCATTTTTCCTCGCAATAATAATTTGTGTTGCCTATATAATCTTTGGCTTAACAGGTGTTCGTGCATACATCTGTTCACAAACCTCTAATAAACTTATCCAAAATATGGCTATTGACTACCTGAGCATTTGTTGTATAATCTCATTCGGCATTGTATTTTTCTCAATTCTCGAGAAGCTTCTCCAAGCAACAGGTCGTTCACTGTTTTCAACTATCGCACAGGTTTCAGGTGCTATCGTAAATATCGTTCTCGACCCAATAATGATTTATGGCTTACTCGGTTTTCCGGAAATGGGTGTAAAAGGCGCTGCCTATGCAACTGTTATAGGTCAATGTGTTTCGTGCATAGTCGCCTTAATTTTCCATGTCAAAGTAAATAAGGAAATCTCAAATAAAGGCAAGTATATCAAGCCATCGTGGCAGATTATCAAAGAGATTTATGCAATCGGTCTGCCTGCAATAATAGCACAGGCACTTATGTCTGTTATGACCTATGGACTTAATATTATACTCGGTATGCTCAGTGAAGCCGCCGTCACTGCATATGGACTTTTCTACAAAATTCAACAATTTATGCTCTTTGCAGCATTCGGACTAAGAGATGCTATCACACCGATTATATCCTTTAATCATGGTATGAAAAGTAAGGAAAGAATACAAGACGGCATAAAATTCGGTATGATTTATACTATTTCAATTATGCTTATCGGCACACTTTTGCTCGAGCTTTTCGCAGAACCATTCGCAGAGATCTTTGGGCTTTCAGGCGAAACAAAATCTCTCTGTTTAAGTGCTATGAGAATAATTTCCGTAAGCTTTGTTTTTGCTGGTGCAAATATAGCTTTTCAAGGAATCTTTCAAGCTCTTGAAAGCGGTACAGAATCCTTAGTCGTATCAATTTTCCGCCAACTTGTATTAGTCTTGCCTGTTGCATGGATATTCGTAGAAATCATCAAAAATTCAAATACAAGCACAGACCTTGTCTGGTATACATTTTTAATAGCCGAAACAGTTTCAACAGCAATAGCTTGTATGTTTATGAAACGAACCTATAATAAAAAAATAAAGGTATTAACTCCATGCTCTGTACATATTTAAGCTAAAACAAAAATCACAGCTCTTGCGGGCTGTGATTTTTTATATTTATTTAACTTTTAAGTTTATTTTGATTTTTTAGATTTAAATGCTTTTACAGAAATTATAGCAGCTGAAGCAGCAAAGGCCATAAGTATAAATACTACATTCTGAGTATTACCTGTCTGTGGAATATCATTAGCAGGTTTGCCTTCTTGCTTAGAGGATTCAACTTGTGAAGGCTCTGTCTTTGAAGATTCTGTTTTTGATGACTCTTCCTTTGAAGATTCAGATGATTCTTCCGAAGATTCTGATGGCTCAGATGGTTCTGAAGATTCAGATGATTCCTGCTTTTCTTCAACCTGAAAAACAGGATTAGCAAAATCTACACTATAACTTTCATCACGATAGGTAAATTCAATCTTACCATTACTTATCTTAAATCCATCTTTACCAGAACTTGTTGCATTACCATCAGCGTCAGTATTTTCATCGCCTACTGCATCATAACCATTCTTTGCAAAGAACTCATCTGCATATGCATTTGGCTTTACTGTGTAAGAAAGCTTATATGTCCACCTATCAGGAATCTGCTCAGTACCAAGGTCAAGAGAAACTGTCTTTGTTTCTGCATCATAAGCTATATCATAATTAGCACCGTCTACTAAATCACCATTAGCGTTACGAACTTCAACATCAAATATCGGCTTGCCATCTTCATCATAATTTACATACTCAGCATAATCACTTAAAGAATCACTAATAATAACATTAGAATACGCCTTTGTAATAACATCTGCTATGCCATCAAATACATTTGCAAGCTCATCTGCATTATCTGCATAGAAATAGTTATCATCACTTGCCGGGATTTTTTTCATAAAGTCTTCATCACAACCAGGAACACCAACAGAATAAACAGTTGCATCAGGATAATCTGCCCTCAACTTTTCTGCCGCAGCAATAGCTCTTTTTGCTACACCATTGCCAAATTCTCCGTAAAGATTAGGCTTACCGTCGCTCAAAAAGATAACATATTTTTTGCTGTCATCACGAGCAGTTGCTAAAAGCTCTTCTGCATATTCAATAGCCAATGGTGAATTAGTATATCCTATATCAGGTGCATAATTATCAAAAATAAACTTTAAATGCTCTGCAGAACTTGTCCAGTAGGAATCAAAAAAATCAACTTTTATAACTTCTGTCTCAAACAAAACAACAGAAGCCCTATTATCTGTTCCCTCAGGGAGCATTTTTTTACTAAGAACATCAACAGCCTTTTTAAGCGAATCCCACTTGCCATCACGATTCATGCTTGGGGAACGATCTGCAACTAAAACTACATCTGCTGTTGTATTCTTTATATTTGTTTCTTGGGTAACGCTTCCCTCAAATGAAAGGGAAACATCGTATGTTCCATCACCATTAGCTTTAACAGTTTTTGAGTTTTTAGGTGTTGGAATTTCCTGCGAAGTTTCTTCAGCAGAAGCAACCATACCACAGCTAAGAGCCATAGCCAATGCTAATGCCAAAGAAGCAATCTTCAAACCTTTTTTCATTAACTTTCCTCCAAAATATATTTTCATAAAGTTATATTTAACTTTACAATAGTGATTATATCATCTAAGTTCTATATTGTCAATCAATTTTGTCTTAAAATTTAAATGGTTTTATTTATATATTTAAGTCTTTTATTTGATAAATATATTGCGTTTATCAGCATAATTGACAATTTTTGTATCAAGTAGTAGAATTATTTTATACATAATAAAGCGAAGAGGTTACGGCGAGTATGAAAAAATTCAGTCTTTTATATCCAGATGACAGCAACTATGAAATCAAGGTTCTTGATGAAGCCGCCTGCAACGACTTGTCCTTTGATTTCCTCTTAAACGCTCTAACAAAAGAAAAAAGCGAAAAACAGATTATTAAACGCACTCTTTCACAAATGGTATCTGACGAAAATGTTATAAAATACCGCATAGATATTTTCGATGATTTACTCCACCACCCCAAAATGTGTGAAACCTTAGAAAATCTTTTAACACAGCTAAACGACTTATGGGAACTAAAGCGTATGCAAAAAGATACAGAAGTTTCAGCAATATGGGGACTTATCAACCGACTTCGTGAAGTAAATGACTATATTCAATGCATAACCCAGATGAAACTCGCCATGGACGAAGCCAACCTCAAATCAGATGGTCTGAGAGAACTTTATACTATGGTAACAGAAATATATAACGGCAGTGGTTTTCCACAACTGAAAAAGGATATTGATGAAACCTTTGAAAAAGCACAAAAACTAAAGAGTGTAACTGTTGGCGTAAATCTTGATAATCTTCTTCGCCCAAAGGAAGCCGGAGTTGTATCCTTAAATGATACCGAGTTTACTCATACAGGACTTCTTAAAAATTTTATGAATTTCGCCGCAAAGAAAAACCCTGAAATTCACGAAGGTGTAGAAGTCGAAAGTATGAGCTTTCATCCTGCCGCAACAAACAAAAAAGCTTCACTTACAGGTATGAGCATAAATAATGTAGCCGAACTTTCAACGCTTCAAATTGAATCGTCGCTCACAGGCGGCGACCCATTTTCAGCGGCTATGGAAAAATCCGTATCAAATATTCTCAAGAAAATAGTCAAAGACATTCGAGATGTTCTTCGTAAGTATGTTGATATAAGCGGTTATTCTCTAACATCAATTTCACCCGAACTCATTTTCTATATTCGCTGGGCATCACTGATACGCAAAATACAAAATCTTAATCTTCCAATCTGTAAGCCACAGGTTCTGCCAACCTCACAGCGTGTTCTTCAAACTGACGGCTTATATAATCTCAAACTTGCCATAAAAGCTGTCAACGGTGAAAATATCGACATCGTAACAAACTCCCTCGATTTTAACGAAGAACACCGTATCTACATTATGACCGGCCCTAATCGTGGCGGAAAAACTACCTTTACACAAGCTGTCGGTCTTATGTATCTTCTTGCACAGCACGGAATATTCGTTCCTGCATCAGAATTTTGGTTCAGCCCTTGCGATACAATTTATACGCACTTTCCGGCTGATGAAAATAAAACCGTAGATCTCGGCAGACTCGGCGAAGAATCTGTCCGACTTTCTGAGATTATGCAAAATTCAACTAAAAATACCCTCATACTTATGAATGAAACTCTTGCCACAACTAATGTTGAAGAGGGTGTATATCTTGCGAGAGATATAGTTCGCTTTATGTGTTATATCGGAGTTCGTGCAATCTACAATACACATATGCACGACCTTGCAAGAAATTTAGATGCTTTCAATTCCGACCCCGAGATACACAGTCGTGTCGAAAGCCTTGTCACAGGTATAGAAAATGGGCGCAGGTCATTCCATGTACAGATATTGCCACCACAAAACGCCAGTTATGCAAGAGATATTGCAGTAAAATACGGTATAACCTTCGAGCAACTAAAACAAAGCCGAGGATTAAAGTAACCCATCAAAAAAACTTATAAAACGGAGATTTCACTATGACATACGATTTCATCGAACTTGACCGAAACGGAACCATTCCGCTCTATCAACAGCTATATGACAAAATATCTTCCGCCGTTGAGAACGGTAGTCTTACTATCGGTGCAAAGCTCCCTTCAATTCGTAAACTATCAGAAGATTTACAGCTCAGCCGCACAACAATAGAATCAGCCTATCAACAACTATGTATCGAGGGCTATATAAAAAGTCTTCCACAGAGAGGATACTATGTTCAATCTGCCCCTCAAAAAAACACAATAAAAAATACAAACTCAATTTTGCCGGTAAATCGTGAGAGCAAAGAAAACATTCTCTATGACCTCGGAAGTGACCTTGCCGACAGAAATGAAACCGATATAAAGCTTTGGCGTTCACATATAAAAGATGTTCTTAAAAAGAAAAATGTAATAGCTTCATATGGCGACCCACAGGGAGAACTTGCACTAAGAAATGCCCTTGCACTCTATAGTCATGGAATCAGGGGTGCCGTTACAGACGGAAGTCGTATTCTGATTGGTTCAGGTACGCAATCACTTTTATACATAATTTGCGGACTTATCTCCGAAATAAAACCACGCACAGCAGCTATGGAGGAAGATGGTTTTCCGCTCGCCGAAAGAGTTTTTGCCGATTGTGGATTTTCCATTCATAAGCTCAAAAGTGACAATGACGGAATCATTCCCGAAGAACTTTATAAAAACGGTTCGAGCATATTATTCATAAATCCCTCATGCAATAAAAACGGACAGCCTATCCGTATGAGCCGTAGAAAAGAACTTCTTAAATGGGCAGAAGAAACAGATTCAATCATCATAGAAGACGACTACAACGGCGAACTAAGATATAGCTCACGGCCATTTCCTGCTCTGCAAAGCGCCAATAGTGAGAGAGTAATTTATATAGGTTCATTCTCAAAAATGCTCTTACCGTCCGTCAGAATAGGCTATGCGGTTTTAACTTCCGAATTGCTTAAAATCTATGAATCAAGAAACGGCTTTTATAACCAGACCTCTTCAAAAATTGAACAGCTTGCACTTGCCGAATATATCAAAACAGGCGAACTTGAACGCAGACTTCGCCGTTTGCGTAAGCTATATCGTGAAAAAAGTTCTTTAATTATGCAAGCTCTCGAAACCACCTTCGCAGACTCTGACCTCAAATTAAAAGCAACACTCCAAGAAACCGCCCTATGCTTTATACTTTCACTCAATACAAATCGTTCTATGGCGGAAATGCTTTCCCTTGCTAAAAATCAAGGGGTTCGTCTTTCAAGCTCAAAATCAGATAATAAAAATACCACCGAGCTTAAATTAGGCTTCGGTGGTATTCCCACAACGGATATTATCAACGCAATAAACGCTTTAAAAAAGGCTTGGTGCTAAACATCTTAAATTTGATAAAACTTAAAGACTTCCTAAGACACTTAAAAGTTTCGCTCGAGGCGGAGTGCCTCCGCCGTCAAGACGCGGTGCGTGACCGCACAGGACAAGACGCGGAATCGCTCGGCTTTGCCTCACTCGCAGTAAATAAGGAAAACTTATTGCCGCGGTTGAAGAAATTACCAATTAGCTAACACACTTCTTTAAGACACTTAAAAGTTTCGCTCGAGGCGGAGTGCCTCCGCCGTCAAGATGCGGTGCGTGACCGCACAGGACAAGACGCGGAATCGCTCGACAAGTCTCGCTCGCAGTAAATAAGGAAAACTTATTGCCGCGGTCGAAGAAATTACCAATTAGCTAACACACTTCTTTAAAACACTTAAAAGTTTCGCTCGAGCCTTTTCAAAGGCTCGCAGGGTCGAGGGACGGAGTCCCTCGTGGGTTTTAAGGGCAACGCCCTTAACATCTCTTTCTCCTCAAACGGTGGACGAAGTCCGCCGCTTATTTCTATTGTCAGCAACCAGCTAACGATTTAATAACCCACCTTAAATAGCTCCCCCATTAAAAGTCACACACATAATAAGATGTAAAGGTGCAAACCTAAGCAATTCAGCTTTCAGAAATTCCTTTTTATCATCAGAAACCTCTGTCAGTATATCAACATAAATCTTGCTTTCAGCAATATTTTCAGTAATATTACATTCCAATCCCAAGGACGCAACTTGTTTTTCAAGTGCGTCCTTTCCTATTATGCTCGGATTTATCTGAAGCCTGTTAATAAGCTTATTTCGTCTGCTTTCAAGCGTATCACCATTCATATAGGTTCTTGCCATAGATTCAAGCTGTTCAAGTCCATAGCCCTCTGCCGTCTGTACAAAACATTCACGCAAAAGCTCATCAACTTCATCATAAACTGTTTGCAAAACAACAGCATAAGCTTTTATCTCTGCATCAATAAGACCGCCTTGCTTAATATCATAAATTCCTGTCGCAGAAAGCTTATTCTTTATGGATTCATATGCAGTCACCACAAAACCTCCTATACAACAGTAATGCTGACTGCTCCAAGCGTATAAAGCTTAGTGCAATCGCCTTCATATTCTTTAGTCACGCTTGTATCAAAAATATAATTTTTAACACCGTCAATATGATAAATAAGCTCTCCAAGCTCGCAGTATTTAACCCCATCACCAACGCAAAGCTTTCTGAAATATTCGGTTATTTCATTCTGAACCCGACCTTTAACATCATCAGCATAATATCCGTCCTTAACAGAAATTGACAGCTTTATTACCACACCCGTTAATGTAGCATTTTCGACCGAAACGCTAATATTTATACCCTTTTTATCATTCATTTCTTGCTGTAAAGCAGAAACGACCTCATCACTACACTTTGACGCACGACCCGCAATATAAATTCCAACAGTTCCCGTACCCTGAGCAAGTGGCTTTATACCAACAGAATATACACCGTCAATACCTAAGGCAATTCGTCTGTAATATTCCTCATTATCGCCATTTGACGGATTATAATAGCTTTCTGCAATTCTTTTACGCAAAGCCTCATCACTTTCTGCTGATGCACCGCCTCCAAATATGCTTGAGTTATTAACGCTTATGGACTCTGAAAAGTAAGTTACAATAGAAGTAACGCGATTCACAGGAATATTATATTCTGAACCGCCATTTTCTGCGTGTGCCTTAACCATAACAAAGCTTTCATTCACAGGCAGAACTGTATCCTCGTCTGTCACAAATCTAAGGCTTCCGTCACTCACCGCACAAACCGTTCCTTTCGGAACAGTAAAAGAATACGAAAGCGGTCTTTCTACATAGAACATAAGCTTTCCGTTCGCCTTTATAGCAGGCTTTCTTTTAAGACCTCGCATTTCTGCGTGTTTGTCGAGATATTCGCCCGTTGCGGTTGTAGGAAACATCTGTCTTTTAAGAAAATCAAGACTGCTTTCAAGCGAAAAAATTTCTCCCGCAAGAGTTTTCATTCTGATGCCTATATCCGACGCATTATCAGGCACATAACCCGCATTTTTTTCAAATTCATTCTGCATTCTCTCAAGAATTTCACTATAAGTTTCGCTCATTTTATCCCTCCTCATCTTCAAATGGAATTTCAAGCATAAAATTCCCAAACTCAGAATTAAATTTAGCTTTTAAAGTTCCTTTTTCGATATGAGCTGAAATCAAATCCACATCAAAAAGCTGTGGCAAAGCCTTTCGGATAAGTCCGATAAGCTCACTGTTTTCCGTCTTGACTGTTATTTCACTTCCAAGCTTTCGGTCGTATATAAAACCTCCAAGCTTTGCTTTTAATCTTATATAAATTTGCTGTTTAAGCTCATCAAACCCGCTTATAAGTATCGGCTTTCCGGCAGAATCTTTTTTCAAATCTCCATTTTCAAGCAATAAATCCAAGTATTCCACCTCCGCTAAACAGACTTACCATTTATGGTAACATCTCCGCAAATTTCAATCTTACCATCAGTCATAAGCTTTATAGTAGCCGTACCGTTTTTATTTGAGAGAAAAAGCTCGCCGGGCAAAGGGCAATCATTCGGATTAACTCTATCCATAATAGTACCCACGCATACATCGCCACTCTCGGTTTTAAGAACAACCGCATTTTCATCAATCTTCGGCGAAAAGCTTATTCCACTCGGAGCAGCAATAGTCAGATGAGAAACACCGTCCCTGCCAACAGCCGTAATTTCCGAATTATTCGCCGAAGAAATCGCCGCATTTATGCAGTTACTTTTAGCTTGATTTCTCTTTGTAATGTTCTTAGCCATCCACATTCAATATCAAATCTCCATTCAATTACACGATAAATTCAAGATTGTAAGTTCATTGTCGCCGTCGGCCTCATATCTCAGCTTATTTACTCTAAGATTTCCGAGCTTGTAATCGGGCAGGACAATCCAATCCCCGATATTAACAAGCACCCTGCCAGAAACCGTAAGATTCAGCGTATCATAAAGTTTATTAGATTCCTCGATATTCTCATAACAAGATGCAATTCCAACGCCGCCATTATCAACAGCATTAAGATAACGCACCGAATCAACGCCAAGCCTTTCGGCATTTTCATTACTTATAATCATTTCATAACCGTTGCCACGCAAGGTTCTCACACGATATTCCGAAATAAGCTCACAACGCTTTTTAATCCGGCTCAACGAAATAATTTTATGTTCACCCTCATTAGTAAGCACTGTAGTTTCACCCTCGTTTTCGGAAATATCAATCACGCCGTCCTCATTAACTCTCGGATATGTGCCAAGAAATTTTCTGCAATATTTTTCAAGAACACTCCATTCGCTCTCGCCTTTGGCAATGCTCATACTTCCGCTTTTAGGCTTGTCATTTCCGATATACTCCTTAAATCCTAAGCGTGAGAAATTTCTCTCCATAAAAAGCTGCATATTAGGCAAGCAACAGCTTTGCGGCATAGCCTCATTATCAAGCAACAGAGCCGCAAGACTTCTTGCATTGATTTCAAGTATAATTCCGCTCTCTGAAATAGTCTCAATCTGCTCATCAACAATTCCACGAAATACGCACTTAGAGCCGTCAAAAACAGCAATTTCAGCATATTCTATTCCATTTATCCCCGAAAGAAAAAGCACATCAAGGCTATCAGCAGGAACATTCTTTTCACGAATGAGTGTAACGCTTTTCGGATTAAAAAAGATATATTCATTCTTCAAAGCGTCTTTCAAAATATATTTCATCAAAGCCTTATCACCTCTCCCGAATCAAAAGCCAAATCAGGACGCATAACATTCGGATTTTTTTCAAGAAGTTCCTCAACCGCAATATTGTTATTGTATGAAATATCCCAAAGAGTTTCGCCACCCTTTGTTATGTAGCTTTTAGGTGTCTGAACCTCAAAATGTTTCGCTGAAGTATCCTCACAAAAAGAAAAGCTGTATTTAATCAAACTATCCGAAGGTTCCTCCAAAAGTTCAAAACTTTGAAAAAACGCATAAAAAGGTTCAATTCCCGGAAGTAAAAGCAAACCCGAACCGCCGCTTAGAAATAACTTGCGAATTTCCGCAAACTGCTTTTCACAATCATAGCCGACAAGCTCACCTTCCCCGCTGATTTCACACGCTTTTCTGCCAAAGCTAACTGTATTTTCCGCCTGAAAAGGCACAGAATTTTTAGTAATTCTTGCCCTATGCTTAATCTTGATAACACTTGGATTTGTCGCAAAGCTATATCCCTTATATGACATCTTTTCCAGCTTATTCATCTTGACCTCCATCTAATTGCCTTGGATAGCGTCTTGCTTCTCTTTCAACATTATCCGAAACAGCCTGTGAAAGTACAACCGCTTCTCTTAGCCTGTTCATTTCACTTTCAAGCATTTCATTTATATCAGCTTTCATTACACCATCGCACTCTCCGTTCTTTTCTTAGCAAGAATTTCAACTTTCTCAATAACATTGTTTTTATCGAGCTTTTCGCTGTGAATATTAAAGTAACAACTATCAAAAGTAAGTGCCTTATTTCCGATAAATATTTCTATTGAAACGCCATCAGAATTAAATAAATTAACATCGAAATCTTCAAAAACAACGCTTTCAAGAATAAGCCTATACTGCTCTCTGCCCTTGATAATTGCAGTCGGTTCAGTCATAAAACACTCGTAAACCTCGTGCAGCTTTCTTTCGGTGATAATCTCACAGCTTTTTGCTGTACAAAGTAATTTCCCACCAAAATTGATTACAGCATTACTGCCCTTAAACGCTGAATAAACCGCCATTTAGATTTCCTCCTTAAAGACTTCGGCTAAAGCGTCTTTTCCGCCATAACAGCCGCAAATATCAATTTCAGCCTCCGCACAATAAGCATACGGCTTAGTTGTATATTCGCAAGCAAGAAATCTAATATCTCCTATTTCATCAGGAAAAAGATTTTTCAGCTTTTTGCATATCCTGCTAAGAACTTCAATAGCCTCTCCACTATCACCATTTTCGCAACTATATGCCTTGATATGTATTTTTCGCTTTATACCTCGGCAAAGCTTTTCAGAAAGTAGCCCACCCTCGTCATCACATTCTGAGAAACCAATCACCGCATAATTATCCCTTACAGGATTTTGTATTTCATTCTGCGAAAAAGCTCCCAAAATTTTGATATTCCAAAGCTCAGTATCTTCTTTCAGAGCATTCTCATACTTTTTGCAATCAACAAAAATACCTCTCACCCCCAATAAATCTATTTCACAAATTTTTTCAGATAGCATTGTGCATATAGCCCTATTTCGCCAATAGATATCATATGCTTACTTAAAATCACATAGCTTTCATTACGACAATCAACTTTATCTCCACGCTTTGCATCAACGACAAGTTCCGTTCCGCATAACATAACAAAACATTCCTCATCAATACAACCAACTTCCTGACGAATCTTATCCGAAAAATCACTTTTATCAATAAGCGGATAAATAACCGAAAAATCAACCTTATCATTGATTTTGGTTTCAGCACCTATTCGGCGAAAAATTCTTTCTATCCTGCTTTTTTTCATAGAATCCTCCCAAAGATAAATTCATCATCACGCAGAAAGTCCTTAACCTCAAGTAAAGCGTCTTTCCATACCGCGTCAGCATATTTCATACTATTTTCATTCGTAGAATTAACGCTGATTTCACCGACTTTAAATCCGCCACCTTCACCATTTGCAACATTTCGCTGTACATATCTTATAAAGGCAAGAGCAGCGGCAGCCCTGTTAAGGCTGTCACCGCATTCCTCCTCATTTATATCAGATTTAAGTCTTGCCCTTAAAGAACGCACCGCATTTTCGCAAAGGTTTTGATAATTTCCACTTTCAGATTCAGAAAGTTCTGCCAGCTTCAAAAATATTGCAATAACCTCATCAATATTCATACAGCACGCACCTCAAAGATAAAATTAAGAAAGCTTCATTGCCTTAGAAGCACTTGCACAAATCTTTCCAAAGCCTGTTGTAGTGCTTATTGCGGCTCTCTCAAGCTGTCTGTCGATAAGCTTGTCATAGTCGGTAATAACACCGCCGGATTCAACAAGCTCAAGTGAACAGTTCTTATCAAGACCGATAATAGTATCAGCCGCCATAGATGGAACATGAATAAGCTTTGCACCAAGTGGAGTAATCATACTGCCAGTACCGTGGAAAGTAAGTCCTGCGGAAGCATCTCTCATTTCAGGAAGTGCGAGGAGCTTTTGCATTAAAGCAGTAGGAGCAAGAATAGTATTAAGCTCGTGAGGAGCAAGTCCTGCCCAAAGGCTTACAAGGTCTGTATAGCCGATATCACCCGTTGCATTAATAACTGTCGCCGGATTCTTATTGCCGTCACCGTTAAGAATAACGCTCACAGCGTCCTTGAGCTGTTCTCTTGCAATCTGCATACCAATCTGACTAAGCATAACAGTAAACAAATCAAGGCGCTGGAATCTCAAAGCCTCATAAGATGCAGAAAGAATTCTGCCACGCTTGTTAAGAGAAATAAGACTGCCCTGTGTCTTAATAACAGTTTCAGGAATAGTTGCAGTTTCCTTAACAATATCAAAAGTAGTCTTGTCATCAGAAGGGTCAGAAGTAATAGAGCGATAATCCATACCGTCAATTCTTGTAGTTGCTGCTACTATGTCCGGAATCACATTAGAGCGTTCCATACCGACAGCAACCGCTCTTGAAACATATTCAGGGAATAAAGCCGCAGAATCGGAATTATCAAAAAACTTTTCAACTCTGTCAGATGACTTGCCGCTGACCTTAATATCAAAACGCTTCAACTGTCGCTGAAAAGCGTCCAAGCCCTCAAGAGCAGTTCCCTTATAATTTTCAGATGGGTCAAGTTCCTCAAGAATATCAGTAAGGCTCTTGCCCTTGTTAGCATACATACCCTTTTCAATTTTAATAGTTTCAAAATTTGCCATAAAAAATTTCCTCCTAAAATCAAAATAAATTTTTTGTTTTTATAAGCTTTTAAATCAAATCACTATGTGTAAGGTTTAGTGTATTCAACTTAAATTGCGTTTCTATCCTTAAATGCCTTTATAGGCATTATTCTTTTTGCTTGTAACTTCGTCATTAACCTTGCCAAGCTGTGGAACACCCTTGCCAAGTCTTGCCGATTTCTTTTCATATACCTGCTTAAATGCTTTAAGCTCAGTGAGTGTCATTTTTTCAGTAACGCTCTTAACAGCCTCCATAGGCAATTCCGGCTCAACAATCGCATAAAGCCTTGTCACATCTGCCTGAAGTTCGCTTCGATAAGCTTCGCCGTCACGAGCCTTTGCCTTGAGTATATCAAGTTCTTTTACAAGCTCCGCAACCTCGCTTTTACTTAGAACAACATCACCACTTGAACCAAGCTTTTTAAAAATGTCCTCCATTTCGTTCTCTCCTCTCATAAATTCATTAAATGCCTTTATAACACCGGCCGACCTCTGAGCAGGAACAGCCACAAACGACCATTCATAAGCGTCCTTAGGTTCGCTCAAAACCGCATAGCACAGCTTTCCGCCGTAGCTTTTACCCTTTATATGCGAACAACTCTTAAAGTCCGAACCGCATATTGAGCAAACGCTCTTGCCCATAGAACACCCAACGCTTACTTCCTTTTTGATACCGCTGTCAAGCTCAAGAATAATATCCTTATTCTTGTCGCTTATCGGCATATACGCTTTGGCAATAAGCCTTTTATATTGCTCGCCATAGCTTGTCATTTTTCCGTCAACAGTTTCAACCCTGCAATCATAAATCCTTGCGGTCTGATTTTCAGCAGTAGGATTATGGTCAAGAATACCGCTCTTGCCGATATACATTTCTGCTAATTTATTAAGAGATGTGCTGTCAAAGCATTCAAAATCCCTGTCAATCTCGTTGTCACAAAGCACAACAGAAAATGTATAAACTTCATCAGCCGAAAACCTTCTTTTTGTATATTGATTGATTAAATCAAGCTCCTTGCTGTCCACTCATTTCCACCTCGTTTCTCAATTTTATATTTTGAATTTCAACAGCCTCCGCATTAGCGTTGTTAAGTCTAGCCTGTGCAAGCTCAGTTTCGTCCTGAAGATTGATGTTATCCCATTCAATCGTAAAATCGCAGTCAAAACCAATCGTTCTAAGATAAATCGCACAGATTTTTCTGATAGTCGGTTCAATCAAACGCCTGTAATATTCAAGCTCACTTGTAAGAATATCCGCCTGCTGAGATGCCATTCTTTCCGTAGAACTCCATTGAAGTCCGAGTAAGAACGGCGGAATTGAAAGCTTTGAAACTATCTGCTCCAAAAGCTGCCTTACAGGAATTTCGCTGTCGAGAATCTGATTATCTGCACCAATAACCTTTATGCTGACATCTCCTACCGAAACGAAATCCGAGGCTCTGCTGTCACGCATAGTTTCGCTCCAAGCCTTAGCAATCTGTTCGGTTCTTTCCTTTGCAAAGGCTCTGTCATTGCTGTCAGTCGGTTTATACGAAACCGCAAATCTCACATTTCCGACTCTCTCCCAGTTTGTACCGACTGTATTAAAGATTGTCAGCAAAATTCCGCTTATAAACGGCAAACCTTTCAAAAGAGAAGTTCCATATACATTTCCTGGCTTTGGCGAAAGCGTACAGATAGAAATAAGCTCGTCCATATCAACAGGAACATTCCCCTCAATTTCCTTTCGATAAATCCTCACATCAAGCGGATTATTTCCTCTTTTCAACACAATGTCATCAAGGCTCGCATTGTATAAAGCACTTACCTCACAATTTTCGGAAAGCACAACCTCGCCGACAGCCGTACCATAGGTTAAAAGCTGTTCCAGAAAGCACGAAACAAAAACATCAATTCCCACACCTGTACCGTTGACATTAACGCTTCTCAAAAATTCTGCAAGTTTAATCTGAGCGTTTTCGTCATCACATACAGCCTTGAAACCACCAACAAGACGAACTGTCTTTTTTATTGCAGCGTCAATTATTGGAATAGCCTCTTTCAGCGAATCGTAAAGCTTAAATTCACAGCTTGTAAACGGAGAATAACCACTTAAATCGCTGAATGGGTGTACATTTCTTATTCCGCTTGCCGTCTGAACGGGTGAAAAATTTTCTTTTCGTTTAAAAAGTTTCATACCTCATCACCTACCTTTCTGCAGAAACGGCAAAGAAACCGCCTCCGCTCTTATTCAAGAGCGTTGTCACAAAATACCTCATATCGTCCATAGCGTGGTCATTTTCTTTTATCGGAGCATCACGACCGTTGCTATCCCAACGATAAAGTCCAAATTCTCGGATTATATCAGTACACGCTCTGCAAATTTTAATTTCGCCCTGTTTTAAAGCTGTCGAAACTCGTCTTATACCGTCAAGGACATTGTTTTCCGCAGGATATACTGCAAATTTGCCCTTTCTTCTGACAAGCTCTATAAAGCTTGCCGCTGATGGGTCAACCGTAATTCTTTCAACATTCCTATCACCAACTAATTTCAGTAAACCCTCATAATGCTCCTCGTCCGTTTTTTGATTACCCTCTCTGCGTGAATCGAAGTAATATTCGTCAATTCTGTACCATACAGTACCCTGTCTGCCCCAAAGTCCGAATGAAGCAGGATTCACTGTACCGTAATCGCACGAAACGACATATTCATCAAATTCACCCTTAGGTTCATCACAAAAGGCTGTAATATCGCTCATAAAAGGATAAACAAGACCTTCTGCGGCAACCCACTTTCCAAGGACAAAGCGTTCATAAAAAGTTCCCGAATAAAGGCTCTCATAACGTCTAATCATCTCTTTAGAAAGTGACGGATTATCCTGCATAGTAAAATGCAGATATAAAGCATTTTTTTCCTTGCGTTTCAGAATCCATTCTGTATAGAACCAGTGCTTAGGAAATTCAGGATTGCAGTTGAACCAAAATTTCGAGCCTTCAACAGAACATCTCGCAAGAGCCTGTTCAACAAAGGAACGAACCAACAATGCCGCCTCATCAAACATAACGCCCGAAAGCGTCATACCTTGAATCAATGAGGCCGAGCCTTCATCACGACCTCCGAAAAGGTAAAAACGATTTTTCTTATCGTGATAGCTGATGTCAACATAATTTGCCGAAACTTTCTCCTCGCAGATAAAGCCTTGATTTTTTAGCAACGACATCAGCGGAACTAAAACATTTCTGCGAACAGAGCGAATAGTTTTTCCGCAGATTGCAAAATCACCACTGTTAAATCTCGCAAAAGCCCACAACACAAATGAAAGACTCATACAAACCGTTTTTCCACTTCTGACCGCACCATCACAAATAATAGCGTCATAAGCGCTATCTCTGCTTTCCGGATACCACCATGTCAGAAGTTTAAGCTGTTTTTTAGAAAAGCTTTCAATCTTCGCCATAGTCATCAGCCTTTTCTAAAGCTTTTGCACCATTCTTGATTGCATCGAAAAGTGAGCTTTGCTTTTTACTGCTCTCCTTATCGAAATCACCCATTTTTTCAAGTGCCTTAAGCCTGTCAAAAAACTTAATTTCCATCGCACCGTCCTTAGGCTTTTTAATCTCTGCAATATTTGTGAGGTCGAGCTTTTCAATCTCATCATCAGACGGATTTTCGCAATAGAGAAGCTTTATTGCGTCAGTCACCTTCCCTAAAGCAAGCCTTTCATAACCAAGACACGCCCTTGCCTGACTACTTTTAATCATAGTTTCGCAGATAGCGTTAATTTTTTTGCGAATATCCGCTCTGCAAAGAAGATGCGGACCATCTCTCTTTGGATTTTCATACCCCGCAGAATCTGCGGCTCTGACTGCGTCACCCCACAAGGCAAAATATTCGCAAAATGTCTTTTCCTTTTCAGGCATTCTGTTTCTTATACCCGTTTTTACATCATTCCTTTCATTGAATGTAGAGATATTTTTTATCTATCAGCACTCCGTCAAATTTACTGTCTTAAAAAAGTACCTCTCACTATACCCGACGAAATGAAAAAAATTTGACCTCAAAAGGTCAAATTTCATAATTTGTTTACTATTTATTAACAAAATATTTAATATTAAATAATCATAGTTGATTTGTAGTAATGTAATTTTAATGCTTTCGAATACCTGTTAAAAACAATTTTTTATTCGCCTTTTTTATTACTCTTGCATTTTCTCAACTACTGTGCTATACTTTATCCACAATATAATTCTTCGGGGCGAGGCGAAATTCCTCACCGGCAGTTATAGTCTGCGAAAAGTGCTTGCACTTCCGATTCGGTGAAATTCCGAAACCGACGGTATAGTCCGGATACGAGAAGATTTATCTTTGACAGCACATAGGCTGTCTTAATATCATTGCATAAAAATTGCCCCGTATGATTTTATTTCATACGGGGCTTTTCTGTTTGGTGGGATTATTATGAATGATGAATTTTATATGCAGCGAGCCATAGAGCTTGCTAAAAGAGGTGAAGGCTTTGTTTCGCCAAATCCTCTTGTCGGAGCAGTTATTGTCAAGGACGGCAAAATCATCGGTGAAGGCTGGCACGAGAGATGTGGCGAACTTCACGCCGAAAGAAACGCCCTTAAAAACTGCAAAGAATCTCCTCAAGGCTCTACAATTTATGTCACGCTTGAACCTTGCTGTCACTACGGAAGAACGCCTCCTTGCACAGAAGCAATTATCGAGGCAAAAATCAGCCGAGTAGTTATCGGTTCTCGTGACCCCAATCCGCTTGTTTCTGGCAAGGGTGCGGAAATTTTGCGTAAAGCTGGAATTGAAGTTATTGAAGACTTTATGCGTGATGAATGTGATAAACTCAATCCGATTTTCTTTAGATATATAACAACAAAATTGCCCTATGTTTCGCTTAAATACGCAATGACCGCCGATGGCAAAATCGCAACATATTCCGGAAAATCAAAATGGATTACAAATGAATTTTCGAGAAATGATGTTCACCGCCTGCGTAAAAAACATAGAGCCATTATGGTTGGTATAGGTACAGTTCTTGCAGATAATCCTATGCTTAATTGCCGAATTGAAAACGGCAGAAACCCGATAAGAATAGTTTGCGACAGCAAGCTAAGAATACCTCTTGATTGCAATATCTGCAAAACCGCAAATGAAATAAGCACACTTGTAGTTTCTGCGATAGAAAATTCCGAAAAGCAATCCGAACTTGAAAAAATGGGCGTAAAAACTCTCGTACTTCCCGATGAAAATGGAAAAGTCGATTTGAAAAAGCTTATGCAATATCTTGGCGAAAAACCCATTGATAGCGTGCTTATCGAGGGCGGCGGAACACTTGCATATAGTGCCTTACAAGCAAAAATAGTCAACCACATTTATTCCTATATTGCACCGAAAATTTTCGGTGGAGAAAATGCAAAAACACCGGTAGAGAGCGTCGGAGTAGAAACACCCGATGATTGCTTCAAGCTAAAAAGAACCGCTGTTCGTGAAATGGGCAGTGATATTCTTATCGAATATGATGTTCTGGAGGTGCAGTAATGTTTACAGGAATTATCGAAGAAATTGGCACTATAAGAGAGGTTCGTTCGGGCAAGCTTAAAATTTCCGCATCAACTGTTCTTGAAGGAACAAAGGTCGGCGACAGCATAGCTGTAAACGGTGTCTGCCTTACTGCGACAAGCATTGACGGCAATTCATTCACCGCCGATGTTATGCCCGAAACACTCAGGCGTTCCAATCTCGGCGAACTTCACTCAGGCTCTAAGGTCAATCTCGAAAGAGCCGCCGCAGTAGGTTCAAGACTTGGTGGACACATTGTTTCAGGACACATTGATGGCACAGGCAAAATCATTTCCATAAAGCGTGAACAAAATGCTGTATGGGTAACAATTTCTGCAAAAAGCGAAATTCTTGAACTTATTGTCGAAAAAGGTTCTATTGCCATTGACGGCATAAGTCTGACTGTTGCAGAAGTTACAAACGAAAATTTTTCCGTTTCATTGATTCCGCATACAAGTGAGGTTACAACCTTGCTTTCAAAAAGAGTTGGCGAAGTTGTAAACTTAGAAAATGATGTCATAGGAAAATATGTCAAAAAGCTTATGGGCAAGAGTGAGAAAAAGGGCATAACACTTGAATTTCTCGCCGAAAACGGTTTTTAGTGGGTGCCGACCCACAAGTCAATAAATAAATCCATTCTTAACCAAGGAGGTTAATATATGTATAAATTCAATACTATCGAAGAAGCTCTTGAAGACCTTCGAGCAGGCAAAATTATTCTTGTCACAGATGACCCCGATAGAGAAAACGAGGGTGATTTAATCTGTGCGGCAGAATTTGCCACACAAGCAAATGTTAATACTATGGCTACATATGCCAAAGGCTTAATTTGTATGCCTATGAGCAAAGAATACGGCAAAAAGCTCAATCTTCCACAGATGGTCAGTGAAAACACCGATAACCATTGTACCGCTTTCACCGTTTCTATCGACCACATAGACACAACAACTGGTATTTCTGCCGTAGAGCGTTCATATACAGCTATGAAGTGCGTTGAAGACGGTTCAAAGCCTGAAGATTTCCGCCGTCCTGGACATATGTTTCCGCTTATAGCAAGAGATGGCGGTGTACTCGTCAGAAACGGACACACCGAAGCCACCGTTGACCTTATGCGCCTTGCCGGTTTAAAGCAAGTAGGTCTTTGCTGTGAGGTTATGGAAGATGACGGCACAATGATGAGAACAACTAATCTCAAAAAGCTTGCCGAAAAGCTCAATATAAAATTCATCACTATCCACGACCTGCAAGATTACTGCCGCCGTCACGAAAAGCATGTCATTCGTGAGGCTGTCGCAAAGTTACCGACAGAATACGGCGAATTTAAAATTTATGGCTATGTAAACGATATTACAGGCGAGCACCATGTCGCACTTGTCAAGGGCGAAATCGGCGATGGAAAAAACCTTCTTTGCCGAGTACATTCCGAGTGTTTAACAGGCGATGTTTTCGGTTCACACAGATGTGATTGCGGAAAACAGCTCGCAAAAGCTATGGAAGTAATCAACAACGAAGGCAGAGGCGTTATACTCTATATGCGACAAGAAGGTCGTGGCATAGGCTTGATTAACAAACTCAAAGCGTATGAACTTCAAGAAAATGGCTTTGATACTGTTGAAGCAAATATCAAGCTTGGCTTTGCACCAGACCTCAGAGAATATTGGATAGGCGCCCAGATTCTTGCTGATTTAGGTGCTAAGGAGCTTAGACTTCTCACCAATAACCCGGAAAAGGTTTACGGTCTTGACGGCTTTGGCGTAGAGATAGTCGAAAGAGTTCCGATAGAAATTGCTCCACAAAAGGACGATATTTTCTATCTCAGAACTAAAAAAGAAAAAATGGGACATATTTTCAAGGAAAATTTAGAGGAGGAATAAATAATGAAAATTATTGAAGGAAATGTAGTAGCAGAGGGCATTAAGATTGGTATAGTAGCGTCAAGATTTAACGAGTTCATCGTTTCTAAGCTTCTCGGCGGAGCAAGGGACGCTCTTATTCGACATGGTGTCAACGATGATGATATTACAGCAGCATGGGTTCCAGGTGCGTTTGAGATTCCGCTTGCCGCACAAAAAATGTCTGATTCAGGCAAATATGATGCAGTTATTTGCGTAGGTGCAGTTATAAGAGGTTCAACATCTCACTATGATTATGTTTGCAATGAAGTTTCTAAGGGTATTGCTACTGTCGGACTTAACAGCAAAATTCCTGTTCTTTTCGGTATTCTCACAACAGATACAATCGAACAGGCTATTGAAAGAGCTGGCACAAAAGCCGGCAATAAGGGCTACGATGCCGCAACTTCCGCAATCGAAATGGTCAACCTTATGAAACAATTATAAGTCTAAAAAAGCTAAAACAGGTACTTGCCTTAAAGCAAGTACCTGTTTTTAATTATCTCTTTTATGAAAATGCTTATAAACCGCCTCAGCAGCAGGCCTTGTCATCGTTGGAACATTCATCAGTTCATCTACATCAGCATCACTGATACGCTGAATAGTCTTAAAAAATTTCAAAAGAGCCTTAGCACGAGTTTCTCCAATACCATCTATTGAGGTAAGCGAGGAAGTAAATGATTTCTTTTTGCTTGTAGTTCTCATATAGCCAATCGCAAAGCGATGCACCTCATCTTGAATAGTCGAAACAAGTGTAAACGCACTTCTTTTTGAGCTTATCGATATTTCTCCGCCGTCACCTGTAATGGCTCTTGTACGGTGTTTATCGTCCTTAACCATACCAAAAAGCGGAATATTACCATATCCAAGCCTTTCAAGAACCGGACGAACCGCACTGACCTGACCTTTACCGCCATCAAGCAATATCAAGTCCGGAAGCGTGCCAAAACCCTCCTCGCCCTTATGAAGTTCATATTCCTTAAATCTTCGCTCAAGAACCTCCGCCATAGATGCGTAATCGTCCTGACCAACAAAGCTTTTTATCTGAAAGCGTCTGTAAGAACTTTTATATGGTCTGCCATTTCTGAAAACAATCATTCCGGCAACATTAAAACTGCCCGAAAGATTAGATATATCATAAGATTCAATAAATTCAGGAACTTTTTTCAAGCCCAAAAGTTCAGCAAGTTCTCCGAGTGCTGAAGTATCGCTACCCTTGTGACCTCGACTTTGAGCAAGCCTTTCAGCAGCATTTTTCTTTGCAAGCTCAATAAGACGCATCTGTTCTCCCTTTTGCGGGATATGAATATGCACTTTGCGACCTGCCAAATCACTTAGCCACATTTCTACAAGCTCAACAGATTCAACCTCACCATCAATCATTATCATAGGCGGTATCTTATCACGCATAGAATAATATCTGTTTATAAATTCTGAGCGAGCAGTTTCCGGAGAACCAATATCGCTAAGCAGAAAATCTTCTTTATCAAAGAGCCTGTTTTCGTCAAACCTCAGAACAGAAAAACAAGCGTCATTACCTTCTTGCATAAGCGCAATTATATCCTGTTCAGCGAGCCTTGTAGCCATAACAGTCTGTTTGTCTGCCATACGCTTAATAGCTGCAATTCTATCCCTAAGCTTTGCGGCAAGTTCAAATTCAAGATTTTCAGAAGCAATTTCCATACGCTTTTCAAGTTCAGAAATAGAGCCGGCATTTCCATTTTTCAAAAAGTCTATTGCACTATCAACCCGCTCACGATAATCGCTGAGAGAAATATTTCCCCTGCAAGGTGCGCAACACTGCTTAATATAATAATTCAAACAAGGTCTGCTCTTGCGAAAATCTCTCGGAAAACATTTATTACAGCTTGGAAGCTTAAAAATCTTTCTTGCCTCATCAACAGCATTTTTAACAAACCACGAACTTGTATAAGGCCCTATATAAGTCGCACCATCATCATTTTTCTGCATAACATGGGAGATTTTGCACCAATCCTCATTGCTTATTCTGATATAACTATATCCCTTATCGTCCTTTAAAAGAATATTATATTTCGGTTGATGTTGTTTTATAAGACTACATTCAAGCACAAGAGCCTCAAATTCGCTCGAAGTCAAAATATAGTCAAAATCGTCAACATTAGAAACCATTCTACGAACCTTTTCCTGATGATTCCTGTCCGAGCCGAAATATTGACTAACACGATTTTTAAGAGCCTTAGCCTTACCGATATATATTATTTCTCCAGATTTATTTTTCATTATATATACGCCTGGTGAAAGCGGCAGATTCATAGCCTTTTCACGAAGCTGTCTTAATTTTGGATTCATACTATCTCACCAACTTTCAAGCGGAGTGCCTCCGCTGTCAAGACATAAATTCTAAATTTGCTCATATTTAAGCTACCATAACTAAACAGACTTTGCCCTTCCTTTAAAGAAATTAAAAATTTCCCTATCAGCAAATATTTCTCTCCATTAATAGCTTTCATCAAATTCACTTATTTAAATCATACCACAAACCGCACTAAAATAAAATAGTCCAAATTACACCTCGAAACAAAAAAGCACCGCCTAAAAGCGATGCTTTAAAAATCAATAATTTATTTAAAATTATTCAGAGAAACCTGACTGTACGAGCTTAACAAGACTTTCAACAGCGGCTTCTTCGTCAGAACCATCAGCCATAACTCTGATAGTTGTGCCACCAACGATACCAAGTGAAAGAACACCAAGAAGGCTCTTAGCATTTACGCGTCTTTCTTCTTTTTCTACCCAAATAGATGATTTAAATTCATTAGCTCTTTGAATAAAAAAAGTAGCAGGTCTTGCATGAAGTCCAACTTGGTTTTGCACCATAACATCTTTAACGTACATTATAATCTCTCCTTTTAAGGTTTTCAGTATGTCCCCTCATCGTAATTATATTTCTCTTATAATTACAATTATCCATATCCGTATTATAGCACAATTTGGAATATCGTCAACCATTTTTGAGAAATTTGTACTAATATACGATAACATTCAAAAATAAACTGTGCTTTATTGTGCAAAGTGCCATAATTTGTTGAAAAATTTGCTGTATTTTGACATTAAAAATTAACATTTTATTGAATTTTTGAAAGTAAATACAAATTTCTGATAATAATATGCCCTTATTGTTGTCCAAAAATTCCATTACACATAAGCAAATGTAGATTTTCATATATTTTCCACATCTATCAATTAACACGCGTGTTAAAATTCATTTATTTTGCCAATAGTAATTTAATAAAAAAACTAATCAAAAACTATTAAAATGCAATTATATTCATTTTTAAAGAATTCGCCGTAAATTTAATTCTTATTAAGAATTATAATTTATTCTATTTTAGTATTTTACTTTGCTAAAAAAGCAAGCTTATATTTGATTTTTGACACAAAAGTGTAACTCATCAATTTGATAGCTTTTCATTATCTTTCATGACTTCATTTTTGCTTTTGAGATATTCCTCAAGAAATTTTTTCTCTTTATCCGTCAAATCTGCTTTTTCAATCATATCAGGACGCTTATCCGCTGTACGAATTATCATTTGTTCTCTACGCCATTTTTCAACATTAGCGTGATGACCACTCAAAAGTACATCCGGAACAGCTCTATCTCTCCAAACAGCAGGCTTTGTATATTGTGGATACTCCAAAAGCCCATTATAATGGCTTTCCTCCTCAAAACATTCATCATCAGAAAGTACACCGGGAGCTAATCTCGAAAGCGAATCTGCCAAAACCAGCGCAGGAAGCTCACCTCCAGTCAGAACATAGTCGCCAATAGAAATCTGTTCATCAACATATTCATCAAGAACTCTCTCATCGACGCCCTCATAATGTCCGCAGAGTATACATATATTCTCATACTGTGAAAGCTCAACGAGCTTTTTCTGTGTCAGCGTTTCGCCCTGAGGTGACATATAAATCAAATGAGGACGACTATTGGTCTTTTTGCAAATGTCTTCAAAGCAAAGTGCTATCGGTTCTGCCATAAGCAGCATACCCATACCGCCACCATAAGTTGTATCATCTACACGCTTATGCTTATCAAAGGCATAATCTCTTAGTTGATGACATTCAACATCAATCGCACCTTTTTTCCTTGCTCTGCCAATAATACTTTCCCCCATAACAGTTTCGCACATTTCGGGGAAAAGTGTTATAATATCAATCCTCATCGTCAAAAATTCCCTTCATCGGACGAATTATAAGTATGCCGTCCTCAATATTTCTTTCAACAATAACATCAGGAATAGCCGGAATCAGATAATCCTTTCCGTCCTTAGTCACCTGATATACATCGTTAGCACCTGTTTTCATAACATCGGTAACCTCGCCATATTCCTCGCCCGTATCGCAATCAAAAGTTTTCATACCAATTATATCCTGAACAAAATAAACGCCCTTAGGAAGCTTAACATCATCACGATTTATATAAAGCACTCTGCCACGCAATTCATCAGCCTCATTAACGTCGTTAACACCCTCAAGATGAACAATCGTAATATTCTTATGCGGTCTTGACGAAATCACCTTCAATTCTGTACCATCTTTATAATAAAGTCTCTTAAATTTCGCCAAAAATTCAGCACTATCACACCAAGGGTCAACTCTTACTTCACCTTTAAGTCCGTGTGTACCGACAATTCTTCCCGCTTCTAAAAACTGATTTTTCATAATCTCTCACACTCCTCAATATCATAAACCTAACACCATAATTCTTTATTTTAATAAAAATTAAAAGTTTCGCTCAAGGCGGAGTGCCTCCGCTGTCAAGACGCGTTCCACTTTTCTTCTAAATTAGCACTTGTTATTCGCGTTTAAGTTTTTTGATTAAAAATTTCGCTCAAGGCGGAGTGCCTCCGCTGTCAAGACGCGTTCCACTCTTCTTCTAAATTAGCACTTATCATTCGCGTTTAAGTTTTTCGATTAAAAGTTTCGCTCAAGGCGGAGTGCCTCCGCTATCAAGACGCGTTCCACTCTTCTTCTAAATTAGCACTTATCATTCGCGTTTAAGTTTTTCGATTAAAAGTTTCACTCAAGGCGGAGTGCCTCCGCTGTCAAGACGCGTTCCACTCTTCTTCTAAATTAACACTTATCATTCGCGTTTAAGTTTTTCGATTAAAAATTCCTCTCAAGCCTTTTCAAAATCTTTATGAACTAACAGCCATCGTCGAGCTCATATTGATTATAAACTCAAGAAACCATAGTACGATTATATCTGTAATCCGCATAAAAATCAATATGAAAAAACTAATTATAACTACTCACATTGTATCGCCAACTTCACCGATTGAATTCAGAAGTTTCTCGTATCCTCGTTGGCTTGAAGCACCATAAATCATCTGAAAACAATCGTCATCATTTCCGTCCAAAATAGCAAGCAAATTGTCGCTATCATTATAATATAACTTAATATTTATATCAATCCAGTTTTTTAGCTCAAAGGGATATTTTTTAAGCCGAGACTCAATCAAAGAAAATTCAGCTCTCGTTAATTCATAAAATCCTTCCGTACAAAATTCAAATGCAAATACCGCTTCATATGCAAGAGCCGCAGATAAAAACTCACTTACTGTATCCGCACACAAAACCCAATTTTTATCATCATTTGTTACATATACCGGAGGATTATCCAAAGTCAAGTCCTCACGCTTAATTCCGGCACGACAAACACCTTGATTTTCATTTAATAGAATCATATAGTCTGATTCTTGTGTCCATTTCCACTTTTTGAAGTGTTCCGGTAAAAACCAATTATCTTGTACATAGTTAAAAGCTTCAGTTCTTCCGGCTGTTCTATAATATTCTTCCAAAACTTTCGGGATATCTCCAAACAAACTCTTTATATAATCAATATCTTCATCAGTATAACCACAAAATTCTTCAACCGAATAAATTCGTTTCAACCTGTCAAAAAAGATTTTTCAAGATTCATACTTTCTATACTCCTTTTAATTTTTCGTAATGCAATATATAAACAAGGACTGTCATAGCCAAATTGCTATAACAGTCCCATCTTATATATTCAGATTATATGCGTATAAATTTTGCTCTAAAACTTATTTACCGGCAAGCTTTTCGAGATGCTCATACTTCTCAGCGGCAACCTTTTCAGCCTTTTCAAAGAGCTCTTCGGCACGCTCTGGGAATGAACGAGTAAGAGAGTTATAACGAACCTCACCCATGATAAAGTCACGATAGCTTTCAGTTGGAGCCTTACCATCGAGCATAAATGGATTCTTGCCCTCATCTGCAAGTCTTGGGTCAAAGCGGAAGATATTCCAGTAGCCAGCCGCAACGGCCTTCTTTTCCTCGATTTGAGAAATGCCCATACCGCCCTTAATACCGTGGTTGATACAAGGAGCATAAGCAATAATGATTGAAGGTCCGTTATAGCTTTCAGCCTCTGCGAATGCCTTTACGCACTGATTATAGTCAGCACCCATAGCTACCTGTGCAACATATACATAGCCATAGCTCATTGCGATAGCTGCGAGGTCCTTTTTCTTTGTTGACTTACCTGTTGCGGCAAACTGTGCAACAGAACCAACAGGTGTAGCCTTAGAAGCCTGACCACCGGTATTTGAATAAACCTCTGTATCGAATACGAGGATATTTACGTTCTTACCACTTGCGATAACATGGTCAAGACCACCGAAACCGATGTCGTATGCCCAACCGTCGCCACCGAATATCCACATAGACTTCTTAGCGAGGGAATCCTTATCAATAAGTGTCTTCTTAGCAAGTTCAGCAGCCTCACCGTTGCCGCCGGCAACTACTTCAAGCTTTTCGATAAGAGCGTCGGTAGCCTCTCTGCTTGCCTTTGAATCTGTAAGAGTATCAACATACTTAGCAACAGCTGCCTTAACTTCCTCATCAGCAGAAAGTTCAGCAATCTTTTCAACATTCTCTTTGAGTCTGTCGTGAATAGCATTCTGTGCAAGTGTCATACCAAAACCGAACTCAGCGTTATCCTCAAAGAGTGAGTTATGCCAAGCAGGACCAAAGCCCTTGTGGTTTACTGTGTATGGAGTTGCAGGTGCAGAACCACCCCAGATTGAAGAACAGCCTGTTGCGTTAGCGATGAACATTCTGTCACCAAAGAGCTGTGTAGCAAGCTTTGCATAAGGTGTTTCACCACAACCTGCACAAGCACCGGAGAACTCAAGGAGTGGCTGCTTGAACTGGCTGCCCTTAACAGTAGTTTCCTTAAACTTAGCAGCAACCTCTGGCTTTGGCTCAATAGTTCTGCCGTAATCGAATACTTCCTGTTGTGGACGCTGTGAGTCGATAGACTGCATTGTGAGAGCCTTATTACCCTTCATACCTGGGCAAACCTGTGCGCAAGAGCCACAGCCTGTGCAGTCGAGGGTAGAAATTGTCATAGAGAAGTTAAAACCGGCAAGACCTGTTGCAGGCTTAGACTTTGTATTTGCAGGAGCAGCTGCAAGCTCTTCGTTGCTCATAATTACAGGACGAATTACAGCGTGTGGGCAAACGAGTGAGCAGAAGTTACACTGAATACAATTTGCAGGATTCCATTCAGGAACATCAACAGCAATGCCTCTCTTCTCATAAGCAGCTGAACCCTGTGGAGCTGTACCGTCAACATGGCTTGAGAATACAGAAACAGGAAGCTTGTTGCCCTGATATGCGTTTACTGGCTTGAGGATAGAGTTTACATATTCAACAACATCAGCTCTGTCGCCTGTTGCAGGAGTATCAACTCTGTTATCTTCAGCAGTTTTCCAAGATTCAGGAACATTAACCTTGTGGAAGCTTTCCATACCCTTGTCAATAGCAGCGTGGTTCATAGCAACAATCTTTTCGCCCTTCTTGCTATATGACTTTGTAGCAGCGTCCTTCATATACTGCTTTGCATCTTCCTCAGGAATGATACCGGCAATTTTAAAGAATGCAGCCTGAAGAACTGTATTAATTCTTCCGCCAAGACCAATTTCCTTACCAATATCGATACCATCAATAGTATAGAAGTTAATATTCTTTTCAGCAATAATTCTCTTCATTTTGCCGGGGAGTCTTTCTTCAAGCTCTTCATCACTCCATGGGCAGTTGAGGAGGAAGCTTCCGCCCTCTTTAAGGTCCTCAACCATTTCATACTTGTCAACATAAGACGGGTTATGGCAAGCTACGAAGTCTGCCTTACTGATATAGTAAGTTGACTTAATTGGCTGATGTCCGAAACGAAGGTGAGAAACTGTAAGACCGCCAGACTTCTTAGAGTCGTATGCGAAGTAGCCCTGTGCATACATATCTGTGTGGTCACCGATAATCTTAATGGAGTTCTTGTTAGCACCAACTGTACCGTCAGCACCAAGACCCCAGAACTTACAAGAGCTTGTACCGGCAGGAGTTGTGTCAGGATTTTCCTTAACATCAAGAGAGAGATGTGTAACATCATCAACAATGCCGATTGTAAAGCGTCTCTTTGGCTCGTCTGTTTCCATATTTCTATAAACAGCAACAATATCGCCAGGAGTTGTATCCTTAGAACCTAAGCCGTAACGACCTGTATAAACAGGAACCATACCGAACTTAGAACCCTGAAGTGCTGCAAGAACATCAAGATAAAGCGGTTCACCGATAGAACCTGGCTCTTTTGTTCTGTCAAGAACAGAAATAGACTTAACAGTATCAGGAATAACATCAAGAAGATACTTAGCAACGAAAGGCCTGTAAAGTCTTACCTTGATAAGACCAACCTTATCACCCGCTGCGTTAAGATAATCAACAACTTCTTCTGTTGCGTCACAGACAGAACCCATAGCAATGATAACTCTCTCTGCATCAGGAGCACCATAATAGTTGAATGGCTTATAGTCTGTACCGATTTTTGCGTTGACCTGATTCATATAGTCAACAACAACCTCAGAAATCTTATCATAATATACATTACAAGCTTCACGAGCCTGGAAGAAAATATCGTCGTTCTGAGCTGTACCACGAATTACAGGGTGTTCAGGGTTCAATGCACGGCGGCGGAAAGCCTCAACAGCGTCCCAATCGAGCATATCGCCAAGGTCCTCATAATCCCAGACTTCAATTTTCTGAATTTCATGAGATGTTCGGAAACCGTCAAAGAAGTTAAGGAAAGGAACTCTGCCCTTAATTGCTGAAAGATGGGAAACAGCAGAAAGGTCCATAACTTCCTGTGGGTTATTTGAACATAGCATAGCATAGCCTGTCTGACGGCAAGCATAAATATCTGAATGGTCGCCGAAGATTGAGAGAGCATGGCTTGTAAGAGCACGAGCAGAAACATGAATAACGCTCGGCATAAGCTCTCCGGCCATTTTATACATATTAGGAATCATCAGCAAGAGACCCTGAGAAGCAGTAAAGGTGGTTGTCAAAGCACCTGCTGCGAGTGAGCCGTGAACAGCGCCGGCTGCGCCACCCTCAGACTGCATTTCTGTAACCTGAACTTCTCTTCCGAAAAGGTTCTTACGACCTGCAGCGGAAAACTTGTCTGTCTCATCAGCCATAACTGATGATGGAGTAATCGGATAAATTGCGGCAACATCTGTGAAAGCGTACGCTACATGAGCGGCAGCATTATTACCGTCCATTGTTTTCATTTTTCTTGCCATTGGAATTTCCTCCTTTGAGTTTATAAAGAAATAATCAACGCTGTACTAAAATCTTACAAGCGTTGGCAGCGGAACTAAATTATTCTATTTTTCCGAAACCAGTCGCACATAGCTATGCCACTGACATACTGCGTTTAGTTAATTCTATCACTTTTTCGTAATTATGTAAAGCATTATCTGTATAATTTTTATGGAAAGTTATAAGCTGTTGAAAACGCCCTATCAAAGGATTTTTTGCACTAATCAAAACTAAAAGTTTCGCGTGAGTCTTTTCTACACCAGCTTTGTTAGTGAAAGTCGTTCACGGTTTCCAAAAGCAGAGCCTTTGGTCGTTCTCCGCATAGAGCGAAATACTTTATGCTTCTCTAAGCGCAGGAGGGTAGAAAACATTCCTTTGGAATGTTTTTCTTAGGGAACCCTCGCAGAGAGTTTCCTGGTGGTGTGTCGCCACTGTCAAGACGCAGAATCGCTCAATAAATCTCGCTCGTAGTGAACATAAGAAATTTATCCATATAAATGACTAAACTACCGATTAGCTAAAGCACTAATCTGAAACAATTAAAAATTCCTCTCAAACCCTTTCAAATTATTATGAACTAACCTCTGTCATCTAACTCATCTTAGTTATAAATTCTCATCAACAACAAGTTTCAATTCAGAATAAATTCTTCTTATAACCTCATTAATATTTTCTGTATACATAACCTTAAAAAGTTCATCAAGATTTTCTTCAAAATTGTTTGGCAAAATTTTGCATTGCTTTTTTGCCAATTCTACAAGTCGCTTTTCGCCTGGGTGTGTTTTTTCGTTTAAAGCAAAAATTATATCAAAATAGCTTTCCAGGAATGCTGCTACTCTGTGATTTACGCTAACAAAATCCTTTCTTGCCACAGTTTTAGCTATTTGTTTATCATACGAAGGCAGACAACCGCTCAAAAGATTCATATTTCTTTCAATAATATTCTTTTTGAGTTCCTGCGGATATGGAACAGTAAAGCGTTCTTTCATAGCCTGTAATCTTCCGTTTCGGTCAAAAAGCACTTTACAAGTAACCACATTATGCCAGAAACAAGTTGTATAACCGTTCAAAGCCATATGATTTTCAACAATCTCTCCGATAAAACTGCTCATTCTGTCGATAGAGCGATAAATTATATCAATCTCTATGCCATCCTTCATAACGCAGTTATCCTCAAGCTCCCAATAGTGATTTGAGATTTCCATAATATCGCAATATTCGCTCAAAATTTTCCTCTTAGTGCTTGCAGGAATTTCATCAGTTGTATATACATAAATATCGTAATCAGATTTCTTATCGTTTTCGCCTGTCGCTCTTGAACCACCAAGAGCAACCGCCTCTACCTCATTTAAACTACTAAATTTTTCAACAATCTTTTCAAAATACAATTTTCTTCACCTCATCACCCAAATTGTTTTTCAAGCCAATTTTTAGCCTTATCGCTATATTCAGACACTGTTCCAGAATTTTCACCTGCCCATTTTTCAAGCTTTTTGCCATATTCTGAGATAGTATCCTTATTTTGTTCTACCCATTCTTCAGCCTTGCTTTCATACTCAGCAAGCTTATCTTTGTTATCATCAAGCCACTGTGCCATATCATCTCCATATTCTCTAAGCTGTTTTTTGTGTTCAATAATCCATTCCTTAGCCTTATCTGATGCAGAATCAAGCGTATCCGCAAGAATCTTATTAGATTTTAATGTAACACTCCCCTCCTCCGGAATAAATTCTTCAAGCGAAACCTTCAAATCTACACCTTCAACGGTAGTTTCAAGAGAAACAGGAAGCTGGAGCATATTTTTTTTGCATTTAATCTTATCTGCAAATGTTTTTTTAAGAATATCTCCAAGCATAGAATCTGGAATAGGAAGCATACCAAGCTTGGTATTTGACAAAGTAACCTCAAGTATTTTCTGAGATTTATCAAGATTAAATTCCGCCTCGCAATATACGCCGAAATCACCACTATAATTAAGCTGAGGTATATTCAAATTAACTCTGCCATAAATATCAGCCTTATTTTCATCGTGAAAATAAACCGCAAGGTCTTTTATCTTAGACTCACTCTTAGAGTCTACGCTCTTTCTTATGTATGAATTAACCTCTTGGTCATTGGCTGTATAATCTTTGCCAAAAATTGCGGCTTCGGCTATATCTGCAACAAGGTCAGCATTTATTTCAACAGTATCCGTTGTAGAATATTTATCCTTATATGGGTCTTGCATAGCAAGAATAACGCATACCGTACAAAATATAAGTCCCATAACTATAAGGCTAATGAGTGTTATAATAATTGATTTCAATAATATGTGCTTATTTTTTGTTGTTTTCAATACTCATCATCTCCATAGGTTATAATTCACTTTTCAATCAAAACTGATGAACCTTTAGATTTATCACCGTTAAGCCATTGCCATTCTTCAAAAAGCTCTATTTTTCCATTGCCTAAAATTTTAGGAATGCTGTGACAGCATCCAATTCTCACCTCATTATTTATATTTATATGCTGATAATAAAAATCCAGTTGATTATTTTCATCAACAGTCCCAATTAAATTTCCTCTAAAAATTTCACCTCCAGCATAATCTGCCCAAATAATATTTCCCTCTTGATGATATGTAAACCGTGTTTTGTCATCAACCTCGCCATTCTCGGTGTTTGTCTTTGGAACAAAACATCTTCCGTTATATGAAATACCTACTTCATATTCAGGCAGCGATTTTTCCATGATTTCATATACCAATACAACACCGTTTTCAACATAATATTTCTCATGACTTTGAGTAACATATCCTCTTCTCTCATAGAACTGGCTTGCAGGAAGTGAAGCATCTAACTTAACTACATTATAATTTAATGCTATTTGATTTTCAAGATTTTGTATAATAGTACTGCCAAATCCATTACCCTGAAATTCAGGATTTACATAAACTCTTGTAATATGGTTTTCATTATAACTTCCAGTTCCTAATATTTCACCATTTTCAATCAGAATTCCAAGACAGCCCTTTTCAATATCAGCACTAATCTTATCTTCATTATGAAGTTCACAAAAGAAATCAACAATCTCTTTTGGATAATACCTTGGATAAACAGTCTTTATTGTATTCTGAACTAAATCAAAAATTTCTTTAGACTGCGATTTATTGGCTGTTATATAATCCATATCTTACTCAATTCCAATCTACTGTATTTATATTACTTACTACTATTTCAACTCTGCAATAGTAACACCGGCATCTCCCTCACCATATGTTCCAAGACGATATGAACGGATTGAGGGGTGCTTTTTAAGGTGTGCCTGAATTTCCTTGCGAAGAACTCCCGTACCCTTTCCGTGAATAATAGTCAAAGTGTTTAAGTTCATAAGTATAGCAGAATCTATCGCATTATCAACGGACATAATCGCTTCCATAGCGGTCTGACCTCGCACATCAACCTCTGTTGAGGCTGTACGACTGACATCAGTTTTAACAGTTCTTGTCGATTTACGGATAGGCTTTTTAACCGTATCTTCCTTGAGAAGTCTAAGATTAGAAAACTCCACACGCATTTTGACAATTCCCGCCTGAACTAACGCATTCTGAGCAGTTTCGTCAATATCAAGAATAATTCCTTTTTTATCTATGTCGAAGATAAGGACATTATCGCCTTTTTTCAGCTTTCTCGGCAGAACATATTCGTCATTCTTTCTGCGTTCGATAGGGTCAGCATCATTTTCCATATTTCTAATACCGGCCTTTAACTTTGCCTTATCCTCAGCAGTAACATTCTGCTTTTTCTTAACAGCCTCAAGTTCGTCAAGGAGAGCATATACTTGTGCTCTTGCCTTTTGTACAATATTTCCGGCTTGAGCTTTTGCAAGGTCAAGCTCATTTTTCGCATCCTTTTCTATGCGTTCAGCCTTTTCATTGGCTTCCTTGAGAATCTGTTCAGATTCACGCTTAGTATTTTCAGCTTCAACAAGTTTTTCCTCAAGAACGCTTCTGCTGTCCTCAAGCTTCTTGACAACTTCCTCAAAGCGTGTGTTTTCTTGTGAAACAAGCTCCTCAGCACGAAGAATAATTTCATCATCAATACCCAGACTTTTAGAAATAGCAAAGGCATTCGACCTACCTGGCATACCAATCAAAAGCCTGTAAGTTGGTCTTAAAGTTTTAATATCAAATTCACAACAACCGTTTTCAACACCATTTGTTTCAAGTGCGAAACGCTTAATTTCGTCATAGTGAGTTGTTGCGGCAAGCCTTACCCCCATAGAACGAAGTCTTTCCAGAATAGCTGTTGCAAGAGCCGCACCCTCAGCAGGGTCAGTTCCCGAGCCAAGTTCATCTATAAGTACAAGAGAACGGTCATTTGCTCTCTTTAAAATTTGAATTATCATAGTCATATGAGCAGAGAAAGTCGAAAGCGACTGCTCAATACTCTGTTCATCGCCTATATCCGCAAGAACATCATCAAAAACAGAAAGTTCACTGTTATCCGATGCAGGAATCATCAGACCACACATAGCCATAAGCGAAAAAAGACCGATAGTTTTAAGTGTAACTGTCTTACCGCCCGTATTTGGTCCTGTAATTACAAGTGTATCAAAGCTTGTTCCAAGCTCAATATCGGTTGCAACGACTTTTTCAGGGTCAATGAGTGGGTGACGAGCCTTTTTTATTTTAATTCTTCCGTCTGCATTAAGTATCGGTGCAGTCGCTTTCATCTTATATGCAAGATTTGCCTTAGCAAAGATAAGATTAAGCTGTACAAGAATATCATAACTCTTGCACATAGAATCCGCATAAGCACCTATTTCCGCAGAAAGATTTGCAAGTATTCTTTCGATTTCAGCCTGTTCTTTAGAGCGTAAAATTCTAATATCGTTATTAGCTTCAACAACACCCATAGGCTCAATAAAAACTGTCGCTCCACTCGCCGAAGTATCGTGTACAAGTCCGGGAACAGAACTTCTGAATTCCGCCTTTACAGGAATAACAAATCTCCCACCACGAATAGTAACAATCGAATCCTGCAAAAATTTCTGATAAGACGCACTGTGTATAATCTTATCAAGTCTTTCTCTTACCTTAGAAGATGCAATAGAAATTTTTCTGCGAATATCCTGCAAATTATGTGATGCCGTATCCGCAATTTCATCTTCAGAAAGAATAGATGTTGTAATCTTCGTTTCAAGATACTTATTAGGAGTAAGCATATTAAACCTCATATCAAGTTTAGTTTCGATAGAGGCACTTTTCTTACGCCATTCCTCAAGAGAGCGGATAACTCTCAGAAGTTCGGCAATTCTAAGAAGTTCAAGAGTATTCAGAACCGCTCCCGCCTGCGCTCTGCGAATAGCGTTAGTCATATCACGAACCGTTCCAAAGGACGGTGTACCGAAACGCCCTACAAGCATATGTGCATCATTTGTTTCGGCAAGAAGTTCATTTGCCTCAAATAAACCACTTGAAGGTTCAAGAGCCAAAGCGGCTTCCCTTGAACGCTCAATAGAAGTTTCGTCCGCAAGAAGCAAAAGTATTTTGTCAAGTTCAAGACATTTATAAAATTTATTTTCCATATATTATCAAATCCTCAAATAAACCAGTTCAAAAATTTCAAATCACGATTTCATAGTATTATAGAAATCAAGCGATGCAAAGTGCCTGCCAACCGTATATATCAAATATTGCTCAGCGGCACAGGAAAACTCCTGCAGAGCTGTACCTGTAACATTAAAAGAGAAAATCTTTTCAAAATCCGCATAAATACTATGACGCATAGAAGTCAAAGCTCCTATACTAAGCGGAATATAGCTTTCCTCACCCTTATAGCACGAGTCGCAAAGCAGTATTCCCTCCGCCTTAGAAAAATACATAATCTTAGATTCGTATATTTTACACTTATCACAGCATACTAAATTTGGCATAAAACCTGCAAGCGACAAAAGTCTAAGCTCAAAAACTGCCTTTATAAGCGGCATAGGACGCTTTCCGTTTGCGACAAAATAAAGTGAATTTAAAATCAATCTAAGATAAGGAACAGTTTCTGCACCCTCCGGGACAATATTTATCATCAACTCGCAAAAATACTGAGCAAGTGCAAGCTTTTCTATATCGAGCCTTAATTCATAAAACACACTCAAAGGCTCGGCTTGGTCAATTATGTATTTATCCCGTCCTTTAAAGATAGAAAGACGGGAATAGCAAAGGGACTGCGTTCCAATGCAGAGATTAGATTTTATATTTTTTGCATTCTTAGCAAAACAACGAATAATACCGTCACTTTCAGTAAGCACGGTAACGAGCTTATCGCTCTCCCCAACACTCTGTTCTGTCAGAATAAGTCCCTTTGTCTGTATCCTCATATTGCATATCACCTGATGAGTTAGAATATTTTTCCGTACAATAAATAAGATAATCTTCAACCTTACCTGTTGAAGTGAAGTTCAGCCACGCCGTATTTTCATCAAGCCTATCCATATAGAACGCCTCCTTCAAACAAATAATTCTCTCACTATAATTATTTGTTTTGGATGCAAAATATATAAGTTGAAAATATTACCGCAAGAGTTTTTTAAACCAAACTTCCCCAAGAAACTCAAAAGTTTCGCTCAAGCCTTTTCTACACCAGCTTTGCTGGTGAAAGCTACTTGCAGGGTCGAGGGACGAAGTCCCTCGTGGGTTTTAAGGACAACTCCCTTAAGCGGCGAGCCGCCGCTCCCAAGACGCGGAACCGCTCGACAAGTCTCGCTCGTAATAAGCAAAAGAAGCTTATCCAAGCGGAGGACTAAACTGCCGATTAGCTAACGCATTACTATAAGACAATTAAAAGTTTCGCTCAAGCCTTTTCTACACCAGCTTTGCTGGTGAAAGCTGCTTGCAGGGTTTAGGGACAGCGTCCCTCGTAGGTTTTAAGGGCAACGCCCTTAACATTTCTTGCCCCCAAAAGGCGGCCTTTGTCCGCCGCTTTTTTCTTTTATCATCAACATTATTCCCTAAGCAGAAATAAGAAATTACCAATAAACTACCGTAGTGGCGAACTGCGTTCGCCTAAAGAAAAAATAAATGTTGGGTTTCGCCCAAAAGAATTTCGCTCTCGGCGGAGGCGGAGTACCTCCGCCGTCAAGTCGCGTAATCGGTTTTGCAAGCAAAACCTCGACATTTACAAGGAAAGTTTATTCACGCGGAGGAAGTAACTGGCGGACTTTGTAACTTATAATTTTCTATCAATTATCAAAATTTCTTTCATCATAACCGAGTGAGCGGAGTATACCCTCTCTATTACGCCAATCCTCTTTAACCTTTACCCATATAGTAAGGTTAATTTTACAGCCAAAAAACTTTTCCATATCAGCACGGGCATAACTGCCTATCTTTTTAAGCATAGAACCGCCCTTACCAATAATAATTCCCTTGTGGCTTGCCTTTTCGCAATAAACCGTTGCATCTATATCCGTAATATTGCTGTCCTCACGCTCTCTCATTCTTTCAACAACAACAGCTGAGCCGTGTGGAACTTCCTTTGCAAGCAATCTGAGCATTTTTTCACGAATAATTTCAGCCGCAAGAACTCTTTCAGGCTGGTCTGTAAGAGTATCATCGTCAAAGAAATGCATACCCTCCATAGCAAGAGCCTTCAATTCATTTTTCAGGTCATCTATACCGTCATTCGTCTGAGCAGAACAAGGCACAACCGCCTCGAAATCATAAAGCTTAGAAAACTTTGCAATCTGTCCTGCAAGTATTGTTTTATCTTTTAAAGTATCCGTCTTATTTATCGCAAGAACCGCCGGAATATCAAGAGCCTTAAATTTTTCAATAAGCTCCAATTCCTCTGACGAAACCTCTCTGCCCGCCTCCGTAACAAGCAGACAAGCGTCAACACCAGCAACAGATTCGCTTACAGAGCGTACCATAAATTTATCAAGTGAATTTCTTGGCTTATGCAAGCCTGGTGTATCAGTAAATACAAGCTGAGTTTCGCCTTCTGTAAGAACACCCATAATTCTCGTTCTTGTAGTTTGCGGCTTAGAAGAAACAATCGCCACCTTTTGTCCAAGAAGCGTATTAAGAATAGACGATTTACCTACATTCGGTCTGCCTACTATTGCAATAAACGCTGTCTTACTCTGAACATTTTCATTTCCCATAATTTTCTCCTTTAATAATCCCATAAAAACAACTTATAACAGCCGTTTATATTAATCACCGTCTTTTTTAGTCTTTCCAAATCTTCTACATATAGTTGGTAAAAATATTATATATATTAAGGCTATTATAATCGAAATCGCTAAAATTGCAAGCATTATCGGGTTTCCCATAAAATAATTATATATGTTTATATAACCCTTAGCATCACTGAATAATGCTATCGCAACACCCACCGCTCCTATTGCAAGTATAAGTACCGCTCCTGCTGCGGTATCTTTAGCTGCCTCTATGAGCTTATTATACTCCATACCGAATTTATTGGCTATTCTCTCAAGAGAAGTATTGAAAGCCTCGGCAGTGAGTACCATTGCGATTGTAATAATCAAGATTGCGTATTCAGTCCTCGTAAACTGAAAAAAACGTGCGAAAATAAGAACATATACCATTGCAACCGTATGTATTCTCATATTCCGCTCGTTTTTTATGCAGTATAAAATCCCTTTGAACGCAAACTTAAAGCCTCTTAGGAATTTTTTCATCTATTGTCGTCCATAACATAGCTTGATGATGCAGGAAGTCCAAGCTGTGTCATAATCTGCTCCTCTTTTTCTCTCATACGCAAACGCTGAAGTCCGTTATCCTCATGGTCATAGCCAAGAAGGTGGAGCATAGAGTGTGCTGTAAGATAACCAACCTCACGCTGAAGGCTGTGTCCATATCTGTCAGCCTGTTCAACTGCCTTTTCGATAGATATAACAATATCTCCGAGAATCTTCGAGCCTGTTGTCGGGTCAATATCATATTTTCCGTTTTCTCCCATAGGGAATGAGAGTACATCTGTTTCCATATCCTTATCACGATACTGTGCATTAAGCTCTTTAATCTGCTGATTATTTACGATAGTTACGCTAACCTCAACCGAGCCTTCAAATTCTTCCATCTTTAGAACAGCATTACAACAACGACGAATCAACATTCTAAGTCCCGTAGGGATTTTAACATCTTTCTGCTTGTTAGTGATAATAACCTTAATTTTGTCCATTATGGCTCTTCCTTTCTATAAAAGTTTTGTCTGAATCCTTTCTATCCTTACGCTCAGCGGCACGCTCATATGCTTTGATAATGTCCTGAACCAGCTTATGACGAACAACATCTTTTTCAGTAAAGCTGATGTTCGCAATGCCATCTATATTTTTCAGTATTCTTACTGCGTCTTTAAGACCCGAACGGCAGCCGCTCGGCAAATCTATCTGAGTAACATCACCGGTAATAACCATCTTAGAGTTAAAGCCAAGTCTCGTAAGGAACATCTTCATCTGTTCAGGACTTGTATTCTGTGCCTCATCAAGAATAATAAAACTGTCGTCAAGCGTTCTTCCTCTCATATATGCGAGCGGAGCGACCTCGATATTCCCTCTCTCGAGGTATTTTTGATAGGTTTCCGCACCAAGCATATCAAAAAGTGCGTCATAAAGAGGACGCAGATACGGGTCAACCTTACTCTGCAAATCACCCGGAAGAAATCCAAGCTTTTCGCCAGCCTCAACAGCAGGTCGGGTAAGAATAATTCTGTTGACCTCGTGGGCTCTGAAAGAAGTTACCGCCATAGCAACAGCAAGATAGGTTTTACCTGTACCGGCAGGACCGACACCAATAGTAATGGTATTCTGCTTAATAGCATTGCAGTAATTTTTCTGACCGATTGTTTTAGGTTTAACTGGTTTTCCCTTAGAGGTTATGCAAATGCAATCACCCGAAAGGCTTTCGATTTTCTGGTCGCTGCCCTCATTAACAAGCGACATACAATATCTGACATTCTGTTCGCTTAATGCCTCGCCGTGATTTATAAGTGTAAGCAAACTATTTATAACGCTTACTGCTTTTGAAACATTTTCAACATCACCGCTGATTTTAAGCTCCGAGCCACGAACAGTAACCGACACAAGGTACTCATTTTGTATAATTTTGATGTTTTCATCAAAAGTTCCAAAAAGTGCTACTGCCTGCTCCATTCTGTCAATATTTATCGTTTGTTCAAACATTCAACCACCCAATCGAAAATAAATTATTAACAATCGTAAAAAATATATAATTAAAATAGAATTTGCATATATTATAACACGAAAAATAGTAAATGTCACTATATTTTTTAATATTTTAAAAAAATTTAAAAACTTTTCTATTATGTAGTTGACAAGTCGGTCAGATTATTGTATAATTTCCAAGGTGTAAAGATGATTTGCTTTACAGCCGAGGGCGATTTTTTACTATGAGGTGAGTTTATGGCAAAAAATCTTGAGATTGCTTATCTGCTTGATTTTTACGGCGATATGCTTACCGAAAAACAACGCAATGCAATAGATTTATACTATAATGATGACCTATCTCTTGCAGAAATTGCTCAGGCAGCCGATATTTCACGACAAGGCGTTCGAGATAATATAAAGAGAGCCGAGCAGATTTTAACGGAGCTTGAAGAAAAGCTTGGTCTTGCAAAACGTTTTTCTGATATGAAGCAAGGCTTTGCAGAGATTATCAGGGCGGCAAATAACATAGAAAAGATAAGTGAAAATCTTCCGCAGGAACATAAAACTAACATTAAAAAATATACTGAAATAATAAAAGCAACTTCCGAAAGACTTTCGGGAGAATGAAAGGACGGTGACGCGTTTTGGCGTTCGAGGGATTATCGGATAAGCTGGGTGCAGCTTTCAAAAAGCTTAAAAATAAAGGTAAGCTGAACGAAAAAGATGTTCGTGACGCTATGAGAGAAGTCCGACTTGCGCTTCTCGAGGCTGATGTAAACTATAAGGTCGCTAAGGATTTTACCAATACTGTTACCGAAAGAGCAGTTGGCGCTGATGTTATGGAAAGCCTTACTCCTGCGCAAATGGTTGTTAAGATTGTCCGTGAAGAGCTTACTGCTCTTATGGGCGGCGAAAACGAAAGAATTAAGACCGCACAGAAGCCACCGACAATTATTATGCTTTGCGGCTTACAGGGTTCCGGTAAAACAACCCACGCAGGTAAGCTTGCAAAAATGCTTAAAAAGCAGGGCCACAGACCTCTCCTCGTTGCTTGTGATATTTATCGTCCGGCAGCTATTGAGCAGTTAAAGGTTGTCGGTGCTCAGGCAGAAGTAAGCGTCTTTGAAATGGGTACAGAAGACCCTGTCAAAATTGCCAAAAAGGCTATTGCTCACGCTAAAGACTATGGCAACGATATGGTTATCATAGATACCGCAGGTCGTTTGCATATAGATGAAAAACTTATGGACGAACTCAAGCGTGTCAAGAATGAGGTTCAGCCACAAGAAATTCTTCTCGTAGTTGACGCTATGACAGGTCAGGACGCCGTCAATGTCGCAAAATCCTTTAACGATTTGCTCGATATTACAGGCGTTATCCTTACAAAGCTTGACGGCGACACTCGCGGCGGTGCAGCACTTTCAGTAAGAGCAGTCACGGGCAAGCCTATTAAGTTTGCCGGCACAGGCGAAAAGCTCGAAAACCTCGAAGCTTTCCACCCTGAAAGAATGGCTTCCCGTATTCTCGGTATGGGCGATGTTCTCACCCTTATAGAAGATGCAGAAAGCAAGATTGACGCTAAAAAGGTCGGCGAAATCGAAAAGAAAATCCGTCAAAATAAAATGGATTTAAACGACCTTCTCGACCAGCTCAATCAAGTTCGTAAAATGGGGCCTCTCAAGAGTATTCTCTCAAAGCTCCCCGGAATGGATAAACAGCTTAAAGATGTCGATATTGACGACCGTCAGATGGACAGAGTTGCAGCAATTATCCTTTCTATGACTCCTGCCGAGAGAGAAAACCCATCAATCATAAATCCGTCAAGAAAACGCAGAATTGCCAACGGTAGCGGTATGAAGGTTGAAGATGTCAACCGTCTGCTCAAGCAGTTTGAGCAAATGCAGCAGATGATGAAAAAGCTCGGCCCTAAGGCTACTAAAGGCGGCAAAAGACGCAGACTTCCGGGACTCGGCGGTATGCCTATGGGTGGAATGACTCCACCTAATATGAATGACCTCAAAGGTCTTAAAAAATAATTACGCATTCATCCAATAATTATTGGTGAAGATATATCAAAATGTACCCTTAAACTTCGGTTTTGGTGCAATCGAATTTTTTGGAGGTGAAATGAAATGGCAGTTAAAATCAGACTTCGTAGAATGGGTGCTAAGAAAGCTCCTTTTTATCGTATCGTAGTTGCTGACTCAAGATATCCTCGCGATGGTAGATTTATTGAGGAAATCGGTTACTACAACCCTCTCACAGAACCTAAGACATTCAAGGTTGATGAGGAAAAGGCTAAGAAGTGGATCAGCAATGGTGCTCAGCCAACTGATACAGTTAAAGCTCTTTTCAAGAACAACAATGTCCTTTAATTAGGAGGTTAGAATCTTGAAAGATTTACTTGTTACAATCGTAAAAGGTCTTGTCGAGAAGCCGGAGCAGGTTACTGTTGATGTAGACGAACCGAACGAGGAAGGTATTATAGTATACCATCTTCATGTTGCGGAAGAAGATATGGGCAGAGTAATCGGCAAGCAAGGCAGAATAGCTAAAGCAATCCGTACAGTTATGCGTGCGGCAGCTATAAGAAACGATCTCAAAATAATGGTCGAAATCGACTGATTAAATTACGAAACGCAACGGCACAGCTCCATTCAGAGCTGTGTTTTTTGTTTTTAATGAAATGTGTTACCAAACAAATAAATTAAGTCTATCAATTATAATTTTGTTATCAATAGATGATAATATCTTTGAATCGCTTAATTTTTATAAGTTTTCTTGACATTATAAATTTTAATGACTATACTTGTATCACAACACTAATACACATTTTAAGGAGATGATACGGAATGTTTAAGCTGAAAAAGTATCTTAAACCGCATATCGTTGCGATAATTCTTGCAATACTTTTTCTCTTTGGCGAGGCTGTCTGTGAACTTGTACTTCCAAACCTGATGTCCGATATAGTCAATGTCGGTATTCAGAATACAGGCGTAGAAAATGCCTCCCCAGAAGTAATCAGTACCGACGGTATGACGCTTCTGAAACCTTTTATGAGTGATAATTCAAAAAAGCTCGTAGAAAAATCCTATAAGCTGGTTGAGAGCGGAACAGATTCCGCTAAAGACTATGAAAATGCTTATCCAATCCTAAAAGAAAACGGAAAAAGCGTATATGTTCTTACAGATTACTCTGATAGGTCTGCCCTCGATGATGCTTTCGGAAAAGCAGACGTAGCGCTCATTGCTATGATGCAGGATTTTGCAAAGCAAAGCGGTACATCAGCAAGTTCAAGCGAAGATATGGATATTTCAAATGTCGATATCACAGAAATGTATAAGATAAACCCTATGCTTTCTATGATACCTCAGTCTAAGTTTGATGAATATATCAAAGATAGCGATAGCACTGATAATCAGGTTATAAGCACAGTCGGCTGTGCAATGACCAAGCTTTTCTATAAAGAAGCCGGTATTGATATGGGGCAGTATCAGTTCAACTATATCGCTAAAATAGGTGTATATATGCTTCTTATAACACTTGCAGGCGGTATTTTTGCTATTTTGGTTAGCCTTATAGCCTCAAGAGTTGCCGCAGGTGTTGCAAAAAGCCTTAGACGAGATTTATTTGAGAAGGTTGAAAGCTTTTCAAACCGTGAATTTGATAATTTTTCCACCGCTTCTCTCATAACAAGAACAACAAACGATATTACACAGATTCAGATGTTTGTTGTTATGGCAATAAGACTTATTTGCTTTGCACCTATTATGGGCATAGGCGGTATGATTATGGCATTGCAACAGGGCGTTTCACTTAGTTGGATAATTCTACTTGCTATTGTACTTTTAATCATTGTGATGGTTGTAGTATGTATAGTCGCTTTGCCAAAATTCAAATCTATACAGAAAATGGTCGATAAACTCAACCTTGTAACTCGTGAAAGCCTTACAGGTATGATGGTTATTCGTGCATTCGGCACACAAAAGAACGAAGAAGAACGCTTTGATAAAGCTAATAAAGACTTAACTTCCGTAAACCTTTTTGTCAATAGGGTAATGGTTATCCTTATGCCAATCATTATGCTTATTATGAACGGCGTTACGCTTCTAATTGTCTGGGTAGGCGCTCATCAGATTGAAGCTGCTCAGATTCAGATTGGCGATATGATGGCATTTATGCAATACGGAATGATTATTATAATGGCATTCCTTATGATTGCAGTGATGTTTATTATGATTCCAAGAGCATCTGTTTCCGCTTCTCGTATAGCAGAAGTCCTTGAAAGTGAGCTTTCTATTAAAGACAGCGAAAATCCAAAATCTCTCGGAGAAAATCCAAAGGGTGAAATTTCTTTTAATAATGTTTCATTCAAATATGGAAATGCCGAAGATAATGTCATTGAAAATATAAGCTTCACCGCAAAACCCGGTCAAACGACCGCTTTTATCGGTTCTACAGGTTCTGGTAAATCTACGCTTGTAAATCTTATTCCAAGATTTTATGATGTTACAGACGGTTCTATCACCTTTGATGGCATTGATATTCGAGATATTACCCAACACGAACTTAGAAGTAAAATCGGTTTTGTACCACAAAAGGGTGTGCTTTTCTCTGGTGATATAGCATCTAACCTCCGTTATGGCAAAAGAGACGCAAGCGATAGCGAAATTGCCGAAGCTGCTAAAATTGCTCAGGCAGAGGACTTCATAAATTCCAAGCCGGAAAAATACGATTCACCTATCGCCCAAGGCGGAACGAATGTTTCAGGCGGTCAGAAGCAAAGACTTTGTATTGCAAGAGCCTTAGCTAAAAAAGCTCCTGTATATATCTTTGATGATAGTTTTTCCGCACTCGATTTCAAAACCGATGCTGCCCTCAGAAAAGCTCTTAAAAAATATACAGGCGACTCAACTGTTTTGATTGTTGCACAGAGAATCAGTACAATTATGGATGCTGAACAAATTATTGTTCTTGACGAAGGCAAGATGGTAGGCAAAGGAACTCATAAAGAGCTTATGCAGAGCTGTCCAACCTATCGTGAAATTGCTTCATCACAGTTAAGTGAGGAGGAATTAAAATGAGCAAAAAAGTAAATAATAATTCACCTCAGAAAAACAGAGGTCCTATGGGCAGAGGTCCTATGGGAGCCGTTGAAAAGCCTAAAAACTTCAAAAGCAGTACAAAAAAGCTTTTAAAATATATGGGCAAATATAAAGGCAGGGTAATGCTTGTTATTATCTTTGCGATATGCTCAACAATATTTAACATTGTCGGTCCTAAAATCTTAGGAAATGCAACTACAATCCTCGCAAATGGTCTTATGTCATCATTCACAGGAAGTGGCGAAGGAATCGACTTCGTAGGAATCGGAAATATAATTCTTTGGCTTGTAGGACTTTATATAGTAAGTGCCCTGTTCTCTTATATTCAGGGCTTTATTATGACCGATGTTTCTATGAAAGTAACCTACAATCTCAGAAGGGATATTTCCCAAAAACTCAACAAACTCCCTTTGAAATATTTTGACGGCACAACAAACGGCGAAGTTCTTTCAAGAATCACAAATGATATAGATACCCTCAGCCAATCGCTGAATCAGAGCCTTACACAGATTATAACCTCTGTAACATCTCTGATTGGTATTATAATTATGATGTTCTCGATTAACTTCTATATGACGCTAATTACACTTTGCATAGCACCTATTTCTTTTGTATTTATTATCGCAATAATAAAGAAATCCCAAAAGCACTTTAAAAATCAACAGGAATATCTCGGTACTGTAAACGGTCATGTCGAAGAAATGTATGGCGGTCATACTGTTGTTAAGGCTTTCTGCGGAGAAGAAGAATCTCTCGAAACCTTTAATAAATACAACGATAAGCTTTATGAATCCGCATGGAAATCACAGTTTCTTTCTGGCATTATGCAGCCAATTATGAATTTCGTTTCAAATATCGGTTATGTTGGAGTTTGTATTCTCGGCGGTTATCTTGCAGTAAGTCAGGGCTTGGCTGTCGGTGATATTCAAGCTTTCATTCAGTATGTAAGACAGTTCACACAGCCTATTATGCAGATTGCAAACATTTCCAATGTTTTGCAACAGACTGTTGCCGCTTCTGAAAGAGTTTTCGAATTTCTCGAAGAAGATGAAGAAATCCCAGAATCCGACCACCCAATTACAATTAACGAAAGCGGTAAACCGGATACAGAACTTAATGTCACAATCGAAGGCAGTGTTCAGTTTGCTCATGTTCATTTCGGATATACAGACGATAAAATCATAATAAATGATTTCTCAGCTATGGTCGAACCCGGACAAAAAATTGCTATTGTTGGACCTACCGGTGCAGGTAAAACCACTATGGTTAAACTTCTTATGAGGTTCTATGATGTCAACGAGGGCGCTATTCTTGTTGATGGTTACGATATTCGAGATTTCAAGAGAAACGATTTAAGGTCACTCTTTGGAATGGTTTTGCAGGATACTTGGCTTTATAGCGGAAGTATTAAGGATAATATCCTCTACGGCAACCTTAAAGCCTCCGATGAAGATGTTATCAAAGCTGCTAAGGCTGCACAAGCTGACCACTTCATCAGAACACTTCCCGGTGGATATGATATGGTCCTCAACGAAGAAGCTAACAATGTATCACAAGGTCAGAAACAGCTTTTAACTATTGCCAGAGCAATTCTTGCTGACCCTAAGATATTGATTCTTGATGAGGCAACAAGTTCTGTTGATACAAGAACAGAGGTTCTCATTCAAAAGGCTATGGATAATCTTATGAAGGGCAGAACAAGTTTTATAATCGCACATAGACTCAGCACAATCAGAGATGCCGATTTAATACTTGTTATGAATAACGGTGATATTGTCGAGCAAGGAAATCATAATGAACTTATGGCTAAAAACGGTTTCTATGCTAATCTGTATAATAGCCAGTTTGGTTTTGCTCAAGCTTTTTCAAAAGCTTGCAGGGTTGAGGGACGGAGTCCCTCATGGGTTTTAAGGGCAACGCCCTTAACATTCTTTGCTCTTTGAGCGGCGGACTATGTCCGCCGCTTATTTTTTTGTTATCAACATTAGTAAAAAAGGGGGCGGACTTTGTCCGCCCCCTCAGGGAGTAAGAGATGTTAAGGGCTTCGCCCTTAAGCGGCGAGCCGCCGCCCCCCAAGACGCGTAATCGGTTTTGCAAGCAAAACCTCGACATCTACAAGGGCAGTTTATTGCCACGGATAAAGAAATTACCAATAAACTACCCAAGGCTCTGCCGTAGGTGACTATCTTTGGAAACCGCAAGCCTTTAAAAAGGCTTGACCTAAACTTTAATTGTCTTAGGTAAGTTTATCAACTAACCTATCTTAAGTATTTGTAGTTGAAGTTTCTCCGCTTGGCTTATCAGGAGGCGTCATTCCTGAATTTTCGCCATTTGGCATTTGTGGAGGATTACCGTCAGGAGGATTGCCATTGTCGCCTCTACCAAAACCATCAGGCTTATTGCCGCCCATTCCACCACCGCCGAAACCGCTTGAACCATTAGAATATACTGTTGAACTCATTTCTATATCATAGCTTTCACTGCCGACAGTAAGCTTATATGTTCCGCTCTTTGTAATCTTAGCTGAGCTTATCACAATAGAGCTAAACTGCTTTGTTGCTGTATAAGAAAGAATCTCATTTCCGTTCAAATCAGCAAGTGTAATCTTTTCACCAGCAGAATGGCTACTCGAAAGATTATACAGAATTGAGCATTGAGTTGAGCTATCTGAGAAACCCTGTGCCATACCTGAACTACCAACTGCAACAAGAGTTCCACCGCTTATAGTTGCTGTGCCGTCATAATCCAAAGCACCGTCACCGTCACTTGTAGGACCATTTACATAAACTTCGCCACCCTCAATTATAAGATTGCTGTTAGAATCAAGTCCGTCACCGGAGGCATTAACTGTAATCTTACCTCCTGTAATCTTTATATAAATATCAGAATTTTCAGTAAAGCTGTTTTGTCCCATTCTACCGCCCATAGAAGAACTGTCACTGCCACCTGCGGCATTTATTCCGTCATCACTTGCAGTAAGTTCTATTGTACCGCCATTTATAGTTACATTAGAACCCTCAATGCCTTCATAGCTTTTCTCTATAACAATATTACCGTTGTTAATAACTGTTGAAGTATCAGCGTGTATGCCGTCATCACCGGATTTAAGCTTAAATGTTCCGCTCTCTATGGTAACATTAGAATTTGAGTGAATAGGGTCGTCCGAAGTATCTGCAGTAATAGTTGCATTGCTGATTTTTATATCACCACCAGCTTTAATACCCTTTGCACTTGCAGTATCTTCTTCCGTTGTAGAAGAACCCTCCTGTCCCCACTTACCCCATTGAGGATTATCCTTACCTCCAGAGGTTTTCGAGGAATTTTCACTTCCGCCGCCAGTTTTGAGAGTAATTTCGCCTTTTTCTATTGTAAGTGTAGTTTCTGCCTGAATAGCATCAGTTGTAGAAGTTATGTTAATTTTTCCACCACAGATATAGATATATCCCTTTGAAGTATCCTCACTGTTGTTAGATTTAATACCGTCACCCTCGGATTTAATTGTAATAGTGCCGTCTGCAATTTTAACGCAGTCCTTACCGCAAATACCATTATTTTTTGCATTAACAGTAATCGTACCACCTGTAATTGCTAAATCATCTTTAGAGACGATACCATTCTTCATATTTCCATTCACAGTCAACGAACCACTGCCGTTTATAGTCATATCCGCTCTGCTGAAAATAGCCGCGTCAACATTGCTTTCATCATCTGCGAGGTCTGTATATGAAGTGCCGTCTTTAAGGGTAATAAAAACCTTATCCGCAGATTTTATAAATAACGGTGAATGTGTTGTGCATTTTATCGTAAATCCATTCAGAACAAGCTGAACCTTTTCATTATCTGTAACATTTACAACAATTCTGCCTTCATCTATTGAACCGCTCAGTACATATGTACCCTCCTTGCTGATTGTGAGTACACCGTTTTTAGCTGTTGCGCCGGTTCCGCTTATATTAAATTCACTTCCGCTGCAAGAAATCTTAACCGCATCGGTTTCTTCATAACCAATATCCATATCACGAGCAGTAAAGTTTGCATTTACAGACTCCGCTTTAACTGTCTTGCTCGATTCCGAGCTGCTTGAGCTTGTGGTAGTTTTACTGCTTTCAGAAGTAACAGAAGTTGTCTGTGAAGAATCGCCTGAACAGCCCGCAAAGGCTGAAACTATAATAAGTGCGGACATTAACACCGCAAAAATTCTTTTACCTTTCATTTCAATCAATCTCCTTTATCATAAATTATAATGTTTCCTGATTAAAAGCCGCTCTGCAACAAGAAATTTCAAGATTACCGTTTCTGCAACGAAGGTCATCTATAAACTGCTTTTCTTGGTTTTGGTCTTTGAGTGTAACTATGTATTTAAGCTTATAAAGACTTCCCATATTTGCAGTCTTTATTTCTATAAGCTCATTTGATTTTGTATACTGCTCAAAAAGCTCATCAAAAACGCCTGTATAATCTAAGCTTTCAGGAATAGTAATTCTAAGTTCCTTCTTAACAGAAGTCTTATAAACGATTTTTATAAAGCTGAAAATAAGCTGAATTGCACAAATAACAACAACCAAAATTCCTGCAAGGAGAAGATAACCCATACCTGTTGCAAGACCTACCGCCATTGCTAAGAATATACTACAAATTTCCTTTGCACTTCCCGGCACAGAACGGAAACGAACTAAATTAAAAGCTCCCATTACTGCAATTCCTGCACCGATACTACCATTCACAAGCATTATAACCACTTGTACGATTGCAGGAAGTAAAGCAAGCGTCATAACAAAGCTTTTTGAGGTTGAATTTCTGAACGAATAGACAAATGCAATAATCAACCCAAAAACTATTGATGCACCCAGACAAAGAAAGAACGAACCCTCTGTAAAGCTTGCTGTCGATTGATTTGATAATACGCTGTTAAAAATATCCATTATAATCTCTCCTTATGCTAATTTTTTAATTTCCTGAATGGTTTCAAATTCAGGCTCATTTTGTTTTTTCAACGAATTTATGTAGCCCGTACCATACTTAGAAAATGACGCCGGGAAAATTTTCAACCTATCCAATTCATCTGCAAGCCAAAGCGGCATTGCATATGGTGTTTTAACTTCCATAATATAAAGCCCGTCTTGAAGAATTTTTTCTCCCCATATTCCGTCAGTTAATGAAAGCTTTTCTTCTCTGACAAGCGGATTACTATCAAAGGTAATTCTCAATGTTGAATCTTGAATACCACAATAAGAATCTCTCTCATAGCTTACAAACATTGCTGGTTCTATGCCCTCATAATACTTCAATGCCCATGCAAGTTCTTTTTCAATCTGTGTTTTCGGCAAAATCTTGCCTGAAAGAAACATTTCCGCCTCACGAAGTGTCATAGCCGTACGACGTTTATAAACCACCCCGCGATATTTTTTCTTTAGCTCTATGAAAACCTTATCATCAGCACTTGGTGTACCATAACTGCGAAGTCTTAATTTTTCCTTATATATAGGCTTTTCAATAGAGTTGCGAATCATCAGCCTTGACGGCGTATCATAATATATACTGCAAATAGTGCTATGAAAATATTTATCCTTTGCAAGATACTGTTTTGAAGTTTCAAGAATTTTTTGTTTTTGCTGAGTTGTAAGAATATATTTTTTCTCATATCTTTTAAAGATACTTTGGAATTGGCTCATAATATCTCATCTCCTAATAGGTTATTTTGTTTTCTATGTCTATATAATAATCACCTTGCCTTAAATTTACTTTAAGCTTACAAAAATTTTTCAAGAAATCATATAATTCTTTGTTAATGCGAGTTCGATTAAAAGTTTCACTCAAGCCTTTGGTCGCTCTTTGCAGAGAGTGAAACACTTTATGCTCCTAAAAGCGTAGGAAACCCTAGCAAGAAGTTCCCTAATAGCTATAATCGAATTACATTTTGTTAGATATTTACTATATTTTTATTAAAATATAATTTATTCTTATACATCTTGTAAAAACTAATCATTTGTGTTATAATTGGTTTATAAACCAATTATATATCAGAAAGGAGTGATTAAAATGGCTCGAAGGTATGACAAGGAAGATTCAAAAAGACGAATATTATCCGCCTGTGTAAAGCTTTTTATAGAAAAAGGTTATCACAATACCACTTTAGCGGAAATATTAAGAGAAGCCGATGTTACAAGCAGTACATTTCAAAATATTTTCCACACAAAAGACGGCGTATTGATGGATTTAGTTGAATTTATGTTTGAAAATCAATTTGATGTAGCAAGAACAATCGCAAAAACCTCAAGTCCTGTTCTTATATATGCCGTAGAAACATCTATACAGATAGCCTTAGCAGAGCTAAACGAAAACCTTCGTGATATCTATATAGAAGCATATTCAAATAGTAAAACTGTAGAATACATTCATCAAAATACATCTACAGAATTATATAAAATATTCGGTTCTTATCTTTCCGACTATAAAGAATGTGATTTTTATGAGCTTGAAATCGGTTCTTCAGGAATTATGCGTGGATATATGTCAAAACATTGCGATAAATATTTCACACTCGAAAGAAAAATTCAGCGCTTCCTTACAATGAGTATGACAGTCTATTCTGTTCCCTATGATGAACAAAAACAAATCCTTAGCTATATAACAAATCTCGATATTCACCAAATAGCTAATCAGGTAATGCAAAAGCTTTTCATTGCATTAGCAATGAAATTTGATTTCACCTTAAATAACGAATGGAGGAAATGAAATGAAAATATTAAAGAAAACACTAATTATTTTAGCCGCAATTATAGTTGTAGTGGCCATTGTGTTTACAACTATTTATTTCACAAGGTTTCAAACATCGGCAACTATTCAAAAAATCACAACATATGAAGACTATAATCTATACCGTATGGATATTAAATATGATTACAATATTGAAAATATCATAAATTACGGTATAACTGATAATCAGTCCTTTGTTGATGCCGTAACAAAAGAGGCTCTTCCACTTCTTCCGGTACATATTGAAGTTCCCGAATTTGGTTGCAGTGCTTTCAGTGTTAAAAATACTGATAATAATAACCTCATGGGCAGAAATTATGATTTTAAGAACGACAGTTCGGCAATGCTTGTTTATTCAACTCCAAAAGATGGATATAAGTCAGTCGCCTTTGCCGCTCTTGATAATATTTCTGCAAATAACGCCGATGAAAACCTCAAATCCCGACTTGCCTGCCTTACTGCACCATTTGTATGCTTAGACGGAATGAATGAAAAAGGCGTATCTATAGCTGTTCTGACTCTTGATAGCGAACCAACCAAGCAAAATACGGGCAAACCAACTATCGCTACAACCTTAGCAATAAGATTAGTGCTTGATAAAGCCGCATCAACAGAAGAAGCTGTCGAACTTCTAAAAAACTATGATATGATGGCAAGTAGCGGTCGTGACTATCATTTTTATATAACAGATTCAAGTGGCGACGGAAGAGTAATCGAATATAGCCTTGATAGTGAAAGAAAACTTGTCGCAACACCTGTTCGCACTGTAACAAACTTCTTTGAAATGTATAAGGATAAGGTAAAACCAAATCAACACAACGAAAATTACGGTCACGGCAAAGAAAGATATGACGCAATGGAAGAAATCTTCAACAAAAATGAGGGCAAAATCACAAACAAAGTTGCGTGGGACGCACTCAAAGCCGCATCACAAGAACCAAGCAAAGATGATATAACCAGCAACACTCAATGGTCAATCTTATATAATAATACCGACCTCACAGCCGAAATTGTTATTCGCAGAGATTGGAATACAGTAACAAGCTACGACCTTAATCTCAACGAAATAAACGGCGGAGAAAGTTAACAAATTCCGATATATATTTACTTAAACATACAAAAAACGGTAAAGCCAAAATTAGGCTTTACCGTTTTATAGTTTATATTATTTTATTTTGCGTAATCGAATGCTCGACTTTCTCTTATGATATTAACCTTAATTTGTCCCGGGTATTCGACATCAGACTCAATCTTACGACAAATATCTCTTGCGAGAAGAACCATCTGGTCGTCTTTAATCTTTTCAGGCTTAACAATGATTCTGATTTCTCTACCAGCCTGAATTGCAAAGCTACGCTCAACGCCGTCAAAGCTTGATGCAACTTCTTCGAGCTTTTCAAGACGCTTAATGTAGTTTTCGAGGTTCTCTCTTCTTGCACCGGGTCTTGCAGCAGAAATCGCATCGGCTGCCTGAACGATACAAGCAATAACCGTCTTAGCCTCAACATCGCCGTGATGAGCGTGAATAGCGTGAATAACTGTTTCACTCTCTTTATACTTACGAGCAACATCAACACCGATTTCAACATGAGAACCCTCAATCTCGTGGTCGAGAGCCTTACCAATATCGTGAAGAAGTCCTGCTCGGCGAGCAAGTGTTGGGTCAAGACCAAGCTCAGAAGCCATAATACCGGCAAGATATGCAACCTCAAGTGAGTGATTAAGAACATTTTGTCCGTAGCTCGTGCGATAACGGAGCCTGCCAAGTAACTTAATAAGTTCAGGGTGTATTCCGTTTATACCTGCCTCAATAACAGCTCTTTCGCCCTCTTCCTTGATGGTATTTTCAACCTCTCTGCGAGCCTTTTCATACATTTCTTCAATTCTTGCAGGGTGTATTCTTCCATCAGAAATAAGCTTTTCAAGCATAACTCTTGCAATCTCTCGCCTTACAGGCTCAAAGCAAGAAAGCGTAATAGCTTCAGGCGTATCATCAATAATAAGGTCAACGCCTGTAAGAGTTTCTATCGCTCTGATATTTCGTCCCTCACGACCGATAATTCTGCCCTTCATCTCGTCATTCGGTAAAGGTACAACAGATACGGTCGCCTCTGTAACATGGTCAGCAGCAACACGCTGAATAGCAAGCGAAATAATCTCTCTTGCCTTTTTCTCACATTCGTCACGAGTTTTCTGCTCATAATCAAGAACCTTAACAGCCTTTTCGTGAACAAGCTCATTTTCAAGCGTTTTAAGCAAATAATCCTTCGCCTGCTCTGAAGTAAACTTAGAAATTGTTTCAAGAACCTCTATCTGAGCCGTTTTAACCTTTTCAGCTTCAGCAAGCTTATCATCAGCTCCCTTTAGCTTCTTGTTAAGAGTTTCGTCCTTAGCCTCAAGGCTTGTCATTTTCTTTTCAAGAGTTTCTTCTTTTTGTTGTATTCTGCGTTCCTGACGCTGAATCTCTCTTCTGCGTTCATTAAGCTCTTTGTCTGCTTCATTACGCAAACGATGAATCTCGTCCTTACCTTCAAGTATGGATTCTTTCTTTTTGGCTTCTGCGGATTCCTTAGCAGCCTCTACTATACGCTCAGCTTCCTTTTCGGCAGAACCAATCTGACTTTCTGCAACCTTCTTACGATAATTTATACCGGCAAAAAAAGCAATTATACCGGCTATTGCGGCAAAAACTATTATAAGTACAACAACCAACCATAAATCCATAATTATAGGCACCTCCTTTTCAATTTTTAATATTTCGGAATTATGTCAGTTGCCGAGGAAGTGCCGCTATTATATTTTATAAAATTTTTAATCTGAGTATTATAAAATCAGTCCGAAAAATCGGTATAATTCATAATAACGCACCAATCCCCTACATTGATACATTATTTCTAAACAGATTATTTAAGGCTCAGAAAATATATCTATTTACCGCAAATAAAATCTCTTACGGAAAAATATATGAATCCGAAAATTATTTTTTGAGCTAAAAAACTACTATAGCCCAATAAAATATGGCATCTTATCGCCATTTAATTTTATATTAAAAATATATAATAACAGCCTCTCGGCAGAAAAAATAGTATAACAGCAGAACCGTTATAGGGATAGTTGACAAACTACCCTAAGTATTATTTTAAACGGTGATATATAAATTGTCAAGCAATTTACACTTACATACAAAGTATAAAATTAAGTTGTAAATTTGGTTAATATTTTCTTTTAATAAAATAAAATTAATAATTATTTTTCTGAAATGTATTGATAATTTTACCGTTTTATTTTACCAATTCACATAATTTTTTGTAAAATATGCTTGATTATAGCGTTATTTGTGGTAATATATAAATATAAATTTTATTTTAAAGGAGGCAACATCTATGAGAATATCCTCCCTCTTGAGTAAAGATGGTATACTGATTAAAAATAAACCAAAATCAAAGCAAGAAATCATTGATACCCTTGTTGAATGTCATTTTAAACTTGGAAATCTTAATGATAAGGAAGCCTTCCGAAAAGCCATTTTAGATCGTGAAACAAGTACAACAACCGGAATCGGCGGAGGTATGGCAATTCCCCACGCTATGACAAACGCTGTCAAAAGACCTGCCATAACCGCTATGACCATAGAGGACGGAGTAGATTTTGAATCCCTCGACGGCAAACCTGTAAATCTTATTTTTATGATAGCTATGCCCGATGACGGCAAACAGCATATGAATCTGCTTTCACACTTAGCCACACTTATGATGGACGAAAGCCTTTTTCCGTCACTAACTGCCGTTGAAACTCCAGTAGAATTTATAGATTTTATTGATAAATTAGAAGATAAGCTTTTCCCAAAAGAAACTCAGGAAAAATCAGAACCCATAGAAGAAAATAAAAACTATAAAATTCTTGCAGTCACAGCCTGTCCTATGGGAATTTCTCATACATATATGGCAGCAGAAGCTCTCGAAAAGACTGCAAAAGAAATGCACTATTCTATAAAGGTCGAAACAAATGGCTCCGCCGGTGCAGCGAATGTTCTAACCGATGAAGAAATTGAAAAAGCCGAAGTTATAATTATAGCCGCTGATAAAAATGTAGATATGGAACGCTTTAACGGTAAGCGTGTTTTTATAACTTCTGTTACTGACGGTTTAAGAATGCCGAGAGAAACTATTAAAGCCGCCCTCAATAATAAAGAAATTTATAAATATACGGGCGATATATCAGAAAATGAATATGCAAGTAAGCCACCTATACCCATGCACGAAACCATCGCACATAAATTCTATAAACACCTTATGAGCGGTGTTTCGTATATGCTTCCGTTCGCCATTGGCGGCGGTATACTTCACGCATTATCATATTTCTTAGATATGATAATGCTTGGAAACGCCGCTCTTGATTTTGGTGTATTTGGCACAGGCACACAGGTTTCCGCCTTTCTAAATACTCTCGGTGAATACGCTTTTCAATGTATGATACCCATATTCTCAGGTTACATAGCTATGAGTATTGCCGACCGCCCCGGACTTGCAATCGGCGTTGTCGGAGGACTTATGGCAAATATCGGTATGACATTCACAAATCCAAGAGATGGCGTGTCCTCAGGTTTCATTGGTGCCTTATTTGCGGGCTTTTTCGCAGGAATTTTTATGTGGCTTTTAGAGCGTCTATGTTCACATATTCCTAAAAGCATAGCAGGTATAAAATCCGTTTTAATATATCCTGTTGCAGGTATGCTTGTAATAGGCTTTGTAATGGGAGTTATAAATCCAGTTGCCAGTTTATTAAATAATTGGCTCATAAATGATTTGAATATGCTCGACGGAAATGGTAGAATAATACTCGGCGCTGTTCTCGGCGGAATGATGGCCCTTGATATGGGAGGTCCTCTTAGCAAGGCAGCATATCTTTATGGAACAATTTCACTGACTATGGGCAAATATGATGTTATGGCGGCGGTTATGGCTGGCGGTGTGACGCCTCCACTCGGCATAGCACTTGCAACAACCTTCTTTAAAAGTAAATTTTCCGATGCCGAAAGAAAATCAGGCGCAGTAAATTATGTTTTGGGGCTTTGCTTTATAACAGAAGGAGCAATTCCTTATGCGGCAGCCGACCCATTGGCTATTTTACCATCTTGCTTTTTAGGTTCTGTTCTTGCAGGAAATGTATCAATGTCCTTAGGCTGTACACTTCAAGTTCCACATGGCGGAGTTTTTGTAATTCCATTTATGGAAAATCCATCAGGGTATTTATTTGCAATTTTGTCAGGTTCACTTGCAACAATGCTTATGATTGCAATATTAAAACGAAGAGAACCAATAAAAATCAAAAAAATATCTCAGATATAGGAATCTTTGATTAGCAAAATAAAATCTTCCTAAGGTAAATAAAATTTCGCTCTTAAAAGTATATAAGGAGGAATATAAAAATGATTAGTAAAAAATTTACTGTTATTTCAGCGGAGGGCTTACATCTCCGAACTGCTGGAATTCTTGCAAACGAATTGTGTAAATATGATTGTAATTCTGAAATTTTATATAAAGGGAATATGATAAACGCAAAAAGTCTTTTAAATATAATGGCAGCCTGCATAAAGTGCGGTGATGAAATCGAACTTCAATGCGATGGCGTAGATGAAAAAGAGGCTCTTAAAAAGGCTGAAGAACTTATAGAGTCAGATTTTATTACCAATTAAAAACAATATTTAAGACCTATTTGATGACAGACTATAAACACTTTATAAGTAATAATTTGTTTTAAGCCTCTAATTATTACACGAATCGTGTTTTATATCTTGACATATTCTGATTTATTTTCTATAATAATTGTAGATATATACACGCTTGGTGTTATAGCGTATATAAAGCTTTTAATTATACTTGCGGTGAATAAGTTGCTAAAAGTGTGTAAGGCATAAGGGCGTTGCCAATTAAAAGCGTATTATAAATAAATTCAGAATATAGAAGTGATAATACACTTTTCGGTTATTAAATAGGTTTATTTTTTATTAAAACAAGGCGGCGATTAATTATGTTAAAGGGTATCGGTGTTTCTGAAGGCATAGGTATCGGAACAGTTTTAGTGATTGAAAAGCAAAAAATAAATTTTGATAAATACGCTATTAAAAGCGTTGAAGAAGAAATCGCACGCTACTATGATGCAATCAAAAAATTTATCATAAAAACTCAGGAAATGGCAAATGAAATCGCTGCTAATGCAGGTGAAAAAGAATCTGAAATTCTATTCGGACATATAATAATGGTTCAAGACCCTTATATGCAAGGTGAAATTGAAAGCCTTATCAAGAATGGCAAATGCGCCGAATACGCCGTTTCTGAAATTTGCGATTCATTTATCTCAATGTTTTCCTCTGTCGATGATGAACTAACTAATCAGCGTGCAACAGATGTTCTTGATATAAAAAATTCATTATTAAACATCTTGCTTGGCATAGAAGAAATAAATCTCAAGAATGCACCTCCCAATACTGTCGTTGTTGCAGATATTCTTACTCCGTCTATGACCTCAGGCATCAACAGTGAAAACATTGTCGGAATCATCACAGAAAACGGCGGAGCAACCTCTCATTCATCAATCATCGCTCGTGCTTTAGGTATTCCGGCAGTTCTCAGCGTAGATAATGCACTTGAAAGTATGAAAAACGGTGATACTGTAATCGTTGACGGAAGCAATGGCAATATTATTGTATCTCCGGATAAAGCAACCTTTGAAGAATATTCCAAAAAGCAACTCCGCTACATAAAACGGCGTAATGAACTGAATAAATATAAAAATGCTACAACGGTTACAGCCGATGGAGATAAAAAACTTCTTTTCTGCAATATTGCTTCGTCAGAGGAAGCTCTGAAAGCTAAAGAATGTACCGCCGAAGGTATAGGACTTTTCAGAACAGAGCTTATGTTCCTCGAAAAAAGCAGAATACCCACAGAAGATGAACAATATGCTGAATATAAACGCACAGCACTTACATTCAGACATAAGCCCGTAAAAATCAGAACCCTTGATATTGGCGGAGATAAGATTATTCCGTATCTTAATATCGAGAAAGAAGAAAATCCATATCTTGGCAATAGGGCTATAAGATATTGCCTAAAACAAGAAGATATTTTTCTTACACAGCTAAGGGCTATTCTTCGTGCAAGCATTTACGGAAAAATAAAGCTTATGATTCCTCTTGTAACCTGCACAGAAGAAGTACAAGCTGTCAAAAAGGCTATAGAAACCGCAAAAAATCAGCTCAAAGAAAGCGAAAAATGCTTTGAAGAAAACCTTGAAATCGGCATTATGATAGAAACTCCGTCAGCAATGATGATAGCGGATATTCTCGCCGAAGAAGTCGACTTTTTCAGCATCGGAACAAACGATTTAACTCAATATATTATGGCAGTAGACCGAGGCAATGATGATGTATCCTATCTTTATTCAGCTTTTCACCCTTCTGTAATCCGTGCTATAAAGCACATTATTGAATGCGGACACAAGGCTGGAATATCTGTTGAAATGTGCGGAGAGGCAGCGAGCGACCCGCTTATGATTCCGCTTCTAATTGCTTTCGGACTTGATGAATTCAGCGTTTCAGCGGCAGTAACATTAAAAACCAGACGAGCTATTTCAAAATGGAGTCAAGCTCACGCAAAAATAGTTGCAGAAAATGTTCTTAAAATGAAAACTGAAAGAGAAATTGTCGATTACCTAAAAAAAGAGGCTCTTAGCTGTGGTGGTATACTATGAATACAGAAAATAAAATTCGTACTGAACTCCTATCTTTGCAAGATTTAGAATATAAAAATTTTCATTCAAAACTTATGCCTACAGTCAATCCTGAAACTATTATCGGAATAAGAATGCCTGTTCTTAGAAAATATGCAAAATCTCTTTCAAAAACTGCTGAAGCCGATGAGTTTTTAACAATACTTCCGCATAAGTATTATGAGGAAAATAATCTTCATGCATTACTCATTGAACCCATAAAAGATTATGATAAGGCTATAAGCTTAACAGATGAATTTCTTCCATATGTAGATAACTGGGCAACCTGCGATTTAATGTCGCCAAAAATCTTTGCCAAACATACAGATAAGCTTTTTATAAAAATAAATGAATGGATAAGTTCAGACCAAGTTTATACTGTAAGATATGGACTTGGTATGCTTATGAAATATTTTCTTGATGAAAAATTTGAAGAAAATCATCTTGAACTTGCCTCAAAAATCATAAGTGATGAATATTACATCAATATGATGATTGCGTGGTATTTTGCTACAGCTCTTGCGAAAAAGTATTCTTCGGCAATTAAATTTATAGAGCAGAAAAAACTTACTCCATGGGTTCATAATAAAACTATCCAAAAGGCAATAGAAAGCTTTCGTGTAAGCCCTGAACATAAAGCCTATCTTCGCACATTAAGGCTTAATCTTAGAAAGGAATTATAAACTATGACCAACTAGGAAAAACTTCAAGCAGGTATGATATATAACGATTTTGACGACGATTTGTTTCAAAGGCGAATTTATGCTAAGAAACTTTTTCGTCAATATAACAAAACAGATGACGGCGAAACCGAATTAAGACAAGAAATTATGAGCAAGCTTTTTAAATCAGTCGGAAAAAATGTTTGGATAGAACCTGATTTTCGCTGTGAATTCGGCAAAAATATTACTATTGGCGACAATGTATATATAAACTTCGGCTGTGTAATCTTAGATTGCTCTGAAATCACCATTGGTGAAAATACTCTTTTAGGTCCTAATGTTGGTATCTATTCAGCTAACCACTCAATAGATGCCGAGGAAAGAATTAACGGTGGTTGTTTCGGAAAACCAATTCATATTGGCAAAAGAGTATGGCTTGGTGGAGATGTTAAGGTTATTGCCGGTGTTACTATCGGCGACGATAGCATAATTGGCACAGGAAGTATTGTCACAAAAGATATCCCGTCTGGTGTAATAGCTGTTGGAAATCCTTGCAAAATTCTAAGAAAAATCACTGAAGCAGATAAAACCGACTATTTAAAAAACATTCAATAAAATTTTGCTTTGAATAAAAACGACTTGAAATCTCAAATACAGATTTCAAGTCGTTTAATTTTCTGAATATTAAATTTTAGCTATTTGGCTTTTCTTCATCATGAAGGAATTTTTCAACAATAAATCTTGGACGATGCTTTGTTTCAAGATAAATTTTACCTATGTATTCACCAACAATACCGATTGCGAAAATCTGCAATCCGCCAAGAAGCCATATTGAGAAGATAATGCTTGTCCAACCGGCAACTGTTACTCCGCATATCCACTGAATAAGGAATACAAAGAGCATAATTATGCTGATAAGTACGGATATGAGCCCAATAAAAGTAATGATTCTTATAGGCTTAACACTAAGAGATGTGATGCCTTCCCAAGCGAGAGCAATCATTTTCTTTAATGGATATTTGCTTTCGCCCGCAAGACGCTCTTTGCGTTCATACTCAACAATATCGCTTTTTAAGCCAATCATTGGCACCATTCCGCGAAGGAATATATTAACTTCTTTATACTCGGCAAAGATATTTAAAGCTCGCTTGCTCATAAGTCTGAAATCGGCATGATTAAAGATAGTCTTTGCACCAAGCTTATTCAGAATCTTATAATATGCCTCTGCTGTGAAGCGTTTGAACTTTGTATCGGTTTCTCTGCTTGAGCGAACGCCATAAACAATATCCGCACCCTGTTCATATTTATCAAGCATTTTGTCGATTGCATCAATATCGTCCTGAAGGTCGGCGTCCATAGAAATAACTGCGTCTGCATAGTCCTTAAGGGTAACAAGACCACATAGAAGGGCGTTCTGATGACCCCGGTTGCAGCTCAGCTTAATACCGCTAAACATTGGTATTTTCTCGTGAAGTCCCTGAATAATACTCCATGTCTTATCCGATGAGCCATCGTCTATAAATACGATGCGGCTATCCTTAGAAATTTTGCCTGCTTTCATAAGCTGTCTATATTTGTTAAAGAGCTTTTCTGCGGAATCAAGCAAAACCTCTTCTTCATTATAGCAAGGTATGGCAAGATAGAGCTTGGTCATAACTATTCCTCCTTATAATAATTCTAAGGTTAACTTATATTATATAACGATAATAATCAAAAGTCAACTTGTCGGAATATGCCGAATTTAGTCAGATTCAGCCATAAAATTTAAAAGTTTTAACTATTGCAAGAATATGCTCTTGTTGTCTGGGTGTTAGGGAAGCAAGGTAGGCATTTATTCTAATAATAGTCGTATTTGTGTTTTCAAGATTTGGCTCGGTACTAAAGTTCAATAGTTCTGTAAGCGGAATATCAAGACCATTTGCAATTTTCTGGAGAGTATCCAGAGTAGGATTTTTCTGTCCTCGTTCAATTTGACCAATGTGTGAAGCTTGCATATTGCATTGGAACGCAAGTTCTTCTTGAGAAAGATGTCTGCTCGTTCTTATTGATTTTAACTTTTTGCCAAAATCATTAGATTTAATCATAGTTTATTACCTCTTTTTGTTCAAGAATACAAGAACGAAAGTGTTCTTTCAAATTATAAAAGTTCTTAAAAAAATAGAACTTTAGTGTTGACAAATTTCATTGAAAATAGTATAGTTAAATAAAGTACAAAAGTTCTTATTTTATTAAGAACTCTAATACTTAATATTATCATTTATGGAGGAATTATTATGAAATCAAGCAAAAAGCAAAAAATCCTTGCAGTTATGCTTGCGGCGAGCCTCGTTGCAGGCACAGCAACAGCATTCTCGCTTACCGTTTCCGCTAAAAATACTATTGCGGTTACATCAGAAAACGGAAGCTTAGTTAATGCTATTGACCTTAAAACTGATGGTACAAGCTATGACGGTACAATCAGTTCTTTTGAAGACTACCAATATTATAAGGTAGTTATTGAGGAAGATGGTGCATTTACTGTTAAATTTACAAATTCTAATCCTAATCTCGATGCAACTCTCAAGAGCGAACTTTATAATGAAGATTTCTCTGTGCAATACGATAGTATTGAAAACAGAACCGACGGCACGCCCAAAACAGAATCCAATACTTATTATCTATATAAAGGTACATATTATTTAAAAGTTTTGGGATACCATTATTATGCTGATGATAAAATAGACGAGCCGACAGCTTATAAAATCAATGGTACATTTAAGAGTGCAAACTCTAATGTAAATACTCCAAACGAAAGCCCTGATAAGGCTATGGAAATAAAAATAGATACAAAATATAATTCTATTATTGAAGAACAACAACCTGATTATTGGTATAAATTTGAAGTAAACAAAAAAGCAAAATATACATTTGTAAACACATCACAAATCACATATATGAATTACAGATTTACTGATAAAGACCAAGTGGTACTTGATTATAACACTATGTCTTCGCCTGCTGGTACATATGAAATAGAGCTTGATAAAGGTACTTATTTTATAGAAATTAGCGGTGGAACAATACAATCAGCAGGTATGTACACTTTCTATTACTATGAAACTGCTAAAGGCGACCCATTTGTACATGAACATAGTTACAGCAAAGACTGGAAGTATGACAGTGAAAGCCACTGGCACGAATGCTCCTGCGGAGAAAAGACTGATATAGCAAAACACGACCTCGAAACAGTAATTGACAAAGAAGCAACAACTACCGAAGAGGGTTCCAAGCATGATGAATGCATTATTTGTGGATATAAGGGCGAAAGCCAAATCATTCCTATTAAGGAAGATTCAAACCAAGAATCTAGTCAAGAATCCAGTCAAGAATCCAGCCAAAATTCAAGTAAAGAACCAATCTCCGAACCAAGCGAGCCAGTTTCAGTTCCAAGTAACCCTAGTGATGTTCCAAGCAAAGAACCAAGTGTAGTAAGTAACACCGGCAAACCTGCTGAAACAGGCAAGGGTGTAAGTACAGGCGATAGTTCTATGCCTATCACTATCGCTTCTGTTCTTGGCTTAGGTGCTATTACTGCTTTCGTTATAAGCTTTAAGAAAAAACGTTCCTAATTTTATATTGTGATTTCCTATTAATCCCCGATAGCTATATGCAATCGGGGATTTTTGCCTTCTATAAATAATTTCTAAAATTTTGCCTATACTACTTCTATAAAATGAAAATGGAGGCAGAATTTTATGATAGAATCTGATACTATTAAACTTTTAAGAGAGTGCGATGCAGGAATCAAAATGGGCGTAGCAAGTATAGAAGATGTGCTTGACTATGTAAGCAATACCGACCTTAAAAAACATCTTGACCGTTGTAAAAACGACCACGAAAAGCTTGAAAATCAAATTCAGCTTTTACTTGATAAATACCACGATGACGGCAAAGACCCCAACGCTATGGCGAAAAGTATGTCATGGCTTAAAACAAATATGAAGCTTGCCGTTAATGAATCCGACGGCACTGTTGCCGACCTTATTACTGATGGTTGCAATATGGGTGTGAAATCTCTCAGTCGCTACCTTAATCAATATAAGGCGGCAGACGAAACCTCAAAACAAATCACAAAACGCCTTATTGAGCTTGAAGAACATCTTGCAAATAGCGTAAGACCTTTTCTATAAAATAATTGCACAAAACTACTGCTCCCACATAGAATGTTACTGTAATCCATTCTATGAAGGGAGCTTTGTAATTATATGGCAGAAAATGAATTTGATACAAGAGAAGTTAATAACTGCTCTCAAAACAGTGGTTTTAACGAAACCGTTTGCATAGACGCTCAAAGAGTTTATGATTCATGCGGAGATAAGGATTGTCTTGAAGATTTAGAGGTTTATTTCACTCCAACAACGCAAAATATAATTGATAAGGCAACTAATGTAAGACTGCGTGATGTTGAGGTTATAACGGTTCTGCTCGATTTAGAGCCTGTGCCATTCCATAGAGGTTTTTACTCGGTGGATATGACTTTCTTCTTTGATGTATGCCTTGATGTATTTATGCAGCCTGCGGCTGTACCTGTGACGGTTTCAGGTCTATCTGTCTTTAGCAAGAAAGTCATTCTCTACGGCAGTGAAGGAAATGTAAAGGTATTCAGCTCTGATTTTAAGCTTGATGAATTTGACCATCAAAATATGTTTGTGCGTAATCTTCCGAAAGCAACTGTACAGGTTGCCGAACCGATAGCACTTTCGGCAAAACTTTGCGAGAAAAAGAAATGCTGTTCGCCACCTTGCAGAATCCCTGAATGTATCTGCAAAAAATATGGTGGAGAGTTCTCAGGAGAACAATCTGAAAAAGAGGTTCTTGCTACAATCGGTATATTCACAATCGTTCAAATCGAGAGAAATGTGCAGATGATGATTCCTGCGTATGATTTCTGTATTCCTGACAAGGAATGTGTAACCTCTTGCGATAACCCTTGCGAACTTTTCAGCAGAATAGAATTCCCGACAGATGAGTTCTTCCCACCTAAATCAACTGAACTTGACGAGGGCTGTGGTTGCTCATCAAATCATAAAAAATAAGTTTCTTTATAAATCCAAAAATGCTATCACAATCTCAAGGTTGTGATAGCATTTTTATTTTACGGAACCATTTCGGTAGTTTCTTCAACTGCGTCAACAATCTTCCCTAATCCACTACAAGCGAAACTTGTCGCAGGTAGTCACATGACGCAATTCTACATCTCAGGGATAGTTGGTCAGCATTTAGCTCGTCTTACTGTCAGCCAATAGGAAATGGTCAGGCTTAGACTTTCGAGAGAATCCAAACGCTTTCTATGTTCAGGATTTATTCTGCGAATATGTGGTGTCATTTTTAAAAGGGATTTCAGCAAATCACCATTAACATCAATTTTATAGCTAAAATTTTCGCAAGAAATTTCTCTGAATTTCTCTCCACAAGGTGCCGGGTGCTTATCTTGCGGAAAAACCTCATCATAAATAATCTGTTTTAATTCTATTAGATGTTCCGTACCCGCTGTAACCTCGACAATATAACCACCATCACGCAAAACTCTTGCAAACTCATCTTCACATACAAGCGAAAACATCGCTGTTATAACATCAGCACTATTGGACTCAAAGGGCAGATGCGAAGCCGTTGCAACACAATATTCAATATCCTTACCACGAGAACACGCCATTCTTGCAGCATCTTTTGAAATATCTGCACCAACACAATGAGAACCTACTATGTTATCCGCTATTTTGCGCGTATAATAGCCTTCGCCACAACCGACATCTATTATCACAGGTAATTTTTTCTTAGCTGTAAGGGTCTGTATTTTACTTGTAACGCTATTTGCGATTGGCTCATAAAGTCCGCTATTCAGAAAATCTCGGCGAGCATTAAGCATTTCTTTATCGTCACCCGGTTTTAGAGAATGTTTCTGACCTACCGGAAGTAGATTAACATAGCCCTGCCTTGCAATATCAAAGCTATGATTATTTTTGCAGACAAAGCTTTTTTCAATTCTTGCAAGACGCTCTCCGCAAATAGGACAAATATATCTTATATCATTCACAGCAAAATACAACCCCTAATATTCACCTTAGAGCATTTAAGCTTTAGGTTCATTCTTATCCTTTTTGAAAATAACAAACTTACTTGCAATATAGTTAAGTATGACAACTACTACCGCACCGATGAATTTTGCAATAAGGCTATTCCAATTTTCATCAGGACAAAGTGGAACTATTTCTATAAAGAACCATAAAATAATCATTTCTGCTACAAGTGAAAATAATCTTGCAGCAACAAATTCTACAGCTTCAATAAATTTTTTCTTGAAACCTTTTGCCTGAGAATTGAATACTATACTTCTGTTTGTAAAAAACGCAAATATTACGCCTGCTACCCATGCAATACAGTTTGAAATCTCATAATGCACACCCAGAGGAACTGCAAAAATGAAGTAAACTACATAATTTAGGGCAGTTGTAAGTACACCAAAAACCAAATAGAGAATCATTTCTTTATACTTTGTATATAATTCCTTTAATTTGCCTTGTTCTTCCATTTTTAATCTCCTTTATGCTGCTGCTTTACTACTACTATCAGATGTTTCGCTCTCGTCCTTAACAAGAGAATCGAAGTCAGAACCTGTTGCAAGAGATTTTGCACAGTTCGTAAGTTTTTCAGCTGTTTCAAGTTCAGTTGTACCAACAGCTTTACCGTTTAATACTACTATTGCCTTCTTATCGCCATTATAAATTTCAAGAGTATCTGTCGTATCATCAGTATATGTAACCGATACGCTCAAAATAGGCGTTGATTTTTCATCATACTTTGGAATTTTTTCTGTTCTTTCTAAAACAGAAAGATTCTTCATAAATTTAGCTAAAAGATCCGCTTTTACACTTTCATTCTCGCGCTTGACTTCGGTTATAGTAACATCAACACCATTATTATTCTTTTTCACCGTATGGGTAAGTTTATAAGTATCTTTAATCTTTCCATAGGATATTACAGCTAAATCTATTTTTAGTTCATTTGGTGAAAAAATAGTTTTTGAAATCAAATCACTACCGTCGCTACTCATAAAATCTATAACACTATTCTCAACCTTATAAACAATATTTTCTCCATCAAGCATAATATAGCAATTTTTATCTTTATCAGGTTTAGAGACCAGAAGTTTATATGAGTGCATACTTGTTTTTGCCTCTAAAACATAATACGGCTTATCTAAGTTATATTTGTTTAGCTCACTCTCTTTGACGTCTACTGCGGCAACAGAATCTGCAACAAGCGGGAATAATGTAGAATCACGCAAGCTCTCTATTTTATCTGTATCACACGCTGTGGACATTGGAGAGAACATATAATATTCTGAAATATCCGAAAAAGAATTTCTTTCAAATTTGAGGGCAGATTTTCTGCCTGAACCCGATATAGAAATTAAATCAAGCGTTTCATCATCATTAAGACTACTGAAAATGGTTTTATCGAACATCTGAAGCTTTTCAACAAGCATACTATTTATTGAATCAAGGGCAACAACATAGATTTTATCGCTATCGCCCATTCTTACATAGGCACTTTCACCACCCGGAACTTCATTTCCAACTTTTATAGTCTTTTCTGAGCCATCAGAAAAACCTACGGTTACAGTTGCACGAGGTTTATCAAGTCCATAATCAGAATCGGGATTATTATTTGTATTAACTGTTTTAGATGCAACAAGATTTGCACAATCATAAGCAAGAGAATTTGCTTTATCCGCATCTATGGTATACTTATCATAATTCTGCATAGTGAAAATCATTTCTGTTGTTGTAACGGTACTTGTTTCACCACTGCTTTCAACTGTACTCTCAACCTTAACACCATAACCCATAAGAGTATATTTTCCGCCGCTATTATCGACTTCTATTCTTTCAATATTATTTGTAGATTGCTCTATAAGTGTTTTTGTAGTATCAGAGCTTGTACTTGTGTTTTCTTCTTCTTTATTCGGCATTGTAAGAAGAAAAACTAACGCACCGATAAGAACCGCCAAAATTATTCCTGCTATAATAATATATCTAATCTGCTTTTTCATTTATCCGACCTCCCATTTTCCGGAAAATTCTCCATAGGTTCTACATACAAAGTTTTTTGGTTTATATAGATTACCATACCGGGCTTTGAACCCTGCGGCTTAGAAACATAACGGATTTTTGTATAGTCAACAGGAACTTTTCCTGCGTTTCTCGCCTTACTGTGATACGCTGCAAGACTTGCTGCATAAATAATCGTATCGTCATCAGGAGTTTGTCCATTAGTAACTATAATCGTATGCGAGCCGGGAATTTCTTTAGTATGAAACCAAAGGTCGTTTTTATCAGCTTGCTTTAGAGTTAATTTGTCATTCTGGCGGTTATTTCTGCCGACAAGAATAGTAAATCCGCTCTTGGATTTATATTCAAGAGGAGGAAGCGTTGCTTCTTTTTTCTGTTTTTTACGGTTTGTACGGATATAGCCTTGCTCGGCAAGCTCTGTGCGGATTTCATTAAGTTCTCTTTCTGTTTCAGCTCTGCCGAGAGAATCAAGAACAGCTTCAAGATACTGCAATTCCTCGTGTGCCTTCTCAAGCTGAACCTTAAGCATCTGTTCTGCGGTTTTCGCTTTACGATAATCCTTATAATATTTTTGAGCGTTTTGCGTCGGTGAAAGAGCCGGATTTAATTTAATCTTAATTCTGGCAAGGTTTTCATCATAGAAATTCTCTGCCTCGCAAAATTCATCGCCCTTTTTTATTCTATAAAGATTTGCTTCGAGTATATCTCCGCAAATTCTCAAATGCTCTCTATCGACACAAGCAGTAAGTTCTGCCTGCTGTGCAATTATTTTTCGGGAAATTCTCTCACAAAGATTAGTCAGAAGTTTTGATAAATCCTGCGACCTTGCTCTCATTCTCTCGATAGAATCTCGCCTTGAATAAAATTCATCAAGTAAGCTACAAAAACTTTCGGGGTGTTCAATAGAAAAACTATTTCCATATTGTGTTATATCAAGGAATGAAATATCCGTCGGTTTACCTGTGTTATCTTTTATTAGTATAGGCGAACCACTTATATTTTTTGTGGTTTCGATAGTTCTATTTAAGAAATATAGCAAACGCTTTTCATTTTCGGCAGTAAGTTCCTTTGAAAATACATCGTTTCCTCTGCCTGTGAGATGTGCAATTTCTCGGCATATAATAGGCGAAACGCCTTGAACCGTTGCAAGAATAGCCTTAGATAGGTCTGCATTTTTCGGGTAGGCTTTTATTGCTGAAAGCATCTCCTCAGCTGATACTTCAAGCATATTCAGCTTATTCTGCTTTGGTGGAAGTTCATAGCGAACATTCGGCAGTACAAGTCTTTTTGATGACATAGTAGGGTCAACACGCTTTAGTGCGTCAATAATCATACCATCGCCATCTATGAAAATGACATTGCTATACTGTGCCATAATTTCGACAGCAAGTGTCATCATAACTGTATCGCCCAGTTCGTTTTTGCCCTCAAAATCGAGAAAAAGTATTCTTTCGAGTTCAGGCTGACGAATTTCACGAAGTCTTGCTCCTGCAAGCCTTTTTCGCAAAAGCATACAAAGCATAGGCGGAGTTTGTGGATTTTCGGGTGTCTGAGATGTTATATTTATACGGGGACTATTAGCTCTTGCAGAGAGAAGAAGCTTCTTCGAGCCACTATCACGAGAACGCATAGTCAGAACGATTTCATCATTTGAAGGCTGATAGACTTTATCTACACGACTATCGGCAAGAGCCGTTTGTAATTCATTTTTAATGTGGCGTAGGAAAACACCGTCAAGTGCCATAGTAAACCTCCTAATAATTACAAGTAAAATATGCTTAAAAAATCGGTGCGCTGAGAGGTTCAACGCACAAGAATAAAATCATATAAATTAAAAGTTTTGCTCAAGCTTTTTCAAAAGCCTGCGGTTTCCAAAGGCAGCGCCTTTGGTCGCTCTCCGCAGAGAGTGAAACTCTTTAATACTCCTCTAAGCGCAGGAGGGTAGAAAAACATTCCAGTGGAATGTTTTTTGTAGGGAACCCTCGCAGGGGGTTCCCTGACGGCGAGCCGTCTCTCCCAAGACGCGTTCCACTTTTTTGTTAAATTAACGCTTGCTATTCGCGTCTAAGCTTTTAATTAAAAACTTCGCTTAAGGCGGCGAGCCGTCTCTCCCAAGACGCGTTCCACTTTTTGTTAAATTAACGCTTGCTATTCGCGTCTAAGCTTTTAATTAAAAACTTCGCTTAAGGCGGCGAGCCGCCGCTCCC
>CACXBF010000001.1:0-129088 GCA_902765855.1 uncultured Ruminococcus sp. | reverse complement strand
TTAAGGCGGCGAGCCGCCGCTCCCAAGACGCGTTCCACTTTTTTGCTAAATTAACGCTTGCTATTCGCGTCTAAGCTTTTAATTAAAAACTTCGCTTAATGCAGAATGTCGTTGCTATTAAAATGTAGAATCGTTCAAACCTTTTCAGGATCACTATAAACTAATACCTATTATCAAGCCTTATATTATATATTTTATACCATCTGTATATTTTTCTGATTGATAAAATTCTATCTCAGGAAATTTCTTACTTAATTTCTCGCATAAAACTGGCACAATCAATTCTTCACATTTACTGTGTCCGACATCAAATATTGCAATACCATTCTGCCTTGCAAATAAAATTTCGTGATGTTTGATTTCGCCTGTAACAAATGCTTGAGCATTTTTAGCCTTTGCAAAGAAAATTCCTTCTCCGCCTGCACCTGCAACAAGTGCTACCCGACAAATTTTCTCTCCACAATCAGAAAAACGCAAGCCATCGCAATTAAATTTTGTTTTAATGAAATTTGCAAACTCATTTGCAGACATAGGAATTTTTAGGTTTCCGACAAGTCCGCCGTCAATTTCAAGCTGTTCCATATCCTGAAGTTCAAGAGCGTTGAACATTGCGGTATTAGTGCCATCACTGCTTAAATCGAGGTTTGTATGGGCGGAAATTACAGCTGTTCCACTCTGTGCAAGTTTATAAACAACGCTATCTGTAGGAAGTCTTTTAAGCGGATTGAATATAACAGGGTGGTGACTGATAATAAGCTGTGCGGATTTTTCTTTCGCCTCGGCAACAACCTCATCGGTTACATCAAGTGTGACAATAGTACGAGTTGGCTCTGCGTTTTTATCACCAACAAGAATTCCGACATTATCGAAATCCATAGCTGTATCAAATGGTGCAAAACTATCTATGTAGTTATAAATATCGACAATTTTGGTCATAACTTAATCCTCGATTCTTGTATTAACTCCATTTATATTTTTATACTGCCTTTTTTCATTTATTTCGATTTTTCTTTCAATTTCACTTTCTAAATCAATTCCTAAAATTTCGGATATACCAAGTAAATATATTGCTATATCAGCAAGTTCAGAACCCAGACCTTCATCTTTTTTCCTGTATGCTTCATATGCTTCTGCAATCTCACCATACAAAAGACAAAATTCCTTATTTATGTCAGTAACATTAAAGCCTTTATCAATCTTATTCTGATATATTCGCTTTTGAATTTCAACTATGTTCATTAAGCACCTCATTTATAGCTTTCAAATCTGCTTCATAAATTTCTGCTTCGGCGATATTTCCAGATGCTCTTAATCCGTTAATTTTCTTTTCGAGTTTTCTGACAACTGATGCTATGTACATATCCCGTTCCGAACCGACTTCGTCAATCAACAAGCCTAAATATTTAAAGGCCGGTGAACATTCGCGAATAATTCCGTCATATTCGCTGACAATGACCGAATAAACCTTTTTCGAGCTTATGCAGGCTTTTTCGACTATTATATTAAAGCCCTTTGCATAAAGAAAAGAACGCAGCGAATCTGCACGAGTCATAGGCTGAAGAATAAGCCTTCTGTTACCCTTGCAAATCCACGGCGTATTTTCGATTATAGTTGCGATAAGCTCACCACCCATTCCGGCAATGACGATATCATATGCGTCCTCTGGCGAAATATTCTGTAAACCGTCAGAGAGAACGGTTTTTATATTCGTTACACCATATTTCTGAATATTGCTTTCAGCACTTTTCAACGGCTTAACCCGAACATCAGCTGCCACAGCACTTTCGATTTTGCCATCTAAAGAAAGACGAATCGGAAGATAACCGTGGTCTGTGCCGATGTCAGCAAGTCGTGTTCCTTGGCGAACGAACGAAGCACAAAGCGAAAGTCGCTCATCAATCGAAAAATCTCTTTTCTCGCTGTTCATTACTTATCAGCAAGATGTGCGTTAAGCTTTGCTACGAGTTCGTCAGCGTCTACGCCGTGAACTTCACAAGCCTGCTCGATTGTTTCGCCTCTTGATGCAGGGCAGCCAAGGCAGTGCATACCCATCTCAAGGAAGAAAGGTGCTGTTGTTCCATCTAAATCAAGAATATCTCCGATAACTGTCTGTCTATTAACCTGTGCCATTTTTATCAATCCTTTCAATTTATGAAGAGTTTGTCCCTATTATAATACTATTCTTCCTTTTTTTCAAGTAAATATGTAATGAGGAACACAAATGCAATTTCATATAAAATCATATCGAGTTTTTGGCTTTTGAAAATGTCTTTTTGCGAATTATAAAGTATGTTGTTAGCATTGCAATTCCTGTTATAACCCAAGAAATTGGGTATATTATCAAAAGTGTTTCGTAATTTTTGAATTGCTGACAAACTGTATAAACCCATATCAAACGCAATGCACAAGTTCCGAGAACTGTTATAACCGCCGGTGTCGTGGAATAGCCTATTCCACGAAGTGCCGCGCCGCCAACTTCATATGTACTTGCAATTAAGTTTATTGTCAAAACTATAAACATACGAATCTCTGCATACTTGATTACTTCTGCATCAGGCGTAAAAAGTGATATGAAAAAGCTGTGTCCTGCTACAATGGATAGGCTCATACAACCCGTTGTTATCATACTTGCTATCATACTTATTCGGAATACCTTTTTGCAACGGTCATATTCGCCTGCACCATAATTCTGGCTTGTAAATGTAACTGCCGTCTGGCTAAATGCGGTAATAACAAAATATGTTATGCTTTCATAATTAAGCGTAACAGAAGAACCTGCTACAACATCTGCGCCAAAACCATTCAGGGCAGATTGAATAACTACATTTGATATAGAGAAAACCATAGATTGTATACCCGCCGGTATACCAATTTTAAGCATTTTTAAAAGCTCATTCTTTGATACACTGAGTTTCTTCCACGATAAATGGAAAGGCTCGGCCTCCTTAGCAAGAAAATGCCAGACCATACAAGAGCTTATGATATTTGATATTACTGTTGCTATAGCAACTCCTGCAACATCAAGATGAAAAACAATAACAAGGAATAAATTCAAGCCGCTATTTACAATACCAGAAACAAGCAAACAGTATAAAGGTCTTTTAGTATCTCCTATACATCTTAAAATTGCTGAACCAAAATTATAAATCATAATAAAGGGCATACCAAGAAAATATATCTGTAAATATAACACTGCATAGTCCAAGACCTCTTGTGGTGTATTCATAAGAGTTAATAGTGGTTGTGATATAAATAAACCCAGTATTGTAAGGAATATACCGCTTATAATTGCGACAAGCATTGCGGTATGAACGGCTTTTTTGATATTTTCCGTCTTTTTCTGACCAACATATATGGATATTATTACATTTGCTCCGATAGATATACCAACAAAGAGATTTATAACCATATTTATGACAGGACCATTACAGCCAACGGCAGCCTGAGCCTGACTATTGGCAAAATGTCCGACAACAGCAACATCTACTGAATTGAATAGCTGCTGTAAAATACTGCTTGCCGCCAGAGGAAGTGCAAATAAGATAATTTTCTTCAAAAGACTTCCATGAAGCATATCTACTTGTTTTTTAGATGATAATTTTGTAGCACCCAATTTTACATATCCTCCATTTAACATACTTTGTGAATTTATTATATATTTGTGGATTGGTAATTTCAAGACTTGTGTTTTTATATATCGAGTATTGTCGTATTTTGACAATGCTAAGCATAAATAAGAGCCATATTACCGAGTGGCTTTCGGCAATATGACTCTTTATCTATTAAAAAGCGGTAGGGGAATTCCACACCCCGCAATACATACTATGCTGTTTTGGGTTTTATTGACAGCATTTTAGTTTATTTTTTATCGGATTTTTCCGAATTATCCGTTTTGGAATTATTAGAATTTTTTACAGAATTATTAGATTTTTTTCTTTCAGCATAAACAACCAAAATGCAAAGTATCAATGCTAAAAGCGCCACGCCTTTATGTATCCAACCATAAATACCGGAATACATATCTATCGCAAGGACTTCATTTAGCGTTTGCCATATTCCCCAAAAAAAGAAAAAGCCTCCAACTGCAAAAAATGCTTTGTTTTCTTTTCCCATCTTAAAGACAAGTATCATTCCTACTATAAGCCACAGAGCCGCATAAACATATCCCATAAACAAATGCTCCTATCTCATAAAATCTGTCAGCTTTTGTTATTATAACACATATACGAGTATCTTAATTCTAATCAAGAAATAAAATATGTGCATTTTAGTGTGAAAATATAAGCAAAAAAGACTACTGACATATAATCAGCAGCCTTTTCTTTAATTAAGAGAGAGAATTTATTTAATAAGTCTGAACTTACCAACGATAGGAAGCTCCTTTGCCTTACCATTAACGGCATTGATGATACCAATAATAAGAAAAGCAATCGATGGAATCGCAAGAATAATTCCAAACAAACCTGAGAGGAACAAACCAAAACCGCTCATAGTATAAACACCCGTACCAATACCGAAATAAGTAGTAATTTCTGTACGGAATATAGCTCCGATAATCAAATTAAGAATCCAGCTAACAATACCACAAGCTGCAGAGGTAATCAACATAAGAAGAGCTTGATTTGCATGGAAACGACCATATCTTGAATTGCTATTAGCTACAAGCGGAAGCCAGAAAAGAATCCAAAAATAGCAAGCGATTGTAACGCCCTTGTTGCTTGCTATATCGGCCGGGTCATACTGAGCTGTATAATCAGGTGTATTTAAAATATCCTTAAAGAAGTTACCTGTTTTAGGAGCCTGATATGGTGGAATCTGTGTGTTTTGACCATATACTGGCGGCTGCTGTTGTGGTGGAACTTGTCCATAAACTTGCTGCTGGGGTGGAACCTGTGTTTGTTGCTGATAATTATTGGGAGCAGGATTGAAGCCAGGAGCATTAAAGCTTTGGTCATTATTGGGCTGAGAATATTGTGGAGCTTGTGGCTGACCAATAGTTGCACCGCACTTAGGGCAGAACTTCGCACCATCATTCATCTGAGCACCACATTGGTTACAGAACTGCATATATTTTTCCTCCTAAAAAATAAATATTATAACTATAATTATACACTCTCTAAATCTTACTGTCAATCTAAAAGCTGAAAATATAGCGATATTATATACATAAAAGTAGCATCATAGTATAATTGTTTTAGTGTATATTTTATAAATAAAATAATAATTATCTTTCATTAAGCTCTTTATATTCTATTCTTTCGTGGATAGCTTTATATGCAGGACGAATAATTTTGCTTTGGTTGACAAGCTCCTCGATTCTATGAGCGCTCCAACCAGCTATTCTTGCTATTGCGAAAATTGGCGTAAAAAGTTGAGGAGGAAGGTCGAGCATACTATAAACAAAGCCACTATAAAAATCAACATTGGCAGAAACACCCTTATAGATTTTTCTTTCCTCAGAAATAATAAGCGGTGCAAGTCGTTCAACTGAAGAATAAAGCTGAAACTCTTCAATTCTTCCTTTTTCAACGGCAAGTTTTTCAACAAATTTCTTGAAAACTCTTGCACGAGGGTCTGAAAGTGAATATACTGCATGACCCATACCATAGATAAGACCTGCTCTATCAAAAGCTTGCTTATGAAGTAAAGCTCTAAGATAATCGCTTATTGCCTTTTCATCGCTATAATCTTTAATATTTCTCTTCATATCCTCAAACATACGTACAACCTTAATATTAGCACCGCCATGCTTTGGTCCTTTTAAAGAACCCAATGCAGCTGAAATAGCAGAATAGGTATCTGTACCTGACGAGGTTACAACATGAGTTGTAAATGATGAGTTATTACCACCGCCATGCTCTGCGTGAAGAACGAGCGACATATCGAGGAGCTTAGCCTCAAGATGAGTATATTTTGAATCAGGTCTTAGCATATGAAGAATATTTTCTGCTGTTGAGAGATTTGGGTCCGGAGCATGAATAATAAGGCTCTGACCATCATGATAATAGCTTGATGCCTGATAGCCATATACTGAAAGCTGTGGAAAAAGTGCAATGAGCTGTAAGCACTGTCTTAAAACATTCGGAATTGAAATATCATCGGCATTTTCATCATAAGAATAAAGCATTAAGACGCTTCTTGCGAGAGCATTCATCATATCAGGGCTTGGTGCTTTAAGAATAACATCTCTGACAAAAGATGTTGGCAAACTTCTATATGAGCCGAGAAGCTTATTAAAATCTTTGAGTTCATCGCTATTTGGCAAATAACCAAAAAGTAAGAGATAAACAACTTCTTCAAATCCGAATCTGTCATCGTGAATATATCCTCTTACTATATCTTCAACATCTACGCCTCTATAATAAAGCTTGCCATCACAAGGAACAGTCTGACCATCAATTACGCAAGATGAGCATACTTCAGATATTTCAGTAAGGCCGGCAACAACGCCTTTTCCGTTAAGGTCACGCAAGCCACGCTTAACATCGTGCTTTGTATAAAGATTTGGGTCAATCTGGTCGCATCTCATACAATATTGACTTAGTGCAAAAATCTGCGGCGTTACTTTGCTGAAATCTTCTGTTTTCATATTTCGTTCTCCTTTATCATATTAAATTGATTTAGAAATTATTAGTAAGTGTTGTATTTAGTTTATTGTTAGATTAAAATTGCAAAATCATTCTATGTTTTGCAAAAGTATATTTTAATTATTATATCATAATTTTAATAACGGTTCAAATACTTTTGTGAAACTTGCGGCAAAATAAAGTGATTGTTTAAAAGTGTAAAATTTTTAACAAAAAAGGAAAAGCCTGATAGCCATACTATCAGACTTTTCTCAATAAAATTATGAGGGGTACATTGAGGAGGGTAGAACATATACTCTTGATGGTTGCGGCTCCATCATTTTGAGTATAAGCTATAGTATAACTATAAGATATGAACATCATATGAATAGTTCTTAAAGAATTATAATACAAATTATGTATTTCTAAATGTAAATTTTTTATTACATAAATTTTATTATTGAAATTAAGAACTTATAGTAGTAGAATAAACTAAAAATAATACGGGGGTTCTCTAAAATGAAAAAAATAGTATCTCTAATACTTTGTGCAATGTTGGCAACTATGGCAGCAGGTTGTTCAAATTCTGATAAAACAACAGAATCATCAACTTCTGCTGCTTCTCAAACATCATCGACAAAAAGCGAAACAAACAGCAAAACACCGGAATCTTCCAAAGAGGAATCTTCAAAAGCTGAAGTTTCAAATGCAAGAGATTATACGAAAGAAAAGGCTGAGGGAGAAATTACTGAAGACGGTCTTCTTATCGTTAAACAAGACGACCACTGGAGAGCTATGGAGCAATTTGGCGGCGGCTCCGGCGATAGTTATGTTGAAAGCCTTAATAAACTTAGAGAAAAACTTGATAGTAAGGTTAAGATTTACTCTATGCCCGCACCCCTTGCCTGCGAATTCTATACACCGTCAAATCTTTCGGATAACTATGTAAGTCAAGCGGATTGTTTTTCAAGCATAGCTAAAAGACTTGATTCAGGCATTACAAGTGTTGATATTTGTTCAGTGCTAAAACAGCATACCGAGGAAAACATTTATTGCCGTACTGACCACCACTGGCAGCCACTCGGTGCATATTATGCTACTAAAACCTTTGCTGAGGCGGCCGGAGTTTCTTTTGATGATATAAGCAAATATAACAAGGTTACTGATGAGGGCTATGTTGGAACACTCTACGCATTCTATGGAGATGAGCGTATAAAAAATGACCCTGAAAGCTTTACATACTACGAGCCAAAGACAAAATACTCAACATACTACTACGACCAAAATTTTAATTACCAATACGAAGGCTCGTTACTATATGATGTAGATGTTGCAAATTCATACATTCGTTTTATGGGCGGAGACGATAGCTCTGTAAAGATTAAAACTGGTGTAAACAACGGCAGAAAGCTCCTCGTTGTTAAAGATAGCTATGGAAATGCTGAAATTCCATTCTACACAAATTCCTTTGAAGAAATCTATGTTATAGATATGAGGTATTTTGAGTGTAATCTTGTCAACTTTGTAAATGATATGGGTATAACAGATGTTCTCTTTACAATGGCAGCATATTCGGTTGTCGGAGGTAATGCAGAAAACATTGATACTCTTATAACTCAAGATGCTGATAATAGAGTTGTTGACGGTCAACTTACTGCAAAGACAGAAGATTCCGAAGAATAAGTCTGAAAATAAAAATGACGCAGTTTTAAAAACTGCGTCATTTTTATGCTTATTTATACTATATAATCATATAGTATCATCATCTTCTAAACCGGCATCATATCCATAATATTCATCTGGAAGATAACTTTTTGCAGAACTCACTTCTGCATTCTTAATATCATTTATCTCGGAATCGCTAAGCTCTACCTTTGTATTTCCAATATTTGTGATTGCAAAATCAAATTTAACACCAAAGCTATTCATATTTAATCCACTAAAATAGCCTGCATTATCAACCGTAATATCAAATTTCAGCTTCAAGCTATTCAGATAACTTTCAGAATCTGAAAGATTATTTTTAAATTCATTATACTGACTCTTATCCTTGAAAAGTGGTTCAACCTCATCAGCAATAACTGACAGTGTCTTATACGCGTCTACATCAAAGCTATACTTTGTACCATTATCAACAGCACTTTCTGTTATACCAAGAGCCTCTTTTCCATTACCATTCTCAAATGTATTCTTGAGCGAGTTGGAAACTGCGTCTATTTTTGTTGTATCTATGTAATCTTTAAGATCAGCATCTTCAAGCAAGGAGTTCCAATCAAGCTCTTGCTCTGCATTTGTTTTATTAATGCTGTCAAAGAAATTATTAAGTGTTTCCTCATCAATCTCTGTATACGTTGTATTGCCGTTTGCTGTAATTGCTGATTTGCGTACACCATCTTTGCAGTAGACAACACCCTTAAATGTATCACCTGAGTTTGAACCATTCATAACAAGAACGATTTCTTTCTTGCTTGCATCAATCTCATAGCTTATATCGCACTTTGTTTTTTCTCCGTTTGCCTCTACACTCGCAGAAATTGTTGCACTATTAGCCTTTGCAAGCTGTTTTGCACTGTCGGCTATCTTTGTGATAGGACCGCCCGATGGCTTCAACATATTAAATACCATTACGCCCGCAACTGCAATAGCCGCAACGCCAACAACAGATACGCCCGCAATAATAAACTGTTTTTTAGAGCGTTTTTTGGTAGAAACAAGACTTTCACTCGCCGTTATATCATTAGAAGCATAAGGATTTAGCGACTGTGAAAAACTATTATCAGCAGAAGATGTTTCATAAGCACCTACTACACCAGAAGTTGATTGCTGTGCATATGGATTAGTTTGTTGAACTGGTTGTTGTGATTGTACATACGGATTGGTTTGTTGAGTTGATTGTTGTGATTGTGCATACGGATTGGTTTGTTGAGTTGATTGTTGTGATTGTGCATACGGATTGGTTTGTCGAACTGGTTGTTGTGATTGTGCATACGGATTGGTTTGTTGAGTTGGCTGTTGTGGTCTTGCATATGGATTAGTCTGTTGAGTTGGCTGTTGTGATCTTGCATACGGATTGGTTTGTTGAGTTGGTTGTTGTGATTGTGCATACGGATTGGTTTGTTGAGCTGGTTGTTGTGGTTTTGCATATGGATTGGTTTGTTGAGTTGGTTGTTGTGATTGTACATATGGATTAGCCTGTTGAGCTGGTTGTTGTGGTCTCACATATGTATTGGTTTGTTGAGCTGGCTGTTGTGGTCTTGCATATGGATTAGTCTGTTGAGCTGGTTGTTGTGGTCTCACATATGGATTAGCCTGTTGAGCTGGTTGTTGTGGCTGGTCAAGTACAATTTTAGCACCACATTGGCTACAAAAGTTTTTGCCAGCAACTAACGGTGAACCACACTGCGGGCAAAAGCATGGATTATTATTTTCCATAAAAATTCCTCCTTTAAAGTAAGCAAATCTGTCATATTAAATTTAATCTTATAATATCATAACATTGCAGAAAATTCAATAATTCATATAAAATATCCTTATTAAAAACTATCAACAGATATTCAAATGTTTGCGTAAAATTTTTCTTACAATAAAATATTCAACAACAGTAATCGTTATAAGAAAAATTAAATCAATTATAACCTGTTCAGAAACTAAAGACGGTACTATTAAACTATTCCATGCTTCGGCAAATGTTGCAGTGTCATAAGTTTCAGATATTGTTTCCGTCTGCGGAATAAAGTTATGTGTTATAATCCTTATAACTAAAATATCAAGAGTATTTGTTATTATAACTAAGCCTATATAAAACAAAACAGAAAGCATAAGTCTATATTTCTTGAATAAAGACGCAAGAGAGATTGCGCAATATATAGCCATAATTTCTGCAAGAGTAGATATAGTCATATCTAAAAGCATAATAAATATCACTTTTCCTCCGTCAAAATTGAGGCTAGAAAAGAACTCTTTAAAATATGGAAAATTTATCGTAATGCCACCAACGTTGCTATTAAATATCATCAAAAATATTCCTATAACAACTACCACAGACATAACTATGCTCCAAAGAAATGCACATAGAAACTCGCTAATTATTATATAATCGGTTTTAACAGGCAAAGTAAAAAGTAAATACCCTTCATCACTTGAAGTATTTCGATAAAATCTCCATACTATTACAATAGCAGTAGCGACAAATATAGTCATAGCAGAAAGCATAAAAATAAGAAATCCTATATCTGAAATAAAATATAGAGGGGAATTTTTATCAACCTGAAGTTCTATAGATATTCTTGAAATTGCTGTAATTGCTATAAAAGCAATATATATTGGAACTAAAATCTTTGAAGTAGCCTTTATCTCATACTTAAAAAGCCTTCCCAACATTTGTATTCCTCCCAAAAACTAACATTTATAATTTTCTCTGAAAATTTCATCAACAGATTTTTCCCGCTTTTCCCTTAAATCTTCAACGGCAGAATTAAGCTCTATTTTACCATTATTAAGGAAAATAACATCATCAAGGATTTTTTCAACATCAGCTATATGGTGGGTAGTAATAATTACACTACTATCTTCGCTATAATTTGAAATAATGGTTTTAAGTATGTAATCTCTTGCGGCCGGGTCAACTCCGCCAATAGGCTCATCAAGAAGATAAAGCTTTGCATCTCGGCTCATAACTAAAATAAGATTTAGCTTTTCTTTAGTTCCCTTTGACATAGTTTTAATTCTATCATTAACCCCTATATTAAGAAGTTCAAGCATTTCCATTGCTTTTTTCATATCAAAATCCCTGTAAAAATCAGAAAAAAACGCTAAAACATAGTGAACCTTCATCCAATTTGCAAAGTATGGTCTATCCGGTAAAAATGAAACTATCGCCTTGGTTTCTATACCTATTTTTTTACCATCGATAGATATATCTCCGCTTGTTGCTGTAAGTAAACCTGCAAGAAGCTTGATGAGCGTGGTTTTTCCACTACCGTTAGGGCCCAAAAGCCCAATTATTTTGCCCGAATCAACACTTATGCTTATATTATCTATTACATTTTTTGTATGATATTTTTTTATCAGGTTTTTTATTTCAAGAATAGGCATTATTTATCCTCCATAGCTTTTTTCAGAAGTTTGACTGCCTCGTCAAAGGAATATCCGAGGTTTTCTACATTTTCAAGATAAATTCTTGCATTTTCCCCTGCTATATCCTCTCGAATTTCCTGAATTAGTTTAGTATCATCTGTGACAAATCTGCCACTTGTTCCTTTAGCGTAAAGCAAACCCTTTTTCTCAAGCTCCACAAGGGCTTTTTGCATAGTATTGGGATTTACTCCAACCTGCGCGGCAAGCTCACGAACAGACGGGATATTTCCGCCCGGCTTGTAAACTCCGGAAACAACATCAAACTGAATTTTCTCCACAAGCTGTAAATATACAGGCCTATCAGATTTAATCTCCCAATCCATTCAACTCACCTCCAAATAATACCATTTTAATACAATTATAACATATATATCTATTTTTATCAAGCATAAATCCATATACATAACACTATCAGCACGGCAATACTAGGATAGATTTTGCATCGAGCTATAGTTTATACATATTGAAAAAAATCATTTGTTAATACTTGGGTAAACACAGCTTTTTCCTATATCATAATTGTCTTAAAGAAGTTTTTAGCTAATCGGTAGAACCTAATGAAATAGACCGTTCGGCTACGGTAGTTACTGCAACCGCGGCAACCAGCTACCGTCACAAATATCTGCAGATAGTCACCTAATGCAATTTTGCGTCTTCGCCGTGGGTCAGCACCCACACTTGAATAAATTTTTGAAATGAGGTATTATGTAAGGGTAGAATATTGATGAAATTAGAGGGAATGAATCAGATGTCTTTGAATAGTAATGAAATTATTGAACTTAGAAAAAGAATTATTGAAAATGAATTTGCTCATATGAACGATATGCAAAAAAAAGCTGTCCTTAGCGTTAGCGGTCAGCTTTTAATTCTCGCCGGCGCCGGAAGTGGAAAAACTACCGTTGTTGTAAACCGTATCGCTAATATTCTTCGCTTTGGTGAAGCATATGAAAGCGATAAACTCTATGACGATTATTCCGATGAGGAATGTTCAGAAATTATCTCCGCCGCAAGAGGCGAAACAACTATATCCGATGAACTTGCCGCAAAGCTTTCAGTCGACAGAGTTCAGCCTTGGAGAATACTCGCTATTACATTTACTAATAAAGCCGCTAATGAGCTTAAAGAGCGTATCTGTAATAAAGTTGGTGAGGTCGGCTCTGACATTTGGGCGTCAACCTTCCATTCTTGCTGTTCAAGAATACTCCGCAGATATGGCGACCTTATTGGCTACACTTCACATTTTACAGTTTATGATACAGAAGATACTAAAAAACTTATTAAAGACTGTATGAAGGCATTGGAAATTGATGATAAAACTTTGCCTGTAAGAAGCGTTCAATTCTATATTTCTCGTGCAAAGGATTCTGTTGAAACTTCTGACGACTTTAAACGCAAAGCCGGTGAGGACAGCAAGCTTATCTCTATTGCCGCTATCTACGAAATGTATCAGAAACGCCTTAAAGCCGCAAACGCAATGGATTTTGACGATATTATACTTAACACAGTCCAACTTTTTAAACAATACCCTGAGGTTCTTGAAAAATATCAGGAACAGTTTAAGTATATTATGGTTGACGAATATCAGGATACAAACAAGCTTCAATACAACCTTGTAAGACTTCTCACAGGTGAAAACGGCAATCTTTGTGTTGTCGGTGATGATGACCAGAGTATATATAAATTCAGAGGAGCTACTATTGAAAATATTCTCAATTTTGAGGATAATTATCCAAATGCAAAGGTTATCAGACTTGAACAAAATTACCGCTCTACAAAGACCATTCTTTCTGCAGCAAACGGCGTTATAGAAAATAACGAACAGCGCAAAGGTAAAACCCTTTGGACAGAAAATGACCAAGGTGAACCTGTTCATATATTCACTGCCTTTGATGAACAGGGCGAGGCATCATATATCGCAAGAACTATTACAGATAAGGTTTCTAAGGGAGCCAAATTCTCTGATTTTGCCATTCTCTACCGAATGAACTCTCAATCACAAAATATAGAAAGAGCCTTCACAAGAATGGCTGTTCCTTATAGAGTTATTGGTGGACACCGTTTCTTTGACCGCATGGAAATTCGTGATATGATAGCTTACCTCGCGGTAATCTGCAACCACAACGATAATGTTCGTTTAAAGCGTATTGTCAATGTTCCTAAGAGAGCTATTGGTGAAAGCAGTATTACTCGTGTTGAAAATATCGCAGGCAATCTTGGCGAAAGTATCTTTCACATAATGAATACAAGCGATGAATTTTCGATACTTTCAAGAGTTTCACCAAGCTTGCTTGAATTCTGTAATTTGATAAACAAACTTACAAAAAAACTTGATGATGGCGAATCCATAGCTAATGTGTATGATTGCCTTATCAATAGCATAGGATATAAGGAATACCTCAGAAAAACAAGTGACCACGCAGATTCAGCTATCGAAAATATCGAAGAACTTAAATCAAGCATTATGCAATATGAGGAAGAAAACGACGAAGATGCGAGCCTTCAGGGCTTTCTTGAAGAAGTTGCCTTGCTCACTGATATAGATAATTATAATTCTGAAGCCGATAGTGTAGTTATGATGACGCTCCATTCCGCAAAGGGCCTTGAATTTCCATATGTATTTATTCCCGGTATGGAAGACGGTATATTCCCAGGCTACCACGCAACACTCTCTGAGGAAGATTTACAGGAGGAACGCCGTCTTGCTTATGTCGGTATTACTCGTGCAAAGAAGGAAATCTATCTTGTAAATGCCGAATCAAGAATGGTATTTGGCAAGACCTCAAGAAACCGCCCTTCACGCTTTATCGCTGAAATTCCTACAGAATTTGTAAAATCTGAGCGCGTTGAGCATGCAAGAACTTCTATATCCGCCGCAAAGAAAAATCGTCCTAAGCCTACATATGATGTGGAACGCACTATCACACCGACAAGTGCTAAATCAAGCGGTGCAACATTCAAAGTTGGCGACAGAATCAACCACAAGATTTTTGGTCTCGGACTTATCGTTTCTGCAACAAAGACAGCCAATGATATGCTTTTAGAAGTTTCTTTTGAAAAAGTAGGCACAAAAAAACTAATGGCAAACTTCCTTGCAAACAGTTTAAAGAAATAATAAACAGGCAAGCACTGCACTTTTGATTTAAATGTTGATCAGCTCATCTGCAATTTATTAATAACAAACGGAATCAAGGAACGGATTTTGTCCGTCTCTTAGTAAGTAAAAGATGTTAAGGTCGTTGCCCTTAACACCATGAGGGACGAAGCCCCTCAACCCTGCGAGCCTTTGAAAAGGTTCGAGTGAAACTTTTATCTGTCTTAGGGAATTTTATTAGCTAATCTTACAGGGGGAGAAATTTAATGCCAGCTGTTGTTTCACATTATATTATGTCCGAAAAGCTGATTGATGATATACATGAATTTTATCCATCATTAAAACTTAACCGAACCGCTTTTATTTGGGGTGGAAATGGCCCTGATTTTTTCTTCTGTCACAGAATTATGCCTTGGCAAAAGGGAAAAAGCTATAACAAAATCGGTACGCTTATGCACAAAATGCCTGCTGAAAATATTCTCGGCTACCTTGTTGCATACGCAAAAAATCACGAAAGCGATACAGCCTTGAGCTATGCCCTCGGATTTATCTCTCATTATGCTTTCGATAGTACCGCCCACCCATATATACTATGTCGTGCATCAGAGCTTGCAAAATCTAAAACAGGTATGCACGAATCGACCTGTCACAATGATATAGAAGCAAATCTTGATGTTCTTCTATACGAACATTTCTATAATAAACCGCTGACCGCTATTAACCTAAAAACTCTTTCTCCACTGGATTCCAATGTTATGACAGTCATTGCAGATATGATGCATAGTTTAATGGTAATGTATTCCTTACCGACTATGACAAAGCGTGAAATCATAACTGCTCAACACGATTGGCATAATGGTCTTGCATTACTTAACGATAAAACGCATTTTAAAAGAAAGGCTCTTTCTATTGGTGAAAAAGCTGTGAAACTTCCACCGGTACTTTCATCTCTTGTAAGACCATCAAACAAAGAAATTGAGTATGATTACGCAAATTTATCTCATAAAGAATGGCGTTCGCCGTTTAATCCCGATGAAATAAGAACAGATAGCTTTTATGATTTATTCGACAAAGCACATCTACGCTCAATAGAGTTAATATCTACTGCTATGCGTGGAGAATCTCTCAGAGAGCTTGTACATGGAATTCCATTTGGATAAGAAATTTAATCGATAATTTACTATAAAACAGCTAAAAGTTTCGCTCAATCCTTTGCAAAGTGTTGGGCGAAACTTTTTATTTCTATCGAACTGATATTAATTTAATATCAATTATTAATTTTTATAAAAACATCATCAAGCGAAATAGGCTCATAACCTATCCTTTAAACATTAAAAATCCAGCATAAAATCAATTCCTTATCCATCTCACTCATATCTTCAAAAGGTCTGTTTTCATAATGGAGAATGTTTTTATTTCAAAAATGTGTATTGGCAATTAAGTCTTTGACATAAAATTGCCTCCAAAGTTTTCAACCATTTGTGCTCAACTTGTTGAAAACTTTCTGAAATAAAACTACTCAAAATTGAAAAAATATTATATAATTAAAAAAACAAAAAAAATAAGGAGAATAACTATGGAATATAAAATCACCAATCGCGGTGCAGAAATATATAATCTATCATCTCTCGACCTCGCAGAAACCTTTGATTGTGGACAGTGTTTCCGTTGGGAGACCTTACCTTGCGATGAAACAGACGGTATTCAAAAATTTTCTGCTGTTGTTCGTGGCAGATATACAACCGTATATAAAGATAATGATATATTTATTATAGAAAATTGTACCGAAGATGAACTTAAAAATATTTTTATTGATTATTTCGACCTCAATCTCGATTATGATGCTGTCAGAAACAATCTTGTCAAAAAACTTCCTATCTTAAAAGATGCCGCAAAAAATGCTCCGGGTATCCGTATCCTTGCACAAGAGCCATGGGAGGCTCTTTGCTCCTTTATAATCTCTCAAAATAACAACATTCCGAGAATAAAAGGCATTATCTCAAGGCTTTGCGAAACTTTCGGTAAAAAATGTGGTGAAAGCTACACCTTTCCATCAGCCGAAACTCTTGCTGTCCTTGAACCCGATGACCTCCAAGATCTCCGAGCAGGCTTTCGTTCAGGATATATAATTGATGGTGCAAGAAAAGTCGCAAGCGGGGAGGTTGACCTTGAAGCACTTAGAAATATGCCAATAGAAACAGCACGAGAGAAATTGATGACAATTCGTGGAGTAGGTCCAAAGGTTGCCGAGTGTACGCTTTTATACGGACTACACCGATTAGAGGCATTTCCGATAGATACTTGGATTAAAAAAGCTATGTCCACACTTTATGAAGGCTTAAAGCCAGAAGATTTCGGCGAATATGCGGGCATAGCACAGCAATATATTTTTGTTCAAATGCGTACGGCAAGCCACCGCTCAAGCTTTTTCAAAAGCTTGCAGTTTCCAAAGGCAGAGCCTTTGGTCGCTCTCCGCAGAGAGCGAAACACCTTTGGGCGAAGCCCAACATTCTTTACTCCTCAAGCGGTGGACTTCGTCCACCGCTTAATTTTCTCTTGTTAGCAACATTAGTCAAAAAGGGCGGACTCCGTCCGCCCTTAGAATGCAAAGAATGTTAAGGGCGTTGTCCTTAAAACCCACAAGGGACTCCGTCCCTTGACTCTGCAAGCCTTTAAAAAGGCTTGACCTAAACTTTGAGTGTCTTAGGGAAGTGTATTAACTAAATTTTTTCTGGTAATATCAATTCATAATTATCTATATCTTGAAACTTTCCTTTCTTATAGCCGACCTCGTGTATCGTTCCGCAAAAATCAAAGCCAAATTTCTTATGAAGCTTTTTACTTGCCTCATTTCCGCTTGTTATAACAGAAACTATCGTATGTATAGTATCGTCATTCTTTGCAATCTCAAGAATATTTTTCATAAGTTCTGTTGCAACTCCACGATTTCTATATTCGTGACCAACGTATACCGAAAATTCAACCGTTGAACTATAAGCCTCTTTTTCACGATATTCTGACAAAGAGGCATAACCCATAACTGCATCATCTTCAGCTACGATTATAGGGTGGTGGTTGGTGTGCTTATTAAACCACACCGTCCATTCTTCAAGAGTTTTTGGCTGTATATCTAAAGTTGCGACTCCATTTATAACCTCATAGTTATATATTTCAAGCATTTTTTCAACATCGTTTATATCAGCTTTTCTGATTTTCATATTATCACCTTTATAAAAAATAAATCTTAATTCAGCGTACCGCCAACGCTTGAAAACAATCTCTTAACCTCAAAAGCAAGCGGTCTGTGCTGTTTTTCGGAAAGCGTCGGATCATCTGCAATAATCATTTCAGCAGCTTCTTTCGCATCATTTATCGAAACCATACTCGAAAGCCCTGCTATTTTCAAATCAGGTAATCCATGCTGTCTTGAACCAAAGAAATCGCCCGGTCCACGCATACGCAAATCCTCGTCCGCAAGCTTAAAACCATCATTGGTTTTACACATAATCTTCAAGCGCTCAAGAGTTCCTTCGTTCTGTGCATCAGAAACAAGTATACAATGGCTTTTCACCGTTCCACGACCAACCCTGCCTCTAAGCTGATGTAACTGAGAAAGCCCGAATCTCTCAGCATTTTCAATCATCATAATAACAGCATTAGGCACATCGACGCCGACCTCGATTACTGTCGTTGATACAAGAACATCAATATTACCATTCTTGAAATCCGTCATAATCTCATCTTTTTTTGAGGCTTTCATTTTACCATGCAAAACGGCAATTCTGCAAGAACCTAAAGCGGTATCTTTCAGCCTTTCGGCATATTCCTCAACACTTGCCATATTAGTATCATTTTCCTCAACAAGCGGACAAACAATATAGCATTGATTGCCATTGTCGATATGCTTTTTCATAAAATTCAAGGCACGAGGTCTTATCGTTGAATCTATTAAATATGTAGAAATTTTCTGTCTGCCGGGCGGAAGTTCATCAAGAATGGATAAATCCAAATCGCCGAAAATCATAAGTGCAAGTGTCCTCGGAATAGGCGTTGCCGACATAACAAGCAAATGCGGACTTTCTCCTTTTTCGAGAAGTTCGGCTCTTTGTGCAACTCCAAAGCGATGCTGTTCGTCTGTTATAATAAGTCCAAGCCGATTAAATTCCACACCCTTTGAAAATAAAGCATGAGTTCCGACGGCTATATCAACTTCACCACTTTTCAACGCTGAATACACTGCTCTTTTTTTAGCTGCTGTGAGCGAGCCTGTAAGTAGTGCTATATTTATTCCGCTATTTTCAAAAAGCTGGCAAAGCGAATTATAATGCTGTGTTGCAAGAAGTTCTGTCGGAGCCATAAAAGCACATTGCAGTCCGTTTTTTACCGCTGTATAGCAACAAGCCGCACCGACAGCCGTTTTTCCTGAACCAACATCTCCCTGAACCAATCTGGTCATAGGTTTGTCAGTTTTCATATCGGATATACATTCCGAAATAGCTCTTTTTTGTGCTGATGTCGGCAAAAAACTCAATAGCTTATAAAAATCCTCCGTAAAATCCTGTGTAATTTTATGAGGGGTTTCTTTTTTTACGGAATTTTTTCTAAAAACCATTCCAAGCTGAAGTACAAGAAGTTCTTCAAATGTAAGTCGTTTTTTAGCGGTTTCGAGAGCCTTTATATCCGCCGGAAAATGTATATTTCTTATTGCAAAATCAAGCGAACAAAGCCCAAATTTCTCTCTTATATTTTCCGGAATAGGGTCGTTTGTTTTTTCGGGCAAACGCTTTAAGGCCTCACGCATAGCGACTTCTATTTTGCGTGAAGTCAGCGTACCGGTTTGTTTATATATCGGGTGAATTATCGCATCGCTTTCTGTCGATAAAACAATAGGCGAGGCCATCTCAAAATTATTTATATTTTTTTTAAATACGCCATAAAATAAGAATTCTCCACCGTACTTTAATTTATCATACATATACTGTTGATTAAAAAAAGTAATTGTCATCTGACTTTCGTCATCACTGACAGTAATCTTATAAATAACCATACCGCCACGAACTCTTACAGGCGGATTGTTTCCTACAATACGAGCCTTTATGCAGACAGTTTCGCCGGATTGAGCCTCAGAAATAGAAACGGGATTACTCAAATCCTCATATGTTCTCGGATACATTCTTATAAGGTCGCCTACAGAATGGACACCAAGCCTTTCATAAAGTGTGGCTGTTTTAGGTCCGATTTTTGGCAAATCTGTAATTTTCATACTAAAAAGTGACATATTTTCTACCCCCGTTTCCACACAAGACTCTAATGAAATAATCACCAATAAACTCCCACTTAGCTAACAAACTTCCCCAAGACACCTAAAAGTTTTGCTAAAGCTTTTTCAAAAGCTTGCAGGGTTGAGGGACGGAGTCCCTCATGGGTTTTAAGGGCAACGCCCTTAACATTCTTTGCTCCTAAAGCGGTGGACTTCGTCCACCGCTTAATTTCCTTCGTTATCAACATTAGTAATTAAAGTGCGAACAAAGTTCGCACTTAGAAAGAAAGACAGGTTAAGGGCTTCGCCCTTAAAACCCACCAAAGGCTCCGCCTTTGGAAACCGCAAGCCTTTAAAAAGGCTTGACCTAAACTTTAAGTGTCTAAGGATAGTTTGTTAGCTAAGCGGTAGTTTCTCCAACCGCGTCAACAAACTTACCTTGCGAGTGTCGAGCGAGGCTCGCCGAGCGATTCCGCGTCTTGAGAACGGAGGCACTCCGCCTAAACTTTAAGTATCTTAAGGCAGTGCATTAGCTAATTATTAATTTAGTTATATCACATTTTATATAGTCAGTGCAACCGAAAAAAGTCATAAAACAAAAAAGCCTGTGGTTTATACCATAGGCTTTTTGAAGGGGTGTATTTTAGCAGCATAATGCCGAAGTAATCTAACATTAAGAAACAAAAGTTTCTGCTTGAATTTTCATAAACCAAGAATAAAACTCTTTTATTCTTCTTAATGTCTAAGATTATATTATCCCAACCTTAATTTTAACTTAAATTTCCATTAAACATGCATCTTTTTTCTGATTATAGCTTTCAACTTAGCCAATCTTGAAACTACCAATAACAATATCGTTACCGCAGTACAAGCAATTACAACCGGCAAAGACCAATAAGCCGTAATCCCCTTACCTAAAAATAGATTTGTAAAAATATCAATCGCCACTGTAAATAACCCAAGCATAAAAATTGATAAAGCAATTATAGTTATAGGTCTTAGGTGAAAAACCTTGCACAATATCAATATAATCATAAGCATAATCATAAGTAAACATACTATCGGCAAAGAAAGGGCGTCAAACCAATCTGTCTTTGTCGGTGCAATTCTATTCACTAAGTATAGGAATAATAGTATTGAAAAAAAGTCCAGCCACGCACATTTTATTATTACATCATGACGCATAATTATAGGCGGAACTATCAATATCCAACCAAGCACTATCCCAAAAATCGCATAGAGCGACCACGAGATATTTCCAGTTACAAGGTAATCACATAGCGGACATACCAAAAGTGGAACTAATAACACCACAGAAATCAATAAAGCGGTTGTATGCTTAATTTTTCTTTCAACTATAAATTCACTTTTCGGCGGATATGGTGGCAAATCTATTTTTTTGTTGTCGATATTCGGATTTATCACAGGCGTTGAGCAGAGCGGACAACGCTTTTCATTTGAATTAAGCTCTACTCCGCAGTTTACGCAATAAGACATTCAAAAGCTCCCTTTCCTCAATTATTTATAGGATAAAAATTGCTCTCAATCTTAACATGAACACCCATTTTTACCAATTCCGTAAAAAATCTGCGTTCAACATCTTTTTCTACAATTCCACTACTCCACGAAATGCAAAGCTTATCTCCAAAGCTTGCCGCAGCAACACTCGGCATATCACGCTTAAAGCGACCAAAAACAAAATCAAAACGGTCTATATATTTTCCCATTTCATCAGGAACCTTTACCATACCAAGATTTGAAAAAGTAGAAGAAACCAGATTTTCGCCATACATATTAAAAGCAATTCTCATAACAACATTTTTTATACAAAGAGGAACAATTCTTGTTATAGGGTTCATTTCATCGCTAAGATTTTTACACATAATCGCATTGAGATACTTTTCTTTGTTATTTACTCTCATAAAATGGTGAACATCTTCAATAATTTCCTCAAGAGTAAATTCTCCATATCTTGGCTCTATTCCGGGATTTATATATAATGCAAAATTTCTTAAAGTTTTGCTCGGATAAATTTTTCTGAGATTTATCGGAACGCTAATTTTCACAGGCTTTTCAATATGACATTTACTTTCGCTTTGACACTGCATAAATGAATAAATCATAAGTGCCGTTATAAATTCAGTCACAGTAACCTTATAAGATTTAGAAATAGAGTGTATATGGCTTGCAGACATAACCCCGGTAACAATATTTATATCATGCGGTTTTAGCTTAGTTCCCTTAAAATGATAGCCTTTTAGTTCCTGACGGCTTTTAACCGCCTTAAATCTCGCATAACGCTTAAATGCGTCCTCCATTTCCTCCTTATCAGGCTTAGAAGTAATATCAATAATGCCATTCTCTGCAGGAATCTTTTCACCATATTTAAGCGTAATATATCGTGCAGTAAGCGTTTTGAGGATATTCATAGCACCTGTACCGTCCGCAAGTACATGAAAAATCTCAAGTGCAATTCTATTTTCATAAACACGGATACGGCAGGGCTTTTCTCGATTGCGTTTTCCGCCGAATCTCGCACAAGGATTTCGCACATCTTCGGTTGCTTTTACACTCTCACCGCTATCCTCTAAGTAATACCAAAAGAATCCCCTGTGTAAGTTCAATCTAAGGCTAACAAGTCTTTCCGCCGTATCAGCAAGAGCCTTTTCAAGAATTTTCATATCAACTTTTTCTTTTAAGGTTACAGAAACTCTGAAATTTCCGGACCATTTCTGAGTTCTTACAGCAGGATATATTTTTGCGGCGTTATCCAAGCGATACCACGCTTTTCTTGTGTCAGCCATAAGCTACACCTTTCTTTTAATAAATTCGTCAATCGCAGTAATTGCCTTATCTGATTCATCAATCTGCCAGATATGAAAGACGTGCCACATCTTCGGATAAATCTCTATATCAACATCAACTCCGCCATCTTTCATAGCATTATAAAGAAGCTTTGAGTCATCAAGCAAAACCTCGTCGCTGCCGGCCTGAATAAGTGTTGGCGGAAATTTATCATCATAGCTTGCAAAGGCAGGGGATATATAGGGATTAAGCGGCGAATCATCTCCGACATATGAATCCGCAAGCCTTTTCAAATATTTCCCACGCAATAATGGGTCTTTATCTTCATTGAGGAAATATGTCTGACCGGTTGCAGTCAGGTCGCTCCAAGGTGAAATAGTCACAAGGCACTTAGGGGTTTCCTTTCCCTCCGCAATAAGCCTAAGAATATTAGAAACCGCTAAGCCTCCGCCTGCCGATTCCCCAAAGGCAATAATATTTCCTGGGGAATATCCTTGCCCGAGAACATATTCATAAGCTTCCTTTGCGTCGTCAAATGCGGCAGGGAAAGGATATTCCGGAGCAAGACGATATTCAAACGAAAAAACTCGTATTCCCGTCTTTTTTGCGATTGGTGCAACCAATGCCCTTGATGAAACCAAATCTCCCATACCATAGCCACCGCCGTGCGTATAGAAAATCACCTTTTCAGGGTCTTCTTCAGGCGGTATTACCCATTCCGCTTTATATGGGAAATCCTCTATCTCATCATATATTACATCAGAAGGCAGTGATTTTAGCGTGAAAAATGTCGTTTGATACGACCTTTGATTCATCAATGGTATTCGATTAACTATCGGTTGAGCTGTTTTCAAAAAATTTTTTATAAAATCGCTTTTCATTAGCAATTTCTCCCATATATTAAAATCTGCTTTTAAACAATATTATAAATCCACTTGCCTTATTTTGTCTATATTTCTTTTTTATATTTTTATGCAATTCTGTAATAAATTTACAAATAATATAAAATTACCCGATCCATATCGGTTCGGGTAATCGAAAGTTTATTTATTTCTTCTCTTTACAAATACTATCAAACCTGCGCATATAACCGCTATCGGCAAACCAACATAGCAAACCAAACCAATAACCGATGCCAAACTATTATCTATCTGAACATCATATTGTGTAAGCTCTTTTGCCTCAACCGCTATCTCTTGATCTACTCTGCCACAAGCCTCGCCCAACATAGTAAGTATATATTTCTGGTCGCTATATGTTGAAGCAAGAATTGTCTTTTCAAACATTGTTGATGAACCAAATACAAAGATTGTTGAAAGCTTATCACTACTCTTTTTGTCATCGGCAAAAACTCCGTTTATACCATAACCGGCAGTAACTATATTTCCCTTTGCATTACCTGTAAAGTCATAGGAATCATCTGCGTCACTTGGACAAACTCCCGATTTTGAAGAATATTGAAGCAAGGATTGTGTTTCCATATCAGCATCAAGCACAACAGGTCTTGCATATGAAGAAATAACAGGTGCGGAATTATCGTCAAATTTTGAAGTAAATGCATTGCTTCCCATATAGCAAAGTATTCCGTCATACATATTTTTACCATATACCGAACTGCTCTCAAGCTCATATGCAAGTCCGTCACCAACTGTAATTCCCCAATCTGAAAGAACCTCATCAAGATTTGGCGTTTTATAAGTCTTTGAGCTTGGAATATATAGCATATTCTTGCCATATTCTTTGCTATTCTCAAGGTATGTGCGGATTTTCTTTGCAGCTGTCTTTGAGAAATCCTTTTCAGGTGTAAGAACTATAAGCATCTTAGCGTCTTTCGGGATATCCTCTTGTTCAAGCTTTACGCTGACAAGCTCATAGTTATTCTGCTCAAGAACATTCTTAAAGTATGTGAAATCCTCTGTTGAATTATCTTCAACAATCGCAAGCTTTGTGCTTTCTGTACTTGTTACAGCAAGAATAGCGCCGTCAAAAGCCTCCTCAGCCTTTGATGAGGCAATGTAGCTGTATGTACTGTAATAGCTCTTAACATTAAAAATATCGTACTGGTCGAGTACACGATACTTATCTCCACAAGAAATAACAATATTATCTGCACTAAGAGTTTCTTGTGGATACTTATTTTCAAGATTCGGATTATCTACGATGCTGACATATTCCGCAGAAATCTTACTGTTATATTTGCCATATTCCTCAGCAATAGCCATAACCTGTGCATAATATGTATTCGAGCTTGCCTTTGAGCGATAAGATTGCTTATCGTCAAGGAAAGTAATCTTCAAATCTTTCTTGACATTCTGTGCAAGCTTTATTGAAGTTTCCGAAAGCTCAAATGCACCTGTGCTTGTAAGGTCTATACTCATTCCCGGCAACTTATCCGACATAAGCGAAACAACAACATTCAGCAAAATAGTCACAACAAGTACAACTGCGGTTATCACCAATGCACCAATAGTATGATTAAATCTCGCCTTAGACATCTTTTGTCTTGGTGCTTTCGGGGATTTAATCTTTTTATCCTTTGAAGATTTTTTCTTCTTTGGCTTTTTTTCATCACTATCTGCCTTATCGGTCGTAGCCTTCTCGTTAAACTCGCTATTTATTTCAATTTCTTCTGTTTCAGAATTTTCTGCCTCGATAACTTCTTCTTCGGCAGAAAGTTCTTTTTTATTTTCATCATTGTTCATAAATATTCATCACCTTTCTGAGTTTTGTACGGATTCAATCAGCTCCAACGGCGTTTGTCAATGACTCTTATTGTCAGGAACAGGAATAATGCCGTAACGCTCAGATAGAATATCACATCTGCAAAATTGATAAGACCAAGTGCAAAATTGTTATATCTTGTTCGGAATGAGAACGCAAGAAGTAGATTTTTGAGGAAATCGTTTGAAACTGTTGAAGCAAAGGAATCTAGAATATTTATGACAAACTCAATCGCAAAGGTAACAAGCGCCGCAACAGCTTGGCTTTCTGTGAGAGATGAAACAAATATACCGATTGATATAAGTGAACTTCCGAGAAGAAGAAGTCCGAGAATATTTCCGAATATAACTCCTACCGAAGGCGTTGCTATAAAAGCAAGAATTATCTCAAAAACAATAAATATCAATAAGCATATTGCAAACATTGCTATTGCAGAAAGATATTTGCCTATAACTATTCTTGTTATGCTTATCGGCGAAGTAAGCAAGGCTTGGTCGGTTTTCTGCTTTCTTTCCTCACTGAAAAGCTTCATTGTGAAAAGCGGTATAACAAACATTATAACCAAAAACATAGATTGAAAAACATAATACATATCAGATGTCTTTGTATATAAGCAAGTCGTATAGAAATATAATCCGCTGAAAAAGAAAAATACAGCCATAGTTATGTAGCCTATTGCGGAATTAAAATACGAGGTAAAATCCCTTTTGAATATTGCTCCCATTATTTATCTCCTCCCTCGCCCTGCGTAAGCTTGATAAATATATCTTCCAGTGAATACTCGTCTCTATGAAGCATAAGGATCGGCATCGATTGTGTTGCCATAGTTTTAAATAATGCTCTGCGAATGTCTACTCCCTCTTTACATTCTATCATATATTCTCCACAGCCACGCTCTGGCTCACCGGTTTTTCTGACATTCAATACGCCCGAAACATTGCGTATGGCAGAAATAACCCCCTGTTCTCTGCCTTCAATAACGGCTACAATCTTGTTATCAGCCGCTCTCGAGGTCATAGAGTCTTTCATATCGTCAGCAACTATCTTGCCTTTGTTAATAACGACAATTCTATCGCAGGTTGCCTGAACCTCCGATAAAACATGAGATGACAAAATAATTGTATGCTTTTTGCCAAGCTTGCGAATAAGGTTTCTCATTTCGATAATCTGATTCGGGTCAAGACCAACAGTCGGTTCATCAAGTATCAGCACAGGTGGATTTCCCAATAAAGCCTGAGCAAAACCAACACGCTGACGATAACCTTTAGAAAGATGCTTAATAAGTCTGTCGCTAACCTTATCAACGCCAACAAGCTTAGAAACCTCTAAGATATGTTCTTTCTTTGGCAAGGTTAATTTTTTTATATCGAACATAAATTTAAGATAGCTTTCAACCGTCATATCGCCATAAACAGGCGGAATCTCCGGCAAATATCCAATCTTAGATTTAGCCTTCTGCGGTTCTTCAAGAATATCAATACCATCAATAAGAACTGTTCCGTCTGTTGCGGATATGTAGCCTGTAATTATATTCATAGTAGTAGATTTTCCTGCGCCGTTCGGTCCGAGAAAGCCTAAAATTTCGCCGTCCTTAACCGAGAAAGTAACTCCGTCAAGAGCCGTCTGCCTCCCATAATTTTTAACCAGATTTTTTACTTCAATCATATATAATACGCTCCTTAGCTTTATCAGCAAAATGCCCTGCGCCTTAACCAAAGAAATTTTTAAAAAGTCCCTTTAAAAGCCTAAAAATTTTTTGTTGTTATATCCTATAGGTATCATCCGGAAAAGACATGAGAATGCATTTTTCTGCATTATATCAAACAAATATTAAAATTAAAAAAACTATTTTAAAAAACTCATTAATTAATATAAAACAATCGCTTATTATCTTATGAAAGGTTCTGAAATATCCGTATCCAACAGTTTTCCATATGCCTTAACTTTTCTGAATGTATTTCCAAGCATTTCTCGGTTTCGGTATTCTCTTAGCTTTTCAATATCAAAATCCGCAAAATACAAACTGCTTGTTTTATCATCTGCCAAAAGTATTGTGTTGTCAACGCACATTCCATTTTCGTCCCAACATATCGGAGAATACGCGCACGAATTTCCGCAATTATCCCCGGGCGGATTTGACATTACAATTCCTACCATATTTTCATATGCTCTTGTATAAAGTGCTTTAAGGCGAGGAAGCATTGAAGCGCAGTCATTTGGAACAAGTATCAGTTCTGCTCCTTTTAGCATTAAAATCCTTGCACTTTCAGGATATTCTCTGTCATAACATATCATAATGCCTATTTTAACCCCGTCAAATTCGCATACATTAAATTCTTCCCCGCTTTCAAGACATCTTTCGTCTGCAAAATCGCAGGTATGAACCTTATCATATCTCATAATGATTTTTCCCTGTTTGTCAATAACAAGGGCTGTATTTCGCGCTTTTTCATTTCCCTTAAAAAATGCCGTTGCAACTACTCCGATTTTAAGCTCCATTGCTTTGTCACGTATTCTTTTTATATGTATACTATCTTCGTCAATGACTTCTGAATTTAATATAGGCATAGAATAACCCGTAATAAAGCACTCCGGCAACAATAATATATCTGCTTGATTGTCCTTTGCCTGCTCCATTTCTTGAATGATTCTCGTTGTATTTTTCTCAAAATCTCCTACAGCAGCACATTCCTGTAATATTGCAACTCTGAATATAGATTTAGACATATGCCCTCCGTTTCAACTATTTCTGCTTTTCTAAATATTCAATAGGTACTTCTTTTGTCAGCCAAATTCCGTTTTTCGACAAATAAAAATCATATCGCCTTTCCGGCATTCCGTTAAATATCAATTTCCAAAGTAACGGGGCAGTGGTCGCTTCCAAGAACTTCTGTCAGAATATTTGCAGAAGTGATATTCTGCTTAATTCGGTCTGATACTATGAAATAATCGATACGCCAACCTACATTATTCTGTCTTGCCCTCGCTCTGTATGACCACCAACTGTATATACCCGTTTCATCGGGGTGTAAGTATCTGAAAGTATCTATAAAGCCCGCACCAAGAAGCTCACCGATTTTTTCTCGTTCTTCATCAGAAAAACCGGCATTTCCACGATTTGTCTTAGGATTTTTAAGGTCTATTTCGTTATGTGCGACATTCATATCACCACAGAGAATGACAGGCTTTTTCTTATCAAGTTCAATAAGATACTTACGCAAATCGTCTTCCCAACGCATACGGTAATCAATTCGTTTCAAGCCGTCTTGTGAATTTGGCACATATGCATTTATAAGGTAAAAATTTTCATATTCAAGGGTTATCATTCTACCCTCGTGGGAATGTTCCTCTATATCCATACCGTTATATGTTACAGAAAGAGGCTTATGTTTCGCAAATATTGCTGTTCCCGAATAGCCTTTTTTCTCAGCACTGCACCAAAATTGCTCATAGCCATCAAGCTCAATAGTAGCCTGTCCTAACTGCATTTTAGTTTCCTGTATACATATAAAATCTGGATTCTCAGCAAGAACCGAATCAATAAAACCCTTGCCAAGACAAGCCCTTATACCATTTACATTCCATGATAAAAATTTCATATTTTGCTCCCATCGTTTGATAGTTTCACTTAGAAAAATATATAAAATTCTTCTAACGAGATAAGTGTTTTTAATTATTTTCGATTATTATTTCATTTTACCATACACTCACACACAATATCAAGTAAAATATAGACCATTTACATAACATTCAAAAGTCCTTACCTATATAATCTAAAATTTTATAATATATCAGTTGTATAGCTTTATTTAGTATGATATAATTAAAATTAATTAAAATATGTGAAAGTAGTGTTTTTATATGAAACAAACTCCCAATAATAATTTTATGACTTCAGAAATGCTTGAATTTGAGGATATATATAACAAAACTAATAACGCTATTTTCTTTTTAGCTAATCTTATATGCCCAAACTCTGAATTAGCTAATAAGCTATACTTTTCAATTTACAATAAAATCTATATGTCAATTCCATTGCCAAAAGACGATGAACAAACAAATGAGCTTTTAGATAGGATAATCATTAAACAAAGTGTGATTATTCTTACATCATATAGTGATGCACCTATATTTGACAATAAAGAAGATTTAGCAAATAAATTTGATGAACAAATGGAAAACTATGATAAAATTCCACTCGATGTTGTCAGTGAATATGCTAAACCTGAATTTACTTCTAAAATCATTGGCATTTTTAAGCGATTACCAGATAGTGCAAGATTATGTTTAACATTATCATACTATAGAGATGTGCCATTAGAACGTATGGCAAAGTATATGGGTATCCCCTTAGCTTGTATTAAACACATAATCTGCCAGGCAAATAGCGATATAGAGCTACAAATGGAAAAAGAAACAGGTGAAAAAAGTTATCCTACACCTTCATTTTTGCCTATGATTTTCCGGCGTGCCGAGCAGCTAAGCCATAAGAAAAATCCCCCACCAAGTCTTGTCGAAACTTGCACAAACGCCTTAAATCTCAAAGAGCATAGAATTGAAAAAGAAAATATAGAAGAATTTTATACTGATAAACATACTCTTGATATTTTAAAAAAGAAACCTGTCGAATTAGATATTGAAACCACTAAAAAGGCTGGTATCGTAGCGGCAATCATTGTTGGAATTATAATAATCATCGTACTGATTTTTTCATTTGTACCAAACATAATTGGCAATATTTCATCCGATAGTTCTTCTCCACAAGTATACGAATCAGGAAAGGAAAGGGTTCTGCACGATAGATACCAAGACCCTGCCACAGGTGAATATACAGAATTTTCATTAAAATTTCTATGGGGTGGAGATTATGAATATAGCGTCACAAAAGACGGCTACGAATTGGTTCTTTTGGAAGGTCCTAGTATGATTGAAAATAGTGCCTTTTGTAATTGTAAAGATTTGGCAAGTATTAAATTGCCCAAAAGCATAAAAAGCATCGGAGAAGATGCTTTTGAAAGCTGCGATAACTTAAAAAACATAGATATTCCAAGTAGTGTAACAGAAATCGGTGACACTGCCTTTGGAAGTTGCGAGAATTTACAATCTATAAATCTTCCCGATGGTCTTTTAACAATAGGAGAGGGAGCATTTGAATATTGCCAAAGTCTAACACAAATCACTATTCCAAAATATGTACAAAGTATAAAATCAAATACTTTTCGTGAGTGTTGGAGTCTTACGCATTTTACACTTTTATCAAGCTTCAAAACCTTTGATTTTAACATTTTGGGGAATCATACACCTATCAAACGAATAGACCTACCAGATACTATATGTTCTTTAGGGTCTTACGATTCATTCATAAACGATGTCGATTTTTATTGCCGACAAGGCTCAAAAACAGAAGAAACCCTAAGATTCCATAAAACTCCAAATATATATTATATTACAGATTAACCCAAGAAATCCTTAATAACACTATATTCTTCAACAAGTCTTTCAAGTGTAAACCGACAATTAGCCGGACTTGTTGATGGCAAAGAGATAGCTGAAATTTTAGTTTTCGGCTCACATAACTTCTGATAAATCGAAAAAGCTTTTTTTCCTGTTGTGAAAATAGCCTTTATATTACAGTTTTCGAGAATAGACGATAAATCATTTGGTACAGGATTCTTAATTGAGCTATCCTCTGCACCTTTGATTTCGCAAGACGCCAAAACATCCCAAAGAGCGATTCTGTGCTTTAATAAAAGTTCAGTTCGCTCTTTATTATTTTCAGGAAGTTTTTCACCAAAAATAGCTGATAAAACTTGCCAAAATCTATTCTGTGGATGTCCGTAATAAAAATTATTTTCTCTTGATTTCGGCGAAGGCATTGTGCCAAGAATCAAAACAGCCGAATTTTCATCAAAAATCGGTTTTAAAGGGTGTGTAATAATCTTATTTTCCATAACTTTACCTGCTTTATAATTGATGTTTTTTCTTTCGGGTGGTATACTATTATAAATAAATTAACTAATAAATTTTTATTAAGGCATATTATATATATCGACAGGAGGGCAGTGAAATGGCTAAAATTCTGATAGTTCTTACCGGCGGCACGATTGGCAGTATAAGTGACGGAAAAATCATTGATGTTGATGAAAAAGCTTCTTTGTTACTTATAGATAAATACTGCAAAAAATATGGAAAAGAGGACGATTTCACCCTCGTTCAGCCCTTAAATATCGCAAGTGAAAACCTTGAACTTACGCATTGGGAAACTATGATAAATTTCATTCTCGAATATAATATTAACGGTTTCGATGGAATTATCATAACCCACGGAAGCGATACTCTTTCATATTCCTCTGCAATACTTTCAATGTGCCTTTGCCATTTGCCCATTCCTATAGTACTCACTGCCTCTAATTATACCGTTCTTGACGAAAGAAGCAATGCTTTAAATAATTTTCATTCAGCAGTTTCTATGATTAAATGCTTTTCAAGGGGCGTTTTTACTGCTTTCGGCGATAAAATCGGCAAAAGTCGAGTATTTCTGCCAACAAGAATATTAGAGGCTGACGGCTTAACAGATACTTTTCAAAGCTTTGGTGGTAAAGAACTTGGCTTTATGAACGATGAGAAATTCGAATTCACAAAGCTTTCAATAAATCCCACTAAAACCGAAATAGAAGAACCTCGCAAACCTATTTTAAATGGAAAATTAAGCCTTAATAAAAAAATTATTTTTATCAGACCTTACCCCGGACTTAATTTCAGCAATATTGTAATAAGCGAAGATACGGGAGCGGTTTTGCTTATGACATATCATTCAAGTACGGCTCGTACTGCGGGAAATGGAAGTGTGCTAACACTGATTGAAAATTGCCGTAAGTGTGGTATTGATGTATATTGCACACCATGTAAAAATAAAAACGAGCATTATAAATCGAGTACTGAACTTATAAAAGCCGGTTGTATGCCAATTTATAGTACATCTCCCGAAAGCTCATATGCAAAACTTCTTTTGGCTTGTAATACTGATGTCAGCTTGCTTAATCGCAATATTTATTTTGAGGTAGTGTGCAGCCGCACAGAACAATACGCGAAATAGCTCGATAAGTCTCGCTCTAACCTTTTCTACACCAGCTTTGCTGGTGAAAGCTGCTCGCAGTTTCCAAAGGCAGAATCTTTGGTCACCGTCCGCAGACAGCGAAACACTTTATGCTTCTTAAAGCGCAAAAATGTTTTTCGTAGGGAACCCTCGCAGGAGGCTCTGTAGATGCAACTCATAGTGAAGATGCGGAGGCACGCCGCCTCAATTTCTATAATACTCCTTATTTCAAAAAAATTATTCAATTTTTTTGAAATAATACTTGACAAACTCTTTCTGCCGTTGTATAATGAACAAGCTGATTATTCAACAGCAGTAAATATGGCGGTATAGCTCAGTTGGCTAGAGCATTCGGTTCATACCCGAAGTGTCGTAGGTTCAAGTCCCACTACCGCTACCAGATATGGCCCGGTGGTCAAGCGGTTAAGACACCGCCCTTTCACGGCGGTAACACGGGTTCGATTCCCGTCCGGGTCACCACACCTCAAAGTGAACAATTAGATTTAATCTAATTGTTCACTTTTTATTTTGTAAATCACAAAATTTTCTTGCACTATTTATTCAAATAAGATATAATTATTTGTGGTATGCAAAAATACTATAAATCCGTAAACTTTTTAAAATTAAGTCAACGGATTTAAACACACTAAATTCGGAGGATTAACATGAAAAAGATATTACCAATTATTCTCTGTGCCGCAATCGTATTTTCAGTTTCAGGCTGTGTAAGCAGAGGCACTCAGCTTACTGCTCTTCCAACTGATAATATTCCTAAGGCGGATTCTGTCAAGGTAAAGGACTACGACGATAATCTTGACGGACTTGAGAAATATCTCAAGAAAAGAGCTTTCCTGCCAGATATGGACGGAACAGAAATGTCATATGATATGATTGGTGCAAAAGCCGGTCATAGATACATTTTCACTTTTAATAACTCTCAGGTAACAGCAGAATTTTATGAATACGACCTTAAAAATCTCAATGATGAAGCTAAGAAAACAATCGAAAGCGTAAAGAAAGACGGTAAATTTGAACTTCTCGGAATGACCACAGAAGCTACTCTTTCCGATAACGGAAAATACCTCATGGTTTATACCGATAATTCGGGCGAAGATCTTAACAAAACAAGAAAATCAGATGTTCTCAAGGCTTTCAAAGAGTATAAGAAATAATTATGAGGTGATATAATGAGCTTTCTAAAATCTTTTTTCGGAAATTACAGTAAGCGTGAGCTTAAAAGAATTAACCCTATCGTTGATAAAATCCTTTCTTTAGAGGATACATATAAAAAGATGACTGATGCAGAACTTCGTGAGCAGTCAGAAAAATTCAGAGAAAGACTTAAAAACGGCGAAACTACCGACGATATTCTTCCTGAGGCATTCGCTGTCTGTCGTGAAGCTGGCGACCGTGTTCTCGGTATGCGTCACTTCCCTGTACAGCTTATCGGTGGTATCGTTCTTCATCAGGGAAGAATCAGTGAAATGAAAACCGGTGAAGGTAAAACTCTTGTTGCTACACTTCCTGCATACCTCAACGGTCTTACAGGCGAAGGCGTTCATATCGTTACAGTTAACGACTACCTCGCAAGGCGTGACTCTGAGTGGATGGGTAAGCTTTATCGTTTCCTCGGACTCACAGTCGGTCTTATCACACACGATGCTTCTAATGATGAACGCCGCAAAGCTTATGCCGCTGATATTACATACGGCACAAATAACGAACTTGGTTTCGACTATCTTCGTGATAATATGGTTGTCTATAAAAACCAGAAGGTTCAGCGTGGCCACGCTTTCGCTATCGTCGATGAAGTTGACTCCATTCTTATAGATGAAGCAAGAACTCCTCTTATCATTTCAGGTCCTGGCGATAAGTCAACAGATATGTATGAGAGAGCCGATAAGCTTGCTAAAAAGCTCACAAGCAAGAAGTTCGTTGAAATCGACAACAAAGAAGATAATGATGAACTCTATAAAGAAGAGGGCATAGACTATATCGTTGACGAAAAAGCTAAAACTGCTACTCTTACACCACTCGGCGTTAAAAAAGCTGAGGAATATTTTGGTATCGAAAACCTCACCGACCCTGAAAATGTTGTATATCAGCACCATATAAATCAGGCTATCAAAGCTCATGGTATTATGCGTAAGGATATTGACTATGTTGTCAAGGACGGAGAAGTTATCATCGTTGATGAAAGCACAGGCCGTCTTATGTATGGCAGACGATACAACGAAGGCTTGCATCAGGCTATCGAGGCTAAAGAAGGCGTTAAGGTTGAGCGTGAAAGCAAGACTCTTGCTACAGTTACATTCCAGAACTACTTCCGTATGTATAAAAAGCTCTCCGGTATGACCGGTACTGCTATGACAGAAGAAACAGAATTTCAGGAAATCTACAAGCTTGATGTTGTAGAAATTCCTACAAACAAGCCCGTTCAGAGAATCGACCTCCCTGACGCTATCTTCAAGACAGAACAGGGCAAATTTGAAACTCTCATAAATGATATTATGGAAGCTCATGAAAACGGTCAGCCTGTTCTTGTGGGTACAATTTCTATCGAAAAATCTGAGGTTCTTAGTGCATTGCTCAAGAAAAAGGGTATCAAGCACAATGTCCTCAACGCTAAATATCACGAAAAAGAAGCTGAAATCATCGCACAGGCCGGTAAACTTGGCGCCGTTACAATCGCAACAAATATGGCTGGTCGTGGTACTGATATTATCCTTGGCGGTAACGCCGAATACCTCGCAAAATCTGAAATGCGTAAGATGAAGATTCCTGAGGAACTTATTGTCGAAGCAACAGGTTTTGCAGAAACTGATAATGAAGATATCAACAAAGCTCGTGAAACATTCAGAACCCTTGAAGCTAAATACAAAAAAGAAACAGACGCCGAGGCTGAAAAAGTCAGAGAGGCCGGCGGTCTGTTCATTATGGGTACAGCTCGTCACGAATCACGCCGTATTGATAACCAGCTCCGTGGTCGTGCAGGTCGTCAGGGCGATAAGGGTGCAAGCCGTTTCTATCTCTCAGCCGATGACGAACTTCTCCGTATCTTTGCAGGCGACAGACTCACAAAGATTATGGAAACTATGAAAGTACCTGATAACGAACCTATCGAGAATAAACTCCTCACAAATGCTATTCAGAGCGCTCAGGAAAAGGTCGAATCCAGAAACTTTGCTATCCGTAAAAATGTTCTCCAGTTTGACGATGTTATGAACCGTCAGCGTGAGATTATCTACGGTCAGCGTGACCAAGTTCTCGACGGCGAAAATCTTCGTGAAACTATTCTTAAAATGGTTACTGATGTTATCACAGACGCTGTCAACCTTTATCTCTCAGGCGATGATAAAGAACATTGGAACCTTGACGGTCTTAGAGAGCATTTAAGAGGTTGGTTCCTCGATGAAGATAAAGAAAAAGAATTCCTTGAGTTTAATGATGAAGAATTTGAATCTCTCGAGAAAGAATACCTCAGAAATAAGCTTGTAGAATACGGTCAAACACTTTATGAAGAAAACGAAACCCTCATTCCGGAGGAAACCATGCGTGAGATTGAGCGTGTTTACCTCCTCAAGAATGTTGACCGCTACTGGATGGACCACATCGACGCTATGGAAGAACTCAAGCGCGGTATCCGCCTTAGAGCATATGGACAGCATGACCCTGTTGTTGAATATAGAATCGAAGGTTTCGATATGTTCGACGCTATGATTGCATCTATCCGTGAAGATACTGTCAAGATGCTTCTTGTTATCCCAAGAAAAATTCACGAAAAAACAGAAGAGCAGAAAAGACTTCGCGAACTCGCTCTCAAGCGTGCAGCAGAGGGTCGTGCAAGAGCTGCGGCATCTGCACAAGCTGCGGCAATGGCTGCAAAAGCTGAATCCGATGAGCTTTCTGCCGTGAATGAAGACGACAGCGAACCAATGTCCGCTGACCTTGCGGTTGAGGTTGAAACTACTGAAAAAGATGTTCAAAATATCGCTGAAAAGTATACACATCGTGAGCAGGTTGCAGAGCCTACTATGACTAATGCTGATGATTCTGACGGTCGTTCAAAGACTGTTGTCAAGAGTGCAAAGCAGAGAATCGGCAGAAATGACCCATGCCCATGTGGAAGCGGTAAGAAATATAAGAAATGCTGCGGTAAAGACGAATAAGCGGCGAGCCGCCTCTCCCAAGACACCTAAAAGTTTCGCTCGAGCCTTTTCAAAGGCTCGAGGATTCCAAAGGCAGAGCCTTTGGTGGGTTTTAAGGGCGAAGCCCTTAACCTGTCTTGCCTTCTAAGGGCGGACAAAGTCCGCCCTTAATGACTAATGTTGCTAACAAAAAAATCCAATCGGTGGACTATGTCCACCGATTAGGGAGTAAAGAATGTTAAGGGCGTTGCCCTTAAAACCCACGAGGGACTCCGTCCCTCGACCCTGCAAGCCTTTAAAAAGGCTTGAGCGAAATTTTTGTCTTTCTAAGATAAGTGCAAAATCAGCATAAATAAGCTGAATTTCAGCCAAAATACTTAATATGAAACATATACTTAATTCTTGAATAATTTCCACCGAACCAACCTGATTAAAAAATCGGGTTGGTTTTGGTGCTTATAAAGATAATGTTAAGGATACTAACCTTAGCTTTAGGAGTTGTATTATTATGTTATTCTCAAAGAAAAATTCTACTGAAAATACAGGCAGCATAGAATATATTATCGTCGGACTTGGAAACCCTGGTTCTCAATATGAAAATACTCGTCATAATGCTGGTTTTATCACCCTCGATACAATAGCAAAGAAAAACGATATCAAGGTGGACAGACTAAAATTCAAATCACTTTGCGGAACAGGCACAATCGGCGGAAAGCGTGTTCTCCTTATGAAACCGTCAACCTTTATGAATCTTAGCGGTCAAGCCGTCACAGAGGCTATGGCTTTTTATAAAATTCCGCCTGAGCATACTATTGTTATATTTGACGATATTTCCCTTGAACCGGGTAAACTCCGTATCCGCAGAAAAGGCAGTGACGGCGGTCATAATGGCATTAAAAATATAATCTATCTTTCAGGAAGCGACAAATTTCCGAGAATTAAAGTCGGCGTAGGTGCAAAGCCAAATCCACACTGGGAATTAGCCGACTGGGTACTTTCAAAATTCACTGAAAGTGAAATGAAATCCCTGACCGAGGCTGCCGAAAATGCCGCACAAAGCGTTGAATATATGGTAAATGAACAGATTGACAAGGCAATGAATCTCTTTAATTCATAAAATAAAATTAATATAAAGGACGAGCAATAAATATGACAAATAAAAATCACTCTTTAAAATTGATACAGCAAAATATGAAAACAAAAATTTTTGTTGATGAAAAAATTAAAGATCCAAGAAATCCTATTAGAGGTGTTTATGGGATTTTTATACAGGACGATAATAAAAATAGTGAATGTGCATATATAGGTCGCTCAGATAATATATATGGCAGAATATTCGATTCAAATGGTCATATATCTATGCTTAAAAACCAAAATCACTATGCCTCAAAATTAAATGATTCAATGGACTATGATAATAAAACAATCTACATTAAAATTTTACAAGAAGTTCCATTTATATTTGATAATTACTATAAAGATGTACATCGTTTAGCTTTTGCTGAATACTATTGGATTTCTTTTTATCAAGGAATTAACCAATGTTTAGAACAATTACCCGAAGGAAAAAATATATCGGAAGATGACTGGATCAAAAAACATAACCAAAGGGTACAAAAATGAAATTTTTAGATAATGTATTTTATAAAATTCCAGAATACAGAGAGCTTTCAAGAGCTGTCGATTTATCCCGTCTGCCTGCTTGCGTGACGGGACTTTCGACTGTCCATAAATCACACCTTATATACTCTCTTTGTCGTGAAAAGCAGACTCCCGCTCTTGTAATTGCCGCTGATGAACAAGAGGCTCAAAGCTTTTGTGCAGATATTTCCGCTATGGGACTTAAAGCACTCTATTATCCAGCAAGAGATTTCATTTTCTATGATATGGCTGGACGCTCGCACGAATACGAACATCAACGCATACACGCTCTTTTTGCCTTGCAAAATAAACTGTGTGATGTAATAGTTGCTTGTATTGACGGTTTATTGCAATATACCATTCCAAGTAAAAGTCTTAAGGCTGCGACTATATCCGCACATATCGGCGATGAAATTCCGCTCGATAAAATTGTGCTTTCACTTGTAAACGCAGGCTATGAACGCACCGAACAGGTCGAAGGAACAGGACAATTTGCCGTCAGAGGCGGTATTCTTGATTTCTTTCTTACAACAGAAACAAGACCTATGCGTGTAGAATTCTGGGGAGATGAAATCGACAACATTTCCTATTTCGACCCCGAAACCCAAAGAAGAACCACAGAAACCTGCGATTCATTCATAATCACCCCATCAACGGAAATCCTTATCAACGATAAAGAAAAGCTCATAGAAGCAATTACCAAAAAAGCCTCCTCACTTCGTGGTAAAACTTCCGCAATAGCAAAGGAAAAGCTTTTAAACGAATGTGATATTCTCAGAGATACAGGCAATCTTCCTTGCATTGACAAGTTCTATTCGCTGATTTATCCTAAGAGTGAAACACTATTTGATTATATCGACAATGATATGCTTGTTTTTGTTTCAGAACAAGTCAATCTTCGTGAACGAATGAAATCCGTTATGTGGCAGTGGCACGAGGATATTAAAGACTACTTTTCGGACGGAACTCTCTGCAAAGGGCTCGATACATTCTCGCTTGATTATCAAGATTACCTCGATAATATTCAACACCGCAATACTATCCTTTTAGACAATTTTGCAAGGGGAACTTCCGACTTAACACTTCGAGAACTTTTCAATATGAGCGTCAAGCGTCTTTCCATATGGAGTGGTTCTGTTTCAATACTTTGTGACGATTTAGACGCTATGCTTGCTCAAGGCTATACAGTTGTCGTACTATGCGGAACAGAAAAAGCCGCAAAAAACCTTTGCGATGATTTAAAATCTCACGATAAAAATGCCGTTTTTATAGCAAATGATTCTACTCTCGGAGAAAATAAGCTCTATGTTGCGGCTGGTAGTCTTTCGGCTGGCTTTGAATATCCTGCGGCTAAATTTGCCCTGATAACACATGGTCAAGTCAGCATAGCAACAAAGAAACGCCGCAAAAAGCATACAAACGGTCAAAGAATTTCAAGTATTACCGACCTTTCAATCGGTGACTATGTAGTTCATTCCATACATGGAATAGGCATTTTTGACGGCATACACAAGATAGAAACCCAAGGTGTAACCAAAGATTACATCAAGATAAAATACGCAAAACAAGATGTTCTATATGTTCCCGTAACACAGCTTGACCTTGTCGCAAAATATATCGGTCCTCGTGAGGATAGCACCGTAAAACTCCATAAGCTCGGCGGCACAGAGTGGCAAAAGACTAAAACAAAAGTACGTACAGCCGTTAAGGATATTGCACACGAGCTTATAAAGCTTTATAGTGAGCGTATGAAAGCACAAGGTCACGCATTTCCAAAGGATACCGAGTGGCAAAAGGATTTTGAGGCTCGTTTTGAATACGAAGAAACCCCAGACCAGCTCCGCTGTATTGAAGAAATCAAAGAAGATATGGAAAGAACCGTTCCTATGGAAAGACTTCTCTGCGGAGATGTCGGTTTCGGCAAAACGGAAGTCGCACTTCGTGCCGCCTTTAAATGCGTAACGGATTCAAAGCAGTGTGCCTTGCTTGTCCCTACGACAATTCTTGCTTGGCAGCACTACCAAACAATTCTCCGCAGATTTGAAGGTTTTCCTGTAAATATCGAATTACTCTCAAGATTCCGAACCGCCAAAGAGCAGAAAGAAATCATTAAAAAGCTCAAAAACGGTGATATTGATATAATTGTCGGAACGCACCGACTTCTTGGCAAGGATGTTGAGTTTCGAGATTTAGGCTTAGTCATAATTGATGAGGAACAGCGTTTCGGCGTCGCCCAAAAAGAAAAATTTAAGGAAATGCGTAAGAATATTGATGTTCTCACACTTTCCGCTACACCTATTCCAAGAACTCTCAATATGGCTATGTCGGGTATTCGTGATATGTCCGTTTTAGAGGAAGCACCACAAGACAGACATCCTGTTCAGACCTATGTCCTTGAACACGATAACGGCGTTATAAACGAAGCTATTCGCCGAGAATTACGCCGAGGCGGTCAGGTATTCGTACTTCATAATTCCGTTGAAACCATATCGCAAAGAGCCGCCAAGATTCAGCTTGATATTCCTGAAGCAAAGGTCGGTTTCGGACACGGCAAAATGAACGAAAATGAGCTTTCCGAAATCTGGCGAAAAATGCTTGAAGGCGAAATAAATGTCCTTGTCTGCACAACGATTATAGAAACAGGTGTTGACCTGCCTAACGCCAACACTCTCATAATTGAAAATGCCGACAGAATGGGACTTTCCCAGCTACACCAAATTCGTGGACGAGTCGGCAGAAGTTCTCGCCGAGCCTATGCCTACCTCACCTTTACAAGAAACAAAGTTCTAAGCGAAATCGCCCAAAAGCGACTTTCAGCTATTCGTGAATTTACAGAATTTGGTTCTGGATTCAAGATTGCTATGCGTGACCTCGAACTCCGGGGAGCAGGAAATATCCTCGGTGCTCAACAGCACGGTCATATGGAAGATGTCGGATACGATATGTATTTAAGATTGCTCGGTGATGCCGTCAGCGAAGAAAAGGGTGAAGAAAATCCCGATAGAGATATAGACTGCCTTGTTGATATACACATCGAGGCACATATTCCGGAAGATTATATCGAAAATCTCAGCCATAGACTTGAGATTTATCGCAGAATTTCCGAAATCCGCACAGAAGAAGATTTAAGCGATGTCACAGACGAATTGATAGACCGTTTCGGCGACCCGCCTAAATCCGTACTCGGACTTCTCACGATTGCGCTTGTCAGAAGTAAAGCAGAAAGTTCAGGAATTTATGAGATTAAACAGCGTGACGGCTATGCTATGATGTTTGTAAGAAATATAAAGACGCCTGCGGTTGCAGATATTATAAGCAGAATGAAGAGCAGAGCAACGCTAAGTGCGACAAATAAACCGTATATAGCTATTAAAATGCAACCAAATGAAAAGATTCTGGATTTATTATGTACTACCTTAGATATTAAAGGAATAGGATAAAAATTTTACTATCCACACTATTAAGCATAGATTTTTTAAGGTGATTATTATGGAAAAACAAAAACCTTCTAAAAATTCAATCCTCGTTTGGCGTATACGAGCCACTCTTATTTTATTCGGCACCGCGTTTATTCTCGGCGCTTTATTCGTGTTTTTCCCAATAATATCATCTATTATCGCTACTCTTATAATAATAGCATATATCCTGGCTATAACTATTTATTGCCCAAAGCTCTATAAGCATACAAATTTTTATTTAGTCGGAAAAAACCTTACCATAGAGCAAGGGTTTTTTATCAAGCGTAAATGTACGCTTAGTCCCGAGCGTATTCAATATATTATAACTTTGAGCGGACCCATTCAGCGAAGCTTGGGCGTCTGTTCGCTGTCATTTATGACGGCAGGTTCTGCTCAGACCCTGCAAAATATCACCCCCGAGGACGCGCTAAAAATCAAATCAGCTCTCGACCCTTCAAAAAAGGAGGTGCGTGGTGAAAGAAAGAAGCCTTAAAAAACAACATCCTTTCGCTATGCTGTCAAAATTGACAGGCTCGGCACTACTCCTTTTGTTACCTGTTATACAGCAGCTATTATACAGACCGCAGAACGCAATCGAAATAATCGGTTCTATGGGTATTTCTGCACTTTATGCCATAGGCGTTATAACCGGTGCATTTATTTTCTATAATACCTGTCGATATAAAAGAGTGGCAAACGGTATATATCTTGAGCGTGGAGTTTTGATAAAGCGAAAGTTTACCGTTCCGTTTGAAAATGTTTCAACCATAACTGTCGATAGAAATATTTTTGCAACTATTTTTAATGCGGCGAGAATAAGTATAGATACACCCGCAGGTTTCAGCAAAAAGCGAGATATTTCCCTTTATATGCGTAGAAGTAAAGCTCGTTTTATAATAATTAAAATGCTCGATGGCTTAAAAACAAGCTATGTATATCTCGCAGGAAATTTTCGTATGGTGCTTATGTCAGCCCTTTGGTCAAACCCAATGACGGGCTTACTTTTGCTTGCACCGCTTATCCAAAAGACAGGTAATATTCTCGGCAAAGAATTTAATAGTATAGTAATTAAATCTGTCGATTTCCGAACAAATCTTGTTTCAGTCGGCATTACTCCGGCGGCGGCAACTATCGCAAATATTCTTGTGCTTGGCTGGGCAGTTGCTATGCTTTTCCAATTTTTCAGATACGCAAGATTTTCCTCAAAGCGTATCGGCGATTATATTGCCATAACAAGAGGAATCGGAGTTAAAAACGAACGCTATACAAAAATTCACGAGATTTCGGCTCTTACTATAAGTAGTACACTTTCTATGGCGATGCTCAAGCTGAGAAGTGCGGGAATTTTCGCCGTAGGCTCCGGCAAAGATAAGGGCGATAAAAGCCTTATTGCAATAGCCGCTAACGACCGAGAACTTGCTTCCGCAATTAAGGGCATAGTCGGCTTTGACACTCGCTATAAAAGACGCCTACGCCCCGAAAAAAGTCGGCTTTTCTCATATATTATGGTTCCGCTTATTGCTATGGCAACAGTTTTTGCAGCTGTAAGTCTGCTTATATTTGTACCGTTGCTTGACGATTTGTATTTTACCGCACTATTAATATCTCTCGCTCCGCTTGCGTGGTGGATAGCTTTTAGAGTTTATGCGTTTTATAATTCCTCAATCGGCTATAATAAAACCTGTGCAATGTTCTGTGGATATAGAAAGCTTTCACTCGTTGAATATGTAATCCCATATCAGCACATACAGTTCGTTGAAATCAGGCAAAATCTTTTTCAACAACATTCAGGCTTTTGCAATGTCAGAGTCTATCTCTATTATGAAGAAAAAGCGATTCATACAGTTAAACACTTGAGATTAGCCGATGCCGAAGAAATCGTCAAACAAATCGAAAAAAGAATCAGTAGCTAACAAACTCCCCCTAGACTGCCAAAAGCTTTGCGGCGAGACGCCGCAGCCAAGACGCGTAATCGCTTGGCTTTGCCTCGCTCGTAGCAAATATAGGAAGTTTTGTCCACGCGGAGGGCTAAACTACCGATTAGTTAATGCACTTCTTTATGGCAGTTAAAAAATGTTTTTAAGAAAGGAAGTCTAAAAATGATAGGAATAATAGGTGCTATGGATATTGAAGTAGAGGGACTCATCTCTGCTATGAGCGATAAAGAAGAAAAAAAAATCAGTGGAATAGTCTTTCATTCAGGAAAAATCGGTAACAAAGAATGTGTCGTTGCTAAGTGTGGTATAGGCAAGGTCAATGCCGCTGTCTGCACTCAAACAATGATTCTTGAATATCAGCCTGAATGTATCATAAATACAGGTATCGGCGGTGCTACATCTCTCGAAACCAAAATCGGCGATGTCGTAATCGCCACAGAAGTAGTTCAGCACGATATGGATACAACCGCCCTCGGCGATGCTCCGGCAACGCTTTTTCTCCACAACGGTGAATACGATAAAATCCCTTGTAATAAAGCCCTTTCAGAAAAAATTATTTCCGCTTGTGAAAGCTGTGGCATAGAGCCAAAGCTCGGCATTACCGCAACAGGTGATAGATTCATCGCAGGAAACAACGAACGCATTAAGCTTAATAAAAACTTTGGTGCAATCGTTTGTGAGATGGAAGGCGGAAGTATCGGACAGGTTTGCTTTATAAACGATATCCCATTCACCATTTTGCGTTCAATTTCAGACAGTATGAGTAACGAAGACGATAGCGTTGAATATATGACCTTCTGTAAAAGCTCGGCTCAAAAATCTGTCGCCGTACTCAAAAAATTCCTTACAGAGTAATAAATTTCCAATTTTATATTTACATATCAAAAATCTATGTTAAAATAAGATAAATAATATATTGGGGAGTTGCTCATAAATGAAGAAAATGCCTGTACTTGTTCTATTGGCGCTTATAATAATTCTTTTCCCGTTTATTATGCTTATCATACAAATGGGTAATAATAGCGAGCTTATGAATAGCAAAAATAATATTATAGAAAACTACTCCAAATATGAAGAAAAACTGAAAGAGAATGGCTATAAAACGAAATTAGTTACTGAAAATGGGGAAAAATATCTTATTGTTTATGAAGACCATGTTACCTATAAATTTAATAAATTAAATTCCTGTACTGCCGAATTCAGCAATAAAGATGTTGCCTCACAAAAATACACTTGCAAAATGTATGTAAAAAATATAGGTGAAAGTACGGTAAATGTCACTCTAAATGAAACATATCAAAACACAGAAATTGATTTTTCCTGTAACTATTCATCAAATGGCTTTGATACTATAATCGCCGATACACCAAACTATGATAGAAATGATAGAGAGATTAAAGAGATGATTGAGGGAGATTATAAATTATCGGCTGTTTATGCTCAAATGAAAAATATAAATACCGACCTTAAAAATATATCAAAAGAAAAATAATCCAAATAACCTGTCCAATAAAATCTATAGGGCAGGTTATTTTATGTTAATCAGAATAAAAAAGAAACAAAAATCCGACTGCTCATAATGAACAGCCGGATTTTTGTTTTAGGAGAAAATTATGATTAAGTTAGGAGTAAGCAAATTATTCATCAAGATTAAAGAAAAAAAGTTCTTCAAATCTTTTGTCAAGTGCGATACAAAGAAGTAAAGCAAGCTTTGCACTCGGGCAAAACTGATTGTTTTCTATTGAGCTTATAGTTTGTCGAGAAACACCGACCATATCTGCAAGCTCACCTTGAGATATTTTTTTTTCTGCACGGGCAACTCTAAGTTTGTTTTGAAGTTCCAACGGTTTACTCATTACTCAAACACCACAAACGCAATAATACAAGCCACCGCAATAACCAAAGTTGCAAATGCGGCAATCAGATATTTCGTTTTCCTTAAATCCTTATATTGATAAAAGAAAGTAGTTGAGAGGTATGCAGTCATAATCGCACCAAACTCAAAAAATTTTTCGCCATGAAAGGCTTTGTAAACGCTAAATACCAAGCAAAGAACAGCCACAACAACCGCACCGAATCCGAATGAACGGCTATAAACGGTTTGTTCTCGTTCATCGAGACCATCTTTTTTGTTTTTAGCAAGTATTTCTTGTTTATTCATACTCAAGAACCGCCTTAAACAACTTTATTCAGCCCATCTCTCTTGGCTGACTATATATTACCACAGCTCTGGCAATTTGTCAAGTACCCTTGGCAAAATTTCTTCCAAACTTGTCAGTGGCGAGCCGCCACAGCCAAGACACGGAATCGCTCGGTATGAGTATGGGAAATTTGTTGACGCGGATAAAGTAACTACCGTAGCCGAACGGGCTATGCCGTTCGGCTCTACCAACTAGCTAACAGACTTTCCCAAGATAATTAAAAGTTTTGCTCAAGGCGGATCCTTTGGTGAGTTTTAAGGGTGAAACCCTTAACTTCTCTCGTAAATGTCGAGGTTTTGCAACGCAAAACCGATTCCGCGTCTTGACAGCGGCGGCACGCCCTTTCGGTAGTACATCGGTAGTTTCCTCGACAGCATAAATAATCTTATCTCGCAAATACCAAACCATTCCACATTTTATCGTTTAACCAAAAAAGCCAAGCTTATGCACACAATAAGTGTATATAAACTTGACTTAACTAAATAATCTTGCTATAATTAAATCATAGATACACAGTTCGTGATGATTCGTGGTTTAATTCTTAACTACATTTGCAGTGATTAAGTTCCTAAAAGTGTGAAAGGCATAAGTTAGCGTTGCCAGTTAAGATTTTATCACAAACAAGGTTTTGAGGTGATAATTTCTACTTCCACTATGACAAAATTTAATATAGCTTATTTTGACTTATCAGTAATAACCGCCTTAGAAATTTCTTCGGTGTGCATAGAACGAGAACCCTTAACAAGAATAGCACAACCATCAACAATTTGTGTTTTCAAGTAAGATAGGGCAGAGGCATTATCCGTAAAACACCTTGCAATAACATTCTTATTCTTGCTCAAAGCACCTTTGGCTATGTTTTCTGCAAGATTTCCTATACAGATTACGCAATCAATGCCAATTTCGCCAAGATGTTCACCAACAGAAAAATGCTCGCTTTCGGCATAGTCACCCAGTTCAAGCATATTCGCAAGAACGGCAATTCTCTTAGTTGCATCAATGGATTTCAAAACATCAAGCGATACCTTCATAGCGTCAGGACTTGCATTATAGCTATCATCAATCAATGTACAGCCATCAAGCTTATGAATCTGCTGACGCATAGGAGCATTTTTATAGGTAAGAAGTCCAGCTTTAATAAGCTCGGTAGAAAGTCCGCAAGCCTTAGCTACTGCAAAAGCGGCAAGAGCATTTTTAACATTATGCTCACCAAGGGTAGGTATTTCTATTTCTTCGGTTTCATTCTTACTTACAAGAGTAAATATGGTATTCATACCATTAACACGAATATTTTCAGCACGATAATCGCAATTCTTGTCAAAACCGAATGTAACTGTCTTAAAATCCTGTTTTCCATAAAGAGTAATAAGAAGCTTATCATCACCATTCAAGAAAAGTACGCTATCCTTAGTGAAATTACCTGTTATCTTAAATTTTTCGGACATAATATTTTCTCTTGAACCGAGATTTTCAATATGAGCTGTGCCTATATTAGTCATAACTGCCATAGAAGGCTTAGCGATTGCACAGAGTCTTTCCATCTCGCCAAATTCGCTCATACCCATTTCGATAACAGCAGTTTCATTTTCAGGCATAATATCGAGCATAGTAAGCGGAAGACCTATCTGGCTATTTCTGTTGCCCTTAGTCTTAAAAACATTTGAGCCTTGAGAAAGTGCAGCAGCAATCATTTCCTTTGTACTTGTCTTACCGACACTGCCTGTAACTCCGATAATTTTTATATTAAACTTTGAACGATAATATGCACCAAGAGCCTGAAGTGCAGTAAGAGTATTTTTGACCTTAATGTAAGGCTTTTCGGCTTTTTCTGGAGCATCATATTCTGTAAAAGTCGCCGAACAGATTTTCAGGCAATCGTCTATAAACTTATGTGCATCGACCTTTTCGCCACGAATCGGCACAAAAAGTGTTCCGTTTTTAACTTCTCTGCTATCGCAAGCAACACTTGTGATTTCTGTATCAGGATTTCCACAAAGCAGAGTTCCACCGACTGCTTTGGCAATTTCTGAAACTTTTAACGGTATCATAATTTATCCTCCAATTATTTCTCAGCCAATATAGAAGCGATAACTTCACGCTCATCATAGTGCGTTTTCTTACCGTTCTTATCCTGATAATTTTCGTGGCCCTTACCTGCAAGAACTATAATATCTCCGTCCTGAGCATTTTCGATACAATAACGGATAGCGTCTGTTCTATCAGGAATGACGACATATTTGCCTTCTGTTTTATTGATACCAACCTTTATATCCTCGATGATATCCATAACATTTTCAAAACGGGAATTATCTTCGGTTATGACGGATAAATCTGAAAGTCTGCCCGAAATTTCGCCCATTTCGTAACGGCGGTCACGAGGTCTGTTTCCGCCCGCACCGAAAAGTGTAATCAAGCGGTTCGGGTGATATTCACGCAAGATAGTTAATAGACTTTCCATACTGAGAGCATTATGAGCATAGTCTATAAGCAAGGTATAGTGTCCCGGAACAGGCACAGGCTCAACCCTGCCCTTAACCTTAACAGTATTCAAACCCTCCTTGATAGCATCAAGGGAAACAAGATGACGACAAACAGATATTGCCGCAAGGGCATTATAAGCCATAAATTTGCCCGGAATATCGACATCAAGCTCAGTATTCAATACCCCACTAATAGTGAAATGCACTCCAAGATAGCCAGCCTTTGAGATAAGTCTATCATCAGAACCGATAAGCTCCGCATTCTTCGAGAAACCAAAGGTTTCAATCTTGCAAGATGAATGTTCTATTATGTACTGAGCCTTTGCATCATCTATATTTATCATACCAACCTTGCATTGCTTGAATAAGAGTGCCTTGCAATCGAGGTATTCCTGCATATCTTTATGCTCAGCACCGCCAATATGGTCGTGTGAAAAATTAGTAAAGATTGCATAGTCAAAGATAAAACCGTCTGTTCTGTGCCATTTCAAGCCAAGTGAACTTGCCTCCATAACAACGCACTTACAGCCCGCATTAATCATCTTACGCATTGCTCGTTGAATCTCATAGGATTCAGGCGTTGTATTGGCTGTTTCTTCAACCTTTCCGTCAATAACGATTCCAAGAGTACCTATAATGCCTGTTTTCAAGCCACCTGCTGTGAGAATATTTGCAACCATAGATGCAGTAGTAGTCTTGCCCTTAGTACCGGTAATGCCGATTGTAGTAAGTTCATTGGCTGGATTACCGAAATATACCGCTGAAACCAAAGCAAGAGCTTCTCTTGTATCCTTAACTCTGATTACAAGTGCATTTTTAACCTCTACATCTTCGCAAACAAGCACCGCAATAGCACCACCATCAACGGCAGCCTGTGCGAATTTATGCCCGTCAAAAGATGAACCACTGAGGCAGCCAAAGAGGCAATCTTTTTGCACCTTACGAGAATCATATATTACATCTGAAATATCGGTATCAAGAATTTTTTCGTTGTCTATATCTGTGTTTTCTGAAAGAGTATAATTTAAATCCTTTATAAGCTCTTTTAATTTCATAAAATCAACCCCTTATAATTCTTATTAAAAGAATAGTAGAATATTCCTTTCTCATTTTACCACAACCTTAAAGCAAGTTCTACTATTTTATATAAATTTAATTAAACACAAAAAGACGGCCACCTTCGTGACCGTCTTTAATAGGACTAATTATAAGATTTAAGCCGTTTAGCTTTGTGATGTACCAATAACATCGTACATACCAAACATTGGAAGAATAATAGAAACAACAAGGAAACCAACAATAACACCTATGACAACTGTCATAATCGGCGTCATCATATCTGTAAGTCTTTGTGTAGATTCTTCTGTTTGTGATTCAAAAAGTTCTGCCATCTTATAGAGAGAATCACCAAGCATACCTGATTCTTCACCAACTCGAATCATAGAAACGAGAATTGCATCGAATACCGGGTGCTTTTTCATAGCCTCATTGATTGGCACACCTATCTGAACATCATTGATAACATCTGTTATTCTTGCTCTGACAAAGAGGTTAGAAACAGTATCTCTTGAAAGAGCCATGGCTCTATGAATAGGAATACCTGCATCTGTAAGGGTCGACATAAGTCGGCAGAAACGAGCAAGAGAAGATTGTCTGATGATAGGACCGATAAGCGGTATCTTCATCTGGAACTGTGCAAACTTCATTGCAAATTCCGCACTGTTCTTCTTCAGCAGGATAAATGCTACCGTAATAGCAAGAACGATAAGGAGGAGCAGCCACCAATATCCGATAAGGAAGTCTGAGAAACCCATAACAACCTTTGTAAGACCAGGTAGGTCGGCACCAAAGCTATCGTAAACACCTGTAAATGTTGGCAAAACAAAACAGCAAAGAACGATAACAACTACAATTATAAGCACAATAAGGAAGATAGGGTACATAAATGCACTTTTGAGTTTACCTTTAAGTGCTATATCCTTCTTTGTGATAAGCGCACACTGTTCAAAAGCTGTATCAAGACGACCGTTTGCCTCACCAGCCTCTACGATACTTACTATGATTGATGGGAAAGATTTAAACTTTCTCATAGACTGTGACATGGTAATACCGTTATAGAGATCCTGGTTCATTTCGGTCATAATTTTCTTCATGGTCTTATCTTTTTCGGTGGTAATCATAATCTCCATAGCAAGAGAAAGGTTGATACCAGCCTTCATCATAAGAGCCATCTGGTTAAGGAACATCAGGAGTTTCTTTGGCTTAATCTTTTGCTTATGATAATCGCCGCCGATTTCCATCTGCATAATACTTGTAGGTGCATCGGAGTTAGGAGCTTCTACGAGTTCCTGAACAACGAGTCCCTTATTTCTTAAAGAATTAAGAGCCTCATTTTCTGTTGGTGCATCTAAAAATCCTGTTTTCTTTTGATTTTTCTGATTTATCGCCGTATATTTATATTTCAATTTAATTCACCGCCCCTTAGGAAATCAGGTTATAAGTTGGTCAGTTTCGCCGATGTCGAAGCTCCAAGCCTTAGCTGTCTGGGCAGTGATAATACCTTGGTTGAGAAGTCCTTCGATACTCTTCTTCATGGTAATCATACCAGTTTGTGTACCAAGCTGAATAGCCTGGTCGATATTGGCTGTCTTATTCTCACGAATAAGGTTACTGATAGCCTTTGTAACGAACATCATCTCGAATGCGGCAACACGACCTCCTGTTGCTCGAGGAAGAAGTCTCTGAGAAATAACAGCTTTAAGAGATGTTGAAAGCTGAACTCTAATCTGCTGCTGTTGGTCGGCAGGGAAGATATCTATAAGTCTATCTATTGTCTTAGCAGCGCCCTCTGTATGAACTGTTGAGAAAACCAAGTGTCCTGTTTCAACGGCTGTCATAGCTGTTGACATTGTTTCTCTATCACGAAGCTCTCCGAGGAGGATAATATCAGGGTCTTCACGCATCGCAGCTCTAAGAGCATTTGCATAAGATTGGCAATCGAGTCCGATTTCTCTCTGGTTGATGATGCAATGCTTAGGAGTATGTATAAATTCAACCGGGTCTTCGATTGTGATAATATGACGGCTCTTGTTCTTATTTATTTCGTTAAGCAAAGCCGCAAGAGTAGTAGATTTACCGGAACCGGTAGGTCCGCAAAGGAGAACCAAACCAGCGTTAAGTTCGAGTGTTTTTCTGATAGCCTTTGGCATATGGAAAGTACTCAATTCAGGAACAACACTATTGATAACACGAAGAACAATAGATGTTCCGCATCTCTGGTGGAAAGCATTTGCTCTGAAACGACCGCAATCGCCGATTTCAACGGCGGCGTCGGCTTCACCGACTGTCATAAAGGTATTGAACTTATCCGCCATAAGCAAAGCTTTGATAACTGCAGTAACCTCGCCCTCTGTAAGAGCAGGGTCGTCTGTAAAGATTACATTACCATGAAGTCTGTATGCCGGGTGGTTACCGGAGGCAAGGTGAATATCAGAAGCACCCTTCTCAACGGCCATTTTAACGAGATTATAAAAATCCATCTTTAAATATCGCCCCTATCGTTATTATTTATTTGCGCTTTAAGCATTTTATGAAAATGCAAAAATCTTTTAATATTAGTCATTAGAGATAGTAACATCTATAAATACTTCATAAGAGGTTACTCCCTGAAGCACGAGTCGGCGTACATTCTCTGTCATAGGAATCATACCGTCCTCTATAGCTACATCTCTAAGTTCATCTGAGCTTATGTTCTTAGTAACCGCACGCTTAACAACATGAGTAAAGAGCATAATCTCATGAACAGCAATTCTTCCTTTATAGCCTTTTTTATTACATTTTTCACAGCCGCAGGGCTTATAAAGTGTAATATCCTCATCAAGCGGAAGATTGAGCGACAAACGCTCCTCATGGCTCGGTGAATACGGCTGCTTACAATCTTTGCAAAGCCTTAAAACAAGCTTTTGAGCTATAATGCCAAGTACCGCAGATGAAACCATATACGGTTCTATTCCCATATCTACAAGACGGGCAACCGAGCTTGGTGCGTCGTATGTATGAAGTGTAGAGAGAACCAAGTGACCTGTAATAGCCGCAGAAACCGCAATATTGGCAGTTTCACCATCACGAATCTCACCGATCATAATAACATCAGGGTCCTGACGAAGAATAGATCTAAGAGCTGCCGCAAAGGTTAGACCTGCTTTTTCATTGATATTAACCTGTGTAATACCCGGAACAATCATTTCAACCGGATTTTCAACGGTAATAATATTGATTTCATCTCTCATAATTGCACGGAGTCCGGTATAAAGCGTGGTTGATTTACCGGAACCAGTAGCACCTGTAACAAGGATAATACCTCTATGGCTTGAAATAAGGTGATCAAATTTTTTAAGGTTCTCTGGCAGGAAGCCTATATTTTCTTTTTTAAGCTCCATACCGAGAGAAGTGGTAATACGCATAACTATCTTTTCGCCAAACATAGACGGAAGAACTGAAATACGGAGGTCAATTTCCATACCGCCGATTTTATAGTTAATACGACCATCCTGTGGAATACGCTTTTCGGCGATATTCATATTACCTATAAATTTTATACGGCTCGTAACTGAAGGTATAAGCTCAGGAGCTGTTTCCATATAAATTTGGCAGTTACCATCTATACGGAAGCGTATTCTCATACATTTTTCCATAGGCTCAATATGAATATCACTGGCCTTTTGATAAACAGCTTCTTCCATCATATTATTAACAAAACGAATAATAGGCTGGTCGTTTCCTGTAGCTTCTGCCTTTGCAGCTTCTTCTGCCTCTTCTTTGGTTTTATCGCTCATCTGCTGAGAAGCAACGAACTCCTTAGCATCATCATAAGCCTTTTGCGAGGCATAAACCTCACGGAATTTGTTTGTAATTTTAGTTGGTTCGGCAATAACAGGCTTAATCTTTAGCTTTGTATAAATTGCAATATCATTAAATGCCTTATAGTTAAGCGGGTCTGCGACTGCAATAGTCAGAAATCTTCCCTCAAGTGAAATCGGCAAAACCATATATTGCTGAGCAAGGTTTTCTGGAATAAGGTTTGCCATTTGTTCCGGATCAATCTGTACTGTATCAAGGTCAAGATACGGTATAAGCAACTGCTTTTCGAGAGCCTTACAAACTTGCTGCTCTGTAACTATACCATCCTCTACGAGAATATCTGCTATACGCTTTTTAGAGGTTTTTTGTTTCTCAAGAACTGCTTCGAGCTGTTCTTCAGTTATTGCACCTGAATTTATAAGGATTTGACCTATTTTTAGATTGCTTGCCCTCATCAATTACACTCCTTAAAAGTTGAGAAAAGTAGCTTTTTACTTAAACAAGGCTAAGTACATACTTACGGCATTATTTATCAAATCGAAGAAACAAATATAAATAATAGTTCCAATAGCAATATACGGACCAAAGGCAAGGTAAGAACCTTTTGTATCTTGCTCTGATATTTCAGAGGTTTCTGATGTATCAGCTTCTGAAAGTTCTATATCATCGTCATCTTCTTCATCATCAGAAATTTCTTCTGAACTTTCATCAGACTCAGAATTCAATCTTTGTATAATAAGAGTAACAATAAAACCGATGCTTGCGATTATAAGCGAAATAAATATAGTGTATATTGTACCTGGAAAACCTGTAAGGATTCCGATTGCGGCAAAAAGCTTTACATCACCAAAGCCCACACCTTCTCTTTTATAAATCAGCACGCCAAGGGCATTTATCAGAAGCATTGCTCCGCCTCCGATTGCTGCTCCTGCAAGCGGTTGCCACCATTCTGAGCTGAATATATTATAGCCTCGTATTCTGTCATATATTATCACTGCAAGAAATACAACAGCCAAAGCTACTGTGAACTGGTCCGGAATTATCGTATATTTAAAATCGGAAATTGTAATCATAAGTAATATGACTATAGAAAATCCCAAAGCAGCAAACAGTATATCGTAGCCCTTATTAAACTGCAATCGACAAAGCATAAGGCAAATTGCAGCAATTATTGAAAGTATAATTCCCGAACCCTTAAACGATACTCGCCTTCCAAGTAATTCCTCAGACGGTTCTTCATCATAGTCACAATACCATTTGGCAGGAAATTTATTAAAAAGAAAATACGCTATAAATATCAGTAAAAAACCTATTGGCAAGCAGGCGGCAAGCCATATAAGTCCGCCTGTTGTACCAAGGTAAGCCAAAGATTCCATAATTTTTTAATCCCTTTTGCCTATAAATTATGCAGCTGATGATGCTGATGATGCATCTGATGTTGTTGCTACAACTTTTCCTTCTGCTGCATTAGAAGCTTCTTCAACCGCTTTTCTAATTGCATCAGGTGTTTGATCTGTTGGGAGGAAGTAATAGAGCATCAATGTAATGGAAACCTGATATTTGCCTGAGAAATAGAGAGTATTAAGGTCACCATTTACTTTATCGTTGCTTTCGCTGCTTTCATCCTTATTTGATTTAGAATCTTCTGAATTATCAACATCCTCTGCTGCGGTAGGCTTATCTTCCTTTGCTAAAGCTGAGAGACTTACATTTCCAATATAGTATGCGCCCTCAGACTGTGCCTCAAAATAATCGAGAACCGTTCCTATCTGAGTTTCATCGAGTGAATTAAATACGATAGAAATATTTGTTGAATAAAGAGGCTCACCACTTGATGACTGTCTGCCCTTACTATCAATTGTCTGTTCTGAAACGCTATATGTAGTAGGCATAACCTTTGATGCGTTAATCATATCCATAATATCTTGCGGAGATTTTGTTGCATTAATAAAAAGGTCTTTACTATCCTTTTCATATTGTGCCTTCATACTGCTTACTCTGGCCGCAAGATTTTCTCTATCTGCATAAGCATCTTGATAAATCTTAAGTTGAGAAGCATCTGCCTGGTGTTGCTTTTCAAGTTCAGGTTGCTTACTCATAAAAGGAAGCTGAACCAAAAAGAAAAATATCAATGCTACTACGACTATAAGTGCAATAACAATAATATATTTTGGGAAAGAATTTTTAGATTCCATTATTTGCTCGCCTCCTCAGTTGTGCTGGTAACTTGTGTTTTATCTGTTGTATCTGTTTTATCGGTTTTATCCGTTGTTGGATTTTCCGAAACTGTTTCTTTATTATTTTCTTCTTTATCTTTCTCTTCCTTTGCCTTTTTGATAGTATCGGCAGAAACAGATATACTCAAAGTATTAGTAACATTGCCACTTTCAGCACGAGTAGATGTCATATTAGCGCTAAGGTCGAAGTAATTTTGCTGGTCTTTGATATAATCTCTTAGCTTAACATACTGCTCAAAATCATTTGTAATAATACTAGCACTGATTGAATTGCTTGAATTACTTACATTCACATTCTGCAAAGCGCCAAGCTTCTGATGGGAAAAATCAAAGACATGGTCAAGTATATCTCCAACATGTACTACTGTTGTAGGAAGAAGATCTTTATCTGTCTGAAGATTACTCAGCTTTTGCTGATAATCGCTTTCATCTTTAAGAAGGTTCTTTGTTTCTGTAAGAATAGGGTCGTTCAAAGCATTCTGGTCATTGTTGTATCTTATATTAAGGAACATCCACCAGCCGCCGACAACAAGCATCCAAAGACCTACTGCTATTGCAGCACCTGCTGCAATCTTGCCACCAAGAGTTGAATTTTTCTGGAGGTGTGCCATTCCTGATTCACCGCCGAGGAAATTGCCCTCACCGGTTCTCATATCAAGGATAGCATTGAGCGTTACATAGCAACAAGCGCTATAACCTTTATCATTAGCAACCTCCGTTACCTGAGGCGGTACTATACCCTGTGTATAGATTGTTGAAACATTTTCAATAGGAGCTGTAAGACCGATAGAACGGCAATAATTAGAAAGATTTGAAAGCTTTGAAAGGCTGTCACAAATAACAATTTGGTCGATATCAACCTTTTGGGTAGAGATAACCATTCTGAGAGTTCTGAGAACCTCTCCGGCAGCATTATCGAGCATACCCATAGTTTGCTTTCTTGTATTTGGGTCATTGCAACGGTCACATACGCCAAGACCGTTTTCACGAATAAGGTCGATAGCTCCGAGAGGGCTTATACCAAACTCAAGAGAAATCATTTCAGCGATATCTTCAAGCACGCTTGAGAAAGACTGCTGGAAGATAGGAGCGCCGTTATGTAGAATTACAAGACGAGTTGCAACAAAATCAATACTGATGAGAGCTACTGTCTTTGTTGCGGAGTTCATTTGTTCCTTACCTGCATGAATAAGAGCTGTGATAGGAGGAATAATCTTGACTACATGAATTCCTTCCTTTTCAAACTCTACCTTAATATCTGCTATAGTTTTGGAACTCATAGCAAAGAGAGCTGCCTGAAGATCTTCTGATTTCTTTGCCCTGCCAAACTGATAACCATACTCTGAATGAATAATGGTATACTGGGCAATATCTCCGTGAAGAATCTTCTCAGCCTCTACACGAGCATATGCCGGAAGCATTTTTTCTTTAGCGGCAGGGTGAGTATACTCTGTGCTGACAACATTATCCTCGTCCTCTATACAAACGAAAACATCGCCAAGGTTAAGACCTATACTCTGCGCACATCTCTTTACGAATTGTGCGAGCTCGTCCGATTTTTGCATCGGATGATCCTTTAATGAATCCTTAAGTTCAAAGATTTGCGGAGCACCAAAGATTGTAGGAGTTGGCACATTGTTTTTCTTAGCCGAAATCTGAATTGTAGATTCAGGCTTGTCATATTCCGCAGGAGTAAGAATAAGAAGGCTTCTTGACACCTGCATGACAGTTGCAGTTGTTTTCATAAATACACCACGCTTTTCGTTATTTGGTTTTTATGTTTAAGGGGTTTTCCCGTTAGGGCATAATAATACAAAAACGCCAATGGTTCTAATGGGTTTTACCTATTAGAGTGGTGTTTTTGTTTCGTTTTGAACTATTTTGTGCATAATATATTAAAAAGCACAAAAATTATTCTCTATCTAAAAAATAGTTTATATAAACAGTATATATTTTCCTATTAAAAATGTCAAGCACGAACGCATAGCAAATTACACAAAATTTCATATTATAGATAAGTTATTTTATTATAGAGAAATATCTATGAATTTACCGGAAGTCATTACTTAACGGAAATATATTTTTCACAACAAAAGGCCTTTTTCTCAAGTTGAAAATTGGCCGAAAAATGGGAATGCCAATAAGCATTCCCAAAACCAATATAAAATTGCATAAATTAAAGATAAATTTTTAAATCGAATAAGAATAATTATTCATCGACATCATCTGTTTTAACATTCAAATCATCTGCATCAGATTTTTCTGATTCTGCCTTGACATCTTCTGCAGTTTCTTTGATTTCAAGAGGAGAACTTATATCTTCTGCGTTATCTGCACAGCATATAGTAATATCGCCCTCGTCCTCTTCTGAAGAATCAACAATAACCGGTTCTTCTTCGGCGGCAGGCTCTTCTGTTTTATTTGTTTCAGGAATACCATACATAATTACATATTCAAGTCTATCCTGAGCTTTTTTAAGCCTTTCCTGAGCTACATCAATAACCTTACAAAGTCTTTGAACCTCGGCACTCTCCGGGTCTCCCTTTAGGTCTTTATAAAAATGTTTTCCTAAAGCACTATATGCACGATTTAGGGTTTCTGTTTCGCTCTTGATGACAAACTTTAAACGATTTGTATACGCAATATATCTGTTTTTCTCTACAACAGTATCTATCGCCTGGGTGATTCCTGAACCAATAGTATTTAAAAAATTCATATCTATACCTCCAATTTAAATTCATATGGGTTTATTAAAATAATTATACTATAAATTTTCCAAAATTAACAGTATTATTTGCATATTTTAAAAAAAATTTATAATTTTAGGTGATTTTTCGTAATTTAAGCATTTATAAATATCAAATTTTTTTAAAAATAAGTGCAAATCGTGTTTTTATATGTTATACTGTGAAAAGAATAATTTTAATTTGGGAGTGACTTTTGATGTCAGAGAAGGTTAAACGCAACATAACTTGCCCTAAATGCGGTAATGTTAAAGAAACTACTCTTCTTTGCAGTGTGAACGCATCATCTTTTAATGAGGCTCACAAGCAAATTTTTGACGATACATTCTTTGAATGGACTTGCGAGAAATGTGGCGAAACTCGTCAGCTTCTTCACCCTTTACTTTATAATGATATTAAAAACCGCACGATGATTTATTACATTCCGAATGTTGACCGCCGTCAGCTTGTTGACGACAGGCTCGAAACGGAATTTCCTGAGCTTGCTGATGTTAAAAAACGCGTCGTGCCAACTGTTAATGCTCTAAAGGAAAAACTCTATATCTTTGACCTCGGACTTAACGATATGGCAGTTGAACTTACTAAACTCGCTGTTGCGGAACTTGTTACAAAAAGTCAGAAACTTAATGTATCTGAAGGATATCTTTCATCTTATGACGAGGAGGCAAACTCTATCGGGTTTGAATTCTTTGTAGGAGAGGCAGGCAAGCCATTTCTACAAAGCACAAGAATAGAAGTTTATAAGCGTTCGCTCGAAATTGTTGAAACATATTTTGCAGATGAGGATAACAGGCAGGGTTTCTTGGCTATTGACAGACGATGGGCAAAAGAGGCTCTCGGACAATATCGCAAGCTTAAAAAATAATTATAAATTTGGTTAATATATTTAGCAATACTACAAATTATATAAACTATATAAAAAAGTTGAACATAGTCGAAAAATGTGATATAATCAATATGTCAAGAGGGAGTAATCAATACTGCTAAGTATAGTATTTATCGTCAGTACGGCACATAGCGTTGCCCGGTAATACTTTAAATGATGAGACTCAGGGACGGTTTATTTGCCGATCCCTGAGTCTTTTAATTTTGCTATTATTTAAGCTCTCTTAAAATGTAATCAGAAGGGATTTGGGAAAAATGAATTGGAACATGGTTTGGCAGATTGTTCTGCTGATAATCGGCTTTGCGATGCTGATTAAGGGCGCTGACTGGTTTGTTGACGGTGCGGCAGGAATTGCCGACAAACTGCATATTCCACAGCTTATCATCGGACTTACAATCGTTGCTATGGGCACGAGTGCTCCTGAAGCGGCTATAAGTATTTCGGCATCTGTGCAGGGAAGTGCGGATATTGCTGTCGGAAATATTATTGGAAGTAATATACTCAATGTACTTATAATCCTTGGAATAACATCTATTATTACTCCGCTCGCTGTACAAAAATCTACTGTGAAATATGAAATTCCATTCGTTATAATCATAAGTATTATATTTGGTCTGATTGGTCTTTTTGATAATACTATTGGATTTATTGACGGTATCTTGCTTTGGGTACTCTTTATCGCTTATATTGCTTATCTATTTATTATGACAAAAAAGGGAAAAATTCAAGCTGATGAATCAGACGATGAAAATAATGACAAAAAGCCTAAAAAGGTATGGCAGCTTATTCTTTTTGGAATAATAGGTATTATCTTAGTAGTTTTGGGAAGCAACATTACTGTTAATGCCGCAACAGAAATTGCAACTATGTTTGGCATGAGCGAGAGATTTATCGGTCTTACTATCGTTGCCCTTGGTACTTCCTTACCTGAGCTTGTTACAAGTGTTACTGCGGCTCTCAAGAAAAATGCTGATATTGCTATCGGAAACATTGTAGGAAGTAATATTTTTAACATTCTTTTCGTTATAGGTACTTCTGCTCTGATTACACCTGTTGCTTATCAAAATCAATTTCTTGTAGACAGCATATTCTGCGTTGCAACTGCTATGCTTCTTTTACTCTTAGTTCTGAATAAGGATAAAAAGTTAAAGCGTTGGGGCGGAATAATTATGTTAATCTGCTATGCTGGATATTTTGTATACCTTATAAGATAAGTCTTGACCTTATATTTTAAATTTGATATAATCTAAGCAAACAAAACTAAATAATTGCTTACCGCCGGGTAAGCTGAAATAACGCTGTGCCATATATCGTTAGGCCTATGAAGATATATGTGGTGTCGGCGTTTTATTTTGTTTTAAAGCGGCTTGACAGCAAGCTGCCGCCTCCAAGACACGAAATATTTCGGCTTTGCCTCGTTCGTGGATTTGGGAAGTTTGTTGACGCGGTTAAAGAAAATGCCGATTAGTTGGCAGATTTTTTCAAGATACTTAAAACCCACCAAAGGCAGAGCCTTTGGTGGGTTTTAAGGGCAACGCCCTTAACATCTCTTGCCCCTTGATTTTCTTTGGCTATCACCAGTAGTTAAACAGGGAAACCCCTGTAAGGGTTACCTACGAAAAACATTCCAGTGGAATGTTTTTCTACCCTCCTGCGCTTTGTGGAGCATAAAGTGTTTCGCTCTCTGCGGAGAGCGACAAGGGCGTCGCCCTTGACCTATAAGCCTTTGAAAAGGCTCAAGCGGAACTTTTGGCTGTCTGGGGGAAGTTTGTTAGCTAACATCCGGGCGAACAAAATTCGCACCTACATTTAATTTATTTTAGGGAAATAAGGAATTTGATTATGGTTAAGACAAATTTGGGAGAATTTTTTAAATATACCTCGCTGAATATTTTAGGTATGATAGGTCTTTCGTGCTATATTCTTGCAGATACTTTCTTCGTTGCAAACGGCATAGGAAGTGACGGACTCGCAGCTCTTAATATTGCAATTCCTGTTTTTAGCCTTATTCAAGGCACCGGTCTTATGCTTGGAATAGGCGGTGCTACGAAATATTCAATAGCAAAAAATCAGGGCTTAAAGGAAGAAAGCAACAAGGCTTTTACACATTCTTTATGTCTTGGGGCAATATTTGCGATTACTTATATGCTTATGGGTATTTTCCTTTCTGCACCTATTGCTACACTTTTAGGGGCAAACAATGATACCTTTGAAATGTGCAAAATCTACTTACAGGTTCTTATGCTATTTTCGCCTGCATTTATCGCTAATAACATAATCTTAGCCTTTGTGAGAAATGATGGCGCTCCTCAGCTTTCTATGGCGGCTATGATTTCCGGAAGTATCTTCAACATTATATTTGATTATGTATTCATTTATCCTATGGGAATGGGTATCTTTGGTGCGGCTCTTGCAACAGGCTTTTCACCTGCGGTAAGTCTGCTTATACTCTCCGGATTTTTCATTAAAAAGCGTAACAACTTCAAGCCTATTAAATGCAAATTTTCGCTTAAATTTGGTTTGAAGATAATGTCTGTTGGCGTACCATCGCTTGTAACAGAGATTTCATCGGGAATAGTAATTTTTGTGTTTAACATCATTATGCTTCAGCTACTTGGAAATATAGGAGTGGCTGCATACGGAATTATCGCTAACATTTCGATTGTCGTAATTTCTATTTTTACGGGTATATCTCAGGGTATTCAGCCACTTATAAGCAAATATTATGGTCTTAATGACAAGAAAACTACAAATATTACTTTGAGATATGCTCTTATTACTTCTATAATTATTTCTATTGTAGTTTATGGCTGTCTATTTTTATTTTCAAATCCGATTGTATCAGCTTTTAACAGCGAAAATAATTCTTATTTGCAAGCTGCTGCAATAAATGGTTTGGAAATTTACTTTACAGGTATACTTTTTGCGGGACTTAACATAATTCTTGCGACATATTTCGCTGCAACGGACAATGCCCGACCGGCAGGTACTATTTCTATTTTGCGTGGATTTATTGTTATATTGCCGCTTGCTATCATTTTAGCAAATATTTTTGGCATAAACGGTCTTTGGATTTCATTTCCGCTTGCCGAATTGATAGTTAGCATAGTATCGTTTATCATTCTTTCTATACAACGAAAGAAATAATGCTTTTAAAAATTTTATTATGAAAGATATTCTCTGGAATATTTAAGAGAAGCTTGTTGATACAGTTTGCTCATACACTTAGTCTGTCAGCTGATTGGTAGTTACTCCGACCGCGGCAATATAAGTTAATTTAGAATATCGAGTGAGGCTTACTGAACGATTCCGCCTTGAGCGAAACTTTTGGATGTCTTAGGGGAAGTTTGTATATTCTTCGATTTTATGTCAAAACTAAAATCGGAGGTGCAATTAAGATGAAATTTAATGCTAAAGAAAAAAATAATAATCCAAAGAAAAACGCTGGCTTTTATATCGCTCTTGCCCTTTGTATAACTGCAATCGGAGGTGCGGCATGGACAACATACAGCAGCGTTTTAGATTATCAGACTCCTAAAGAAGAAAGTTCCATTCAAACTGAAAGTTCAAAACCTCAGGATAAACCTACTGACAAAACTGTAAGCGGTTTGGAATACTCAAAGCCTGAATCTAAGACTGAAAGCTCTGAAAAAACAGCTAATGCCATTCTTGAAAGTAGCATTGAAAGCTCGGAATCATCCATTGAAGAAAGTTCAAATGAATCTTCTGAGGTGAGTCCTAAAGAACAAAATGAGTTTGTAAAACCAATAGAAGGAAAGGTTATTAAAGGATATAGTCCTGAAAATCCTGTCTACTCGAAAACGATGGGGGATTGGCGTGTTCATGAGGGAATAGACATTGCTGCTGATGACGGCGAAAAGGTTCGTGCATATTCTGATGGCATTGTTAAAAAGGTGTATAATGATGAACTTTTAGGTTATAGCGTGGAAATTGAGCATAAAAACGGTATAACTATGATATATAGCGGCCTTAGTCCAACTGTACTTGTTAAAGAAGGGGAAAATGTTTCTTGTGGCGATTATATAGGAGCTGTCTTTACTATTCCAAGTGAAATTATGGACGAAGTTCATCTTCATCTTACTACTAAAAAGGACGGAAAACTTATAGATGCACAATCTATTTTAGAGCAGAATCATTGAGCACATTAAAACTAAAGTGTACAGTTTATAGAAATAAGCCTAAATTATCCATTATAACTACTATAATATCTTGCATAAAATTTTCGCAAAGCCAACAAAATTATTTGTAAGCCGCCAAAAATGTTTTTAATTTGTTCATAATTAGTCGATAATTTATTTATACTTTCTATGATTTTATGTGATATTATATTAATAAAGGGGAGAGTTGGTTACTCAGAACCAACTCATTTAGAGTAGTTTAGAACATTTGAGTATACCTCGTTTGAAGCAAAGAGCATAACAAATTCGGTTTAATTTGCCGTATTTGTTATGCTCTTTGTTATTGGTTTATTCCAATATAAAAATTGACTTATACATTATAAAAAACAAAAAAATTCCTGAACCCATTACGAGTTCAGGAATTTTTTGTTTCTGAATATTCAGAATAAATGAGCTAATTAGTTAATTCTATAAACCGGATTAGTAAGATACTTACTGTCACCACCGGTGCCAATTGAACCACTATCAACGCTCTTGAAATTTTTAGACCAATTTGAATCGAAAAGATTGTATTCTTCTGCCTTTACAGATTCATATGTACCCTGAGAAATAACAAAGCTTACCTTAGCGCCTGTGCTATCCTTATATACAACATTAACATCAGTAAGGAAAGTAATTTTTACCTTGCCCGGTATTCCGGTTGTATTATTCTTTAGAATAAACTTAGGTGATATTGTGTTACCACCGTAAACTGTAGCCGTGGAAGCAAATACGTATTCACTTGCATTCATAGATGTATTATTCTCTACATTAAGTGTACTTGTGCTTAACCAACGGAATACAAGCTTATCCATTGCTTTATAATTTCCATTAAGAGTTCCTGATGATGCTGCAAAGTTAATACTTGAGGTCGCAGTATATATTACGCCAGGATGTTGATTTATTTTTCCGTTTGTCGTCCAACCAGCGGTATCTGAATAAGGTGCATTTTTAACATAACCCTGATTTGCTTCATCTTCAAAATAAGCTTTTGCAACATCAGAATAAAGGTTTACCTTTTGAGAATTAGCTTTACTAATATCACTATCATATGTTTGATACTTTTTCATATCTATGAGATATGCACCCGGAAGAATCTTATAGTTTTTCTCTGCGCCACCATTTTTATATGTTACAGTTGTTTCATAAGTAAAGTAAACTATAAAACTGGAGGCTGTCGCTTTATCACCTATCAAAGCTTTATATTTAGGATCGGAAGGAGCAACATTTGGTTGCTTATAATTTTTAATTGAGTAAACAAAGTAGTTTTCTGGGGTATTTGCAACCCAAGCCTTCGAACCTGATTCGCTATTATCGCAAACCCATACCGAGCCACTCTTTATAGTATCTTTAGTAGCACTTCTTTCTCCGGTTGTTCCAAAATAGAAGACAACATCTTTGATTTCATTACCGTTTGGTACATTTACATATATCATCAAGTAACCGTCTCTATTTCTTGATGTAACAGGAACATTACGCTCTATGCCTAAATTATCCTTATAATTTAACCAGACATTGCTATTCCAGCCCTTTGTATCATCAAGGATAAGTATTGCACTATCATCTGTATTAGGTGTAAGCTGATCCTCTAAGGTTTCAAGTTCCTCTGCAAGGGTGATAAGCCTTGACAACGACGCACTACCGCTTCCATATTCATTTACTGCCTCAACCATCTTACTATAGAGAGCATTGAGGCTGTCTTGCGCATAGCTTACGCCTGTTGTGTTGCTTGCCTGCTCAGGGAACCAAATGCTATGTCCGCTGGAATCCTTGGTTATATACATTCTTGCATTAGAAACTGCATTATAAAGATTCTTATATGCTGTTGTCCATTGTGCAAGTGTATTAGCATCATTTTGCTGAGAAGTAGGATTTGCTGATTCTGAAGGTGAATAGTTACCAAGCATACTGAGAAGTTTATTTGGCTTATATGAATTTGTTACCTCATGAGATGATGAATTGTAATCATATATAAACCAACCATTAGCAACCGATGATGCACTTGTAATTTCTCTCTGAAGTGCTTTATATGCCGGAACATATGTAATCCAAGCCGGTGTGCCGCCCTTACCTGCGGAATAATCATAGAGGATTGCATCTCCGCCCTGAAGCTTAGTCATAGGGAGAATCTGTGTATTATCGCCTGATGTAAATTGTAAGAATGGCATATTATTAGGAACATCTATATAATATCTGCCATCATACTTCTGTGAAAGAGTTGCAACTTTCTTTTCAGTTCCCCACATAGTAACTTTCATACCACCGTGGGAAGAAGTCCATGATGAATTTTCTGTTACATAAATTCTTGTGGTTTTAGTTGTAACATTATCATCAGGGTTTGTTGTAGCAATGGAAACATTCTTAAACTTACCGCTATCCATATCTCCATTATCAAGAGAAACCCATACATCGCCCCATACCTGATGAACTTGCTTTGTCCAAACATTCTTCTGACTATTTGTATTCATAAGGCCCTTAATCTGGAATGTATAGAGGTCTGAACTACCTGCAGGAATCTTATATTCATACCAGTCGTAGTAGATTGAATAGTCTGTCTTACCTACACGACCATTACCATAGTCATTACCATTGAATACACCACCAAATGGTCTTGAACTTGAAAGCGGATTATTATATGCGTCTGTTCTACCACTACGTGTATCAGGAACATTAGTAAAGAATCTCTTTTTGCCACCAACAAAAGCCATTGCTTTATTACTGCATGAAGAATCAAAGCTAACATCTGCTGTACTAATGCTTACAGCAGAAGCAGTATAAGATGACATAACCCAGCTTGAACCGGAAGCATTAATTTGCTGTGCTGTAAAATATTTATTCTTTGATGGGTCAACTGCAAGTCTTACAATAGATGTCTTAGTTGAGTTGGCATCATAAACCTCAATTGCATTAGTATTTCTTGTATCTATGGTGATATAATAATTATCTCCATCGTCAGTCATAAGGATACGGTTTGTCTGTTTATTAAGTTCTTTATTGGAAGCATCATACTGATAGAGGTTTGCATAAAGCTCATTGAGCCAACTGGAAGCAGGTTTTTTGAAATAAACCGTAATTATAGGATTAGATGGAATATAACTATCTACATACACGCCACCTGTAATGTTACTAAGATTTTTGATAGACATATTCTGTATATCAAAAGAACTATTCATGCTTATATTTTGGATATCTGTATGAGGAGCAAGCCTTTCAAGATCTGAAAGAGATTTTGAATCGATACTTGTAAGTGGATTTGACTTATTCATAAATCTTATAACATGAGGTTCTTTTGTAATATTTATAGGCTGTGTTATGCTTTGACCATTACTGATATGGAATGTAGAACCTGAATCAAAACCAATTCTCTTGACATAATAATGTGCGGTAGCGTCTTTTGTCAACATTGGGTCTGAAGTTGCAGAAGCTGTATTAAGGCTTGAGTTTCTTGAACCCTTAACATAAGCATACTGATTTCCAGTACCACCCAATGCTGTTGATGTAACATCAGTGGAAGAATATATTGTAGTGATTTTTGCAGCTGACGCTTTATATGCTCTCAAATCTATCGAGCTATCTCTAACCTCATAATTTGAACCAATCAGGAACAGATTATTATCTAACTGGTCACCTACTGAAATATCAACAGTCTGATCAGCCTGATTTCCTATACCGCATATAATAATAACACTTGTATACTTTTGCTCGAGGTCATAATAATAATATTTTGAAATAGGGTCTTTTTTGAGTTTAAATGCTGACTTGGCATGCTCGTCTGTACTTCTAAGTGTATCGAAGCTAATATTCTGATGATTATTACCGCCGGCACCTTCCCAAGCATAGATATAATAATTACTACCATTAGAGCCAAGGCCGTTTTGGTTTATATCAAACCATACTCTCTTTTTACCTGATTCAACTTCAGGGATAGTAGTATCACTTGGTATATAAGCGAGTTCGTTAATTGCACTATTGAGATTTGCTAAATATTCATCAATCTCCGACTGATTCAATATTGTAGTATCAAGTTTATCATTAATAACTGTGATAACATTTTGGAGATTGCTTAATGTTCCCGAAACGAGGATATTTCTATCTCTTGCAATTATTTCATTAGCTTCTTGCAGTCTGTTATCAAGTGCTGTAGTATCACCTACATTTTGCACTCTTATTGCTATTTTATTAAGGTCTTGTGTAGCCTTTTGAATAGCAGTCTTATTTCTTGAATTGCTATTATATAGATTTTCTGCAGTTTGAATAGCTTGCTTAAGCTGTTCTATAAGCTTAGAACCAGGATTATTATCTCTGACAGTTCTACCATTTACAATAGCATTATTAAGATTAGTTCTATAACCTTCTATTTTCTCAAGATCATTGATTTTATTATCAATGTCTGTTGCTTTGCTATCAAGAATTTCTTGACGGACAGATGTTTTATCTCTATTAAATGCCTCTATAAAGGTTCTAGCCTGTGACATAACTATCTTAAGGGCTTCAAAACTTTCTTCTGTGTATTCATTTTCTTGATAGGTGTTAGCTCTATCATATGCCTGCTGAAGTTTAGTTATATCTGCCTCTTTTAACTTAAGATTATTCTTAGCATCAGCAATCTTAGTTACTTCATCATTATATACATTATTAGATTGAAGTGTTGTTCTATTATATACTTTCTTTGCATCATTAACAACTTGTATAAAAGAACCCCAGCTTGTAGCATCATAATCAAGCTGATATAATTGGTCTGCATCTGCAATAGCGTTTTTAAGTGCAATTTTTGCTGCCGAACTATTATGAGTTTCTACCTTATAAGATATTGATGGATTACCTGCTTGTTTTCTGTTATTAACCTTAGCATAAACGGTAATATAATCCTGATCGCCCATATGTATAGCGGCTGCCTCTTCTGTCATAAAGGTATTACCTGTATACTGATTTTGAATAATATGTCCACCTGAATCAACTGCTGGCTCCAAAACAATATAAGCTGAGTTGCCCATAATGGAATTTGAACTACCACTATTGACAGAAGCAATATTAACACTATTTTTCATCTTAGGAGAGGTAATCTGAACGGAAGCGTTATGACTACTTGATATTGTTTCACATCTTACACTCCACCAACCATAGCCGCTGTATTTTGCAGCATAAGAATTACCATCTACTTTAACTGTTGGATTTAAGCTTTCATCATTTATAGTGCTATTTTCATCTCGCATCTTAAAATAATAAACTGTTTGAGGAGCATTTGCATAGGCGACTATTCTACTTTCAAGATTTACTTTACCATCCCAATTTTGGTCATTATAATATGCAAATGTATCAAGTATTTCTACATATATATTTCTATCATTTTCATCAAAATACCAAATATTTAAAAGCTCCGGTGTCTGTGTACCATCCAGTTTTTTACCTATATCTTTACCCTGTCTTGAGATAATCATATTGAACCATGGTACCATACCCTTAGTACCACCGGCTTTGCTTGGAGAAAATGTATGTGAGAACCAATCGTTACCCTCAGAATCCATCTTAGTAGCAGGACCATCAAAGCCAGCACCAGGCGGACTCCAAAGACCTGCCGGACGAAGTTCATTACTATCTGATTTATCTCCAAGATTTTTACCGGAATGTTCAACCTTATTAGCTTGTTGAGGTGTAAGGTCTGTTACACTCTTAATCTTGCTCCAATCTGTAACACCTATATCGTTTCTTTTATAATATGACCAAGTATAGATAGCCGGAACAAAGTAATCAGTTGCATTTGGATTTTGCTTAACATGGATAGTGACATCATCACTATAGAATCTATTAGTCGTATTGGCAGGGGCAGTTGAAATTTTACGACCCATATTGCCGCCTCGTGAACCTATATCATATGTAACAGAAAGTGTGGTTGACTCTTCGTGGCCACCAAGCATATCTGCAGACTTTGCATAAGCTGTCATTGTAAGCTTTGCATCTTGATTATCATAGATAACATGAACATAGGTTTTATAGCTATTGATGTTTTGGGCATTATTCGGTGAAATAACCTTTGCACCTGATTCTGTTGTACCTCCAACATCATTCATAGCTATGTATTCTTCAAATTTATTGGTTTTGCCTGAAATAGCAGTTGTAGGGAAATCTCCCTCTTCATAGTATTTTGCTGAATAATCAAGTGCAGATTTTGCATTCAGATAAGCCTGTCTTAAATCTACATCGCCAGATGTTTTTTGTGTACTTGACACTGCAATACTTAAAATCGCAGTTGCGATAATTATTATAAAGCAAGACACAACTACGGCAACAGGAAGTGCAAAACCACGCTTATTGTTTCCGTGCATTCGGTTTGACATTAAATTATCTCCTCTCTTTATTAAAAGCTTTTATTAAGTATTTATTATGCCATTCTAAATGAAATGCAAATTGGATTTGTTGTAGCAGAACTTGAGGTGGTATTTGACAAATCATAACTCTTTGTGAAATCTGCTCCGCTATAATTATTTAAAACAACCGAACCGGTATATACATATTCCTGAGCCTCGCCATAATCATTTTTCATTGTTATGGTATATTGAGAATATTTTTTCTTTTCTGTACCGACCGAACTACTTGAAGTACTTGAACTGGAACTATCAAGCAAAACTACTTTATGTTCAAATTTTTCAATATATTTGCAATAAATTATGCTTGCAGATTTATTTTCCGGAAGACCTATTAAAAAATCAACTGTTTTTTTATTGGGGTCTATTACCATATAATAATAATTCTCTTGATAGTTAAAATTTTTCGGATTATAGGAGGCTTCTTCTTTAATTTCAGAAGCCGTACTAACAATTCTTGAATACTGCTTATCTATATTTGTTGCTTCTTGCTTACATATATCCATATCGCTGCTTGCTGTATATCTTCCGAGAGATGTTGCAATAACACTAACTAACATAGTTGAACAAATACCAAGTATTGCAATAACGACTACAAGCTCTACAAGGGTAAACCCACGCTTGCTATATCTCATTTTTCTTATGCGCTGCATAGTTTGCCTTCCTTTCTGTTTTTATTTATACATTGATGTAGCAGTTACGGTTATAAAGCTATTTTTTTCACTGCTACCTGAACAAGCAGTAGCTACATAAACTTTATATCCATTAAATTGCTTATTTAAAGCACCGTCTTTAGCTACTTCAACATTTGACATCTTTGTTACTGCAACCTGTATATCATTTGTTCCATTAGTTGCCTGGGGAAAATTGTTATCAATCTGATTGAGTACTCCATTTTTATAAAATGAAACTGATGGGCTTTGTTTTTGTACCATACTTTTTATCTCAGCGTCTTTATCGGTTATATTATCATTATTTAATATATCGTTTATACCCGAAACTATTTTATCAGCTACACCTTTTGCCTGCATAGAAGCTTGCTCTACATTCTTATTTTTGACTACTGACATATAGCCATGAACGATACCGCTCATTGCAGAGGCGAAAACTATGGAGATAAGTGTAATTGCCACAACAAGCTCAACAAGTGTCATACCTTTCTTAGTTTTTCGTAACCGTTTAAATTTTTTCATTATTGAATACACACCTTTCGGAGCTTTTTAAATTTACATAGAGTAACTCATTTTTATAGAATTATACTTATTACTATTATACTACAACTTCAAGGCGAATCAAGAATAATTCGCTACAATCTTTAACAAAAATTATCGTCTTTCTTTGTAAAAAATTACCACTATACCCAAACAACACACTCCATTTTTATTTATGTATATATATTTAAAAACAATAATAGTAATTTAGTATAGTAAAAATTATAGTTTTTTACAAATAAAAAGCTCTATTGAAACTACAATAGAGCTTTTTTATTTAATTAAAGTATTTAATAAAGATAGCCTAAGGTTAGAGTATCAGTAGTTTTTACAAATTTACAGCCAGCGGAATCAGGAAAATTACCATCTTCAGAATAATATATAGTTCCTACACTATATTTAGTTGAATCTGAAGTATGATTGCAATAATAAAAATTATCGCAGTTTATAGATTTCAAACCATTATATAATTTAACATTTGCTATTGTAACATTATCCGCAGCAGCAATTCTATCATTAAGGCTGGCACTTTTAGGTTCTGCATAAGTTACATCTGAACCATCAGCATTTTTAGAATCAGTATTATTTATTGTTCCAAGCCTAACTTCTGAATACATAATTTTACATTTTTCATTTAACATTCTTGCTTGCTCATCACCGGAAGCATCTGTTGCTGACGCCATAATCCCCATAAACAATGGCACTGCAATAGCCGCAACAATTGCAAGGATTGCAATAACAACAACCAACTCAACAAGTGTAAAAGCCTTCTTAGAATTTTTTACAGTATATTTCTTCAATGTGTTCACCATTTTCTCCTTAAAATAATATAAATTCTGTAGATATAAATAATTTTAAATATATTTTTCAAATATAGTATAGTATATAAATTATTGAATTGTCAATTAGTAATATTTATAAATTATATGTATTTTTATAGTGTAGTTTATACACAAATTTTGAAATACGAAATTTTAATATAAACTGAGCTTTAGAAAATATATTAATAGGAAAGAATTGCATTAATTTTTTCTGTTCCAGTTGTTAAAACATTAATGGCTGAACCATTCGCCGTAGCAGTAATGGTATGACCCTCGCCATCAACCGCAGCTACAACCGAACCACCGGCATAACCAAAATCTTTACCTATAATGCTTGAGCTAAGTCTATCCCAGATTCCTGCATATTGCATAGCCTGTTGAACAGTAGCATGTCTATTGGCATAAGCCGCTCTTTCACCATTGCTTGAATTTTCTGATGGAAAAGAAGCGCCTGCAACTGACGCTACATTTGAAGGGAGATTGCTTTGATAAATTGTGCCATTAACAATACCTGAATGGAAAGTTTTAACTGCACTATCAATACTTGCTGCATCTGTTTCCACCTTAGATTCAGTAGCACTATTGGTAATACCTATAACTGCCGGAATAGCAATAGCCGCAATTACAGCAAGTATTGCTATAACGACTACAAGTTCTACAAGTGTAAATGCTTTTTTAGAATTTCGCACAAATCTTGCGGTTAATTTCATAGTTAACACCTCCATCCATAAAGACAGTATATATTTAAGTATAGATTAAAGGCAATAACTTGTCAATCGGTGTATTAGTAGAAATATATAATATTTTTTATTTAAATATTACAAATAAAAATTTGGACAAAACAAAAGCCCAGCCGAAGCTGAGCTTTTGAGTTAATTTTTAATTAGTGATGAACAATTGTGCCAAGTGTTATTGTACCATTAGCAATTCTTGTGATTGTAGAACCACCAGCTGTTGAACTAAGTACAGAACCGTTACCATCAACTGCTGCTACAACTGAACCATCAGCATAACCGAAGTCGCCGCCTGTAACCTTGCTGCTAAGTCTATCCCAAATGCCATCCCATCTCATAGCTTCTTCAAGTTTAGCTGTATTATTAGCATAAGCTGTTCTTGTACCATTTGCTGCATTTGCTGCAGGAAGGGTATAAGAAGCGATTGAAGAAGGCTTATTAGAGTTATTTACAGTACCAGCTGTGATAGCTGCCTGATAGTTCTTAACTGCTTGGTCGATGCTTGCTGCATCTGTCTGAGTTGAAGACTGGGAAGCACTATTGATGATACCAATAACTGCCGGAATTGCGATAGCTGCGAGAACTGCGAGAATTGCGATAACAACAACGAGTTCAACGAGTGTGAAACCTTTCTTAGACTTCTTTGCGAGTAGTTTCTGTTGGAGTGTCATTTTACATTACCTCTTTCTTAAAATAAAATTTTTCTTATGAGACGAGGTTCTTGAAGGGGGTGAACCGTTCATCTCTGTTGTGTCTATATATTAACTCATTATGAACGGAATGTCAACACTTTTTCTAAAGTTTTTTTTGATTTATTCGTAAAACAAGTTAGCAATTTTTTGTGCAGTTTTCACAATCAAAGTGTATTGCTCAATTTTTACAGGGATTTTTGCTGAATAAACTTTTAAGATATGAATTTTAACTTGTGCAACTTTGCCTATAAAATTGTCATAAATTTGATTGATAATAAGTGTGTTTTTATTCTTTGTAGGAATTTCATTTGACAAATATGCGAATTTGTAAACAAGTTCACAATTTATTCATAAATTTTTATTCTATATAGTACGATTATAGGTTACTATTTTTCTGTTTATATTATAAGTGGAACATAAGTATTGTTGAAAACTGAATTTTATTATTTTTATCAATTCTAAAATTTTATTTTATTCTCTTTTTGTTTAAAAAGAGAACAGCTACAAAAATGTTTAACATAAACTTACTTTTGCTGTATAATATAGGTATAGAGTATAGCTAATCCTTTAATTAGAATCATATTAAATAACCGTCCTGTGATAAGCAGGGCGGTTATTTCCTTTTATTATGTAAATCAACTATCTAAACATAGCAGAAAACTTTATTATGAATTTCTTTCTCCTTGTTTCATATATAATATATGTAAAGCATTAGTTACACTAATAACAATATTCTTCATTTTTGAAATAACTATTAAAAAATAATAACGACAACTTAAACAAATCAAATCGACATAAATTAAAAAATCAAAAGTAAATTGCTGAAATCTATAACTTTTGCAAATATATAACAAAAATCCCTTGCATAAAAAAATCTTACGATATAAAATATGCTTACATTCTCAAAGGAGGAATGAAAATGAACTTTTCAAATAAATCTATAGCAAAAAAAATTCTTGGAATATTACTCTCGTCTACTGTTATATGCTCTGCTATGTACGGTTGTTCGGGCGGAAGCTCGAACGATGAATCTTCGGCTAAAGAAACCGTTGCATCAGCAGTAAGCAAACCAAATACTTCTTCTAAATTAGAATCTTCTAAACCAACCCAAAGTAAACCACAGTCTTCTGCTGAGGAATCTTCTGAAGCTTCTAAAACAGAAACAAGTGTTGGAGACATTGAAACAGTTGGAGATTTTAAAGCTGAAGCAACCGGAACTAATTCTATAAATCTCAGTTGGTCACAGATTTCCGGCATAAACGGCTACGAAATTTATCGCAAAGATGATTCTGCAGGAGCAGACTATGATAAAATTATGATTATAAAGGATTCTTCAACGAATTTTTATAATGATAATCAGATTGTTGCGGGTACTCGCTACTATTATCAGATAAGACCATACATCTATGCAAACGATAAATATTACTATGGCGAATTTTCGGCAACAAATACCTTTACTCATATTGACGATGTTTCGGAAATAACTGTTACTGCAAGAACTTCAAGCAGTATAGCAATTTCCTGGGAAAGAATCACAAACGCCACAGCCTACACAATCTATCGCAAGGACAACAATGACGGTAACTATACTTCTATTGCAACTATTACTGACTGGGAAAACTCAGCTTATACAGACACAGGTCTTACGGTTGGCAAAACCTACTATTATAAAGTAGAAGCATTTGTAAGTTTTGGCGGCGAAAGCTATTATAGCAATCCTTCCGAAATAAGCACATATACACCACCTGAAAAACCATCTTTCACTGCGTCTTATGATGAAAAAACAGAAAAAATCGAGGTAAGTTGGAAGGCTATTAATGGGGCAGAGGGGTATAGTGTTCAAATCTCTGATGATGAAGATGGAGATTATGATAGCTATGATGTTTCTGACAAGCTTGAGTTTGAGCTTAAGGTTAAGAAAAACAAGATGTACTATATTAAGGTATATGCTTATTGTATCATTGACGGCGAAAAGAAATTCAGTAGCTACGAGATGAAATCTCTTGAATGTGGTGAGGTTCCTAAAGTCCACGGATATGATGTGGGAGATACATATATTGAAATAAGCCTCGATAAACAGCATATGTGGTATTATAAAAACGGTGAGCTTATAGTTTCAACTGATGTTGTAACAGGCTATAAAAACGCTCACGATACACCGACCGGTCTTTACTATATTATAAACAAGGCTTCGCCTGCCGAACTCGTTGGAGAAACTTGGGATGTTTGGGTTAATTTCTGGCTTGGCGTAACTTATGACGGCGTTGGTATTCACGATTCCACATGGAGAACCGGCGGTTACGGCGGAAACATCTATACATATGACGGCTCTCACGGTTGTATCAACACTCCGTACGATGCAGTTAAGAAAATCTATGATAATTGCAAAGAAAATACTCCTGTTGTAATTTATTAATATATTATAAATAATATTCTTTTTTACTTGACAACCAGCGGCGATTGTACTAAACTTATAGTACAATCGCCGCTTTTAATATTGGAGGTATAAAGTATGAAAATTAAAAAACTCGCATCAGCAGTTTTATCCGCTATCTTAGGAACGATTATTGTATTTTCGGGCTGCTCTAATGGCGGCTCTGTAAATGATAATTCGAGCAAAACAGAAAGTTCAGCACCAACTTCTGTTGCTGAATCTAAAACGGAATCAAGCCAAACTTCTAAGGCGGAATCAAGCACTGTATCTAAAACAGAATCTCAAAGTTCTAAAAATGAATCTTCTAAAAATACTGAACCTGACGCAGATTATACGCCAGCTATGTGGAAGGTTACTAAAGGCGACAAGGAAATGTATCTCTTTGGTTCAATCCACGCTACACAGGACGGTGCAGAAAATCTGCCGGACTATGTACAGAAAGCCTTTGATGAATGTGACTATCTAGCTATGGAGCTTGACACAGACAGTATGATGAATGACTTAGGACAAGCTTTACAACTTACACAAAAGCTTATGTATACTGATGGCACAACTATTAAAGACCATATTTCTGAGGAAACTTATAACGCTGCTGTAAAATATCTTACTGAAAAGGGCTTATATATGTCATATTATGATAACTTTAAGCCTATGATGTGGATTTCATTACTTGAAAATGCAATGTATAATGGCTCAGGTATTGATATTACAAAATCTATGGAAAGTATTATGACCTCAAAAGCTAAAAAGGCTAACAAAGAAATCTTAGAGGTTGAAAATATGGATATTCAGCTTGGCGTATTTGATAATCTCTCAGATAAACTTGTAGATGTTATGATTTTGAGCTATACACAAGTAGATCCAACCGAACAGGCAAAGTCAAACAATAAATTATATGAGCAGTGGAAACACGGGGAAGCCATAAAAGATACAGATGAAGATGAAATTCCTGATGAATACAAAGAAGCCTATGAAAAATACAGCAAAGCTATGCTCACAGACAGAAACAAGGGTATGGCTGACAAAGCTGAGGAATATATGAATGACGGTAAAAAAGTATTCTTTATGGTTGGCGCAGCTCATATGTATGGTGATAACGGAATCGTTCAGCTTTTGACAGATAGGGGATATACAGTAGAGAGAGTATCTAAGACGGAGAATCTTAGTAAGGCTGCATAATTTCTCAGAAGTTTAGTTTAGAATTACAAATTTCGTCATTCGGCAGTTCATGGGTAATTTCTTAATCCGTGGCAGTTAACTTGCCTTATCAATGTCGAAGTTTTGCAACGCAAAACTGATTTCGCGACTTGGGAGCGGCGGCTCGCCGCAAAGTTTTGCTCAAGCTTTCTCAAAAGCTTGCAGGGTCGAGGAACGGAGCTCCTCGTAGGTTTTAAGGGTGAAACCCTTAACATTTCATTTTTCTCAAGCGGTTGACATAGTCCACCGCTTAATTTTTTATTATCAATAAACTTACGAATGGACGAACTGTGTTCGCCCATTAATTTGTACTTAAAAACTTTAACATCTCTTACTTATGTTGCTCACGAAAGAAAAAAGCGGCGGATAAAATCCGCCGCTCAAAGAGCAAAGAATTTTAAGGGCTTTGCCCTTAAAATCCACCAAAGGCTCCGCCTTTGGAATCCGCAAGCCTTTAAAAAGGCTTGACCTAAACTTTAAGTGTCTTAGTGGAGGTTGATTAGATAATATTAGTCTATGCTATCAATCTTTACCTCTACATCTGTTTCGGCATCATAATCTACACCTGATACCTTAAAGCCGAACAGCTTATAAAATTCTTCCCAATAACCGTCAATATCTGCACATTCAGCGATTTTCTCGGTAGAAATATCACTCCAAAGCTTTGTGACTTCCTCTTGAATATCGTCTTGAAGTTCTAAATCGTCAAGACGGATTCTGCCCTCAGCATCAAGAACCGGCTTTTCGCCAAAAAGTTTTTGATTGAAAAGTCTATACATTTGCTCAATACAGCCTTCGTGGCAACCCTTAGCCTTCATTACCTTATAAAGAATAGAGATATAAAGCGGTACTATCGGAATAGCTGCACTTGACTGTGTTACAAGAGCCTTATTTACAGAAAGATATGCATGAATACCGTTAAATTCCTCTGTAATCTCTTTTGCTGTCTTGAAAAGGTGGTCCTTAGCCTTACCAATAGAACCGTCACGATACATTGGGTGTGTAATAATCGGTCCAATGTAGGAATACGCTACTGTTATAGCATCTGGCTCGATAGCATCGGCATTCTTTAATGCAGTAATCCAATCTTTCCAATCTTCACCGCCCATAACCTTTACTGTATTGAAAACTTCTTCATCAGTTGCCGGCTCTACTGTAATATCGTGAACTTCATTTGTGCGGAGGTCGATAGTTTTATTTGTATACGGCTCGCCGACTGTCTTTAATACAGAACTATATAATGTGCCGTCTTTGTCCTTGCGTCTTGGTGCAGCAAGACTATATATAACCATATCAACCTTGCCTAAATCTTTTTTGATAAGTGCGATTGTTTCGTCTTTGATTTCCTGAGAGTAAGCATCTCCGTTAATTGTCTTTGCGTAAAGTCCGTCAGCGTGTGCAAACTCCTCGAAAGCAGCTGTATTATACCAGCCTGAAGAACCTGTTCTATTGCCTGAACCCGGCTTATCAAATATAATTCCGATTGTAGACGCTCCGCAAGAATATGCCGCAGAAATACGGGAAGCAAGTCCATATCCCATAGACGCACCGATGACAAGAACTTTCTTAGGGCCGTTCGTCTTTGGCTGTGACTTTACATATTCGATTTGTTGTCTGACATTTTCCTTACAGCCTGTTGGATGAGATGTTGTGCAGATAAATCCTCTTACCTTTGGTTTTACTATCATTTTGACTACTCCTTTTATATTTATATAATTACTTCGTGAATTTCTCGACTACATAGGCTATGCCGTCTTCATCATTAGACTTTGTGATAAAATTCGCAACAGCCTTAAGCTTATCATTTGCATTAGCCATACCAACGCCAAGTCCGGCATATTCTACCATTGTGATATCATTAAAGCCGTCACCGCAAGCAATACATTCTTCGGTTTTTATGCCGAGCGTTTTTATGAGATTGTCGATTGAACGAGCTTTATCAATTCCTTTTGGCACGACCTCAAGGAAAAACGGCTCTGAACGGAAAACCCCGAGCTTATCACCAACTCGCTTACTGAGTACCTTTTCAAGCTTTACAACCTCATCCGGATTGCCTGAAAGCAAGCATTTATTGATGTCGAAATTTACATAAGAAACGAAATCGTCTACTTCTTTAACTTTAAGACCAATTATATTTGATTCTACCATTGTATATTCATTTACGCCGTTTCCTGCAATAAGGCAATCACCCTCATAGGTATTTATACCTATATTCGTTTTATAAACCTCATCACAGATTTCCGGAAGAAATTCAAGTGGAAGATTTGCAGAAAATACGGTTTCTCCGCTCTGGCAGTTGATAATCTTACCGCCATTAAATGACATAACAAAACCGCCATATTTCTTAAGGTCAAGCTGTTCAGCGTAGGGGAGGACACCCTTTGTCGGTCTGCCTGAAGCTATTGCAATCTTTCCTCCACGCTCCTGATAATCTATCAGTGCATCGTGTGTTTTGGGTGTGATTTTCTTTTCTGAATTGGTTAATGTTCCATCTATATCAAGAACCATAATCTTATATTTCATAATTTTCATATCCTCCACTATTGAACTATGCGGCGAGCCGCCGCTCCCAAGACGCGGAATCGCTCGACATTGACAAGAGATGTTTATTGACGCAGTCAAGGAAACTACCGATGAGCTAATGCACTTTTTTAGACAAATAAAAGTTTTGCTCAAGCTTTTTCAAAAGCTTGCAGGGTCGAGGGACAGAGTCCCTCGTGGGTTTTAAGGGCGAAGCCCTTAACATTCTTTGCTCCCTAATGGACGGACAAAGTCCGTCCATTGATTTCTTATGTCAGCAACATTAGTTAAACAGGGAACCCCCTGCGAGGGTTCCCTACGAAAAACATTCCACTGGAATGTTTTTCTACCCTCCTGCGCTTTGAGGAGCATAAAGTATTTCGCCGTCTGCGGACGGCGACCAAAGGCTCTGCCTTTGGAATCTGTGAGCCTTTAAAAAGGCTCAAGCGAAACTTTTAAGTGTCTATTGGGAAGTTGGTTAACTATTCGCTTTGCGACATACACTCATAAGCTTTTTTGGTAAGTTCTATAAGTTCATCATAAGTCTTTAAATAACCCGCCTCTCGGCGAAGTTCAGCAGCATTCTTGAAGCCTTTCATATACCATCCAACATGCTTTCTTGCCTCACGCATAGCAATTTCTTCGCCTTTATAATCACACATTGCTTGAATGTGTCTTAAAATTACTGTAACCTTTTCCGCCGGTGACGGCGGAAACATCGGTCTTAAATCATTGAGCCAAGCGTTTATCTCTCTGAATATCCACGGATTGCCTAATGCACCTCTACCTATCATAACCATATCACAGTTAGTTTTTTCGAGCATTTGTGCGGCATCATTGGCATTGGTAATATCTCCGTTGCCTATTACCGGAATATTTACGGCTTTTTTTACCTCAGCAATAATATCAAGGTCAGCCTTTCCTGAATAAAATTGTTCACGAGTTCTGCCATGAACGGTTATTGCGGCTGCACCTGCCTGTTCACATATCTTTGCAACCTCAACGGCATTTACGGACTTATCGTCCCAACCTTTACGGATTTTTACGGTTATAGGAACATCAACAGCTTTACATACTGCTTCTACAATTTCTCCGCATAAATCGGGATTTTTCATCAAGGCACTTCCTGCACCATTTCCGCTTATTTTAGGGGCAGGACAACCCATATTTATATCTATAATATCCGGTTTATATTCCATGGCGGTTACGGCTGCTGCGGCAACTGTCTGCGGTTCACTGCCAAAAAGCTGTACAGCCGCAGGACGTTCATTCTCTGAAAGAATCATAAGCTCTTTGGAGCGTTCGCTATTGAACGAAATTCCCTTTGCACTTACCATCTCTCCGACAACATATGACGCACCAAAATCTACGCAAAGTTCTCGGAAAACTCTGTCTGTAACTCCTGCCATAGGTGCAAGAGCAGCCATTCCCTTTATTTCTACATTTCCTATTTTCATTAATCAGCCTCCTAAAAGTCCAATTATTGATATTATATCATATTTTGTACTCAATGACAACATTTACTCTTTGTGTGGCAACTTAATAAACTATTAAATCAACAAACTGGCGAACACAGTTCGCATCTGCACTTTCTTTATATAAGACAATTAAAGGTTTCGCATGAGCCTTTAAAAGGCTCACGGTTTCCAAAGGTAGTCACCTACGGCAAAGCCTTTGGTCGCTCTCCGCAGAGAGAAACATTTATACTCCACAAAACGCAGAGGGAGCACTGAGGGTAAGCCACGATGTCAAAATACACAATCAGTTTTGGAAGAGAAATTTATTGATTTGGATTAAGTAATTACTAATGAGCTGTCTCAACTGGTGAACATAGTTATATATTGAATAATTTGTGGTTATATGATAGAATTAAATGTACGATGTAAATAATTGTTTCAAAATTTAATATATGGAGGATTATTATGGATTACTTTCTTTCTGATAGAGTTCAGACTCTTAAACCGTCTGCCATAAGAGAAATCTTTAAGTATGCCGCAGACCCTGAGGTTATATCTCTTTCTGCCGGCAATCCTGACCCTGAGGCTTTTCCTGTTAAGGAAATTGCGGAAATTTCTAACGATGTACTTACAAATCGTCCTATTGATGCACTTCAATACAGCATTACCGAGGGATATGTACCGCTCCGCAATGCTCTCAAGGACTATATGAAAAATAAATTCAATATCGGCAGAGATTTTGATGAACTGGTTGTTACTTCAGGCGCTCAACAGGTTATGGACCTCGCTACAAAATCCCTTGTAAATGAGGGAGATACTGTTATTTGTGAAGCCCCAAGCTTTATAGGCTCTCTTAATTCTTTCCGTGCTTATAAAGCAAGGCTTTGCGGTATTCCTCTCGAAAGCGACGGTATGAACCTTGAAGCCCTCGAAAAGGCTCTTAAAACTGAAAAAAATGTACGCTTTATCTATACTATTCCTAATTTTCAGAATCCATCGGGTGTTACTACAAGCCTTGAAAAGCGTCACGCAATATATGAACTAGCTAAGAAATATGGTGTTCTTATTCTTGAGGATAACCCTTATGGCGAACTTAGAGTAAGTGGAAAAGATGTTCCTGCGATAAAATCCTTTGATGAGGACGGTATTGTTATTTATGCCGGCTCATTCTCTAAGGTACTTTCTCCCGGTATGAGAATAGGCTGGTTTGTTGCGCCAAAGGAAGTTGCTGCAAAAATGATAGTTTGCAAGCAGGGTTCTGATGTTCATACAACCGCTTGGTCACAGATTGTTGCAAGCGAATTTATGACAAAATACGACTTTGAGGCTCATTTGGAGCGTTTGCGTGAAATCTACAGAAAGAAAATCAATTTCACTCAAGAGCTACTTGATAAATACCTTGCACCAATTATTACATATAATAAGATTGATGGTGGTCTTTTTATATGGTGTAAGCTTCCTGATGAGATTGATATGACTAAATTCTGCAAAGAGGCTGTTCTCAGAAAGGTATGCGTTGTTCCGGGAAATGCGTTCTTAACTGATGAAAACGAGCAGTGCCACAGTTTCAGAATCAATTTCTCGACACCAACTAATGAACAGTTGGAAAAGGGAATTAAGATATTGGGCGAATTAGCAAAAGAAATGCTGAATAAGCAATAATCTTAAATAAATCCATAATTAATCATAAGTTTAACAATAGATATAATATAAAGTTTTTGCGAAATCTATTTTTTGTCTATAAAGCGTGGTTTGTTCAGGGAACCTCCTGCGAGGATTCCTGTGGGTCGGTACCCACAGCGAAGATGCGGAATCGCTCGGCTTTGCCTCGCTCGTGGTGAATAAGAGAAATTAGTTGACGCAGTCTATGTAATTACCAGTAAACTACCGAAAAGGACGAATTTTTTAATTTAAATATTGGAAATTGAAAGGAAAATAAATATGAGTGAAGAAGTTTTAAAACAAGAAAAAAAGCCTATAATATTCAGTGCAATACAGCCAAGCGGTACTATTACACTTGGTAACTACATCGGTGCATTGAAAAACTGGGTTACTCTCCAAGATGACTATGATTGCATTTTTGCGGTCGCTGACCTACACGCAATCACTGTAAGACAAGAACCTGCTACATTCCGCAGACACATATTGGAAGCTTACGCTCTCTTACTTGCTTGCGGCATTGATACCGAGAAAAGCCCTTTCTTTATTCAGAGCCATGTTCATACTCACGCTGAACTCGCTTGGGTTCTTAACTGCTATACACAGTTCGGCGAGCTTTCTCGTATGACACAATTTAAAGATAAATCTCAGAAACACGCTGATAATGTTAATGTTGGTCTTTTCGCATATCCAAGCCTTATGGCTGCTGATATTCTTCTCTATCAGGCTGACCTCGTTCCTGTTGGCGCTGACCAAAAGCAACATCTTGAGCTTGCAAGAAATATTGCGGAACGCTTTAACGGTATCTACGGCAATACATTTAAAATTCCTGACGGATATATTCCTCCTGTTGGTGCGAGAATTATGTCGCTTCAGGACCCAACAAAAAAGATGTCTAAATCTGACGAAAATGTAAATGCTTGGGTTGCTGTTCTCGATAAGCCTGAGGATATTATGAGAAAATTCAAGCGTGCTGTTACTGACTCTGAGGCTGTTGTAAAATATGGCGAAAATAAAGCCGGTGTAAACAATCTTATGGGTATTTACAGTGCTGTTACAGGCAAGACAAACGATGAAATAGAAAAGGAATTTGAGGGCAAGGGTTACGGCGACTTCAAAACTACTGTTGCTGAGGCTGTTATCGAGGAACTTCGTCCTATCCGCGAACGCTATGAGAAATTTATAGCTGACAAGGCATATCTTGAGGAACAGTATACTAAGGGTGCTGAATTTGCATTGAGAATGTCATCTCGTACACTCGACAAGGCAATGAAGAAAGTCGGCTTTATTAAAAAGCCGAGATTCTGATTTTCAGAATTAGGAGGTTAGTCTTATGAAAAAACACAAGGTTCAGCCAAAAAAGCTTATGCTTATAGTGAACCCTATTGCAGGAAAATCTCGTGCAAAATATAATCTTGCAAGCCTTGCGTCAATTTTTTATAAGAATAACTACGAACCTGCTATTTACTTTACTTCTCCAGACTGTGGGGCAGAAGAGCTTATCGAAAAACACGCAAAGGATTTTGATGTTGTAGCGTGTTGTGGCGGTGACGGCACTGTCAGTGAGGCTATCGAGGGTATGATGAAGCTTGAGGATTGTCCTCCGCTTGGATATATTCCTTGCGGAACGACAAACGACCTTGCAACAAGTCTTGATTTGCCTAAAAATATGAAAAGAGCCGCTAATACTATCGCTAATGAAGAACCTCTTCCGCTTGATATAGGTAGTTTTGGTGATGAATGTCATTTTGCCTATATTGCATCATTCGGTGCATTTACGGAGGTTTCTTACGAAACTCCGCAAAAAGCAAAGAATATATTCGGTCATCTGGCTTATGTTTTTGCGGCTTTTAAGTCTATGAATAAAATCAAGCCTTATCATATCAAAATTGAAAGCGAAGAAAAGACTTTTGAGGATGATGTTATTTTCTGCTCGGTTACAAACTCAACCTCCGTTGCGGGAATCTTTAAATTTGATAAAAGTCTTGTTGATTTTAACGACGGTCTATATGAGGTACTTCTGATAAAACAGCCTAAGCGTTTGAGAACTGTTTTGGCGATATTTCTATCTATGCTCAATACAACATACAAGCACGACCACATAACGCTTTTTCAGACTTCAAAGTTAAAACTTACCGCAGATGAAAACATAGATTGGGCGATTGACGGCGAACACCGTTCAAGCAGCAACACAATAGAAATAACAAACAATCACAATGCTATTTCACTTATTCGCAAGCATTGAACGGTGCGTGACCGCACAGGACAAGACGCGGAATCGCTCGACAAGTCTCGCTCGATGTTGATAAATGAAGATTATTGACGCGGTCGAAGAAATTAGCAATGAACTACCGATTAGCTAATAGACTTTCCTAAGACAAATAAAAGTTTAGGTCAAGCCTTTTTAAAGGCTTGCGGTTTCCAAAGGTAGTCACCTACGGCAGAGCCTTTGGTAACTCATTGGTAATTACTTTATTTGCAGCAATAAACTTCCCTTGCAGATGTCGAGTGAGGCTTGCCGAACGATTATGCGTCTTGGGGGCGGCGGCTCGCCGCTTAAGGGCTAAGCCCTTAACATCTCTTTTTCTCTAAGCGGTGGACTTTGTCCACCGCTATAATTATTTTAACATACAAAAACCGCAACTTATTTAAGCTGCGGTTTTACTATATAAAATTAAAAATAAACACCACCGACTATGAGTTATCCATAATCGGTGGTGTCTTTATATATTAAGCTTTATTATTTAGCAAGTCTTTCCTTAAGACCCTCGAGCTCAGCTCTGAGTTCAGCAGGAAGCTTATCGCCAAATATCTTGTAATACTCTTCGATTTCCTTTGTTTCAGCTGTCCACTTCTCGTTATCAACTGTAAGAATCTTCTTGAGTGTTTCCATATCCATGTCAAGACCCTCAAGGTTGATGTCTTCTGGTCTTGGGAGATAACCGATAGGTGTTTCAACAGCGTCAGCCTTGCCTTCGCAACGCTTGATAATCCACTCGAGAACACGGAAGTTGTCGCCGAAACCAGGCCACATAAACTTGCCGTCTTCGTCTACTCTGAACCAGTTAACATTGAATATCTTTGGAGCCTTGTCGCCAAGAATCTTACCCATTTCAATCCAGTGGCCGAAGTAGTCACCCATATGATAACCACAGAATGGCTTCATAGCCATTGGGTCATGACGGAGAACACCGACAGCACCTGTTGCAGCTGCTGTTGTTTCAGAAGCCATGATAGAACCTACGAATACACCGTTGTTCCAATCTCTTGACTGGTAAACGAGTGGAGTTGTAGTTGCACGACGGCCGCCGAAGATGATAGCAGAAACAGGAACACCTGATGTTGAGTTAAATTCTGAGCTGATGCATGGGCAGTTCTTTGCAGGAGCTGTGAAACGGCTGTTTGGATGAGCACCCTTTTCTGTGCTTTCCTTACCATTCCAAGGATTGCCCTTCCAGTCGATAGCGTGCTCCGGTGGATTCTTGTCGAGGCCTTCCCACCAAACTGTGTTGTCATCAAGGTTGAGAGCAACATTTGTGAAGATTGTGCCCTTCTTTGTAGAAGCAAGAGCATTAGGATTAGACTTCTCGTTTGTGCCAGGAGCAACGCCGAAGAAGCCATTCTCTGGGTTGATAGCCCAAAGTCTGCCGTCAGGACCCTTACGCATCCAAGCGATATCGTCACCGACACACCATACCTTGTAGCCTTTCTTTCTATAACCCTCCGGAGGAATAAGCATAGCCAAGTTTGTTTTACCGCAAGCTGATGGGAATGCAGCTGTTACATACTTGATTTCGCCCTGTGGATTCTCGATACCGAGGATAAGCATATGCTCAGCCATCCAGTTCTCGCACTTACCGAGGTAGGAAGCAATTCTAAGAGCAAAGCACTTCTTACCAAGAAGAACATTTCCGCCGTAAGCAGAGTTTACGGAGATGATGTAATTATCTTCTGGGAAGTGGCAGATATATCTCTTCTCAGGGTCAACATCGCACATTGCGTGAAGTCCCTTAATCCAGTCTTCACTATCGCCAAGAACTTCTTCAACTGCTGTGCCTACACGAGTCATAATGCTCATATTAAGAACAACATAGATAGAATCTGTTACTTCGTAACCAATCTTTGCGAGAGGTGAGCCAACAGGACCCATTGAATAAGGGATAACATACATTGTACGGCCCTTATATGAACCACGAGCAATATCAAAAAGCATTTGATATGTTTCTTTTGGGTCTTTCCAATTATTTGTAGGACCAGCGTCCTTTTCATCTCTGCAGCAGATGAATGTACGGTCTTCAACACGAGCAACGTCGTTTTCTCTTGTTCTATGGAGGTAGCAACCAGGGAGCTTTTCTTCGTTAAGCTTAATCATTTCGCCTGTTTCGCAAGCTTCCTTGCGGAGAGCCTCGAGCTGTTCCTCAGAACCATCAATCCAAACGACCTTATCAGGATTGAGAAGATTTTTCATTTCTTCAATCCATGCCAATACTGACTTATTTGTTGTCATTTTATTATTCCCCTTTCTGCCTAAAGGCATTTACAGATTTATTATAATGCAATTTGCAAGAAATATCAATAAATAATTCATAAATTTTTGAAGTATTTTTCAAATACTGTATTTTGTATAGCATTTCTAAGAATTTGTTAATAAACTATGAACCAACAAAAGCTAAAAAATTCATACTTATAAGTAATAAGTGTGTGAATATGATTTTTTATTCCGCATCAGATACACTTATTCCGAGTTCTTCAAGCTGTGCATCGTCTACCGGACTTGGAGCGTTACTCATAAGCTCACTTGCATTCTGAATCTTAGGGAAAGCAACTACATCTCTGAGTGTAGGTGCATTAATCATCTGCATAACAAGTCTATCAAGTCCTATGCCCATACCTCCGTGTGGTGGAGCTCCATACTTGAATGCACCTGTCAAGAAACCGAACTTCTTTTGTGCCTCTTCATCAGAAAGTCCGAGCATCTCGAACATTCTTTTTTGAAGCGCTGGATTTGTTATACGGATAGAACCTGATGAAAGCTCGATACCATTAAGAACCATATCGTAAGCCTTTGCGTAAACATTGCCTTTATCGCCTTCAAGTTTATCTAAACACTCGTCTGTTGGAGATGTGAATGGGTGGTGCATTGCTACCCACTCGCCGCTCTCTTTATCAAACTCAAAGAATGGAAATTCTACTACCCAAAGGAAGTTATAGCCGTCTTTGATTATATCAAGACGCTTTGCGACCTCTACTCTCAATGCTCCGAGTGTAGGGAGTACAACGCTATCATCTGTATCACCGACAATAAGAACTACATCGCCCTTTTCAGCACCAGCCTTTTCGAGAATAGCTGTCATTTCAGCCTCGGTCATAAACTTTGCAAAGCTTGATGCTATGCCGTCATCGGTCATTCTTATCCATGCAAGTCCCTTTGCACCGATACCCTTTACATATTCTGTAAGCTTGTCTATCTCCTTACGGCTATATGTCTTTACGGCATTTTTCGCTGTAATTCCACGAACAGAGCCTCCGCCTGCGATTGCATTCTTGAATACGCCAAACTCGCTATCCTTAACTGTTTCTGTGAGGTCGAAAATTTCCATACCAAAACGAGTATCCGGTTTATCTGAACCGAATCTTGCCATAACCTCATTATAGGTATATCTTGGGAATGGGGTAGGAATATCTATATCAAGAACAGTCTTGAAAAGATACTTTATATAATTTTCGCCGAGATTGAGGACGTCTTCCATATCTACAAAAGACATTTCAAGGTCTATCTGAGTAAATTCAGGCTGTCTGTCGGCTCTCAAGTCCTCATCTCTGAAGCATCTTGCAATCTGCATATACTTATCAAAGCCGGCAACCATACAAAGCTGTTTATAGATTTGTGGGGACTGAGGAAGTGCATAAAATTCGCCCTTATGGATTCTTGATGGCACAAGGAAATCTCTTGCACCCTCTGGAGTGGATTTTATAAGCATAGGAGTTTCTATCTCAATAAAGCCCTCGTTATCGAAGAAATCTCGAGTAGCCTTGGCAATCTTATGACGAAGAATGATATTATTTTGAAGTGTAGGACGGCGGAGGTCGAGATAACGATATTTAAGACGAGTTGTTTCGCCTGCTGTACAGTTATCGGTAATTTCGAAAGGAGGTGTTTCTGATTCGGAAAGAACACGAAGTTCTTTAACCTCGATTTCAATATCTCCTGTTGGAATTTCTGCGTTTTTAGCACTTCTTTCACGAACAGTTCCCACAACTGCGAGAACATATTCTGAACGAACGGAAGCGGCTTTCTTAAAGATTTCTCTATCTGTATCATCATCGAGAGTGATTTGAACTATGCCTGTTCTATCACGAAGGTCTATAAATATGAGGTGACCTTTATCACGCTGTCTCTGAACCCAGCCAAAGACAGTAACATTTTTGCCGATATCATCGGCACGAAGCGTTCCGCAATAGTCTGTACGCTTCAGCCCTGTCATAAATTCTGCCATTTTAAATCTTCCTTTACAAATAAATTGTGTACTTATTTTTAATTATATCATTCCAAAAATATAAAATCAAGTGTGGGGCGGCGGAGTGCCTCCGCCGTCAAGACGCGGAATCGCTCGACAAGTCTCGCTCGTAGTAGATTAGGGAAGATAGTTGACGCGGTCGAAGAAATTAACAATGAACTACCGATTGGTTAGTAGGCTTTCCTAAGACAGATAAAAGTTTTGCGGCGAGCTGCCGCTCCCAAGACGCGGAATCGCTCGACAAGTAAGACAGATAAAAGTTTTGCGGCGAACCGCCGCTCCCAAGACGCGGAATCGCTCGACAAGTCTCGCTCGTGGTGGATTAGGGAAGATTGTTGACGCGGTCGAAGAAATTAGCAATGGGATACCGATTAGTTAATAAACTTTCCTAAGACAGATAAAAGTTTTGCTCAAGCTTTTTCAAAAGCTTGCAGGGTCGAGGGACGGAGTCCCTCGTGGGTTTTAAGGGCAACGCCCTTAACTTTTCTTGCTCCCTTAGGGGCGAACTTCGTTCGCCCCTAAATATCTTTTGGTAGCAACATTAGTTAATAAAAAGACGGACAAAGTCCGCCTTTAGAGAGAAAGAGATGTTAAGGGCTTTGCCCTTAACACCCACCAAAGGCTCAGCCTTTGGAAACCGCAAGCCTTTAAAAAGGCTTGACCTAAACTTTGAGTGTCTTTAGGAAAGTTTGTCAGTTTATTGGTAGTTTCTTCGACCAAGTCAATAATCTTCATAAATCAACACCGAGCGAGACTTGTCAAGCGATTCCGTGTCTTGGGATTGGCGGCTCTTCTCCCTTAACAAAATTTTACAGTTACTGTTTTTAAGGTAAAGCATTGTAAATTTTGAAATAATATGATATAATATACAAAATATTTCTAAAAAAGGTGAGGTTATTATGAAAAATAAAGTCATTATCGCCGCAGATAGCACCTGCGACCTTTCTCCTGAACTTATTGAAAAATATAATATAGAGATTATTCCTCTCCCTGTAAATCTTGGTGACAAACCTTGCCTTGACGGCGTTGATGTTACTGTTGATGATGTTTTCAATTACTTCGAAACAAACGGAGAACTCGCTACTACATCAGCTCCTACTGTAGAATATTACGAGGATTTTTATAAAAAATGGACTGATGAGGGATATACCGTAGTTCATACAAGCATTAGCCTTAAATTTACTGTGACTCATAATATCGCACAACGAGCTGCTGCTAAATTCCCTGGTGTTTATCCGATTGACTCCCATAGCATTTCAAGCGGAATGGGACTTCTTGCTATTCACGGTGCTATACTTCGTGAACAAGGTTTAGAAGGGTGGCAAATTGCTGAACAGCTCCGCAATGAGGCTGATAATATTCGCGTAAGCTTTGTTCTTGATACTCTCAAATATATGAGAAAGGGTGGAAGATGTAGCGGTATTGCGGCTTTCGGCGCTAATATGCTTAATCTCAAGCCTTGTCTTGAAACAAAAGACGCCGCCCTTGTAGTTAAAAAAAAATATAGGGGAAAGATTGAAAATGTCTTTATTCAATACGCTGAGGAAATGCTTACCTCCGGTGATAATATAGACAAATCTATTTTGCTTATTACACACTCAGGCGTTGATAAAAAGACTTTAAAAGCTGTTAAAAAGCGTTGTTCTGAACTTGTAGACTTTGATGCAATATATGAATGTAACACCGGTTGTTCTGTGGCTGTACACTGTGGCCCTAACACCCTCGGACTAATCTATGCTATAAAAGATTGATTTTATTTATAGGGTTTGCGCAAGAGCTATCATTGCGATATTTGCCAATATTATACTTGCTATTTCGATTACTTTTATAATAATTCTATTTCTCATACTTCAACCGTCCTTATCTATAATTTTTAAGTGTCTTTATTTATGTTTATGAGGTATGAAAAGAAATATTACTACTATTTTTTAGCGGATAAATTTTCAACTTTTTTCTATCAAGCAGTTGAAAACTTATCCGTTTTTCTTATATGGTATAACAATTTTATGCTTATTTTAAAAAATATTTAAATTTTCTTAATTTATCCTTGATTTTTATATTCATTTAGTGTAGAATAGTGTAAATCGTTAGGGTTATTATCGTATTAACCCTTTTGAAAATCTATATTTAAAAGGAGCTGTTTTTATGAATCCGAATTACAACAATCAAATTTCAGGTTCCGAATTAATCAGGCGATTCTTTACAAGAACTTCTATGCTCACTGTTACAGTAGCCTCTGCAATACTCTCGGCACTGATAATATTCCAAACGATTATCTATAGTTTTTCCGGAGATAAAATCAGTATCATTTCTTCGCTATACTACCTCTTTGATAATCAGAATATCGAAATCATAAATGCTGTTTTTGGCTCTATAATTTCTTTGGTATCTATTCTATTTTTTATTTCGTTCCTTTCAATATATCTGAAAGCAAAAACTAATGATTCTATTACATCAGGTCTTTCTATGCTTACTGTAAGCTCAGTAATATATATTATTGTCACTTGCATTACATTAACTCTTGCATTTGCTTCAATATCTGTTCAGAGATATGAAAGTTATAAAATTAACAGTGTGTTTGACAGCAGAGAATTTTCTGATATACCTAAAACTTATACTGCAACACAGGCAAATTACGACTTCTTGGTTTATATTTTATTTGGTGCGGCTGCCCTTCTTCTTGGAATCGGTGCTGTTCGTATTTCTCTTGCTATGAAAAAGGCTTCTTCTGATATGGAAATTCCTTCAAATCGTGGCGGTGCATTATTCCTTTCTGGTTCTATATCTGCTATTGTACTTACAACTATTGCATTCTTTACATCACTTAGCTCACTCGTTATTCCTGATACCACCACAAATCTAAAACCTATCACACTTCTAAGTTCTATTATTAATGTACTTATTTTTGCTGCTGCAGTTGCATTATTCTATGGACTTGCATTCCTTTCATCTAATTATACTACACTTATAAATAAAACATATCCTTCAAATGCTAAGCTCAGTTCGTATTATGCAGGATACGCTACAAATGCTTATCCTACAAACGCAAACCGCCCACCTGTTCCCCCAGTAACACCATATATTCAGACAAGAAATCAGCTTTATGCGGCTCAACAAGCTGCTCAACAAAATCCTCAATATACACAGCCATATCAACCACAGTATACACAGGTTCAACAGCCACAAAAGGTTGAAACACCAGTTCAGAACGACACTACAGCAGATGTTGAACCACCTATCCAACCAGAGGATACAAAAACTGAAGCTCAACCTGTAACAGCAGGTTCTATCGAAAATGAGGAATAAAGCTAAAACTTAAAAGTTTTGCTCAAGGCGGCGAGCCATAGTTTCTAAGACATTTAAAGTTTAGGTCAAGCCTTTTTAAAGGCTTGCGGTTTCCAAAGGCGGAGCCTTTGGTGGGTTTTAAGGGCAAAGCCCTTAGCGGCGAGCCGCCGCCGTCAAGACGCGGAATCGCTCGACAAGTCTCGCTCGTGATGGATTAGGGAAGATAGTTGACGCGGTCGAAGAATTTATCAATTAACTAACGCGGTCGAAGAATTTATCAATTAACTACCAATTAGTTAATCAAACTTTCCCAAGACAATTAAAGTTTAGGTCAAGCCTTTTTAAAGGCTTGCGGTTTTCAAAGGCGGAGCCTTTGGTGGGTTTTAAGGGCAAAGCCCTTAACATCTCTTTCTTCTCGAGCGGTGGACTATGTCCACCGCTTAATTTTTATTAGCAACAAACTAATAAAGAGCAAACACAAGCGACAGTTCGCCCCTACATTTTTTAATAGTAAATGCAATTATAATAAAAACAGATATTTTAAAGATAAACAGGCATTAAAAAATAAATAGAATATGAAAAACGCTCAGGTCTTATAAAACCTGAGCGTTTTTGTATTCTTTATGGGAGAAAAAAAGTGGCGAACTTCGTTCGCCACTTAGGGGCAAGAGATGTTAAGGGCTTCGCCCTTAAAACCCACGAGGGAATCCGTCCCTCGACCCTGCGAGCTTTTGAAAAGGTTCGAGCGAAACTTTTAAGCATCTTGGGAAAGACAAAATCATCTTAACGGTAGTTAATTGATAATTACTTTCTCCGCGGCAACTAACTACTCAAATTCACTACGAGCGAGACTTGTCGAGCGATTCCGCGTCTTGGAAGCGGCGGCTCGCCGCCTCGAGCGAAACTTTTAATTTTCTTCTGGGGTAGTTTCCTCGGTAACTTCTTCGGTAGTTTCTTCCTCATGTGGGGCTCTGGAAAGTGTTACAACCTTACTTTCATCAGATACCTTCATTACTCGGACGCCCTTTGAAGGTCTTGCACAAATTCTTATTGAACTTGCCTCAATTCTAATAATAATACCGTCATTAGAAATCAAGATAATATCATCATCAAGGTCTACGGACTTTATTGCGGCAACCTTGCCATACTTATCTGTATGATAGTTTATTACACCATGACCGCCTCTTGACTGCATACGGTAATCATCAACATTTGAAAGTCTGCCATAGCCTGTTTCTGAAACTGTAAGAATATATGCACCATCACGAAGCATTGACATTCCGATAACCGTATCATCACCCTTGAGAGTAATTGCTTTAACGCCTCTTGCAGCTCTACCCATAGCTCGGACATCTGTTTCGTGGAAGCGTATAGCCATACCGTTTCTGGTAGCAACCATAAGTTCCTTATTGCCGTCTGTAAGGCGTACCCATGCAAGTTCGTCACCCTCGTTGAGGTCTATCGCTATAAGTCCATTCTTTCTTGCATTGCTGAATGCACTTAGTTCTGTACGCTTGATTATACCGTTTCTGGTAACCATAACAAGATACTGTTCGCTTTCAATATCTGGTACTTTAATCATTGAAGTTACATTCTCATCTGCGGAGAGAGGGAGGAGGTTATTTATATTCATACCCTTTGAAGTTCTTGAACCCTCTGGGATTTCATAGCATTTAAGCTTATAAACTCTGCCAAGATTTGTAAAGAACAGAACATGGTCGTGGCTATTTGCAACAAACATTTCTTTAGCAACATCTTCTTCTCGGCGACTCATACCCGAAACACCTCTGCCGCCACGCCTTTGGAGCTTATATGTGTCTGATTTCTGACGCTTGATATAACCAAACTCTGTAAGCGTAAGAACACAATCTTCTTCCGGAATAAGGTCTTCTATATCAACTTCACCGCTGACAGCAACAATCTCTGTACGGCGTTCATCATTATATTTTTTCTTGATAGCAAGAGCCTCTTCTTTGATAATAGAGAGAAGTCTTTCGCCATTTTGAAGAATATCTTTTAAGTCTGCTATCTTGATATTAAGTTGACCAAGCTCGTCCTCAATCTTTGTACGCTCTAAGCCTGAAAGCTGTCCAAGACGCATAGAAACTATAGCTTGTGTCTGAATTTCATCAAGGTCGAAGCGTTCGCCAAGTCTTTGCTTAGCTGTTGGCTGGTCCTTAGATGAACGGATAATTGAGATAACTTCATCTATAAAGTCAATAGCCTTCTTCAAGCCCTCAAGAACATGAGCTCTTTCTTCGGCTTTTTTTAGATCGAATATGGTTCTTCTTGTGATAACATCAACCTGAAAATCTACATAATCCTTGAGAATTTCTTTTAGTGAAAGGGTTTTCGGCTCGCCGTTTACAATGGCAATCATAATCGCACTAAAAGTAATTTGCATCTGTGTGTAGGAATAAAGCTGATTTAGGACTATTTGAGGAGACGCCTCTCTCTTTATGTCTATAACAATGTGCATACCATTTCTATCGGAATGGTCATCTATGTTTGAAATGCCCTCTATACGCTTTTCCTTAACCATATTTGCGATAGTTTCGACAAGTCTTGCTTTATTAACCTGATATGGAAGCTCTGTAACAATAATCTTGAAACGATTCTTTTCTTCGACAATTTCTGCCCTTGCTCTGACAGTAATTCTTCCTCTACCTGTTGCATAAGCGGCCCTTATTCCGCTTTGTCCCATAATAATACCGGCAGTAGGAAAATCAGGACCTTTGATATGCTGCATAAGGTCATCAAGACTTGCATCAGGATTGTCGATGAGACAACACATAGCATCTATTACTTCACCGAGGTTATGAGGCGGGATATTTGTTGCCATACCAACTGCGATACCTGTTGAACCGTTTACAAGAAGATTCGGGAAACGAGATGGAAGAACCTCCGGTTCTTTTCTGGAATCGTCATAGTTTGGCAGAAAATTTACGGTATCTTTTTCTATATCGGTCAGCATTTCTGTGCTTATTTTGCTCATTCTTGCTTCTGTATAACGATAAGCAGCAGGCGGGTCACCGTCAACAGAACCAAAGTTGCCGTGGCCATCAACGAGCATATATCTCATAGAGAAATCCTGTGCAAGACGAACGAGTGCGTCATAAACAGAAGCATCACCATGTGGATGGTAACGTCCGAGAACATTACCTACTGTTGTCGCACACTTTTTGTATGGTCTATCCGGAGTAAGATTATCCTCAAACTGAGAGTAGAGGATTCTCCTGTGAACCGGCTTTAAGCCATCTCTTACATCTGGCAAAGCTCTTGAAACGATAACTGACATAGAATATTCAAGGAAGGATTTTTTCATTTCCTTGTCTATATCTACATCAATAATCTTTTGCTGAATGTTGCTGTAATCTTCCATATTCAAACCCTCTTTTATCTATAAAAATTTGACTTTGGACTTCTTTAATTTTGATTTAGCTATAAACCGCTAAAGTTTTGAGCTAAATCATACTTTAAAAACAATCTATTTTCGTTGGTTGATACACACATATTTTTTTCCAAGTAGGAATTTTATTTTTTCAAGTGCGTCATTATCTTTATCAGTAAATAATCTCTTTGGAATGGATATATAGTCGTTTTCATCAAGGTAGAAGATAATTACCTTTTTATCGTCTAATACCTGAAAAAAATATCTATATGGAATATTTCCTATATATCTATCTGAAACGATTTTTACTTCGTCTTCATAAAAAGCTATATTTCTTGAGCCAATCTTTTCTTTATTGGCATTATACTCATTTCTTGCTTGAATCCGCACCAATGACGGGCCTATAATTTCATAGAATGATACTGAAAAAAGCCCCATTGCTATAAGCAAAATCCAACATATAATTTTTATAATTCCATCGCCGGAAAATATAAGCATATAAAGCCCTATAAAAATAGCAAGTATACCAAGTATATTCATTATTAGCCTATCACTTTTAGAAGTTTTAAATCTACGCTGTGCAAGGCTTGTATGAATATAATCGTGTTCCGTTATAATATAGTCAGCAGTAAGAATAGGTGTTTTTTCGCTCAAACTGAATCACTTCTTTGTCTTTCTATATTTTGCAGGCATAGTTTTTTTCAAAAACTCGGCAAGCTTCTCGTTTTGTTCGTCGTCAAGGCATTTCTTTGAGATTATGATAAGCCTTTTGCTATATTCGCTTATCATAAGGTAGTAACTGTTTGTTTCGATACAATCAAGAATATCTGTCCAATAACCAATAATAGTTTCACATTTATTTTCTATGGTATAACCATCTCTTGTAATCTTAACTTTTTCGGTTTTATTAAGCATATGAGAGCTTTTATAAATATGCTCGCCTTTTAGCTTCATTCTGTTTGGCAAAATAAACAGATAATAGGTCATCATATACAAACAAATAATACTTATGCCTGTCGGTACGGGATTGGAAATTAAATCATAGTGCTTTAATGCCATATAAAGCATACAGCCACACCATATTGCAAAGAAAATTGATGCTTTCCATTCCTTGCCTTTAAGTCTGCCTCTACGCATATGAGCAATCATATAAGCATTGCCATACATCATAAGCGGTATTTCGTTATCTTCTATTGTCATTATACATTTGTTGTATTTTTCTGACATATACAATCAAAACCTTCCGTTATTTAACACGAGTTTGATGATAAAAGGCTCAAGCAAAAATTTATTGTAGGGGCGAACTGTGTTCGACCGAACGGTAGTTCATTGGTAATTACTTCGACCGCGGCAACTTATCTTCCTACGCTCACCGCGAGCGAGGCTTGCCGAGCGATTCCGCGTCTTGTCCTGTGCGGTCACGCACCGCGTCTTCGCCGTGGGTCGGCACCCACAAGGAACCCCCTGCGAGGGTTCCCTACGAAAAACATTCCGCTGGAATGTTTTTCTACCCTCCTGCGCTTTGTGAAGTATAAAGGATGTCGCTCTCTGCGGAGAGCGACAAGGGCATTGCCCTTGTCCTATGAGCCTTTGAAAAGGCTCAAGCGAAACTTTTGAGTGTCTTAGAAAAGTCTGCTAACTAATTACCACTTATTTAGCCACAGCGGCACAGAACTTTTCGTAGAGTGATGGATTTATCTTTTTTATGTTTATTGGACGGAATGTCTTGCTATCTACAAAAGCGTGAACTGTTCCACCCTCTGAACAAACTTGATTTCCTCTTAGAACACGATAATGAAATTCTATCTTAGCCGCCTTAACACTAACTATGGTAGTTTCAATAATAACTTCATCTTCGTATTTAATCGGAAGTATATATTTACACTCAAGAGACGCGAGCGGAAGCATTACTCCGCTCTTCTCAAGCTCTGTATAGCTCATACCTGTAAGCTTGATAAAATCTGTTCTGCCAACCTCGAACCAAATAGGGTAGACTGAATGATGAACTATTCCCATCTGGTCGGTTTCTGCATATCTTGCAACAATTTTTGACTCACATTTCATAGCTGAATTACCTCTAATCAAAGCTGAAAATTTATTTTCAAATCTAAATCACGAATTGATAATCAATCTTCTTCGTAGGTCGGAGTTGTACCTGCAAGCAAAATTCCCTTTATCTCCGGTAGGAAATCCGGGTCTATCGCTCTTTCAGGAATTGCAAAACTCCTATTATGGTCAGCAAAAATCATAATTATGTTATCAAATTCCTGTATTCTGCTTGTGCCGTCAAGCTCTATCTTCCAAGCACCGTCATCTCTGCCAATCTCTACGCTGTCAGGATAAATTTCAGCTTCGATTAGCTTTCCGTCTGCCATAGTTTTTGCCATACTTCTCATATGTAAGTTTGGCACAACAAGAAGAACTGCAATAAATATCAGGCTGATACACCCAAATACTATATTCGACACACCGCCCGTCATAAAGAATACAACAAAGAATATTACTGCAAGTATTCCAAGGACAACAGCCTCTATAAGTCCTCTTGTTCCTTGAGATTTATAAATTCCGCTGTGTTTAAGACATTTGAAATACTCCTCCTCGGTAAGAACATAGGATACTCTTATTCCTGCCATTGGGATTTCATATTCCTCTGCGTCATCGTCTTCAACAAGCTCTGCTTCGGAGCCGTCCCAGCCACGACCTTCTTCTTCGTCCTCTTCTTCTTGGATTCTTTTCAGCTCTTCGGCAATTCTCATTACCTCGGCTGTATCCTCATCTTCTTGAAACGGTATGTTATCGTCAGTATTGTTTGCCGTATCATAGTCTTTCATAGCTCTGTTTTTCTACCTCCAAAGATGCGTTTCTGTCTTATACAGAAAACGAAATTCATATAGTCTTATTTATCTACAATCTGTAATATATTTTAGAATTTATTACAGTGTGTATATATTTTAAAAATTCTCTCGTTTATTTTCAACATTCACTTGATTTTCGGTTGAAAACTAACGGGTATGAATATCAAATTATATATCCAAATTTTGAACATATTTTGCATTCTTTTCTATAAATTCTCTTCTTGGCTCAACCTTATCACCCATAAGTATTGTGAAGGTTTCGTCAGCAAGAGCTGCATCCTCCATATCTACTCTGAGCATTATTCTTGTTTCTGGATTCATAGTGGTTTCCCAGAGCTGTTCGGAATCCATCTCACCAAGACCTTTATATCTCTGTATATCAGCCTTGCCGAGCTCTGCCATTATCTTATCCCTTTCAGGGTCGGAATAGGCATAGTGATGCTCTTTATTCTTGGTAAGTCTGTAAAGCGGTGGCTGTGCAAGATATATATGTCCTTCTTCAATGAGTGGACGCATAAATCTAAAGAAGAATGTCAGTAACAAAGTTCTGATATGTGAGCCGTCAACATCAGCATCGGCCATAATTATAACCTTGCCATAGCGGAGCTTTGTTATATCGAAATCATCGCCAATGCCACAGCCAAGTGCTGTAATAACAGGCATAAGTTTATCGTTGCCGTAAACCCTATCAAGACGAGCCTTTTCGACATTCAGCATCTTGCCCCAAAGTGGGAGAATTGCCTGAAAGCGTCTATCTCGACCGCCCTTTGCAGAACCGCCCGCAGAATCTCCCTCGACGATATAGATTTCAGTTTCTTCTGCGTTTCTGGATTGACAGTCGGCAAGCTTACCTGGTAGGCCTGCACCCTCCATAGCTGTTTTTCTTCTTGCAAGGTCACGAGCTTTTCTTGCGGCATCTCTTGCACGAGCTGCCATAAGTGCCTTATCAAAGATTGCCTTTGCTGTTGCAGGATTTTCCTCAAGGTATACTGAAAGCTTCTCTGTAACAAGCTTATCTACTAAACCTCTTACAAAGGTACTGCCAAGCTTTGCCTTAGTTTGTCCCTCAAATTGTGCTTCTTTAAGCTTGACACTGATAATTGCTGTCAGACCTTCTCGGACATCTTCGCCGGAAAGGTTTTTATCATTCTCTTTGAGAATATTAAACTTTCTTGCGTAATCATTCATAACCTTGGTTAATGCGCGCTTGAAGCCCTCTTCGTGAGTACCACCATCGGTTGTATGGATATTATTTGCAAATGAAAGTATAAGTTCATTATAGCTGTCGTTATACTGCATTGCAATCTCTACCGATGCGGAATCATCGTCCATCTTGCCCTCAAAATGAATAACATCCGGGTGAATTACATCGAGTGAACGCTTTTTATGAATGTACTCGACAAAGTTCGATACACCGCCCTCATAGAGGAAGTTATTTTGCAGGATATTCTCTGGGTCACGCTCATCACGAAGCTCGATATGTATACCTGCATTAAGAAAGCTCTGCTCACGAAGTCTTGTTTCGAGAACCTCATATTCGTATACATCTGTTTCTGTGAAGATGAGAGGGTCAGCCTTAAAGGTGATTTCAGTACCTTTTGTAGTGCCTTTGCCGATAATCTCAAGGTCTGATGCAATATTTCCTCTTTCATAACGCTGTCTGTAAATATTTTCGCCATCGCATACTTTTACCTCTAACCATTCGGAGAGAGCATTAACAACAGATGCACCAACACCATGCAAACCGCCTGAAACTTTATATCCGCCACCGCCGAACTTACCGCCTGCATGAAGCACTGTAAATACGACAGTTACTGCAGGAATACCCATCTTTGGCTGTATGCCGACCGGAATACCTCTACCATTATCCTTTACTCTAATAACATTTCCCGGAAGAATTGCAACATCAATCTTATCGCAATATCCTGCAAGAGCCTCATCAATGGAGTTATCTACTATTTCATAGACAAGGTGGTGCAAGCCCCTCGGACCTGTTGAGCCAATATACATACCCGGACGCTTTCTTACTGCCTCAAGTCCCTCAAGAACCTGAATCTCACTTGCTCCATATTCCTGATTTGTTTTAGTAATGTCATTATTGTCCATTTTCTTCCTCCTTTTTGGCAGCGATAAACCGCCACTGTTAAGGGCGTTGCCCTTAAAACCCACGAGGGACGCTGTCCCTCGACCCTGCAAGCTTTTGAAAAAGCTTGAGCAAAACTTTTAATTGTCTTGGGAAAGACAAATCTATTTGAATGGTAGTTAATTACTTTCTACGCGGCAATATAAGCCGATTGAGAATGTCGAGCGAGACTTATCGATCGATTCCGCGTCTTGTCCTGTGCGGTCACGCACCGCGTCTTGACTGCGGCGGCTCGCCGCAAAAAGCTTGAGCAAAACTTTTAAGTGTCTTGGGGAAGTTTTTTATTGGCTTCTTCTAAGCTTAGTTTTTGGAACTTTCTCGGCAATTCTTCATATCTTACCGTAAACGGAAACAAGAATACCGCAACCAATACTACTACTGCATCTCCTATCGCAAGAAACGGAATCGTAACCCCTGATGTTTGCTTTAAGAGAAATATATTTATTACTATCAGTGCAATACTTACTATCGAGATTAGAATTATTCTTCCCTTTAGGTATGAAACTCGATAATTTTTATTGCAATGGTGACATTTTATAATTTTATTATGTGTTGTCTTTTTGACATCGCTATATCTTGTTACAGCGTGACAATACGGACATACCGGAAGTCTGAAAATTTCGACCACCGCCTTTTATTCTGCATTTGAGGAATCGTCAAAACTTCTTCCTGATTTCTTTGCAGACCTGAATTTTTCTTGGAAATCGGCTCCTATCTCAGAGCTTGCATCATATGGCTCAAAGATTTTTGTGCCGTCAGAATCTGCCTCAAGGTCTATCGAACCTGAAGAATATATATCCTTTGGTTCTTCGGTAGTTGTTTCTTCCTCAAATCTTGATTTTTTATGAGAATTTTGCGATTGTACCTGTTTCTGAGCCTCAATAAAAATTGACTGTGTATTCGTCATTTTCTTATCCATAACCTTTTTAGCCTGAGATTTATCCGCAGTAGGGACAAGGATTAAGAACATTGGTACAATAGCGTAATATGCTGCAAAAGGAATTATTACCAAAAGCAAGCTCCAGAGATTGGTTAAATCTCCGAAAAACAGATAAAGCACAACAAGCAAAAGTACAAAAACACATAATACGCTTGTTATTGCATAGATATTTCTGTTAAGTCCAACATTGGCAATACAGCCACAGCGTTTGCAGGTATACTCACCCTTATTTTTCATAAAAAACGAATCAAGGTATGAAACACTTCGTCCACAATATGGGCATTTTGCAAGTCTTTTATTCTTTTTCGCCATAGCATAACTTCCTTTCATATCAGGCTCTTAGGAAAAATTTTTACTGAATATCTGCTTAATCAAGCACTACAAAAATGAATCTATTCTTCCTCTTACTGTTTCTGAGGAAAGTCGGCTTATATATACAACTGTCGAATCACCCTCCTGACAAAGAATGTATGATTTCGGCAAGTCGTATGAAACATAGCGAACTCGACCTTCTCGTTCAGCTTGATTTAAATATTCTCTTGTTTTTTTTGATACAGTTGTTTTATCCATATCAAAAATTCCTATGATATTTTTCTTGAGTATTACAGAATCTTGCTCAAGATGCAGATATAGACTTTCCATAAGTTGAATCACTCTATCTCGGTAGGTGTAACCCTGCCTGAATTTATATAAAAAAGGGCTTTGTTTCCCTCTTTTAACTTGGTCATAATCTCGGATTCGCAACAGGTTATAAATACTTGCTTATCCGAAAGCTTGTTGAGAAGATAATCTTGTCGTTTATAATCAAGTTCACTGAGAACATCGTCAAGTAAAATAACCGGCTGTTCTCCGCTCTCGGTTTTCAGAACTGACGCTTCTGCAAGTTTCATAGCAAGAACCGCTGAACGCTGTTGTCCCTGTGAACCAAAATTTCTTGCATTCTTGCCGTCAATGTTGACAACAAGGTCATCTCTGTGTGGGCCATAACCTGTATACCCCTGATATATATCGCTCTGTTGAGCTTTTATCAATTTATCGCTAAGCATTGCTTTTAGTTTTGAGGCGTCTTCTGTAACCTCATCGCCAAAAGAAAGCTTATAGGAAATTTCTATTTTTTCGCTTCCCTTAGATATTCCCGTATAAAACTCTGAGCAATATTTCGAGAAGTTTTTTATATATGCGATACGCTCTCTTGCAACTAAAGCTCCTTGAACCGCAAGCTTTTCGTCCCATATATCAAGCATATCCATAAGCTCGCTGTGTTCTTTTATGTCTTTCAGCAGAGCATTTCGGGAATTGATGATAGTTTTGTAATCGGAAAGTATCGAAGAATATGACGGCTTAATCTGACAAATTGCAGCGTCAATAAAGCGTCGCCTTTCATCAGGGCCATTCTTTATAAGCGTAAGATGATTAGGAGAGAATACCACACAGCAAAAGCTGCCTATAATTTCAGAAATATAGCGTTTACTTACGCCATTAAGCTCAATAAAGCGATTGCCGCCTTTAATCATAAGTTTGATTTCCTGCTCACGCTCTCTTGATTCAAATTTTAAATGAATTTTCGAGAAAGCATTGTCGAATTTAATCAGCTCGTTTTCTTTTGCTCCTCTGAAAGACCTATTTCCAGTAAAGAGCCACAGACATTCAAGAATATTAGTCTTACCTTGAGCATTGTCGCCATAGATAACATTTATGCCGTCTGACGGAAAAACTGTATTATTTTCGAGATTTCTAAAATTTTCAAATGACAACTCTTTTACTATCAATCCAACTCTCCTATATGTTAAGGGCTTTGCCCTTAGCGGCGAGTCGCCGCAGCCAAGACGCAGAATCTGTTTTGCAACGCAAAACTTCGACATATTCAAGGGCATTTAATTGCCGCGAATAACAAAACTACCGAACGAAACCTGTCAAACTATTTTGTGTCTTGACCTGTGCGGTTGCACACCTAGCCTTGACAGCATACATATTCGGGTGAACACATTTCGTCCCTACATTTTTTAGGAAAACTGCTTAATTTAAACAGTAGTTCATTGGTAATTTTTCGACCTCGGCAACAAAACTACAAAAATAAAAGTTTATAACAAACATCTTTGTTATATCAAAATTTTCTTAGAACTCAAAATTTTGATCAAGCCTTTTTAAAGGCTTGCGGTTTTCAAAGGCAGTCACCTACGGCAGAGCCTTTGTTTGGAGTGTAAGCTACCAAATATCAGCAAACTTTGAAAATGGTGTCGAGGTATTCGGCTGAATCGCCGGAACGCATTTTTTTGCCACGCATAGTGCAGATTTCGCCGTTTACTTTGACTTTTCCGCCCTGAATGGCGACTTTTGCCATTCCGCCTGTGCCACCACCCATTTTTAGTAGGGAATCAAGACGAATAAAATCTTCACCTTCACGAAGCTTGACTTCTTCAATTTTCATTTTTTAACCTCACAGGAAGAACGAGGAACAGGAAGCTGTCACCATCGCTCGGTAATATGACCATTGGACTTGTAGGACCGCTAAGACAAATTTTTACTTCGTCTGTGTCGGTATTTCTGAGGGCATCAAGCATATATCTGACATTGAAACCAATCTCTACGCTATCTCCACTCATTTCTATATCAAATTCATCATAAGCCTGACCAAGAACTGTTGAACAGGAAAGCTTTACAACGCCATTTTCAATATTGCATCTAACAGGTGTTTTTATTCTCTCTGAAAGCAATAAGGACATTCTATCGAGAGAACTGATAAACTTTCTTGTATTAACCTTAATCTCTGTTTTATGTGAACTCGGTATTGCTGCGGCATAATTCATAAATTCGCCTTCAATCAGACGAGAAATGACTGAATAGTTATCTATTTTGAAAATAATATGCTTATCACCGACAACTATTTCGACATCTTTTTCACCGTCTTTTATGAGTTTGACTACTTCTGCAAGACTTTTGCCGGGAATGATAAAGCTTTTCTTTTCTCCAAAAATGAGATTTTCGGTTCTCATTGCAAGGCGATAACCGTCTACTGAAATTATTTTGATAATATTATTTTCAATTTCAAAGAGAGAACCTTTCTGAACAGGCTTAATATCGCTATCTGCAATAGCAAAAAGTGTTTGACTTATCATTGATGAAAGGATTTCACCCTTGATTATGATATTTGAATCTCCCTTTACTGAAGGAATATCAGGGTATTCATCGGCTGATATTCCTATAATTTTGAAATCAACAGCTCCGCTTATAATTGTAGTCATAAGTTTTTCATTTGTGTCTATTGTTACATTTTCAGCCGGAAGCCTTCTGACAATATCTGAAATAAGCTTTGCGCTTAGGACAACTGAACCTTCTGAGCGAACTTCTGCCGGCAGAGTGGTTGTTATGCCAAGCTCAAGGTCATATCCACATAAGGTAAGTGAATTTGCACCGGCTTTAAAAAGTATTCCTTCGAGAGCCGGATTATTGGATTTTGTGGACACTGCTCTCTGAACGTTTGTTATCGCTTCTGTAAGACTTTGGCAATTACATACAATCTTCATACATAAATCAGTCCTTTTGAAAAATATCTAAAAAAGAGAAAATGCTAAAAAGCAAGGCGTGGTAGAATAGATATATTTTAGTAATAGTAGTAGGGGCAGTTTATAAGTTGAAAAGTGGCTTAAGACTTTTAAACATCTGGCGTTGAAGAGTTGGAGCATTGTTGAATTTTTGTGATGTTTTGTTTGAAAAATCTTGAAAACTTTTTTGTTTTAACATTGTGGTTGAAAGATGTTGGTGAATTGTTGAGGAAAAGTTGAAAAGTCAGAACGACAATATTCAAAAAATATGCATAAATTTGCATAGAAAATGAATAAACCAAAGGTATTCATTTTCATAGCTTTGAATTGAAAATGAATTTTCCTGCAAAATTATATAATTATTTCCCAATACCGTACACTTTATGTGTAGCTACGCGGATAATAGGGTAAAATAAAATTTATTGTAGGAAAATATCTAAAAAGCCGGAAAAAACTATTGTTTTTCAGCTTTTATCTATCCCTTATATTCTTAATTATATCCTCTACCATAGATTTTACTTTTGTATCTTTGCTCATATCTTTTTCGACCTGTTTTACGGCATATACTATTGTAGAATGGTCACGACCACCAAATTCATCACCGATGAGGTTCATTGAAAGCTGGGTGATTTCTCTTACAACATATATGGCAATCTGTCTTGCTTTAGAAATATTGGAATTACGCTTAGATGAACGAATATCTTCAGAAGTTACTCCGAATGTTCTTGCAACTTCTTCGATAATCTTTTCTACTGTTAATGGCGGTGGCTGGTCGTTATTCAGAATATCTGAAATAATTTTCTGAGCCGAATTGATTGAGATTTTTTCGCCATAGAGCAGACTTTTTGCCTTCATTTTTTTGACAACACCTTCAAGCTGACGGATATTAGCCTTCAGCTTGGTTGCAATGTATTCGCAGACATCATCCGGAACATCAATTTCGAGAAGTTCTGCTTTTCTTTTTATAATGGCACTTCTGGTTTCAAAATCCGGTGGCTGGATATCAGCAATAAGACCTGATTCAAAACGGTTTCTAAGTCTGTCAACGAGTGATTGAATTTCCTTAGGAGGACGGTCTGAGGTCAAGACTATTTGCTTTTTAGCTTCGTACAAAGCATTAAAGGTATGGAAAAATTCCTCCTGAGTAGACTCTTTACCACCGATAAACTGAACGTCATCGACGAGCAAAACGTCAGAATTTCTATATTTTTGTCTGAATTCGCTTGTTTTTGCGAGGTGAATTGATTCGATAAGTTCATTGGTGAAGTCGTCACCCTTAACATATATAATCTCTTTTTCAGGGCTGTTTGCTTTGATTTCACTTCTGATAGCGTTAAGCAGGTGGGTTTTTCCAAGTCCGGAATTACCGTAGATGAAAAGAGGGTTATAGGCATAACCTGGGTTTGCTGCAACCGCAAGCGACGCGGCATGAGCAAATTTATTCGATGAACCGACTATAAATGTATCAAATGTAAATTCGTAGTCAGCATCAAGAATACTTTCGTTAAGCTTTTCCTCTTTTTGATTGATTTCCTCAGGAATAGTAAAGCAGATGTCAATACCCGAGCCAAAGACGCTTTCAAAGGCATCATTAAGCAAGGACATATAGCATCTTGTCAGGGTTTGGCGATGAAAATCACCAGGAACCATAAGGATAGCTTTGCCCTGTGAAAAATCCAGATTTACGGGTTCAATTTTACTAATCCAAGTTTTGTAGGCAACATCTGTGATTCTCTGCCTGCAATAATCACAGATAATGTCCCAAGCCTCGTTAAAGGAATCCATAAAGTTTTCATTCCTCCCAATAAATTTTTCAAGAATTTAACCTAATCATAATAAAAATATTATAAAATTGTTATACGGAAGTAAATCCGATAATCTCTCAATCTTAAGTATAGCACAGTTCTTTTGTAAAAGCAAATAAAAGTACGAAAAATAAGTCGAAAATTCGCTCTAAGGCGAGGAATTTGTAAAAGTGATTTTGAAGGGTTTTAGGGTAATAAGGGCTTAGAGGGCGTTTAAAGAGAAAATAAGGGGATTGATAGAAAAGATATGCTATTACCCTAACTATATATTATAGCATAATCGAGAAAAATTTGCAAAGCTAAAATCGAAAGTTTGTTCAGCTAATTAATTTCCAAAAGACACTTGAAAGTTTTGCTCAAGCTTTGCGGCGAGCCGCCGCAGCCAAGACGCGGAATCGCTCAAAAAGTCTCGCTCGTAGTGAGTATAAGGAGTTAGTTGCCGCGGAGAAAGTAATTACCAATTAGCTACCGTTTATATAATTTTTTCTTCCCTGAGATACTTAAAAGTTTTGCTCAAGCTTTTGAAAAAGCTTGCAGTTTCCAAAGGTAGTCATCTACGGAAGAGCCTTTGGTCGTTCTCCACAGAGAGCGAAATACTTTTGGGCTTTGCCCAACATTTATTTTTTCTTAAAATCGGCGGATAAAATCCGCCGATTAATTTTCTTTTGTTAGCAAGATTAGTAACTAAGGGCGGACAAAGTCCGCCCTTTAAAGGCAAGAGATGTTAAGGGCTTCGCCCTTAAAACCCACGAGAGACTCCGTCCCTCGACCCTGCGAGCCTTTGAAAAGGCTCGAGCGAAACTTTTAAGTGTCTTTGGGAAATCTGTTAGCTAATCGGTATAGCAGAACAGTGTAGTTTGTTTACGATAGTTACTTCATCATATATAATGTAGCTATCGATAAAAAGTAAGATACTATAAGTTTGAAAAAATACTTGACATTTCTACCTTTTATAAGTTATAATGCTAATTTGTAAGGCTTTATCTTTTGTATTCCCACTATCTGGGAAATTCTATCGGTTCCGCCTTCTATTTTGAGATTTTGAAGGGAGGGTTTTGTAATGCTGAGAACTTATCAGCCTAAAAAGCTTCACAGAAAAAAGGAGCATGGCTTCAGAAAGAGAATGTCTACAAGTAACGGCCGCAAGGTTCTTGCCCGTAGAAGAGCTAAGGGCAGAAAAAGATTGACTTACTAATTTTTCGTATTTTTAAGATGAAAGCTTTGTCTTTCTGAGATTTGCCCGAAACTTTTTTCGGGCATTTTCAAAATTTATTTAAAACGGTGTTTTTAGTATTGCGCTTTGGGTGTAGGGTGGTTGCTTTGAACGAGTATGTTGCTTTAAAAAAAAATAACGAGTTCAGAAGACTTTACTCCAAGGGCAGATTTTACCAAAGTCCGCTCATAGTTACTTATGTTATTAAGACAAGACGGAATTGTGTAAGAGTGGGCATTACTACAAGTAAAAAAATCGGTAATGCCGTTTTAAGAAACAGGTCACGCAGAATTATTCGTGAATCGTATCGCTCGCTTTTGCCTGAGCTTAAAACAGGATATGATATTGTTTTTGTTGCAAGGGGTAAAACACCTTTTGTTAAAAGCACAGATGTTTTGCGTGTAATGAAAAAACAGCTGAAGGAAGCGGGGATTCTTAAATGAAGAACCCGCTTATTTGGCTTATTTGTTTTTATAGAAAAAATATTTCTCCGTTAAAGAAAGCACCATGCTGTAAGTTTATTCCTACTTGTTCGACATATGCTCTTGAGGCAGTTAAGGTTCATGGTGCGTTGAAGGGAACGATTCTCTCTGTTTTAAGAATTTTGAGATGTAATCCCTTCTCAAGGGGTGGATATGACCCTGTTCCAGAAAAGAAAATTAAGAAGATTGAATTTAGTGCGGAAAGAAAATTTTTAGGCAAAAGATCCGCAAAATAAAAGGGCGAAGGGAATTGTTCTAAATTATGATGGAATTTTTTAATTTTATAGGAGGAATCTTTGGCTATATCCTCTGGGGTGCATTCTTTCTTGTAAAGAATTTTGGTATAGCTATTATGATTTTTACAATCGTAATTAAGCTGATTATGTTTCCGCTTTCAGTTAAGCAACAAAAATCTATGGCGGCGAACGCGAGATTTCAGGCTAAACAGCAGGAAATAATGAAAAAATATGCAAATAACAGGCAAAAAGCTAACGAGGAAAGTGCTTTACTTATGCAGAAAGAGGGAGCGTCACCTTATTCGGGTTGTCTTACCTCGATACTTCCACTCTTACTTATGATGTGCATTTATTATGCAGTTGTTAATCCGCTGACAAATACTTTCCATATTGCTGCGGATAAAGTTAGTGCTGCTCTTAATACTTTAAGTACACTTCCTGGTATAGGCTCAAGCTTTAATTCCTATTATGGTCAGATTGACCTTGTAAAGTATTTTCCACAGCTTAATCCATATCTCAATAATGCAGATGGTTCTGCAATCTTTAATGCAAATGATGTTAATACTATCAATGACTTCCACAATGGTTTTAACTTCTTAGGTCTTGACCTTCTTGCAACTCCATCAACAGTAGGCTGGAGTTCTATGCTTTGGATTATTCCGGTTCTTTGTTTTGTTACATCAGTTGCAAGTACTTTCCTTATGCAGAAAATGAATGGTACTAATATGAGCGGTCAGGGCGCTGGTTGTATGAAGATTATGTTCCTTGTTATGCCACTCTTTAGTGCATATATCGCTTATACAGTTCCTGCAGCTGTTGGTTTTTATTGGATTGCGTCTACGGTATTCGGTTTCTTACAGTCGATAGTTCTTTATAAGTTCTATAATATGAATATTATGGAAGCTAAGGCAGAAGCTCAGAGAGTTATTCTTCGTGAGCAAGAAGAGGCATCAGCGGAATTTATTAATGCAACTGCAAAGGTAGTTACTGTAGATTCAGAAAAGAGTTCATCTACAACAGAAAAGAAAAATAATAACTCATCTAAAAAGAAGAAAAATTCGTCTAAGAATAAAAACTCAGGTAGTGGATATATGGGAAAGAAAAAATAAATTTCCGAGGTGAAATATAATGATTAAAGAAGCTATTAAAGAGGCTGAAACTATTGAGGAAGCTAAAGCACTTGCTTTGGAGGAATTAGGTATAAGCGAAGATAAAGCACAGTTTGAGGTTCTTATTCAGCCTGAAAAGAAAAAGTTTGGTTTGTTTGGCGGTTCACTTGCAAAGGTAAAAGTATTTTATGAAGAAACTCCGACAGATATTGCTAAAGCATATCTTACGGATGTTCTTACGAAGCTTGGTGTTACTAATGTAATTATTGAAGCAAATGAAACCGAAGATGGTGCGGAATTTGATGTGAATGGTGACGATATAGGTTTTATTATCGGACATAGAGGAGAAACTCTTGATGCGCTTCAATATCTTACAGGTTTAGTTGTAAACCATATAAATGATGAATATTTCCGAGTAATAATCAATATCGGAAATTATCGTGAGAAGAGAGAAAAGACTCTTGAAATTCTTGGCAGAAAGCTTGCTTTTAAGGCTTGCAAGACAGGCGAAAAGGTTTCACTTGAGCCTATGAATCCATACGAGAGAAGAATCATACACACAGCCGTACAAAAGGTTCGTGGAGCAACTTCATGGTCTGAGGGCGAGAATCTTCAAAGGCATGTTGTTATCGGTCCTGACCGCAAAAAGCAGTCTTATGGAAATAAAAACGGAAGATATAACAGCGGTTATGGCAATAGAAATAGTAATCAGCCACGCAGACGCTCAGGCGACTATCAGCGTCGTGAATATACAGATGAACAGCAAAGACATCCGGACGACAGCGTTTTCTCTACATTTGAGAGCGAGCATCTTGAAGAAGCACCAACAACATCGCTTTACGGCAAAATTGAAATAAACAAAGACTAATTTTTCAAAAGAGCATCGCTGTATTTTCGGCGATGCTCTTTTTGTGGGTGCCGACCCACGGCGAAGACGCGGAATCGCTCGACAAGTCTCGCTCGTGGTGTGGTGGGGGAAGTTGGTTGACGCGGATGAAGTAGCTACCGTAGCCGAACAAGCGGTGCTGTTCGGCTCTACCGATTAGCTAACAGACTTTCGAAAGACAATTAAAAGTTTTGCTCAAGGCGGCGAGCCGCCGCAGCCAAGACGCGGAATCGCTCGACAAGTCTCGCTTGTGGTGTGGTGAAGGAAGTTAATTGACGCGGATGAAGTAGCTACCGTAGCCGAAAGGGCGGTGCCGTTCGGCTCTACCGATTAGCTAACAAATTTTCCAAAGACACTTAAAAGTTTTGCTCAAGCTTTTTTAAAAGCTTGCAGGGTCGAGGGACAGCGTCCCTCGTAGGTTTTAAGGGCAACGCCCTTAACATAAAGGAGATTATGTATGAATGAAAAAACTATTGCTGCAATAGCGACTGCACAAGGGGCAGGCGGTATCGGAATTATAAGAATTTCAGGGTGTGATGCTCTTGAAATTTCTCAAAAGGTATTTAAATCAATAACTGGCAGAAACATTTCGGAAATGAAAGGCTATACTGCGGCTTATGGACATATCTATGATGGCGATGAGCTTATAGATAGTGGCGTTCTGCTTGTGTATCTTGCTCCGCATAGCTATACCGGAGAAAATGTTGCTGAAATTTCTTGTCACGGCGGTTTGTATGTTACGAAAAGAGTGCTTAGAGCTGTACTCAATGCCGGTGCAAGTATGGCTGAGGCTGGTGAATTTACGAAAAGAGCCTTTCTTAACGGCAAAATCGGCTTAACTGAAGCTGAGGGAGTTATGGATATAATCTCCGCAAGAGGTGAGCAATCCAGCCGTGCGGCACTTGGTGCTATGGATGGTGCTTTGAGAAAAAAGATTGATTCTGTTAAGGAAAATCTTATAACAAGTGCGGCTCATCTTTCGGCTTGGGCAGATTATCCTGAAGATGATATTCCCGCAGTTTCTACAGAAAATCTTACAGGAGAGCTTAATTCAAGCATAGATATTCTCGATAAGCTTCTTGCAACATATGACGCAGGAAAGGCTATTCGTGAGGGAATAGATACAGTTATCGCAGGAAAGCCAAATGTCGGCAAAAGTACGCTTATGAACTTGCTTTCAGGCTATGAACGCTCGATTGTTACGGATATTCCCGGAACTACTCGTGATGTTATCGAAGATACTGTTATGCTTGGAGATATACCGCTTTGTTTATCTGATACAGCCGGAATAAGGGCAACTGATGACCCAGTTGAAAGTATCGGTGTAGAAAAGGCTCGAAAAAGGGTAAAAAGTGCAGGCTTGGTGCTTGCTGTTTTTGATTCATCAAAGGAACTTTGTGACGATGACAGAGAGCTTATTGGGCTTATAAAGGATTGTCCGAGTGTGGCTGTTATAAATAAGAGTGACCTCGAAACTGCGATTGATATGGATTATATCAGGAAAAATGTCAAGAATGTGGTGTTTATATCGGCTAAATCTGGGTCGGGTGCATCTGAACTTGAAAAAGTTGTTTCGGATATAATCGGTACTTCACAGCTTGACCCTTCGGCGGCAATTATTGCGAATGAACGACAGAGAGATTGTGCAAAGAGGGCGAGAGATTTTCTGAATGAGGCAATAAATGCCCTTGAAATGGGGATAACTCTTGATGCTGTTACAGTAATAATAGAGGACGCAATTTCTGCGTTACTTGAGCTTACCGGAGAAAGAGCCTCCGAAGCGGTTGTGGATTCGGTATTCTCACACTTCTGTGTAGGTAAGTAATATGAGCTATAGTGAGTATACAGAAGGAATTTTTGATGGAGATAAATTAGAATATTCTGATGAAATAGGTGGAAATATAGGGATTTTTGAAGAATCAGATTATAACTATTTTTTCAGTTCAAATTCTATATGTTCTTATCTGTGCGATTATGAAACGGCTAAGAATACAGACTTATTAAAGTATAAGGGCGCTCAGGTTGTTGTATGCTATAAAAGATATTCAGTTATTGAGAACGGAAAAATTACTTTTATAAATCAGAATTTTGATAATGACCTCAAAGAGGTAAATAAAGGCTTTTATGTTTTTACCGAAAAAATGAGAGTAAGACACGATGTCTGTGTGACAGAATATTCTGACGGCAGAGAAGAAAAAAAGGATAGATATATTAAATATAATATTATTTCTGATAAATGCAATGATGTTATGAAAACATTGGATATTGCAAAAAAATATTCATTGGAACATAATACAAGATGTGTTGTTGCTATGGCTGTGTTTGGCTATGACAGATATATGGATTCTTATATATAAAATTTTATTGTAGGTGATATTATGGTTGATGTTGCAGGAAAATATGATGTTGCGGTTATAGGTGCAGGACACGCCGGAATTGAGGCGGCTCTTGCTTCTGCAAGGCTTGGTTGTAAAACGGCAGTATTTACGATAAATATGGACGCTGTCGGAAACTGCCCTTGTAATCCGTCTATCGGCGGTACTGCAAAGGGACATCTTGTAAGAGAGCTTGACGCTTTAGGCGGTGAAATGGGCAAGGCTGCCGATGAGACATTTTTGCAGATGCGTATGCTTAACAGGGGAAAAGGTCCTGCGGTTCATTCACTAAGAGCCCAAATTGACAGAAGAGCATATGCGGAGAGAATGAAGCATTGTCTTGAATTACAGAAAAACCTTGAACTAAGGCAAGCCGAAATTACAAACCTTGTAAAGAATGATGATGGAGAATGGGAACTTACAACAAGGCTAAAAACTAAGTATCTTGCAAAGGCTGTTGTTATTGCTACGGGTACATATCTTGGCGGTGTTGTATTTGTCGGTGATGTTTCATACGAGAGTGGTCCGGACGGTATTTTTCCGTCAAAATTCTTGCCTGACGCCCTTAAAAATATGGGTATGAGCATAAGAAGATTTAAGACCGGTACTCCTGCGAGAGTACTTAAATCGAGCATAGATTTTACAGACCTTGAGGAACAAGCTGGTGATGAACCTGTTACACCGTTCTCATATGATACCCTCGAACCTGGTAAAAATAAGGTTCTTTGCCACATAAGCTGGACAAATGAAAAGACTAAAAAGATTATTCTCGATAATCTTCACAGGTCGCCGCTTTACAGTGGAAAAATTGAGGGTATAGGTCCGAGATATTGCCCGAGTATTGAAGATAAGATTGTTCGTTTCTCAGAAAAGGAAAGACATCAGTTATTCATCGAGCCTTGTGGCTTGAATACAGAGGAAATGTATTTACAGGGTATGAGTTCATCACTTCCAGAAGATGTTCAGACGGCATTCTATCATTCGATTAAAGGCCTTGAAAATGCTGTTATTATGCGTCCTGCATATGCTATTGAATATTATTGCTGCGACCCTTTACAGCTTAGAAGAACACTTGAATTTATCGACTTTGAAAATCTCTATGGTGCAGGACAGTTTAACGGTAGTTCGGGTTATGAGGAGGCTGCTGGTCAGGGCTTTGTTGCAGGCGTAAATGCTGCGTTGAAGATTCTCGGCAGAGAGCCGATGATTCTTGACAGAGCAAGCTCATATATAGGAACGCTTATTGATGACCTCGTAACAAAGGGCTGTCAGGACCCTTACAGAATGATGACTTCCCGTTCTGAATATCGTCTTGTACTTCGTCAGGATAATGCGGATTCAAGACTTACACCAATCGGCAGAAAGATTGGTTTGATAAATGATGAGAGATGGGAACGCTTTAACAAAAAACAAGAACTTATCAAAGAGGAGCTTAAACGAGTTAAATCGACAGTTATTGCACCTTCTGAAAAGGTAAACAAGATACTTGTTTCACGTGAAACATCTGCGATAAACACAGGTGTAAGACTTATAGATTTAATTAAGCGACCACAGCTTGGTTATGACGCATTGTCGGAAATTGATGAAAATCGTCCGAATATAGACCGCAATATTTTTGAACAGGTTGAAACGGAGATTAAGTATGAGGGATATATAAAGCGTCAGCTTATCGTTATAGACCAAGTACGCAGACTTGAAGACAAGATTTTGCCTGAAAATATAGACTATAACGCTATTGACGGATTAAGACTTGAAGCAAGAGAAAAGCTTACAAAGGTTCGTCCTGAGAATATCGGTCAAGCAAGTAGAATTTCGGGAGTAAGTCCAGCGGATATTTCTGTTTTGGTTATCTACCTTGCATCGCTTAGAAATAAGAATAATGGAGGTGCAAAATGAGCATAATTTCTGAAACTATGAAAAAGTGGGCTGATGAAAACGAAATCACTCTTAATGAGGTTCAACTTGAAAAGTTTGAAAACTATGCAAAAATACTTGTTGAATGGAACGAGAAAATCAATCTTACAGCAATAACAGAACCAAAAGAAATTGCTGTTAAACATTTTATAGACAGCTTAACTGTTTTGAAAGCTTTTAATATAAAGAAAAATGCGGCTATGATTGATGTAGGTACGGGTGCGGGTTTTCCGTCTGTTCCGCTGAAAATTGTCAGAGATGATATACAGCTTACATTGCTTGATAGCCTTAACAAGAGAATAAATTTTCTTAATCAGCTTTGTGACGGAATTGATATTAAGGCGGAAACGATTCATTCTCGTGCAGAGGACGCCGGTAGAAACAAATCGTATCGTGAAAGCTTTGATATAGCTGTTTCACGAGCAGTTGCAAATCTTCCATCACTGTGCGAATACTGTATTCCGTTTGTGAAAAAAGGCGGTTCGTTTATAGCTATGAAAGGCAAGGACGGCCTTGCAGAGCTTGAATCTGCTAAAAATGCAATTAGTATTCTTGGCGGAATATGCAAAGAGGATAATGATTATATTACCTTACCAGACGGCGAAAAGAGAATTATCTTTATAATAGAAAAGATTCAATTTACGCCTGAGAAATATCCACGCAGAGGTGTTAAGATAAATAAGCTTCCGTTGTAAGATTGAGGCAGCTACAATTTTGAATTGTGGCTGTTTTTTTATTTTGTTAGCAACTAAAGGCGGACAAGGTCCGCTTTTAGAGAAAAAAGAAAAGTTAAGGGCTTTGTCCTTAAAACCCACAATGGACTCCGTCCCTTGAACCTGTAAACCTTTGAAAAGGTTTGAGCGAAACTGTTAATTTTCTTAGAAAAGTTGATTAAATAATCGGTAGTTTCTTTATCCGTGATAACATAAATAAAGCGAGGCTTGCAAAATGATTCCATATCTTGAAGGTGGCGATTTGTTGCCTTAACTTGGAGTTTTTTCAAAGTTTTATGATTGTTTTGTCATAACTTATATTGCGACGAATTTCTATATTTCCTTATGTTACGATTATTTCCACAAGGAGATGATTTAAATGGTTATCAACACCAAAGGAGAAAAAAAAGTTATAGAAATCCCAATTATATCAATTCGCCCATGCAAAAACCAAGCAAGAGTTTATTTTAAGCGTGATGAGATGCAAGAGCTTGCAATAAGTATCAGAGAAAATGGTATTCTTCAACCATTGACTGTTCGCAGAGTTAGCAAGAATGAATACGAGCTTATTGCAGGTGAACGCAGACTTCGTGCAGCATCAATGTGTGGAATGAAATCTGTACCTTGCATAATTGTTAGCTGCGATGAAGGACAAGCTACAGTATTTAGCTTACTGGAAAATCTTCAGCGTGAAAATTTGAATATCTTTGAGGAGGCTGAGGGTATACGCAAACTTATTATTACCTGTGGACTTACTCAAATGGAGGCTGCAAGAAAGCTTGGAAAAAGGCAATCTACGGTTGCAAATAAGTTAAGACTTTTGCGTTTAACAAGAGAAGAGAGGGATTACATAATCCGTTCGGACCTTTCTGAACGCCATGCAAGAGCCCTGATTAAAATTGATGACGAAACTACTCGAAAACTGGCGCTTAGTGAGGTTATTTCAAGCGGTCTTAATGTTAAACAAACGGAAAAGCTTGTAGAAAAGTTACTGAGTAATGTTCCGGCAAAGAAAGCTAAACAAACTACGAAAATTATATATAAAGATATACGGATTTTCGTAAATACGATTTCTAAAGCTATTGATACTATGAAAAGTTCTGGAATAGACGCAATTTCAGAAAAAAATGAAACTGATGATTATATCGAATACTGTGTAAGGATTCCTAAGACAGCAATTCCACAGACAACAACAGAAGCCGATACATCAAATGTGGAAGAAGGTGAGATTATTCCAATTTTGCAAAACGCATAATTACTTAATATCTTTAAGAGAGGTGAGAACCTCTCTTTTTTTATTTATCACTGTTTCATGTGAAACAGTGGAGAATGTTAATTAGAAAAATGTTCCACGTGAAACAATAGGGAGTATTAATCAAGAAATGTTTCATGTGAAACATCTTAGAGGGTGATTTTATGATTAATAGTGGTTATAATGTAGAAAAAGCAATTTATAAGGATAAAATTTGATATTTCCCTTTAATTTTGATTGCGGTTGTGATATAATATTTTTGTTGCGAAAAATGACTGATTTACAGCTTTTTGCAGTGTGATTTATCAAAAATAACTTTCTTATGAGGAAATTTTGATTTGTATAACAATAAAAAGATTGGGCAGTGATATAGATTGGCAAAAATTATAGCAGTTACTAACCAAAAAGGCGGAGTCGGTAAGACTACGACAGCTGTCAACCTTTCGGCTGGTGTTGGACTCCTTGGTAAAAAGGTTCTTTTAGTAGATATAGATCCACAGGGCAATGCAACAAGCGGCGTCGGCATTGATAAAAGAAGCATAAGAAATTCATCTTATGATATTCTTGTAAGTGGAATAAATTCTAAACAGGCGATTATACATACAGAATTCAAGGAACTTGATATTATTCCTGCAAGTATGAATCTTGCTGCGGCAGAGCTTGAGCTTTCAGAGCTTGAGCATAGAGAGGCAAGACTTAAAAATGCTCTTGCACAGCTAAGAGCAGAATATGATTTTATTTTCATAGATTGTCCTCCGTCTCTTGGTCTTGTTACAGCGAATGCACTTTGTGCGGCGGATAGTTTGCTTGTTCCGATTCAACCTGAATATTACGCTCTTGAGGGACTTTCACAGCTTATGAATACAGTTCGCAGAATAAAGCGTTCGTATAATGAAAGACTTGAAATTGAGGGCGTTTTGCTGACAATGTATGACGGCAGACTTAATCTTACTCAACAGGTTGTAGCAGAGGTTAAACGCTATTTTCCGAAAAAGGTTTTCACAAGCGTTATTCCTCGTGGAGTAAGACTTTCAGAGGCACCGAGTTTCGGAAAGCCGATTATGTACTTTGATAAATCTTGCAAAGGCTCGGTAATGTATAATGCCTTGGCAGAGGAAATTATAAGAAACAATTCTTGAGAAAGGAGCTTAGCTTAGATGGTAGGAAAATTAGGCGGTCTTGGAAAAGGACTTGACGCAATATTCATTGAGAACGATACAAATGATAGCAATAGTAATGTTTTTCTTAAAATTTCGGATATAGAGCCAAACAGGGACCAACCTCGGAAGGAATTTAACGAAGAGGCTCTTCGAGAGCTTGCAGACTCTATCGCAACACATGGTGTTCTTCAACCACTTCTTGTCAGACCACTTGCCGGCGGCGGTTATCAGCTCGTTGCAGGTGAACGCCGTTGGAGAGCAAGTCGAATGGCAGGACTTTCAGAAGTACCTGTTGTTATTCGAGAGATGACCGACAGCGAAATGACACAGATTGCACTTATTGAGAATCTTCAGCGTGAAGACTTGAATTCAGTCGAAGAGGCACTCGGTTATAAATCGCTTATGGACACTTATAATCTTACACAGGACGAGGTTGCAAAGGCTGTCGGAAAATCAAGACCGGCTGTTGCAAATGTAATGCGACTTCTGAATCTTCCGGAAGAAATTCAGGATATGCTCAAGGACGGCGAGATCAGCGCAGGTCACGCAAGAGCCTTACTTGGAATCGCTGACAAAGAAACTATGATTAAAATAGCGAAATCTATCGTACCACAGGATTTAACCGTAAGAGATGTAGAGCGTTTGGCGAAGAAACAAAATACAGATAAAAAACCAAAATCTGAAAAGCAATATCTAAAGCGTGCTCCAATATATGATGAGGTTGAGCTTTCACTTAATGAACATCTCAGCCGTAGGGTTAAGGTTATGAATGATAAGGAAAATAACGGCACGCTTGAGATAGAATTTTATAGTGAGGACGATTTGATTCAGCTCGCAAAGCTTCTCGGTGGAGAAGAATAAATATACCTGAAATTTATTTTATATAAATCTATTTAAATCTAAGGAGAATAACAATGATTGATATTAAACTTATCAGAGAAAAAGCAGACGAAGTAAAGGCAAAAATTAAAAAGCGTAATATGGACCTTGATTCCGTAGTTGATAACATTATTGAAATTGATGCTAAACGCAGAGAGGTTATCGGTAAGGTTGAGGCTATGAAGGCTGAACAGAATGCAGCTTCTAAGGAAATTCCTCAAATCAAGAAGGCTGGCGGTGACGCTTCCGAAATTATGGCTAAGATGAAAGAGCTTGTAGCACAAATTAAGGAAGAGGACGCAAAGCTTCAGGAACTCGACCAAAAGCAAAAAGAACTTCTTCTTGGCTTGCCAAACCTTCCTGATGACGATGTTGTTGCAGGTGACAAGGAACAGAATGTACCTGTAAGATATTTCGGCGAAAAGCCAAAGTTTGACTTTGAGGCAAAGAACCATGTTGACCTTTGCGAAAGCCTCGGTATGATTGACTATCAGCGTGGTGCAAAGATTGCTGGTTCAGGCAGCTGGCTCTATCGTGGTTGGGGTTCAAGACTTGAATGGGCATTGCTTAATTTCTTCGTTAATGAGCATATTGCAGATGGTTATGAGTTCATTCTCCCACCACACATGCTCAACTATGAATGTGGCTATGTTGCAGGTCAGTTCCCTAAGTTTACAGATGAGGTTTACTGGATTCAGAACCCAACAAGCAACGATAAGAAGTTTATGCTTCCAACAGCAGAAACCGCTCTCGTAAATCTTCACAGAGATGAGATTATTCCAACAGAGGAACTTCCTAAGAAGTATATCGCTTATACACCTTGCTATCGTAGAGAGGCTGGAAGTTACCGTAGCGAAGAGCGTGGTATGATTCGTGGTCACCAGTTCAACAAGGTTGAAATGGTTCAGTATACAGAGGACGATAAGTCAGATATCGCTTTCGAGGAGCTTGTTGGAAAGGCAGAAAGAATTGTTCAGGAACTTGGTCTTCATTACAGACTCAGCAAGCTTGCTGCCGGTGACTGCTCATTCTCTATGGCAAGAACATACGATATTGAAGTATGGATTCCAAGTATGGAAATTTATAAAGAAGTCAGCTCAGCATCTAATGCAAGAGATTATCAGGCTCGTAGAGGAAATATCAGATATAGAGGTGCAGACAAGAAGGTTCACTTTGCACATACTCTTAACGCATCAGGTCTTGCAACAAGCCGTGTTATCCCTGCAATCGTAGAGCAATATCAGAACGCAGACGGTTCTGTCACAGTTCCAAAAGTTCTCCGTCCTTATATGGGAATAGATGTTATAAAGAAGCCTTGCTAAGTTAATGGCTTTGACCTTAAAAACCACCAAAGGCTCCGCCTTTGGAAACTGCAAGCTTTTGAAAAAGCTTGATTAAGTATCTTTCGGTAGTTTTTTCTACCGCAGCAACAATTTTCCCTAATCAACTACGAGTAAGGCTTGCCGAGCGATTCTGTGTCTTGTCATGTGCGGTCACGCACCGCGTCTTGGGAGCGGCGGCTCGCCGCTTTGAGCAAAACTTTTAACTATTTTACGGGAAAAAGTGTATGTGCGAACACAGTTCGCCCGTATGGTGTAAAATTTTAACGGTTTTGCTTTTGATAGTAGTTTATAATAAAATTTTGAATCCACAACTCTCTATTTGAGTTGTGGATTTTAGTTTATCGACCACAAATGAAAGCCCATTCGGTAGTTTCTTCAATCGCATCAATAAACTTATTATGTGAATGTCGGGGGTTTGCTTGCAAGACCGATTTTGCATCTTGACAGCTGCGGCTCGCCGCCGAACTGCGTTCGCCCGCAAGTTAGTTTTATTGACGATTTTTGCTTCTACAAAAAATGAAGAAGTATGAATTATAATTCCTATAAGGCATAAAAAATAATTCTCGTTGTGATATAATAAATAAATTAACAACCGTTTATATTTACAGATTACTGAGGAGGAATTGTGATGATCGATAAGAGTTTTCAAGAGAAATTTATCAAAGAGGGTCTTACCTTCGATGATGTTTTGCTTATCCCGGGAGAATCAAATGTTGAGCCAAAGGATGTTGACATCAGTACTCACCTCACCAAAAAGGTTAAGCTGAACACACCTATTATTACAGCTGCGATGGATACCGTTACAGAAGCAAGAATGGCGATAGCTATTGCTCGTGAGGGCGGTATCGGCGTTATCCATAAGAATATGCCTATCGAAACACAGGCTGACCAAGTTGACAGAGTTAAAAGGTCAGAAAACGGAGTTATAGTAAATCCGTTCTTCCTTACTCCTGACCACTATGTTTCTGATGCAAACCAGCTTATGGCTAAGTATAAAATTTCAGGTGTACCTATCTGTCGTGATGGTAAGCTTGTCGGCATTATAACTAACCGTGATATGAGATTTATGTCCGACAGCGACTATAATCAGAGAATAGCTGATGTTATGACTCACGAACAGCTTGTAACAGCTCCGGTTGGTACAACGCTTCCGGAAGCACAGGAAATTCTTAGAAAACATAAAATCGAAAAACTCCCTCTCGTTGATGAAAATGGTGCGTTAAAGGGACTCATTACAATTAAAGATATTGAAAAGAGCGTACAGTATCCTAATTCTGCTCGTGACGAGAGCGGTCGTTTGCTTTGTGCAGCGGCTATTGGCGGTACTCCTGATGTTCTTGAGAGAGTTGCAGAGCTTGTTAAGGCTCAGGTTGATGTTCTTGTGCTTGATTCTGCACACGGACACAATAGCAATATCGTTAAATCCGTAGCTAAGGTTAAAAAAGCATTCCCTAATGTTCAGCTTGTTGCCGGTAATATCGCAACTGCTGAGGCTGCAAAGGCTCTTATTGATGCCGGTGCAGACTGCGTTAAGGTTGGTATCGGTCCTGGTTCTATCTGCACAACAAGAGTTGTTGCAGGTATCGGCGTTCCACAGATTACAGCTATCTTTGATGCAGCTAACGAGGCTTCTAAGCAAGGTATTCCTGTTATCGCAGATGGCGGTGTAAAATATTCGGGTGATATTGTTAAGGCTCTTGCTGCTGGTGGCAGCGTTGTTATGATTGGTTCACTCGTTGCAGGTTGTGAAGAATCTCCAGGAGAGAGCGAAATCTACCAAGGCAGACAGTTCAAGGTATATCGTGGAATGGGCAGTCTTGGAGCAATGGGCAGAGGCAGCTCGGACAGATACTTCCAGGCAAGCAATAAGAAATTCGTTCCGGAGGGCGTTGAAGGTCGTGTTCCTTATAAGGGAATGTTGGCAGATACTATTTATCAGCTTATGGGCGGTCTCAGAGCTGGTATGGGATATACAGGCTGTGCTACAATCCAAGAGCTTCACGATAAGGCTAAGTTTGTTAAGATTACAGGTGCAGGTCTTAAAGAAAGCCACCCACACGATATTCAGATTACAAAGGAAGCACCAAACTATTCCTTCCATCAATAATATTATAAACATAGAGGACAAGCCAAATTTATGGCTTGTCCTTTTTGATTAAAGGAAAATATCTAAAAGATACTTAAAAGTTTTGCACAAGGCGGCGAGTCACCGCCCCAAAGACGCGGAATTGCTCGACACTTATAGGAGAAACTTATTGACACGGTCGAAAAAACTACCGCTTAGCTTAAAAACTTACCTAAGACACTTAAAAGTTTTGCACAAGCTTTTTCAAAAGCTTGTGGGTCAAGGGCAACGCCCTTGTCGCTCTCTGCGGAGAGCGACACACCTTTGGGCGAAGCCCAACATTTCTTTTTTTCCAATCGGCGGATTTTATCCGCCGATAAATTCTTCTTGTTTGCAACATTAGTCTCTAAGGGCGGACAAAGTCCGCCCTTTAAAGGCAAGAGATGTTAAGGGCTTTGCCCTTAACACCCACGAGGGACGCTGTCCCTCGACCCTGCGAGCCTTTGAAAAGGCTCGAGCGAAACTTTTAGTTGTCTTGGGGAAAGTTTATTAGTTAATCGGTAGTTTCTTCGACCGCGGCAATAAACTTACCTTGTAAGTGTCGAGTGAGGCTTGCCGAGCGATTCCGCGTCTTGGCAGCGGCGGCACGCCGCCTCGAGCGAAACTTTTAGTTGTCTTGGGGAAGTTTATTAGTTAATCGGTAGTTTCTTCGACCGCGGTAATAAACTTATCTTGTAAGTGTCGAGCGAGGCTTGCCGAGCGATTACGCGTCTTGTCCAGTGTGGTCACACACCGCGTTTTGTCCAGTGCGGTCACGCACAACTTTTGGGTAAATATATTAAATTTGTCAAAAATAGTTGAGAATTTTTAAAATTTGAATTATAATAATACCATAGAAAGTTTTAATACTTCAATTAGAAAATATTTTAAATTAAGGAGCAATGATATGTCAGAGGTTCAAAAATTTATAAAAAAATACGCTGAAACTAATAAGAAATTTTATATAACAGAAGTTATAGACAGAATTAAAAACCAAGATATGATTTTGGTGGCTTATTCGCCTGTTACTCATAACTATCATATGGATATTTTTGAGGGAAAGACAATTTCATTCATATTTTCGGAGAAAGAATACTATAATGTTTATGAGGAGAAACTTAAAAGCAAAGGAATGACTATTGCCCCTGCTGAGTGTAAGGTTGCAGATAGAACAGAGCTTTTTATGGAACTTTATAGAAGCGGAATAGAGCTTATTGCGATTGATGAGGGTCAGCAATATCTTATAATCAGTCTTTTTGATATAATAAGAAAGCCAGATTTCTCTAATATTCCGGAAGTACAGCGACCTGTGCTTAATCCAAGTCTTGTCGCAGCAGCGGATAATTTCTTTCAGGCACTTGCATTTAAGCGTCCTACAAGAGAGCTTGAAGCCAAGATGTTTATGGAGATTTATAAGGCAAGATATTTGATGCCATTTGACCCGACACAACTTAAAGCTAATCCTGAAAATATGGTAGATGGTAAGCTTGTTGTTAAGGATAAGAGTCAATTTAAGATTCCGCTTATTACAAATGCTGATGGAAAGAATTTCTTTGCTTTCTTCACAGATTGGATTGAATTCAGAAAATTTGATAAACAGAAAAAGCTTAGCGGAAATATCATAGGCTTTGAAGACCTGAAGTATTTTAGTAAGCAGGAAAATGGAGTAGTTATAAATCCATTTGGTTTTAATCTTATTCTTGATGAAAATATGATAAATGTTATAGAATCTACGGTTTCAGGCAAGCAAGATGTTAATATTGAGAAGCTTACAGTTGAAAAGGATACGAAGGTTATGCTTGGCGACCCTAAGGAGAAACCAACAGAACTGATTGAGGCTATAAGCAAGTGTTTAGAAAAACATAATGAGGTTAAATCAGCATATCTCAAGCTTATGGTTAAGGATAATGTTGAAAGCTGGTTGCTTGTAATAGATTTTGATGGCGAAAAAAATGCCCTCTTTGGAGATATTGCAAAATCGGCGCTTGCTTATTCAAAGGGAAAAAATATAGACTTTATTAAGCTTGGCTCAGACTTTAGCAAGAATGCTATAAAAAATGCCGAGCCATTCTATAAAGCTGAATAACTTATATCAGGTGATTATATGATTCTATGCTTAACGGAGCGGTTGATTATAAGAGAATATGAGGATAGCGATGCGGACAGTATTGTCCGCATTGTTAATAATGAGGGAATTTATCGCACAACATATGCTATTCCGAGAGATTACAGCAAAAAAAGAGCAAAATGGTGGATAAAATATCTTCGCTCAAATGCAAAAAACAGAACCGGATATGAATTTGGAATGTTTCTCAAGGGGAGCGGAGAATATATTGGCAATATAGGAATAGTTAATATTAGTTCAGCACATAATAGAGGTGATATTACTTATTTTATAAATCCTGAATTATGGGGGCAAGGTTTTGCGACAGAGGGTGGCAGAGCTATGCTGAAGCTTGCTTTTGAGGGACTGAAATTAAATCGTCTTGCCGGCTGCTGTATGAGCTGTAATGGAGCATCAAGGAGAGTTATGGAAAAATTAGGCTTTAAATATGAGGGAACAGCACGAAGTGAGCTTTTAAAAGACGGCGTTTATTATGACATAGACCGTCTTGGAATGTTATCTAAGGACTATTTTCCGTAAGCTGATTTCAACGGGAAAAAGTTGAAAGAAATTGTGTTTTCAACATAGAAATGTTGAAAATGTTGAAAAGCAAATCTTTATTCTATAAGCGAAAAATGTAAAATCTTATAAAATGAGTTTAAAAAAAATTAATAACACAAAATATTGGGGTGAATTTTGGGAATTTTCTGAATTTGAATAAAAAATAATTCAACCGAACGGTGAAGTAATTTTCAACTTTTTCAACAAAAAGCTGTTGAAAAGTTTGTTGAGAACAAAAATAGCGGTTGAAATCATATAAAATCACAGCATTTTAGTGTTAAAACGGGAAAAGCCAAAGTTTTGAACTGATTTTTCAATGAAAAAAAGTCAATAACTCGGTTAAAAGTGTTGAAAACTCAGTTGAAAATGAGGAAAACTTTTTTTGAAACCTTGAATTTTACGGTATTTTTACAGGTGGAAAGATTATCAACAAATATAGTTTGAAATATTGAACTTGCGAAAAAGCAGTGAAAAATATGTCGAATTTCCTGTAAAAAACTAAACAAACTGTGTAGTACTCCTGATGTAGTGTATTTCCGCTTGATTAAACTTGCAAGATATTAAATAATAGATGAAACTTAAACGGCTATTGCTATATATAGCAGATAAGTTGTTAAATTAGAACATAGATTTGTAAATTAAAGAAATAAATCATTACATAACTGAAAAGCTATAATTATTGAATTGGATTTCAAGATTATATGATTTTCGAGGGTAACTAAAGTTGTTGGTAGAAATAGTTATTGTGAAAAGATTCAATATATATAATTTATCATTGAGTATTGTTATATATTTAAAGAGCCATTAAAACGACTTCCAATATAAAAATTTTTAAAGTAGCATATGCTATTAGACTGCATAAATACTGGATTTTTTAGAGACTTTAAAAAAAAATTTAAATTTTTTTAAAAAAACACTTGCATTTTCTGAAACAGCGTGCTATAATAATCAAGCAGTCGAGAGAACGACAGCAAAAAACAAAATAAAGAGTTGGTATTGATGACGCTGAGGGTCCACCCGTTCCCATGCCGAACACGGAAGTTAAGCTCAGTAGTGCCGAAGATACTTGATTGGTGACGATCTGGAAAAATAGGAAGATGCCAACATAAACTGAACAGCTACTACGGTAGCTGTTTTTTCTTTATATAAATTAAGATTGGAGGATAAATAATGAAAAGGATTTTAGCAACATTATTTGCACTTATTATAGTACCACTTTCAATGCAAATATATTATGCAGATGAAAGCTCTCAATCGGAAAGCAGTTTAGAAGAGAATGTAGAATCCACAGAGCAGACTGCTAAGGCAGATGAACCGAAAAGGCTCGTTGCATTGGGTGATAGCATTACTCGTGGCTACGGGCTTGCTGAGGGTGAAAAATCATATGTAGAGATATTAACAGAGGAAGGTAACTTTAAGAGCAATAACTTCGCTGTAAACGGCAGAACATCTACTGTATTGCTTGAAGATTTGCAAAAACCTTCTGAAAAAGAAAAATCTGCACTTCAACAGGCGGACTATATAGTTATGTCAATCGGTGGAAATGATATGTTATACCTTGTTGATAAGCTTGTGAATGGCGCATTGCCTTCGGATAGTGCAGAGAATCCGGCTGAAACTGTAAGGAATCTTATAGATATGGCAGGAAAATTGACGGCTGAAAATATGACCTCCGATATTTCTTACTATAAAAGTACAGTAGAAAAGATTATCAATCTGCTTAGAGAAATGAACCCTAAGGCTGAAATAGTTATGCAGACAGTTTATAATCCATTTAAGCCTATTTTCGTTGTAGCTCCAATTATGTTTGCGGATATGAAAGATGATATAGATGGTGCTTATGATAGTGTAGAAGGTTGCATAAATGGATTTAACACAGCGCTTTTTGAGCTTTCGGAAAAGTATGGATTTAAAATTGCCGATATCAGTAAGGAGTTTAAGGAATCAGATAAAAAATATATAAATATGTCGCTCTCTAACCCTGATATTCACCCAAATGCAGCGGGTCATAGGCGTATAGCGGAGATAATTGAGCAGACGATTGACCCTGATAAAATTATTTTTACTTCTGCAAGTGTTGAGAGCGGAAATGCTGAAAGCAGTAATTCAGGTAAAGTAGAAAATTCGGAAAAACTTTCAACAAATAGTGGGCAATCAGTTGAAAATTCTAAGGCGAACGCTTCTGATAGTGAAGAAATGAGTTATACACAAAGAGTTTTAATATTTGTAGGTGTTATGGCGGTTATTTCGTTTGTAATAACCTATACACGATTAAAACGCAAAAGTAGGAAATAATATAAATAAATCCCATCAGAGCGAATAGAAATGCTCTGGTGGGATTTTTCAGTTAGTTTAAATAGTGTATGAATGCCATTTATCGTCATTAAAGTCATAGCTTTTGTTATCAATTTTCCAGCCGTCCTCGGTAAGCTTTAGAACGAATTTATGTCTTTCATCTACACCTGCGTGAAAAAAGATTTTAATAGTGGCTCTCTTGCTTGATTTCATAATGAATGAAAGCTTACAGCCTTCATTTATATAAGAGTACTGTGCAGTCTGGCCAATACTTCTTGCATAGCCTTTATCAAGTAATTTTTGCGTACAAAATGTTTCTGCGATTTTGCCGTATTTCTGACAATATTCTTTCCAGAGTTCTTCGCTTTGTTGGTTAGCTATATTTTCAGGTATGACAGCTTTAGCTTTGTCTTCATCTATTTTTGTATCTTTGAAATACAGTTCCTCTTCAATATGACAAAGCTTTCTTAAAAACTCAATAAGCTGTGGTACTAATATATCTTTCATAGGAAGATATTTTTCATGAGTGTCTTCTACAATAATCTCAGGTTCGACAGCGTTGGTTTCTGTAAAATTCATATTAATCACTTTTCTCCTTTAAAAAATAACATTAAGTCTACTATATAAACTCTGCACCTTGTTGCCTAAGCTTTTTAAAATATTTTTCTTTGTTTTTATTAAGTATTGTGCTTGTGCCGATAGCATTTGTATTGACGATAACATTATAACCGTTCTTTATTGCACCTAATGCCGTCAATGCAACGCAGCCTCCGCCATCAATACCTATAACTTCAATAGTGTCTACATTTTTATTTCTTAGAAATTCGTTTAGTTTATTATTTGAAAAGGCATCTCCTACATATTTATCAAATATAAGATTAGATACGATATGTAATTCGGAAATTAACTCAGCCCCTTTTGTTCCTTTGTATGCTTTAAAGGGTATAAATTTGTTTATAAAATTATTCTTCATGAAATTTTGTATGTAGATGATTATATTTTCGCCATTATTATCTATTACATTATTTACAGCTGAAATTATTTGCTGCCTGTTGTAATTGAAAAATTTTGAGTGGTCTTTTCCTATGTATACATTTTGCATATCAATCACTAAAAGGGCTTTCATTCTATAATACCTCTGCTTATATAAGTTATATCAATGAACATTTTATCATACACCATACTAAGTTATCAAGAATCATTTTTTGTTTCATGCGGTTTATATGAGAAGTTTGTTTTGTAAAATGAAGTTAAAGAGTAGGGAAAGTTTATCTACATTTAGATGAAACTTATCGAAAAAATCCTATATATAGGAAAGAAAAAGTAAAAGCAAAAAAATCGGTAAAAAATCGAAAAAATTTCGAAAAAAGTGTTGACATTTGGGTTGGGGTATGATATTATAAACAAGCTGTCGCGAGAGAGCGGCGAAAAACTTAAAGAGTAAGGGCTTG